>NZ_JBEYUW010000008.1:0-370724 GCF_040643735.1 Streptomyces sp. NPDC047085
CTCTCGGGCTTTCCTCCGGGCGCTTCCCTTCGGTCTTGCGTTTCCGACTCTATCAGATCTTTTCTCGATCCGATTTCCTCGGTGCTTTCCAGGTTCCCGCTCTCGCGTTTCCCTTTCCGGCGTTTCCGACTCTATCAGATCCTCGCGGTGCCTGATTCCCAGTCAGAGGGGGTTGTCTTCGCGGCTGTTGGGCCGTTCCGACGTCTCAAACCTTAGCGGATCAGCTCGGCAGTTCCTAATCGGGCCGCCGGACTCCGATCGAATGAATTACATGCGGGCGCGCCGAATGCAGTCCCGATCGGGAGATCGTGCTGTTGGTTGGGTGCCGCTTTCGCGGCGGAGGTGCCACCACAGAACCGTTCCGGCTCCGGGGCAGACCAAGAACTTTACGGATCCAGTAGAGGGGTGTCAACCCTGCTGTCAAGATTTTTTCAGCCGGATGGCCGAGTGGGGCCCCTCGACGTGTGTCGAGGGGCCCCACTGCTGGTCAGCGCGCCGGAGGTCAGACCTCGACGACGACCGGGAGGATCATCGGGCGCCGGCGATAGGTGTCCGAGACCCACTTGCCGAGGGTGCGGCGGATGAGCTGCTGGAGCTGGTGCGGCTCCACGACGCCGTCCTGGGCGGACCGCTCCAGGGATTCGGTGATCTTCGGGATGACGTCCGCGAAAGCCGAGTCGTCGATGCCGGAACCACGGGCCTGCACATGCGGGCCACCCGTGATCTTGCCGGTGGACGAGTCCACGACCACGAAGACCGAGATGATGCCCTCGTCGCCGAGGATCTTGCGGTCCTTCAGGGCCGGCTCGCCGACGTCACCGACGGAGAGGCCGTCGACGTACACGTAACCGGCCTGGACCTTGCCGGCGATCCTCGCCTTGCCTCCGACGAGGTCGACAGCCACGCCGTCCTCGGCGATGACGATCCGGTCGTGCGGCACGCCCGTCAGCGCGCCCAGCTCGGCGTTGGCGCGCAGGTGGCGCCATTCGCCGTGCACCGGCATCAGGTTCTTCGGGCGGCAGATGTTGTAGAAGTACAGCAGCTCGCCCGCGGACGCGTGGCCGGAGACATGGACCTTGGCGTTGCCCTTGTGGACGACGTTGGCGCCCCAGCGGGTCAGGCCGTTGATCACGCGGTAGACCGCGTTCTCGTTGCCGGGGATGAGGGACGAGGCCAGGATGACCGTGTCGCCCTGGACGATCCGGATCTGGTGGTCGCGGTTGGCCATGCGGGACAGGGCGGCCATCGGTTCGCCCTGGGAGCCCGTGCAGACCAGGACCACCTCGTCGTCCGGGAGGTCGTCCAGTGTCTTGACGTCGACGACCAGGCCCGCAGGCACCTTCAGGTAGCCGAGGTCCCGTGCGATGCCCATGTTGCGCACCATGGAGCGGCCGACGAAGGCGACCCTGCGGCCGTACTCCTGGGCCGCGTCCAGAATCTGCTGGATGCGGTGGACGTGGCTGGCGAAGCTCGCCACGATGATCCGCTTGCGGGCTGCGGCGAAGACCTGGCGCAGCACGTTGGAGATGTCGCGCTCGTGCGGGGTGAAGCCGGGGACCTCGGCGTTCGTGGAGTCGGTGAGGAGGAGGTCGATGCCTTCCTCGGACAGTCGTGCGAACGCGTGCAGGTCGGTGAGGCGGTTGTCCAGCGGGAGCTGGTCCATCTTGAAGTCGCCGGTGTGCACCACCATGCCGGCGGGGGTGCGGATGGCGACCGCCAGGGCGTCCGGGATGGAGTGGTTGACGGCGACGAACTCGCAGTCGTAGGGGCCGATGCGCTCGCGGTCGCCGGCCTCCACCTCGAGGGTGTACGGGCGGATCCGGTGCTCCTGGAGCTTGGCCTCGATGAGTGCGAGGGTCAGCTTGGAGCCGATCAGCGGGATGTCCGGCTTCTCGCGGAGCAGGAACGGGACACCGCCGATGTGGTCCTCGTGGCCGTGCGTGAGGACGATGCCCTCGATGTCGTCGAGGCGGTCCCGGATGGACGAGAAGTCCGGCAGGATCAGGTCGATTCCGGGCTGCTCCTCCTCGGGGAAAAGCACTCCGCAGTCGACGATCAGGAGACGGCCGTCGTACTCGAAGACCGTCATGTTCCGGCCGATCTCACCGAGGCCGCCGAGCGGGGTGACCCGTAGGCCGCCCTTGGGGAGCGGCGGGGGCGGGCCGAGTTCGGGATGCGGATGACTCAAAAGACTCTCCTCACCACACGCGCCACGTACCGGTGGGCACGTGGCGCGCGTGACGTTCGTGCAGAAGCAGTTGTCGTGGGGAATGCGGGCACCGGTGGCCCGCGTATGCGGTTGTCGATTCAGTTGTGAAGCTCGGGTGGAGCCAAGTCTGTTGTCAGAGCTGTACCCCGCTGGCAGCAAGATCGATCTTGAGCTGGGCGATCTCCTCGGGCGAGCACTCGACCATGGGGGCGCGCAGGGGCCCTGCGGGCAGTCCCTGGAGGGCGAGTGCGGCCTTGGTGGTCATGACGCCCTGGGTGCGGAACATGCCGGTGTAGACCGGGAGCAGCTTCTGGTGGATCTCGGTGGCCTTGACGACGTCGCCCGAGGTGTACGCGTCGACGAGGGCGCGCAGGTCCGGGGTGACGAGGTGGCCGACGACGGAGACGAAGCCGACCGCGCCCACGGAGAGCAGGGGCAGGTTGAGCATGTCGTCGCCGGAGTACCAGGCGAGGCCGGACCGGGCGATGGCCCAGCCGGCGCGGCCCAGGTCGCCCTTGGCGTCCTTGTTGGCGACGATCCGGGGGTGCTCGGCGAGGCGGACGAGCGTCTCGGTGTTGATCGGGACGCCGCTGCGGCCGGGGATGTCGTAGAGCATGACCGGAAGGCCGGTGGCGTCGGCGACGGCCGTGAAGTGCCGGTACAGGCCCTCCTGCGGGGGCTTGTTGTAGTACGGCGTGACGACCAGGAGGCCGTGGGCGCCGATGCGCTCGGCTTCGCGGGCGAGTTCGATGCTGTGGTGCGTGTCGTTGGTGCCGACTCCGGCCACGATGTGGGCGCGGTCGCCGACGGCTTCGAGGACGGCTCGTACGAGGTCCGATTTCTCCGCGTCACTGGTGGTGGGGGACTCGCCGGTGGTGCCGTTGATGATCAGGCCGTCGTTGCCTGCGTCCACCAGGTGGGTGGCGAGCCGCTGCGCGCCGTCGAGGTCGAGTGCGCCGTCCGCCGTGAAGGGCGTGACCATGGCGGTGAGGACCCGCCCGAAGGGGGTCTGCGGAGTCGAGGTCGGAGCCATGGGTTACACGCTACTCGGTGCGCAATCCGGGGTCTGCCCTTGGGGTGCCGGGAAAGTCAGGACAAATATGGAGCCCGGCACTGCCTGCTCGGGGGTTCAAGCAGTGCCGGGTCCGTTTGATCAGGCTAGATGAACTTCTCTAAATGCCGCAATACGGACACTTCGCGCGGCTGATCCGTACATCCGTTCCGCGCGGGGGAACAGGGCTTCGTTACGGGGCCACACGCCCGTTCGCATTGAAGGCGGCATAGGTGAGGGGCATGAGCCGGGCCCACTCCTGCTCCATCTTCTCGCCGACCATCTCGATCTCCCGCTGCGGGAAGGACGGCACCTTGGCCAGCTCGTGCTGGGTGCGCAGACCGAGGAAGTGCATCAGGGAGCGCGCGTTGCAGGTGGCGTACATCGAGGAGAAGAGGCCGACGGGGAGCACCGAACGGGCGACCTCGCGGGCGACGCCCTCGGCGAGCAGCTTCTGGTAGGCCGCGTACGCCTGCTCGTAGGACTCCTCGAGGGTGGCGCGCACGGTCTCGTGCTGGGCCGGGGTGCCCTCGACGAAGACGTACTTGCCCGGGCGGCCCTCCTGGACGAGCTTGCGGGAGGCGTCGGGGACGTAGAAGACCGGCTCCAGCTCCCGGTAGCGGCCCGACTCCTCGTTGTACGACCAGCCGACGCGGTGCCGCATGAACTCGCGGAAGACGAAGATCGGGGCGCTGATGAAGAACGTCATCGAGTTGTGCTCGAACGGGCTGCCGTGCCGGTCGCGCATCAGGTAGTTGATCAGGCCCTTCGAGCGCTCGGGGTCCTTCTTCAGCTCGTCCAGGGACTGCTCGCCGAGCGTGGAGACGCGGGCGGCGAAGAGGACGTCGGCATCCGAAGCGCTGGACTTCACGAGTTCGACGGTGACGTCACTGCGCAGGGTGAGCGACTCGGGGGTGGTCACGGGGGTCCTTCCCATCACTTTTCGGTTCGCGCCCACTGTACGGGGGCCCACTGACAGAGCCCGAACCATGACCGCGCCGAGGATTTTTTCGGACATGGGCACCTTTTGTGTCACTCGAGCGTCTGTATCGGTGAGAACTGCCTGTTCGATCCCGAGAGGAGCGGTGCCCGCCCGTGCTCAGCGAAGTCACTCCCCCGCCCCGTCAGCGGTTGTCCGCCGCTCAGATAGCCGGGCGGTGGCTGCTCGGCCTCACGATCGTCGCCGGGCTCGTGGGCTCGGTGATCATCGGCAGGCCCGCCCTGTCCACGCCGGCCGGCACGCCGACCCAGCAGTCCCAGGCCTCCCAGGGGCACTGACCCTTCCGGACGCCCAAGGGTGGTGAGCGGGAACGGGGGCGGATAGCCTCACCGGGCACAGCCCATGCGAGGACCGAATGAGGACCAGCCGTGCCCCTGCCCTTTCTGACGGCCGACCGCACCTTCGACGCGGCATCCGACAGCTCGCTGCCGTACGACGACCGTGACCGCTGGCGGCGCCCGTACCGCCCCGGCCCGTGGCGCGTGGGCGGGGCCGCGCTGGGGCTCCTGCTGGCCTCGTTCGTGCTGTTCGCGGCGGTCCTGATCGCCCTGACCGGATCCGCGTCCTCCGCCGCCGTGGTCCTCGGTCTCGCGCTGGCGGTCATCGCGGCCGCGCTGCGGATGCTGCGCATGGGCGTGTGGGTGAGCGCGCGCGGACTGCGCCACGTGTGCTTCCTGATGACGCGTACGGTGCCCTGGAGGCGCGTGGTCTCGGTGCGGACGGTCCAGCAGCCGGTGCGCTGGCTGGGGCTGCCCCGCACGGTGCAGGGGCAGGCCCTCACGCTCGTCCGCAAGGACCGGGCCCCCGAGGACACCGATCCGCTCCTCACCACGCACTCGCTGGACTTCCTGCACCGCCCCGCGGCCTTCGACCGGGCGGCGGACACGGTGGAGGCGTGGGCCGCGGAGTACGGGCGCCACTGACCGCGTCAGCGACGCAGGAGGGGCCGGTCCGCGAGGTGCGGACCGGCCCCTCCTGCGTAGCGCCCGGCTCAGGCCGTCGTAGCGCCCGGCTCAGGCTTGCCTTCGTGCAGGGCGATGGCGCGCTGCATGGCCTTGCGGGCGCGCGGGGTGTCGCGGGCGTCGTGGTAGGCGATGGCGAGCCGGAACCAGCTGCGCCAGTCGTCCGGGGCCGCCTCCGTCTCGGCCTTGCGCTTGGCGAACACCTCGTCGGCCGAGTCACGGTCGATCCGGCCGCCCGGGGTGCGCTTCAGCTCGTCGACGGGCAGGCCGCCCTCGGCGTCGAGTTCGGCGGCCAGCTGGTTGGCCTTGCGGACGAACTGCGTGTTCTTCCACAGGAACCACAGTCCGATGACCGGCAGGACGAGTACCGCCACGCCGAAGGTGACGGTGAGCAGCGTGCCGGACTGGATGAGCATGACGCCGCGGCTGCCGACCAGGACGAAGTAGAAGACGAGGACGGCGGCCGTGACGAGGTAAGTGATCTTCGCGCGCATCAGACGGGTTCAGCCCAGGTCCAGGAAGTTCTCCAGGCCGAACGTCAGGCCCGGGGTGGACACCACACGGCGGACGCCGAGCAGGATGCCCGGCATGAAGCTGCTGTGGTGCAGGGAGTCGTGGCGGACGGTCAGGGTCTCGCCCTCGCCGCCGAGCAGTACCTCCTGGTGGGCCAGCAGGCCGCGCAGGCGGACCGCGTGCACCGGGACGCCGTCGACGTTCGCGCCCCGGGCGCCCTCCAGGGCCGTCACCGTGGCGTCCGGGGCCGGGGCGGTGCCGGCGGCGCGGCGGGCCTCGGCGATGAGCTGGGCCGTGCGCGTGGCGGTGCCGGAGGGGGCGTCCACCTTGTTCGGGTGGTGCAGTTCGACGACCTCGACCGACTCGAAGTACGGCGCGGCGATCTGCGCGAACTTCATGGTCAGGACGGCCCCGATGGAGAAGTTCGGGGCGATGAGCACGCCCGTCTCCGGGGACTGGGCGAGCCAGCTCTTCAGCTGCGCGAGGCGCTCCTCGGTCCAGCCCGTCGTACCGACGACCGTGTGGATGCCGTGGCGTACGCAGAAGTCGAGGTTGCCCATGACGGAGGCGGGGGTGGTCAGCTCGACGGCGACCTGGGCGTCGGTGTCCGCCAGCGTCTCCAGCTTGTCGCCGCGGCCGAGGGCAGCGACCAGCTCCATGTCCTCGGCGGCCTCGACCGCCCGTACCGCCTCGGACCCGATGCGGCCCTTGGCTCCGAGGACCGCCACGCGCAGCTTGCTCATCTGTTGCTTCCTTACCGAAGACGGGGGTTAGGCGACGGCGTCGTGCAGCCGCGCGGCCTGCTTGTCCTTCAGCGGGCCGATGACCGACAGGGACGGGCGCTGCCCCAGGATGTCGCGGGCGACCGACCGGACCTCGTCCGGGGTGACCGCGGCTATCCGGGCCAGCATGTCGTCGACGGACATCTGCTCGCCCCAGCACAGCTCGCTCTTGCCGATACGGTTCATCAGCGCGCCGGTGTCCTCGAGGCCGAGGACGGTGGAGCCCTGGAGCTGGCCTATGGCGCGGTTGATCTCGTCGTCGGAGAGGCCGTGCTCGGCGACGTGGTCGAGTTCGTCGCGGCAGATCTTCAGCACGTCGTGCACCTGGCTGGGCCGGCAGCCGGCGTAGACGCCGAACAGGCCGCAGTCGGCGAAGCCGGAGGTGTACGAGTACACGCTGTAGGCGAGGCCGCGCTTCTCGCGGACCTCCTGGAACAGCTTCGACGACATGCCGCCGCCGAGGGCCGTGTTCAGGACGCCCATGGCCCAGCGGCGGTCGTCGGAGCGGGCGAGGCCCGGCATGCCGAGGACGACATGGGCCTGCTCGGTCTTGCGGCCTATCAGCTCGACGCGGCCGGCCGTGCGGATCGTGCGGCGGCCGTGGCGTGGGGTGATGGGCAGCGCGCCGGCGTCCTTGAGGGCGCCCGCCTTCTCGAAGGCCGCGCGGACCTGTCGTACGACCTTGTTGTGGTCGATGTTGCCGGCGCAGGCGACCACGAGGTGGGTCGGGTCGTAGTGCTTGCGGTAGAAGCGGCGGATGCGGTCGGCGGTGAGGGCGTTGACCGTGTCGACGGTGCCGAGGACCGGGCGGCCGAGGGCGTTGTCGCCGAACATGGTGTGCGCGAACAGGTCGTGCACGCAGTCGCCCGGGTCGTCCTCGGTCATCGCGATCTCTTCGAGGATCGCGCCGCGCTCGACGTTGACGTCCTCTTCGAGGATCAGCGAGCCCGTGAGCATGTCGCAGACGACGTCGATGGCGAGCGGCAGGTCGGTGTCGAGCACGCGCGCGTAGTAGCACGTGTACTCCTTGGCCGTGAACGCGTTCATCTCGCCGCCGACGGCGTCGATGGCGGCGGAGATGTCCAGCGCGGACCTGCGGTCGGTGCCCTTGAAGAGCAGGTGCTCCAGGTAGTGCGTGGCGCCGTTCAGGGCCGGGGTCTCGTCGCGGGAGCCGACGTGCGCCCAGATGCCGAAGGTGGCCGAGCGCACGGAGGGCAGGGTCTCGGTGACGATGCGCAGGCCCCCCGGGAGGGTGGTCTTACGGACCGTACCGATGCCGTTCTGCCCCTTGATGAGGGTTTGGGTACGGGCAACGGCCCGCGCCTCCGAAGAGGTGCGGGCCGTCGCCTGCGAGCTGCGGGACGTCACTGGTCGGCGTCGTCCTTCTTCGTCTCGTCGTTGCCTTCTTCGCCCTCGATCACCGGAACGAGGGAGAGCTTGCCGCGGGAGTCGATCTCGGCGATCTCGACCTGGACCTTCTGGCCCACGCCGAGGACGTCCTCGACGTTCTCCACGCGCTTGCCGCCGGCCAGCTTGCGGATCTGCGAGATGTGCAGCAGACCGTCCTTGCCGGGCAGCAGGGAGACGAACGCACCGAAGGTGGTCGTCTTCACGACCGTACCGAGGTAGCGCTCGCCGACCTCGGGCATCGTCGGGTTGGCGATGCCGTTGATCGTGGCGCGAGCGGCCTCGGCGGAGGGGCCGTCGGCGGCACCGATGTAGATCGTGCCGTCGTCCTCGATGGTGATCTCGGCGCCGGTGTCCTCCTGGATCTGGTTGATCATCTTGCCCTTGGGGCCGATGACCTCACCGATCTTGTCGACCGGGATCTTGACGGTGATGATCCGCGGGGCGTGCGGGGACATCTCGTCGGGCCGGTCGATGGCCTCCATCATCACGTCGAGGATGTGGAGACGGGCGTCGCGGGCCTGCTTGAGGGCCGCGGCCAGGACGGAGGCCGGGATGCCGTCCAGCTTGGTGTCGAGCTGGAGGGCGGTCACGAACTCCTTCGTACCGGCGACCTTGAAGTCCATGTCACCGAAGGCGTCCTCCGCACCGAGGATGTCGGTGAGGGTGACGTAGTGCGTCTCGCCCTCGATCTCCTGGGAGATGAGGCCCATGGCGATACCGGCGACCGGGGCCTTCAGCGGCACACCGGCGTTCAGCAGCGACATGGTGGAGGCGCAGACCGAGCCCATGGACGTCGAACCGTTGGAGCCGAGGGCCTCGGACACCTGGCGGATCGCGTACGGGAACTCCTCGCGCGTCGGCAGCACCGGCACGAGCGCGCGCTCGGCGAGGGCGCCGTGGCCGATCTCGCGGCGCTTCGGGGAGCCGACGCGGCCGGTCTCACCGGTGGAGTACGGCGGGAAGTTGTAGTTGTGCATGTAGCGCTTGCGGGTCACCGGGGAGAGGGTGTCCAGCTGCTGCTCCATGCGGAGCATGTTGAGGGTGGTGACGCCCAGGATCTGGGTCTCGCCACGCTCGAACAGCGCGGAACCGTGCACCCGCGGGATGGCCTCGACCTCGGCGGCGAGGGTGCGGATGTCGGTGACACCGCGGCCGTCGATGCGCTTCTTCTCCTTGATCACGCGCTCGCGGACCAGCTGCTTGGTCAGCGCGCGGTACGCGGCGGAGATCTCCTTCTCGCGGCCCTCGAACTCCGGCAGGAGCTTCTCGGCGGCCAGCGCCTTGACGCGGTCCAGCTCGCCCTCGCGCTCCTGCTTGCCGGCGATGGTGAGCGCCTGGGCCAGCTCGGGCTTGACGGCGGCCGCCAGGGCCTCGAAGACGTCGTCCTGGAAGTCCAGGAAGATCGGGAACTCGCCGGTCGGCTTGGCGGCCTTGGCGGCGAGGTCGGACTGGGCGCGGCACAGCACCTTGATGAAGGGCTTGGCCGCCTCCAGACCGGCGGCGACGACCTCCTCGGTCGGCGCCTCGGCGCCGCCCTCGACCAGCTTGATGGTGTGGTCGGTGGCCTCGGCCTCGACCATCATGATCGCGACGTCGCCGTCCTCCAGGACGCGGCCGGCGACCACCATGTCGAAGACGGCGTCCTCGAGCTCGGTGTGCGTCGGGAACGCGACCCACTGACCGCGGATCAGCGCGACGCGGACGCCGCCGATCGGGCCGGAGAAGGGCAGGCCGGCCAGCTGGGTGGACGCGGACGCGGCGTTGATCGCGACGACGTCGTACAGGTGGTCGGGGTTGAGCGCCATGACCGTCGCGACGACCTGGATCTCGTTGCGCAGGCCCTTCTTGAAGGACGGGCGCAGCGGGCGGTCGATCAGGCGGCAGGTGAGGATCGCGTCCTCGGAGGGGCGGCCCTCGCGGCGGAAGAAGCTGCCGGGGATCTTGCCGGCAGAGTACATCCGCTCCTCGACGTCCACCGTGAGCGGGAAGAAGTCGAGCTGGTCCTTGGGGCTCTTGGAGGCGGTGGTGGCCGACAGCACCATGGTGTCGTCGTCCAGGTACGCCACGGCGGAACCGGCGGCCTGCTTGGCCAGGCGGCCCGTCTCGAAACGGATGGTACGGGTGCCGAAGGCGCCATTGTCGATGACGGCCTCGGCGTAGTGGGTCTCGTTCTCCACTAGCGTTTTCTCCTCGTCTTCGTCCTCCTCGCCCGTGTGGCAGGGGGACGGTTGCGGAGAAGCGCGCCGTGCGGTGCGGGCCGGTCTTCGATCGAAGCACCCGGGGCTCGCTTCCCCCCGGGGGCCACTACCGAGGACCGGCGGCGGCGTGGTGCGCTCCTCCTCGTTCTGTGTCGTACGTACTGCGTCGTGCGTTCTGCGTTACCGCGTTGTGCTACCACACTACAAAGCGTGTGTGACACTTCGCACGTTTCCGCACGTACGGCAAAGGGAGCGGCCCCCGAACGTCTCGGGAACCGCTCCCCTCACGGCGTCTTACTTGGCGCCCGCCGCACCGCGGCGGATGCCGAGGCGGTCGACCAGCGTACGGAAGCGCTGGATGTCCTTCTTCGCCAGGTACTGCAGCAGGCGACGGCGCTGACCGACCAGGATCAGCAGACCACGGCGGGAGTGGTGGTCGTGCTTGTGGGTCTTGAGGTGCTCGGTCAGGTCGGAGATCCGACGGGACAGCAGAGCGACCTGAACCTCGGGGGAGCCGGTGTCACCCTCCTTGGTACCGAACTCGGCGATGATCTGCTTCTTCGTAGCGGCGTCGAGCGACACGCGTACTCCTCATGGTCTGTGACTGCCACCGAGTGCCCCCGGTCTGCTTCTCGGGGGAGCTTCCGTGACTCGGAAGGCGGGGATCCGCTGCGCGCGGCCTCCAGGGCGGGGAGCTCCGGGGGTGCGTACACGAACGGCCGTCACTCAGCGTACCAGGGTCGGAGGGCGGCCCTTGCCAGGGCCCCAGGGGGCCGTCTGCGGGCAGGCCGCCCGGGTCAGTCTCCTCGCCGGCCTGTGACGCTTTCGTGGCGCCCCGTAATCGGGCGCATGTCGGCGAACCGCTGACCAGCCAGAACCCCGGCCAGTAGGGTGACTTCACCGCTCGCCGGCACAGAAGGAAGGACGACGGCCGCGATGACCGACGCCGATGACAAGGAACTCAAAGCGCGCAAGGAACGGGAGCGCGACGAGCTGTACGCGCTCGACATCTCGGACGTCGAGTGGCACTGCGCCCCGGGCACGGAGGAGCACGAGGAGCGCGTGGAGATCGCCTACCTGCCGGGAGGGGCGGTCGGCATGCGGTCCTCCCTGGACCCGGACACCGTGCTGCGCTACACGGAGGCCGAGTGGCGTGCCTTCGTGCTCGGCGCGCGGGACGGGGAGTTCGACCTGAAGCCGATGCCGCACAACGGCGGGCTCGACGTGAAGTGACGACGTCCGGGAGGGGTCGTGAGGCCTTTCCTGCCCGTCAGCCGGAGCCGGGGTTCGGTATCCCCGGCTCCGGTCCGTCGGCTCACTTGCTGGTCATCGCCCGCGCGGTCGCGTAGACGTCGAAGACCGCCAGGGTCAGCGGGATCAGCGTCAGCAGGACGAATCCCTCGCAGATCTCCAGGAAGCGGCCCCAGAAGGGGGTCAGGCCGCCGCGCGGCAGGATCAGGCCCAGCGCCGTGACCAGTGCGGTGGCCGCGGCGATGACCGCGATCAGCCAGACCGTGCGGATGTCCAGGTCGGTGCGGTGACCGGCGAGCGCCGCGCGCACCACCGAGTCCGGCGGGTTCAGGGCGAGCCCGAGGCCCAGCAGGACCAGGGAGCCGAGGCCCGCGGCGAGGACGGACGCGACCTGCGCGGTGTAGCGGAAGAGCTGGGCGCGCATCAGCATCGCCACACCGGTGGCGAGGGCGAGCAGTTGGGCCCAGATGTCGCTGGAGAAGCCGAGCACCGCCGAGGCGCCGACGGCGAGGAGCGCACAGCCGCCGACCAGTCCGACGAGGAGTTCGTGCCCCCTGCGGGCCTGGGCCTCGACGCGCTCGGTGTCCACGGCGTCGGGCATGGGGGCGTCGGTGCCGTAGGCGGACCGGGCCGCGTTGTCCGGGGGCTCGAAGCCGATCGGCAGCCGGGCGAAGCGCATCGACATCCCCGGCAGGAAGGCCAGGGCGCCGACGGCCACCGGGGCGCACACGCCGGCCGTCTCGACCGGCGTCCAGTCGAGCAGCGTCGCCGCGAAGACGACGGCCAGGGCGACGGCCGAGGCGAACACGAAGGCCACGAACGGGCCGTCGCCGTGCGGGGAGCTCAACGCGAGGATCAGGGCGGCGACCAGGACGGCCGCGCACGCCAGCAGGAACTGGAGCCTGCCGATCCCCTGCCCGTCGGCCAGGGGCAGCAGCCCGCTGCCCGCGACGCCCATGTTGGGCAGCGCGCCGAGGCCGAGGGCGACGGCCGAGCCGCGGTCGTCGTAGACCCGTGCGCGTACGGCGGACAGCACCACCAGCAGGACGCCGGTGACGGCGGCGAGGATGCCGGCCAGCCCGTGCATGTCGTGGCGCGGGTCGGCGGTCCAGGCGACGAACGCGAGCAGCGCCGGCAGCACACCGCCGCCGACGAGGCCCGCGGCCCGGGTCAGGTCGCCGCTCCACAGCGTGTGCTGCCGGGTGACGGCGGACGCGACGGCCTCGGTGACGTCGTCGAAGACGGCGGGCGGCAGGGACTCCGCGAAGGGGCGCAGCGTGAGGAGTTCACCGTCGAGAATGCGCTGGGCGGCGAAGGACCGGGAGCTGTCCAGCACGGTGCCGTCGGTGCGGACGAGGTGGTAGCCGACCGGGGCGCCGGCGTCGGGGCTCTGCCGGGACAGCCGGAGGATCTCCGGGTACAGGTCGGCGACCGGCACGTCGTCGGGCAGGGCGACGTCGATCCGGCTGTCCGGCGCGACGATGGTCACCCGGCAGAAACCGAGTCCCGTACCGGCTGCGGCTCCCGCTCCCACTCCCCCTCGTGCTCCGGAAGGGGTTCCCGTCCCGGGTCCGCCGGTGGTGGCGGCCGTCATGCTCACCTGCTGCTCCCCCTCAGTGGTCGTGCTGCGTCTGCGTCGTCGTGCGTGTGCGTCGTCGTGCGTCTACGTCGCGGTGCGTCCGCGTCGTGAAGGTCCTGTGCCGATCGGCCCCGTGTCCTCCACACCGGCGGCGGCACGGCGGCCGCAGGGCCGGACTCCGGGGCCATCTCGGGCCAGCTTCGGGTGAGTTGTCCGGAATTCCCGGCCGTGCGACCGTGTGCTCACGCGAACACCCGGCACCCTACCGCTCACCCGCCCGCCGTGAACTCAGTAGGATCACGCGGCGGCCTGCGTCCGCCGGACACGGGGCGGTGGGTGGAAGGCCCGGGTCGGGCAAGGGAATTGGTGAGCAGTGAGCCAGATCGTCGTCAAGCGCCCTCCTCGGGCGCTGCCGTCCGAAGTGCCCACGCAGGAAGTCGCTGTCCAGCCGCCGCCCGCATTGCCGCGGGGGCACCAGGAGAGCGTGCTGATGCAACTGCTGCCCACGCTCGGCATGGGCGGCTCGGTGGTCTTCTTCTTCACGAGCGGCCAGCCGTTCATGAGGATCATGGGCATGGTCATGATCGCCTCGACGGTGGCGATGTCCATCGCGATGGTGGTCCGCTTCCGCCGCGGCTCCCAGGGGCAGCTGGCCGACCTGCGCCGCGACTACCTCAGCTACCTGTCACAGACCCGCAAGTCCGCCGTGGCGACCGCGAAGGCGCAGCGGGACGCCCAGTACTACCTGCATCCCTCCCCCGAGCAGCTGTGGGCGCTCGTCGCCGAGGGCAGCCGGGTGTGGGAACGGCGGCCGGGCGACGAGGACTTCGCGCACGTACGCGTCGGACTGGGCCCGCAGCCGCTGGCGACCCCGCTGATCGCCCCGGAGACCGGCCCCGTCGAGCAGCTCGAACCGCTGACCGCGGGTGCGATGCAGCGGTTCCTGGCCCTGCACGGCACGCTCGACGATCTGCCCATGGCCGTCTCGCTGCGCGCCTTCTACCACGTCACCGTCAGCGGTGAGCCGCAGTCCGTACGCTCCTGCGCCCGTGCCCTGGTCGGCTCGCTGGCCTCACTGCACTCCCCCGAGGACCTGGTCGTCGCGGTGGCCGCGGGGCGCGAGGCGCTGCCGCACTGGGACTGGGCGAAGTGGCTGCCCCATGTGCAGGTGTCCGGCCTGGTCGACGGCGCGGGCACCCGCCGGCTGATCAGTACGGACACCCGCGAGCTGGAGGACCTGCTGGCCACCCGGCTCACCGGCCGCCCCCGCTTCCACCCGGACGCGGCACCGCTGCTCGACGAACCGCACATCGTGATCGTCCTCGACGATCTGTCCCTGCTGCCCGACTCGGTGCTCGCCAGTGCGGAGGGCCTGCAGGGCGTCACCGTGATCGAGGTGGTCCCAGGTCAGCTGACGGGCTCGGCCGGCGACCTGTCCGTCGTCGTACAGCCGGGCGCGCTGAGCCTGGAGTCCGGGCACGGCATGGTCTACGAGGGCGTCCCGGACGGCCTGTCGTACGAGTCGGCCGAGGCGCTGGCCCGGCAACTGGCGCCGCTGCGCATGGCGTCCGGCGGTGACGACGACCAACCGCTGCTCGCCAACCTGGAGTTCACCGACCTGCTCGGACTGGGCGACGCCGCGTCCGTCGACACCAAGCGGACCTGGCGGCCGCGTGCGCTGGCCGAGCGGCTGCGGGTGCCGATCGGCCTCGGCGAGGACGGCCGTCCGGTCATGCTGGACCTCAAGGAGGCCGCCCAGGAGGGCATGGGCCCGCACGGTCTGTGCGTCGGCGCGACGGGTTCCGGCAAGTCGGAGCTGCTGCGCACGCTGGTCCTGGGCCTTGCGGTCACGCACTCCTCGGAGACCTTGAACTTCGTCCTCGCCGACTTCAAGGGCGGCGCGACCTTCGCCGGCATGGCGCAGATGCCGCACGTGGCGGCGGTCATCACCAACCTCGCGGACGACCTGACCCTGGTCGACCGCATGGGCGACTCGATCCGCGGTGAGCTGAACCGGCGCCAGGAGTTGCTCCGCGACGCCGGCAACTACGCCAACATCCACGACTACGAGAAGGCGCGCGCGGCGGGTGCGCCCCTGCAGCCGATTCCCTCTTTGGTGTTGGTGATCGACGAGTTCAGCGAGTTGCTGACCGCCAAGCCCGACTTCATCGAGATGTTCGTGCAGATCGGCCGTATCGGCCGTTCGCTGGGTGTGCATCTGCTGCTGGCGTCGCAGCGCCTGGAGGAGGGCCGGCTGCGCGGCCTGGAGACGTACCTCTCCTACCGGATCGGTCTGCGCACCTTCTCCGCGGCCGAGTCGCGGGCCGCCCTGGGCGTCCCCGACGCCTACGAACTCCCCAACGTCCCCGGTTCGGGCTTCCTGAAGTTCGGCACGGACGAAATGGTCCGGTTCAAGGCGGCGTACGTCTCCGGGGTGTACCGCACGGGCGCGCAGCGGGCGGCGCTGCCGGGCGGGCCGCTGCCGGTGGACCGGCGTCCGGCGCTGTTCACGGCGACGGAGGTGCCCGTGCAGCACGCCGCCGTACCGCAGCAGCGCAGCGAGCCCGCGCCGGACGTGGACGACGCGCTGGCCGACACGGTCCTCGACGTGATCGTGCGCCGGCTGGAGGCGCAGGGGCCCGCGGCGCACCAGGTGTGGCTGCCGCCGCTGGAGAGCCCGCCCTCGCTGGACGCGCTGCTGCCCGGTCTGACGGCCGTGCAGGGCCGTGGCCTCACCCAGCCCGACTACGAGGGCGCGGGACGCCTGGTGGTCCCGGTGGGCCTGGTGGACAAGCCGTACGAGCAGCGCCGTGACCGCCTGCTGCTGGACTTCTCGGGCGCGGCGGGCCACATGCAGATCATCGGCGGCCCGCAGTCCGGCAAGTCGACCCTGCTGCGCTCCCTCATCTGCTCCTTCGCGCTCACGCACACGCCGTACGAGGTGCAGTTCTACGGCCTGGACTTCGGTGGCGGCGGCATGACGGCGGTGGCCGGCCTGCCGCACGTGGGCGGCGTCGCCTCCCGCCTGGACCCGGAACGGGTGCGCCGCACCGTCTCCGAGGTCTACGGCATCCTGACCCGCCGCGAGGAGTACTTCCGCTCGTCAGGCATCGCGTCCATCGCGGACTTCCGCGCCCGGCGGGCACGCGGGGACATCTCCGTCACGGACCAGCCGTGGGGCGACGTGTTCCTGGTCATCGACGGCTGGGGCAACTTCCGTACGGACTACGACGGCCTGGAGCCGGCGGTCCTGGACATCGCCGCGCGGGGCCTCGGCTACGGCATCCACGTGATCGTCACGGCGTCGCGTTCGATGGAGGTCCGGGCGAACCTCAAGGACCACCTCATGAACCGCCTGGAGCTGCGGCTCGGTGACGTGATGGACTCCGAGATCGACCGCAAGGTGGCGGCGAACGTCCCGGCAGGCGTGCCGGGACGTGGTGTGTCGCCGCAGAAGCTGCACTTCATGGCGGCGGTGCCGAGAATCGACGGCATCACCTCCGACACCGACCTCGCCGACGCGACGGCGGCGCTGACCACCGAGGTCGGCCGGCACTGGCAGGCGCCGGGCGCCCCGCAGGTACGGCTGCTGCCCCGCCAGTTGGAGGCGCTGCAGCTGCCGCCGGGCGACCGCTTCCCGAAGCAGGGTGTCGCCTTCGCGCTGGACGAGGACAACCTGGAGCCGGTGTTCGTCGACTTCGACCAGGACCCGTTCTTCCTGATCTTCGGCGAGAGCGAGTCCGGCAAGTCCAACCTGCTGCGGCTGCTGATCAAGCAGCTGACGCTGCGCTACGGCGGCGACGAGGCCAAGTTCTTCGTCGTCGACAACCGCCGCTCCCTCCTGGACATCACGCCGGCCTCGCATCTGGCGGAGTACATCCCGATGTCCAACGCCATGGACCATCACATGGTGGCGCTGGCCGACCTGATGAAGCGGCGCACGCCCACCGCGGAGGTCACGGCTCAGCAGTTGCGGGAGCGAAGCTGGTGGCGGGGGCCGACGGTCTACGTGGTCGTGGACGACTACGACCTGGTGTCGACCTCCAGCGGGAACCCGTTCAGCGGGCTCGCCGAGATGCTCCCGTTCGCCCGCGACGTCGGCGTGCGGTTCATCATCGCGCGGTCGACGGCGGGGGCGGGGCGGGCCTCGTTCGAGCCGTTCATGCAGCGGATGACGGAGCTGGGCGCGCAGGGCGTGGTCCTGGCCGGCGACCCGAGCGAGGGGGACCTCCTCGGCGGGGTGCGACCGCGCCCGCTGCCGGCCGGGCGGGGCGTCTACGTGTCGCGGCGGCGGGGGAAGATGCTGGTGCAGACGGGACTGGTGGATGTGGAGTACTGAGTGAGGGGCGGGCGCACGCGGCGTCTCCGCCGGACGGCATTCTGAGGGGATCAGTAGGACATGGGGCCGGACGTGGGCCCCGGGCCGGGAGGACCGGAGGTCGGTGCGCCCCAATGCGCTGCGGGTGCCCACCCGGTGGCGAGCCGTTGACGGTGGCGGCTGCGGCGGACGGCGGTGACGACCACGATGGTCACCGATACGACGAATGCGGCCAGGAAGCAGCCGACGCCGGCGGCGATGCTACCGATCGTGGCCCCCACGTGGGGCTTGTCTCCCAGCGCGAACTCGGCCGGCTGCTCCGAGGTGCAGGTGAGCGTGTAGTCGCCGCCGGCGTCGGGCGTCACCTCGAAGACGCGCTCCCAGGTGCGGGATCCGACGGTGATCTGGAAGCTGCTGTCCGGCTGCCTCATCGTCCCGGAGGGCATTCCCGGAATCCGGCAGTCGACCCGGCCCCTGCCTGAGGCGGAGACGTAGATCGCCTTGGTCTTCCCCTGGACGAAGCTGAACGTCCGCGAGTCACCGCTGGAGAAGCTCCGTGCGGTGTCGATCGAGTCCACCGTGTTCTTCACCGTCAACACGATGAAGACGGTGCCGAGGCCGGCCAGGACGAGCCCCAGCAGCGCGGCTACCAGGTACCAGATGCGTCGAGGCCGCACGTCCTTCGCCGGGATGTTCGGCGGCGGAGGCGGAGGACCGCCGTACGGGGCTCCCCAGGGGGTCTGTATGGCCACGACGCCGCATCGTACGGCAATCGTATGGAGCACCGTGCATACGGTCTTGACGGAACGGAGTTCGAGGGGTGGGCGCCTCCCGCGCGCGCCCACCCCTCGCTGTGTCTGCGGCGTGTGCTCACTCGAAGTAGCTGGCGCCCTTGAGGTCGCCGCCGCGGTAGTCACCGCCGGCGTTGTGGACGCGGTGCGTGATGGAGAGCAGCGCCTGGTGGATGGCCCTGGCGTGCTCGTCCCACTTCTTCGACTTGCGCTGGAAGGCTTCGTAGGCCTCGCCGCCCCAGCCTTCAGCGACGTGGATGACGCCGCTCTTCAGAGCGCCGAGGTCCTCCTCGAGCTTCTTGGCCACGTCACCGAGCTCGGTGGCGAGCGCGTCCAGGGCGCCGTACTTGACGGCGAGATCGTCGTAATGCGGCTTGGCGGTCATGTCTTCCTCTTTCCTAGCGGCCCGTCAGTAGAGATTCAGCGCCGAAGTGCTCGCACCGGCATCCACTTCGATCTTCGTGATCGTCGCGTGGAGTTCGTCCTCGAGCTTGTTCTTGTCGCTCTTGTTGAGGCGAATGCCCTCGAGGAAGTCTTCGAGCATGTGCCCGATGGCGGCCATGTGCTGGTTGATCTCGTGCTGCTTCTGCTTGAACGCGTTGGCTCCCTGGCCGGTCCACTGGGCCTCGATCATGTCGATCGTGCCCTGAAGCTTGCCGAGCTGCTTCTTGACGGAGTCGTAGCGGTCGATGACGTTCGTCTGGAGCTTTTGTGCGTGGTCATCTGCAAACTTGCGGCCTTCAGCCATTTCGACACTCCCCTTCGTGAGAGTTGTGCTTCGTGTTGTTTCTCTAGTGAGCCGTCAGGCGCGTCGTCGTGACCGGATGACAGCGAAGGCTCCGCCGCCGATCACCACGAGCGCGGCGGCCGCCCCGACGGCCACCCAGGTCAGGGCACCGTCGGACGACTTCGAGGATTTTCCGGTCGCCGAAGTCTGGCCGCCCGACGACGACTTGGCCGGGGAGGACGAGGGGGACGGCGAGGCCGTCGCCTTGCCCACCGAGTTCTCCTTGGCGAGCGGGTCGGCGTGCGCCGGGCCCGGGTTGTAGTCGGCGTTCTCCAGCACCTTCCGGGGACGGATGAGGCCGTAGCCCAGGTAGTTGCTGGGCGTGTCCTTGGGCCAGTCGCGGCCTGCGGTGTCGATCAGGGCACGGAGGACCTGGTCGTTGGTCCAGTCGGGGTGAGCGGACCAGATGAGAGCGGCGGAGGCGGAGGCGACGGCGGTAGCGGTGCTGGTGCCCATGCCATGAACGCAGTACGAATGGAAGGTCGCGTCGCACCACACGGGGACGTCGACTCCTGGGGCTGCGAGATCGACAGAGCGCCCGTGGGTCGAGAACTTCCCCACCGTGCCGGTCTTGTCAGCGGCGGCGACCCCAACGACGTAGGGATACGAGGCGGGATACAGATTGTTGTTCGTGGTCTCGGCATCGTTACCGGACCCGGCGAACATCAGCTTCCCCTTGGACTCGGCGTACTTGATCGCGGCTTCATCATCGTCGTAGGCGATGTAGCCGCCGAAGGACATATTGATGATCTTCGCGTCACTGTCGGCGGCGGCTCTGATCGCCGCGGCGATGCCGGGAGCCTTTTTGGCCTCTGCCTTGTCCTTCAACCCTTTGAGCGCGACCCTGTAAGGCACGATCTTGGCGCCGGGAGCGAGGCCTTTCACCCCACCGCCGGCACCTGTACCGGCGATCATCTCGGCGATCGACGTTCCGTGACCGGTGTAGTCCTTGGTATCGCCGTAGGCGACAGCCTTCGGTACCTCGTCGACCAGTACCTGGCCCTTCAGGGAGGGAGTCGCCGGATTGACGCCCGTGTCGATGACGGCGACCTTGACTCCCTTGCCGGTGCTCGTCTTCCACATCTGGTCGGCCTTCATGGCCGACAGGTACCACTGTTGCGACTGGACGTCGTCGGCCACCGCGCTGGGGGCCAGGCCCACCGGCAGAGCCATCAGTGCGCCAAGTGCCGCGCACACGGCGGTCACTCGTCTCGTGCTCGCTGACAACATGCCTCTCGTACGTCCTCGCTTCATCTGGTTAGTCGGTCTCCGACGCCTGCTGCCGGCGCGACGTCTTTCTGCCGTGGTCCCGTGCGGAGCCTCGGTTGGAGGCACGGCCTGAGACGCTCTCACCAGAGGTCCGTCCGCCGTTCGTTGCCGCTGACGCCTTGCCGTTGGACGCACCGACCACACCGTCGGTGGGGGCCACCGGCCTGCGCGACACCTGTCCGCCGCGGCTTCCCTGGTCGGGCGTCCTGATCACCCCGCGTTGCCCCGGTCGCTCGACCGTGCTCGGGGTACGGGAGGCGGGGTCGCCCCCGATGACCGTGCCACGGGGCACCCTGGAGCCGTTCAGGCCCTGGGAAGGTGGCGTGCTGGGCTTTCCACCGACGACACCGCTGGTGGTACGAGCTGCCCCGGTGGGGCCCGTACCGCCCGCGCGCTCGGCGGGCACGCCTACGGTCTTGGGCATTCCGCCGATGACACTACGACCTACCGGAGCCCTGCCCGCGGGCACCTGCCCCAGGGGCGCCCTGCCGACTGGCGACATGGGCCCGCGTGCTCCCGCCTGGCCTGGTACGGCAGTTCGCCCCACAGGGCCGAGGGGCGAGCGCTCTGTGCCGCCTCCGACTCGAGATGCTCCAGTGGCAGGAGTGGTCATGCGCGGCGGTGTCACCATCGGGCCTCTGGTTCCGCCCGCACCGCCACGCCCCACGGGCATACCCACGGTCGGAGGCATGGGGGCAGTAGGAACGGTGGGAATCGGCCCTCCAGGTCCTCCACCAGGTGCAGGGGACGCCGGCGGGGCGGCAGGGGGCGTCGGATGCACGGTCTGCGGCGGCAGCGTATCGACGCTGTCGATGTCGGTACCCACGTCCTGGGCGGGATCCGCGCCGATGTGCCGATCCGGAGCCGTGACGACGTCATGGAGCTTCTGGCCGGGGTCGAGGGTCTCCGAACGCGGTCCGGCCGCAGTGGCCGCGGAGTGACGGGAAACGTCGCCCGTACCACCGCTCCCGGGTTCATGAATCGGTGCATATCCGGCGGGATCCACCTTAGGCACCCCCATGTCCGGCATCTTCCCGAACTGAGGCACCTCCTGGGTGCGCAGCGACTCTTCTGAGACCGCATAGTACGACGCCAAGCGGTTCATCTGGTTGATCGCCTCTTGGCGGTGCCCTTCCACCTGTTGGGCCGCCTGGTACTCCTTGTTGGTGTCGACCTGAGCGACGATCGGGAAGTCTTGGACGCTTTTGGCGATGAGCCTCGTGTCGCGGGGCGGCATGGACTTGCGGACCGAGGCCAGTCCTGTGCCGGCCGCGGTGATCTGGGTGCCTACGTTCTCCGCGTAGAGAGCGAGCGTGTAGGCGTTGGTGACGAGGTCGGTTGCCCAGGTCTGGAACGCGGTGGCCGCTTCGCCGTGCCAGTCGATGCGTCCGATGTGGCCGCTCAGTTCCTCGGCGGCGTCGTTGATCGCGTCGCGGGCGTCCCAGAGCGCGTTGCCCGCGTTCTCCAGGTGCTCCGGATTCGCGGACTCCACCATGTCGATCATGTCGTTCAACTGGTGGCGCTCGAAGTTGGTCCGGCCGAAACTGATGCCCTGGCCGAAGCCCAGACCCAGCGGATCGAGGCCCCTGGACACGGCCATGACCACGTCGACGTTGTCGACCTGCTGCCTGGCCTGGTCGCGGTCCGCTTGGTGGGCGTCTGGCTGCGTGTGGTGGTCACCCATCAGTACCCCGCCTTCACCTGCTTGTGGTCCGTGCGCTTCTCGTCGCCTTGCGCATCGGTCAGTTGATCGTTGATCTCGGTCCGGATCTCGTGGAAGCGGCGCCGGAGATCGTCGTCCAGCTTGTCGAAGCCGACGTCCGCGCCATGCACGGCGATCTGCATCGCTTCGATCTGGAGCGCCAACGACTTGGAGAGTGAGGTGATCCGCTCGTGGACGCGCTCGTACTGACTGTGCAGACCCGCGGCCTCGGCGAAGTCGCCCTGGCCGCAGAACGAAGCCTGGGAGAGCGTGTGCATCGCGACCTTCTGGGAGCTGCCCGGCGAACTCTCGAAGCTCGTGAGCAGCGTGTCCACACGCTTCTTGAACGTCTTCAGCGCTTCCAGACCACGCCTGAGGTCGCTCCCGCCCATGTCAGGAAGCACGTTGCGCCTCCCCCGTCTCAGTCCCCCGCTTGAGGGGTTTGCACTCCTCAAGCATTCGTTTTCGCAACGGAGCCACTGTAGCCAACCGAACTGACAGCCCCAACTCCCTTATGTGACAGCCCTGCACCAGCCAAGCACCTCCTCACGCATCATTCACACCTCTGAGCTTGCCCTGCCGGCCGCCCCGCCGTCGCGCGTCGCGGATCGCGACCGCCGCCCCGGCGAGCCCCGCCACGAGCACTCCCACGCCGATGGCCACGTAGGTGGCCAGGCGGGCGTTGCGTTGTGCGGGGGTTTCGCCGAGGGTGAGTCGGGCGACGGTGGGGGCCTCCGCATGGGTGAGGCCGGGGTCGGGGTGGGGGGACTCGATCGGGTGATCGTCCTCCGTGAGGGCGCGGACGGGGTCGACGACGCCCCAGCCGACCAGGCGGTCGTGGCCGGCGATGGAGCGTTCGGCGGTCTGCTCGATCTGGGCGACGACCTCGCGGGCGGTCCAGTCGGGGTGCTTGGACTTGATGAGCGCGGCGACACCGGCGACGTACGGGGCGGAGAAGCTGGTGCCGTTGTCGGAGCAGTGGCCGCCCTGGGGGACCGTGGAGACGATGTCGACGCCGGGCGCGGCGACGCCGACGAAGTCGCCGGACTGGGAGAAGGCCGCGCGTTCATTGTTGCGGTCCGATGCGGCGACGGCCAGGACGCCGTCGTACGACGCCGGGTACGTCTTCTTGACGTTGCCGCCCAGGCCGTCGTTGCCGGCCGAGGCGACCACGACGATCTCGTGCGCGAGGGCCTCGTCGATCGCCCTGTGCAGGTCCTCCGCCGGTGCGACCGCGTTCGCGGTGTCCTGGGAGATGTTGATGACCTGGACCTTGGCCTTGATCGCGTGGCGGATGGCGCCGGCCAGGGTGTTGGCCGTGCCGTGGCCCTCGGCGTCGTTCTGCTTGATCGGGACGATCGTCGCCTGCGGGGCCAGCCCGACGAAGCCGGTGCCCCGCATGGGGCGGGCGGCGATGATGCCGGCCACGCGTGTGCCGTGGCCGACCGTGTCCGTGGTGGCCTTGGACTTGGCGCCGTCGACCGGTTGGCCCTTGCTGTCCTTGGCGGGCAGGAGGTTCTTGCCCAGCGAGCCGGCCACGGCGTGGGTGAGCTGCGGGTTGGCCGTGTCGACGCCGGTGTCGATGACGGCGACCCTGACGTTCTTGCCCTTCGACTGGCTCCACAGCTCGTCCAGCATGACGCGCTGCAGGGCCCAGGGCGTGCCGGCGTACATGTGGTTGGTCTTGGCGAACGTGCACTGGTCGGAGCCGGAGTCGGCGGCCGCCTGCGGTGCCGTCAGCAGGGTGCCGGCGGCGGCCGTGGCCAGGGCCGCCGTGAGCGTCGTACCGATGCGGAGGCGGGGGTGGGCGGTGACGTGGGTGGAGGACATGGACGTACCTCTCACGAACCCTGCGGCTGGCGGGCGTCCGCCGTCGACAGGCGGGGGCCCGTCGGCAGGAACTCCGACCAGGCGGCGGGAATCGGGGCGGGATCCACGTTGGCGTATCCGAGGTGGGTCTGCGCCAGCTTGGCCTCCTGCTGGAGCTGCTCGCGCTGCTTGGCCGTGATGCCGATGCCGGCGTCGTCGGTGGCGCTGTCGTCGTTGGACTGCAGGGCGTAGCGCAGGCCGGTGTCGGTGACCAGGAAGACCGGGCCGGCCTTGGTTTCCTTGCCCTGGAACTGGCGGTAGAGCTGGCCGGAGCCCGCGGTGACGTACGCGCTGGAGGAGCCGGTGGCCAGGACCGCCGGGAAGTCCGTGCCCGCCCAGGTGCTCAGTGTGGTGTCGCCGTTCTTCGCGTTGACGTCGCGCAGGACGGTGCAGATGGTGTTGCGGCTGCCCTTCGCGGTGGAGGCCTCGTTGACCGCGCTGGGCGTCTCGGTGGGCCATGTGTGCTCGGTGCCGAACGGCTGCCCCGGCACGACGGCGCCCGAGCTGACCTCCTGTGCGTGTCCGGTCTGGCCGAGCTTCACCAGGTCCTTGCTGGCCAGGAGCAGCTCGGCGACGAAGTCGGAGATCGGGGCGACCCGGCCCGGCAGCACCACGTAGTGCTGCTCCTTGCCGTTGACCGGGGCCCTGAGCACCATGCCGACGCGGTTGGCCCGGCTGTCCAGCTGACCGGGGGCGTGCGCGGCGGCCGCCGGCCTATCGGTGATCCGCGGGAAGCCGACAGGGTCGCCCTGGTGCAGGGTCTCGATCCACTCCTTGGTGACGTGCTGGGGTTCGCGGTTGTCACCCACAAGGGTCCGCAGCAGCAGCGCGTCCGTGCTGTCCACCTTGTACGCCCAGCCCCGCGCGTCCACGATGTAGCGGGTCTTGTCGGGCGTGACGACATAGAGCAGTTCGCCGCCATGCAGCTTCTGCCTGGCGCCCTCGGTCCGGTCCCGGTCGCGGGCGGCCAGGACGAACGCGGCCTTCTGGATGGAGTCGCCGCTGCCGCTGGGGCGTTCGCAGACGGCCCAGCGCTTCGTGGCCCCGGCCTCCGTGTCGGAGGGCAGGCGGTCGGGCGCGTAGGGGATGCCGATGGTGACGCCGTGCGGGATCTTGCCGTTGTCGAGGATCGACTCGTCGACGGTGACGACGTCGACGCCGCTCTGGGTGTCGAGGACGAGCTTGGCGGACGCCATGTTGAGCACCGGGTGGAGCTGGACCTTGCCCCTGGTCTTCAGCACCACGTACCGCGTGGTCGACTTGCTGGCGATGATCACCTTCTGGCCGGGGGCGTCCCAGCCCTGCGGTGCCGTCGGCTTGAACATGCCCCAGGCGCCGAAGACCGCCAGGACGACCGCGCCGACGATCGCACCGGGCAGCACCGCCCGGAGCGGACGGGGCGCCCCCTCGTCCGAGGCATCCGGTGACGACTGCACGAACGACGCGAGCATGCGGCGCTTCGCGAAGGTGTAGGCGTTGAGTTGGTCCCGCCGAGATGCCATCTGTGCCCGTTTCTCCCCGTGTTCTCACGTGGAGCGCGCCGGGGACCACGCTCCCCCGCCCTCCGTTGTCGGACCCGGCCCCTACTATGCCCGGTACGGGGAAGGGGCCATCGGAGTGGGTACGGTTTCCGGCCCCTCAAGGGGCTTGTGCTGCTGGTTGGTTTCGTCTGCAACGGCTCGTTCCGGCGGGGGGCGGGCGTGCCCGTACCTCGCCGGGGCGCGCCCGTCCCTCGCCGGGGCCGACTCAGTGCTTCAGGCCGGCGCTTCCCACGCCCATCACCGAAAGCACCGGGTACGTCGGGTTCTTGTCGTCGCGCTCCAGTGCCCTGGGGCCGAAGAAGACGTGGCCCTGCTCGTAGACGATGTCGGACTGCTCAGGGTCACTGAGTGTGTCCTCGTCGTCCTCCGGGAGCTGGAAGAGGAGATACGGGGTCTCCTTGTCCGTGCGGGGGTTCCAGTCGACCACCGCCGCGGGCTGGACGTCGTCGATGCTGCGCCGGTAGAGGATGAGGTCGTCGCCGTTCATGCGGACAGGGATGACCATCTGGAAGGGACGGCCCCAGAACTTGCCGGCGGTGGCGCCGCTCTTCACGTCGAACGCGACGATCTGGTCGGAGGGCTGTTTGATGTCGGTGCCCTCCTTGCTCATGACGAAGAGCCGATCGCGCCCGACGACCACGCCGTCGCACTTGTCGACCACGCCGAAGAACCCGTTGTCGTACGTCGTCCTGCCGCACTTGGGGTCGAACCCGCTCATCGAGATCGTGGCCGTGCGCTCACCGCTCTTCCCGTCGAGGGTGATCAGGTCGGTCACGTCGATGTCCCCGGCCTCGACGGCGACCACGGGCGGCTCGGAGGACGCCAGGTAGACGCCCTGGATGCCGCGCGCCACCTGGTACTTCCACACGACCTTGCCGGTACGCGCGTCCAGCTTCTCCACCCGATAGGTGGTGTCGGACGACCGGCCGCAGGTGACGAGTGCCAGGAGAGCGCGGCCGCCGGCATAGCCCATGTCGTGGCACTCGGACGCGATCGTGGTGTTCCACAGCCGCTTGCCCTTGTCCATGCCGTAGGCCACCGACCCCTTGCCCCAGGCGACGGCCACCACGCCCTTGGTCAGGGCGATGTTGGTGTTGGTGACGTAGGCGAAGTCGGCCCCCGGCATCTTCTGCTGCCAGACCTTCTTGCCGGTGTTCAGGTCGACGAACACCACCTCGTCACACATCTTCGCGCCCTCGTCGTTGACGTGCGCGGTCTGGACGACGACCGCGGTCCGGCCGTCGGCGGTGACGTCACGGCTGGTGGCGCAGATGTGGCCGTCGAGCTTGAGGGTCCAGGCCGTGTCGCCGCCATCGGGCTCGATCTTGTAGCCCTCGATCCGGTTCTTCACGCCCCGCGCGAGGATCTTGCCGGTGGCCCATGTGCCGGGCGCGTAGCGCGTGTCGGCGGTGAGTTTCGCTTCCTTCTGCTCGACGACGATCTGGCCCTCGGGTGAGCTGGGGGCCTTCTCGACGGTCTCGCGTATCTCGTCCGGGGCCTGCTCGACCGCCACCGGCCCGGACTTGTCGTTCCCGTCGTCGCCCGACTGCACCCAGACGACCAGCCCCGCGCCCAGGCAGAGGGCGACCGCCGCCGCGGCCACTCCGCCGATCCGGCGCCTGCGGCGTCTGGTCCGGGATTCGTCCGCGACGCGCGCGGATTCGGTGTAGATCGACGGGGGCGGGCCGAAGCTCACGCTGAGAAGTCCTTCCGGCGGGATGAGGGTTGGGGGTGGGGGCTGGGAGGGGGTCCAGGACGGGGCCTGGGGATGGGGTCCAGGAGGGGGCCTGGGGTCTAGGAGGGGGTCTGGGACCGGGTCCTTGGACGGGCCGAGGCCGGGGAAGCCGGGGAGGTCAGGGAGGCCGGCGTCTCTGCGGCGCCGGGGGCGGAGGGCGCGGCCGGGGCGTGTCGCTTCGCGAACGCGTAGGCGTTGAGTTCGTCCCGCTGTGATGCCATTGGTGCCTGCTTCTCCCCGTCTCGCGCCGGTGGGCAGCCGTCCCGCGCCGCGATGTCAGACCGGCCCCCTACTATGCATGGTGTCCGTGGGGGCTGGTCGAGCGGGTAGGGTACCGGGGCCTTGGAGGGGCTCAAGTGCGAAGTCCGGACCAGCCAGTTGTGAGCAATGCGGGGGGATTCTGTGATGGCTTCCGGTACACGGGTGCGATCGCGTGGCCGGGCGCGGGGCGAGGCCTCTCGTACGTCCTCTCCCGACGCGGCCCGGACGACCGGCGGGAGCGCGCGACGGCCGACCGGTGCCGGTGCGTCCCATTTCAGAACCTCGCCCGGCCGGGGCGGTTCGTTCCGGATGCAACGGCTTGTGCTGCTGGAGCTGGCGGCCGCGGTGCTGGTGGTCGGGTGGGTGATCGCCCCCTGGGCGCTGGTCGCGGCGGCGCCGGTCGCGGTGGCGCTGGTGCTGCTCGCGGTGGTGCGCCGCAGAGGTCGGTCGGTCCCTGAATGGGTGGCTACGGCCCGGCAGTTGAAGGTACGTCAACGGCGCGCCGCCGGGACGCCCATTCCGCCGGGCACGGAGCCGGCGCTGGTGCCGGCGCTCGAGTGCGAGCCCGCGCTGCGGACCTACTCGTACGGGGGCCGGGACCGGCGGCCGGTAGGAATGGCCGGGGACGGCACCTTTCTGACGGCCGTGCTGCAGGTGGAGGCCGACGCGACCGCGCTGCGGGCCGAGCGGAGCCGGCAGCCGCTGCCGTTGGGGCTGGTGCGGGACGCGCTGGAGGTGGACGGGATACGGCTGGAGTCGGCGCAGGTCGTGCTGCACACGCAGCCGGCCCCCGCGTTGCATCTGCCCCAGCAGTCCGTGGCCGTCGCCAACTATGTGCCGCTCCAGGAGCAGACGGGCGCCCCGGCGGTGCGCATCACCTGGATCGCGCTAAAGCTCGATCCGGAGCTGTGCGCGGAGGCCGTGGCCGCGCGCGGGGGCGGGCTGCTCGGGGCGCAGAAGTGCGTGGTGCGGATCGCGGACCATCTCGCGAGCCGGCTGACCGGCGCGGGCTTCCGGGCGACCGTGCTCGACGAGGAGGAGCTGATCGCCGCGCTCGCCACCTCGGCCTGCGCCAACCCCCTGGTCACCGCCGAGGCGGGGCGCGCCGAGACGCGGGAGCGGCGGACGGAGGAGTCCGGGCGCAGCTGGCGCTGCGACAACCGGCGACACACCACGTACTGGGTCAGACGCTGGCCCCAACTGGGCGGCGCCCGGGGCGAGTCGCTGCCGCAGTTCGTCGCCCGGGTCACCGCGATCCCGGCGCTGGCCACCACGTTCAGCCTCACCCTCGCGCGCGGGGAGCGGCAAGAGGTGTCGCTGTGCGGGCATCTGCGGGTGACCGGGCGCAGTGACGACGAACTCGTCGCGGCGCGGCGTGCGCTGGAGAGTGCGGCTCGGCAGGCCGGGGCCGGGCTGGCCCGGCTGGACCGTGAGCAACTGCCCGGCATGCTGGCCACGTTGCCCCTGGGAGGTGCGCGGTGACGATTCCGACGACGACAGCGGCCCCGGCCGGGCCGGGCGCGGACGGCGCGGGGGCGCCGGGAATGCCGGCGGCGCCCGGGACGTCCAGGGTGCGGCGGGCCGGCGAGCGGCTGCGGCACGGGCTCGGGCTGATCGGGCCCCGGCACGGACGGCACTCGCTGCCCGGGCCGGAACTCGACGCGCTCGCCCTGCCCATCGGGGACGACGGGGTGGTCGCCGGCGTGGACGCCGAGGGCCAGCCGGCCGTGCTCGGCATCAACCGGCCCACTCCGTACGACGTCGTCCTGATCGGCGGCCTGTGGACGGCCCAGGTGCTGGCGCTGCGGACGGCGGCGACAGGCGCGCGGGTGGCCGTGGAGACCGGCCGGCCGCAGGCCTGGATGCAGATGGTGCACGCCATGGGCGGCGGGCAGAACGGGCTCGCCGTGTACGACGTCGGGCGGGTGCCGCCCCAGGGTGCGTCGGCCGGCACACCCGTGCTGGTGGTGCGGGACTGCGGCATGCGGCCCCCGCGCGGGCGGGTGGTGGGCGGGCCGTGGCAGTCGGTGCTGACCCTGTTGCCGTATCTCAGCCCGGTGGCGCCCCGGTTGCTGCGGCAGGCGCGGCTCGCGGGGATCCAGCGAGTCTCGCCGGACGAGGCCGCGGAACTCGGGCGCACCGTGGGGCTGTCCAGGACCGAGGTGGAGTCGCTGCCGACGCTGCCCGACGGCGTCACGCTGTGGTGCACTGACCGTGACCGGCAGTATGTGATGACCCAACCCACCGACGCCGAGATCGGATTGTTGGGCACCCCGCGCCGGATGGACTGAACTGACCTTTCCTGTCCGGTTTGTTCGCCGCGGGTGCGGTGATTGCGCGTCGCGTGTTCGCCCCTTGTCCGCCGTTTGCTCCCTGATTGCCGTGACAGGGGGCGGGGTTGGCGGGGCGTGTACGGATGCGGTCCGAGCCGGTGGGCGGGCGGCGAGAGGCGGGCGGGCCTGCCGAGGTGTGCCTTCCGGTGATTAGGCTGGGAACGGGCGCGATGCCAGAACCCGTGGACACCGGGCGTCGTCCCAAGGGGGAGAGCCGGTGGATCGGACTGCCCCGAACCCACTACGGACGACTTGAACGAACACGACTTGGTCGCCTCGGCACGCCATGAGGGTGCGCGACCACACCAGGAGGAACTGTGAGCAGCGATCGGGACGGGATCCGCGGGGGCTGGGCCACACCCGACGATGACCAGCCCGACGCGGAGTCGGCCGTCGAGACCACGGGCGAGTTCACCATCGACTACGCCCCGCCCGCCTGGTACACGCAGAACGCGTCCGGGGCGAGCGGAGCGACCGGGGCCGGGGCCGCGGGGGGTGCGCCTGCGGCGGCTTCGGGTCCGGTCGGGGCGAGTGGTGCCGCCGGTGCGGGGGACGCTCATGGTGGCGCCGGTGGCCCATACGGTTCCGGTGTGGCCGGCGTCGGCCAGGAGGGCGCGCCGGTTCCGCCGTTCCCGCCGGCCGCCCCTGCGCCGGTGTCCGGTGCGCCGGCGCCCGGTGTTCCGTTCACCCCGCCGGCGCCGCCCGCGCCTCCTGCGCCTCCTGCGCCGGCGCCCGGGGCGCCCTTCGCCGCGCAGCCGCCTGCGCCGGCTCCGACTTCGGCTGCGACTCCGGCCGCGGGTCCCGGTGCGCCGTACGCTGCGCCCGCGCCGCCGGTCGGCAATCCCGTCCCGGTGCCGAAGCTGCCGGCCGGGTTCGAGCCGCAGCAGTCGCAGCAGCCGCCTCAGCCGCCCCAGGCGTTCCCGCAGCAGGTTCCGGCTCCTTCCGCTCCGGTCGCTCCGTCCGCGCCGTCCATGCCATCCGTGCCTGAGGCCGAGGCGAGCAACGGTGACTTGGAGAGCGGGGCGACGATGCGGTTCTCCGCCGTCGCCCTGAAGCGGGAGATCGCGGAGATCGCCGAGCGCGCGGCTGCCGAGCTGAACGCCACCGAGCCTGCGAGCGAGGGCTCCGGGGAGGGTGCCGGTTCGGCCGAGGCTGAGGACAAGGCCGAGACTGAGACTGAGGCTGAGACCAGGACTGAGGCCGAGTCGGAGACTTCTTCGCCGGAGGGCCTCGGTGCGGCCGGTTCCGTGCTGGGCGTCGAGAAGGACAAGGCCGAGCAGGAGGACGCCGGTAGCGAGAGCGGCGCGGCTGAGGAGGCCGGGGGCGCGGGTGCCGACGCGTCGGCTTCCTCGGTGTCTGCCGAGGATCAGGCCGGGGTTGAGGACGGGAACGACGTCCCCGGCGACATCAAGGCCGAGGGCGACGACTCCCCCGAGGCCGAAGAGGGCACCGCGCCCCAGGACGCCACTCCGCAGGAACCCCAGGACAGCTCGGCTCAGGGCAGCGCGCCCGACAGCGGCGCTCCCGAGCCCGGCACGCCCGAGAGCGCAACCCCGCAGGACGCGCCCCCCGCGCCCTTCCCCGCACCGCAGGACGCGGTCCCCGCCGCTCCGACCGCGCCTCAGGACGCACCGGCCGCTCCTCCCGCCCCTGTCCCTGCCCCTGCGCCTGCCCCGCAGGACGCACCGGCTGCCTGGGCTCCCCCGCCCGCGCCGCCGCAGGACGGGCTGCCCCCGCTGCCGCCGTCGTACCAGCCCGCCGCCCCGGCCCCGGCGGCCCAGTGGCCCCCGCAGCCCGCAGCGCCGCAGCCCGGCCCGGTGCCGGGTCAGCCGCAGCCGGCGGCGGCCCAGGCTCCCGCCGGTGTGCCCGCGCAGCAGCCGCCGTTCCAGCCACAGGCGCCGCAGCCCGCGCCCGCCGCCTGGAACCAGCCCGGCCAGCCCGGCCAGCCCTACGTCCCTGGCACCCCCGGGGTCCCCGGCACTCCGGGCGTCCCCACGGGCCCCACCCCACCGAGTGGTTACGGCTTCCCGCCGCCTCCTGCGCCGCAGCCGGCCCCGGACTCCCCCAACGCCCAGGCGCAGCCCGGCGGTTACGGCTTCCCCGCACCTCCGGCGCCCCAGGCGCCCCAGCCGAACCCGAGTGAGCCCAACGCCCAGGCCGGCTACGGGTTCCCCCCGCCCGGCACCCCCAACCCCCCGGCTCAGCAGGGTGGTTACGGCTTCCCGAACCCGGGCCAGCAGCCGCAGCCGCTGCCCTCGCAGGGCCCCGAGGCCGCCGCACAGGCAGCCGCCCAAGCCGCCGCCGCTCAGGCTGCACAGGCCGCCCAGGCCGCTCAGGCTCCGCAGCAGGCCGTCGACCCCCGGGTCGGTGCCGCCTGGCCGCAGCCCATACAGCACGACCAGCGGCAGATGACCAACCCGGGTGCCGCGCCGCTCGGTTACACCGCGGCCGTCGAGCTGTCCTCGGACCGGCTGCTCAACAACAAGAGGCAGAAGGCGAAGAGCGGGCGCCCCAACGCGGCGGCGTCCCGGTTCAAGCTGGGCGGGAAGAAGGAGGAGGCCGAGCGGCAGCGGAAGCTGGAGCTGATCCGCACGCCGGTGCTGTCCTGCTACCGGATCGCGGTCATCAGCCTCAAGGGCGGCGTCGGCAAGACGACCACGACCACGGCCCTCGGCTCCACCCTCGCCAGCGAGCGGCAGGACAAGATCCTCGCCATCGACGCGAACCCGGACGCCGGCACGCTCGGCCGCCGCGTGCGTCGCGAGACCGGGGCGACCATCCGTGACCTGGTCCAGGCGATCCCGTACCTGAACTCGTACATGGACATCCGCCGGTTCACGTCCCAGGCGTCCTCCGGTCTGGAGATCATCGCCAACGACGTCGACCCGGCCGTCTCGACCACGTTCAACGACGAGGACTACCGGCGCGCCATCGACGTGCTCGGCAAGCAGTACCCGATCATCCTCACCGACTCGGGCACCGGCCTGCTGTACAGCGCGATGCGCGGCGTGCTGGACCTCGCCGACCAGCTCATCATCATCTCCACGCCGTCGGTGGACGGTGCGAGCAGCGCCAGTACGACGCTGGACTGGCTGTCCGCGCACGGGTACGCCGACCTCGTCTCCCGTTCGATCACCGTCATCTCCGGAGTCCGCGAGACCGGCAAGATGATCAAGGTCGATGACATCGTGTCGCACTTCGAGACGCGCTGCCGCGGTGTGGTCGTGGTGCCGTTCGACGAGCATCTGGCCGCCGGCGCCGAGGTCGACCTCGACATGATGCGGCCGAAGGTGCGGGAGTCGTACTTCAACCTCGCCGCCATGGTCGCCGAGGACTTCGTACGGCACCAGCAGTCGCAGGGGCTGTGGACCAGCGACGGCAACCCGCCGCCGGTCGCCGCCCCGCCGATGCCCGGCCAGCCCATGCCGGGCCAGGCGATGCCGGGGCAGCCCATGCCCGGTCAGCCGATGCCGGGACAGCCCATGCCCGGCCAGCCCTACCCGCAGGCCGGTCCCGGGCAGCCGTACGCGGACCTCTACGGCCGGCCGGCCGCACCGGGCCAGCAGCCCCCCGCGCCGCAGCAGGGTGAGCCGGGGCAGCCGTACCCGCAGCAGGGGCAGCCGTACCCGCCGGCCGGCGCAGGGCAGCCTCAGCCGTACCCGCCGGCCGCTCCCGGACAGCAGCAGCCGTATCCGCCGCAGCCCGGATACCCGGAGCAGGGGCAGCCCCAGGCGCAGCCCCCGCAGGGTCAGCCGCCGCAGTAGCGGGACGGTACGACGAAGGGCGGCCGGTGCTCACCGCACCGGCCGCCCTTCGCGTTTCGCTCTTCCTGGTTCCTACGCGTCCGCCGCCACGATCTGGCGGCACCGCTCGACGTCCTTGGCCATCTGCTCCAGCAGGGCCTCCAGCGACTCGAACTTCGCCTGGCCACGGACGTACGCCAGAAAGTCGACAGCGACGTGCAGGCCGTACAGGTCCAGGCCGACGCGGTCGATGGCGTACGCCTCCACCGTGCGCTCGGTGCCGTCGAACTGCGGGTTCGTGCCCACGGAGATCGCGGCCGGCATGGCCTCGCCCTCGACGTGGAGGTAACCGGCGTAGACGCCGTCGGCGGGGATGCAGGTGTGCGGCAGGGTCTCGACGTTCGCCGTGGGGAAGCCCATCTCACGGCCGCGCTGGGCGCCGCGCACGACGACGCCCTCGACGCGGTGCGGGCGGCCCAGGATCTCCCGGGCGCCGGCCACGTCGCCCTCGGCGATGAGGCGGCGGGTCAGGGTCGAGGAGAACGGCTGCCCACCGCCCGCCTCTCCGGTGACGTACAGGTCGATGATGTCGACCTCGAAGTCGTAGATCTTGCCCTGCTCGGCGAGGAAGTCCACGTTGCCGGCCGCGCGGTGGCCGAAGCGGAAGTTCGGGCCCTCGACGACGGCCTTGGCGTGCAGCTTGTCGACCAGGACCTTGACGACGAAGTCGGCCGGCGACAGCTTCGAGAACTCGGAGGTGAAGGGGAGGATGAGGACCGCGTCGACACCCAGCTCCCCCATCAGCTCGGCCCGGCGGTGGTGCGGGGCCAGCAGCGGCGGGTGGCTGCCGGGGCGGACGACCTCGCTGGGGTGCGGGTCGAAGGTGACCACGACGGCCGGGACGCCCAGCCGGCGGGCGCGATCGACGGCATGCTTGATGATCAGCTGGTGGCCGCGGTGGACGCCGTCGTAGGAACCGATGGTGACGACGCTGCGCCCCCAGTCCTGGGGGATGTCCTCCAAGCCACGCCAGCGCTGCACTGTGACCGCTCCTCGAACCTGTGTCCGTGTCTACCGTTGACCTCTTGTGCAGGTCTAAGGGTGCCATGCCGGGTGCCGTCGGCCCTCATCGGCATGGAGGCTGTGACCGGTCGCACGTTCGCCTCCGGCCCGTACGACGGCGGCTCAGGCCCGTACGACCGCTGCTCACGGCGGCTCGAGCCTGTGCGGCGGTTGCTCATGCCGGTACGCGAATCCCCGCGAGGTTCTCGATCATGCGACGGGTGCTGGGGCCCACGACGGCCGCCCAGGCGTCCGGGGTGTCGGTCAGCCAGCGGGCCACCCGCGCGGCGAAGCCGGGCACGTGCCGGGCCAGGTCGACCAGGCCGCGGTCGAAGCGGGTGGCGCCCTCGGGGGTACGGACGAGGAGCAGGCCGGTCCGGTGCACGAGCCCCCGGACCTCGTCGTCCCGAGCGGACTCCGCCTCCCCGCCCTCGGCCTCCCCACCTTCCCCGCCCTCGCTTCCCTGCCTGACCGCCGTGTGCAGAACCGCCATCAGGACCGCGGGGTCCCGCTCCTGGGCGAGCAGGAGTTCCAGCAGTTCTCGGCGCAGGGGGCTGGAGGCCGGTGACCCGGAGGCGGCGAGCACGGCGGCGAGGGCCGCACGGACCTGTCCACCGCCGTCGGCCTGTCCGGAGCCGTCCTCGAGGAGGCCGCCGACCAGCGGCAGCAGCGCGGTGCGGATCGTGGGGCCGTGCTCCAGGAGGCGGCCGACGTACGCGGCCACGTGCCCGGCGATCTCGGGCCGTGGCGCGACGGTCTCGCGTACGAGGGCGGTGACCCGGCGGGCCAGCGGCGGGCCGGCGGTGGTGGTCAGGTCGGCAAGCGTGCGCAGTGTCGCTCCGGTGTCTGGCCCACCGCGCAGGCGGGCGCGGAAGGCTTCCAGGACCGGTTCGGGATGGGTGGTCAGGGCCGGGGCCAAGGCGTCCGGCGGGACCTGTGGATCGCCCTCGGCGAAGTGGCGTAGCGCCTCGGTCAGGTGCTGGACACGGGTCTGCGGGTCGCGGACCAAGAGGGCGAGGGCGCCGCCGTGCAGGGTGCTGTCGGCGGGGCGGGCGAGCAGGGCCTGGGCGGCGTAGCGCAGCAACGCACGGTCGGCCGCCGAGCGGGCGTGCGGGGCGGCGCGCAGCCCGAAGGCGAGGGCGGCCACCCGGCGGGCGGGGCGCTCGTCGTGCGCCCAGCGGTCGACGGCCCGGCACACGGCCGAGGGCTCGTCCTCGGCGAGCACGGCGAGCAGTTCGTCGGCCCGCCGGTGGGCGCTCGCCACCAGCGCCTCGGTGAGGTCGTCCAGGGCCCCGTTCCGGTGCGTGTGCAGCAGCGCCTGCGCGGCGGTCGCCACGGTGGCGTGCGGGGTCGCGGGCAACGGCCGCTCGTCGTCGAACCAGCGCGTGAGCAGCGGCTGTACGGCGGCGGGGGCGGCCGCCAGCAGCCGGGCGACGGCATCGAGATACCGCTCACCCAGGGCCTCGGCGGCACGGTCGCCTCGGCTCCCCGCTGCGGCGGTCCCCGGCCCACTCACATGCGCCTCGCTGCCATCGGACCAGCCTGCGCGCCCACCCGCACACTCACGCCCACTCCCCTCTCCCGGCCCCACCGGCGTCCCGTCCGCCAGGATCAGGCGCTGGAGCAGGGCGAAGCGTTCGGTGTCCGGGAGGGGCACCGTGGACCAGAAGGCGGGGGCGAAGTCGGGCGGTACCGGGCGGCGGGCGTGGCGCCAGGTGACGATGCGGTCGGCCAGGAGGCGCAGCACCTCGCGGTACGGCGTCGCGTCCGGTACCTGGAGCAGGGTCCGGGAGAGCAGGCGGGCCGCCCACCAGGAGGCAGGGTCCAGGTCCAGGGCGTCGGCCAACTCTCGCAGTCTGAAGGACAGTCGGCGGGTGCCGTACTCGCGGCCGAGGAGGAGCAGGGACTGGACGACCGGACCGACGCGATGGTGCGGCACGGGCAGCGGGTGGGCGCCCTGGGGGCTCCGGGGGCGATGGACCAGGGCGTGCAGGGCCTCGTCCAGGTCGAGGTGCATGCCCTGGATCCAGTCGGCCAGTTCCTCGTACGCGAAGCGGTAGCCGCCGCCCGCCGGAACCAGGAGGCCCTCGGCGAGCACGGCGGACGCCCAGCCGGAGCCGCCGCCGAGCCGGGCCGGGGCGGGCCCCCACGGGAACACGGACTCGAAGGACTCCCGGTCGAGCGTGCCCTGCCCGGGGCCGAGGCTGCGCCGGACGGCCTCGTGCACCTGCCCGGCCACCCGGGCGGCGAGCCGTCGTACGGCCGTGCCGCGCAGGCCGTTGGCGGCGGCGAGCCGGACCGCGACGCGCAGGCACATCAGGTCGAGGTGGGCGGCGAACACGTCGTGCCGGTCGAGCCCCTGGGCCGCCGGGGCGTCAGGCAGAGCCGAGCGGACCTCGGACAGGAGGCGCAGGGTGAGCGGATGGCGGGCGTCGCGGTCGATGAGGGTGCCGTCGGGGATGCCGTAGCGGGTGCGGGCCCGGCGGGCCTCCTCCGGGGCGAGGTCGGTCAGCCGTACGCAGGGCGGGAGCGGGGCGACGTCGTCGGCCGGGGTGTGCAGGAGGTCCGCGGGGAACTCGGCGCCCACGTGCTCCCAGTACTCCTCCCGGCAGGCCACCACCAGCCGCACCCCGGTCTCCCGCAGCCACGCGGCGGTCCCCTCGGTCCACTCGCGCAGCCGGTCGGCGAGGACGGGCGGCATCTCCTCGGGACCGTCGAAGAGGAGCAGCAGGGGACGGCCGGCGCGTTCCGCGAGACGGGCCAGGCGCTCGAGCGTGAGGTCGCCCAGGGCAGCCAGGGCACCTGGGTCGGCTGGGCCCGCGGAGCGGGACGCGGCGACGAGACGGGCGGCTCGGTCGAGGGTGCGGCGGGCCACGTCGGCCACGCAGCGGTCGGCGTCCCGCAGGTCGGCGCCGCGCAGCCACAGCGTGGGGGCAGGCCGCTCGCCCCGGTTGCGGCGGGCGGCGAGGGCCGCGAGTTCGGCCGTACGACCGCTGCCCGGGGCGCCGACGAGACCGAGCACGGCGCGGGAACCCTCACCCTCGGCGAACGCCGCCAACTCACGCGCCACGGCGGCTCGTTCGATCGGCTCCATGACTCCGGGGCCCGTGCCGCCGGCCCGGCCGGCGGAGCTGGCAAGGGCGCCGGGCGGGCCGTCCTGGCCCACGGAGGTGGCGGTCAGTTCCAGGACGCCGGCGAGGTTGAGGTCGGCGCCGTAGGCGGGCACGGTGGCCTCGTTGCGGGCGAGCAGTTCGGCGAGGGCGCGATCGGCGACCGTCGGCTCATCTGCCGGGGAGCGCACGGGAGTCGGGGTGCGCAGGGGCACCGCGAAGCCGGCGTCGCGCTGCGCGGTGTGCAGGGCGGTGCCCAGGACGCCGAGCACCGCGCCGGTCCGCGCGTCCAGTACCGGTCCGCCGGCCGCGCCGCCGCCCAGCCTGAGCGCGTCCCGGCCCGCTGTGCCGATCGCCAACTCCAGTGCGTCATCGAGGAGATGGAAGCGGTCCGTGGCGGTGTACGTCACCTGGGTGGCGGCCAGCACCCGCGCCTCGCGCCAGCAGCCCGCGGCGATCCTGACGTACGTGCCGGCCTCGATCCGCTCCCGCACGGTCAGCGGGAGGGGGTGTACGCCCAGGCCCTCGGTGCGGACGAGGGCCAAGCCGCGCGCGGGCAGCGGGACGACGGCGTCGGCCCCGACCACGCACGTCCGTCCCCCCGCGGCGTGCAGCACGACCCGGGCGAGGCCGTCGACGGCCTCGTGGCTGGTAAGGAGGGTGCCGTGGTGGTCGGCGAGGAAGCCGATGCCCCGGGGACGGCCGGCGAGGTCATGGATCTGGACGAGGGCCTGGGCACGGATCGCGTCGAAGGCCGCAGCATCAGCGGGGGCCGCAGCGCTGTCATGGGTCGCGCCGCTGTCGGGGGCCGCAACGCCGGCGTCGGCATCGCGGAAGGCGTCGGCGCCGCAGCTGCCTTCGGCGTGGTGGGTGGCGTCCCTCGGTGTTCGGTGGCCGCTTTCGGACTGTCGGACTCGTCCCGTCATTGCCGCACCTCCCCGCCCGTACCCACGCGCCCTCATCATCGACGGTAGGCGGGCGGTGATCAGCGGGACAGCTCACGATGCGAAAGCGCCCCCTTCCGCTCCCCCGGTTCACTCCGAGCGCCTGCCCGGTCGGGTGAATAGGAGGGGGCGTCTGGATACACCCTAGGGGTGGGGGAACCGAGGGGGGACCGTGGAGCGGCGGCAGTGGCAGTACCCCGTGGCCGCCGCTCCACGGGCAGACACCCGTACGGATCCTGGTCAGCCGAAGACGGCCACGCTCTTCGCCTTGCCCTTGTGCTCCTCGACGAGCGCGAGGAATCGGCCGTCGGGGCCGAACACCGCGACCGGGCCGGCGCCCGCGTACTCGTCGGGCATCTCCAGCCGCACACCGTTGGTGAGCAGCCGGGCCCGCTTGGCGTCCACGTCCCAGCGCGGGAACGCGGCCGTGGCGGCCTCGGCGATCGGCATCACGGTCAGCTCCTGCTGGAGCTGGTCGAGCGTCTTCGCGGAGTCCAGCTTGTACGGCCCCACGCGCGTCCTGCGCAGCGCGGTGAGGTGGCCGCCGACACCGAGGTCGGCGCCCAGGTCGCGGGCGAGGGCGCGGATGTAGGTGCCGGAGGAGCAGACCACCGAGACGACCAGGTCGAGCACCGGGGTACCGTCCGCGGCCACGGCGTCCCGGACGTCGTACACCGTGAAGGAGGACACCGTCACCGGGCGGGCAGGGATCTCGAAGTCCTCGCCCTCGCGGGCCCGCTTGTACGACCGTACGCCGTCGATCTTGATGGCGCTGACCTTGGACGGCACCTGCATGATGTCGCCGGTCAGCTTGGCGATGCCGGTGTCGATCGCGTCCCGGGTCACCTTGGAGGCGTCGGTGGAGGAGGTGACCTCCCCTTCGGCGTCGTCGGTGATCGTGTTCTGGCCCAGGCGGACGGTGCCCAGGTACTCCTTCTCCGTGAGGGCGAGGTGCCCGAGGAGCTTGGTCGCCTTCTCGACGCCGAGGACGAGGACGCCGGTCGCCATGGGGTCGAGGGTGCCGGCGTGGCCGACGCGGCGGGTTCGGGCGATCCCGCGCATCTTGGCGACCACGTCGTGCGAAGTGAAGCCCGACGGCTTGTCGACGATGACGAGGCCGTCGGGCGGGGTGGGCTTGCTGGTCATTCCGTGGTGTCGTCCGTCTCGTCCTCGGAGCCCGGCTTCTTGTACGGGTCCGCTTCACCGGCGTACGCGGCGCCGGCGGACGCCTCCCGAACGGCCGCGTCGGACTGGCGGGCCCGGTCGAGGAGGTCCTCGATGGTCCGGGCGGTGTCCGGCAGGGCGTCCGCGACGAAGGTGAGGGTCGGCGTGAACTTCACGCCGGCGGCGCGGCCGACCTCGGAGCGCAGGATGCCCTTGGCGCTCTCCAGGCCCGCGGCAGCGGCCTTCCGCTCCTCGTCGTCGCCGTAGACCGTGTAGAAGACGGTCGCCTCCCGCAGGTCACCCGTGACCCGGGTGTCCGTGATGGTGACGTGCGAGCCGAGCCGCGGGTCCTTGATCCCGCGCTGCAGCTTCTGGGCCACCACCTCTCGGATGAGGTCCGCCAGCCTTTTCGCCCGCGCGTTGTCGGCCACTGGTCCGTCTCCCGTTCTGTTTCTTCTTCTTGCGTTCTGTGGTCAGTCGTCGTCGCCGTGGAAGCGCCGTCGCACGGACAGCAGCTCTATTTCGGGGCGGGCGGCGACCAGCCGTTCGCACCGGTCCAGTACGTCGGTGAGGTGGGCCGCGTCGCCGGAGACCGCCGCGAGGCCGATGATGGCCCGCCGGTGGAGGTTCATGTGGTCCACCTCGGCCGCGCTCACGGCGTACTTCCGCTGGAGTTCGGCGACGATCGGGCGGACGACGGAGCGCTTTTCCTTCAGCGAGTGGACGTCGCCGAGGAGGAGGTCGAAGGACAGAGTCCCCACGTACATGTGTGTAGCCGGTTCACCCGCCGGTACGGGATCGGTGGCCCCGGGGCCGTGCGGCCGGGACACCAAGAACGGTACCGCGTACCTGCCGGTGGCTCGACAGGGTTTCCCTCGGCACCGTTTGCTGTGCTGGGTGCCCGGGGTCCGCCCCCAGACCCCCGCCAGGGACTCGCCCGTGGACCCCGCCTCGCAAGCGGGGTCCGGGGGCGGAGCCCCCGGAACGGCGTGCTGGCCGACGGAGCCGAAGCCCCGCCGGCCAGCACGAACCGTAGGCGTTACGCCCGCGGCTTCTCCCGCATCTCGTACGTCGCGATGACGTCGTCGACCTTGATGTCGTTGAAGTTGCCGAGGTTGATACCGCCCTCGTAGCCTTCGCGGATCTCGGTGACGTCGTCCTTGAAGCGACGCAGGCCCTCGATGTTGAGGTTCTCCGCGACCACCTTGCCGTCGCGGATGAGGCGGGCCTTGGTGTTGCGGCGCACCTCGCCGGAGCGGATGAGGACACCGGCGATGTTGCCCAGCTTGGACGACTTGAAGACCTCGCGGATCTCCGCCGTACCGAGCTCGACCTCTTCGTACTCCGGCTTGAGCATGCCCTTGAGGGCCGCCTCGATCTCCTCGATCGCCTGGTAGATGACCGAGTAGTACCGGACGTCCACACCCTCGCGCTCGGCCATCTGCGCCGCGCGGCCGGCCGCGCGGACGTTGAAGCCGATCACGATGGCGTCGGAACCCATCGCCAGGTCGATGTCGGACTCCGTGACCGCACCGACGCCGCGGTGCAGGACGCGGATGTCGACCTCTTCGCCGACGTCCAGCTGGAGCAGGGAGGACTCCAGGGCCTCGACGGAACCAGAAGCGTCACCCTTGATGATCAGGTTCAGCTGCTGGACCTCGCCGGCCTTGAGCACCTTGTCCAGGTCCTCGAGGGACACGCGGCGCGTGCGCTTCGCGAAGGCCGCGTTGCGCTCACGGGCGGCACGCTTCTCGGCGATCTGACGGGCCGTACGGTCCTCATCGACCACCAGGAAGTTGTCACCCGCGCCCGGGACGTTGGTCAGACCCAGGACCTGGACCGGCGTCGACGGGCCGGCCTCGGCGACGTTGTTGCCGTTGTCGTCGAGCATGGCGCGGACTCGGCCGTAGGCGTCGCCCACGACCATCGTGTCGCCGACCCGCAGCGTGCCTCGCTGGACGAGGACCGTCGCCACGGCACCACGGCCGCGGTCGAGACGGGACTCGATCGAGATGCCCTGCGCGTCCTGGGCCGGGTTGGCCCGCAGGTCGAGCGAGGCGTCGGCCGTGAGGATCACGGCCTCCAGCAGCGAGTCGATGTGCAGACCCTGCTTGGCGGAGATGTCGACGAACATCGTGTCGCCGCCGTACTCCTCGGCCACCAGGCCGTACTCGGTCAGCTGACCGCGCACCTTGGTCGGGTCGGCACCCTCGACGTCGATCTTGTTGACCGCGACGACGATCGGGACGTCGGCCGCCTTGGCGTGGTTGAGCGCCTCGACCGTCTGCGGCATGACGCCGTCGTTGGCCGCGACGACCAGGATCGCGATGTCGGTCGACTTCGCACCACGGGCACGCATGGCGGTGAACGCCTCGTGACCCGGGGTGTCGATGAAGGTGATCTTGCGCTCTTCGTCGTTGACCTCGGTCGCGACCTGGTAGGCACCGATGTGCTGGGTGATGCCACCGGCCTCGCCCGCGATGACGTTCGTCTTGCGGATGGCGTCGAGCAGACGGGTCTTACCGTGGTCGACGTGACCCATGACGGTGACGACCGGCGGACGGACCACCAGGTCCTCCTCGTCGCCCTCGTCCTCGCCGAACTCGATGTCGAAGGACTCGAGCAGCTCGCGGTCCTCCTCCTCGGGGCTGACGATCTGAACCTCGTAGTTCATCTCGCCCGCGAGGAGCTGCAGCGTCTCGTCGGAGACGGACTGCGTGGCCGTGACCATCTCGCCGAGGTTCATCATGACCGCGACGAGGGACGCCGGGTTGGCGTTGATCTTCTCCGCGAAGTCGGTGAGGGAGGCACCGCGCGACAGGCGAATGGTCTCGCCGTTGCCGCGAGGCAGCATCACGCCGCCGACCGACGGGGCCTGCATGGCCTCGTACTCCTGGCGCCTCTGCCGCTTCGACTTGCGGCCACGACGCGCGGGACCGCCGGGACGGCCGAAGGCGCCCTGCGTGCCACCACGGCCACCGGGACCGCCGGGACGGCCACCGAAGCCAGGACGGCCACCGCCGCCACCGCCGGGACCACCACCGGGACGGCCGGCGAAGCCGCCGCCACCGCCACCCGGACCCGCGGGACGACCGGCGAAGCCGCCACCGCCACCCGGACGACCGGCGAAGCCGCCGCCCGGACGACCGCCACCGCCACCGGGACGACCGCCGCCACCGGGACCGCGGCCGCCGGGGCCACCGCCACCGGGACGCGGGCCGGCAGCGGGACGCTGCGGCATCATGCCGGGGTTCGGACGGGGACCGCCGCCGGGACGCGGACCGCCACCGGCACCCTGCGGACGGGGCATGCCGGCGGGCGACGGACGGGGACCGCCCGGAGCCTGCGGACGCGGACCGCCGCCCTGGGCGCCGGGCGCCTGCGGACGGGGACCGGCGCCGGGGGCACCGGGACCACCCGGACGCGGGCCGCCCTGCGGGCGCGGGGCCTGCGGACGGGCCATGCCGGTGGAGCCACCGGAGGTGAAGGGGTTGTTGCCCGGGCGCGGACCGGCCGGACGGGCACCCGGACGCGGGGCCTGGCCACCGGCGCGCGGGGCACCCTGACCCGGACGGGCCTGACCCTGGCCGGGAGCGGCCGGACGGCCGCCGGGCTTCGGGGCACCCGGACGGGCACCGGGACGCGGACCCTGGGCGGCCGGAGCCTGCGGGGCCTGGGCGGCCGCCGGAGCGGTGAACTCCGGGGCGGCCGGGGCCGGACGCGGCGCGGGCTTCGGACCCGGAACCGGACGCGGACCCGAGGCAGGCGCCGCGGGGGCCGACGGAGCGGCCGGCTGCTGGGCAGCGGGCGCCGTCGGAGGCTTCGGGGCCGCCGGCTTCGGGGCAGCCGGACGGGCCGCCTGCGCCGGAGAGGGCGCGGCGGGCCTGGGGGTCGCCTTGCGGGGGGCGGGCTTACCGGCGGCCTTGCCGGAGCCACCCTGGAAGGCGTCGGTCAGCTTGCGTACTACGGGCGCTTCGATGGTCGAAGACGCCGAACGGACGAATTCACCGAGTTCCTGGAGCTTGGCCATGACGACCTTGCTCTCGACACCGAACTCCTTGGCGAGTTCGTAGACCCGGACCTTAGCCACTTCGCTCCTTTGAGGTCCGGGTTGAAGCCGGACCGTCGCTAGTTCATGGGCGTACTCATCGCGTACTCATCGAGTGCTCATCGCAATCTCGACCTGCTTTCGACTCGCGAGGTACCAGGCCGCACGGGGTTCCGTACGGCACGTCTTACGGTGTTGCGTCAGCAACTGTCGTCTGCTCGACGTACTGGCGCAACGCCTTTGTGTCGAGCGCTCCCGGGGCGCGCAGTGCCCGCGTGAACGCCCGGCGGCGCACCGCCTGGTCGAGACAGACCGGAGCCGGGTGTACATAGGCACCCCGGCCGGGCAGCGTACCGCGAGGATCGGGGACGCATGTGTCCTCGATCACCACGATCCGCAGCAGATCCTTCTTGGCCGCCCGCTCCCGGCACCCCACACAGGTACGTTCAGGGCGTGCTCCGGCATGCGTCCGGCCAGACACCGTTAAGTCTACCTCCCCGTACCGACCTCACCCCTTTGGGGCAATGATCGAACAGTTGCCGTGCGTGTGCGCCTCGTATCCAAGCGGCCATCGGCCTGGATCTATTCCCCGGTCTGCTCCGTGTCGGGCCGGATGTCGATCCGCCAGCCGGTGAGCCGGGCAGCGAGCCGGGCGTTCTGGCCTTCCTTGCCGATCGCCAGCGACAGCTGGTAGTCCGGCACGGTCACCCGGGCGGACCGGGAGGCGAGATCCACGACCTCGACCTTGCTCACCCGAGCGGGTGACAGCGCGTTCGCCACCATCTCCGCCGGGTCGTCCGACCAGTCGACGATGTCGATCTTCTCGCCGTTCAGCTCGGCCATCACGTTGCGCACCCGTCCGCCCATCGGGCCGATGCAGGCGCCCTTGGCGTTCAGACCCGAACGGGTGGACCGTACGGCGATCTTGGTGCGGTGACCGGCCTCGCGGGCGATGGCCGCGATCTCGACCGAGCCGTCGGCGATCTCCGGCACCTCCAGGGCGAAGAGCTTCTTCACCAGGTTCGGGTGCGTACGGGAGAGGGTCACGGAGGGACCGCGCACGCCCTTGGCCACCCGGACGACGTACGAGCGCAGCCGCATGCCGTGCGGGTAGGCCTCGCCGGGGACCTGCTCCTGCACGGGCAGGATGGCCTCCAGCTTGCCGATGTCGACGAGCACGTTCTTCGGGTCGCGGCCCTGCTGGACCACGCCGGTGACGATGTCGCCCTCGCGGCCGGCGTACTCGCCGAGCGTCGCGTCGTCCTCCGCGTCGCGCAGCCGCTGCAGGATCACCTGCTTGGCCGTGGTGGCCGCGATGCGGCCGAAGCCGGACGGGGTGTCGTCGAACTCGCTGGGCTCCTGGCCCTCCTCGAGGTCCTCAGGGTCCTCCTTCGCCCACACGGTCACATGCCCGGTCTCCCGGTTGAGCTCCACGCGCGCGTGTCGGCGGCTTCCCTCGGTGCGGTGGTAGGCGATGAGGAGGGCCGACTCGATCGCCTCGACCAGCAGGTCGAAGGAGATCTCCTTCTCCCTGACCAAGCCCCGCAGGGCGCTCATGTCGATGTCCACGGCTACGCCTCCTCCTCTTCCTTCATGTCCTTCTTGTCCTTGCGGCTGAACTCGACCTGCACGCGCGCCTTGGCGATCTCCGGGAAGCCGAGCCTGCGGGTCGTCGCCTTGCGGCCCTTGACGCCGGGCACCTCGAGGTCCAGGCCCGCGTCGTCGACGTCCAGGATCCGCGCGACCAGTTCGCCGCCCTCGGTCAGCTGGAACTTGACGAGCCGGTCCACGGCGCGCACGAAGTGCCGGTGCTCGGTGAGGAGGCGCTCCGCGCCGGGGGTTCCGACCTCCAGGTCGTACGCGGCGTCACCCATCGCGTTGGTCTCGTCGAGCTTCGCCGAGAGCGCGCGGCTCACATCGGCGATGGCGTCCAGATCGGCTCCGGTGTCGGAGTCGACGACCACACGCAGCACCCGCTTGCGTCCGACGGAGTCCACGGCGATCTCTTCGAGATCCAGCCCCTGGGAGGTGACGAGCGGTTCCAGCAGCTCTCGCAGCCTCTCGCTCTGGGTGGTGCTCATCCGGGTGACTCCTCGGCCGCGTGTGCTGTTGTGGGATGGGTCGCGTGTCTGGTCAAAGGGTATCCGGTCGCGGGGAGTGATGGCGTCCTCCGGCGCCCGGCCGCGTCCGGACGGTGCCGGTGATCGGTGCCGGACCGGAGCGCGGGTACGGTGATCACGGGCGTGCCGCCCCCGGTCTCCCCCACGTCCGGTCATCCCTTCGTACGAGTGCCCCGAGGACGCCTGTCGTGCCGTACCCTCCGCCGCCGCGTACCCCCTCGGGGCCGCGCAGAAGATCCCTGCTCGCCTCGGCCGCCGCCGGGGCCGCCCTGCTGGTGGGCTGCTCGGCCGGCCCCGATTCCGATGACGGCGGCGGCAGTTCGTCGGTGTCCGCCCGGGCACGCGCGCGTGCGGCCCACGACAGCAGGGACCTGCTCGCGCGGTACGACGCCGTGCTCGCCGCCCATCCGGCCCTGGCGGAGCGGCTGCGGCCGCTGCGCGCGACGGTGGCGGCGCACGTGAAGGCGTTCGGCGACGGCACGGCCACCGGCTCCAAGTACCCCACTACGTCTCCCAAGGCCGCCCCCGAGGCGTCCGCCACGGCGTCCCGGGCGTCCGCGCCGTCCGCGCCCACGGCCGAGAAGGACGCACTCGCCTGGCTCGCCACCGCCGAGCGGCTGCTCGCCGACCGGCGGGCGAAGGACCTGCTGGAGGTGCCGGGCGAACTGGCCCGGCTGATGGCGTCGGTGGCGGCCGCCGGGGCCACGCACACGTACCTGCTGACCGAGGGGGCCAAGTGAGCGACGAGACCAGACAGGCTCAACTGACCGCGCTGCAGGCGGCGCTGGCCGCGGAGCACGCGGCGGTGTACGGGTACGGCGTCGTCGGCGGCCGGATCGGCGCGCCGCGGCGCACCGAAGCACGGGCGGCCTACGACGCGCACCGGGCCCGCCGGGACGCGCTGGTGCGCGAGGTGCGCGACCTGGGCGGTGCGCCGGTGGCCGCGAGCGCCGCCTACGCGCTGCCGTTCCCGGTGGCGGACTCCGCATCCGCGGTGCGGCTCGCCGCCGAGTTGGAGGAGCGGATCGCCGGGGTGTACGCGGACCTGGTGCGGGCGACGACGGGCGCGCGGCGCGCTTCGGCGGCCGCCGCGGTGCGTGAGGCAGCGGTGCGGTCGGTGCGCTGGAGCGGGGAGAGCGTAGCCTTCCCTGGGCTCGCCGAGCGGGCCGGTGACACGGCCGGACGGGCCGGTGCGGCCGGTTCTACGGCTCCGACGGCTCCGACGGGCGCCGCGTCCCCGACGGCGTGACGCCCGGCAGCACCGGTACGGCAGAGCCCGTACGGCTCATTCAGGAGGAAGGGAACGACTCGCGCATGGCTTTCGAACCGCCGCAGCGCCTGGTGCGGGCGCTCGGGGAGACGGCACCGGCCGGGGACGACTGGCTGGCGCGGCTGCCCGAGACGGCCGAACGGGCCGTCGCCCGGCGCGAGTTGACCGTGGAGCGGGTCCAGGTGCCGGGCGGGCGCAGCAGCCTGGTGGTGCTGGTCCGGCGCGCGGACGGCAGCCCGGCGGTGCTGAAGCTGGCCCCCGCCCGGGCCCGGCCGGAGAGCGAGCGGGCGGCGCTGGCGCACTGGGGCGGCCTGGGCGCCGTACAACTGCTGGAGACGGATCCCGAGGACGCCGCCGAGGGCGTGCTGCTGCTGGAGCGGCTGCATCCGGACGTGTCGGTGCGGTCGCTGCCGGAGGCCAAGGCGCTGCTGGAGGCGGCGGGGACGCTGCGGCGGCTGTGGGTCGAACCGCCGGGCGGTCATCCCTTCGAGACGGTAGCGGAGCGCACCGGGCGGCAGGCCGAGGCGATGCGGGCGAGCGTGCTGGCCGAGCCGGAGGCGGCGCCGCTGGTGGACGCGGCGCTCGCGGCCCGTGCGGAGCTGCTGGCCGCGCCGCCCGAGCACCGGTTGCTGCACGGCACGTTCCGGCAGAGCAAGGTGCTGGCCGGGGAGCGGATGCCGTGGCTGGCGGTGGGTCCTGACCCGGTGGCCGGTGAGTGCGCGTTCGATCTGGCGCGGCTGGTGCGGGACCGGGTGGAGGACCTGATCGCCGCGCCGTCCGGTCCGGCCACCACCCGGCGCCGGATCAAACGGCTCGCGGAGTCGCTGGAAGTGGACCAGGAACGGCTGCGGGGCTGGACGCTGTTCCGGGCGGTGGAGTCCGGCGTGCGGGCGCTGCGCGTGGGGCGGCCGAAGGACGCGGAGCTGTTGCTGGAGTTCGCCACGTGGCTGTAGGCCGCGGCGGAGCCGCGTAGCGGGGCGTTTTCAGGGCGTGGCGGAGCCGCGCCGCGCGACGGCCCCGCGCCCCTTCCGGGGTGCGGGGCCGTGCTCCGTGATCAGAGGGTCAGGCGGTCAGGCGCGCGATCGCGTCCTCGACGGTCAGCTCCTCGCGCTCACCCGTCTTGCGGTCCTTCAGCTCCAGGACGCCCTCGCCGGCGCGGCGGCCGGCCACCAGGATCTGCGGCACGCCGATCAGCTCGGCGTCGGTGAACTTCACGCCCGGGGAGACGCCGGCCCGGTCGTCCACCAGGACGCGGACGCCGGCGGCGGCCAGCTTCTCGGAGACGTCGAGGGCGACCTCGGTCTGCAGGGCCTTGCCGGCGGCGACGACGTGCACGTCGGCCGGGGCGACCTCCTTGGGCCAGCACAGGCCCTGCTCGTCGGCGGTCTGCTCGGCGAGCGCGGCGACGGCGCGGGAGACGCCGATGCCGTAGGAGCCCATGGTGACGCGCACGGGCTTGCCGTTCTGGCCGAGGACGTCGAGCTTGAGGGCGTCGGCGTACTTGCGGCCCAGCTGGAAGATGTGGCCGATCTCGATGGCGCGGTCCAGCTTCAGGCCGGTGCCGCACTTCGGGCAGGGGTCGCCCTCCTGGACCACGACGACGTCCACGTACGCGTCGACCTCGAAGTCACGGCCCGCGACGACGTTCTTGGCGTGCGTGTGCTCCTTGTTGGCGCCGGTGATCCAGGCGGTGCCGGGGACCACGCGCGGGTCGGCGATGTACTTCACCTTCTCGCCCCGGCCCTGCGGGCCGACGTAGCCGCGGACCAGGTCGGGGCGGCCCGCGAAGTCCGCCTCGGTGACCATCTCGACGACCGCCGGGGCGAAGTGCGCCTCGACCTTGCCCATGTCGACCTCGCGGTCACCGGGCACGCCGACGGCGACGATCTCGCCGTCCACCTTGACCAGCAGGTTCTTCAGCGTGGCGGAGGCCGGGACGCCGAGGGAGGCGGCCAGGGTCTCGATGGTCGGGGTGTCGGGCGTGGGGATCTCCTCGAGCGCGGGCACGGCCGAGCCGTCCACCGGCTTGAGCTCGTAGGCGACCGCCTCGGTGTTCGCCGCGAAGTCGCAGTTCGGGCAGTCCGCGAAGGTGTCCTCGCCGGCCTCGGCCGGGGCGAGGAACTCCTCGGACTTGGAGCCGCCCATCGCGCCGGCGGTGGCGGCGACGATGCGGTAGTCGAGGCCGAGGCGCTCGAACGTGCGCCGGTAGGCCTCGCGGTGCAGGGCGTAGGACGTGCCGAGGCCCTCGTCGTCCAGGTCGAAGGAGTAGGAGTCCTTCATCAGGAACTCACGGCCGCGCAGGATGCCGGCGCGCGGGCGGGCCTCGTCACGGAACTTGGTCTGGATCTGGTAGAGGATCACCGGCAGGTCCTTGTAGGACGTGCACTGGTCCTTGACCAGGAGGGTGAAGATCTCCTCGTGGGTGGGGCCGAGGAGGTAGTCGCCGCCCTTGCGGTCCTTGAGCCGGAACAGCTCCTGGCCGTACTCGTCCCAGCGGCCGGTGGCGTCGTAGGGCTCACGCGGCAGCAGGGCGGGGAGCGAGACCTCCTGGGCGCCGATGGCGTCCATCTCCTCGCGGACGATCCGCTCCACGTTGGCGAGGACCTTCTTGCCGAGGGGCAGCCAGCTCCAGATACCGGCGGCGGTGCGGCGGACGTAGCTGGCACGGACGAGGAGCTTGTGGCTGAGGACCTCGGCGTCCGCCGGGTCGTCGCGCAGCGTCTTCGCCATCAACTGGGACATGCGCTGGACCGGTGCGTTCGCCATGGTTCTCGTACTCCTGCCGGGAAAGGGTGATGGCATGGAGGTTAGCCGGGCTGGCTGTTCCGGCGGAAATCGGTTATGGACGGCGTGGCCTACCGCCGGCGCAGCGGGAGCGGGGCGCCCATCACGGCGTACGGCTTCGGGGCGCTCGGGAAGTGGACCTGGCGGGCCAGGTCGATGTAGCCGAGCGAGTGGTAGAGGCCGCGTGCGGGGCTGTCGGTGTCGATCGCGGAGAGGATCGAGCGGGGTTCGGCGGCGGAGTCGGTGATCGTGGTGATCAGGCGGCGGCCGATGCCCCGGTTCTGGTGGCGGGGGTGGACGTGCAGCTCGGTGATGACGAAGGAGTCGTCGAGCCAGTACTCGTTGTTCTGGGCGCGGAGGTAGGGCTCCACGACGGTGGACCACCAGTGGGTGCGGCTGTTGGGCATGCCGTAGACGAAGCCGATCAGGCTCCCCCGGCTGGTGGCGCCGAGGGCTCGGGCGCCGGGGTACTGCATGTGGCGCTGGACGATCTGGCGGCGTACGGCGACCTCGTCGGGGCCGAGCCCGAAGGCCAGCGCCTGGACGGCGAGGGCCTCGTCCACGTGGGCTGCGAGGTCCAGGGGGCCGATGACGAGGTCCATGCCGGGAGCGTACAGGGGCTTCAGAACAGCACGCTCATGAAGGCGCCCACCTCTTGGAAGCCCACGCGCGCGTACGTCCTTCTCGCCGCCGTGTTGAAGTCGTTGACGTAGAGGCTGACGACCGGGGCCACGTCCGCGAGGGCGTAGCGGAGGACCGCCGCCATGCCCGGGGCCGCCAGGCCCCTCCCCCGGTACTCGGGGGCGACCCAGACGCCCTGGATCTGGCAGGCCTGGGGCGTCGCCGCCCCGATCTCCGCCTTGAAGACCACCTTGCCGTGGTCGTCGAGGCGGGCGAAGGAACGGCCGGAGCCGACCAGCTCGGCGACGCGGGCCTGGTACAGGAGGCCGCCGTCGCCGGCCAGCGGGGAGACGCCGACCTCCTCGGTGAACATCGCCACGCACGCCGGCATGATCGTCTCCATCTCGTCCTTGCGGATGCGGCGGACGTACGGATCCGGGGCGATGTCGGCGGGCATGCGGTCGGTGACCATGAGGGGCTGGTGGGAGCGGACCTCCCGGGCCGGGCCCCAGTGCGGTTCCAGCAGGCGCCACAGCTGCGCGGTGGGCTCGGCGGGGCCGACGATCGAGGAGCAGCGGCGCCCGGCCCGGCGGGCGCGGTCGGCGAAGGCGCGCACGGCGCGCGGGGTGGCGCAGATGGGAACGAGGTTGGCGCCCGCGTAGCAGAGGGACGTGAGCATGCCGTCCTCGTACCAGCCCCACATCTCGCCGCCGAGCCGCCACGGGTCGAGGCCGGCGACCTGGACCCGGGCGGTCACGAAGGCGTTGTGGACCGGCTCGCGGTCGAGGACGGCGAGCGCGGCGTCAAGGTCGCTCGGACCGAGCACCCTCGAGGTGGTCTGGGTCAACACGTGCGGGGCCTCACGCTGCGGGTTCTGCTGATCTCCGCACTATAGCTGCGCTGCTTTTGCGGTGCGCCTTCTAGCTCGGGGGCTGGGGTTTGCCTGGCGGGTGCGGGTTTGTTGTGGTTGCTCGCGCCCACGCGGCGGAGCCGCATGTCGATACAGCCCCGCGCCCCTTTCGGGGCGCGGTCGTCCACCGGGGCTGGAAACAGACCGTGACCGGAGCGGAGCTCAGCCCGCGACCGACACCGAAGGTTCGCCGGAGGCGACGCCCTCGTCCTGCATCTGTTCGGCGAGCTTCATGGCCTCTTCGATGAGGGTCTCGACGATCTTGGACTCGGGGACGGTCTTGATGACCTCGCCCTTGACGAAGATCTGGCCCTTGCCGTTGCCGGAGGCGACGCCGAGGTCGGCCTCGCGGGCCTCGCCGGGGCCGTTGACGACGCAGCCCATGACCGCGACGCGCAGCGGGACCTCCATGCCGGTGAGGCCGGCGGTGACCTCTTCGGCGAGCTTGTAGACGTCGACCTGGGCGCGGCCGCAGGACGGGCAGGAGACGATCTCCAGGCCGCGCTGCTTGAGGTTCAGGGACTCCAGGATCTGGAGGCCGACCTTGACCTCCTCGGCGGGCGGGGCCGAGAGGGAGACGCGGATGGTGTCGCCGATGCCCTGGGAGAGGAGGGCGCCGAAGGCGACGGCGGACTTGATGGTGCCCTGGAAGGCCGGGCCGGCCTCGGTGACGCCGAGGTGGAGGGGGTAGTCGCACTGGGCGGCGAGCTGGCGGTAGGCCTCGATCATGACGACCGGGTCGTTGTGCTTGACGGAGATCTTGATGTCGCGGAAGTCGTGCTCCTCGAAGAGGGACGCCTCCCACAGGGCCGACTCGACCAGGGCCTCGGGGGTCGCCTTGCCGTACTTCTGCAGCAGGCGCTTGTCGAGGGAGCCGGCGTTGACGCCGATGCGGATCGGGGTGCCGTGATCCTTGGCGGCCTGGGCGATCTCCTTGACCTTGTCGTCGAACTGCTTGATGTTGCCGGGGTTCACCCGGACCGCGGCGCAGCCGGCCTCGATGGCCGCGAAGACGTACTTGGGCTGGAAGTGGATGTCTGCGATGACCGGGATCTGCGACTTCCTCGCGATGGTGGCGAGGGCGTCGGCGTCGTCCTGGGTGGGGCAGGCGACGCGGACGATCTGGCAGCCGGAGGCGGTCAGCTCGGCGATCTGCTGGAGGGTGGCGCCGATGTCGGACGTACGGGTCGTGGTCATCGACTGGACCGAGACGGGCGCGTCTCCGCCGACGGCCACGGATCCGACCTGGATCTGCCGGCTCTTCCGGCGCTCGGCGAGCTTGGTCGGAACGGACGGCATGCCGAGAGAAATCGCAGTCATCTGCTGTGCAACCCCAAGTCGTGGATCAGGATCCGGTCCCGTGCAACGGCGGGCTCCAGGCTCTGAGATTACGGCACCGGCCCCGGCGCCAGCACACCCCACCCGGGAAACCCACTCTATGGAAGGCGGCCCGGAACGCGGGATTCCGGGCCGCCCTGAACGCGAGATGGCTAGGAGATTTTCACCGGGTTGACCACGTCGGCGATCAGCACCAGGACGGTGAAGCAGACGAAGATCCCGGCCACCATGTACGCCACCGGCATCAGCTTGGCCACGTCGAACGGGCCGGGGTCGGGCCGGCGCAGGACACGCGCGACGTTGCGCCGCAGGGACTCCCACAGGGCGCCGGCGATGTGGCCGCCGTCGAGCGGGAGCAGCGGGAGCATGTTGAACAGGAACAGGGAGAGGTTGAACCCGGCGAGGAGGAACACGAAGTTCGCCAGTTGCTGGGAGGCGGGGATGTCCAGCGTGGCGATCTCGCCGGTGATGCGGGCGGCGCCGACGATCCCCACCGGGGAGTCCGGCTCGCGCGGGCCGTCGCCGAAGGCCGCGTCCCACAGGGCGGGGACCTTGCCGGGGACGGCGACGAGGTTGTCGACGGCGTCCCCGACGCGGTCGGTCATCCAGGTCACGGAGTCGCCGAAGTCCAGCCTGTCGACGCCGGTGGCGGGGCTGAAGCCGAGGAAGCCGGCCGGGACGTAGCCCTTGACGTAGTTGCCGTGGGAGTCCTTCTTCGCGACCAGGTTCGTCGTGATCTTCGCGTGCAGGGTCGTCTCCTGGCCCTTGCGGTCGACGACGATCGCGACGTTCTTCCCGGCGCTCTTGCGGATGAGGTCCGAGAGCGTGTTCCAGTCCTTGGTCGGCACGCCGTCGAAGGAGACGATCTTGTCGCGCGCCTTCAGGCCGGCCTGCTGCGCCGGGGAGACCGGGTCGGACTTCTTGCAGGTGTCGCGGTGCGCGCTCTGCGCGATGGAGCACGGGGAGACGGAGGAGACGGTGGTGGTCTGCCGCTCGACGCCGAAGCCCATCAGCACGGTGAGGAACAGGCCGATCGCCAGCACCAGGTTCATGAACGGGCCCGCGAACATGACGATGACCCGCTTCCACGGCTTGCGCGTGTAGAACATGCGCGTCTCGTCACCGGGCTGGAGCTCCTCGAAAGCCGCCGAGCGGGCGTCCTCGATCATGCCGCGCCACGGGGAGGTGGAGCGGGCGGTGACCCGGCCCTGGTCGTCGGGCGGGAACATGCCGATCATGCGGATGTAGCCGCCGAGCGGGATGGCCTTGATGCCGTACTCGGTCTCGCCCTTGTTCCGCGACCAGATGGTCGGGCCGAAGCCGACCATGTACTGCGGGACGCGGATGCCGAAGAGCTTGGCCGTGGACAGGTGCCCCAGCTCGTGCCACGCGATGGAGATCAGCAGGCCGACCGCGAAGACCACTATGCCGAGGATGAACATCAAGGTCGTCATGCACGCGCCTCCGCGGTCGCCGTCGTGGCTGTCAGTTCGCGGGCCCTGGCCCTGGCCCAGGTCTCCGCTTCGAGGACGTCCGACACCGTGAGTGAAGTTCCCGCGGCCGGGGTGCCGTGTTCCTCCACCACCCGGACGACGGTCTCCATGATCCCGTTGAAGGGCAGCGCGCCGCCCAGGAAGGCCTCGACGCACTCCTCGTTGGCCGCATTGAACACCGCCGGGGCGGTGCCCGCGAGCTGCCCCACGTGCCGGGCGAGGTTCACCGAAGGGAAGGCCTCGTTGTCCAGCGGGAAGAACTCCCAGGTGGAGGCCTTGCTCCAGTCGAAGGCGGGCGCCGCGTCGGGAATGCGTTCGGGCCAGCCCAGACCGATGGCGATCGGCCCGCGCATGTCGGGGGGCGTCGCCTGGGCGATCGTGGAACCGTCGGTGTACTCGACCATCGAGTGGACATACGACTGCGGGTGGACGACCACCTCAATGCGGTCGAAGGGAATGTCGTAGAGCAGGTGCGCCTCGATGACCTCCAGGCCCTTGTTGACCAGGGTCGCCGAGTTGACCGTGATGACCGGGCCCATCGCCCAGGTGGGGTGGGCGAGGGCGTCCTGGACGCTGACGTTCGCCAGCTCCGCCTTGGTGCGGCCGCGGAAGGGGCCGCCGGAGGCGGTGACGACCAGCTTGCGGACGTCGGCGCGGGTGCCGGCGGCGAGGGACTGGAAGAGCGCGGCGTGCTCGGAGTCGACCGGGATGATCTGGCCGGGCTTGGCCAGCGCCTTGACCAGCGGGCCGCCGACGATCAGCGACTCCTTGTTGGCGAGCGCGAGGGTGCGGCCCGCCTCCAGTGCGGCGAGGGTGGGCGCGAGGCCGATGGACCCGGTGATGCCGTTCAGCACCGTGTGGCAGTCGGAGGCGGCGACCTGGGTGGCCGCGTCCGGTCCGGCGAGGATCTCGGGCAGCGGCTCCCCGGCGCCGTACTCGGCGGCGAGCGCCTCGCGCAGGGCCGGTACGGCGTCCTCGCGGGCGACGGCCACGGCCCGCACCCGCAGCCGGCGGGCCTGCTCGGCGAGGAGGGCCACGCGGGAGCCGTTCGCGGAGAGGGCGGTGACCCTGAAGCGGTCGGGGTTGCGCAGCACGAGGTCGATGGCCTGAGTGCCGATGGACCCGGTGGAGCCGAGGATCACCACGTCCTTCGGGCCGTCGCCCGCGAGGGCGTCGTACACGAGGTGCGGGTCGGCGAGCGGGGCGGGGCTGGCGGGACTGTCGGTCATCCCCCCATTGTGGCCGCTGCCGCCGGCCGTCAGGACAGCGCGTCCCTCGGGCGAGTGGGTTAACAGCATTCGTCGCCGGATGACGCCGGATGAAGCGGTTGCCCCTTTGTGAAGTATCGGTGAAGATCAGCGGGCCCTTCAGGACCCAGCCCCGGACCTGGGCACCTGGGGCGGCTGAGCCCCAGGTGCGCGCAGGGGTCCGCGGGAGTCCGCGGGGGCGGTCAGGCGTCGTAGGGGCGCCGTTGGTTCTCCCGTGTGGCCGGGCCCGGGGTCGCGTCGGCGATCCAGGGGCCGTCCTCGGAGGGGTCGATGATGCCCTCCTCCAGCCAGGTGTAGGCCCCGCCGAGCACGCCCTTGACCACCTTGCGGTCCAGGTCGTCGGTGTTGGCCCACAGACGGCCGAAGAGTTCCTCGACCCGGATGCGGGCCTGGCGGCAGAAGGCGTCGGCGAGCTGGTAGGCCTCGCGGCCGTGCTCGCCCTCGACGCGCAGCCGCTCGGCCCGTACGCAGGCCGCGCTCATCGCGAACAGTTCCGCGCCGATGTCCACGATCCGGCCGAGGAAGCCCTGCTTGGTCTCCATCCGGCCCTGCCAGCGGGACATGGCGTAGAACGTGGAGCGGGCCAGCTTGCGGGCGTGCCGCTCGACGTAGCGCAGATGCCCGGAGAGGTCGACTCCGTGCTTGAACTCACCGTAGGCCGACGGCAGTTGCCCGGGACCGGCGACCAGCTTCGGCAGCCACTTGGCGTAGAAGACGCCCGCGCTCGCGCCCGCCTTCGCCTTGTCCGAGAGGGTCTTGTCGGGATCGATGAGGTCGCCGGCGACCGAGAGGTGGGCGTCGACGGCCTCGCGCGCGATGAGCAGGCGCATGATCTCGGTGGAGCCCTCGAAGATGCGGTTGATGCGCAGGTCGCGCAGCATCTGCTCGGCCGGCACCGCGCGCTCGCCGCGGGCCTTGAGGGACTCGGCGGTCTCGTAGCCGCGGCCGCCGCGGATCTGGACCAGTTCGTCGGCCATCAGCCAGGCCATCTCGGAGCCGTAGAGCTTGGCGAGGGCGGCCTCGATGCGGATGTCGTTGCGGTCCTCGTCGGCCATCTGGGAGGACAGGTCGAGGACGGCCTCCAGGGCGAAAGTGGTGGCCGCGATGAAGCTGATCTTGGAGCCGACGGCCTCGTGCAGCGCGACCGGCTTGCCCCACTGCTCGCGCTCCGCCGCCCACTCGCGGGCGATCTTCAGGCACCACTTGCCGGAACCGGCGCACATCGCGGGCAGCGAGAGCCGTCCGGTGTTGAGGGTGGTGAGCGCGATCTTCAGGCCCGCGCCCTCGGGGCCGATGCGGTTGCCGGCCGGGACCCGCACCTGGTGGAAGCGGGTGACGCCGTTCTCGATGCCGCGCAGGCCCATGAAGGCGTTGCGGTTCTCGACGGTGATGCCCTCGGACGCGGCCTCCACGACGAACGCGGTGATGCCGCCCTTGTGCCCCTCGGACTTCGGCACCCGCGCCATGACGACGAGCAGGTCGGCGACCACCCCGTTGGTGGTCCACAGCTTCACCCCGTCGAGGACGTAGTCGTCGCCGTCCGGTACGGCCGTGGTGGCGAGGCGGGCCGGGTCGGAGCCGACGTCCGGTTCGGTGAGCAGGAACGCCGAGATGTCGGTGCGGGCGCAGCGGGGCAGGAAGGCGTCCTTCTGCTCCTGGGTGCCGAAGAGCTTCAGCGGCTGCGGGACGCCGATCGACTGGTGGGCGGAGAGGAGCGCGCCGACCGCGGGGCTGACCGAGCCGACGAGGGCGAGGGCCTTGTTGTAGTAGAGCTGGGTGAGGCCGAGACCGCCGTACTTGGGGTCGATCTTCATGCCGAGGGCGCCGAGTTCCTTGAGGCCGGCGACGACCTCGTCGGGGATGCGGGCCTCGCGCTCGATGCGGGCGGAGTCGAGTGTGGACTCGCAGAAGGCGCGCAGCTTGGCGAGGAACTCCTCGCCGCGGAGCACGCTGTCGGGGTCCGGGAGCGGGTGGGGATGGATGAGGTCGAGCCGGAAGCGTCCGAGGAACAGTTCCTTGGCGAAGCTGGGCTTGCGCCAGTCCTGTTCCCGGGCGGCCTCCGCCACCTGGCGGGCCTCTCGTTCGGTGACGGTGGTGCGTTGGGTGGTGGGGGCGGACATGAGGCTCACCTCGCCGCGAAGAGGGATGATTGCGGACTGTCGTTACCGACCAGTGCTACTGGATCGTTGGTACCCGAAACGGGCCGACACCACCACCCCTCGCGCGACCCTTCAGCGCACGATCGGTCGATGTCCGGCCGGTACGACGTCGATGTCCGGCCAGCACGACGGGGTGCCGACATGGTGGCGACGTGGCGCCGGCGGGCGCGGTCCGCGACGCCGCGGCGGGGGTCCATTCGGGTGACGCCGTGTCCGCCGCCGCCCTGCGGTCACCGCCTCCCCGACAGGTTCGGCGCTCTCGGCCAGGAAGTGTCGAAGCGCTTCGACACCTATGGACACTCACTCGCGCTGAAGGTATTGTCAAGGCACCCCACACTCGCCCCTGGTCGGCAATGCGCCAGTGTCGAAGCGCTTCACATAGCTTGGAGAGCCGGATGGTCACCCTCGCCGAGGTCGCCCAGCACGCCGGAGTCTCGGCGAGCACGGTGAGCTATGTCCTCAGCGGCAAGCGGTCCATCTCCGCCACCACCCGGCAGCGCGTCGAGCAGAGCATCCGGGAGCTCGGCTACCACCCGAACGCGGGCGCCCGCGCCCTGGCGAGCAGCCGGTCGAACATCATCGCGCTGATGATCCCGCTGCGCACCGACATGTACGTGCCGGTGATGATGGAGATCGCCATCGCGGTGGCCACCACGGCGCGCACGCACGGGTACGACGTCCTGCTGCTCACCGGCGAGGAGGGCCCCGACGCGGTGCGCCGGGTCACCGGAAGCGGTCTTGCCGACGCGATGATCCTGATGGACGTCGAGCTGGAGGACGAGCGGCTGCCGCTGCTGCGCAGCACCGACCAGCCGTCCGTACTGATCGGCCTGCCCTCGGATACCACCGGGCTGACCTGCGTCGACCTGGACTGGACCGCGACGGGCGCGCTGTGCGTGGAGCATCTCGCGGGGCTCGGTCACCGTGACATCGCCGTCATCGGCGAGGCCCCGGCCGTCTACGAACGGCACACCGGCTTCGCCGAGCGCACCCTCGACGGGCTCCGCTCCCGTACCCGCGCGACGGGCGTCAGGGTGCTGCACCGCCCGTGCGAGGGCGGGTACGACGCGATGGCCGTGACCCTGGCCCGGATCCTCGACGAGCGCCCCGGCACCACCGGGTTCGTGGTGCAGAACGAGTCGGCGGTGGAGCCGCTGCTCGCGCTGCTGCGCCAGCAGGGCCGGGCGGTGCCGGAGGACGTGTCCGTGGTCGCGATCTGCCCGGACCAGGTCGCCGTGCAGGCCTCGGTGCGGCTGACCTCGGTCGCCATCCCCGCGCAGGAGATGGGCCGGCACGCCGTGGAGCACCTGGTGGCCAAGCTGGACGGGCGGGGCCCCGACGAGGTCGTGCTGATCGCGCCCGAGCTGACGTTGCGGGCGAGTTCGGGACCGGCGCCCGCCGCGTCCTGACGTACCCCTTGCCTCGACCGTGCGGGATTGCCTCGTCCCTGCGGGGCACACCGCTGCCTGCCCCTCCACGACCTCCACCTCAGCCTGCACGGCCCCCTGCACCTCGCGCACCTCGGCTTCTCCGGCCGGGATCCTCACCCCGGTCCCTCATCGCCCCTGGCACAGCCGTGAACAGGAACGGCCGGAGCCCCGCACCCACTCCGAGTCAGGACCGCGTGGCACGCAGCGCCGTGTACTGCAGTGCCGCGAAACCGCCGACCGTGACGGCCTGCAGCGGGATCCACACCGCGCCCGCCACCGTCGGCGACAGCCAGGCGGCGAGTGCGATCAGGCTGACCGCGGCCCATGTCACGTTCGCCTCGATGACGGCACGGACCGGCAGTACCGGCGGGCTCTTGCGCGTGGCGAGGATTCCGACGCCCGCGCCATAGAGCGTCAGGAAGACGCCGAGTCCCAGCAGCAGCCCTTGGCCCATGCCGAGGAATCGGCCGAGTGGCCCGGAGGCGGCGAGATAGGCCAGTCCGTTCCCGGTGGTGGTGACCGCGTCGAGGGCGAGGAAGCGACGCAGCATGGTCTGCGGCTCGGAGGTGCGGGTCAGGGCGGCGAGCTGAGGAGCGGTCATGACGGATCGGCCTCCGTGGGCGTCGGGGTCCCGTGGGATGGTCTGCCAGAGCCTCGGGCCGGAGTGCGCCCGCCCGAGGCTCTGGCAAGGACCACTCTGCCCGGCGGGCTCTGGACGGTCGATTACGTCAGAGGTAATGCGCACGGGCCGCGGCTCGCACGCGCACGTCGTAGGCCACGATGAGGCTTTCTCTGCTGATCAGCGCCTTGGCAACGCGAACGGCCGGAGCCCCCGCACAGTAGGCTCCGGCCGTTCGGTCTGACCTGTCCGTGGCAGGTCAGAGCGCGAGGCCGGTCAGGACCAGCACGCGCTCGTATGTGTAGTCGTCCATCGCGAACTTGACGCCCTCGCGGCCCACACCGGACTGCTTGGCGCCGCCGTACGGCATCTGGTCGGCGCGGTAGGACGGAACGTCACCGATGACGACACCGCCGACCTCGAGGGCGCGGTGGGCGCGGAAGGCGACCTGGAGGTCGTGGGTGAACACGCCCGCCTGGAGGCCGTACTTCGAGTCGTTGACGGCGGCGAAGGCCTCGGCCTCGCCGTCCACCTTCTGCACGGTGAGGACGGGTCCGAAGACCTCCTCGCAGGCGAGGGTGGTGCCGGCCGGTACGTCGGTGAGGACGGTCGGCGCGTAGGAGGCGCCGTCGCGGTCACCGCCGGTGAGCAGGGTGGCGCCGGCCTCGACGGCCTCCTTCACCCAGGACTCGACGCGCTTGGCGGCGTCCTCGCTGACCAGCGGGCCGACGTCCGTCTTGTCGTCGCTCGGGTCGCCGGTGACCTGGGCCTCGACGGCGGCGACGATGCGCGGCAGCAGACGGTCGTGGATGGAGGCGTCCACGATCACGCGCTGCACGGAGATGCAGGACTGGCCGCCCTGGTAGTTGGAGAAGGTCGCGATGCGGGTCGCGGCCCAGTCCAGGTCGGCGTCGCTGGAGAAGTCGCCGAGGACGACGGCCGCGCCGTTGCCGCCCAGCTCCAGGGTGAGGTGCTTGCGCGGCACCGAGTCCATGATCGCGTAGCCGACCTTGTCGGAGCCGGTGAAGGAGATGACCGGCAGGCGCTCGTCCTGGACGAGGGCGGGCATGCGGTCGTTGGCGACCGGGAGGACGCTCCAGGAACCGGCGGGCAGGTCGGTCTCGGCGAGCAGCTCACCGAGGATGAGACCGGAGAGCGGGGTGGCCGGGGCGGGCTTCAGGATGATCGGCGCGCCGACGGCGATGGCCGGGGCGACCTTGTGGGCGCACAGGTTCAGCGGGAAGTTGAACGGCGCGATGCCGAGGACGACGCCCTTCGGGAAGCGGCGGGTCAGGGCGAGCCGGCCCTGGCCGCCGGCGTCGGTGTCGAGGCGCTGGGCCTCGCCGCCGTTGAAGCGGCGGGCTTCCTCGGCCGCGAACCGGAACACGGAGACGGCGCGGCCGACCTCGCCGCGGGCCCACTTGATCGGCTTGCCGTTCTCGGCGGAGATCAGCTGGGCGATCTCCTCGGTGCGCTCGACCAGGCGCTTGCTGACGTGGTCGAGGGCGGCGGCGCGTACGTGGGCCGGGGTGGCGGCGAAGTCCTCGCGGACGGCGTGGGCGGCGGCCACGGCCTCCTCGACCTGGGCGTCGGTCGGCACGCTGACCTTGCCGACGAGGCGGCCGTCCCACGGGGAGGTGACGTCGAAGGTGTCCTCGCCGGTGACCTGGCGGCCGGCGAGCCAGAAGGCGTGGGTGGAAGTCATGTGCGAGTCCCGGCCCTTCCGCGTTGGGGGTGTTCGTTCGGTTCGTGCTCCACGGTAGGGCGGGCGCGGGCCGAGGTCGCTTGTCCGTGTCGTACTGGTAGGGCTGGGTGATGTGCCGGTTTGGCGTGGTGGGGGGCCGGCCTGGCGGGAGGGGTCGGCGTGGTGGGGCTTGGCCCGGTGGGCGGGCTCGGCGTGGTGGGGGCTGAGGCCGCTCGTTTCTCGCCCCCGCCGCCCCTACCCGTCCCATCCCCAGGGGCTCCGCCCCTTCGACCCCGCCAGGGGGCTCCGCCCCCTGGACCCCCGTCGGCCTGAACGGCCTCGTCCTCGAACGCCGGACGGGCTGGGACACCTGGGCCCGCTTCTCAGCGCACCGAGTCGGGTGGGCGGGTGGGTCAGTTGGTGCGGTCAGTCCGGGGACGTGGCCTTCAGGGCGAGCCAGAGTTCCATGCGGACGTCGGGGTCGTCGAGGGAGCGGCCCAGGATCTCCTCCACGCGGCGCATCCGGTAGCGGAGCGTGTGGCGGTGGACGCCCAGGTCGGCTGCCGCGGCGTCCCACTGGCCGTGGCGGGAGAGCCAGGCGCGGAGGGAGGCGACCAGGTCGCCGCGGCCGGTCGCGTCGTGTTCGCGCAGGGCCCGGAGCAGACCGTCGGCGAACGCCTTCACCGCGTCGTCGGCGAGCAGCGGCAGCACCGAACCCGCCGCCATCTGCTCGTGCTCCACGAACACCCGCCCCCGGCGCCGCGCGACCGACAGCGCCTGTTCCGCCTGCTTGTAGGCCGCGGCAGCCGCGATGGGGCCGGCCGGGGCGGACAGGCCCACGACGAGTTCCGTCTCGTCCCCGGCCGTCTGTTCCGGCCGCGCCCGCGCCGCCTCCAGCGCTGCCGCGTGGGCGGCGCACGCGGCCACCGCCGCGCCCCCGTCCGCGGCCAGCACCACCAGCCGCTCCCCCTCGGGCACGATCAGCACGGCCTCGCCGGCCCGCGCGGCCGCCGACTCCACGGCCTCCGCGATCTCGCCGAGCCCCTCGCCGTCCGACCGCACGGGCGACTCGGCGACGATCATCCGGAACGGCGCGTCCAGCAGCCCGCCGTACAGGTCCCCGGCGACGGCCCGGGCGTGGTCCGGTTCGCCGGCGAGCAGCATGCGCAGCACGGCCGCGCCGATCCGCTGCTCGGCCTCGTGCAGGGAGCGGGAGCGTTCGGTGGTGAGGGTGAGCAGGGCGATCGCGGAGTGGACGGCGTACCGCTCGGCAGTGCCGAGGGCGGCGGCCGTGCCGACGGCGAGCGCGGCGCGCGGGCGCCGGCCCGTGCCGAGGGTGTGCAGTTCGACCCGGTCCTCGTGCTCCGGTCCGCCGACCACCGAGGAGGCGGGCGCGGGCCGCTCCCGCAGCCGTTCGACGTCCGCGGTGAGGCGGGCGGCCCGGCGGCCGGCCCACTCCGGCGCGGTGGCGACGACGGCACCCGCGGCGTCGTACAGCGCGGCCCAGCCGTCGACCTGGGCGGCGAGCGCGCCGAGCAGCCCCTCGGGGCCGGCGTTCAGGGCCTGCTTGGTCAGCTCGCGCTGGGCGGCGAAGCCTGCCGTCACCGCCCGGTACTGGTCGGCGGCGATGGCCGCGGACACGGCCTTGCTGATGGCGAGGAAGGGGGTGCGGCGGGGCACCTCCAGCAGCGGCAGCCCCTCCTGCTCGGCGGCGTCGACGAGGGCCTTGGGGATCTCCTCGTAGTTGACGCCGACCGCGAAGCCGAGCCCGACGACTCCCGCGCCGGCCAGCCGTTTCACGTACCGGCGCATCGCCTCGGGATCGCCCGCGTCCAGCTTGAGCGCGGTGATCAGCAGCAGCTCGCCGCCCTCCATGTAGGGGACGGGGTCGGCCAGCTCGCTCACGTGCGCCCAGCGGACCGGCACGTCCAGGCGGTCCTCGCCCGCGCGCACGGTCAGCTTGAGCGCGGAGTGGTGGACGAGCGAGGCGAGGGTGAGGGGCATGAGGCCTTCAGTCGGGAGCGGGAGAAGAGACGTGAGAGGAACCGGGAGAGGAACCGGGAGGAGATTCGGTGATCGTTCATTGCGATCTTTTGGCCGCTTCGTACGAACAGCCTATGCCGATTCTGCCGCACCGTAAGGTCCCAAGCCGACCCCGCTCCGACCCCGCTCGGCGGACCTCAGCCCCGCAGATCCACCAGCAGCGGCGGCGCGTGCTCGCCCCGTACCGTCGTCAGGGAGAGCACCGCGTGCCCCGGCGGCACCCCGTGCGCAAGTTCGGAGGCCGACCAGCGTTCGCGTTCCACCTGCCGGACGGTGACCGCCCGAGCCGTGGGCGCCTGGCCGGTGATGACACGGCGGACCATGTGCAGGGCCTTGCCGGCCGGGGTCTCGGCGATGATCTGCCGGTCGGTGACGTCCCGGGTCTCGGTCCACTCCTTGCCCCACACCTCGGCGAAGTCCTGCCCGTCCCAGGGGGTGAGCCCGGACAGCGCCATCCTGCAGCCCGTGGCGCCGAGCAGCGGGCCGCGCAGCGGCCGGGGTGCGTCGTCCAGGGTGCGCAGGGTCAGGACGGCGCCCGCGTTCGCGGACCGCAGCCGCTGGATGCCGCGCACGGCCTCCGGCGTGACGACCCCGCTCGCGTCGTCCAGCAGCAGGCAGGCGAAGAGCGACCGGTCCTCCCGCACCGTCACGCTCGCCGTGAACTGGGCCAGCACCAGCCGGGCCAGGATCCGGGAGGCGTCGGCGTGCCCGCGCTCGGGCAGGTCGATGCGGACGCGGACCGGGTGGTCGAGGGCCTTGAGGGAGAACGGCCGGGACCGGCCGGAGGTGTCGAAGAAGGCGGCGAAGGCGGGCCGGTCGAGCAGCGCGATCCGGTCGGCAAGCACGGTGCCGACATCGCCCGGGTGGGCCATCTGCCGTTCCCGTGCGTCGAGTTCGCGCAGCAGCGACTCCTGCCGGGTGTCGGTCAGCGCCTTGCGCAGCGCGGCCAGCGGGCCCGGGACGCCATCGAGGAGCCGGCGCAGTTCGGGCACGGACGGGAAGCGGCCGTGGACCGCGCGGAAGGGGCCGAGCAGCTGGGCGAGGACGGTGGTGGAGCGTCGGCTGTCGCCGCCGGGGTGCGGGTCGGCGAGGTCGCCGACGAGGGCCTCGGCGAGTATGGCGGCGGCCTCGTCGGGGTCGGTGGTGCCGCCGTAGAGGTCGAGGTCGTAGACGGAGTCGGGGTGTCCGATGCGGACGACGACGTCGTACGACTCGGTCGGGCCGAGTCCCGCGCCCGCCGCGCCGACGACGACGACGGCGGCGCGTCCGGCGAGGGCGTGCAGGCACAGCGACTCGGCGAGCGGCCGGACCAGGGTGCCGGTCTTGCCGGAGCCGGTCGGGCCGACGGCGAGCAGCGAGGTGCCGAGCAGGTCGGGGCCGAGGGCGAGTCCGGCGCCGCGGTAGTGGTAGGGGTTGCGCGGGTCGTCGGCGGTGGTGCCGAGCCGCACCTGCCCGGTGAGCAGGTCGTGGCGGGCGTGCCGGGCGGGCAGGTCGCGGTCGCCGGAGGGGTGCAGGCAGGCGGCGGAGCCGTCCTTGAGAACGGCGCCGGTGAAGCTCGCGAGGGGGTGGGTGCCGGAGCGCACGCCCTGCCAGGCTCGGCTGATCCGCGCGTGGTCGACGTCCCGCATGAGCCCGGCCTTCGCCTCGGCCGCCAGCCGGTCGGCGGCCTCGTGCGCGCCGGCGGCCCGCAGCTGGGGCCATTCGGCGGGGTCCTGCTCGGGCGCGGGCGCCGGTTCGGCCGCCGCACCGGCGGGCCGCCAGGCGGGCGGACCGAAGCGCCGCCAGACCTCGCCCCAGCGGCCGAGGCGGCCGACGACGAGCAGGATGACCAGGGCGATCAGCGTGTAGTACGAGTACCAGAGGACGGCGTTGCCGAGGCGGCCGTTGCCCGTGCGCCAGGAGTCGGGGGTGAACAGCTCCAGGGGCAGCACCCACCAACCGCCGAGGTAGCCGTTCCAGAGCAGCGACCACACCAGCCAGCCGACGAGGAACGCGATCAGCGCGCCGCTGAGCAGCTGCCGGGCCGGGATCAGCTCGGGCTCCTGCTCGGGCCGGGGCCGGTGGCCGAGGCGCCACACGCCGGGCGCGGCCTTGGGGCGGGGCGCGCGCAGCCAGGTCAGGAAGGCCGAGCCGTCCGGCCGGGGCGGCGCGCCGGGCGGCGTCGAAGGCATCGGCGGCACGGCGGAGCCCTCCACCGGCGCCGCCGGGCGCGGCACAGGATTCGCATGCGTACCGCGCGCGTCCCGCGTCCCGTCGCTGTCCATCGCCCTTGCCCCCTGACCAGCCGTTCCGTCCACCGTCAGCGAGCCAATCTAACGCCCCGGAAAGGGGAGTTCACCGTTTACGCGGCCGTGGGGCCGTTCGCGCCTCCGGACAGTCCTCTTTCGCAGCTGTGGACGGTCGTCTTTCACGGATGTGGACAGGTGCGCCGCCCTTCTATGTCCACCAAGGACAACCGGCCTCCCCGACAACGCCCACATGGAGCATGCCCACCCCCCGCACCCCGCCTTAGCCTGCGAGAAAAGAAGGAAAGCGTCCCTAAGACGTCCGTAATACCCCCAGGAGCCCCGCATGACCGCACTTCCGCAGGAGCGCCGCGTCGTCACCGCCATTCCCGGCCCGAAGTCGCAGGAGCTGCAGGCCCGCCGCACCGCCGCGGTCGCGCAGGGCGTGGGCTCCGTGCTGCCCGTCTTCACCACGCGCGCGGGCGGCGGCATCATCGAGGACGTCGACGGCAACCGCCTCATCGACTTCGGTTCCGGCATCGCCGTGACCTCCGTCGGCGCCTCCGCCGAGGCCGTCGTACGCCGCGCGAGCGCCCAGCTCGCCGACTTCACCCACACGTGTTTCATGGTCACCCCGTACGAGGGCTACGTGGCCGTCGCCGAGGCGCTGGCCGAGCTGACGCCGGGTGACCACGCCAAGAAGTCCGCGCTGTTCAACTCCGGCGCCGAGGCCGTCGAGAACGCGGTCAAGATCGCCCGCGCGTACACCAAGCGCCAGGCGGTCGTCGTGTTCGACCACGGCTACCACGGCCGTACGAACCTGACGATGGCGCTGACCGCGAAGAACATGCCGTACAAGCACGGCTTCGGTCCGTTCGCGCCCGAGGTGTACCGCGTGCCGGTCGCCTACGGCTACCGCTGGCCCACCGGCCCGGAGAACGCGGGCCCCGAGGCCGCGAAGATGGCCATCGACCAGATGTCCAAGCAGGTCGGCGCGGAGAACATCGCCGCGATCATCATCGAGCCGGTGCTCGGTGAGGGCGGCTTCATCGAGCCGGCCAAGGGCTTCCTGCCGGAGATCGTGAAGTTCGCCAACGAGAACGGCATCGTCTTCGTCGCCGACGAGATCCAGTCCGGCTTCTGCCGCACCGGCCAGTGGTTCGCGTGCGAGGACGAGGGCATCGTCCCGGACCTGATCACCACCGCCAAGGGCATCGCGGGCGGTCTGCCGCTCGCCGCCGTCACCGGCCGCGCCGAGATCATGGACGCCGCGCACGCGGGCGGCCTGGGCGGCACCTACGGCGGCAACCCGGTGGCCTGCGCCGGTGCGCTCGGCGCCATCGAGACCATGAAGGAGCAGGACCTCAACGCCAAGGCGAAGAACATCGAGGCGGTCATGAAGGCCCGCCTCGCCGCCATGGCCGAGAAGTTCGACATCATCGGTGACGTCCGCGGCCGCGGCGCCATGATCGCCATCGAGCTGGTGAAGGACCGCGCCACCAAGGAGCCGAACCCGGAGGCGGCCGGCGCGCTCGCCAAGGCCTGCCACCAGGAGGGCCTGCTGGTCCTGACCTGTGGCACCTACGGCAACGTGCTCCGTTTCCTGCCCCCGCTGGTCATCGGCGACGACCTTCTCAACGAGGGTCTGGACATCATCGAGCAGGCTTTCTCGCGCATCTGAGCGAGTGGCCGGCACCTCTGACGGGTGACTGCGGCAGGCCGTGTGAAGAAGGTGTGCGAGGTGGATGGCGGGACGCCGTTCCGACTGCCCAAGCGCCTCGGCCTGCCGTAGGTTCTACCCAGATGAGAGATACACCCCGCCCACAGGGGACTGTGGGCGATTTCAGGCCGGGGCCTCCCCAGCTTCGACCTGGTCGTGCCCTCGCGCACACAACCGGCGCCTGACGGCTCCGGGATCTCCTCACCGATCGGACGGTCGCCGCCCCAAACCCCCCGGGGCGAGCGACGTTCCGATCCGGACGGCCGCCTCGGAACCATCCCCCCCTGTTCCGGGGCGGCCGACCTCCTTCCTTCCCCGCACCACGCGACCTGCGAAGCTGGGCGTCGTGTCGACCCTCGTCCGCCGCGCCCTGCTCCTGGGTGTCCCGGCCGTGCTCCTCGCCCTGTTCACCTGGCAGGTCGTGGCGTACGGCCCGCTGCTGCGTCTGGACGCCCGCGCGAGCCGGGCGCTCGTGCATCCGGACCGGTTCTCCGAACTGCTCTCCGACCTCGGCGACATCCAGGTCGCCGTCCCGGTGCTCGCGGTCGCCCTCGGCCTCGCCCTGTGGCGTGGCCGTGCCGCCGGTGCGCGGCGCTGGTGGCTGCCGCCGCTCGCCGGGGCCCTGCTCATGGCGCTGGTCCCGGCGGTGGTCGTACCGCTCAAGGAGTGGACCGCGCGGCCGGGGACCCCCGTGGTGCCTCCGGGCACCGGCTACTTCCCGTCCGGTCATACGGCCACGGCGGCGATCGCGTACGGCTCCGCGACCCTGGTGCTGCTGCCCTGGCTCCGCTCGGCCGCAGCCCGCCGCCGGCTGGTGGCGGGCTGCGCTCTGCTGGTCCTCGGGGTGTCGTACGGCCTGGTCCGCCGCGGCTATCACTGGCCGCTGGACGTGGTGGCCAGCTGGTGTCTGTGCGCGGTGCTGCTGACCACCCTGTCCCTCGTGACCGGCCGAAGCGGCGTGCTCAGCCGAAGTACGCGTCGAAGTTCTTCTGGAACTCCCAGTTCGCGAAGCGGTCCCAGTTCACCGACCACGTCATCAGACCCCGCAGCGCGGGCCAGGTCCCGTGGGTCGCGTACGAGCCGCAGTTCGTCCTCTTCGTGAGGCAGTCCAGGGTCTTGGTGACCTCGGACGGCGCCACATAGCCGTTGCCCGCGTTGGTCGACGCCGGCATGCCGATCGCCACCTGGTCCGGGCGCAGCGGCGGGAAGACGTTGTTCGGGTCACCCGCGACCGGGAAGCCGGTGAGCAGCATGTCGGTCATGGCGATGTGGAAGTCGGCGCCGCCCATGGAGTGGTACTGGTTGTCCAGGCCCATGATCGGGCCGGAGTTGTAGTCCTGGACGTGCAGGAGCGTGAGGTCGTCCCGGAGGGCGTAGATGACCGGGAGGTAGGCCCCGCAGCGCGGGTCCTGGCCGCCCCACTTGCCGGTGCCGTAGAACTGGTAGCCCATCTGCACGAAGAACGTCTCCGGCGCCGTGCTCAGCACGAACTTCGAGCCGTACTTGGCCTTCAGGGTCTTCAGCGCCGAGATCAGGTTGACGATCACCGGGGTGGTGGGGTTCTTGAAGTCGGTGTCGTTCGCGTTCAGGGACAGGGAATGGCCCTCGAAGTCGATGTCGAGGCCGTCCAGGCCGTAGGTGTCGATGATGTTCGAGACCGACGAGACGAAGGTGTCGCGGGCCGCGGTCGTGGTCAGTTGCACCTGGCCGTTCTGGCCGCCGATCGAGATCAGCACCTTCTTGCCGGCCGCCTGCTTGGCCTTGATCGCCGCCTTGAAGTCGGCGTCGCTCTCGACGTTCGGACACTCGGTGACCGGGCAGCGGTTGAAGCGGATGTCACCGGAGGTGACCGAGGTGGGCTCGCCGAAGGCGAGGTCGATGACGTCCCAGCTGTCGGGTACGTCGGCCATGCGCGTGTAGCCGGAGCCGTTGGCGAAGGTGGCGTGGAGGTAGCCGACCAGGGCGTGGGCGGGCAGTCCGGGCGTGCCGCCGCCGGTGCCGGCGGTGGTCGTGGCGGTCACCGTGGCCGACTTGGCGGACTCGCCCGCGTCGTTGCTCGCGGTGACCTGGAAGCCGTACGCCGTCGAGGGCGTGAGGCCGGTGACGGTGGCCGAAGTGCCGGTCACCGTCTGGAACTTGGTCCCGTCGCGGTAGACGGAGTAGCTCGTCGCGCCGGTCACCGCAGACCAGGACAGGGCGACGGAGGAGGAGGTGACGGTACCGGTTCTGAGGCCGGTGGGCGCGGCGGGCGGCTGGCCGGTACTGGTGCCGCCCGGGCCGATGAGGGAGATGTCGTCGGCGTAGTAGGCGCCGGTGCCGTACCAGCCGTGGGTGTAGATGGTGACCTTGGTGGTGGCGGCGCCGGTAGTGAAGGTGGTGGTGAGCTTCTGCCAGTCGGGGGCGGACTGGGTCCAGGTGGAGACGTCGGTGGTGCCGGTGCCGGAAGCGCCGAGGTAGACGTAGGAGCCGCGGACGTAACCGGACAGCGTGTACTGGGAGTTCGGCTGGACGGTCACCGTCTGCGCGCACTGGGCGTTGTCGTTGCCGACCGGGGTCGCCTGCAGCGCGGAACTGCCGCCGTGCACAGGTGAGTTGACCGTCGTGCCGGCGGTGCAGGTCCAGCCGGACAGGCCGGACTCGAAGCCGCCGTTCGTCGCGATGTCCGCGTCGGCCGCACGGGCGGCCGACGAGAGCGCGGTGATGCCGGGTACGGCCAGGGCCATGACCGTGAGGAGTGCGACCAGGGGTCTGGAGCGTTCCACAAGTGCCTCCAGGCAGGGGAGTTGGAGGGGAAGCGTGAAGCGCACTCAACTTGGTCCAGACCAATCTTCTTGTCAAGGTGTCCGGTCGCCGCGGCCCTCTCCCCTGACCAGTCCCGCCGCCGCCTCGTGCATCGCCAACTCCAGCAGCGCCAGGTCGGTCAGCGTGCCGGAGCCGTCCGGCGCCACCATCCAGCGCACGCCCCGCGTCGCCCGGCCGGGATACGGCACGACGATCCAGGTGCCGGGTCCCGCCGCCCGGACGCCGGTGCCGAGCCAGCGGGCCGCGGTGCCGGGCGGCACGAAGAAGCCCACCCTGTTGTCGCCGAAGTCGACCAGCACCGGGCCGGGTTGGTTGAGCACGCGGGTGAGCACGTCCAGGGTGGGATGGCCGAGGTCACCCGGGAGAACGAGCACGTCCCAGGCTTTGCCGGCGGGCAGCAGGGCGACCCCGAGGGGGTTGCGCTCCCACTCCCGGCGGCACGCCTCGGGGTCCGGTGCGACGGATGCCAGCCATTCGAGCGCCGTCTTCGCCCCAGTCATCAGAAGACCTCCCTTGCTCGCGTGGACGCGGTCGCGTCTGCGGGAGAGAGGGAGGCCGAGGGGTGGGCATTACGCGGGTCGGCGGTCTTCTTTGGAGTGACCTGGCTCAAACCGCCAGGGGGTGGGCAGAGGGCACGCGGCACGTCGGCGGGGTGAGAGCCGCCATGACGACCCTCACCCCGCCGATCCAGGACCGCTCACTCACCAGCCGGAGCGGCGCCGACACCATCCCCGGCCGGCACCAGGTCACCCCCTGACTGCGCCGACTGCTCACCCTGCGGAGCCTCAGGCTGCGGGGCGTCCGGCTGCTGGGCCTCAGGCTGCTGGGCCTCGGGCTGCTGGGCGTCCGACTGCTGGACCGGATCCTCAGGGGCCACGTTCTCCTTCGGAGCCGGGTCCTTACCGGGGTCCTTGCCCGGGTCCTTGCCCGGGTCCTTGCCCGGGTCCTTGCCCGGATCCTTCCCCGGATCCTTGCCGGGATCCTTCCCCGGATCCTTGCCGGGATCCTTCCCGGGGTCCTGCTTGCCCGGCTTGTCCTTCCAGTGGTCCTTGTCGTGGACGTCCCAGTGGTGGTCGTGCTTGTGGTGCCAGAAGTAGTGGAAGTCGCGGTGGGAGTCCCAGAAGTAATACCGGTGATGCTCGACCACCACGTAGAAACAATGGTGATGGTCGTCCCAGTAGAACTTGCGCTTTTCGACCCAGCACGAGAACTTGTGGTGCTTCTTCCAGTGGGACTTGTGGTGCTTGTCCCAGCAGTAGAACTTGTGGTGCTTGCCGTGATGCTTCCCATGGTGCTGGACGGCCGTGCTCACCGTCGGGGCCTGCGGCATCGGCGCCGCCGTGGCGGTCGCGGCCGGGAGGATCACGCCCCCCGCGACGGCCGCGGCCGAGGCGATCGCCGTCGCGAGACCCAGCTTGCGCCTGGTTCGGACATCCTCGGGCTTGCGAATGCTCGGCATCATGATTCTCTCCTGCTCGAAGCAAGGGCGCTTTTTTCCGGAATTTCCGGTGCCGCCCGGACTTCAAGAAGACCGGAAACAACCGGCCGGGTCATGCTCCGTGAATTCGGGACTTGACGCAGGAGAGAACCACGCGTAAAAGCCGGATCGGCCGGGCTCGGCCCGGCTCAGCTGTCGAAGCCCAGCCCCAGCCGGTCCATGGCCCGCAGCCACAGATTGCGGCGCCCGCCGTGCGCGTCCGCGCGGGCCAGCGACCACTTGGTGAGCGCGATGCCGGTCCAGGCGAACGGTTCCGGCGGGAACGGCAGCGGCTTCTTGCGGACCATCTCCAGCCGCGTCCGCTCGGTGTCCGCGCCGTCCAGCAGGTCCAGCATCACGTCGGCCCCGAAGCGCGTGGCGCCCACGCCGAGGCCCGTGTAGCCCGCCGCGTACGCGACCCTGCCCTGGTGGCCGGTGCCGAAGAACGCCGAGAAGCGGGAGCAGGTGTCGATCGCGCCGCCCCAGGCGTGGCTGAAGCGGACGCCCTCCAACTGCGGGAAGCACCGGAAGAAGTGCCCGGCGAGCTTGGCGTACGTCTCCGGCCGGTTGTCGTACTCCGCCCGTACCCGGCCGCCGTAGTGGTGGATCGCGTCGTAGCCGCCCCACAGGATCCGGTTGTCGGCGGACAGCCGGAAGTAGTGGAACTGGTTCGCCGAGTCCCCGAGCCCCTGGCGGTTCTTCCAGCCGATCGACGCCAGCTGATCGGTGCTCAGCGGCTCGGTCATCAGCGCGTAGTCGTAGACCGGGACGGTGTACGAGCGCACGCGCCGCAGCAGGCTCGGGAAGATGTTCGTGCCGAGCGCGACCCGGCGGGCGCGGACGGAGCCGTACGGCGTGCGGACGGCCATGCCGCCCCCGTACCGCGTCAGGCTCAGGGCGGGCGTGTGCTCGTACACCCGCACGCCGAGCGCGACGCAGGCCTGCTTCAGGCCCCAGGCCAGCTTCGCGGGGTGCAGCATGGCCACGCCCCGGCGGTCCCACAGACCCGCCTCGAAGGTGGGCGAGTTCACCTGTTCGCGCACGGCGTCGGCGTCGAGGAACTCGATGCCGTCGGCGAGGCCCTTCTCCTCCAGTTCCCGGTGCCAGTCGCGCAGTTCCCAGGCCTGGTAGGTCTCGGTGGCGACGTCGATCTCGCCGCTGCGCTCGAAGTCGCAGTCGATGCCGTGCCGGGCGATCGCGGCCTCGATCTCGTCGAGGTTGCGCCGGCCCAGCTCCTCCAGCCTGCCGATCTCGTTCGGCCAGCGGGCGAGGCCGTTGGGCAGACCATGGGTGAGGGAGGCGGCGCAGAAGCCGCCGTTGCGGCCCGAGGCGGCCCAGCCCACCTCGCGGCCTTCCAGCAGAACCACGTCCCGCTGTGGGTCGCGCTCTTTCGCGTTGAGCGCGGTCCACAGTCCGCTGTAGCCGCCGCCGACGACCAGCAGGTCGCAGGTCTCGGTGCGGGTGAGGGCGGGTTCGGGGTGGGGCTTGCCGGGGTCTTCCAGCCAGTACGCGACCGGCCGGGCGTCGGAAAGAGAGGCGATCCAGTTGTTGTCTCTGCCACGACTCATGGCGCTTGGGGCCATGATTTCAACTCCCTACGGAAGACTGCTGAAAAGGGCTTATGCCTTTTGCTTGTTACGGCGATTGGTGATGACCATGGAGGTCAGGACGAACAGCACGGCGACGAGGAACATGGCCGTACCGATGACGTTGATCTGGACGGGCGTGCCGCGCTGCGCCGAACCCCACACGAACATGGGGAAGGTGACGGTCGAGCCCGCGTTGAAATTGGTGATGATGAAATCGTCGAAGGAGAGCGCGAAGGACAGCAGCGCGCCCGCGGCGATTCCGGGTGCCGCGATCGGCAGGGTGACCCGCAGGAAGGTCTGCACCGGGCCGGCGTAGAGGTCCCGGGCGGCCTCCTCCAGACGCGGGTCCATCGACATCACACGCGCCTTGACCGCGGTGACGACGAAGCTGAGGCAGAACATGATGTGCGCGATCAGGATCGTCCAGAATCCCAACTGAGCACCCATGTTGAGGAACAGGGTGAGCAGCGAGGCCGCCATGACGACCTCGGGCATCGCCATCGGCAGGAAGATCAGCGAGTTGACGGCGCCCCGCGCGCGGAAGCGGTAGCGGACCAGCGCGAAGGAGATCATCGTGCCGAGGACGGTGGCGCCGACGGTCGCCCAGACGGCGATCTGGAGGCTGATGGACAGCGAGCCGCACATGTCGGCGACGCCGCACGGGTCCTTCCAGGCGTCCGTCGAGAACTGCTGCCACTCGTAGTTGAAGCGTCCCTTCGGTTTGTTGAAGGAGAACACCGTGACGACGACGTTCGGCAGCAGGAGATAGCCGAGGGTCAGCAGTCCCGCGATGACGACGAGATGGCGCTTGAGCCAGGTGACGAAGGGCATTTAGACCAGATCCTCCGTCCCGGACCGGCGGATGTAGATCGTGACCATGGCCAGGATGGCGGCCATGAGGATGAAGGAGAGGGCCGCGGCCGTCGGGTAGTCCAGAATTCTCAGGAACTGTGTCTGGATCACGTTTCCGATCATGCGGGTGTCGGTCGAGCCGAGGAGTTCGGCGTTGACGTAGTCACCGGCCGCGGGGATGAAGGTCAGCAGCGTGCCGGAGACCACGCCCGGCATCGACAGCGGGAAGGTCACCTTGCGGAAGGTGGTCCACGGCTTGGCGTACAGGTCGCCGGCCGCCTCGTGCAGCCGTCCGTCGATCCGCTCCAGCGAGGTGTAGAGCGGCAGGATCATGAACGGCAGGAAGTTGTACGTCAGACCGCAGACCACGGCGAGTGGCGTGGCCAGGACGCGGTCGCCGGCCGTCCAGCCGAGGAAGTTGGTGAGGTCCAGGATGTGCAGCGAGTTGAGGGTGTGCACGACCGGGCCGTTGTCCGCGAGGATCGTCTTCCAGGCGAGCGTGCGGATCAGGAAGCTGGTGAAGAACGGCGCGATCACCAGGATCATGATCAGGTTCCGCCAGCGGCCCGCGCGGAAGGCGATGAGGTAGGCCAGCGGGTAGCCGAGCAGCAGGCACAACAGGGTCGCGGCGGCGGCGTAGAACACGGAGCGCAGGAACTGCGGCCAGTACTCCTGGAGCGCGTCCCAGTAGGTCGCGAAGTGCCAGGTGACCTTGTATCCCTCCTCCAGGGAGCCCGTCTGCACGGACGTGGAGGCCTGGTAGATCATCGGCAGCGCGAAGAAGACGATCAGCCACAGGATGCCGGGCAGCAGCAGCCAGTACGGCGTGAACCGGCCGCGCTTGCGCGGTGGCTTCTTCTCCGGCGCGGTGGGGGCGAGAGGCGGTGGCGCCTCGGTGAGCGTCGACATGGTCAGGCGGCCTCTTCCTCGACGGTCTCCACGCCGGCGTCGATGTCCTGGGCCGCGTCCAGGCCGAAGGTGTGGGCCGGGCTCCAGTGCAGGACGACGTCGGCACCGGGGACGAGCCGGCCGTCGCGCTCGACGTTCTGGACGTAGACCGCGAACTCGTCGCAGACCGGGGTGTCGATCACGTACTGCGTGGAGACGCCGATGAAGCTGGCGTCGGCGATCTTCCCGGTGAGGCGGTTGCGGCCCTCGGGGATGGAGCCGGCGTCGTCGGCGTGGGTGAGGGAGATCTTCTCCGGGCGGATGCCGACCAGCACCTTGCCGCCGGTCGTGGCCGGGGCGGAACAGCGCGCCTCGGGCAGCACCAGCTTGCCGCCGCCCGCCTTGAGGACGATGTCGTCGCCGTTCTTGGTGTCGACCTCGGCCTCGATCAGGTTGGAGGTGCCGAGGAAGTTCGCGACGAAGGTGGTCCGCGGGTTCTCGTACAGGTCGGTGGGCGCGCCGAGCTGCTCGACACGGCCGGCGTTCATCACGGCGACCGTGTCGGCCATGGTCATGGCCTCCTCCTGGTCGTGCGTGACGTGGATGAAGGTGATGCCGACCTCGGTCTGGATGCGCTTGAGCTCCAGCTGCATCTGGCGGCGCAGCTTGAGGTCGAGGGCGCCGAGGGGCTCGTCGAGGAGGAGCACCTTGGGGTGGTTGATCAGCGCGCGGGCCACGGCGACGCGCTGCTGCTGGCCGCCGGAGAGCTGGTGCGGCTTCTTGCGTGCCTGCTCGCCGAGCTGGACCAGCTCCAGCATCTCCTCGACCTGCTTCTTCACGCTCTTGATGCCGCGCCGGCGCAGGCCGAAGGCGACGTTCTCGAAGATGTCGAGGTGCGGGAAGAGGGCGTAGGACTGGAAGACCGTGTTGACCGGCCGTTTGTACGGCGGCAGGTGCGTGACGTCCTGGTCACCGAGGAAGACGGTGCCGCTGGTCGGCTCCTCCAGCCCCGCGATCATGCGCAGGGTGGTCGTCTTGCCGCAGCCCGAGGCGCCGAGCAGGGCGAAGAAGGAGCCCTGGGGCACGGTCAGGTCCAGCGGGTGTACGGCGGTGAAGGAGCCGTAGGTCTTGCCGATACCGGTGAGGCGGACGTCGCCGCTGCTGTCTGTCGTCGTCATCATCGTCACGCCCCTGTGAGCTTCGCGAACTTCGTTTCGTAGGCCGTCTCTTCCTTCTGGCTCAGGGAGCGGAAGGCATGGGACTTCGCCTGCATGGCCTTGTCGGGAACGATCAGCGGGTTGTTCGCCGCGTCCTTGTCGATCTTCGCAAGGTAGGGCTTCACGCCGTCGACCGGAGTCACGTAGTTGATGTAGGCGGCGAGCGCTGCGGCCTGCTCGGGCTCGTAGTAGAAGTCGATCAGCCGCTCGGCGTTCGTCTTGTGCCGTGCCCTGTTGGGAACGCACATGTTGTCGGTCGACGTCATGTAGCCGCTGTCGGGGATGATGAAGTCCACGTCGGGGCTGTCCGCCTTGAGCTGGACGACGTCACCGGCCCACGCGACACAGGCCGCGAAGTCGCCCTTGGTGAGGTCGGACGTGTAGTCGTTGCCGGTGAAGCGGCGGATCTGGCCCTTGTCGACGGCCTTCTGGAGGCGGGCGATCACCGCGTCGAAGTCGTCGTCGGTGAAGTTCGCCGGGTCCTTGCCCATGTCGAGCAGGGTCATGCCGATGCTGTCGCGCATCTCCGACAGGAAGCCGACGCGGCCCTTGAGCTTCGGGTTGTCGAGCAGGTCGGATATCGACTTCACCTCGATGCCGTCCAGCGCCTTCTTGTTGTAGGCGATGACCGTCGAGATGCCCTGCCAGGGGTACGAGTACGCCCGTCCCGGGTCCCAGTCGGGGTTGCGGAACTGGGACGACAGGTTGGTGTAGGCGTGCGGCAGGTTGGACGGGTCCAGTTTCTGGACCCACCCGAGGCGGATCAGCCGGGCGGCGAGCCAGTCGGTGAGGACGATGATGTCGCGGCCGGTGTCCTGGCCCGCGGCGAGCTGCGGCTTGATCTTGCCGAAGAACTCGTTGTTGTCGTTGATGTCCTCGGTGTACTTGACCGTGATGCCGGTCCGCCGGTGGAAGGTGTCGAGGGTCGGGTGGTTCTTGCCCTTGTCGTCGACGTCGATGTATTCGGTCCAGTTGGAGAAGTTGACGACCTTCTCCGCGGCCGAGTGGTCCTGGGCGGAGGTGCCGCCCTGTGTCTTGCCGGCCGCGGGGATGCCGCAGGCGCTCAGCGCCCCGAGTCCGCCGACCGTGAGCGCGCCGCCGGCGGAGGCTCGCAACAGCGACCGGCGGGTCATCGCCGCCCTGCCGTTGCGGAAGCTGCGCCGCATGGCGGCCACTTGGGCCGGGGTCAGGCGTTCGGGCTCGTACTGCTCCATGCGCGTGGTGCCCTTTCGGGTGGGTCGGCCTGGTCCTGGGCCTGGTCGGTCTCTAGCGGTCCCCGAAGACGGTGCGGTGCCAGTCCTTCCTGGCCACCGCGGTGTTGTCGAACATTACGTGCTTGACCTGCGTGTACTCCTCGAACGAGTACGCAGACATGTCCTTGCCGAAGCCGGACGCCTTGTAACCGCCGTGCGGCATCTCGCTGATGATCGGGATGTGGTCGTTGATCCACACACAGCCCGCCTTGATCTCCCGGGTGGCGCGGCCCGCCCGGTAGACGTTGCTGCTCCAGGCGGAGGCGGCGAGGCCGTACGGGGTGTCGTTGGCCAGCCGGATGCCCTCATCATCACTGTCGAACGGCAGTACGACCAGTACGGGACCGAAGATCTCGGACTGGACGATCTCGCTGTCCTGCGCGGCGTCCGCGATCAGCGTGGGCCGGTAGTAGGCGCCGTCCTTGAGATCGCCCTGGGGTGCCTCGCCGCCGGTCACCACGCGCGCGTAGGCGCGGGCCCGGTCCACGAAGCCGGCGACGCGGTCGCGCTGGACGTGCGAGATGAGCGGTCCGAGGTCGGTGCCGGGGGCGAACGGGTCACCCAGCCGTACCGTCTCCATCAGGGCGGCCGTCCGCTCGACGAAGGCCTCGTACAGCGGACGCTGCACGTACGCGCGCGTGGCGGCCGTGCAGTCCTGCCCGGTGTTGATGAGCGCGCCCGCGACGGCGCCGTTGACCGCGGCCTCCAGGTCGGCGTCGTCGAAGACGACGAACGGGGCCTTGCCGCCCAACTCCAGGTGGAGGCGCTTGACGGTGGAGGTGGCGACCTCGGCGACCCGCTTGCCGACGGCGGTGGATCCGGTGAAGGAGGTCATCGCCACGTCGGGGTGCCCGACCAGGTGCTCACCGGCCTCCTTGCCGGTCCCGGTGACGATGTTGACGACACCGTCCGGGATGCCCGCGTCGGTGGCGGCCTGGGCGAAGAGCAGGGAGGTCAGCGGGGTCAGCTCGGCCGGCTTCAGCACGATGGTGTTGCCCGCCGCGATCGCCGGGAGGATCTTCCAGGCGGCCATCTGGAGGGGGTAGTTCCAGGGCGCGATCGACCCGACGACACCGATGGGCTCGCGGCGGACGTACGACGTGTGGTCGCCCGAGTACTCGCCGGCGGACTGCCCCTGCAGATGCCGGGCGGCGCCCGCGAAGAAGGCGGTGTTGTCGATGGTGCCCGGCACGTCGAACTCGCGGGTGAGCTTCAGCGGCTTGCCGCACTGCAGGGACTCGGCGCGGGCGAAGTCCTCCGCGCGCTCCGCGAGCACGGCCGCGAACCGGTGCAGGGCGTCGGAGCGCTCGCCCGGCGTGGTGGAGGACCAGCCCGGGAAGGCCTCGCGCGCGGCGGCGACGGCCGCGTCGACGTCGTCCGCGCCGGCCAGTTCGTAGGTGTACACCTCCTCGCCGGTCGCGGGGTCGACCACGGCGTGGGTACGGCCCGAGGTGCCCTTCGTCAGCCGGCCCGCGATGAACTGCGCGCCGTCCGCGAAGCGGTCCTGTGCGGGGAATCGTTCCGGGGTGGCGGTGCCCGGGTTGTGCATGTCGCTCTCCTCCGCCGTTCGCCCCGTCCCGGGGAGTGGGTGGCGTAGCTCCAGCTCGATTTGAGTGCCGATCCTGACAGAGCAATGAGGCACCAACAAGTGATTCCGTTGTTGAATTTTGGTTACGCGACGGAATCTGTCGGCCGAGGTGTCGAGTCGGAGCGGAAAAGGGCGGACGGAGTGTCAGTGGTGCGTGCCACACTCGCGTGCATGGGAAAGATCGACGGTGTGGAGTCCCTGATCAGGGAGGTTCGGGCGGGGACCCGGATCAAGTACCTCCACTTCTGGGGGCACCGGCCGCGGCCGGACGGCCGGATCGGCGCGAGCTGTCTGAGCCAGTGGTGGCCGTCACCCTTCGTGGTGGACGGTGTGGAATACGCGACGGCCGAGCACTGGATGATGGCCGGCAAGGCGCGGCTGTTCGAGGACGCGGAGGCGGAGCGCCGGGTGCTGGACGCCGGGCATCCCGCCGAGGCCAAGAAGGCGGGGCGGCTGGTCCGGGGCTTCGACGAGGCGATATGGGAGCGGGAGCGCTTCGGCATCGTCGTCGAGGGCAGTGTGCACAAGTTCTCGTCGGACGACGGCCTGCGGGCGTTCCTGCTGGGCACCGGGGACCGGGTGCTGGTGGAGGCGAGCCCGGTGGACCGCGTGTGGGGTATCGGCCTCGCGGCGGACGACGAGGCGGCGTCGGATCCGGAGCGGTGGAAGGGGCCGAACCTGCTGGGCTTCGCGCTGATGGAGGCGCGGGCGCGGATACAGGGGGCGTAAGGGCGAGGCCCGCTCGCCTCGAGGGGACAGGCGGCGGGCCGGGATCAGCTGCTCAGCTCGGGGTCACTGGGGCAGGACCGGTGCCGACACGCTGGGGGCGGAGTTGTAGTAGGGGTCGGAGTCCGTGTCCGTGTCCTTGTCGCTGTTGATCGCGGCCACGATGATGACGACATAGAAGGCGATCATGGCGATGCCCACGACGATCCCGATGATGCCCGTGACGAAGCCCGCCTGGGCCTGGCCGTGATTCGTGGCCTCGCCGCGCTCGGCGCGCTTCTTCCCCTTGACTCCGAGGATCACGGCGATGACGCCGAGCACCAGGGAGACCACGCCGTAGAGGCAGAACAGGCAGATGGACAGGATGCCCAGCACCATCGCCGCGGTGCCCATGCCGTTCTGCGGGGCCATCGGCATACCGCCCCAGCCGTAGCCCTGGGGGTAGGCGGGGTAGCCGTAGCCGCCGGGTGCTCCCGGGCCGGGGGCGCCGGGGCCCGAGGGGGCGACCGGCGGGGGCGGCACGGCGGATCCGGCCCAGCCCTGCCCGGGGGGCGGGGGCGTGCCGGGCTGACCGAAGCCAGGGGTGCCCGGAGCGCCGGGGGCGCCGAAACCGGGAGTGCCGGGAGTGCCCGGGGCACCAGGGCCGCCGAAGCCGGCGCCCGGCATGGAGATCATGGTGGCCTGGTCGTGCACGGACGCCGGCCCCGGCGGGGGCACCTGGTCCTGCACCGGCGGCTGCTGTCCGGGCGCCTGAGGAGGCGTGTTCTTCTCCAGCGAGGGCTTGCTCTCCGGCGGCGCCCACGGGTTGAAGCCCGCTCCCTCGCCCGCTCCCGGCTGCGTCCCGTCCGTCACGTGCCCATTCCCCCTCGGTCGATCGTCAGGTCATCGTAGAGCCTCGCGTCGGCGGCCCCGCAGGCGCTCTCCCCCCTCATGCCCGCCCCCGCTCCGCCCCGACCTCTCGGCCTAGGATGAGCCCGCATCACCGATCAGCCGATCACCCGCGCCCGCCGCACGGACCGTGCCCGCCCCACCGGACCGTGCCCGAGCGGGCGCCGTTTCCGGGGAGGACCCCTTGACCGAGCGCAGCGCCGACCTCACTGCCGATCTCAGTGCCGACATCGGCTCCGTGCCCGCGGCCCGCGCGGGCGACCGCGATCTGCACGCCTTCATCGCCGGGCTGCCCAAGGCCGAGCTGCACGTCCACCACGTCGGCTCCGCCTCCCCCCGCATCGTCTCGGAGCTGGCCGCCCGGCACCCCGACTCCAAGGTGCCCACGGACCCCGAGGCCCTGGCCGACTACTTCACCTTCACCGACTTCGCGCACTTCATCGAGGTGTACCTGTCGGTGGTCGACCTCATCCGCACCCCGGAGGACGTCCGGCTGCTGACGTACGAGGTCGCCCGGGACATGGCCCGGCAGCAGGTGCGCTACGCCGAGCTGACCATCACCCCCTTCTCCTCGACCCGGCGCGGTATCGAGGAGAAGGCGTTCATGGACGCGATCGAGGACGCCCGCAAGGCGGCCGAGGCGGACTTCGGGACCGTGCTGCGCTGGTGCTTCGACATCCCCGGCGAGGCCGGTCTGCAGGCCGCCGAGGAGACGGCACGGCTGGCCACCGAGGACCGGATCCGCCCGGAGGGCCTGGTGTCGTTCGGGCTCGGCGGGCCCGAGATCGGGGTGCCCCGGCCGCAGTTCAAGCCGTACTTCGACCGGGCCATCGCGGCCGGTCTGCGCTCGGTCCCGCACGCCGGTGAGACGACCGGCCCGCAGACGGTGTGGGACGCGCTGACCGAGCTGCGCGCCGAGCGCATCGGGCACGGCACCAGCTCGGCCCAGGACCCCCGGCTGCTGGCCCACCTCGCCGAGCACCGCATCGCGCTGGAGGTCTGCCCGACCTCCAACATCGCCACCCGCGCGGTGCGCACCCTGGACGAGCACCCGATCAAGCGGTTCGCCGAGGCCGGCGTGCTGGTCACGATCAACTCGGACGACCCGCCGATGTTCGGCACCGACCTCAACAACGAGTACGCGGTGGCCGCCCGTCTGCTCGGCCTGGACGAGCGGGGCGTGGCGGACCTCGCGAAGAACGCGGTGGAGGCGTCCTTCCTGGACACGGCGGGCAAGGCGCGGATCACGGCCGAGATCGACACGTACACCGGCGCCTGGCTCGCCCCCTGAGCCCCGGCTGACCCGCCATGGTCACAATGGGGCCCATGCAGACCGTGACTGCCGTCGCCCACCGCGGCGACCCCTACCGCTTCCGCGAGAACACCCTCGGCTCGCTGCGTTCCGCGCTCGAACAGGGCGCGGACGCGGTCGAGATCGACGTACGGCTCACCCGCGACGGGGTCCCCGTGCTGCTGCACGACGAGACGCTGAAGCGGCTGTGGGCGGTCGACCGGCCGCTGTCGGCGCTGTCGGCCGAGGAGGTGCGCGGGCTGACGGACGGGGGCGTGCCGACGCTGGCGGAGGCACTGACGGCGACGGACGGCAGCCGGGTGATGCTGGACCTGTGCGGCCGGGTCGACCGCCGTGTCGCGCAGCGGGTGGTGGACGTCGTGCGGCAGGTGGGCGCCGAGGACCGCGTGTACTACTGCGCGGACGCCGAGGCCATGCTCGCCGTTCGGGCGACGGACCCGGCCGCCGAGATCGCCCTGACCCGGAAGACCCTGGCCCCGACCCGGGCGGCGGTGCTGGAGGTGCTGAAGCCGCGCTGGCTCAACTACCGCTTCTCGCTGGTCGACCGGGACCTGGCGGCCCGGGTCCACCACGACGGCTACCTGCTGTCGGTGTGGACCCCGGACACCCGCCGCTCCATGCGCCGCCTCCTCGACCTGGGCGTCGACTCCATCACCACCAACCGCATCGACACCCTGCACGCACTCAGGCAGGGTTAGCTGTCAGGGCCTGTCTTCCGGATCTTGCCGGGTTCCACGCTCCGGGTGTCGTCGGTCCGTTCGCCCTCCGCCTGGGACGGCTCGGTCCGGGGGACGTCCGGGTGCTGTTCCCGCACCGTGCGCTCGCTCGCCTCGTCGCGTTCGCCCTCGGCCTGCGAGGGCGTGTGCGAGTACCACGTGTCGTAATCCGAGGCTCCGGATGTCATGGCGGGCCTCCTTCGTCGCTCCCCTCCATGCTGCCTCTCCGGCGGCGTCAGGGCGAGACGGCTCCGGCCCGGGGGCTCGCCACCGTCAATGCCTCCAGCCGCTTGATCTTCTTCCGTACGACATACAGCGGGACGACTCCGAACACGCCGAAGGACATGTCGATCAGGCTCCACCAGAACGGGATTCCGCGCACCGGTCCGCAGATCAGCGCGAGCGGGACGATGCCGGCGCAGGCGATCATGCCGAACTCGACGACCCAGATGTTGCGGACCGGGTCGCGGTAGGGCCCGTAGAAGGCGACCGCGATGACGAGGTGCGCGAAGGCCAGCCAGTCCGTGCCGTAGAGCACGAAGGGGTAGTCGGCGTCGACGGTGTCCAGCCCCTGCCGCACCCGCACGATCCAGTCCATGAGCCCCGGCAGGTACTCACGCACCGACAGGGACCGCAACACGTCCTCCGTCCAGCGGAGTTCGTGCACCAGCGGGAACGCGGTGGCCCCGCTCAACACCAGGCACACGACGAAGAAGACCAACCAGACGCGAATGCCCTTGAGTTGGGCGGCTCTGTCGCTCATGACACGAGCGTACGCCTACAATTGAACACGTTCAAAATAGCGGCCGTGCGCGCCGGTCACGGCGCCGGTGGTCCGGCCCGTGACCGGCACAGAACTGGGTGCGCGGTCAGGCCGTGGAGACCGCGCACTTGCCGCGGTCGGCTTTCATGGGGCCGGAGGCGGTGGGCCGGACGTCGAAGTCGAAGATGCCGGTGGGGAGGTACAGCGAGCAGCAGGCGTTGGGGATGTCCACGATTCCGCTGATGCGTCCCTCGATGGGGCGCGTGCGCCTGCTGGAGGACGACGCGGTCGAAGATGCACGACCTGCACTCCACCGATCCCGAGCGGTTCGCCCGCTGCCGGGACGGCCACGAGCCGTGGCCCGGCGAGATCCCGGCGGGGTTCATTCCGCGCCACACCTGCAAGGACGAGTGCCTCTACCACGACCGCGGGGTCGTCGACGCCCTCATGCAGTGCACCTGCGGCCGGCCGCCGTGCCGCGCGTGCGAGATCGGCGGCAAGCTCTGACGGTCCGGTCTAGCCCTTCACAGAGTTGACGAAGGCCGACCAGACCGGGGCCGAGAAGACGACGGCCGGGCCGGCGGGGCTCTTGCTGTCGCGGACGGGGACGTGGCTGGGGGCGGTGGTGTCGTTGACTTCGAGGCAGGAGCCACCGCTGCCACCGCTGTAGCTGGACTTGCGCCAACCTGGCAGCACTGATGCGTCAGGGATGGTGTGCTCGCTGCGCTGCATGCTCGTAATCCTCCGCGACGGACCTCAGCAGGTCCAGGGATTTACGGTGCGACAAGGAGTCGCCCAGCGCAAGATCGTAAATCTCCTGGCACTCGCGCACCGAGGACGGCAGTTCAAGGATGCGCCCGTTGTTCACACCTTCCGCATACGCGATGGGCGGCATCTCCTCGAACCACATCAGCGAGAGGAACCCCTCCAGCAGAGTGTGCGCGCCCACGGAGAACGGGAGTACGTGCACGTGGATGCGGCGGCACTCCCCCAACTCCACGATGTGACGAAGCTGCTCGCACATCACAGCGGGCCCACCGATCACACGCCGCAGCACCGTCTCGTCGAGCAGCGCGCAGAACTCCGGTGAGTGGAAGTTGTCGAGGATGCGTGCCCGGTCCAGGCGAGTGGCCAGGAACTGTTCGCACTCTCCGTCACTCTTGCGCGGATAGCTGGAACTGAACACCTCGTACGCGTACTGCTGCGTCTGCAGGACGCCCGGGACCAGGCTGGGTGCGTACTCCTTGATCGCCGTAGCCTGCCCCTCGAACTCCAGGGCCCCCTTGAAGTGTTCAGCAACCTTGCGCCCATCCAGCGTCGGCAGGAACCGCTCGAAGAACCCGCCCGCCCCCAGCACCTGATCCAGCCGCCGCGCGTCCTCCACGTCCGGCCTTCGCCGCCCCGCCTCGATATGGGCGATGTGCGTGCGTGACATCACCGCACGCTGGCTCAGCTCCTCCTGCGTGAGCCCCGCCGCCTCGCGCCTCCGCTTCAGTTCCTGCCCGTACTGCTCCCGCGACCGCGGATTGTCCTCGATGGCCACCGGATCAACTCCCCCTGGTGCACACCTCATTGTCACGCTCAGTCATCTATCGACGGTACCCAATCCCGCCTCACTCTGTGCATACATCGATACGGAAAGTGAAAGGCGCGGGCATGCAGGACGAGGACGAGGGCTTCATCAGCGCGCATCTGACGCTGAGGGTCTCCCGGGACGGTGGCCGGACGTGGGGCCCCAGGGTGACGTACCGGCCGCCGAAGGACTCCGCGCCGCTGGACCTGTCGGGGCGGTTTCCGCCGTGTGCGTGTCCTCGGTGCCGGGAGAAGAGGTGGTCGTAGCGACAAGGGCGAGCAGGTGCGGTCGGCTAGCTGCCCACCAGCACGGTCACCAGGCGCGTGATCGCGGGCCGGGGGTCGGGCGTGCCCGGCCAGCCGGTCATCAGCAGGTGGTGGGCGGTGCCGACGATCGCAAGGGCCACGGTGCCCGGGTCGACGGTCTCCGCCACCCGGCCGAGCCGCTGTTCGGCCTCCACATAGCCGGTGATGGCCTCCTGGATCGCGGCGAAGCCGGGCGCACCGCCCTCCAGGGCCTCGCGGATGCGCAGCGCGGCGCCGGGCCGGGCCATGGCGAGCCCCGATATGGCCGGGCCGCCGGAGTCGAACAGCGCGAGGGCGACGGCCTTGATGTTTCCTGCCACCGTGTGCTGCCCGGCGCGGTCCGACAGCGACCGCGCCTTCGCGGCGGTCCGCGCGAACCGGTCGAGACAGAGCTCGGCCACGAACTCGTCCATCCCCGCGAAGTGGGCGTGCAGCAGCCCCTTGGCGCAGCCTGCCTCGGTGGTGACGGCCCGGCTGGTGAGGGCGCCGGGGCCCTGCCTCTCCACGACGCGCTCGGCGGCTGCGAACAGCTGCTCGCGCACGTCCGGCGTCGCCACTCCGCGCGGTGACATGGGCCTCTCTTCCGTTCCGTCTCCGTCGCCCGCAAAGCGCGCAACCTGGCGGATCATAGCGGTCGTTGCGACTTTGGGCAGATGCCCATACCGTTTGGGCGTACGCCCATTATCCGTCGTCCACTCTCCGTCATCCATCACAGGAGGCACCCGTGCCCGACGTCGTCAACACGGAGCAGGCACACGCATGGAACGGCCCCGAAGGAAGCCATTGGGCCGCCAATCAGGACCGCTGGAACGCCGTGAACGACGGCTTCAACGAGCCGTTGCTCGACGCCGCCGCGATCACCGCGGCCCATCGGGTCCTCGACCTCGGCTGCGGCTCCGGGCGGACCACGCGCCTCGCGGCAGTCCGGGCGCCCAAGGGGCACGCGACGGGTCTCGACCTGTCCGGCCCCATGCTGGCCGAGGCGCGGACCCGCGCCCAGCGGGAGGGCATCGCCAACGCCTCCTTCGTCCAAGGGGACGCGCAGGTCCACCCGTTCGAGGCGGGCGCTTTCGACGCGGCGATCAGCCGCTTCGGGGTGATGTTCTTCGCCGACCCCGTGGCCGCCTTCGCCAACGTCGGCCGGGCGCTGGTTCCCGGCGGCCGTCTGGCGTTCGTCTGCCCGGCGGACGCCCTGCTCAACGGCGGGGTGGCGGCGATGGCCTCGCTGCGCGACATTCTGCCGGTCGGCGACTTCGGGCGGACCGGACTGCCCGGCATGTTCTCCCTGGCCGCCTCCGACCGCATCCACGACGTCCTCACCGCGGCCGGTTTCACCGGCGTCACCGTCCGCCAGGTACAGGCGGACTGCGTATGGGGGCACGGCGCCGAGGACGCGGCGGAGTTCCTGCTCGGCACCGGCCCTGGCCGCCACCTGATGGACCAGGTCGACGTGCCCGCGCAGACCCGGGCCCGCCGCGCGCTGACGGACCGTCTGCGCGCCCACGCGGCGGCGGACGGCCTCGTCCGGCTGCCCAGCACCTCATGGCTCGTCACGGCGGACCGCCCGGCCGATTCGTAGAACAGGCCGCAGGCGCAGGCAACTCAAGCCGGGCAGAAGAAGGATGACGTCCAGTCAGTCACGCAGTCAGGGAGCCATGGGCCACGCGGGTGATTCGTACAGGCAAGCGAGTGGTTCGGCAGTGCCGCCGACTCCTCCCGACTCCGTGACCGGTGCGCGGCAGGGCCAGTGCGCGACCCTGTGATCACGAACTGAAGGGAGCGGGGGCGAGGAGGGCGCCGGGGTCGGCGCCCTCCTCCGCGTGCCGGTGATCGGCGCGCTCAGCCCCACGCGCCGGCGATCTGCCGGGTCGTGGCGTTGAGGCGGTTGAACAGGTTGGTGACGCCGATCATCAGGACGATCGCGGCCAGCTGCTTCTCGTCGAAGTAGGTGGCGGCCGTGTCCCAGGTGTCGTCGCTCACCGCGTCGGGACGGTCGGCCAGCCGCGTCGCGGCCTCGGCCAGCGCGAGCGCCGCCCGCTCCTCCTCGGTGAAGTACGGGGCCTCGCGCCAGGCGGCGACCGTGGCCAGCCGCTCGTCGCTCACGCCGGCCTTGCGGGCCGTCTTGGCGCCGCCGTCGACGCACGCGCTGCAGCCGTTGATCTGGCTGACCCGCAGGTGCACCAGCTCCAGCGTCTGTCCGTCCACCCCGCCGGAGTGCACGGCCTTGAAGAGCGCCTGGATGGGCTGCATCGCGTCGGACAGGACGACGGCGGGGTTCTGCATACGAGACTGCATCTCGGTTCTCTCCTCTGTCGGTTCGTGCCCCGTTCCCCCGGGGTGTGACTCCATGACAGCCCGGACGGCTTGCCAGGACGACGGCGGTGGGACACCGTGGGACAGCTGAAACGGCCTTGAGCAGCGGGGACTTGGCCCGGGAGATTACTTCCGGGGTGGGACGGAGACGCGGGGGAACAGTGGTGGAGCACGAGCGGGCGGTGCGGACGGAGCGGGCGGAGCAGGCGGGGCGGATGGCCAAGGCCGGCCCGGCGGAGGAGCTGGCCGCGCGGCTGCGCCTGCTCCAGGAGCTGTCGGGGCGTGGCGTACGGGCCCTGGCGCGGGACACGGGCCTCAGCTCGTCGTCGCTGTCGCGCTATCTCAATGGCCAGACCGCGCCGCCCTGGCCCGCGGTGGTGGCCCTGTGCCGGCTCGTCAAGCGCGACCCGCGCCCGCTGCGCCCCCTGTGGGAGCGTGCCTCCAGCCCCCTGCCGGCGCCGCCGAGGATGAGCCGCGAGTCCCCTCCGCCGTCGCCGCCCATCGGGACCCCGCGCCCGCCCCGCAACGATCTGCCGCGCGACGTCCCCGACTTCACCGGTCGAGAGGCCCAACTCGCCGCCGTGCTCGCGGCGGTGGAGAGCAGCCGGGTGGTCGCCGTGGACGGCATGGCGGGCGTCGGCAAGACCTGCCTGGCGGTGCACGCCGCGCACCGGCTCACCGCCGACTACCCGGACGCCCAGCTCTACCTCGACCTGCACGGGTTCACCGAGGGGCGGCGGCCGCTCGATCCCGACCCCGCGCTGCGGGCGCTGCTCGCCGCGCTCGACGTCCCCTCCGAAAAAGTGCCGCAGGAGGGCGGTGTCGAGCAGTTGGCGGCGTGCTGGCGCTCGGAGCTGGCCGGCCGGCGGGCCGTCGTGGTCCTGGACAACGCCGCCGACGCCGACCAGGTGCGCCCGCTGCTGCCCGGCGCGGGCTCCTCCGTCGCCCTGGTCACCAGCCGCAACCGGCTGCTCGGCCTGGACGAGGTGCCCCCGGTGTCGCTGGACGTGCTGACGCCGGAGGAGAGTGCCGAGCTGCTGGCGCGCGCCAGCGGCGACCCCAGCGGCCCGGACGGCCGGCTGGCCCGCGAGCCGGAGTCCGCGGCCGAGGTGCTGCGGCTGTGCGGCCGCCTGCCGCTGGCCCTGCGGCTGGCCGCGGCCCGGTTGCGGCACCGGCCGGGATGGACCGTGGGCATCCTCGTCGAGCGGATGGCGGAGGGCGCGGACGAGTTCGACACCGCGTTCGCCATGTCCGTACGACAGCTGGACCGCTCCCAGCGCCGGCTGTTCCGCCTGCTCGGCCTGCTGCCGGGCTCGTCCTTCGACGAGTACGTGGCGGCGGCGCTGGCCGACCTGCCGCTGCGTACCGTACGGGCGATGCTGGAGGACCTGCTGGACGCGCACCTCGTCCAGCAGCCGGCGGCGGGCCGCTACCGCCTCCACGACCTGGTGCACCAGCACGCCCGCCGGGCCACCACGGAACAGGACACCCCGGCGGAGCGCGAGCAGGCCCTCGGCCGGGTCCTCGACTTCTACGTCCACGCGGCGGCCGCCGCGGACGCGGCGATGCCGTTCCCGTCCGCCGGCCGGGCGCCCTCCGCGGGCCGTCCCCCGGCCGAGCTGCCGCGCTTCGCCGACAAGGGCGCGGCCCTCGTCTGGTTCGGCACCGAGTACGTCAACCTGATGGCCGCGTTCGAGGCGGCGGTGGAGGCCGGAGCCGACACGCACGTGTGCGAACTCCCCCGATTCATGCGGGCCTACTTCGCCCGCCGCTGCGGCACGACCCACCTCAACCTCCTCTTCGAACACTCTCTGGCCGCCGCCCACCGACTCGGCGACCCGCTCCAACTGGCCGAGGCCCACAGCGACCTGGGCTTCGCCCGCTACAACGCGGGCCGGCTCCCGGAGGCGGGCGCGGCGTACGAGGCCGCCGCACCGCTCGTGTCCCAGACCGGGGACGTCAGGTCGGAAGCCGAACTCACCATGCGCCGCGGCTACTTGAAGTGGGACGCGGGCCACGTCGAAGAACCCCTCGAACTCTTCCGCCTGGCCGGTAAGTTGTACGCGGACGCCGACTGCCCGATGGGCGCGGCCCACGCGACCGCCTACGAGGCCTGGGCCCTGCTGCAACTCGGCCATCGTGAGGAGGCCGCCCGCCTGGCCCGCGAGGCCCTGGCCGTCCCCCATGCCGACACCGCCTGGCCCCCGGCCCTGACGGCCCGCATCACCCTCGGCGTGGCCATCGCCCACGACTCCCCCAACGAGGCGACGACCCACCTCCACCAGGCCCTCGCCCAGGCCCGGGAGGACGGCCACCAGCACAACGAGGCCTGGTGCCTCAACTGCCTCGGCGTCGCCCTACGCCACATGGGCCGCTACGAAGAGGCCCTGCACAGCCACCGACAGGCCTTCGCCCTCCTGGACGCACTCTTCGAGGACCACTGGAAGATCCACTTCCTCGACGCCTACGCCGAGACCTGCCGCCTCGCCGGCCACCCCGAGGAAGCCCTCCGCCTCCACCGCCAAGCCCTCACCCTGGCCCCCGAACTCGGCTACCGCTCCGCGGAAGCCCTGGCCCACGAGGGCATCGCGACGATCCTCGCCGAAACCGACCCGCCCGCAGCCGACGAACACCGAGCGGCGGCCCGAACCATCCTGCGGGACCTCGATCCGGGGCACTGACGCCGTGAAGCACCGGCCCGCGAGCCTCGCCGCGGGCCCGTGCGACAAGGGGTACATTTCGGACGATCGTTTCGAGATGTCACCGGCAGACGGGGCATGAGGATGAGCACGGACGACCGGGGTGCGGTGACGACCGGGGTCGCGCGGTTGCACGCGGCGCCCGGGCTTGCCGGGCGCGGGCGGCTCGGGCTGGTGACCAATCACACCGGTGTCCTCCCCGACCTGCGCCCGGCCGCGCCCGCGCTGCTGGAGGCCGGTGCGCGGCTGGTCGCGCTGTTCGGTCCCGAGCACGGGTTGCACGGGACCGGCCAGGCCGGCGAGGGCGAGGCCGCCCGGGCGGACGTGGACCCCGTCACCGGTCTGCCGGTGTACGACACCTACCGGTGCGACGGCGAGGACCTCGACAAGCTGCTGATCGACAGCGGGGTCGACGCCCTGGTGTACGACCTGCAGGACATCGGGGCCAGGTTCTACACCTACGTGTGGACCATGTTCGACCTGATGATCTCGGCGGCCCGTACGGGCGTACGGTTCGTGGTCGCCGACCGGCCGAATCCCCTCGGTGGACTCGTCAGCGAGGGCCCGCTGCTCGACCCGGCGTGGGCCAGCTTCGTCGGGCGGGCCCCGCTGCCGGTCCGGCACGGGCTGACCTGCGGTGAACTCGCCCGGCATCTCAATGCCTCCGCCGTGCCTCACGTGGCAGGCGGCGCGGCCGAGTTGACGGTGATCGAGGCGGCCGGCTGGCGGCGAGCCATGCACGCGGACGCCACCGGCCTGCCGTGGATCGCGCCCTCGCCGAACATCCCGACGCCCGCGACGGCCGCCGTCTATCCCGGCACCTGCCTGTTCGAGGGGACGAACGTCTCGGAGGGCCGCGGTACGACCCAACCCTTCGAGATCGTCGGCGCCCCGTACATCGACGCGCGGTTCGCGCCCTCGCTCGCCGAACTCGCCCTGCCCGGAGTGCACTTCCGTGACCTGTGGTTCGTACCGACCTTCCACAAACACGCCGGACGGCCGCTGCGCGGGGTCCAGCTCCACGTCACCGACCGCGAGGCGTTCGCTCCCGTACGGACCGCCGTCGCGATGCTCGCCACGCTGCGGCGGCTGTACCCGGACGACTTCGCCTGGCGCACCACGGACGGCGGAGCCGAGGGTGGCGCGGAGGGGACCGGCCACGGCCACCGTCCCTTCATCGACCTGTTGTGGGGGTCCGACCGGCTGCGTCGCGCCGTCGACGCGGGCGACGACCCGCTGCCGCTGTGCGACCCGCCGGCGCCGCCCGCCCGGTGGGCCGGCGACGAGGTGCTGCTCTACCCCTGAGGCCTCCTGCTGCGCTGTGCCGCTCCGCCCGGAAGGACGATCCCGTCGATGACCGATCCCGCGACGACGACATCCCGGGCCACGACGGTGCGTGGCTTTCGCGCCGGCGACGGTCCGCGGCTGGTGGACGCCTGGCGCCGGAGTGCGCCGGCCGATCCGATCACCCCGGACCGGTTCCGCTCCCTGGTGCTGCTCGACGCCAACTTCGATCCGGAGGGGCTCCGGGTCGCCGTCGACGGCGAGCGCGTCGTCGGCGCGGCCTACGCGGTACGGCGGCTGACGCCGATGACCGGCACCGACCTGGAGCCGGAGCAGGGCTGGATCCCGTTCTTCTTCGTCGACCCGGCCGCCCGCGGGCACGGCCTCGGCCGCCGGCTGCTGACCGACGCCCTTGATTGGCTGGGCGCCCACGGCCGCACCCGGGTGGACTTCTCCTCGTACACCCCGAACTACGTCCTCCCCGGTCTGGACGCCGAGGCGTACCCGGAGGCTGCGCGGCTCCTGGCGTCCCTGGGCTTCCGCACGCTGTACGAGGCGGCGGCGATGGACCGCGGCCTGGTCGGCTACCGCTTCCCGGAGGAGGTCGCGCTGCGGCTGGACGAACTGACGGCAGAGGGTTACCGGTTCGCCACCCCGTCCGACGACGATCTGGTGGACCTGGTCGCGCTCGCCGAGGATCACTTCAACCCGGACTGGACGCGCGCGATCCGGGAGTGCGTGGCCAGGGGCGGCGGCACGGCGCTCGACCGGATCGTCGTCGTCCGGGAGCCTTCGGGCCGCCTGGTCGGGTGGGCGATGCACGGCGCGTACGAGTCGGCGGACGAGCGGTTCGGCCCGTTCGGCGTGCTGGAGGAGACGCGCGGCACCGGGCTCGGCAAGGTCCTGCTGCATCTGGTCCTGGAGCGGATGCGGGCGCGCGGGGCGCACTCCGCGTGGTTCCTGTGGACCGGCGAGCGGTCGCCGGCGGGCCACCTGTACCGCAAGGCCGGTTTCACCACGACCCGGGTGTTCCGCGTGCTGCGCCGGGAGGCCGCACGATGACGCCGTCGCCCCGCCCGACCGGCGCCCGGGCGCACCGCGGCCTGAGCCGCCGTCACTTCGCGCTCGCCCTCCCCTCCGCCCTGCTCGTCTCCGGCGTCTCCGGCATCTCCGGATGCGCCGCGCCGCACCAGGGCACCGGGCGGCCCGGGGATCCGATCGTCCTCACCGTGCTCTCCCACTACGCGAGCGGCGAGCTCAAGGAGGCCCTGCAGGGGCCGGTCGACGAGTGGAACGCCACGCACGACCGGGTCAAGGTGCGCACGAAGGCCGTCGAGTTCACGGACCTGCTGACCACCTTCATGGTCCGGCAGGCGGCGGGCCAGGGCGCCGACATCCTCCACCCGTACTGCCTGTGGAACGGCCAGCTCGTCCAGGCCGGCGTCCTGCGGCCCGTCCCGTCCGAGCACGCCGAGGAGATCCGACGCGGCTACAGCGCGGCCGCGGTCGGCGCCGCCTCGGTGGGCGGCACGGTCTACGGCTACCCCACCGAGCTGCAGACGTACGCCCTCTACTACAACAGGCGGCTGCTGCGCGAGGCCGGCATCGACGGCCCGCCGCGCACCTGGCGGGAGCTGGAGGACGCGGCGTACCGCACCGCCAAGCGGGACGGGTACGGCAACACGCTCGTCCAGGGGTTCGGTCTTTCGACCTACGACGACTCCACCACCGTCGGCCAGACGCTCGCCCTGCTCAACGCCGCCGGCGGACGGTTCGTCTCCGCGGACGGCAGGCGCACGGCCATCGACTCACCGGCCGGCCGGGCCGTGTTCGACCTGGAGCACCGCCTCGTCGCCAAGGGTGCGAGCGCCCCCGGCGTCAACGTCTACAAGGCGTTCGCGTCCGGGCAGGTGGCCATGGTGGTGAGCGCCGGCTGGTGGACCACGAACCTGAAGGACCTGATGGGCCCGGACTACCGCGATGTCGGTGTCGCGCCCGTGCCCGTCCCGGAGGCGGGCGACCGGCGCGCCACGCTCTCCACCGGTTTCATGCTGGGGGTCAACACGGCCAGTAGGTTCCCGCATGAGGCCTGGGAGTTCCTGCACTGGCTCAACACCGAGAAGGTGAGCGTGAAGGGCGCCGGGAAGGCGGGCGTGAAGGGGACCGGGAAGAGCACGGGGCAGGGTGCCGGAAAGGGCGCCGGGAAGGCCGTGACGGCGACTCGGATGAGCGCTCTGCAAGTGTCCGTCGGCTCCCTGACCGGCCGCGCCGACGACATGCGGACGCTTCTGGGCGAGGGCGGCGATCCGAACCTGCACCCGTTCCTGGACGCGCTGGCGTACGCGGTGCCGGAGCCGAACGTGCCGGGCGCCCAGCAGGCCAAGTCGCTGCTGCGCAAGAACATCGAGGCGTTGTGGACCGGTCAGCGGTCGGTCGACGAGGCGCTGCGCGTCACCCGCCGTCAGGTCGATCAGGAGGTGTCGCGCTCATGGTGAACGCCACCCTGGCACCGGAGACGCCCGAGCGGGCGGCGCCCGACAGACCCGCCGTCGGCGTCCGCGGCCGCCATCGGCACCGGCGCCGACAGGCCGTCGTCGCCTACCTCTTCCTGGCGCCGACGCTGCTGTTCTTCGCGGTCTTCCTGATCCTGCCGCTCGGCTTCGCGCTGCTGCTGTCGATGTCCCGCTGGGCCGGGTTCGACCTCGGCGACATCGATCCGGTCGGCCTGGACAACTTCGCCGGCCTCTTCGCGGACGGATCGACGTTCCTGGCGCCGGTCCTCACCAACACGCTGCTGTTCGCCCTGGGCACGGTGGCCCTCGCGCTCGCGGGCTCCGTGCTCGTCGCGACCTGCATCGACAAGCTGCGGTTCCAGGGGCTGTGGCGCACCCTGTACTTCCTGCCGATCGTCACGACCGTCGTCGCCGTCGGCAACGTGTGGAAGTACATGTACGAGCCGGGCGGCCTGGTCAACGGGGTCCTCAACGCCCTCGGGCTCGGCTCGGTGGCGTTCCTCCAGGACCCGGACACCGCGCTGCCGTCGGTCGTGGTCGTCCAGGCCTGGGCCTCGGTCGGCTCGGCGATCCTCATCCTGACCGCCGGGCTGAAGTCCATCCCCGAGTCGTACTACGAGGCCGCCGCGCTCGACGGCGCCGGGCCCGTCACCGTCTTCTGGAGGATCACGCTGCCGCTGCTGCGGCCGTCCCTGCTGTTCGTGTGCGTCACCCAGTTCCTCACCGGGCTGCAGTCGTTCGCGCTGATCATCGTGATGACCAAGGGCGGGCCGGGCGACGCGACCAATGTGGCCGCGCTGGAGATGTACCGGCAGGCCTTCTCGTACGGCGACTGGGGCACGGCGAGCGCCGCCGCCTTCGCGCTGTTCGTGGTGGTCCTCGTGGTCACCCTGGCGCAGTTGTGGATCTTCCGGCGCAAGGGGGAGGACGCATGAGCCGCATGAGCCGCCGCCGTTTCCCGTGGCTGTCGTATCTGCTGGTCGTGACCGGCGCCGTGCTCACGGTGGTGCCGTTCGCCGACATGGTGATGACGTCCTTCAAGGGGCCCGACGAGGCGGGCACGCTGCCGTACCGGTTCTTGCCGAAGGCGTTCGACCTGTCCAACTACCGGGCGGCGATCGACCAGTTGGACCTGCCGGTGCTGTTCCGCAACAGCGTCGTCGCCACCGCCGCGATCACCGGGTCGGTGCTGCTCACGTCGTCGCTCGCGGGCTACGCGCTCGCCAAACTCCGCTTCCCCGGCCGGGACTTCATCTTCCGTCTGGTGCTGTCGACGATGATGTTCCCGCCGTTCCTCTTCTTCATCCCGCACTTCCTGATCCTGGTGCACTGGCCGCTGGCGGGCGGCAACGACCTGTTCGGGCGCGGCGGCGCGGGCCTGACCGTCAGCATCGTGGCGCTCGCCATGCCGTTCCTCGTCAACGGCTTCGGAATCTTCCTGATGCGCCAGTTCATGGTCTCGATCCCCGACGAGGTCCTGGAGGCCGCGCGCATCGACGGGGCCGGCGAGTTCGCCGTGTGGTGGCGGATCGTCGTACCGCAGACCAAGCCGGTCCTGGTGACGCTCGGGCTGCTGACCTTCGTCGACGCCTGGAACGAATACATCTGGGCACTGCTCGTCTCGACCGCCAACCCGGACGTGATGACCCTGCCGGTCGGCATCCAGCTCCTGCAGGACTACGTCGACCCCACCCGCACGCTGCCCATCGTCATGGCCGGCCTCGTCCTGAGCGTCCTGCCGGTCCTGACCTTGTTCCTGATCCTGCAGAAGTACTACATCCGGGGCGTCATGCTCAGCGGCCTCAAATAGGACGACGGATCACGCGCCCGCGGCGTGCCGGGCGTGCGAGTGCGCGTGCATACCGATGCGTACAGGTGAGGACGCGGGTGAGGACTCCTCGGGGGACGGCGGCACATGGGGCGTCGCGACGTCGCTCGCCGGACCCTCCGGACCCTCCGCACCCACCGTCACGCTCTCGTTGACGACGGGGCCTTTCACGACGGGGCCTTTCACGACGGGGGACGCACGGTGGCCGAACAGGACGGCTGCCAGTCCCAGCACGCTCCACAGGGTGAGGACGGCGATGTGGCCCGCGCTGTCGTTGCCGTGGAAGTAGGCCGTACCGCGCACGAGGCTCGCGCCGGCGCCCGGCGGCAGCCACTGGCCGATGTCGTCGACCGCCTTGGGCAGCAGCTCCGGTGCGGATGTGCTGCCGGAGAACGGATTGCCGACGAAGACCATGAGCGCCGCGCTCAGCCCGAGCCCCGCCGAACCCACGAGCGCGACCACGCCGGCAGTGGTGGCGCTGATGGCGAGAATGGTGAGTGCCAAGGAAGCCCAGGTCGCCAGATGTTCGTGCGGCAGCGCACCGAGAAAGCCCTCGGCGACCGCGTAGACCCCGAGGGCTGCCGCTCCGCTCATCACGATCAGGGCCATGAGCCGTGCCACAGGTCGCAGCCTCAGTGACATCGTGACGACCAAGGCGATCATGATGCTGCACATCGTCAGCGGCAGCAGCGCCGAACTGAAGACCACGCCCCGGGGGTCGTCCGCCGAGATCCGGACGACATCCACGGTCCGCACGCGGATCTGCGCCGGCTTTTCGGCGCGGGCCTTGCCTGCCTTGCTCCCCTTGGAGCGAGCGGACGTGCCGTGGGCGGATGCGGCGGCACGCTCCGCGGCCGCCTCGGACGCATGGGCGGCCAATTGCCGGCCTGCCTCGCCCAGCAACTGGGCGACGGCCGGGCTCGCGGCAGTGGCCTCCAGCACGGTGAGACTGCCGGGGGTGACGACGAAGGCGCCGTAGACGTCCCGCTCCCTGACAGCGGACCGCGCCGACGCCTCGTCGGGGTAGAGACGGAAGTCGAAGCCGCCCGGCTTGCTGTGCGCCAGGCCCTCGACCGCGCCCTGGCTCGCCGTACTCGTGCCCACGATCCCCACGGGCAGGTCACGCGGCGCTATGCGCGCCGCGGGCCACGCGTAGGCCATCACTGCCAGTGAGATCACCAGCGGCAATGCCACTGCCATGATGGCCACACGACGCCATGACTGGTTTCCCGCCAACGGGGTCCTCACGGTCTTGCCTCCCAAAAACGAATGATCGTTCTCCAGGAAACCAGTCTGCTAGGCTCGCCATCAGAGAGTCAAGACGAACATTCGTTTTTCTTTGGAGAGGATGCCCCATGCCGAAGGTGTCCCAGGAGTACATGGACGCTCGCCGTACCCAGATCCTGGACGCGGCCCGACGCTGCTTCCTGCGCGACGGATTTCACTCGACGTCGATGCAGGACCTGTTCGCGGAGTCCGGGCTCTCGGCCGGCGCGGTCTACCGGCACTTCGCGAGCAAGGACGAGATGATCCTGGCCATCGCCGAAGAGAACATGCATGAGGTCCTGACGCTGGTCCACACCGTCGCCACGACTCGGCCCAGTGGTTCCGTGGGGGCGGTGCTCGCTGAGGTGCTCGACCTCGTGGCGGCCCGGGCCGCGGAACACGACGTCGCACGGCTGGCCGTGCTGGCCTGGTCCGAGGCCCTGCGAAACCCCACGCTGGCCGGGCAGTTCAGCACCCTGCTGACCCAGATGCGTTCCGACCTCGCGGAGGTCGTACGAGGACACCAGGAAAGCGGTGCCCTGCCCAGGGAGGTGACCGCCGAGTCGATCGCCGCCGCGCTGGTCTGCCTCCTACCCGGCTACATCCTCCAGGTGGCCATGCTCGACCCCACCCTCGTGGAGGGGATCGGCGACGCGGTACGGGCTATGTGGCCCGATCCGGCCACGTCCTGACCGGCTCCGCCGTCGGACGAGCAGGACCGACCACCCGGCGACACCGATCAGTCCCGGGTTGAGGGTCCGGTAGAGAAGATCGGCGGCCGTGGCGGCCGCCATCGGCATTCCGCCGTGATGCAGCGTCAGGACCAGAGCCGCGTCGAGCGGGCCGAGTCCCGCGGGCAACAGAGGGAGAGCCGACGCGGCCGTCATCGCGGCGACGTAGGCGAGCAGCACCTTGTCCGAGCCCGGGGCCGAGCCCACCGCATGGCACACAGCGAGCACGCACACGAGATCGCCGACCCAGTTGATCAGGGCGGCGCCGAGCCCCAGAACCCAGAAGCGAGCCGGCGGCCGCATGGCAGCCAACTCCTCCAGCAGACGATCGGCCGACGTCTGCCTGCCCTTGCCGCGCCGCAGTCTCCGCCACACGCGAAGCAGGGCGCTCACCGGCCGGCGCAGCACATGGGTGTGCCGGACGAGCGCGAGCGCGGCGACGGTGACGGCACAAGCCGCCGCAACCTGCAGGGCCGCCCCTGTGATCCGGGCTCTGTCCCCGGCCAGAGTCCCGCCGATGCCGGCCAGCATGACGAGTGAGACCGTGCCCAGAACACCGGTGACGGCATGGGTGAAGCCGATCAACGGCACACTGGCGCCCCAGCTGCGCATACGCCGTGTCCGGTAGGTGATCGACACCAGGCTGCCGCCGGGCAGAGTCGCGCTGAGCGCGTTCCCGGCGAACACGGCGGCAACCGCGGCGCGCAGTCGCACGCGCAGCCCGCCCGTACTCAGCGCCAGGCGCTGCAGCCGGGCGAAGGCCGCCATCGACACCATCTCCGCGGCGACGGCCAGCAGGAACCAGGCGGGTCGAGCCTGGGAGAGCTGGTCTGCCGCGCGACGCGCGTAGGGCGCGACGAACGCCAGCTCGACACACAGCAGCGTCACGAGGGCGCCCATGGTGAGCGCGACGCGTCGTCGCGAGCGGTCGTGTCCGCGCTCGCCCGGCTCGGTGTGGTGCGAGCCGCTCATCGCCGCACCGGCCACTGGGGAAGCGAGTGCGCCAGGCCCTTCGGGTGCACTTCCCGGGCGGTGCCCTGATCGCCGTCGTGGTTCCGGACCAGCCACAGCTCCCCGCCGGTCTCTGCCGGTTGGTGCCTCCGGCGGCGCAGGGAAGAGGCACAGGTGGCCATCGGCCGTCCTCATTCCCTGGTCGCGGTCTGCCCGGCCAGCCAGGCCGCGGTGAGTCCGTGACCGGCCTGGACCAGCCGCCGGGTGTCGCTGAAGTCGATGAGGCTGGCCACGGGAGTGGTGACGGCGGGCAGTCGGTGGACCGACCCGCGGACCGCCGCGATGTCCCGCCTTTCCCGTTCGTCCAAGATCTGGCCGAGGGCCCGGGAGGCGGCGACCAGGGCCGCGTGCGCCGGACGCCCCGCCTGTTTCGTGACCGCGGCGGGAAGCACGTACAGCGTGGTTGCGCCGAGCGCCTCCGCCTGGAGCACCGGCAGGTCCGCCGACACTCCCCCGTCGATGAGCAGGTGCTCTCCTATACGCACGGGGGCATACAGGCCCGGGAAGGCCGCCGAGGCGAGCAGGGCCGGGACGGCCTCCCCACGGGAGAGGACGACCGCCGCGCCCGTCTCGGCGTCGGTCGCCACGGCGTGCATCGCGACGGCGGCCTCCTCGAGCCGACCGACGGCAACGGCCAACCGCAGCACCTGCCGCAACGCCTCGCTCGAGACCGCCGCCTCGCTCCGGCCCAGCGCGGCCCTGGCCAGGGTCCGCAGTGAGAGCGGTGCCACGTGCCGACGCTTCAGGCGCGTCCAGAGCGCTTCCAGCCGGTCGATACCGTCGATGCTCGGGTCGGCGGCGAAGGCCGCGCCGTTCAGCGCGCCGGCCGAGGAACCGACCACGAGGTCCGGTCTGATTCCTGCCTGGGTCAGTGCCCGGAGCATGCCGACCTGGGGCGCACACAGGCTGCCGCCGCCTTGCAGCACGAAGGCCACGGTGTCGCGTGGCGCGGACTCGGCCGCCGCGGGCACCGCCGGCGTCCCGATGGGACTGTGTGGCCCCTGACGCGGGGACACCGCCAGTCTTCCGGCCTGCGCCGTGCTCATGCCACCACCCCCCTTCCCGGAATGATCGTTCTTTTTTCGTCCCCCATCCTGCAGGCTCCGGCAAGACCGGTCAAGACGAACATTCGTTTTTCTTGACCTTGACCCCCTCTTGTAAAAAATGATCGTTCGCTTTACTTTCAGAAGGCGGGCGTCAGGGGACAGCCGCCCGCGACCCGCCCCACCGAGCAACGGGGGCGGGCGGCCCCGTCCCTGCGAGAGGCTGGAGCGGACACCGCAGGGCGGGGCCCTTGCATGCCGGTGCGGCGCAGGCCTGGAGGCGCCGCGGAGTGATGCTCAGACGGTCATGGCGGCGAGTTTCGACGGGTTCATCATGACGAGCACCCGGTCGATGCCGTCCGGGGTGACGCTCACGGTGAGGACGGCGAACACGGTGCCGTCGCGGGACAGGCTCACCGCCGGCCTGCCGTTGGCCTCGGCCGGTTCCACCGTGACGCCGGGCCAGAAGCGGTCGGCGAACGCGTGGTAGTACCTCGCCACGCGGTGACGGCCCACGACGGGAAACTTGGACGCCCGCACGACCCCTCCGCCGTCGGCGTACGAGATGGCGTCTTCCGTGAGCAGTCTCTCCAGTACGGCCACGTCCCCGTCCTGGGCGGCCGTCACGAACGCCGTCAGGAACCGCTTGTGCTCGGCGGCCGCGACGCTTGCCCGTTTCTCCGCGGCCAGGCGCTTCCGCGCCCGGCTCACCAGTTGGCGGGCACTGGCGTTGGTCTGGCCGGTGATCTCCGCAATCTGCTCGTACGGGTAGTCGAACGCCTGCCGGAGCACGTACGCCGCCCGTTCCGTGGGGGTGAGCTTCTCCAGCAGCATCAGCACCGCGAGTTCCAGTGCTTCCGCGTTCACGGCGCCCAGCGCCGGGTCGCCGCTGGTGTCGACCGGCTCCGGAAGCCACGGGCCGACATAGGTCTGACGGCGGACCCTCGCCGACTGCAGCACATTGATCGCGAGCCTCGTCACCGTCGTCGTGAGAAACGCCCGTGGGTTCTCCACCTTGGACCGGTCGGAGGTCTGCCATCGGATCCAGGCCTCTTGGAGGATGTCCTCCGCTTCGCCGGCGCTGCCGAGCATCCGGTAGGCGATCCCGAACAGGTAGCCGCGGGCGTCCTGGAACGCCGCCTCCGCTTCCCGGAGGTCCTCGGCGTCACCCGCTGGACTGTTCTTCGACGGCATTGCGCACAATCCTTGCTGGTCGGCACGTTCGACGGTGTCCGTGACCCCACGCATGAGCGCGAGGACGAACCTCGGGGCTCGACGGACCGTCGGGGAGCGCGGCTGGTTCAGGACAGCCAGTCCGTGTAGTGGGTGGGGGCGATGCGGGCGTCGTGCCCGGCGGTGAGGACGTCACCGTGGACGGCGGCGTACATGCCGGCGGTGTCATCGGTGACGACGGTGCGCCCGTCGCCCTTGGCCGCGAGGGTCATCCGGCCGATCTCGTCGAGGGGGTAGACGTCGGGTCCGGCGATGTCGAGGACGCCGTGGAGCGGGGCCCCGGCGGCCACTTCGGCGACGATGCGGGAGACGTCCGCGGCGGCGATCGGCTGGAGCGGCGTACGCGGCAGCCGGATGGTCTCGCCGTCGGCGGTCCAGGACAGGATCGCGTCGATGAACTCCATGAACTGCGTGGCGCGGACGATGGAGTACGGAATCGGGCCGGCCTTGAGGATGTCCTCCTGAAGCACCTTGGCCCGGTAGTAGTCCAGCTCGGGCACCTGGTCCACGCCGACGATCGAGAGGATGACGAAGTGTCCGACGCCGCCCTTCACGCTCGCGGCGAGGAGGTTGTCCATCGACGTCCGGAAGAAGGCGGGCGAGGTCTCGCCGAAGGCCGGGGAGTTCGTCAGGTTGATGACGACATCGACGCCCGCCACGGCCTCCTCGACGCCCCGGCCGGTCACGACGTCCACGCCTGTCTCCGGGGAGTGCGGGACGGCCTGATGGCCGGCCGCGCCGAGGATCTCCACGACCTGCGACCCGATCAGCCCGGTCCCGCCGATGACCGCGAATTTCATGGTGTTGCCCATCTCTCGATGGATATGCACGGTATGTACCTTTATGCACCAAACCTACCCTCGCAAGGGGTCACTCATGAGGTGGCGGGCACCCTGTCACATTTTCCGGACCCAGACTGTCAATTGGCTAGAAGACGGACATAAGGGAAGGTTGATGATCTTGGACGTCTATGAGGCGGTCAGGAGCCGACGGGCGGTACGCGGATTCACCGACCGGCATGTCCCGAGGGAGGTGCTGGAGCGCGTGCTGTCCGCCGCGGCTTGGGCGCCGTCCGGATCGAACCTCCAGCCGTGGCACTCGTACGTGCTGACCGGCGGGCCGCTGGCGGAGCTCAAGAAGCTCGCCGGCGAGCGCGTGGCCGCGGGCGACCCCTGGGACGAGCGGGAGTACGAGATGTATCCGCCCACACTCAAGTCCCCCTACCGCGAGCGCCGAACGTCCTTCGCCGAGCAGCGCTACGGCGCACTCGGCATCTCACGCGAGGACGGGGAGGCGCGCCAGAGGGCCGCCGCCGCGAACTGGGACTGCTTCGGTGCGCCCGCCGCCCTGTTCTGCTACATCGACCGCGAAATGGGCCCGCCCCAATGGGCCGACGTCGGCATGTATCTGCAGACCGTCATGCTGCTGCTCCGCGCCGAAGGGCTGCACAGTTGCACGCAGATGGCGTGGTCGGTGTATCGCAAGACCGTCGCGGAGGTCCTGTCGCCCCCGGACGAGCTCATCCTCTACTGCGGCATGTCGATCGGGTTCGAGGACGGCACGGTGAGTTACGCCCGTACGGGCCGGGCACCGCTCGAGGAGACGGTCACCTTCGTCCAGGGTTAGCCAGTCGGTGGCCGGAGCACGGTCGCGGCGCTGTCACAGATCAGAAGACCATTCGGTCTATCACCCGAACGGCGCAAATCGTGCCAGACCAGTGCCTGAGACACGGCTGCTCCAGCTGTCCTGGCCGCCGCCCCTCCCCCACTCACCTGAGGACGAAGTTCGATGTCCAGCACTGCCCAGGCGACACTCGGCAAGCAGATGAACACCCGCGAGATATCCGACTCGGCGATCGCGATGCTCGACGAGCAGGGGACGATCTCGCGGCCTCGTTCTTCTGCCTCCAGGGCGCCGAAGGCCAAGCGCTGGGGGTGTGCGCCATCAGCGTCGATGTCACCGAGAGCCGGCGGGCGCGCGAGCGCCTCGCGATCCTCAGCGAGGCCAGTACGCGTCTTGGCAGCACCCTGGATGTGATGCGGACCAGCCAGGAACTGGCCGACCTCGCCGTGCCTCTGTTCGCCGACTACGCCGTCGTCGACCTGGAGCACTCGGTCCCGTTCGGCGAAGGGCCCCCGGTCCACATCGGCCCGCTGGGCGAGCGCCTCCCCGTCTTCCGGCGAGCCGGTCTGGCCTCGATCCGCCCAGGGGTCCCGGAATCCCCGTGGGTTCGCGGTGAGCCGGTCCCTGTGGTGCCCGGCTCACCCGTCACCGAGATTCTGCGGAGCTGGAGGCCCCATCTGGAGCCGGTCCTGGACACCGCTCCGGGCACCTGGATCGCCCGGGACCCGGTACGGGCGCGGGCACGGCGAGCGCCGCCGCCTTCGCGCTGTTCGTGAGCCGCATGAGCCGCCGCCGTATCCCGTGGCTGTCAAGTGACCTCGGCCCTCGCCCGGCGATCTCGGGTGGCGATCACCAGTCGTCGCCGATATCGAAGTTGGCGTCGATGGGCATGCCGTTCTCCGCGAAGACGATCACCAGGTAGTCGTCCAGGGCGGTGAGCCGGTCGTAGAGGCGCTCCGCCAGCTGCCAGGTCTCGACCGTGTCCGAGCGGGACCGGGCGGTCAGCATCGCCGGTACCTTCTCAAGGGGGCAGCCCGGGTCTCCGTCGTCGACATAGAGGGAGACGCTCATGTTGTCGTTCTCGAACCAGTAATTGTAGTAGCTGCCGCATTTTCCCGGCTCGATTCGGCTCCCGTCGAAAGACGTCTCCAGAATGTGTGCGACGTCCGACCAGAGCCGGTCACCGAACTGCCTGCAGTCCCAATCGCCCTCCGCGAGCCCGACGTTGAAGTCGAAGTCGCTCTTGGGGCCGCCGTGCACCTCGAATTTCCCCATTCGATATGGATACACCGCCACGGCTTGGCCCCTACAGCCCCACGATCTTGTTCCACCGTTGGGCGAACTCCACCCGTTCCGTGGACGTGATGTCCCGGGCGATGGCGAGGCGCTTCCGCATGGTGTCGTCCGGGAAGATCAGGGGGTTGTCGGCGAGGGCGGCCGTGTCCTTGTCCTTGGCGGCGGCCAGGACCTCCTTGGCCGCCGGGACGGGGCAGACGTAGTTGACCCAGGCGGCCAGCTCCGCGGCGACCTCGGGGTCGTAGTAGTAGTCGATCAGGCGCTCGGCGTTGCTCTTGTGGCGGGCGCGGTTGGGGATCATGAGGGAGTCCGACCACAGCTCGGCGCCCTCCTCGGGGACGACGAAGCGGATGTCGGGGTTGTCCGCCTGGAGTTGGATGACATCGCCGGAGTAGGCCTGGCAGGCGAGGACGTCGCCGCTGACCAGGTCCTTGGTGTAGTCGTTGCCGGTGAACCGGCGGATCTGGCCTCGGTGGACCTCCTTCTCCACCGTGTCGCACACGGCGTGGAAGTCGTCCGCCGTCCACTTCGTGATGTCCACGCCGTCGCCCTGCATCAGCAGCGCGAACGACTCGTCCAGGCCGGAGAGGAGCGTCACGCGGCCCTTGAGGTCGTTCGCCCACAGGTCCGAGACATGGCGTATCTCGCGGCCGAGCTTGCGGCGGTTGTACGCGATGCCGGTGATGCCCGACTGGTACGGCACGGTGTGCAGACGGCCCGGGTCGAAGGCGGGCGAACGGAGCAGCGGGTCCAGGTACTTCGCCACGTTGGGCTGGTGGGCGCGGTCCATCTTCTGGACCCAGCCCAGGCGCACGAACCGCGCGCACATCCAGTCGCTGATGACGATTAGGTCGCGGCCGGTCGACTGGTGGTTCATCAGCGCGGGGCTGATCTTGCCGAAGAACTCGTCGTTGTCGTTGATCTCCTCGACGTAGTCGACGGAGATGCCCGTGCGCTTCCGGAACGCGTCCAGCGTGGGCCGCTTGTTCGGGTCGTCGTCATCGGTGTCGATGTAGAGCGGCCAGTTCGCCCAGGTCAGCCTCTTGTCGGTGGCGGACTCGTCGGGTACGGCACGATCCCCGGGCTCGACGTAGGCCGCGGGCACCCCGCAGCCGGCCAGAGCGCCGAGCGCGGCGGTGCCGCCGAGGGCGCGCAGCAGGGAACGGCGGGGCAACGGGGGCTTGCGGGAAGAGGTTTCTGACACCCGCTCAGCATGCCGTCCCGCCCCGCCCGCGGACCATCGACGCTACGTCGAGCGGACACCCGGCGGCCCGACACCCTGTCGATCCGGGGGATCGCTCGCTCAGGCGGGGATGACCAGCGGGAGGTCGGCGGTGACGGTGGCACCCTGCGGCGTGGTGCGGATGGTGAGGGTGCCACCGATCTGCTCGACGCGTTCGTGCATGGACTGGATGCCCACGCCGGGCGTCCACGGCTCGGTGCAGCGGCCGGTGTCCGCGCCCTACCACGCCGGGGCGCGCTGGCGGGCGGTGGCCCTGGACTACGACCCGCCGAGCAGCCGGCGGCAGTACAGCACCGGCAACGTCGCACGGGACGTGGTCCTCCAGCCGTCCTCGGGCACGCTGGAGCTGGGCCGGTCGGCGACGGTGCACATCAGCGGCCGGTACGACAGCCGACTCAGCCCGGCCGACTTCTGGATCATCGTCCAGGCACCCGACCCGCAGTGGGGCGCACGAATCTCCCTCCACCTCCACTGCATCGGCCGCTGAGCCGTCGTACGGAGCACGCGAGCGCCCGGCCACCACCAGGGGGAACAGCGCGGCCCCGGACGGGGAGGTGAACCCGTCCGGGGCCGCGCGCTGGGGTGTGTCAGCTGTCCAGCGAGGTCATCACGTGCTTGATCCGCGTGTAGTCCTCGAAGCCGTACGCCGACAGGTCCTTGCCGTAGCCGGACTTCTTGAAGCCGCCGTGCGGCATCTCCGCCACCAGCGGGATGTGCGTGTTGATCCACACGCAGCCGAAGTCGAGCTTCTTGGACATGCGCATGGCGCGGCCGTGGTCCTTGGTCCACACCGAGGAGGCGAGGGCGTACTCGACGCCGTTGGCCCACTGGACGGCCTGGTCCTCGTCGGCGAAGGACTGGACCGTGATGACGGGGCCGAAGACCTCGTTCTGGATGATCTCGTCGTCCTGCTTGAGGCCGGAGACGACGGTCGGGGCGTAGAAGTAGCCCTTGTCGCCGACCTGGTGGCCGCCCGCCTCGACCTTGGCGTGCGCGGGGAGGCGCTCGATGAAGCCGGCGACCTGCTTGAGCTGGTTGGGGTTGTTCAGCGGGCCGAAGAGGACGTCCTCGTCGTCCGGCTGGCCGGTCTTCGTCTCGGACGCGGCCTTCGCCAGCGCGGCGACGAACTCGTCGTGGATGGACTCGTGGACCAGCACACGCGTGGCGGCCGTGCAGTCCTGGCCGGCGTTGAAGAAGCCGGCGACCGAGATGTCCTCGACGGCCTTGGCGATGTCCGTGTCCTCGAAGACGACGACCGGGGCCTTGCCGCCCAGCTCCAGGTGGACCCGCTTGACGTCCTTGGAGGCGGACTCGGCGACCGAGATGCCCGCGCGGACGGAACCGGTGATCGAGGCCATCGCCGGGGTCTGGTGCTCGACCATCATGCGGCCGGTCTCACGGTCGCCGCAGATGACGTTGAAGACGCCCTTGGGCAGGATCGAGCCGATGATGTCGGCGATCAGGACGGTGGAGGCAGGGGTCGTGTCCGAGGGCTTCAGGACGACCGTGTTGCCCGCGGCGATGGCCGGGGCGAACTTCCACACGGCCATCATCATCGGGTAGTTCCAGGGGGCGACCTGGGCACAGACGCCGACCGGCTCGCGGCGGATGATCGAGGTCATCCCGTCCATGTACTCGCCGGCGCTGCGCCCCTCCAGCATGCGGGCCGCGCCCGCGAAGAAGCGGATCTGGTCGATCATCGGCGGGATCTCCTCGTCCCGCGTGAGCCCGATCGGCTTGCCGGTGTTCTCGACCTCGGCGGCGATCAGGTCCTCGGCGCGCTCCTCGAACGCGTCGGCGATCTTCAGGAGGTACTTCTGCCGTTCGGAGGGGGTCGTGTCGCGCCAGGCCGGGAAGGCCGCGGCGGCGGCCGCCATCGCGGCGTCCACGTCAGCCTGCCCGGACAGCGGCGCGGTCGCGTACGCCTCACCCGTCGCGGGGTTGACCACATCGGTGGTCCGTCCGTCGGCGGCGTCCCGGAACTCACCGTCGATGTAGTTGCGCAGACGACGCAGCTCGGTGCTCACTGCCGGCCTCCTGATCTGGTTTCGAGGGTTCGAGCTGTTCAGCGTGCCAGCCGGTCCGGCTGTCCGATGCTGAGACACCCCAACCCTAGTCGGCCGAGCCACGTTTTCAACACCCCCACAGCCACCACATCTGCGAAATCCGCAAGCTTCAGAGTCGTAAACAACGAATTTCATCGGTCGGGCCTTGCAAAACTATCGAGACCTCGTGCACAGTGAGGTCGTGGCCAGTCGAAGCGCAGACCAGAGGGACTCGTCCCGCGAGTCCAGGAACGGCACCCCCCAGCTGGATGCCGTCTCCCTCGCCATCATTCAGCAGCTCCAGGAGGACGGCCGCCGGCCGTACGCCGCGATCGGCAAGGCAGTGGGCCTGTCCGAGGCGGCCGTGCGCCAGCGCGTCCAGAAGCTGCTGGACCAGGGCGTGATGCAGATCGTCGCCGTCACGGACCCGCTCACCGTGGGCTTCCGCAGGCAGGCGATGGTCGGGATCAACGTCGAGGGTGATGTCGAGTCGATCGCGGACGCGCTGACCGGCATGTCGGAAGTCGAGTACGTGGTGATGGCCGCGGGCTCGTTCGACATCCTCGCCGAGATCGTCTGCGAGGACGACGACCACCTGCTGGACGTCATCAACAAACGCATCCGGGCCCTGCCCGGCGTGCGCTCCACCGAGAGCTTCGTCTACCTCAAGCTCAAGAAGCAGACCTACATGTGGGGAACCCGATAACCGTGACCCAGAAGGACCTCAGCCGCACCGCGTACGACCACTTGTGGATGCACTTCACCCGCATGTCCTCGTACGAGAACTCCCCCGTCCCGACCATCGTCCGGGGCGAGGGCACCTACATCTACGACGACAAGGGCAAGCGCTACCTCGACGGTCTCGCGGGCCTGTTCGTGGTCCAGGCCGGTCACGGCCGCACGGAACTCGCCGAGACGGCCCTCAAGCAGGCCCAGGAGCTGGCCTTCTTCCCGGTGTGGTCGTACGCCCACCCGAAGGCCGTCGAGCTGGCCGAGCGCCTGGCCAACGAGGCCCCGGGCGACCTGAACAAGGTCTTCTTCACCACCGGCGGCGGCGAGGCCGTCGAGACCGCCTGGAAGCTGGCCAAGCAGTACTTCAAGCTCACCGGCAAGCCGACCAAGTACAAGGTCATCTCCCGCGCGGTCGCCTACCACGGCACCCCGCAGGGCGCCCTGTCCATCACCGGCCTGCCGGGCCTGAAGGCCCCCTTCGAGCCGCTGGTGCCGGGCGCGCACAAGGTCCCGAACACCAACATCTACCGCGCCCCGATCTTCGGCGACGACCCGGAGGCCTTCGGCCGCTGGGCCGCCGACCAGATCGAGCAGCAGATCCTCTTCGAGGGCCCCGACACCGTCGCCGCGGTCTTCCTGGAGCCCGTGCAGAACGCCGGCGGCTGCTTCCCGCCCCCGCCCGGCTACTTCCAGCGCGTGCGCGAGATCTGCGACCAGTACGACGTGCTGCTGGTCTCGGACGAGGTCATCTGCGCCTTCGGCCGCCTCGGTACGACGTTCGCCTGTGACAAGTTCGGCTACGTGCCGGACATGATCACCTGCGCCAAGGGCATGACCTCGGGCTACTCCCCGATCGGCGCCTGCATCGTCTCCGACCGCCTCGCCGAGCCGTTCTACAAGGGCGACAACACCTTCCTGCACGGCTACACCTTCGGTGGCCACCCGGTGTCCGCCGCGGTGGGTCTCGCCAACCTCGACCTGTTCGAGCGCGAGGGCCTCAACCAGCACGTGCTGGACAACGAGGGCGCGTTCCTCTCGACGCTGCAGAAGCTGCACGACCTGCCGATCGTCGGCGACGTCCGCGGCAACGGCTTCTTCTACGGCATCGAGCTGGTGAAGGACAAGCACACCAAGGAGTCCTTCAACGAGGAGGAGACCGAGCGCGTCCTGTACGGCTTCCTCTCCAAGGCGCTCTTCGACAACGGCCTGTACTGCCGTGCCGACGACCGTGGCGACCCGGTCATCCAGCTCGCCCCGCCGCTGATCTCCAACCAGGAGACCTTCGACGAGATCGAGCAGATCCTGCGCGCGACGCTGACGGAGGCGTGGACCAAGCTCTGAGCCTGATGCGTCCGATCAGCTGATCAACACCGGCCCCGGTGCCCTCCGTTCGAGTGAGAACGGCGGCCCGGGGCCGTGTGCTGTCCGGCCTCCGACCGGCTCCTGCCTAGCGTGCCAGTGACCGATCGGCCCAGCCTTCGTTCCCCCGTACGGGGGAACGAAGCACGGGAAAAACGGATCAGAACCGAGGTGTACGCCATGGAGGCCCCGCCGGAAAACGACGTGCTCTGGGCACACTCGCTGCACTACAGGCACCACGACGGCTCACCCGGAATCGCCGGGGTGTCACTCGGCGTGCGGCAGGGCGAGATCCTCGCCGTCAGCGGCCCGCGCGGCAGCGGCAAAACGACTCTGCTGCGCTGCCTGTCCGGCCTCGACCGGGCACAGCGCGGCGAGGTCTGGTTCAACAGCTCGCCGGTGCACACGTTGGGCCCGATGGCCCGCGAGCGGCTGCGCCGCGACCGGTTCGGCTGGATCGACCCGGCCCCCGCGCTCGTACCGGAGCTCAACGTCTGGGAGAACGCCGCGCTCCCTCTGATGCTGCGCGGCACCAGCCGCCGCCGGGCCAAGGTGGCCGCCCTGGAGTGGCTGGAGCGCCTCGACGTCGGCGACCGCTCCCGCAAGCGCCCGCACGAGCTGCAGCAGGCCGAACGCCAGCGCGTGTGCATCGCCCGTGCGCTCGCCACCGGGCCCACGGTCCTGTTCGCCGACGAGCCGACGGCCCCGCTGCACCGCGCCGACCGCGGCCATGTGCTGCGCACGCTCACCACGGCCGCTCGCTCGCACGGCATCACCGTCGTCCTCGCCACGCACGACGCCGACACCGCGGCCCTCGCCGACCGCACGATCCCCCTGCTGGACGGGCGGCGCGTGAAGACCGTGCATCTGCCGGAGGTCCCGGAGACGGAAGGCCGGGCCGCGTGCTCGCTCTCCGCCTGACCCGCACGGCCCGGCCCGCCGTCCAGCTGCGCCGCCTGCTGGTGGCCGCGGCCTCGGCGGGCACCGGCTTCCTCCTGCTCGGCGCCCTCGGCTACGCGATGGGCCACCCACGGACACCGGGCGCGGCGGTGCTGCGCCTGGCCTGGTGCGTGGTCCCGATCGCCGCCACGGTGTACCTCGCGCTCGCGGTGGCCCGCACGGACCCCGGCACCCGGCCCCGCCCCGGGCTCGCGGCCGTCGGCATCGGCCCCGGCCGCCTGATGGCGATCTCCTGCCTGACCACGGCGCTGTCCTGCGCCCTCGGCTCGACGCTGGCCCTGCTGGTCTTCCTGCATCTGCGCGGTGACCTGGACGGCATGCCCTTCGACGGGGCGGCCGCCCAGTTCCTTGCGTCCGACCGGCCCCTCCCGGTCCCGGCGGCCCTGACCCTGCTCGCCCTGGTCCCGGCGATCGCGTCGGCGACGGTGGCGCTCGCCCTGCGCCCCAGGGACCCGCGCCCGGCGGTCACGGGGCCGCGGGGATTCGGCCGCTTCGGGTCGTACGGCCGCACGGCGGGCCGGGAGACGTTCGGGGCGTACGGCAGGTTCGGGGCGCGCTGGTACACGGCCGTACGGCAGAAGTCGGCGGGCGCACGGCCGGCGGCGGCCGACGTCGCCGCCGGGCCGGAGCCCAGGGCCGAGCACGCCGGGGTCCAGGACAGCGACGCCGACGCCCATGCCGCGGCCACCCTCGCGCCGGCCGCCGGGCCTGCCGCCGACTGGTCCGGCGCCCTCCCCAGCCCCGCGCCGCCGCGCGAGGTGCCGGCCGGGCTCCCCTGGGGCATCGCCCTGCTGGCCGCCGGTCTCGCCGTGCAGGCCTACGCCGGCCGCTCCACCGCCACGCCGGCCCTCACCGCGCTGCCCGCCGAGGCGGTCGCGGTGCTGGCCGGCTGGATCGTCACCGCGCTCGGGCTGATCCTCGCCGCCCCGGGCCTCACCCACCTGTGCGGACGCCTGCTGCAGTCCGCCGCGCCCGGTGCGCTCAGGCTGCTGGCGGGCCGGGTGCTCATGGCGGAGGCCACCCGGATCGGCCCCCCGCTGGGCGTGGTCTGCGCGGTGGCCTCCGCCACCTTCGCCATGACCGCCCGGCACGACGGCTTCGCCCCCTCCTTCGGCCCGCTGACCACCCTCGGCCTGCTCGTGGTCTCCGGCTGCACGCTGGCGACCCTGCTGACCGCCGCCGTCGAGGCCCGCCAGTCCCGCGCCGACACCACCGCCGCGCTGCTGCGCCTCGGCGCCCCGGCCACCATGCTGCGCAGCGCCGCCGCCCTCCGTGCCGGGGCCCTGATCGCCCTGTTCGTCCCGCTCACGCTGGTGATCGCGAACCTGGCCGTGCTCGCCCGCTGAAGTTGTCCGAAAAAATTTCGCGGACCGCCGATGACTTCCGGGGCGGCCCGGCGTCTATCCCAGCGAACGACACCAAGCGCACGGACCACAGGGAGAAACCCCGATGTACCAGCAGATGATCTTCGTGAACCTGCTCACCAACGACGTGGCCGCCACGAAGAAGTTCTTCAGCGAGCTGGGCTACACGATCAACCCGCAGTTCAGCAACGACGACTGCGCCTGCGTCCAGATCAGCGACACCATCGTCGCGATGCTCATGACCAAGCAGCACTGGTCCCAGTTCACGAAGAAGGAGCTGGTCGACTCCACGAAGGCGAGCGAGGTGCTGCTCTGTCTGAGCGCCGAGAGCCGCGAGAAGGTGGACGAGTTGGTGGACAAGGCGCTCGCGGCCGGCGGCACCGCGCACGCCGAGCCCCAGGACCACGGCTTCATGTACGGCCGCTCCTTCGACGACCTCGACGGTCACACGTGGGAGGTCATGTGGATGGACCCGGCCGCGGTCCAGGCCCAGGGCTGAGCGTCCGCGCCCGAACAGCCGACGCCGGGGTGAACCACACGACACCCCCTAGCATGGGCGGGTGCATCCGATACCCGCCCAGCCCCACCGTGCCGCCCACGACCGGGAGATCGAGTCGCTCGCCGAGTTCGACGAGGTCGTCGCCGAGCACGGCACGCTCGCCCGGTACCGTGTGCAGGCCGTCGAACTGACGGGCCGTACACGCGCGTTGCTCACCCTCGACACGACGGGTGCCGTCTTCCTCGGCTGCCCGATGGAGCCCGAGGCGGCCGCCCATGTCCGGTCGACCGGAGCCCTGGTGTTCCCGCCGGTCCCGGGGCTCCCCTTCGACCCGTACCGCGGTTTCGCGTACACCCCCGACGAGTTGTTCGAGTCGCTGGACGAGGGGTACGAGGCGACGCCGGACGCCCGCGCGTACGCCTGGTTCCAGCGGACCAAGGCCGACGGCGACGTCTTCGCCTCGATGCTGCGCGCGGTCCACGACGACGCGGTCTCCGACGCGCTGGACGAACTCCTCGTCGGCGCACGGGTGGTGGGCGTCATGGGCGGCCACGCGATGGCCCGCGGCACCGCCGCGTACGCCGCTGCCGCCCGGCTCGGCCGCGAGCTGGCACGCGCCGGGTTCATGGTCGCCACCGGCGGCGGACCGGGCGCGATGGAGGCCGCGAACCTCGGCGCCTACGCGGCCCCCTTCGACGACGGCATGCTGGAGGAGGCACTCCGACTCCTCGCCAAGGCCCCCTCGTTCCGGCCGTCCGTCACCGAATGGGCGCGCGTCGCCTTCGAGATACGCGAACGCTGGCCGGACGGCGGGGAGTCGGTCGGCATCCCGACCTGGTTCTACGGCCACGAGCCGCCGAACGCCTTCGCCGCGCACATCGCCAAGTACTTCGCCAACGCCACCCGCGAGGACGGCCTGTTGGCCCGCTCCACCGCCGGCGTGGTGTTCCTGCCCGGCGCCGCGGGCACCGTACAGGAGATCTTCGACAACGCGACGCCGAACTACTACGAGTCTCGGGGCGAGCCGACGCCGATGGTGCTCGTCGACGAGGAGCACTGGACACGGGAGTTGCCGACCTGGCCACTGCTGCGGTCGCTGGCGCGGGGGCGCGCGATGGAGTCCCGTATCGCCCTTGTTGACCGGATCGAGCAGGCTTCGGAGTTGATCAAACGTCTCGGCGGTTAATAACCGAGTAAAGTCAACACCTGTTGGCGGCATATGCATTGACAGTTCTTACGGGGCGCTTATAAACCTGTGAGCCACTTGGTGGTGTTGGGACCTCGTCTCTCATCCGTCGTCCCAACTCCCCCACAACCCCCCGCAGTTATGCACTCTGTAAAGGACAAACGTTGTCCATGACTCGCCGTGGCGCACGCCGTTCCGTGCGCATTCTGGGTGTTGCATCCGCTACCGTCGCGCTCGCTCTGGGCGTCACCAATACGGCCCTGGCGTGCAACATCCGTGAGTTCTCCGCCGAAGCCACCTGCGTCGGCGACAAGGGCCAGATAGTCGTCACCGACAAGGACGCCTCCGGCACCCCGGCCACCATCACCGTGTTCTCCAAGACCCCGGCCGGCGTCGAGAAGCAGGTGGGCGAGCCGCAGGTGGTCAAGGGCTCGCGCGAAGGCACCACCGTCACCTTCGACGAGAACTGGAAGCCGGACGCGACGTACCGGATCCACGTCAAGACCGAACGGTTCAATGTCGACAACGACATCCAGCCGGACCTGACCACCCCGTCCACGGCCTGCAAGAAGGAGGAGTCCCAGTCTCCGACCCCGCCGGCCTCCCCCTCGGCGTCGCCGTCGCCGTCGACGAGCACCTCGGCCCCGGCCCCGTCGGCGTCCGAGAGCACCCCCGCCCCCGCGGACACGCCCGGCGACAACGCGCCGTCCCCGGCGACCGGTGACTCGAACCTCGCCGAGACCGGTGCGAACTCCAACACCGGTCTGATCGCCGGTGTCGCGGGCGCGCTGGTCGTCGTCGGCGGTGGCGCGGTCTTCTTCGGCATGCGCCGTCGTGGGGCGAAGAACGGCGGCTGACGCCGCACTTCGTCACACCGCTGAGTAAAACACTGCAGAACGCTGCGGCCCGTCCCCGTATCCCCGGGGGACGGGCCGCGGTCGTGTTCCGGTCGTCAGCCGAAGGTGGCGCGGTCCAGCCAGAACTCCAACACCTCGCGCTCGCCCAGCACCTCCAGGCCGGGGGTGTCCAGCGGCAGCCGCCGGTAGAAGGCGAGCAGCACCGAGGTGAGCGGGCCGCGCAGGGCGACGGTGGCCTTCTCGTGGCCGCGGCGCCAGCTGACGCCCTCCTCCCCCAGCTCCACGAGCCACTCGGCGTTCAGGTCCGGGTCGGCGTCGGTGGCGTGCAGGTGGATGCTGCGCCCGGGGCCGCGCAGCTCCTTCGCCTGCGGCAGGGCCCCGGTGCGCTGGACCCACTCCACGAGCTGGAGCCATTCGTCCACCGCGTCGGCGGCGACCTCGGGCGCGACCTCGTAGGGCAGGCCGGCCGTGAGCGCGGCGTCGGCGCGGTGGACGGTGATCTCGTGGGTCATACGACGGGCCCAGAACCCGGTGTTCTGGAGCCCCGCCCACGTCCATACCTCGACGTCGGGTCCGGCCTCGCGCAGCGCGGCGACGACCAGGTCGCCGGTCTCCGCCAACCACGCGTCCAGGGCCCCCGCGTCGCCCTGCTCCTCCGGCCCCGCCCCGTACGGCACCTTCTCGCGCGGGATGTTCTCCCGCGCCCGGTCGCGCACCAGCGCGTCCACCCAGCGCAGTGCGCCGCCCATGTGGCGTACGAGCCTTTCGAAGGTCCAGTCCGGGCAGGTCGGCACGGTGGCGGAGAGATCCGTCCCGGAGGTCACGATGGCCCTCAACCGGCCGACTTGATGGGCGATTTCATCGCAGTAACGGTCATGTGCGAGCAAAGTCATGCCCTCACCCTAGGGGCACGATGATCAACCGAGCATGACGGTTTCGGCCACGTCGAACGCGACACCCACCTCGGCCCCGACCTCCGGCGCCTCCCGGAGCGCGCAGGCCGCCTCCAGGCGGGGGCCGCCGTCCCGGGGCCGGAGACCGACGGCGACATGGGTGCCCTTGAAGGTGCGGGCGGTCACCGTGCAGGGCAAACCCTCGTCGGCTGCCACGAGCCGTACCCCGGCGGGCCGGACCAGCAGCGGCCGGCTGCCCCGGGGTGAGCCGTCGGGGACGGGCAGCTTGCCCCAGGGGGTGTCCGCCACCGCGTCGGCGACGGTCGCCGGGACCACATTCTCGAAGCCCAGGAAGCGGGCCACGAACTCGTCCGCGGGCCGCTGCCAGACCTCCAGCGGCGTCCCGGACTGGGCGATCCGGCCGTCCCGCATCACCACCACCCGGTCGGCCAGCGCGAAGGCCTCGCCCTGGTCGTGGGTCACGGCGAGCACGGTCGTCCCCAACCGGCCGAAGAGTTCCCGGAGTTCGACCACAAGTCGCTCCCGCAGCGAGCGGTCCAGCTGGCCGAGGGGTTCGTCCAGCATGAGCAGCCGGGGCCGGGGCGCGAGCGCCCGGGCGAGGGCCACCCGCTGCTGCTCACCGCCGGACAGCGCGGCCACGGCCCGCCGGGCGGCACCGGGCAGCCCGACCAGGTCCAGCAACTTCCCGATCTCCGCGTCCCGTTCGCCCTTGGGCACCCCGTGCATGCGCAGCCCGAAGGCCACGTTGCCGCCGACGTCCCGCTGCGGGAAGAGCTGGTGGTCCTGGAACATCAGCCCGACGCTCCGCCGGTGCGCGGGCACGCCCGTCTGGTCCCGGCCGCCGAGCAGCACCCGCCCGGAGTCCAGCGGCTGGAGGCCCGCCACCGCCCTGAGCAGCGTGGACTTCCCGCTGCCGCTCGGCCCGAGCACGCACACCACCTCGTGCTCGGCGACAGCGAGGTCGACCGCGTCGAGCACGGGCCGCCCGCCGAAGCGCACGGTCGCGGCATTCAGGCTCAGCAGCATCAGAACTCCCCCGTCCGGTCGGTACGCAGCCGCTCCAGGAGCAGCAGAGCCGCCGCGCACACCACCATCAGAATGGTCGAAAGGGCCATCGCCTGGCCGTAGTTGAGATCTCCGGGGCGGCTCAGCAGCCGGGCCACGGCGACCGGGAGGGTCGGGTTGTCGGGCCGGGCGATGAACACGGTCGCCCCGAACTCCCCGAGCGAGACGGCGAACGCGAACCCGGCCGCGATCAGAAACGCCCGCCCCACCAGCGGCAGATCGACCTCCCGCCACACCCGCCACGGCGAGGCCCCGAGCACGGCGGCCGCCTCCCGCAGCCGCTCGTCCACCGCGCGCAGCACGGGCAGCATGGTCCGTACGACGAAGGGGGCGCCGACCAGCGCCTGGGCGAGCGGGACCAGGATCCAGGACTGCCGCAGGTCCAGCGGCGGCTCGTCCAGGGCGATCAGGAAGCCGAAGCCGACGGTCACCGCGGACACGCCGAGCGGCAGCATCAGCAGCGCGTCGAAGCCGCGCACCAGCCGTCCCGCGTCCCGGCGAGCCAGCGCGGCGGCGGCGAGACCACCGACCGTCACGGCGATGGCGGTGGCGGCGACGGCGTACTCGAGGGAGGTCCACACGGAGTGCAGCGGCGCCACCAGGAAGGTGCCGCCATCGGCGTCGGTCAGCGCCCGGTAGTAGCCGAGGCCGGGCGCGTCGAGGGAGCGCCGTACGAGCACGGCGAGCGGCAGGACCAGCAGCAGCGCGATGGTGACGAGGACCCCGGCGAGCAGCGCCCACTGCCCGGCGCCGCGCGGCCGACGGGCGGTCACCTTCGGGTCGACGAGCCGCAGGGCGCTCTCCCGGCGCCGCACCGTCCAGGCGTGCACGGCGAGGATCGCGCCGACCGCCACGAACTGGACCAGGGTGAGCACCGCGGCCGTGGAGAGGTCGAAGACCTCGGAGGTCTGCCGGTAGATCTCCACTTCGACGGTGGAGAAGGTGGGCCCGCCGAGGATCTGGACGACGCCGAAGGAGGTGAAGGTGAACAGGAACACCATCAGCGCGGCGGCGGCCACGGCGGGCGCGAGGGCCGGCAGGGTGACCTTCCGCCAGGCCCGCAGCGGGGACGCGCCGAGCATCCGCGCGGCCTGCTCCTGCCGGGGGTCGAGCTGGGCCCACAGCCCGCCGACCGTGCGGACGACCACCGCGTAGTTGAAGAAGACGTGCGCCAGCAGGATCGCCCACACCGTGGTGTCCAGCCGTACGCCCCACAGCTCGTCCAGCAGCCCGTTGTGTCCGACCAGGGCCAGGAAGGCGGTGCCGACGACCACGGTCGGCAGCACGAACGGCACGGTGACGACGGCCCGCAGCAGTTGCTTGCCCGGGAAGTCGAACCGGGCGAAGACATGGGCGGCGGGCAGCGCGAGCAGCAGGGTGAGCGCGGTGGAGGCGAGCGCCTGCCAGGTGGTGAACCACAGCACGTGCCGGATGTCCGGCTGCGTGACGACGCCTGCCATCCGCCCCCATTGCCAGGCGCCGTCCACCTTCAGCCCGCGCGCCACGATCGCGGCGACGGGCCAGGCGAAGAAGACGGCGAAGAACGCGACGGGCAGGGCCATCAGCCCGAGCCGCGCCGCGTTCCCCCGCCGGCGTTCGGCTACTTCAGTACGAGCGAGGTCCACGACTTGACCCACTGGTCACGGTTGGCGGCGATCGTGCCGGGGGCCATGGTCGCGGGGTTCTTGGCGGCAGGCCCGTACTCGGTGAACTCCGCGGGCACCTTCGCGCCGTCGACCACCGGGTACACGAACATGTTCAGCGGCATGTCCTGCTGGAACTCCTTGGTGAGCAGGAAGTCGATGAACGCCTTGCCGCCCTTGGTGTTCTTCGCGTTGCTGAGCAGCCCGGCAAACTCGATCTGCCGGAAGCAGGTGCCGTTCGACACCCCGGTCGGGGCGGTGCTGGGCCGCTTCTTGGCGTAGATCACCTCGGCGGGCGGCGAGGACGCGTACGACACCACGAGCGGCCGGTCGCCGCCCGCCTTCTTGCCCTCGGAGGAACCGGAGAACTCCTGGTAGTAGGCCGTCTCCCAGCCGTCGACGACCTTGACGCCGTTGGCCTTGAGCTTCTTCCAGTAGGCCTGCCAGCCGTTGTCGCCGAACTGGGCGGCGCTGCCGAGCAGGAAGCCGAGGCCGGGCGAGGAGGTGGCGGCGTTCTCGGTGACGAGGAGGTTCTTGTACTGCGGCTTGGCGAGGTCGGCGTAGGACTGCGGCGGGGTCAGCTTGTGCTCGCTGAAGTAGGCCTTGTCGTAATTGACGCAGATGTCTCCGCTGTCGACGGGCGTGACGCGGTGCTTGTCCTTGTCGAGCTGGTAGGCGGCGCCGACCGTGTCCAGGCCCTTCGCCGCGTACGGCTGGAAGAGCCCGTTGTCGAGGGCGCGGGAGAGCAGGGTGTTGTCGACGCCGAAGAAGACGTCGCCCTGGGGGTTGTCCTTGGTCAGGATGGCCTTGTTGACGGCCTGTCCGGCGTCGCCGTCCTTCAGGACCCTCACCTTGTACCCGGACTGCTTCTCGAAGTCCTTGACCACGTTCGTGGAGACCGCCCACGAGTCGTGGCTGACGAGGGTGACGGTCTTGGAGTCCGCGGACGACGTGGCGTCCGTCGACCCGCACGCGGACAGCGTGACGAGGCCGAGCCCGACGGCCAGGGCCACGAAGGTCTTGTTGTGCACTGGATGTCCTCCTGGGGTTGGCCAGGAAGAACGCGGCCCCGCCCGGACCCCGGGCAGGGCACGACAGCTTGAGGTGATGACCGAACTTCCTACCCAGAATGACCTGGGCGAGGTTCAGAGGGTCTGCGGCCTGGTTGCCGCACTCTCAGCGCTGTGGCGCTCCCCTGTCGGAATATGAAGATATGAATGACGGGGGTCAGATTACCGCTCGGTGGCCGCGAGCTGACCACAGGCCCCGTCGATCTCCTGGCCCCGGGTGTCCCGGATGGTCACCGGCACCCCATGGGCGGCGATGGCCTCCACGAACGCCTTCTCGTCCTCGGGGCGCGAGGCGGTCCACTTGGAGCCCGGAGTCGGGTTCAGCGGGATGAGGTTGACGTGCACGGGCTTGCCCTTGAGCAGCCGCCCGAGCCGGTCACCGCGCCAGGCTTGGTCGTTGATGTCGCGGATGAGCGCGTACTCGATGGAGAGCCGGCGCCCGGACTTCTCGACGTACTCGAAGCCGGCGTCCAGCACCTCGCGCACCTTCCACCGCGTGTTCACGGGGACGAGGGTGTCGCGCAGCTCGTCGTCGGGCGCGTGCAGGGAGATCGCGAGCCGGCACTTGAAGCCCTCATCGGCGAACCGGTGGATGGCGGGCACCAGGCCGACGGTCGACACGGTGATCCCCCGCTGGGACAGCCCGAGCCCGTCCGGTGCGGGATCGGTGAGCGCCCGGATGGCCCCCACGACCCGCTTGTAGTTGGCGAGCGGCTCGCCCATCCCCATGAAGACGATGTTGGACAGCCGCGCCGGCCCACCCGGCACCTCGCCGTCCCGCAGCGCCCGCATGCCGTCCACGATCTGGTGGACGATCTCGGCGGTCGACAGATTCCGGTCCAGCCCCGCCTGCCCGGTCGCGCAGAACGGGCAGTTCATCCCGCACCCGGCCTGCGAGCTGATGCACATGGTGACCCGGTCCGGGTACCGCATGAGCACCGACTCCACCAGGGTCCCGTCGAACAGCCGCCACAGCGTCTTGCGGGTCGTCCCCTCGTCGGTCGACAGATGCCGTACGACCGTCATCAGCTCGGGGAACAGCGCCTCGCGCAGCTTCTCCCGCGAACCGGCCGGGATGTCGGTCCACTGCTCGGGGTCGTGTGCGTACCGCGCGAAGTAGTGCTGCGAGAGCTGCTTGGCACGGAACGGCTTCTCCCCGACCTCGGCCACCGCGTCCTTGCGCTCGGCGGGCGAGAGATCGGCGAGATGCCGCGGCGGCTTCTTGGCTCCGCGCGGCGCGACAAAAGTGAGTTCTCCGGGCTTAGGCATGGCTGTACCAGTGTCGCAGATCCAATTGGGTGACCTGGGGCTGTGGCTCGCTACGACTGTCGTTAGTAGGTGTCACCGGTCGTCACTGAGCGCCGTCGGACGGCCCAGGGACGGCCCAGCGGCGATCACTCGTCGGCTGCCAGCCACTCATCGAGCCGGACTCTGACCTGGTGGTTGTGCGCGTGCCAGAAGACCTCACCGCTGACGGAGGTCCCGAGGGCCGGGAGGTCCATCCCCTGCGGCATGGACGTGATCTCCGCGAGCGCTATGGCGTTCGGCACGCCGTCTATACGTATGAAGATCCCGAAGGGCTGGCGACCGAAGACCTCGCCGGTGATCCGGGTCCCTACAGGCAGGGCCGCGACGGTCGCCGCCCAGCTCGACCGGACCGCGTCAGCGGCCGGCGCTTCAGGGCCCGCCGTGGGCCAGGCGTACTCATCCATCGGTAGATCATGACGCCTCGGTCACCCCACAGCTCTCCGTTACCCCTGCGACGAGCTGCCTCGGGCCGTCGTCGTCCGCGGGTGTTGCCGTCGGCGCCTCCCTGTAGCGGACCACCGCTTTAGGAGTTCGATCTCCCCTCGGAATGGCTGGGGGCCGCCTCGTGCATCGGTGCCACACGTGGCTGCTGACTGTCGCCGCTGTCCGTGGTCGTTGATGTCAGCGTTGGATGTCAGCGAAACAGCTCCGGCACCGGGCAGGTCTCCCAAGGCTCATCCGGCCGGTCGGCCCAGCGCCACCAGACATGCCGACCGGCACACCTCCACAGCGTCCGGCAGGTTCGCCGGCCATGCTGCCGACAACGGGGTCACCGTAGGTTGACGAGACGGTGGGGGCGGCCAGCGCACGCTCATCCTGCAATGACTTCTCGGCAGGCTTCCTTAAGCCTGGAGCGAACAGCCAGACAACCGAGAGCAACTCTCGGTAACCATTTCACATGCCCAACCGAAATGCGCCGCTGCGCCGCGAGATTAGGATGCAAATTCCCCGCCCCAGATCTCACGCCAGGCGAAGTCAGGATACGAATCACCAAGTTGACCGTCCATCGAAGTCTGAGCGCCGCTATTCGCTGATAAATACCGTTTCCACGGCTGGCGCTACGCTGATGTCCGTCGCCGCGCTCGTCGTCTCTCTCGCCGCTTACTACGATCAGTGGTCTGGCGAGCAAGAGAACACACTTAAGGATGCGGCGCACGTGAACTGGTACTTCCTCTACACGGATAGCCAAGCTCCAAGCCATCTGGTCGTAGAAAATCGATCGTTCCAGCCCGCCTACAACGCCGTCGTGAACATCGAAGACAGCAGGGGGAAGAACTTACAGAACTTCCAGATCGGAGTCCTGACCCCTTGCAGCAAGGTCACTCTTGAGCTGGGCAAGCACGGAAAAGACGTGCGCATTGATCAGAAAATTGAGATGTTCTACCGAGACCCTGTCGGCCGCGAATGGAGGGAAGGATACCTCGGAATTCCTGTCGAGACATCAAGGAAGGTTTACTTCGCCCCGGAATCCGCGCGAGACGTTGTTTTCCAGTGGGGACTGGAACAAGATTGGAAAGATCTCGATGCTTGTGGATGAACCCCGCTGGCCGGGGGTTGAAGGGAAAGGTCGGCGGAGTCTTAATGACTCAGTCAAGCGTCGTCGCCCACGTCGTCGAGGGGCACCACCTGGTCCAGAGTTGACCGACGCCGATGGTCCGCCGAGGTCGGCTCGACTACCCTGCGCGTGTGCGTGCTGAAGAGATCTCCCCCTGGATCGCGGATCACGATGCTTCGATCAGCACGATCGAGCTTGCTTCAGCGTTCGATGCTTACCTCTGCACCCTCCCGTGGGCGGGCAATGGCATTGACTGGCGAGACTTGCCGTGTGGGTCCCTCGGGCTTCATGGCGTCTCAGATGATGAGGCAGTGGAGTGGGCAAGAGTGACTCCTATGGGCGCCCACGATCACGTCCTGTTGATCGACTCCGCGTCCGAGCCGGGCGTCATCTGCGCTTTCGACGATGCGCTGCGCGACTTCGAGCTGCTGTCGAATCGTCCAGAGCTCTACATGTGCGGAGTGGACCTCGTGGGCGGGCAGCCCGAACCGACCTTTGGACACTTCATCGAGCGGCGCGCGTTCATGACCCTCAACGCGCGACTGTGAGGCGCAGCTGGCGAGCTCAGCCTTCCATGGAGGCGACCGCCCTTGCCGGTGGTGTGATTGTGAAGGGCCGGTTGTCGCGGAGCAGGGCCCACAGGACATCGACCAGGCACCCCTGGTGCGCCTGAATCTCGGTGAGCAGGTCCCGCAGGATCCCAGGGGTGTTGTCGAGATCAGTCACGATGCCGACCGTATGTCTACGCGGTGCTCGCCCTCAAGGTCATCGGTTAAGCATCTCCCGACGCCAACCCGTCAACCATCAGCTGAGACTGACAGTGATGAGCCGCCGTCCGTCATGGCTTCGTACGTGTGGGCCGTTGCCCTCCAAGGCGTCCAAGACTCTGACCGCGAAGACCTCGGACATGAGCTCCCGCGTCAACGACGAAACGTCGGCGAACATGGCCTTCGGCGACATCTCCCCGGACGCCGTCCTGGCCGCCTCCAGATCCCCGCCGAGATGCGCGGGGTCGCCATCGTCGGTGACTCGACCGGCGGTTGGCACCGCATCCGCGCCCCGCACACCTCGATCCGCCAGGCGGTCAACGTCTGCAACCGGCACGCCGACCGCACCCCGGAACTGCCCGAACTGGCACCGTTCCGGCCCGCAGTGTCCGGCCCGCCTCAGGCCCCGGTGCCGCTGTCCAAGACAGCTCCGGCCACCGCCTGACCTTCCCGCTTCCCGGTCGGCGCGACCGCTTCGCGCCAGGAACATCTACGGCGACGTACGGGCCGTACTCAGTGTGGCGGTTGATGACGGACTGTTGCCTCGAAATCCGTGCTCCGCGAAGTCAGTCCACCCGCCGACCACCGAGCAACGCCGTGCTGTGTCGTGGCTCCCTGCCCAGGTTCGCGCGGTCCGTGCAGCACTCCCCCAGCGCTACCGCCCCATGGTGGACGTGGGCGCCGGGTGCGGGCTCCGTCAGGGGGAGATCGTGGGACTGGCTGAGGATGCGCTCGACTTCGACGGCGGCATCATTCGGGTGATTCGGCAGGTGAAGCTGATTCGAGGCAAGGCCGTGTTCGCGCCGCCGAAGTGCAACAAGGAGCGGGACGTACCGCTGCCGCCCTCGGTGGCTGAGGCCCTGCGGGCCCACATGGACGCCTTCAAGCCGGTTGAGATCACCTTGCCGTGGCGCAAGCCGGACGGCCCGAAGGTGTCAGCCCGCCTCCTGTTCACGAACACCGCAAGCGGGCTCGTGTGGCGAAGCAACTTCAACATCCAGGAGTGGAAGCCCGCCCTGGTGACGGCTGGCCTGATTGCGGATGCCGGTGAAGACGGCAAGTACGAGTCGGCTCGCGAACATGGGATGCATGCCCTGAGGCACTTCTACGCCTCGGTGCTGCTGGACGCCGGCGAGAGCATCAAGGCCGTGAGTGAGTACCTGGGGCACTCCGACCCCGGCTTGACGCTGCGGGTATACGCGCACCTGATGCCGTCGAGCCAGGAGCGTACGAGGAAGGCCGTGGACAACGTTCTGTCAGATCTCGGGCTCTGTTCGCGACTTGTGGGTTCTGGCACAGATCTTGGGGAGCGGTCTCGGAGTGTTACCTCGATGTTCGATTGCGCCGACGTCGGCCCGTCGTCCCCGACCGGGCGGCCGAGCTGGGCTGGGTCCTCGGCTACAGCGCACCCGCGGCCGCGGGTGCGCTGCCGCACGCCGACACCCAGGCCGAACGCGCCCTCGCCGCCGGGTCACCCGCCGTCGTCCACACCACCGACCCGCTCACCCTGCACGCGCTCGTCGCTCCGGCCGACGCCCGCGAACTCGCCCGCACCCGCTTCGCCCCCTGGACCGAGCCGGCCCGCAGGGTGCCGCGGTCCTCCTCGACACCCTGCGGACCTGGCTCACCCTGCACGGGCAGCCCCGCATGGAACTCTGGTTCGCCCTGCAATGGCTCCCGGACGGGAGAAGCGGTCAGCGTACGTCGACGTAGTCGCCGGCGGACGTGCTGTTCAGGTACGCGCTGGTCGCCGTGTACGCGGCGCTCCAGGTGCCATCCTGCTTCGCGGTGAAGGTGAGGGTGAACCTGCCGTCCTTGCCCGTGGTCACGGTCGCCATGCCGGTGCTGGTCTTGGCTCCGGCGACGCGGAAGCGGATGGTCACGTGCTGGCCGGACACGCCCGTCCACGTGGAGCCGTTCTGGCGCTGCAGGGTCCCCGTCACGGTCAGGGTCCGGCCCTTGCGCACCGGCTCCGGCGAGGCGTTGAAGCCGGTGATGCGGGTGACCGCACGGGTCAGGTGCACGACGCCGGTCGTGGTGGCGGTGGCGTCCGCGTTGCCGGGGTAGTACAGGCGCAGGTAGCCGGTGGGCTTGTGCAGCGTCTGCCAGGCGTCGAAGGCGCCCGTCGCGTCGGGGGTCACCGTCGCCACCGTCGTCCAGCCGGTACGGCCGTCCGCCGACTGCTGGAGCTGGACGCGCCCGGTGGGCAGCGGGCCCGCCGAGGCGCTGAGGCGGCCCTTGACCCGGACCGCCCCCGCGCCGGTGAAGGTGTGGTCGGACCAGGCGAGGGTGGAGTGCGAGAGGGCGTGCAGGGTGGCCTGCGCGTTGCCGCCTTGGAGGAAGGCGAAGCCTCCGACGCCCGCCGTCCAGCTGGTGTCACCGGTCACCGTGGCGAGCGTCTCGCTGAACCGGCCTCCGGTGCCGAGCTCGTAGGCGTGGGCGCCGTTCGGGCCGGTCAGGAGCACCTCGGTGTCGTGGTCGGCGGCCGGCAGCGGCGTCCAGGTGTCCGTCGTCGGGCTCAGGTACTGCGCGGTGCCGCCGACCGTGTAGGAGCGGCCGTACACGGCGGTGTCCGCCGCCTTGTCGAAGACGACCCGGGTCGGGCTGGTCGTCCTGGACACCTGTACGGGGTCCGTGCCGACCGTCTGGTCGTCCTGCTGCACCGCGTAGACGTACACGGAGTTACGCACGGGGGCGGTGACCTGGTAGCTGCCGTCGGCCTGGACGGCGGCCCCGATCTCGTAGGGACTCGATCCCGCCGACCGTGTCCCGGTGAGGTAGACCTCGCTCCCGGTCCAGCCGGGGGTGGTGACTCCGGTGGCCGGGTCGAACGTCGACACCTTCCCGGTGGCGGTCACCGTCTGGTGCTCGAAGTCCACCGTGGTCCGGTCCAGGGCGGTGTCGGTGAAGACGGGCACGTCCTCGTAGCGGACGACGCCCCGGCCGACGTAGGTCGGGTGGTCACCGTCCGCGTCGGCGAGGTCGACGGTGGTGTCGTAGACGCCGTGGGTGCCCAGGGCCATCCGGTCGGAGCTGCGCCACGTGCCGTCCTCCGCGGTACCGGAGACGAGGGTGAACCCGGTGACGGTCGTCACCGGCCGGTCGCCGGAGACGCGCAGGGTGAGCTGCGCGGTGATGGAGCCGGCGTCGATCGCGGTGTCGGACGTCGCGTGGAACTCCAGATAGCCGGCGTCGTCCGGGTCACCTCCGACCGAGGAGACGACGGGCAGCACGGTGTCGGCGGTGTCGGCGAACGCGGGGCCGGCTGCCGGGATGCTCACCAGGGCGGCGATGAGCGAGAGCGGTGCGATGAGAGGCCGACGCACAGGGGGCTCCAGAGGAATCGTCGAGACTCGAAACGTACAGGTCAACGGACAAGGCAACGAACAAGCCAAAAAACAAGCCAACGAACAGGTGGCCGATCATCGCACGGGCCCGGCAGGCTCTCGCGGGGGGCCCAGGTCGTCGGGACGGCCGTCGGCACGGCGACACTGGGGACCCTCGCCAAGCAGCACATGAAAACCCAGGTCGCCGACCGCGGCCACACCCTCACCTGGAAGCAGGAGCCCCGCCCCACCCTCAACCACGCCCTGGCCTTCGAGGGCACCTGCCGCAACTGCGGTGCCACCGTCACCGGCCTTGGGGACGTCCACCGGCCGCCCCGGCATCGGCAAGTCCAGGCTCGCCGATGCCGTTTGCGGCTGGTGACGCAGTTCTTACCGGCACCCCCCGTCCGTGCGCCGCCGTCGCCGCCGGCCTCCCCCCGTGCCGCATGGTTCCCCGATAAGCAGCAGTTATCCGGAATCCACTCGCACCGCTCGAGTTCGTTCGGCGTCACGGGCTGGCTGCGTAGGTTTCAAGCAGGTTCTGGCACAGATCTTGAGGAGCGATCGCGGAGGGTGACGGTGGCGTTCGATTCGCTCAGAGCGCGATCGGCCGGTACTTCAGAGCCTCGTCGACAATCTGCTCCGCAGACGGGTCCTGAAGGATGCCCGAGGGATGGAAGACCAGGTCACTCACCCGGGGATGCGACACGTTCGCTTCCAGGAGCCGCAGATAGTAGCCGCTCTCCGCAGAGGCAGTCAGGAGTCTGCGAACGATCTCAACGAGCTCGTCCCGGGTGATGTCCGCAACCACGGGGCGAGCCGGCCGGGCCGCCTCCCTCGCGAACTCCTCCAGGCTCCTGCTTCCGTCGTACTCAGCGAAGTCGAGTGCCACGTAGTCGTGACCGGTCATCGCGTTGAACGCCTCGATCGCCTCGCCCGCCGCCTCTGGGCGGGCGACCAGCAGCTCAGCGATCTGCTCAACCTCCGCGCACAGCTCGTCCAGCCGCTGCTGACTCACGGGCGGGGGCAACAGCTCCGGTCTCAGGTCCACAGCCGCATTATGTCCGTCGGTGCCGACACACCCCAGCCAAGCTCTCTGGGTGCGGTCAGTCCTCGGCCTTGGCGCAGGGTTCGGAGGCTTGGAGTGCTACTGGAGCAGGATCATCTTGCGGAGTAGTTCGAATCCGGCTCGGCCGTAGAGCTGCCGCTTGATCTTCTTGATGCGGTTGACGGCACCCTCGATGCTGCCGGAGCTCCAGCTGAGAGTGAGCCCGGCTGTCACAGCGTCGAGGTCTCGGAGCAGGTGGAGTGCGAAGCCGGTGAGGCCAGGTAGCTGGCTCGCGTCGACTGCGTCGATCCAGGTGGGCAGTGTGGAGCCGAGGCGGTCGGTAAGGATCTCGCCGAAGTCGCGGACGTGTTCGGCTGCCTGTTCCAGTTCGGGGCAGCGGGTCAGGACCTCCTTCAGACCGGCCCGGTCTTCCTCGGTAAAAGTCGCGGGGTGCCGGGTGAACCAGCCGGTCACTTGCCGCACGGTCGGCGGCCGCGGCGGCGTTCCAGCCGGTGCCCCGCGAAGGTCGGCAATGTGGCTGCGGACCATCTGGTAGGTGACGGGCGCGTTGTCGGCAATGAGTTCACGATGTAGGTGGGTGACGCTGGTGCATCCCTCGGCGAAGCGTCGCTCCAGGTAGGGCTTGTAGGGGTCCAGCCTGCTCGGTCGGGGCCGGTTCTCGCGGAAGGTGTCCTGCCAGCGTGCGGCGTTCGCGTACCGGAGCACAGTGTTGAGACCCCAGCCCAGATGCCGGGCGATCGCCCGGCGTGAGTGACCCTGGGCCAGGAGCTCGTGGACCAGGGCGTGTGCTGCCTTCTTTCGCTCGGCTCGTCGGCCGACGGGATCCGAGTCGTCCTGTGGTCGACCGGAAACCAGTCCGGTGTCCTCCGGCAGCATGCCGGTGGGCGATGGGTTGCGCAGGCAGTCGCGATGGGCGGCGACGCAGGTTTCCACGGCTCGTCCGAGGCCCTGCCAAAGATGGAACCGGTCGGCGACCTGCAGAGCACCGGGGGCACCGCGCCGGGCACCCTCAGCGTAGGCGCCGGCCCGGTCCCGACAGATGATCTCCACGCCGGGGTGGCGGATCAGCCAGGAGGCCAGTGGCCCGGCTTCACGGGAAGGGAGCACATCGACGACCCTATGGTCTTCGACGCTGGTCAAGACGGTGGAGTAGGTCTGGCCGCGACGATCGCGAAGTCGTCCACGCCCAGCACACGCGGAGTACTGAACCGTGGATCGGGCAATGCCATAACCCTGCGCAACAAGGTCATCCTTCCCGTGGCGAAGCCCGGCTGTGCCGCCAGCCGAGCGCCGGCTCGCCCGGCCAGCGCGAGCCCCACTCGCTCCAAGGCGCGGTTGAGACGAGTCGTGAATCTTGCGTGTGGGGCGGCCAGCCGGGAGAACGGCTCGGCAAACGTCCGGCGGGGGCAGCCCGCCGCTCCGCAGATGAAGCGCCGGACCGTCAGCCGGATCACGAAGCCCTGTTCAGCGAGCGGAAGGTCCTTCAGTCTGCGCTGGTATCGGTCGTGGACTCGGTCCGAGAAGCAGCCGCAGTCCGGACATGCAGCCCCGGCCGCACGGCCTCTCGCGACCACCTCGACCGTGCCGAACGCGGCCGTCACCGTCTCGACATCCACATCGTCAATCCCGTCGAAAACCAGCGACTCCCAGAACGGTGCATCGGTCTGCATGACCAGCACCATCACCGTCCGCAGCCGACCACAGCAGCGGTCGGCAGATACCTGAGGGAGCGTCACTTCCGGCTGCCGGACGGCAAGGCGTACGCCGCCTCACACGAGCCAGCCTCCTCGCAATCGAACATCGAGGTAACACTCCGCGATCGCTCCCCAAGATCTGTGCCAGAACCCGTAACTCGTGAACAAAGCCAGATCTCGCTGATCCCCCAACCAACTAGTGCTGCCGCCACCTGCGGCATGCAGTGGGCACCAGCACGGGAACAATGCCGACTATGGACTGGGGGACGTTACTCGCAACGGTCGTCGGTGCGGCCATCGCGCTACTGGGACAACACCTCGCGAAGCGCGCTGAAGACAGGTCGCGCCTCTCGGAGCTGCTCTTGGAACAGTGCGCCTTGGTCGCTGCCTCTGAGGCAGACTTCGAGAGTCGTATCTGGGAGGAACGGGTCCTCGGCATGGACGACCGCGTCAGTGGCTTTGACCTCGCCGCTCACAGACTGGCGTCCGTTCGGCTCCAAATCCTCTCTCGGAACCGCGCCCTGCTCACGGCGCTTGAGGAGCTGAACGAGGCCGGCAAGAGCTTGGGGAGCTACTGGAGGCGGGGCGAAGTGGACGACGAAGAGTTCACGGAGCTTTGGAACCGGCACCACGCCGCCATCGCCGAGTTTCTTGTTGTGAGCAGCAAGGTGCTCCGCCGCCGCCTCGCGGTGACCTAGCTCAGCACCCGTCGCACGGCCCAGGCACGGCCCAGCAGATGGAAACAGGCCCCCTAACCGCACGAACGCGCAGGTAGGGGGCCTGTTCATGTCTTGTGCCTGCCAGTTCTCCGGGCTTAGGCATGGCTGTACCAGTGTCGCAGATCGTTTGGGCGGCCCAGACGCGCGTAGCGGCTCACGCGCGCATACGGCGACGGGCCCCGTCCTGGGGCAGGACGGGGCCCGGAAGCCGTGGCGTGCGGGGTGTGGGGTCAGCCACTGCCGACGAAGAGCACCAGAAGGAGCCAGACCACCGGGGCGGTCGGCAGCAGGGAGTCCAGGCGGTCCATGCTCTGCCGATGTGCCGCTACCGCGGCGTGGCGCCGTGGCCTCCCATCAGCCACTGCCGACGAAGAGCACCAGGAGGAGCCAGACCACCGGGGCGGTCGGCAGCAGGGAGTCCAGGCGGTCCATGATGCCGCCGTGGCCGGGGAGCAAGGTGCCCATGTCCTTGATGCCCAGGTCCCGCTTGATCATGGACTCGCCGAGGTCGCCGAGCGTGGCGCTGGCCGCGACCGCGAGGCCGAGCAGGAGGCCCTGCCACCAGGAGCCGTCGTCGATCAGGAACTGCATGCACAGCGCGCCCGCGACCATCGCGAACAGCACGGCGCCCAGCAGGCCCTCGCGGGTCTTGCCGGGGCTGATGCGCGGGGCGAGCTTCTTCTTGCCGAAGCGCCAGCCGACGGCGTAGGCGCCGGTGTCGCTGACGACCGTCAGGAGCAGGAAGGTCAGGACCCGCCAGGGGCCGTCGTGGGCGGTGAGCATCATCGCGACGAAGGTGGCGAGGAACGGCACGTAGAACGCCGCGAAGACACCGGCCGTGACGTCCTTGAGGTAGCCCTCCGGCGGTTCCGTCATGCGCCAGACCAGCACCGCGAGTGCCGTCAGCGCCATGGCCACCCACGCGCCCTCGGCGCCGCGCACGTACCCGGCGACGACCATCGCCGCTCCGCCCAGCGCGAGCGGCACGAGCGGTGCCTTGATGCCCTTGCGCTCCTGCAGCCGGTTGGTCAGCTCCCACAGGCCGACGACCACGGCCACCGCCACCACGCCGACGAACACGGCCTTGACGACGAACAGCGACGCGACGATCACCGCGCCGAGCCCGACACCGACGCCTATGGCCGCGCTCAGGTCACGGCCCGCGCTCTTCTTCTGCGGCGCGGGCGCCGGCTGCGGGGCGTCGGGCATGGGCTCCGGATTCTGCGGCTCGTAGTGCGACTGCTGGGGGTGGTGCTGCGGCTGCTGCGGGTCGTCATACCCGTGCTGGGGGTGGTGCTGCGGCTGCTGGGGGTCGTAGTGCCCGTGTCGGGGGTGGTGCTGCCGCTGGTGGGGGTCCTGATGTGCCTGCTGGGGCTCGTACGCCGTCTGGTGCGGTTCGTACTGCGTCTCATCTCGGAACAAGGGGCCGTTCAGCCGAGCGGCCCCCCGGTCCTCGTCCTGGCCGCCGCCGTACGCGGGTCCCTCGGGCACGATCGGCATGGGGCGAGTCTGCTGCGCCTCAGGCGCATCGTATGCGGGACCCGCCGGGGCAGCCCCCTGGAGGGGCCCACCCACGGTGGGCCCCCAGTGTCCGGCCTGCCCCGCCGGCGGCGGTGCCCCCCAGGAAGAGTCGCTCATCAGACTTCGAGCAGCTCCGCTTCCTTGTGCTTCAGGAGCTCGTCCACCTGGGCGACGTACTTCGCGGTGGTGTCGTCGAGCTCCTTCTCCGCACGACGCCCCTCGTCCTCGCCGACCTCGCCGTCCTTGATCAGCTTGTCGATCGCGTCCTTGGCCTTGCGGCGGACGGAGCGGATCGAGACCTTCGCGTCCTCGCCCTTGCCCTTGGCGACCTTGATGTACTCGCGGCGGCGCTCCTCGGTCAGCTCGGGGAACACCACTCGGATGATGTTGCCGTCGTTGCTGGGGTTGACGCCCAGGTCGGAGTCGCGGATCGCCTGCTCGATGTTGCGCAGCGCGCTCTTGTCGAACGGGGTCACGACCGCCATGCGCGGCTCCGGCACGGAGAACGAAGCCAGCTGGTTGATCGGCGTCGGCGCACCGTAGTAGTCGGCCACGATCTTGTTGAACATCGCCGGGTGCGCACGGCCGGTGCGGATCGCGGCGAAGTCATCCTTGGCGACCAGGACGGCCTTCTCCATCTTCTCCTCGGCCTCGAGGAGGGTCTCTTCGATCACCACTTGCTCCTGCGTGTCTTGAGTAAGGCCCGGCTGCGGTTCCTCGATCGGGCGGCGGCCGGCTGCGTCGCGTCTTCTTCCTGCACGGTTCCCGACCGGCAGGACATTGTCCATCCCCCGGCCTGGCTGCGTCCCGTCCGTCCCCCGGACAGGTGGCGCACCCCGGGCGAAGGGGGTATGCCGGTCAGACCCGGCTGCCCTGATCACCCACCAGAGTGCCGATCTTCTCACCCTTGACGGCCCGCGCGATATTGCCCTCCGCCAGCAGCTCGAACACGAGGATCGGGAGCTTGTTGTCGCGGCACAGCGTGATGGCGGTGGCGTCGGCGACCTTGAGGTCGCGGGTGATGACCTCGCCGTAGCCGAGGGCGTCGAACTTGACGGCGTCGGGGTTGGTCTTGGGGTCCGAGTCGTAGACCCCGTCCACGCCGTTCTTACCCATGAGCAGCGCCTCGGCGTCGATCTCCAGGGCGCGCTGGGCGGCGGTGGTGTCGGTGGAGAAGTACGGCATGCCCATACCGGCGCCGAAGATCACCACGCGGCCCTTCTCCAGGTGGCGCACGGCGCGCAGCGGAATGTAGGGCTCGGCGACCTGCCCCATGGTGATGGCGGTCTGCACCCGGCTGTCGATGCCCTCCTTCTCCAGGAAGTCCTGGAGGGCGAGGCAGTTCATCACGGTGCCGAGCATGCCCATGTAGTCGGAGCGGGCGCGGTCCATGCCGCGCTGCTGCAGCTCGGCGCCGCGGAAGAAGTTGCCGCCGCCGATGACGACCGCGACCTGCGCGCCGTCGCGCACGACGGCCGCGATCTCGCGGGCGATCTTGTGCACCACGTCCGGGTCCACGCCGAGGCCCCCGCCACCGGAGAACGCCTCTCCGGACAGCTTCAGCAGAAACCGGCCGCGTACTTTGCCGTCGTCGCTCTTCTGGGCCTTGGTGGTCATGGGGATCCCGCCTCTTTCACGTGTTGCACATACGAAGAAGACCATTGCCGGTGGGGTCGCTTTTCGCTCCCATGCGCGGCAATGGCCTCCTCGTCAGATCTGCTGCCGTCCGCCACGTGCCTGGGTGTGGCGGTGTGCGCGGACGACTGCTGTCGACCCTATCCGGGTCGCGCGTCGATCGCGGTACGGACTCAGATGCCGACCTTGATGCGCGCGAAGCGCTTCAGGGTGACACCGGCCTCGTCCAGAACCTTCTGGACCGACTTCTTGTTGTCCAGCGCGTACGGCTGGCCGAGCAGCGTGGCGTCCTTGAAGAAGCCGTTCACGCGACCCTCGACGATCTTGGCGATCGCGGCCTCGGGCTTGCCCTCGGCGCGGGTGGTCTCCTCGGCGATGCGGCGCTCGGACTCGACGACCTCGGCCGGGACGTCCTCCTGGGAGAGGTACTTCGGCGCGAAGGCGGCGATGTGCTGGGCGACGCCCTTGGCGACCTCGGCGTTCGGCTTGTCGAGCTCGACGAGGACACCGATCTGCGGGGGCAGGTCGGGCATCGTGCGGTGCATGTAGGCGAGCACGAAGCCGTCGGCGAACTGCGCGAAGCGGTCCAGGACGATCTTCTCGCCGAGGTTGGCGTTGGCCTCGTCCACGAACGCCTGGACGGTCTTGCCGGGCTCGATCTCGGAGGCGAGCAGGGCCTCGATGTCGGCCGGGGAGGTCTTGGCGACGTGCTCGGCGATGGCCTTGGCGACGGCCTGGAACTTCTCGCCCTTGGCGACGAAGTCGGTCTCGCACTTCAGCTCGACGATGACGCCGGAGGAGTTGTCGTCGGCGATGATGGAGACCACGGCGCCGTTCTCGGCGGAGCGGCCCTCGCGCTTGGCGACGCCCTTCTGGCCCTTGATGCGCAGCGCCTCGACGGCCTTGTCGACGTTGCCCTCGGCCTCGTCCAGAGCCTTCTTGCAGTCCATCATGCCGGCGCCGGTGAGCTCACGGAGCTTCTTGACGTCGGCGGCGGTGTAGTTCGCCATGAGTCTGTGAGTCTTTCTCGAAGTCTTGGGAGATCGGAGATCGGAACGGTCTGCGGTCCACATGTGAACGCGGATCGCGGGCTGCGTGCCGAACTACGGGTGAACAGCGGGGGCGGACTTCACCGCGCCGGAGGCGCCGTGGGTTCTGGTACCGCCCCCGCCGTCAACGCTGACGTCAGGCCTGCTCGCCCTCGGCGGCCGGAGCCTCGGCAGCCGGAGCCTCGGCAGCCGGAGCCTCGGCAGCCGGAGCCTCGGCAGCGGGAGCCTCGGCAGCGGCCGGGGCCTCGTCGGCCTTCTTCTCACCCTCGAGCAGGTCGCGCTCCCACTCGGCGAGCGGCTCGCCCGCGGCCTTCTCGCCCTTCTCACCGGCGGCCACGCCGGAACGGGCGATGAGGCCCTCGGCGACGGCGTCGGCGATCACACGGGTGAGCAGGGTGACGGAGCGGATCGCGTCGTCGTTGCCCGGGATCTTGTAGTCGACCTCGTCGGGGTCGCAGTTGGTGTCGAGGATGGCGACGACCGGGATGTTGAGCTTCCGGGCCTCGCCGACCGCGATGTGCTCCTTCTTGGTGTCCACGATCCAGACGGCGCTGGGCACCTTCTGCATCTCGCGGATACCGCCGAGGGTCTTCTCCAGCTTGGCCTTCTCGCGGGAGAGGACCAGGAGCTCCTTCTTGGTCAGACCGGAGGACGCGACGTCCTCGAAGTCGATCTGCTCCAGCTCCTTGAGGCGCTGCAGACGCTTGTAGACGGTCGAGAAGTTGGTGAGCATGCCGCCCAGCCAGCGCTGGTTGACGTAGGGCATGCCGACGCGGGTGGCCTGCTCGGCGATGGCCTCCTGCGCCTGCTTCTTCGTGCCGACGAACATGACCGTGCCGCCGTGGGCGACGGTCTCCTTGACGAACTCGTAGGCGCGGTCGATGTACGACAGCGACTGGAGCAGGTCGATGATGTAGATGCCGTTGCGCTCGGTGAAGATGAAGCGCTTCATCTTCGGGTTCCAGCGACGGGTCTGGTGACCGAAGTGGACGCCGCTCTCCAGCAGCTCCCGCATCGTGACGACGGCCATGGCCGTATCTCCTTGAAGTTCTCGGTTGTGCCGCGGATGCCGGACGGCTTCCGCGCCTGACGCCCGAGTGCGCCTTGCCACGAGGGACCGAGAGGCGCTGACACCGGTTTGTGATCACCAGGTGTCGGGGCGTGCGAAGTCGACCCGGTGACCCGGATCGCCAGAAGAAGTGTACGGGACCGGCAGGGCACCGGGTGACGCGGCTGTCCACAACCGGGGAGTCGTCCACAGATCCCGGCCAAGATCGGCGGCTCACGGGAGGCTTTCTCGTATGCGACGAGTGAGGCGAATGGCGAGGCGACTGGCGATGCGGCGTGCGGGTGCGAGGACGGGAGCGCGGGCGGGAGCTCGGGCGGGTGTGTGGGCGGGGTTGCTGGTGGGGCTGGCGGCCGTCGTGCTCACGCCTCTGGCTTGGGCAGACTCCCCGGGCCCCTTACCCGCGCCGGCCCCACGACCTCCGGTCCCGGCCGTCGCCCGCGCCTGGCCGGTGGGCGTCCGGCCCGTGGTGCTTCGCGGCTGGGAGCCGCCGGCCACGGTGTACGGCCCCGGCCACCGGGGCGTGGACCTGGGCGCACCACCCGGCGCCCCGGTCCGGTCGGTGGCCCCCGGCCGGGTGTCCTTCGCGGGCCGGGTCGCGGGGCGGGGCGTGGTCTCGGTCGAACTGACGGGAACGGATCTGCGGACGACGTACGAACCGGTGAGCCCGTCGGTGCGGAAGGGGGATCAGGTGGGGGCGGGCGAGGTGGTGGGCACGGTGGAACCGACGGGCTCCCACTGCGGAACGGCTACGTGCGTGCACTGGGGCCTGCGGAGGGGTGAGACCTACCTCGACCCCTTGTCGCTGCTCCCACCATGGCTCCTGCACAGGAGCCCGTCGAGACTGCTGCCGGTACTGGGAGTGCCGCTCCCTGCGTAGCGGTGTGGCTACGGGGCTACGGGGCTACGGGCAGCCGCAGCGCACGTCAGCCCTGGACGCCCCGTAGTGCCATGGTGACCGCGGCGTTCGTGATCACCGCAGGATCCTCCGCCGCGCCGAGCTCGATGCGCCGTACGGCCGCGTCCACGACTCCCTGCAGCAGCATCGCCGCCAGCCGGGGCTGCTCGTGCCCCATCTCTCCCAGCGCCTCGACGACCATCGCGACCAGCCCGCCGTGCGCGGCGCGGATCTTCTCCCGCGCCCCCGCGTCCAGCTCGCTCGCGGAGATCGCCACGACGGCCCGGTGCCGCCGGTCCCCCACCAGCGCCAGCTGCTGCCGCACATACGCCTCGACCTTGCCCTCGGCCGAGTCCGCCCGCTCCATCGCCGCCGCGACCTCCGCGGCCCACACCGGGAAGTCGACCTCGCACAGCTCTTCGACCACGGCGGCCCGTGACCGGAAGTACTCGTAGACGGACGACCGCGCCAGCCCCGTGCGCTCGGCCAGCGCGGGAAAGGTCAGCGCCTCCGTCCCGCCCTCGGACAGCAACGACCGAGCCGCGTCCAACAGGGCGGCTCGCTGCATCGACCGGTGCTCGGCCACGGAGGCCGCTCGAATCCTTGGCACGTCAACCACTTTACGGACAGCCCACCCCGGAGGGGAGGACTCAGCGCCCGAAGCTCGCCAGCTTCGCCCGCAGCTGCAGCACCGACTTGGTGTGGATCTGGCTGACCCGGCTCTCGGTGACCCCGAGGACGTTGCCGATCTCGGCCAGGGTGAGCCCCTCGTAGTAGTACAGCGTGACCACGGTCTTCTCCCGCTCGGGCAGCGTGTTGATCGCCCGCGCCAGGAACCGCCGCAGCTCCCGGTCCTCGGCCACCTCCACCGGATTGTCGGCGGCGGTGTCCTCCAGTGTGTCCATGAGGCTGAGCCGGTCCCCGCCCTCGCCGCCGACGTGCAGCAGCTCCTCCAGGGCGACCACGTTGGCCAGCGACAGCTGGCTGAACACGGCGTGCAGCTCGTCGACCTCCATGCCCAGCTCGCCGGCGACCTCCACCTCCGTCGGGGTGCGCCGCAGCCGCGCCTCCAGCGTGGCGTAGGCCCGCTCGACGTTCCGCGCCTTCTGCCGCACCGACCGCGGGATCCAGTCCAGCGCCCGCAGCTCGTCGATCATCGCGCCCCGGATCCGGGTGATCGCGTACGTCTCGAACTTGATCTCCCGGTCGATGTCGAACTTCTCGATCGCGTCGATCAGCCCGAACACCCCGGAGGACACGAAGTCGGCCTGCTCCACATTGGGGGGCAGACCGACGCTCACCCGGCCGGCCACGTATTTGACCAGCGGCGAGTAGTGCAGGATCAGCTGCTCCCGCAGCCGGTCGTCCCCCGTCGCCTTGTACGACCGCCACAGCTCGTCGAGCGTCGAGGGAGCGGGCGGCCGCACGCTGCCACCGTCGCGGGCGGCTGGGGGGATCGCCGCCCGGTCGGACCCGGAGGTGTGCTGGGGCATTCGTCGCCTTGTGCCGTTCTGCCGTGAAGTGCCGTGAAGTGCTCTGAAGTGCTGCGGAGCGAGAGGGGCTGGGAGGTCGTGGGGGGAAGTGGGCCACCTGGGTGAGCTGTCGGTCTGATGTCGAGTTGGCGCGGTCTGCGCCCGAACTTTCGTGAGCGTAGCGTGACTGAGGAGTCGCGGTGCGCGAACAGTGAGGCTCCACCCCCGCGCGGGGCGCGTCCACCGGGCGCATCACCGCACCGCACGCCTCGCTCTGTGTGACCGCACGGGGGCGCCAACTCCGGGAAAACCCAAGGGCGTAGGGGATTCCCCCGGACGGCCGAACACGCTCGGTCAGCACGGGCCGGGGCGCTGCCGGACCGAGATCATCGCCTGGCGTGTCAACTTCCAGCCATCGCCGTGTCGTTCGACGTAGCCAAGCGCTCGAAGTTCGTACAGTCTCGCGATCGCCTCGTCCCGTGTGGTCCGCGCGTCGGCGGCGATGTCCTCGGCGGGGGCCGCGCGGTCGCCGGGGAGGGCGGCGAGGACGGTCCGGGCCGCCGGTTCCAGCAGGTCCCGGGGGAGGACGGGGCCGCGCCGGGGCGGTGCCAGGTCGCCCATGTCACCCACGAGCTCGACGACCTCCGCGGCGTCGGTGACGAGGACGGCCTCGCCGCGCAGCAGTTCGTGCACGCCGGCGGAGAGTGCGCTGGTGACGGGCCCGGGCACGCCCATGGTGAACCGTCCCAGGCGCTGGGCGGCCCGCGCGGTGACCAGGGAACCGCTGCGGCAGGCGGCCTCCACGACGACGGTGCCCGTCGTGAGCGCCGCGATCACTCTGTTCCGCAGGATGAACCGGCTCGGAGTCGGATGATCGCCCGGCGGCAACTCGCCGACCACCAGCCCCTGTTCCGCGATCCTGTTGATCAGCGCGGTGTGGCCGCGCGGGTAGGGGCGGTCGACGCCGCAGGCCAGCACGGCGACGGTGGCTCCGCCGACGGCGAGGGCGCCGCGGTGGGCGGCACCGTCGATCCCGTACGCGCCGCCGGACACGACGACCCAGCCCCGCTCGGCCAGCCCCGAGGCGAGGGAGGCTGCCGCGTGGGCGCCGTACTCCGTGCAGGCGCGCGCTCCCACGACGGCCACGGACCGCAGCGCCCACATCCGCAGACTGGGCATCCCGCGCACCCACAACCCAGTAGGCCGTCCGTCCCCCAGATCATCCAACTGCCCCGGCCACTCCGCGTCCCCCGGACATACGAACCGTATGCCGACAGCCCGCGCGACCTCCAGATCCCGCTCCGGCTCGGCCCGCCCGGCCCGCGCCACGAGCCCGCCCCACCGTTTCCCGCTCACCCCCGGCAGGGCCGGACCGCCGTCCCGCAACCGACGCACCACCTCCCCCACCCCGAACTGCCGCAACCACCGCCCCCCGGCCTCATCCCCCGGCTCCAACACCCGAGCCAGAAACACCCTCCCGAGCAGCCCGCCGTCCGGGTCGGCTCCGGCGCTCACGCCATGGCCCCGATGGCCATGGGCACGCCTCGCGGAACTCCGGTGCGCAGTTGCAGTGCGAGGCAGACGTCGCCGGCGTCCGGACGGTCGTGGCCGACGAGGTCCGCCACCGTCCAGGCGACACGGAGCACCCGGTCGATCCCGCGCGCCGTGAGCACGCCCCGCTCCAGATTGCGTTCGGCCTCGTCCATCGCGCCGGCGGCGGCGTGGAAGCGGCTGCGCAGTTCCCGGCCGGGCACCTCGCTGTTGGTGCGCCAGGGGGTTCCGGCCAAACGGGCTGCTGCCCGTTCCCGGGCCGCCCGCACCCGATCGGCCACTTTCGCGGTGGACTCGCCCCGGGCGCCGGGGTCGGTGAGCTGGGCGCGGGTGACCGGGTCGACCTCGACGCGGAGGTCGACCCGGTCCAGCAGCGGACCGGACAGCCGGGCCTGGTAGCGGCGGATCGCCGACGGCGGACAGTCGCACAGGGAGTCGCGCTGTGAGAAGCGTCCGCAGGGGCAGGGGTTGGCCGCCAGCACCATCAGGAACCTCGCCGGGAACCGGACCACGCCCGCGCTGCGCGCGATCACGACGTGTCCCGACTCCAGGGGCTGGCGCAGGGCGTCCAGCGTCTGGCCATGGAACTCGGGGGCCTCGTCGAGGAACAGCACACCCCGGTGGGCCAGCGACACCGCTCCGGGCCGCGCGATGCCCGGCCCGCCGCCCACGAGGGACTGCATCGTCGCCGAGTGGTGCGGGGCGCAGTAGGGCGCGACGTCGATGAGGGGCTTGCCCGGGGGCAGCAGCCCCGCCACCGAGTGCACGGCGGTGACTTCCAGTGACTCCTCTCGGGTGAGCCGAGGCAGCACGGCGGGCAGCCGCTCCGCGAGCATGGTCTTGCCCGCGCCCGGCGGTCCCTCCAGGAACAGGTGATGCCCACCCGCGGCGGACACCTCCACCGCCGTACGCGCCGAGGTCTGGCCCACCACGTCGGCCAGGTCGTGGTCCTGCTCGTGCTGCGCGGCACCGACGCTGTGCATGCCGGTGGCCGCGCCCGTGCCGGGTACGCGCAGACCGGCCAGGAGGGGGTCCGGGCGTCCCTGATCGTCCGGCTCCTCCTCGGGTACGGGTTCTTCGGCCAGGATCGCGATCAATTGCCGCAGGCTGCGGATGCCGAGCACGGACACCCCGGGGACCAGGGCGGCCTCGGCGGCGGCGCACTCCGGCACGACCACCTGTTCGTATCCGGCATCGGCGGCGGCCAGCACCGCGGGCAGGATGCCCCGGACCGGTCGCACCCTGCCGTCCAGGCCGAGTTCCCCGATCATGACGATGTCGGCGAGGACCCTGGGGTCGATCCGTTCCGCGGCACCGAGGACCGCGCAGGCCACAGCCAGGTCGAAACCGGAGCCGGCCTTGGGCACGGAGGCCGGGCTGAGTCCGACGGTGAGCTTCTTCTGGGGCCACTCGCCGCCCGAGTTCACCACCGCCGCCCGGACTCGGTCGCGGCTTTCTGTCAGGCTTTTGTCCGGGAGACCGACCAGGGTGAAGGCGGCGACTCCGGGTTCGAGGTCGGCCTGGACCTCGACGACCACGCCCTCGACGCCGACGAGGGCCACGGAGCATGTGCGGGCGAATGCCATGTCAGGCCACCCCCCGCACGTGCTCGACGGCGGGGGCGCCGCGGTGGGGCAGGAGGACGCCGACGAGGTCGATGCGGACGCCGCCGGGCGGAGCTCCTCCGTGGGTGTGGATCCAGCGTTCGGCGAGGCCCCGCAGGCGGGCCGCCTTCTCGGGCCTGACCGCGGCCATCGGATGCTCGAAGGAGCCGCTCCTGCGGGTCTTCACCTCGCACACGACCAGGACGTCACCGTCCCGGGCCACGATGTCGATCTCACCGGTCCTGCCGGAGCGCCAGTTGCGCTCCAGGACCGTCATCCCGGCTTCGGTCAGCCGCCGCGCGGCCAGGTCCTCGCCGTACCTGCCGAGTGCACTGCGTGCGTTGCTCATGTCGGCACCACCTCCGGTGCCAACCGTCACGCAGCGCGCCCCAAGATGTTGATCTTGGTGGACGGTTCAGCGGTTGTGGATAACCCCGTCACCCGCCCGGGAGTTCCAGATCGCTCTTGTTCAGCTCCTCAATGTTCACGTCCTTGAACGTGAGGACGCGGACCTGCTTGACGAAGCGAGCCGGTCGGTACATGTCCCAGACCCAGGCGTCCGCCATGGACACCTCGAAGAACACCTCACCCTGGACCGAGTGCACCTGCATCTCGTAGTCGTTGGTGAGGTAGAAGCGCCGTTCGGTCTCGATCACGTATTTGAACAGACCGACGACGTCTCGGTACTCCCGGTAGAGCTTCAGCTCCATCTCGGTCTCGTACTTCTCGAGGTCCTCGGCGCTCATGGCATGTTCCCCTTCAGCCGTGCGATCCCACCATTGTGCGCCAGTCCGACGAACCCTCAGACGATTTCCGTGTCAAGGGTCACAGGCCTGGCCGGGGGACCTTCGTCGAGCAGCGTACGCAGCAGCTCGGCGAGTCTGGTCGGATACACCGTCTCATGTGCACGGGTCAGTTCCTGACACGTCCACCAGCGCGCTCCGGCGACACTGCGCCGCTCCAGCTCCGTCAGGCCCAGGGCCGCGGTGGCCGTCTGGGTCGTACGGGCCAGGTAGTACCACTCGTCCTGGTCCCAGCGGCGTCCCGCGAACGGGAAGGAGCACCGCCGGCGCCACAGCACGGGACCGAGTGCCACATCGGTGATCCCGGTCTCCTCGGCCAGTTCCCGCAGCGCGGCCTCCTCGCGGGTCTCGGAGCCCTCCAGACCGCCTCCGGGTGTGAACCACCAGTCGTCGGCCGGGTCGCCCGGCTCGTGGCCGTGGAGCAGGAGGATGCGGTCCTGGGGATCGAGCAGGACCACCCGGGCCACCTTGCGCAGGCCGCCCTCGTACACGTCCTCGTCGGTGCCCTCGCCCGTCCCCGCGGCCCCTGCGGTGGTCCCGGCCGGGGCCCCGGCGGGCGTCTCAGCGGGCACCGGCGGACTCCGGGCGGGTCCGGTTGCGGGAGCGGCCCAGGCGTGCCGCGATCGGGCCGTACGCGCCCCCGGCGAGGACCAGGACGGCGCCGACGACGATCATCAGCTCGATGGTCTCGACCGGGCCCGGCTGGGAGAGGGCGCCGAGCGTCTCGAAGCCGGTGGGGCGCTTGAGCAGGCCCTTCATGGGCCAGATGACGGAGTCGACGCGCGCGGAGACGGCGTCGCGGGAGACCGTGCCGCCGGCGGCGTCGGTGAGGTGGGCGGTGGAGTCCAGGGAGCCCTGGCGCTCGTCACCGAGCAGGAAGAGCCGGCCCTTCGGGACGGTCACGGTCGGGAAGTTCTTGATCTCGGCCAGGGAGCCCTCGGGCAGGTACGGCTCGTCGATCTGCTTGCCGTTGACGGTGAGCTTGCCGTCGGTGCAGCAGGAGACGGTGTCGCCGCCGACCGCGACGACCCGCTTGACCACGCTGGCGTTGGTGACCCAGCTCTTGTCCTCGAAGACGACCACGTCACCGCGCCGGACCTCGCTGCCGTCGACGCGCTGGGCCAGGACCCGGTCACCGGCGTCGATCGTGGGGGTCATCGAGCTGGTGGGCACGGTGTACGGCCGGTAGACCAGCGCTCCCCAGACGAAACCTCCGAGGAACAGCAGCAGACCCACTGCGACGGCCACCCCGGACAGCCGCTGCCCGAGCCGGCCGCCGCCCGCCTGTGCCGTGCCTGTGCCCGCGCTGCGCGGGGCCGTACGCGTCGTGCTCTCGCCACCCATGGACCCGCACCCTACCCGGCGGTACCGAGCAGGGGCAGCCCCTCTTGCGCGGCCCGGGCCGTCGCTTACCGCTTCTTGGCCTCCGGGCGGCCGGCCCGCCGGAACCGCCACACCGCCACCGGCAGCACCGCCGCCACCGCGATGCCCTCGGGTGCCGCCGCGAGGGACCGCGCCGCGGAGGACTGCTGACCGAGACCGGGCTGGTCGAAGGTGTCCGGGACGGGCAGGGTGCCCCAGCGGTTGACCGGCCAGGCCTTGACGATCGCGCGGCCGACGACCTTGTCCACGGGAACCATGCCGTGGTACTTGTCGCCCTGGTTGTAGCGGGAGTCGCGGGAGTTCTGGCGGTGGTCGCCCATCACCCAGATGAAGCCCTTGGGCACCTTCACCTTGAACTGACCGCCCGAGTCGTCCTGGCTGCACGGGGTGTTGCCGGGGTACACGTACGGCTCGTTCAACGCGTGGCCGTTGACCAGCAGCGGGCCGGTGTTCTTGCACTCGACCGTGTCGCCGCCGACCCCGATGACCCGCTTGATCAGGTCCTTCTCCTCGGCGGACGGCATCAGACCGATCCAGCTGAGGACCTTCTGCAGGGCGTTCGGGTTGGGCGCGGGCTCGCCCGCCAGCCAGTTGCCCGGGTCGTGGAAGACGACGACCTCGCCGCGCTCCGGCTCGGATCCGAACCACGGGGTGAGCTTGTCGACCAGGACGCGGTCACCCCGCTGGAGGGTGTTCTGCATCGAGTCCGACGGGATCGAGAACGCCTGCACCAGGAACGTCTTGATCAGCAGCGCCAGGACCAGCGCGATGCCGATCAGGATCGGCAGCTCCTTCCAGAAGGAGCGCGGCTTCTTCGGCTGGTGCGCGGTCTCGTCCGTGCCCTCGCCCTCGGCGCTCCCGGTCCGGGGCCGCCGGTCCTCCGGCGTGCCGTCGTCAGCCACCGCGAAGCCGTTCCCGGAGTTCACGGCCTCGTCCGCGGCGGGGACGTTCGCCTCCACGGGGTGCCCGCGGTACTCCTCGCCGTCGTGTCCCGACCGTGCGCCAACCGCCACATCCCCCACGCCAACTCCTTACTCTGTGCCGCCGCCTGCCCCATAGCCGGTGCAGGCCCACCACTCCCATAACGAGCGGGAGTTCCGCAGGGGTCGGGAGCCGGTTCAATGCGTTCGGATCGTCGGGGGCAACCCTATGCGACAGCCGAGGGCCCGCCGTCGCCCCCGACACGGAGTCGGCGACGCTTGCGAAGGTTTTAGGTTCCTCCAGACGGGTCCAGTGCCCGATGGGCCAGCCGATGACCATGGCCCGGCCGACCACCGAGTCCTCGGAGACGGTTCCCCTGTACGGGGTGTCCTGGTGGTAGCGGGAGTCCGCGGAGTCGCCCCGGTGGTCGCCCATCACCCACAGGCGCCCCTTCGGGACGGTGATGTCGAAGGGGGTGGCCGAGGGCTGGTCCCCCGGATAGATGTAGTCGCCCTCGGTCAGCGGCACGCCGTTGACGGTGACCCGGCCCTGCGCGTCGCAGCACTTGACGTGGTCGCCGCCGACCGCGATGACCCGTTTGATCAGGTCCTTCTCGTTGTCGGAGGGCAGCAGGCCGATGAAGGTGAGGCCTTCCTTGACCTGCTTGACGACGACGGGGTCGTTCTTCTTGGTGGTCTGCTCGTCCTTGAGCCAGCCGCCCGGGTCGTGGAAGACGACGACGTCCCCGCGCTGCGGCTCGGAGCCGAACCACGGGGTGAACTTGTCGACCAGGACGCGGTCGCCGATCTGGATCGTCTGCTCCATGGAGCCGGACGGGATCACGAACGCCTGGACGAGGAAGGTCTTCAGGACCAGCGCTATGAGGACGGCGACACCGACCAGAAGAGGGATCTCCCGAACGGCTGAACGCCTGCGCTTGCGCTTGACCTTGCGCTGGAGCTTGCGCCGCTCCGCGCGCGTACGGCCACCGCCCGGCGTGGAGGTACGACGGGAGCCGGTGGGCAGCAGATCGTCGGCGGGCGAGCTGGGCACCCCGCGCGGCTTGCCGCGGTTACCCATGCGCACCCGCCCCGGCGGCATGCGCACCCGCGCCGGCGGCTTCGCCGGCGTCCGGTACGCGCGCGTAGGCGGAGGGCCGCGTCAGGTGCGTCCAGTGGCCGGAGGGCCAGGCGATCCAGTCGGCGCGGCCGATGACGTCGCCGACGGGGATCATGCCGCCGCCGGGCGAGCCGAGATGGTCGCGGGAGTCACTGGAGTCGCTGCGGTGGTCGCCGAGCAGGAAAAGGCGCCCCGCGGGTACGACGACGTCGAAGGGCACGGTGGACGGGGGGTTCCCGGGATACAGGAACGCCGTCTCGTCGACCGACCGGCCGTTCACCTCGAGCCTCCCCTTCTTGTCACAGCAGACCACGTGGTCGCCCCCCACTCCGACAACGCGTTTGACGTAGTCGGCGTCCCCGAAATACCCGGTCCCGTCGAAGACAACCACGTCACCGCGGCTCGGCTGGGCACCGAAACGGTACGCCAACTTATTTACGAGCACGCGGTCCCCGATCCTCAATCCCTGCTCCATCGATCCGCTGGGGATCTGGAACGGCTGCACCACGAACGTGTTGAGGAGCAGAAGGAGAACCAGGCAGACGAAGAGGGTGAGGGTGATCCGGCCGCCCGGCAGCCAGTCGGCGATCCGCGACACCAACGCGAAACGCGACCGGCCCTCCGGCCCCGGTGTCCCGGGACGGGAGGAACGGTCGCGTTCCGTCGGCTGTGCTTCGGTGTCCATCGGAGCCAGATGTTATCCGGCCTTCCCATGAACCCCGGCGAGCGCTCAGCTCTCGCGCTTCTCCTTGATCTTCGCGGCCTTGCCGCGCAGGTCACGGAGGTAGTACAGCTTGGCGCGACGCACGTCACCGCGGGTGACGAGCTCGATCTTCTCGACGATCGGGGTGTGCACCGGGAAGGTGCGCTCGACGCCGACGGAGAACGAGACCTTGCGGACCGTGAAGGTCTCGCGGACACCGGAGCCCTGGCGGCGGATCACAACGCCCTTGAACTGCTGCACACGGGAGCGGTTGCCCTCGATGACGCGCACGTGGACGTTGACGGTGTCACCCGGGCGGAAGGCCGGGATGTCGCTGCGCAGCGACGCGGCGTCGACGGTGTCGAGCAGGTGAGACATTTCGTCTGCTTTCTTCGCTGATGCCACAGGTCATCAACGGGAGCTAGGTGTTTGCATGAAGCCGTGTGCGGGTCGGGACGGGCGTCGTGTCCCCCTGTGGCAGGGGCGCACGCCGGACGGACGCACAGCAGCGGTCTATTCTTCCACGGCCTCGGTCCTGCGCCAAAATCGGCCGTACGGCTCGCCCTCCGGGTCCGGGGACCAGCCCAGGATGGAGAGCATCTCGCGGTCCTTCTTGTCGAAGGCCTTGGGGTCGCAGCGTTCGATCAGGTCGGGCCGGTGGGCCGTCGTACGCCGCAGGGCCTCGTCGCGGCGCCAGCGGGCGATCTTGCCGTGGTGGCCGCTGAGCAGCACCTCGGGGATGTCCCGGCCGCGCCAGACGGGCGGCTTGGTGTAGACGGGGCCTTCCAGGAGGCTCGCCATCGCGCCGGGCGCGAAGGAGTCGTCCCGGTGGGACTCGGCGTTGCCGAGGACGCCAGGCAGCAGCCGGGCGACGGCCTCGGTGATGACGAGGACGGCCGCCTCGCCGCCGGCGAGGACGTAGTCGCCGATGGAGACCTCGTAGACCGGCATCCGGGTCGCGTACTCGTCCATCACGCGCCGGTCGATGCCCTCGTAGCGGGCCGGGGTGAAGATCAGCCAGGGGCGTTCGGACAGCTCGACGGCCAGCTCCTGGGTGAACGGGCGGCCGCTGGGGGTGGGGACGATCAGGGCGGGCGCGTAGGAGCCCGTCTCGTAGCCGTCGGCGAGGACCGAGTCCAGGGCGTCTCCCCACGACTCGGTCTTCATGACCATGCCGGGGCCGCCGCCGTACGGCGTGTCGTCGACCGTGTGGTGCCGGTCGTACGTCCAGGACCGCAGGTCGTGCACATGGACGTTCAGCTGCCCGCGCGCGCGTGCCTTGCCGACCAGGGAGACGTTCAGGGGCTCCAGGTACTCGGGGAAGATCGTGACGACGTCGAGGCGCATCAGGACTCTTCCTCCGCCGAGTCCGCCGAGTCCGCCGAGTCCTCCGCCGCGTCCCGGGTCGAGTCGATCACCGCGCGGTCGTCGATCAGGCCCGGCGGGGGCGTGATGACCGCCTTCTGCTCCGCCAGGTCGATGTCGGTGACGATCTCCTCCACGAACGGGATCATCACCTCGCTGCCGTCCGGGCGCTCGACGATGAAGAGGTCCTGGGAGGGCAGGTGCGAGATCTCGGTGATCCGGCCGACCTCCGTGCCGTCCTCGGTGACCACGTCGAGGTCGATGAGCTGGTGGTCGTAGTACTCGTCCTCGCCCTCGGGGAGTTCCTCGGGGTCGATCTCGGCGATCAGCAGGGTGTTGCGCAGGGCCTCGGCGCCGTTGCGGTCGCTGACGCCCTCGAAGCGCAGGAGCAGGCGGCCGCTGTGCACGCGGCCGGTGGCGATGGTGAGCGGCCCGGCGGAGGGCGGGTCGGTGGCCAGGACGGCGCCCGGGGCGAGCCGCAGCTCCGGCTCGTCGGTACGTACCTCGACGGTGACCTCGCCCTTGATGCCATGGGCACGGCCGATCCGTGCGACTACCAGCTGCACGAGTCCAATTCTCCTGTCATCTCCTGCCCGGTGTCCTGCTCATACGACTCGGGCCGGGGACGGCCAGTGGCCCTCCCCGGCCCGAGCCGGTTGCGATGAAGCGTCAGCGGACGTGGTCCACGTCGACGAGGTCGACGCGGACACCGCGGCCGCCGATGGCGCCCACGACGGTACGCAGGGCACGCGCGGTGCGGCCGTTGCGGCCGATCACCTTGCCGAGGTCGTCGGGGTGGACCCGGACCTCCAGCACGCGCCCGCGGCGCAGGTTGCGCGAGGCGACCTGCACATCGTCAGGGTTGTCGACGATGCCCTTCACGAGGTGCTCAAGCGCCTCTTCGAGCATGCTGCTCAGGCCTCGGTCGACTCGGACTCGGCAGCCGCCTCGTCCTTCTTCTCAGCCTTCTTCTTCTGGGTGATCGCCTCACCCTTGCCCTCGTCGTCACCGCCGAGAGCCTCGAACGACGGACGCGTGGCCTTGGGCTCCGCGACGAGCAGCGGCGCGGGGGCCGGCTCGCCCTTGAACTTCTGCCAGTCGCCGGTCTTCTTCAGGATGGCGAGGACGGGCTCGGTCGGCTGCGCGCCGACACCCAGCCAGTACGCCACGCGCTCGGCGTCCACCTCCATGACCGACGGGTTGTAGGTCGGGTGGTACTTGCCGATCTCCTCGATCGCACGGCCGTCACGGCGGGTGCGGGAGTCGGCGACGACGATGCGGTAGTGAGGCGAACGGATCTTGCCCAGACGCTTCAGCTTGATCTTGACTGCCACGGGAGTGGGTTCTCCTGGATTTGACGTGGTTGGGCACGGCGAGATTGCCGCGTGGGGTTGCGGTACCCGAGTGCCCGATGGACGCGTCAGCCGGAGGAGAGAGGGGTCCTGTGCGGCTGTCGAGTACAGCTAGCCATTGTGCCATACCCCGCGGGTCGCTTCCGGCCGAGGGTGGCTGAGGGTGGTCGAGGGGGGCTGAGCCGCGGCTGGGCATGCCGGGGAGGCACCCGGCGCGGAGGTGAGGGACGTCGGGTGCGCTGCCCGGTGCTGTGCAGTTGCCGCCGAGCCGGGCGGTACGGCTGCCACGAGCAGCCGTACCGCTAGCTTGCCGCCGCCACCACGACCTCGGGGATGCGGAAGGGCTTGCCGCAGCCGCCGCAGACGATGGGCGCCTGGGCGAGGACCGACGGAACCACCCGGACGTTGCGGCCGCAGTCGCAGACCGCCTTGACGCGGACGCCGCCACCGGAGGAGCCGTGACGGGCGGCCGGGCCCCGGAAGGTGCGGCTCGTGTCGGCGGAGGTGGCCACCGTGTGGGCCTTCAGCGCGCGCTGGAGGCGCTCGATGGTCGGGCGGTAACGCCGCTTCGCCTCGGGGTTGAGCGTGACCAGCGAGAAACCGCTGCTGGGGTGCGGTTCCTCGGGGTGGTCCAGGCCCAGTTCCTCCGCGATGGCGAGGAAGCGGCGGTTGTGGTACCGGCCGGCGCGGGAGGTGTCACGGACCCCTCGGGCGGCGGCGATGCCATGGACTGCCTCATGGAGCAGTCGCTCGAAGGAGAGTTCGTGACCGCACGCGGACGACGACTCCCCGATCAGGGACTCTGGCGCGGCAAGGTCCGGCAGTTCGGGGTGGTACCGCTGAATGTCGGCCCACGCCTGTGCCAGCTCTGCGGCGAGAACAGGTGGTGTCTGTGTCGTGCTCACGTAATGACAACGAGCGGAGGTGCCGCTGTGTTCCTATTCCGGGGCATCCCAAATAATTTGCACTTACCCGTCAGTTGTCGCTGATGCGTCCTGACGAGGGCGGGTGCGCTGATCTGCGGAGAAGCCGCACAGCTCGTACCAAGCCGGTGCGTAGTCTGACGTACGACCCCGCGCTCCGCCCTGGTCCAGGCACCGGCACGGCCGTGGTCGACGGATGCGCAAGAGCTGTTTCGGCCGCTCTCGCGGACCGGGCCGCTGTCTCACTCAGCGCCGCGAACGCCTGCGACGTTACCCGGTGCCTGCTCGGGCCCCGGCACCGGCCCGTCCCCCGGATTGCCGGGATGTGAAATCTCGCCACACCGGGCCCCAGCCTGGAAGCAGGGCCCCACGACCCCTGGACGACTCCGCGAGCCGGGAGTTACCTGACATACGTGGGGAGTGCGAGCGCACGGCACGGGGGCCACGCAATCGGGCACTGCGGCGAACTGTCGGCGGATTGGGGCGCTTACCTATGACACCTACGCTCGTGCGGGAGCACGTGCCTCACGCGGGTTCCGTACCACCCCGCGAGGACCTGTGCGCACGCGCGCGTGACTGGTCCGAGATCCAGGAACGGATGCTGGTCCCGCTCTACGAGGCCGTGTACGACCGGCTCGAAGTGGGCCCGGCCACCCGGCTGCTGGGCCTGCGCTGCGGCACCGGGCTCGCCCTGCTGATGGCCGCCTCCAGAGGGGCCGCGGTCACCGGTGTCGACACCTCACCCGAACGGCTCGCCCTCGCGCGCGAGCGCCTGCTGCCGGACACGCCACCCGGCACGCGCGCGCGTACAGGCACAAGAATCCTCGACGGCTCCCCCGCGGACACGGCCGGCGCACAGCCGCCCGCGTACACCCTGGTGACCGTCTTCGAGCCGGTCGGCTGCCTCGCCGGGGACTCCGACGGCCTCGGCGAACTGCTCGCCTGCACGCTGCCCCTGGCGGAACGCGGGGCGGCCGTCGTGCTGGCCGGCTGGGGCCCGCCGGAGCGATGCGCCACCTCCTCGGTGCTGCGGGTGGCCACCAAGCTGGCGGACCCGCTGCGCAGCGCGCGCAGCTGGCGGCCGGCCCGCCGCGACGACCTGGAGGAGGTCGCCCAGCGCGCCGGACTGAGGCCCGACGGCTCCGGCCGGGTCGCCTGCCCGTTCGGGTACGCCGACCTCGACAGCGCCGTACGCGGGCTGCTGTCGACGGGGCTGTTCGACGCGGCGATCACGGCGACCGACCGCAAGCAGGTGGACAAGGAACTGACGGAGGCACTGCACCCGCACCGACGCCCGGACGGCACGGTGTGGATGCCCAACGTGTTCCGCTACCTGATCGCCCGCAAGCCGTAGCCGGCCGGGACTCGGAGTCGGTCAGGGCTCGGAGTCGGTGTCCTTGGTCAGGCGGGGGATGCCGGCGATGCGGTACGCGTCCGCCTCCTCCAGGGTCTCGTTCTCCAGCAGCGCCTGCGCCAGCGCGTCCAGCTGGTCGCGGTGGTCACGGAGTTTGCGGCACGCCTCCTCGTAGCACTCGTCGACGATCCTGCGCATCTCGTCGTCGATCACGTCGAGGGTCCCCGGCGCGGCGGCGAGCCCGTAGGCCTGCTGGGCGTCGTTGGGGAGCGCGGAGAGGCGGCCGACCTCCTCGCTCATGCCCCAGCGGGAGACCATTCCGCGCGCGATGTTGGTGACCTGTTCCAGATCGCTCTCGGAGCCGGTGGTGATCACGTCGTAGACGACGTGCTCGGCCGCCATGCCGCCGAGCGCGCCGATGATCCGGCCGCGCAGGTACTCCTCGGTGTACGCGTACCGGTCCGCCTCCGGAGTGGACAGCGTGACGCCGAGGGCCCGGCCCCGCGGCACGATGGTGATCTTGCGGACCGGGTCGGCGCCGGGCTGGAGCATGCCGAGCAGGGCGTGTCCGCTCTCGTGGTAGGCGGTGCGTCGGCGCTCCTCCTCGGGCATCACCAGCGGCCGTTCCGCGCCGAGCTGGACCTTCTCCAGGGCCTCGGACATGTCGGACTGGGTCACCGCGTGCTGTTTGCGCTTGACCGCCAGCAGCGCGGCCTCGTTGGCGAGGTTGGCCAGTTCGGCGCCGGTCATGCCCGGGGTCGTCCGGGCGACCTGGGCGAGGTCGACGTCCTGGGCGAGGGGGATGTCGCGGGTGTGGATCTCCAGGATGGCCTCGCGGCCGCCCCGGTCCGGGGGCGAGACCTGGACCACCCGGTCGAAGCGGCCGGGCCGGGTGAGCGCCGGGTCGAGGATGTCGGCGCGGTTGGTGGCGGCGAGGACGATGACGCCCTCGGAGCCCGAGAAGCCGTCCATCTCGGTGAGGATCTGGTTCAGGGTCTGCTCGCGCTCGTCGTGACCGCCCACGCCGGAGCCGCCGGCACGGGCCCGGCCGATGGTGTCGATCTCGTCGATGAAGATGATCGACGGGGCGACCTTGCGGGCCTCCGCGAACAGCTCCCGCACCCGGGAGGCGCCGACGCCCACGATCATCTCGATGAACTCGGAGGCGGAGGCGGAGAAGAACGGCACGCCGGCCTCTCCCGCGACGGCCCGCGCGAGCAAGGTCTTGCCGGTGCCGGGCGGACCCGCGAGCAGCACACCGCGGGGCATCTTGGCGCCCATGCGGCGATAGGCGTCGGGGTTCTTCAGGAAGTCCACGACATCGCTCAGCTCGCCCTCGACCTCGTCGATGCCGGCCACGTCGTCGAAGGTGGTGCGCTTCTCCCCCGGCACCAGCTCCACCGGCTTCGGCGGCGCCCTGCGGCCGAGCATGCCGCCCGGCCCGCCGAGCCCCGCCCTCATCCGCCGCGCGATGAACACCCACACGGCGACCAGCAGCAGCATCGGCGCGAGCGAGAGCAGCAGATTGGCGAGAAAGCTGCGGTGCTGGACGACGGGCTGGGCCGTGACGGTGACGTCGTGCTTGGTCAGGTTGGCCCAGAGGTCGTCGTTCGCGAAGGACGGACGTTCCGTCTTGAACTTCGTGTAATCGCCGCCGCCACCCGGCTTGGCCTGCTTCTTCCTGAGCTGCCCCTGGATCGAGTCGCCCTTGGCGTAGATCTTGGCGACATTGCCGTCGCCCACCTGTCTGCTGAACTCGGTGTAGGAGATCGTCGGCTCGTTGGCCTGATCGACGTACGACAGCACCAGGTTGGCGATCAGGTACACCACCAGCGCGGTGACGATCAGACGCCACCAGCCCCCGCGCAGTCTCCCCCCACCCGGCTGCTTCGACGGCTCCTCGGGAGCGCCCTCGGTACGCCAGGGCTGTTCGGGGGACTTGCGCGGCGGCGCAGGGTTGGTCATATCGGGACGTTACGACACGCTTCGGCGCCCGGCACCTGCAGGAACGCCCGAGGGCGCCCTTCCGGAGAAGGGCGCCCTCGGGGACGTACGACGGGGCCGGTCAGGCCCGGAACGACCGGTGGCCGCTCAGCCCATGAACTTCTTGAACTCGTCCGGAAGCTCGAACTCCTGACCGCCCTGCTGCGGCAGACCGAAGGCATTGCCGCCCTGCGCGGCCGCCTCGCGGCGCTGGGCCTCCTCCAGCTCCTGCTGCCGACGCTTCATCGGGTTGCCGGAACGCTGCTTGCCCTTGGCCTTCTTCGGCTGCTTCTTGGTCCGGCCGGGGCCGCCGCCCATGCCCGGGATGCCCGGCATACCCGGCATGCCGCCGCCCTGCGCCATGCGGGACATCATCTTGCGGGCCTCGAAGAACCGCTCGACCAGGTTCTTCACCGCGCCGACCTCGACGCCGGAACCCTTGGCGATACGGGCGCGGCGGGAGCCGTTGATGATCGTCGGGTCTTGGCGCTCGCCCGGGGTCATCGACTTGATGATCGCGGCGGTGCGGTCGACGTCCCGCTCGTCGATGTTCTGGATCTGGTCCTTGATCTGGCCCATGCCCGGAAGCATGCCGAGCAGCTTGGAGATGGAACCCATCTTCCTGACCTGCTCCATCTGGGCCAGGAAGTCGTCCAGGGTGAAGTCCTGGCCCTTCTTGGACGCCAGCTTCGAGGCCATCTTGGCGGCCTCTTCCTGGCTGAAGGTCTTCTCCGCCTGCTCGATCAGGGTGAGCAGGTCACCCATGTCGAGGATGCGGGAGGCCATCCGGTCCGGGTGGAACGCGTCGAAGTCGTCCAGCTTCTCGCCGTTCGACGCGAACATGATCGGCTTGCCGGTGATCTGGCGGATCGACAGGGCCGCACCACCGCGGGCGTCACCGTCGAGCTTGGAGAGCACCACGCCGTCGAAGCCGACGCCGTCGCGGAAGGCCTCGGCGGTGTTGACGGCGTCCTGACCGATCATCGCGTCGACGACGAAAAGGATCTCGTCGGGGCCGATCGCGTCCCGGATGTCCGCGGCCTGCTGCATCATCTCCTGGTCGATGCCCAGGCGGCCGGCGGTGTCCACGATCACGATGTCGTGGACCTTGGACTTCGCGTGGTCGATGGAGTCCTTGGCGACCTTGACCGGGTCGCCGACGCCGTTGCCCGGCTCGGGCGCGTAGACCGCGACGCCGGCGCGCTCGGCGACGACGGCCAGCTGGTTGACGGCGTTCGGGCGCTGGAGGTCGGCGGCGACCAGCAGCGGCGAGTGGCCCTGCTCCTTCAGCCACCGGCCGAGCTTGCCCGCGAGGGTGGTCTTACCGGCACCCTGCAGACCCGCCAGCATGATCACGGTGGGGGGCTGCTTGGAGAACCGCAGGCGCCGGGTCTCGCCGCCCAGGATGGTCACCAGCTCGTCGTTGACGATCTTGAGGACCTGCTGGGCGGGGTTCAGCGCCTTGGAGACCTCGGCGCCGAGGGCGCGCTCCTTGACGTTCTTGATGAACGTGCGGACGACCGGCAGGGCCACATCGGCTTCGAGGAGCGCGATGCGGATCTCGCGCGCGGTGGCGTCGATGTCCGCCTCGGAGAGCCGTCCCTTGCCGCGCAGGTTCTTGAAAGTCGCTGACAGGCGATCGGAGAGAGTGTCGAACACGGCGCTCGCGGTCCTCGGGGTCGGTGATGGCTTCAGGGAATCGCCCTCCAGGGTATCCCGGCGTCGAAGTCACCGGGGAAGGGTCATCCCCGCAGAGTCTCCTCCAGCACCCGCGCCAGCGACCCCGCGTCCTCTCCTGGCAGCGGCGTGCCCGCGCCGGTAGTGACATAAAACGCATCCACCGCGTTGGACCCCAAGGTCGACACATGCATGCTCCGCACCCGCACTCCCGCCTTCTCCAGGGCCATGCCGATGCGGTGCAGGAGGCCGGGGGCGTCCTGGGCGCGGACCTCGATGACGGTGGCGTGGTGGGAGGCCGCCGAGGCCACGGTGACCCGGGGCGGCGGCGCCACCCAGCCACGGCGCCTCGGATAGGCCGCGTCGCGTTCGGCGAGGCGGCCGGAGATGTCGAGGGAGCCGTCGAGGGCGCGGACGAGGTCGGCGCGCAGCCGGGCGGCCTGGGGCAGGGAGCCGTACTCGGCGGCGACCCGCCAGTTCAGGAGCAGTACGGAGTCGTCGTCGACGTCGTCGGGCAGGCGCAGGGTGCGCAGTTCGGCCGTGCGGACGGTCAGGCGGTGCACGGCGAGGACGCCGGCGACCGCGGGCAGCACGGCCGGCTGGTCCGGTACGGCGATGACCAGTTCGACGCCGAGCGGTTCGGGCTCCCCGGTGGGTTCGTCCTCGGACGGCGGTTCCGGCTGGGCACGCAGGGCGAGGACCGGGCCGTCGGTGCGGTAGGCCTCGATGGCGAGGCGCTCCTGCTCGGCGGTGGGCGCGGCGGGCTCGGGTTCGTCGGGGGCGTCCCCGGCGAGGACGGCGGCCACGCGCCGTACCAGGTCGGTGACGAGGGAGCCGCGCCAGGACGACCAGGCGGCGGGGCCGGTGGCGAGGGCGTCCGCCTCGGTGAGGGCGTGCAGGAGTTCCAGAGTGCTCTGGGTGCCGACGGCCTCGGCGACCGAGCGGACGGTGGCGGGGTCCTCCAGGTCGCGGCGGGTGGCGGTCTCGATGAGCAGCAGGTGGTGCCGTACGAGTGTGGAGAGCACGCTCGCGTCCGCGCGGTCGAAGCCGATGCGGGCGGCGACGTCCCGGGCGATGATCTCGCCGGCCACGGAGTGGTCGCCGGGCCAGCCCTTGCCGATGTCGTGCAGCAGGGCGGCGACGAGGAGCAGGTCGGGCCGGCTGACCCGGCGGGTCAGTTCGGAGGCGCGGACGGCGGTCTCGATCAGGTGCCGGTCGACGGTCCAGAGGTGGACCGCGTTGCGCTGGGGGCGGCAGCGGACCCGCTCCCAGTCGGGCAGGAGGCGGCTGATCAGGCCCTCGGCCTCCAGGGCTTCCCAGACGTCGACGGTGGGGCGGCCGGAGCCGAGCAGGGTCACCAGCTGTTCGCGGGCCTCGGCGGGCCAGGGGGTGGGCAGGGGGCGCGCGGTGCCGGCCATGCGCCGGACGGCGTGCAGGGAGAGCGGGAGTCCGGCCTGCGCGGCGGCGGCCGCTGCGCGCAGCGGGAGCACGGGGTCTCGTTCGGGGCGCGCGGTACGGGCGAGCACCACCTCACCGTCCTGCTCCACCACACCCTCGGCCAGCGGGGAACGCTCGGCGGGCGGCCGTGTGCCGCCCAGCATGGCGCGCAGGCGCGGGCGGACGGCGCGCGAGCGCAAAACGCGCCCCACCTCGCGCCAGGTGACATCACTGGCGTACGAGATCACGCGCGCCGCCTCGTACACCTGCCGCAGCAGGGTGTCGGCGTCCAGCAGGCCCAGCTCGGCCGCGACCTGGTCCTGTTCCTGGAGGGCGAGCCGGTCGGTGGCGCGGCCGGTGGCCAGGTGCAGGGCGTCGCGGACGTCGAGCAGGCGCCGGCGGGCGTCGGCGAGGCCCTCGCGGGGGGCGTCGGCGAGCCAGGAGGCGGCCACGGCGCGCAGGGCGGTGGCGTCCCGGAGGCCGCCGCGGGCCTCCTTGAGGTCAGGTTCCAGGAGGTACTGCAGCTCGCCCTGGCGTTCGGCGCGTCCGGCGCAGAGTTCCTGGAGTTCGGGGAGGCGTTTGGGCGCCTGGTTGCGCCAGTCGGCCAGGACGGCCGTGCGCAGTCCGGCGGTGAGGCCGAGGTCGCCGACGAGGTGGCGGGCGTCCAGGAGGCCGAGGTGGACTTTCAGGTCCTCTCCGGCGGTCTTGCGGGCCTCGGCCGGGGTGCGGACGGAGTGGTCGAGGGCGAGGCCGAGGTCCCAGACGGGGTACCAGAGGCGGTCGGCCAGGGCGGCGACCGCGCCGGGGTCGTCTCCGTCGTGCAGCAGCAGGAGGTCGAGGTCGCTGCGCGGGGACAGTTCGCCGCGGCCGTAGCCGCCGACGGCGACGAGCGAGACGCCCTTGAGCCCGTCGGCCGCCTCGGTGAACAGCCCCGAGAGCCAGTCGTCGGTCAGTTCCGCGAGGGCCGCACGGCGCGGCGGCCCGGACCGCGCCCCCTCGGTGAGGAGGCGCAGCCGGGCCGCCGCGTAGCCGCTGGGCTGCGAGTCGTCCGCTTCTTTCCGCACATCCGTACGCGCCACCCAGCGACTCCCGTCACTCTGTCCTGCTGTCTTGCCGTCCTGCTGTTGTGCTGTCCTGCTGTACTGCCGTCGCGTCAGAGCGCGTCCGGGCCGCGCTCGCCGGTGCGGACCCGTACGGCCGTCTCGACCGGCAGGGACCAGACCTTGCCGTCACCGATCTTGCCGGTGCGGGCCGCCTTGACGATGACCTCGACCAGCTGCTCGGCGTCGTCGTCCTCGGCCAGGACCTCGATGCGGATCTTGGGGACCAGGTCGACGGTGTACTCGGCACCGCGGTAGACCTCGGTGTGGCCCCTCTGCCGACCGTAACCGCTGGCCTCGGTGACCGTCAGTCCGTGGACGCCGAAGGCCTGAAGGGCCTCCTTGATCTCGTCGAGCCGGTGCGGCTTCACGACGGCGGTGATGAGCTTCATGCGTCCACCTTCTTGGTCTGCGCGGCGGCCTGGGACGGGGCGGCGGCTGCGACGGAGCCGATGACACCGCCGCCCGCACCGCTGAAGTCGTATGCGGTCTCGGCGTGCTCCGCCTGGTCGATGCCGGAGATCTCCTCGTCCTCGGAGACCCGCATTCCGATCGTCTTGTCGATCAGGAAGGCGAGGACCGCGGAGGCGACCAGGGAGTAGGCGAGGACCGCACCGACGCCCGCGCACTGCTTCCACAGCTGGGTCCAGGTGTGGTCGCCGTAGAGGACACCGGTCGCGGTGGACTGGCCCTTGCCGGTGGCGAAGAAGCCGATGAGCAGGGAGCCGATGATGCCGCCGACCATGTGGACGCCGACGACGTCGAGCGAGTCGTCGTAGCCGAACTTGAACTTCAGGCCGACGGCCGCGGCGCAGGCGACACCGGCGATGGCGCCGACGGCGATCGCGCCGAGCGGGGAGACCGCGCCGCCGGAGGGGGTGATCGCGACCAGACCGGCGACCGCGCCGGAGGCGGCGCCGAGGGTGGTGAACGCGCCGTGCCGGATCTTCTCGTAGGCGAGCCAGGCCAGCATGGCGGCGGCGGTCGCGACCTGCGTGTTGACGAACATCAGCGCGCCGACGCCGTCGTCGTTGCCGAGCCAGGAGCCGGCGTTGAAGCCGAACCAGCCGAACCACAGCAGACCGGCGCCGAGCATGACGAGCGGGAGGCTGTGCGGGCGCATCGGGTCCTTCTTGAAGCCGACGCGCTTGCCGATGACGAGGATCACGCCGAGGGCGCCGGCACCCGCGTTGATGTGGACCGCCGTGCCGCCCGCGAAGTCGATCACGCCGAGCTTGTAGGCCCAGCCGTCGGCGCCCCAGACCCAGTGGGCGACGGGCACGTAGACGACCGTGGCCCACAGGGCGACGAAGAGCGCCCATGCCGAGAACTTGACGCGGTCCGCGAGGGCGCCGCTTATCAGGGCCGGCGTGATGATCGCGAACATCAGCTGGAAGACCATGAACACGAAGATCGGGATGGTGTAGCCGTCCCACAGCTCCGTCAGCCCGATGTTGCTGAGGCCGAACCAGTCGGAGTTCCAGCCGATGAGGCTGTTGTTCGTGCCGAAGGCGAGGGAGAAGCCGTAGAGCACCCACAGAATGGTGACGATGCCGATGCTGATGAAGCTCATCATCAGCATGTTGAGGGTGCTCTTGACGCGGACCATGCCTCCGTAGAAGAAGGCCAGGCCCGGGGTCATGAGCAGCACCAGGGCGGAACAGATCAGCATGAAGCCTGTGTTCGCGGAGGACAACTTGGGTGCCTCCGCGGCAAGCGTGATGGCTGGTGCCATCGGCGTCTCCTCGTCGGTTGTACGGGCCCCGTGCGGGCGGTGCCTGAGCGGTCCGGCGGGTGTGGGGATGGGCCGGTTATGCGCCACGAGACTGACGCAGCGCGGTTTCGGTGGAAGCCCCTCGTTGTTTCGCCGGGGTGACGAAGGCGCCTTGCTTGTTACGCCTAGATGAATCGCCGGATTCCGGGCGCGTCGATCGTTATCGTGGCGCAACCTTCTCCGGAGGATCCCTTCGGGGAAAAGGGCCGGCCGCGGCGCGGCCTCTCGATGACCTGGCATGGGGGAGCCGAGTCGGGCTGTTCGGGAGGACCGGCCGCGGCCGGGGTGTGCGGGTCCTGCGGGATTCAGACGGCCTCGGCGGTCTCCGGCAGGTCCACGGCGAGCTGGTCGGTGAGGTCGACGACGACGGCGAGATCGCCGAAGTCGCGTGCGGCGGTGTCGACCGTCTTTCGAATACGAGTGTTCACACGCTCGGAGCGGACCTTCTTGGCGATCTCCATGGCCCGCGAGGCGTACTCCGTGCTGTGCTCGGGCTCGCGCTGGAGCAGGTGCACGGTGGCCATGCCGATGAGGTTCAGCGCATAGGACCGCTGGTGCTCACTGTCCTTCGCGAACAGCTCCACCGCCCGCTGCATCAGCGGCTCGGCCAGGGAGGCGTAGGTGGGGCTGCGTCCGGCGACGTAGGCGAGGTCGCGGAAGGAGTGGGAGTTCTCGCCGTACAGCTCGGCCTCGGAGAAGAAGCGGATCCAGTCGGGATCCGGCTCGTCCCACTCGTCGACCTCGGCGAAGGTGTCCTCGGCCATGCGGACCGCGCGCTTGGTCTTGCCGGGCTGGCCCATGTTGGCGTAGGCGCGGGCCTCCATCGCATACAGCATCGACTGGGTGCGGGGGCTCGCGCAGTCGCGGCTGCCGTACTGGGCGAGGTGGATCAGCTCCAGGGCGTCGTCGGGCCGGCCGAGGTGGATCATCTGGCGGCTCATGCTGGAGAGGATGTACGAGCCGAGCGGCTTGTCGCCGGCCTCCTTGGCGGCGTGCAGGGCGAGGACGAAGTACTTCTGCGCGGTGGGCTGGAGGCCCACGTCGTACGACATCCAGCCCGCGAGTTCGGCGAGTTCGGCGGCGACCTTGAAGAGCTTGCGGGTGGTGGCCTCGGGCTGGGGCTCCTGGAGGAGGTCGGTGACCTCGTGCAGCTGGCCGACGACCGCCTTGCGGCGCAGGCCGCCGCCGCACTGGGCGTCCCACTGGCGGAACATCCGTGTGGTGGACTCCAGGAGGTCCAGCTCGGGCTTGGACAGGCGGCCCGGCCTGCGGGACTCCAGCAGGGGGTCGGCCTCGGGCGGGGCCGGCGAGGCCGGGGTCGGCACCAGCCAGCGCTGCATGGGCTCGATGAGGGACGGACCCGCGGACAGGGCCAGCGAGGTCCCGAGGAAGCCGCGCCGCGCCAGCATCAGGTCGCTGCGCGAGAACTCGCTGAGCAGGGACACCGTCTGCGGGCCCGTCCAGGGCAGGTCGACGCCGGTCGCGGAGGGTGACTGGCGGGCGGTCCGCAGGCCGAGGTCCTCGATGGAGACGACGCAGCCGAAGCGCTCGGAGAACAGCTCGGAGAGGATCCGCGGGATCGGCTCGCGCGGGTTCTCCCCGTCCAGCCAGCGACGCACCCGTGAGGTGTCCGTGGAGATGTGGTTGGCACCCAGCTGGCGTGCCCTGCGGTTCACCTGGCGTGCCAGCTCGCCCTTGGACCAGCCACTGCGCACGAACCACGAGCCGAGCAGCTCGTTGGGGCGCTTGTCAGCGTTCGTCCCGCCTCCGCCGTTGCCGCCCACTGGAACGCCCCCATCCCTGAGACCACTTGTCACCGCTGCGACCTCGGTCGCCCCGGGGGGCAGACCGCCACGCGCCAAGCCCTATCAGAATGCCCGGGAAGACGGCCTCTCGTCCGGCGGTTCTCACCCTTCGAACGAGACGACGGCTTGCCTCCGGCATACCCATGAGTGCATGTGCCCTCAGGCCTCGCGCACTCACAGTAATCCTACGATCACCGGTCCAGCCATGGCGATCCCTGAAACGCCACCATTCGCCACCCCTTCGAATGAACTCACCGTCGCCTCCACGCGATTCACTTGACATAGGACGGCCGGAAGTGGGCGGAGTGATGCACACAGGGGCGCACAGACCCCGGTGCACCACCCGAAGTGCCGCAAGGCGCCGCCGTGACCGCACGGAACCGGGGGAAGTCGGAGCCGTAGCGTCACGTTCCGCTTCCATCTCGCTCCGTGTCGTAACCACCGGCGCGCTGGACCCGTTGGAGGGGGCATGGGCTTCACGATCGGCGGCATTCGGGAGATCCGCTCCGGCACACGCCGGCGCGGCCGTTCGTCGGAGTGCACCGCTGTCGCCGAGTTCACGGGGCTGTGGGGCTGGGACGTGGTGCCGGGCGCACGGGCCGCGGCGGGCTCCTGCTCCTGCGGGAACGCCGGCTGCCGGACGCCGGGCGCGCACCCCCTCGACTTCGCACCCCAGGTGCCCGCCGGGGCCACGCTCGACGAGGTGATCAAGGCCTGGGCCGAGTGCCCCGGCGCCGCCGTGATGCTGCCCGTCGGCCGCGCGTTCGACGTCATCGAGGTCGCCGAGCCGGCCGGGCGCCGCGCCCTGGTCCGGCTGGAGCGCATGGGCCTCCCCCTCGGTCCGGTCGCCGCGACCCCGGACGGCCGCGCCCACTTCTTCGTCGCCCCCGGCGCCGCCGCCGAGCTTCCCCGGCTGCTCTACCGCATGGGCTGGGACGACCCGTCCGCCCTGGACCTGCGCGGCCTCGGACCGGGTACGTACATCACCGCCCCGCCCTCCGACCGGGGCGGCCTCGGCCCGGTGCGCTGGCTGCGCCCGCCGGCCCTGGACTCGGCCACCCGGCCCCCGGCCGCGCGGCTGCTGCTGGGGACGCTGGCGTATGCCGCGCATCGGTCGCGCACATCGAGCACATAGCGCACGTGATTCCGCACCCCACCACAGCAACCATCGATCGAGCCACCACGACGGCGAGCAACCACCTCCGCGAAAGCGGCGCCGGCTCAGGCGCAGAAAAGGGCGAAGCGCCCGTCCCCAACTGCAGCTTGGGGCGGGCGCTTCTCGCACACTCTGGGTTAGTCGGCCGGTCGCTCAGTCACCGATGAGCGCGTCCACGAACGCCTCCGGGTCGAACGGCGCCAGGTCGTCCGCGCCCTCGCCGAGACCGATCAGCTTGACCGGCACGCCCAGCTCGCGCTGGACCGCGACCACGATGCCGCCCTTCGCCGTGCCGTCGAGCTTGGTCAGCACGATGCCGGTGATGTCCACCACCTCGGCGAACACACGGGCCTGCACCAGGCCGTTCTGGCCGGTGGTGGCGTCCAGGACCAGCAGCACCTCGTCCAGCGGGGCGTGCTTCTCCACGACCCGCTTGACCTTGCCCAGCTCGTCCATGAGGCCGGTCTTCGTGTGGAGCCGGCCGGCGGTGTCGATGAGCACCACGTCGACGCCGATCTCCTTGCCCTCCTTCACCGCGTCGAAGGCGACGGAGGCGGGGTCGCCGGCCTCCGGTCCGCGCACGGTGTGGGCGCCCACGCGCTCGCCCCAGGTCTGCAGCTGGTCGGCGGCGGCGGCGCGGAAGGTGTCGGCGGCGCCGAGGACGACCGTGCGGCCGTCGGCGACCAGGACGCGGGCGAGCTTGCCGGTGGTGGTGGTCTTGCCGGTGCCGTTGACGCCGACGACCATCACGATGCCGGGCTTGCGGTCCTCGGGCTCGGTCTTGACCGTGCGGTCGACATCGGTGCCGATCAGCTTGAGCAGTTCCTCGCGGAGCAGGCCGCGCAGCTCCGCGGGGGTGCGGGTGCCGAGCACCTTGACGCGCTCGCGCAGCCGCTCGACCAGCTCCTGGGTGGGCTGCACACCGACGTCGGCGGTGAGCAGCGTGTCCTCGATCTCCTCCCAGGTCTCGTCGTCGAGGTGCTCGCGCGAGAGCAGCGTGAGCAGCCCCTTGCCGAGGGCGGTCTGGGAGCGGGAGAGGCGGGCACGCAGGCGGACGAGCCGGCCCTCGGTGGGCTCCGGGATCTCGATCTCGATCTCGGGAGCCTCGACGACGGGGGGTTCCTCCACGGCGACCGCTGCGGGGCCGCCGGGGAGATCCACCTCCTCGATCGTCCGGCGTGGTTCGTCGCGGGGCGTCTCGGCCTCGTCGCCGACGTGGGGTTCGGCCGGGGGTGCGGTGATGTCGGGCGCGGCGGGCGGTGGCGGGGGCAGCGACTTCCGGCGCCGGCTGCCGATGATGAGCCCGCCGAGCGCGCCGAGCACGACCACGGCGATGACTACAGCAAGGATGACGGTTTCCATAACGGGTCCAGTATCAGTCATGGGGTCGGGCGGAACCCCGGTTGCGCGCGGGTGCGGCTCGTCCCACTTGTGACTTCTGACAAAGGGACAAATGACTCTGGTGTACAGAAGTCGGATTAAAGTACGATGACTCGGGCTCTCGTGCCGCGCAGGCTCCCGTTCCGCGCCCGGAGTCCCGGTGTCCCCGTCCCCCCACCTTGTAGGTCACCCTCCTTGATGAGTAAGACAGCCCAGGCCGAAGGCGCTCTCGAGACCCGAGGTATCGAGCAGGTACCGGACCACGAGCGCACCGCCAGGACCCGCGAACTGTTCCCGACCTGGGTGGGCGCCAACATCAGCGTGCTGCTCCTGACGATGGGCGCGAGCCTCGTCGTGGCGTACCACCTGAACATCTGGCAGGCGCTCGTCGTCGCCGGCGTGGCGCCCCTCGTGTCGTACGGCCTGGTCGGCCTGATCGGCATCGCGGGCAAGCGCGGTGGAGCGCCCGGCATGGCGCTGTCGCGGGCGGTGTTCGGGCAGCGCGGCAATCTGCTGCCCGGTTCGCTGATCTGGGTCGCGCGCTGGGGCTGGGAGACGATCAACGCGGTCACCGGTGCCTACGCGATGCTCACCATCCTGGACATCGTGCTCGGCATCAGGGCCAACGGCGTGCTGGACATGGTCATGCTGCTGGTCTTCGTCGTCGCGACCTTCGCGATCTCCGGGCTCGGCATCAACGCCGTGCAGAAGTGCAACAAGTACGCGACCTATCTCTTCGGCGTCTTCTCGGTTCTGGTCCTGGGGTACCTGGCCGTGCACACCGACTGGTCCAAGGTGATGGACCACAGCGCCGGTCCCACGGCCGCGGTGATCACCGGTATCGGCATGATCGCGGCGGGCGGCGTGAGCTGGATCCCCTCTGCACCCGACTTCACCCGCTACCTGCCGCGCACCGCCTCCTCGAAGGCGATCGTCGGCACGACGCTGGGCGGCGCCGGGATCGTCGTGCTGCCCATGGTGCTGATGGGCGCGGTGATGGCGGTCGGCACGCCGGACCTGGCCTCGGCCACCGACCCGGTCTCCTTCCTCGGCCAGATCCTGCCGACCTGGATCGCGGTGCCGTACCTGCTGATCGCGCTGATCGGCATGCTGCTGATCAACGCGATGTCGATGTACTCGGCGGGCTTCACCGCGCAGACGCTCGGCTTCAAGGTGCCGCGCCACTGGGCGGTCTCGGTCAACGCCGTGATCTCGCTGGTCTTCGGCGGGGTGCTGATGCTGGTGGCGACCAGCTTCCTGGGTTCCTTCATCGCCTTCCTGTCGCTGCTCGCGGTCGCCTTCTCCGCCTGGGTGGGTGTCTTCGGCGCGGACATGCTGCGCCGTACGGAGTACGACGGCCGGGCCATGACCGACACCACGCGCACCAGCGCCTACTGGTACCGGGGCGGCTTCTCCCCCGCCGCGGTGGCCTCCTGGGCGATCGGCCTGGCCGCGGGCCTGATGTTCACGACCTCGGACTGGTTCACCGGCCCGCTGGCGAAGAACAACCTCATCGGCGAGTACGGGCTCGGCTGGGTCGCGACGATCGTGGTCTCGGGCGTGCTGTACGTCGTCCTGCCGAAGCCCGCGGTGGTCGCGCCGCAGACGGCGGACGAGGTCGAGGAGCCCGAGACGGAGCCCGAGCCGGCTCTGGCCGTCTGACGCTCCGTCAGCTACTGTCCCCCTCCACCGAGCCGCACCGGAGGGGGACTCTCCATGCCCGTCACGGTCGTACGTTTCAACCTGGTCGAGCCCGGCGCCACCCGTGCCTCCCTCGCCGCCCGCTACCGGGCCGCCCTGGAGATGGCCGCGTACGCCGACGAGCACGGCGTCACCACCATGCAGACCGAGGAGCACCACGGCGTCGGGAACAACTGGCTGCCGTCGCCGTTCGCCTTCGCGGGGGCGGTGTTCGGCGCGACCCGCCGGATCGCGGTGACGGTGTCGGCGGTGATCGGCCCGCTGCACGACCCGCTGCGGCTGGCCGAGGAGATCGCGGTGCTGGACCTGCTCAGCGGCGGCCGGCTGGTGACGGTGGCCGGGATCGGCTACCGCCCCGAGGAGTACGAGCTGTTCGACGTCGACTGGAAGCGGCGCGGCCGGCTCCAGGACGAGCTGCTGGAGACCCTGCTGAAGGCGTGGACCGGCGAGGAGTTCACGTACCGGGGCCGGACGGTACGGCTCACCCCGCGTCCGTACACCGATCCGCACCCGCTGCTGTTGGTCGGCGGTTCCTCGCGGGCCGCCGCCCGCCGGGCCGCCCGGCTGGGCCTGCCGTTCTTCCCGAGCGCGCATCTGCCGGAGCTGGAGGCGTACTACAAGGAGCAGCTCACGGCGTACGGAACCGAGGGCTGGACGATGATGCCGGCCGCCGAGACCCCGCTCCTCCACCTCGCCGAGGACCCGGACCGGGCCTGGGCCGAGCACGGCGAGCACTTCCTGCACGAGGCCCGGACGTACGCCTCCTGGCAGTCCGGCGAGATCCGCTCGGCGGTGCGGTCGGCGGCGACGACGGTCGCCGAGCTGCGCGCGGAGGGCGTGTACCGGATCGTCACGCCCGAGCAGTGCCTGGAGCTGGGCCTGGACAGTCTCGTCCTGCATCCGCTGGCGGGCGGGATGCCGGTGGAGGAGGGGTGGCGGAGCCTCAGACTGTTCGCGGAGCGGGTGCTTCCGGCGCTGGGGGACTGAGTCGCGCCAGGAGCCGGCGGCCGGTCCGCCGCAGTTCCTCGTCGTTGTCGATCGAGTTGAACCGCCCGCCGCGCCGGGGCAGGGCCAGCTCCGCCCGGAGCTGGGGAAGGGCCGGGGCCGCGAGGGCACCCATCCGGTCCAGGCACGCCACGACGTCGTTGGCCGTCGCGGAGTTCTGCGCCCAGGCCTGGAGCAGGGTGTCCAGGACGGCCGGCGCCTCGGGCGGGCCGCCGATCTCCCAGAGGGCGGCGGCGCAGCGGACCCGGACCCACTCGTAGCTGTGCGTCAGCAGCGCGCGGAGGCGGGGCAGCGCGGCCTCGGCGGGCGGGCCGATCCGGCCGAGCACCTGGGCGGCGTCGGATATCCGGAAGGTGACGCTGTCGTCCAGCAGCTCCAGCAGGTGCGGCACGACCTGCGGCAGGACCTCCGCCGGGTCGCCGCCCACGGACCACAGCGCGGCGATGGCGGCGCCTCGTACATCCGCGTCGCCGGCCTCGGTCAGCGGCCGGATCGCGGGGAGCGCGGGTGCCGCCGCGGGTCCGAACGCCGCCAGGGCCTTCAGGGCGGCGGAGGCGAGCCTCGTCCGCTCGTGGCGCACCGCGGCCGCGACGGTGTCGGTGAGCGCGGGCAGCGCCGCCGGATCGCCGAGTGCGGCCAGCGCGGACAGCAGCGCGTGGACGCTCATCTCCGTCCAGCCCTGGGCGAGGTCGGCCCGGCGCAGGTGGGCGCAGAGCCTCGGCGTCAGCTGGTCCGCCGCCCGGGGCAGGTGCCCCGCGACCTGCACCGCTCGCCAGGCGTCGGTTCCGCTGTCCAGCGCCGTCAGCAGAGCGGGTACGGCCCGGGCGTCACCGAGGCGGGCCAGCGCCCGGACGGCCTCCTGGTGGGCGCGGCGGAGCCGGGGGTCCGGTGCGGCCCACACGTCGGGGCCGTGTGCCGTGCGGTGCGCCGCGACCTGTGCGGCGAGGGCCTCCCGAGCCGGCTCGGCGATGAGGTGGCAGGCCTCCAGGACGGCTGCGGCCTCCGCGGCGATCTCGTGGTCGTCCGGGGTGAGCGCGCCGGCGACCAGCAGGACGAGCGCCGCGTGATCACCGCGCCAGGAGCGCATCAGCTCCCCGCTCATGCGGATCGCGTCCAGCCGGGCACCGGGAGCGGGGCTGCGCAGCTGCTCTTCGAGCAGCGCGGTCCGCTCTGGCACCCGGGCCGCCAGCACCTCGTGGAACGTCCGCAGCAGCCTGGTGGTCGGCGCGTGCGCCCGCCCCTGCCGATCGAGTTCCTCGAAGGCGGCGACGACCTGGGGCGGGACTCCGTCGGTGGGGGTGGCGGGGGCGGACGGCACGGCGGGGGCGGCGGGGGTGGACGACATGGCCGTGACGGTGGGGGCGGTCGGGGCTTTCGGGGCCGTGCGAGCCATCTGCCGCAGCAGGTCGACGGCTGTCGGAACGGCCTCCGCGTCGATCCGTTCCGGGGTGCACCGGGCGCGGTGGACCACGGCGGCGAGCCTGGTCGGCGGGTCCATGGCCGCGTCGGCGGCGAGTCCGCCGAGCCACTGCGCCGCCTCGTCCGCCGCGGCCGGCAGGCGCTGGGCCAGCGTCGCCATCGCCTCCACGACCAGGAGCCGCGCCGGCATCGCCGACTCGGCGGACAGCCGGTCGCGCAGGAGCGCGGCGGCCCGGCTCGGGTCGTCGAGGAAGAGGGCGAGCCCCGGTATCGCGGCCCGGCGCACGCCCGGGTCGGCGTCCGCGGCCAGCGAGACGAACAGCTCCGCGCGCTCGCGCAGGGCGGCCAGCGCCTGGGCGTAGCCCACCGGGCCGACGTACTCGATCTCGACGCCGTCCTGGTCCACGGCTCGGTCGAGGGCTTCCTGGCCGATGCTGACCAGCAGCGTCACGATGGCGGCCCGGCCGGGCGCGGCGGCGTCACCGGCCAGCTCGGCCAGGAACGGCACGCTCGCCGCCGTACACAGGTACACATCGCCCTGGTGGTGGACCGCGCTGTAGAAGCGGTCGAGCGCCTTGCCGCGTTCCTCCGCGTCCGGGGAGCGCAGCGCCCTCAGCAGCGCCGGGATCTCCTCGGCCGTTCCGTACGCATGGTGCATCGACGCCCAGTCGATGTCGTGCAGTCCGCTGAACATGTGGATCACTATGCCGGGCGGCACTGACAACGCGGGTGCCGTCGGGCGAGGGGTCGTACGACACCGCCGCCCCCGGTCCGGGCAGTGGCCGGGCCGGGGGCGACGGACGGTACGAGGAGAGGGGCAGCGGGGACTTGGCCCTTCTCCTCGGGCTCGGGGCTGCTCAGCCCATCTCCTCCAGGGACTTGCCCTTCGTCTCCTTGACGAACCTGAGGACGAACGGGATGGAGAGCGCGGCGAACACGGTGTAGATCACGTACGTGCCGGACAGGTTCCAGTCGGCCAGCGACGGGAAGCTCGCGGTGATGGCCCAGTTGGCGATCCACTGCGCGGCGGCGGCCACGCCCAGGGCGGCGGCGCGGATCTTGTTCGGGAACATCTCGCCGAGCATGACCCAGACGACCACGCCCCAGGACAGGGCGAAGAAGAGAACGAACACGTGGGCGGCGATCAGGGCGATCCAGCCCTGGGTGGCGGGCAGCTTGCCGTCGACCAGGTGGTGGCTGAACGCCCAGGCCTCCAGGGCCAGGCCGACGGCCATGCCCACCGAGCCGATGAGGGCGAGCGGCTTGCGGCCGACGCGGTCCACGAAGATCATCGCGATCACGGTGCCGACGATGTTGATGATCGACGTCGTGAAGGAGTAGAAGAACGAGTCCGTCGGGTCCACGCCGACCGACTGCCACAGCGTCGAGGAGTAGTAGAACGCGACGTTGATGCCGACGAACTGCTGGAAGACGGACAGGCCGATGCCGATCCAGACGATCGGCTTGAAGAAGAAGCCGCCGCCGAGCAGGTCCTTGAAGGTGGAGCGGTGCTCGCTGCGCATCGCCTGCTCGATCTCGGTGACGCGGGCGTCCAGGTCGGTGCTGCCGCCCTCGACCTCGGCGAGGATCTCCTTGGCCCGGTCACGCTTGCCGACGGAGATCAGGAAGCGCGGGGACTCGGGGATCGCGAGGGAGAGCAGGCCGTACAGGACGGCCGGGACGACCATCACGCCGAGCATGACCTGCCAGGCCTCCAGGCCCATCAGCTTGCCGCGCTGGTCGCCGTCTGCGGCGTTGAGCAGGCCCCAGTTGACCAGCTGCGAGATGGCGATGCCGATGACGATCGCGGCCTGCTGGAAGGAGCCGAGGCGGCCGCGGTACGCCGGCGGGGCGACCTCGGCTATGTAGGCGGGGCCGATGACCGAGGCCATGCCGATGGCGAAGCCGCCGACGACGCGCCAGAGGGCGAAGTCCCACAGCGAGAAGGGCAGCGCCGAGCCGATGGCACTGACCGTGAACAGCACGGCGGCGATCTGCATGACGCGGATGCGGCCGATCCGGTCGGCGATGCGGCCGGCCGTGGCGGCGCCGATGGCACAGCCGATCAGGGCGATCGCGATGACCTGGGCCAGCGCGGCGGAGCCGATGTCGTAGCGGTCCCGGATGGCCTCGACGGCGCCGTTGATCACGGAGCTGTCGTAACCGAAGAGGAAACCGCCCATCGCGGCCGCCGCCGCGATGAAGATGACGTGCCCGAGATGCTCGGGTGGGGCCGTCCTGGCTCCTGACGTGGGTGCCTGCGCTGTGCTGGTCACGGAAAAACTCCTCGGGCCACGGCAACGCTGCCGGGTGGGGTGAGCCCTCTCAGGTGGTGACACCTGAAGGTAAAAACAACGTTGCAGAGACTATGCCTTCAAGTTTCGAAGTCAATAGTTCGGTAGCTGTGAGTTTTGAGATGTGATGAGTCTCCTCACGTTCAAGAAGTGAACGTGAGGTAGTTGGATCTTGAGTGTGGACCGGCGGTGCGGCTAGCGCAGCCGCTGGGAGATGACCTTCGACACACCGTCACCCTGCATGGACACGCCGTAGAGCGCGTCGGCGACCTCCATCGTGCGCTTCTGGTGCGTGATCACGATCAGCTGCGAGGACTCCTGCAGCTCCTGCATGATCCGGATCAGCCGCTGGAGGTTGGTGTCGTCGAGCGCGGCCTCGACCTCGTCCATGACGTAGAAGGGGCTCGGCCGGGCCTTGAAGATCGACACCAGCATCGCGACGGCGGTCAGCGACCGCTCGCCGCCGGACAGCAGGGAGAGCCGCTTGACCTTCTTGCCCGGCGGCCGGGCCTCGACGTCCACGCCCGTGGTGAGCATGTTGTCGGGATCGGTGAGGACCAGCCGGCCCTCACCCCCCGGGAACAGCCGGCTGAAGACGCCCTCGAACTCGCGGGCCGTGTCCCGGTACGCCTCGGTGAAGACCTGCTCGACGCGCTCGTCGACCTCCTTCACCACCTGAAGCAGGTCGGCGCGGGTCTTCTTCAGGTCCTCCAGCTGCTCGCTGAGGAACTTGTGCCGCTCCTCCAGCGCCGCGAACTCCTCCAGGGCGAGCGGGTTGACCTTGCCCAGCTGCTGGTACGCCCGCTCGGCGGCCTTGAGCCGCTTCTCCTGTTCGGCCCGCACGAAGGGGCGGGGCTGGTTGCGCGGGTGCTCGGGGTCCTCGGGCAGGATCTCGCCCTCGGCCGGCGGCGAGGGCGGCACGAGCTGGTGCGGACCGTACTCCGTCACCAGACCCGCCGGCTCGACGCCCAGCTCCTCCAGCGCCTTGGTCTCCAGCTGCTCTATCCGCAGCCGCTTCTCGGCGCCGAGCACCTCGCCCCGGTGCACCGAGTCCGTCAACTTGTCGAGCTCGGCCTTGAGATCGCGTCCGGCGGTGCGCGCGGCGGTCAGCTCCCGCTCGCGCAGCGCCTTGGCGGCCTCGGCGGCGGACCGCTCCCGCTCGGCGCGGCCGAGGGACACCTCGATGTGCGCGAGCAGCTGGCGGGCACCGGAGGCGACGGCGCCCGCGACGGCGGCCTCGTGCCGCAGCCGGGCCCGGCGCTGCTCGGCACGCGCGCGTGCCTCGCGTTCCGCGCGGGCGGCGCGGTCGAGCGAGTCGGCGCGTCCGGCGAGCCCCTTGACGCGTTCCTCGTGGGTACGGACCTGGAGCCGGGCCTCCATCTCGGTCTGCCGGGCGTTGGCGCCGTCGGCGGCCAGCCGGTCGCGCACCGAGGTGTCCGGCTCCTCCTCGACCGGCATCTCCTCGGCGACCGCCAGCCGCTCGGCCAGCTCCTCGGCCTCCAGTACGGCCTTCTCCAGCGCCTCCTGGGCGCGTGCGGCGGCCGCGGCCGACCGTTCGGCCTCTCCGGCGGCGCCGCGGGCCTGCCCGGCGAGCCGTCCGAGCTGCTGGGCGACGGCCGACTTCTCGCGGTCGGCCGCGCGGCGCCGCTCCCCCAGCTCCTCGACCAGTGCGGCGGCCTCGGTGCGGTGTGCCGCCGCGGCGTGCTGGGCCTCGGTGAGTTCCTCGCACCGTACGGCCAGCTCGTCCAGCTCCGCCGCGGCCTCGTCCACGGAGGCCTGGACCTCCAGCAGGCTCGGCGCCCCGGCCGAGCCGCCGTGCGCGAAGTGGGCCCCGAGGAGGTCGCCTTCGGCGGTGACCGCGGTCAGTTCCGGGTGCGCGTAGACCAGGTCCTCGGCGTCCTCCAGGGTGCCGACGACGACGATTCCGCGCAGCAGGCGGTGGACCGCGGGGATGAGATCGGCGGGGCCGCGGACGAGGTCGGCGGCGAGGAGGGGGGCGTCGGGGGTGGGCAGTCGGTCGTCCGCGGGTCCGTCGTGGCCGGTCGAGCCGTTCTCCGCGGCCCGCTGGGGCGCTGCCTCCGGTGTCGGTTCCTCAGGCGTGCCTGCCAGCAGCAGCGCCGCCCGTCCTCCGTCCTGCTTGCGCAGCAGGCGGAGCGCCTCGGCCGCCGAGGCCGGGGTGGTCACGGCGATGGCGTCCGCCGCGATGCCGAAGGCGGCGGCCAGGGGGATCTCGTAGCCCGGGGTGATCGTCAGCAGTTCCGCCGCCGGGCCGAGGATGCCGGTGAGGCGGTCCCGGGCGCCGAGGAGTATGCCGGTGCCGTCCTTGCGGCGCAGGCCCAGCGCCAGCGCCTCGTGGCGGGCCTGGGTCGCGGCGCGGCGGCGCTCGGCCGCGGTGGCCGCCTCGCGGGCCGCGCTCAGGGCGGACTCGGCCTCGGCGAGCCGGCGTTTGGCGGCGTCGTGCCGGTCGGCGAGGTCGGCGTCGTCCGCGTCGAGGCCGTCGACCTCCGCCTTCAGGGCCTCGTACTCCTCCTGGGCCGAGACGGCGCGCTCCTGGGCCTCGTCGCGGGCGACGGCCAGCCGGTCGATCTCGGCCTGGGCGGAGGCGGCGCGCGAGCGGGCCGCGTTGACCTGCCCGGAGAGGCGGGCCAGGCCCTCGCGGCGGTCGGCGATGGCGCGGGCGACGTCCTTGAGGCGGCGTTCCTCGACGGCCAGCTCGCGTTCCAGCTCGGCGCGGTGGGCGACCGTGTCGTCGAGGGCGCGCTCGGCCGCTTCCAGGGCGGCCTCCAGCTCGGCCTCCTGCTCGCGGATGCGGGCGGCCTCGCGCTCCATGTCCTCGGGGTCGCGGCCGCGCCGCTCCTCGGGGGGCGCGGAGGTGGCGCTCTTCACCCGGGCGTCGGCCAACGAGACGGTGCCGCGCACGCGTTCGGCCAGCTGGGACAGCTCGTACCAGGTCTGCTGGGCGCGCTGGAGGCGCGGGCTGAGCTGCCGTACCTCGTCCTCCAGCAGGGCCTCCCGCTGGAGCGCCTTCTTCAGCTCCTGTTCGGCCGCTTCCTTGCGTTCCTTCAGGGCCGCCTCGTCGGCGATCTCGGTCTTGAGTGCGTCGCGCAGTCGTACGAGGTCGTCGGCGAGCAGGCGCAGGCGGGCGTCGCGGAGGTCGGCCTGGATGACGGCGGCCCGGCGGGCGACCGCGGCCTGGCGGCCGAGGGGCTTGAGCTGGCGGCGCAGTTCGTCGGTGAGGTCCTGCACGCGCGCGAGGTTGGCCTGCATCGCGTCGAGCTTCCGCAGCGCCTTCTCCTTGCGCTTGCGGTGCTTCAGCACACCCGCGGCCTCTTCGATGAAGGCGCGGCGGCCCATGGGGTCGGCGTGCAGGACGGAGTCGAGCTGGCCCTGGCCGACGATGACGTGCATCTCGCGGCCGATGCCGGAGTCGGAGAGGAGTTCCTGGATGTCCAGGAGACGGCAGGTGTCGCCGTTGATCTGGTACTCGCTGCCGCCGTTGCGGAACATGATCCGCGTGATGGTGACCTCGGCGTACTCGATGGGCAGCGCCCCGTCGGAGTTGTCGATGGTCAGGGACACCTCGGCGCGGCCCAGCGGGGGGCGGCCGGTGGTGCCGGCGAAGATGACGTCCTCCATCTTGCCGCCGCGCAGCGACTTGGCGCCCTGCTCGCCCATGACCCAGCTGAGCGCGTCCACGACATTGGACTTGCCCGAGCCGTTCGGACCGACGACACACGTGATCCCCGGTTCGAACCGGAGCGTGGTCGCCGAGGCGAACGACTTGAAGCCGCGGAGGGTCAGGGCCTTGAGGTGCACGCCGCTGGACTCTACCTGCCGCCGCTATCTCACTCCACGAACACTCGCAACCCCGCGGTTTCACCCATGAACATCCAGGGCACACCAGACGTTAAAGAGGCTGAAAGGATGCGCGGGGGAAAGAAAGAAGGGACGCCGAAGCGTCCCTTTGCGAACTCTGACAACATATTCCGTTGTCTGATCAACTGAGCGGTTGTTACGGGCGGCCCAACCGCTGCGCGTGCTTTCGTGGAGCGATGCAGCGATCAGGTGAGCGCAGGCTCCGCCTGGTGTGCGTCGATGCTCTCCATGATCCTGTCCTGAGAGGCGGCAGCCGTCAGCGCGTCGTTCTCCGCCTGGATCCGTACGAGCTCGGATTCCAGGTCCTGGACACGCTGCTGCAGCCGTCGCATCTCGGCGAGGAGTCGAGGGTCGGAGCCGCCGACGTAACCGAGAAGCGCCTTTGCCATGATGGATGGTCCTCCACACTGAGTGACCGACCGATGCGGTGTGGGTCGTGAGGGATTCGCACCCGTGGTGCTTGGCACACTCGAGTGTTTCTCTGCGGATCTACATGCCAAACAGCTAAGGTGCGCGGGGCTTTCAGCGTCTCACCAAAAAGTTTGACGGTCAACACGATCACGCCCTGTATTGGGGGGCAAACCCGGTGCGCGCGGCCGATGGACGGCGGCGCCGCGACTCCTGCGGGGCCCTCAGGGCGTACGGACCAGCTGTACGAGCGGAGCCTCCCACGCCGAGCCGTCCTTGGCAACCACCAGGTCATTTCTGCTTCGGGCACATGCCCCTGACAAGTCGACGCGGGTCCACCTGCGGGACTTTACGGAAACGGGTCAGCGGATGCCGAAGCCGTCGTAGCCGCCGCGCGGTGTGTCCCAGATCTCGGTGACGCCGTCCACGCGCCCGGGCGTGTCGTCCCCCTGGAGCCAGTCGAGCAGTCCCTCGCAGTCCTCGCGCGCCCCCTCCGCGACCACCTGGACCCGGCCGTCGTCCAAATTGAGAGCAAAACCACTCAGGCCGCCGATCTCCAGCGCCTTGGCACGCGTGAACCAGCGGAAACCCACACCTTGGACGCGTCCGCGCACCCAGGCGATCAGCCGTACATCCTCGCTCATGGATGCAACCTAACCAGCCGATGTCGCTCGGGACACTTCCTCCCCCTGCGCCATGCGGTACCGTCCGGACCCAATGCATCTCATATGAAACTCACTCGTTCGAGTGAGTCGGGTTGGCCAGAAGGAGTCATCCGCCCCACAGGCACCGGTCGACCGCGAGCACGAGGAAGAGGGCAAGGGCATGGGACGCCACCGACGCTCCGCCGCCGGCCGCGCCGCCAAGGGCCGGGCCACCGAGGTCACGCATACGCACCACTCCGGTACGGGCAGCGACGACCTGCACTCGTACGCGAGCGGCCGCGAGCCCATGGGCATCGCGCCCTACCTCAACCCGGAGGCGTACGCCGAGACCAACGCCCGCAGCACGGCCTATCTCTTCGCGACGACCGCGCAGCCGCCCGCCGGCGAGGCGAACGGCGGCCTCCCCCCGTTCGGTGACGGCGACGGCGGGTTCGTCCCGGCCGGCGGCGCCCCGCACGGGCACCGGCACGTGAAGAAGAAGGCCGCGAAGCCGGTCCGCACGGGTCTGCTCGGCGTCACCGCCGCGGTCGCCCTCGGCGCCGGCGCGGTGGCGGCCGGTGTGGTGCCCGGACTGCAGAACTACCAGCTCGGCGGCGGTACGAGCACCAGTGCCGGCGAGCGGACGCAGGCCGGTGACTCCCCCACCAACTCGGCCACCGAGCAGGGCGGCACCTCCGGCACCGCCGACACCCCGGGCACGGGCGGCGCCGGGACGGGCGGCGGCGCCACGCACCCGGCCTCGCCCAGCCCGTCCGCCTCCGCGTCCCCCTCGAAGTCCGCGTCGGCGTCGTCCACCCCGACGAAGCCGGCGAGGACGAAACCGGCCTCGAAGGCCACGCCCGCCAAGCCGAAGCACACCCCGTCGCACAAGCCACCGAAGGCGCCCAGGGTGACTCCCCCGCCGGTGACGGTGTCGGTGCGGGCCGCCGCCGAGGCGGAGGTGCTGAAGCTCGTCAACGAGGAGCGGGCGAAGGTCGGTTGCAGCGCGCTGGCGGCGAACTCGTCGCTGACCGGGCTGGCGGAGGCCCTCAGCGACGACATGGCCGTGCGGGACTTCTTCGACCACACCGACCCGGACGGGGCGACGCCGTGGGACCGGGCCGCGAAGGCCGGCATAGCCGACCTCGGCGGCGAGAACATAGCCCGCGGCCAGGCCGACGCGGCAGCCGTCATGGCGGCCTGGATGGACAGCCCCGCCCACCGGGCCAACATCCTGAACTGCGACTTCAAGACCCTCGGAGTCGGCGTGCACTTCGCGCCCGGCGGCCCTTGGTGGACGCAGGACTTCGGCTACTGAGATTCCCGCAGGTCAGACGGCTAAGCACCCTCCTGGGCCGTGTCCGGGCCGTCAATCGTGGGTTCCTCGTCGGCGAAGACGCGATCCACAGCGGCCCGGGTCCGTGTCCCAATCGACGGCATCAGGTGCGTGTACGTCCGCAGCGTGAAGCCGGGGTCATGGTGGCCCAGGTACTCACTGAGAGCCTTGATGCTCTCCCCCGCATCCAGCAGCACCGAGGCATAGAAGTGCCGCAGCGCGTGCATGCCGTTGTCCCGCCCGGTCTCGACACCCACGGCCCGAAGCGCCGGCCGCCATACGCGGTCGTTGAAGCGGTTCCGATCCAGCGGCAGCCCCATGGTGCCGGTGAAGATCAGCGATGCCGTGACGGGCGGACCGTCGAGGGTCTTCCACGGCAGCGTGATCCTCGCGGCCGGGTGGCGCTTGAGGTGACTGGCCAGTGCGAAAGCGACGGACTCAGGCAGAGGAACCCCACGCTCCTTTCCGCCCTTCGGCGGGGCGAACACCGGCCGGGACAGCCGCAGTAGCTTGACCTGCCGCACGACGTGCACCACTCCCCCGAGGAAGTCCACGTCTTCCACGGCCAGGCCGAAGGCCTCACCCTGACGCAGACCGCACCCGGCCGCGACGTTGACGAGGGCCTGATAGCGGTCCGGCAGCGCCGAGCGCACGGCCATGATTCGTTCGGCAGGCCACGGCTTGACCTTACGAGGCTCCAGGCGCGGTGCCCGCACAGACCGAGCGCTGCTCTCCACGGACTCACGGGTCAGGGGGTCCGTGATCTGCGTGGCCATCCACTCTGTGGCGTACTGCTCGAACGTCACCTTGCCGGCATCGGGATCGAGGTAGTCTCCGCGCGACATGTCGGCCTCGATGTTGGCCAGCCACTGTTCCGCCTTGCGCTTCTGCTTGTCCGGGAAGCTCTTGGACCTCTCCGATCCATCCGGGCCGACGTAGCGAGCCCGGTAGCACAGCCCAACGCCATGACGTTCGGTCTTCACCCGGCGAGGCTTGCCGTCCGGCCCGGTCTCCGTCTTGTACCAGCGGTCTTGGATGTGCCCGGCCATCAGGCGGCCCCTTCCATCAGGGACTCGACCCAGGCGCGCACGTCTTCCGGGTCGAAGCGCAGATGCCGGCCGACGCGGAAACCACGGGGGCCAGTCCCCTTGCGCCGCCACTGGTAGACGGTCTCGACCGGCACTCCGAGCAGGTCAGCAACGTCAATCGGCGTCAGGTATCGGGAAGGCAGCGAGCGCCTCATGCGCACACCTCCCAGTCGTCCAGGTCTGCCAGGGCTTCGCGTGCTGTCTCTCGGTTCAGGCGGATCCGGAGAGGCGCTCGGTCTCGGCCCAGTGGACACGGGACTCGGACGAGGCGGGCAGCGACTCGTAGTCGCGGACAGGCGTCGGTGCAGCATGAGCGTGCCGTTCGTCTGCTCGGCCCGCCAGCGGATCGGCTGCGGCACGAAGCCCTTGTCCTTGTCGGGCTCGGCATCACCGGCGAGATCGCCGCGGCCCGCGAGTAGCGCGCTCCGCCCCGTCCGTGGAATCGAAACAGAGCGAAATGCCACCGGCCCGCCGCGCCTCCTGGGGGCGGCGGGCCGGTGGTGCCCAGCCATGCCGGTTGTGGACACGGGGACAGCCCGGCGTCCCGAGCCACGCAGACGTGTCCGGTGCGGTCAGGCGCCGACCGAGTTGCGCAGGGCGGCGAGCGCCCGGTCGGCGTGCGCGTTCATGTTGATCTCGCTCTTTATGGCTTCGATCAGGCGGAAGTCGGTGCCGATCACAAACGTCTTGCGCTTGGCGTTCAGCGGGCCCCAACTTCGGTGCGCATCGAAGATCCGGGCGACCGCGCCGTCGGGGTCGGAGAGCAGCGGGTAGTCGAAGGAGTGGCGCTCCGTGAACTTCTGCTGCTTCTCGGGCGTGTCCGGGCTGATTCCCACGCGCTGTGCCCCCACCGCCTTGAACTCTGCGGCCAGGTCGCGGAAGTGGCATGCCTCCTTGGTGCAGCCGGCGCTCATGGCCGCCGGTAGAAGAAGAGCACCACGGGGCCCTGGGCAAGGAACTCACCCAGCGACCGGGGGTTGCCGGTCTCGTCCGGCAGGGTGAAGTCAGGGACGGAGTCGCCGATGTCCATGTTCGCCAGGCTCCCATTCGTGAGACAGAACGTTCTATGAAGCAGACTGTAGCGCGCCTTGCCGGGACCGCAAGGGGTCGCGTGCGGACGGGGCCGGTCGCAGCCGTCCGGAGCCTCATCGCCACGGATCCCCTGCGCGCGCCCGCGTCAGGCCTGTGAGCTGCGACTTCGCACGACTCCTGCGGACGCGGGCCACCCCCAGCGATCACCGCGTAACTCGGATCACAGACCCCGGTGCGGCCGATCCGGCCTGCGTACTCGGCGACAGAAGTCCTGACGTCGCCGGGGTGGGCGCTCGCCCCCTTTCGGCGACCGAGCCGGCCCGCCGGAGAAGCCCGCCCCCTCCACCTCTTGACAGGGAACGGGGACTCTCGGCCTATAGTGAACGGAACGTTCTATCTTGCCTAGCTGCCTCCCTCCCCCCTTTGGAGAAAACCCATGCTTCACCGTCGCCGCAGCCTGCGTCCCGCCCTCTTCGCCGCCGGGGGGGTGGCGGCCGTGGGCCTGGGATTTCTGGTCGTGCCGCTCGCCTCGGCCTCGACGTCTCCCTCTGCCCCGGTAGCCACCACCAGCGCCGAGACGCCCAGCACCCAGGCGGACAGCACCGGGGACCACAGCAACGCGAAGCCCACCATCGTGCTGGTGCACGGCGCCTGGGGCGACGCCTCGGGCTGGAGCAAGGTCGTCAAGGAGCTGCAGGCGGACGGCTACACGGTCGCCGCCCCGCCCGACCAGCTGCGCGGTCTGTCCAGTGACGCCGCCTACCTTGCGGACTACCTCAAGACCATCACTGGACCCGTCGTCCTGGTCGGCCACTCCTATGGCGGAGCCGTCATCACCGACGCCGCCACCGGGAATCCCAACGTGAAGGCCCTGGTCTACATCGCCGCCTTCGCCCCCGACGCGGGCGAGAGCGCCAACGATCTCGCCGCCAAGTTCCCCGGCAGCCACATCACCGACGACCCCACGGCCCAGATCCCCACGGCCCTCAACGCCGTCCCCTTCACCCAGGCCGGCGGGGGCACCGGGGTCGACCTCTACATCAAGCCCGACAAGTTCAACGACCTCTTCCTCAGCAACCGCGTTTCCACCCGCACCGCGGCCGAACTCGCCGCCGCCCAGCGGCCCATCGCCCCGCAGGCCGTGGGTGAGCCGTCCGGCACTCCGGCCTGGAAGACGGTCCCCTCCTGGTACCTCGTCGCCACGGACGACAACCTCATCCCGCCGGCCACCGAGCGCTTCATGGCCCAGCGCGCCCATGCCCACACCGTCGAGGTGAACGCGCCCCACGCGGCGATGATCACCAACGCCGACGCCGTCACGTCGCTCATCCTCGACGCCGCCCAGGCAGGCTGACCGCGCCGTTCCCAGCCTCCGCTTCCCGGCCCGGTTCCGCACCGGGCCGGGAAGCGGGGCTACTCGCAGGACCGGTCCACCCGCTCCCGCACGCCTCGGCTCCCATCGGAGCGCGAACGCGACGCACCCGATAAGACGAACCGTTCTGTATTGTGTCTGAATGACCTCTGCCCCGCCCCCCGCCCATGTTTCGGCCCGGCCCTCCGAGGCCCGCGAGCGGCTCCTGGCCGCCTCAATGCGCGTCTTCTATGACGAGGGCATCCACGCCGTGGCCGTCGACAGGGTGATCGCCGAGGCTCAGGTCACCCGCGCGACGTTCTACCGGCATTTCCCCAGCAAGGAGGACCTGGTTCGGGCATACCTGGAAGCCACGGACCAGAACATCCGCGCAACCCTGGCACGTGCCGCCCAGATGACGGGCGAGCCCGGCGAGTTGCTCATGCTGATAGTGCACGGCATCGGCGAGGAGGTGTGCCGTCCGGGATTCCGTGGCTGCCCGTTCATCAATGCGGCTGCCGAGTACCCCGATGCGGACCACCCCGTGCGTCAGGCCGTGACCGCGCACCGCGCCTGGTTCCACGACACGCTCACCTCCCTGCTGACCAGGGCGGGTCACCCGGATCCGGAACGGGCGGCACGCACCCTGTTCCTGCTCCGCGACGGCGCCATGGTGGCCGGCTATCTCGAAGACGCGGAACAGGCCCGACTCGACCTGGCACGTGGCGCAGAGACGCTCATCAAGTCCGCGTACCAGGACCGGCATTCCGGCTGACCACGACCGCGGGCCGGAGCCGATCCCAGGCCCTTGAGGCTGCATCGTTGCCCCGCCTCGGGCCGTCTCGGGGCCGTCAAAGGGCGCTCAACGACGACCAACGCTGACAACCATCGACAGCTAAGCCGCAGGTCGCAGCGTTGATCGATTGCACGGCCGCAGGTCAGAGACCCGGCCCTTCACTTCTTCGGCTACTGAGCGGCAGCCCGCCGGGCCCTGCGCCCGTTGCACGGCGGCGACTCGCCGGACCCTGAGCCCCTTACGCCGCGGCCCGTCGCCCTGCGCTCCTTACACCGAGACCCCGGGCCTGATGCCCGTTACGCGGCGACGCGTCCTCGTGCGAACACCGCCGCCGTCTCCGTGACCCGGCGGCCCAGGTGCTCCGCCGTGGCGATGTCGGCCTTGTGCACGGCGTCCGGACCCTCGTCCACGTTGGTCTGGGCCGCGGCTCCCGCGAAGACGCCGAGGCGGTTGAGGTCGTGCTCGGAGGCCTCGGAGCTGTTCCAGCCGGGGTGGAGGCCGAGGTTGATCCAGTTCATGCCGTGCTGGGCGGCGAGGATCTGGAAGAACTGCAGGGTGTGCAGCTTGTCGCCGCTCTTGGAGCCGGAGTTGGTGAAGCCGGCGGCGAGCTTGTCCTTCCAGTCCTGGCCGAACCAGCGCTTCGAGGTCTCCTCGGCGAAGACGTGGAAGGCGCCCGAGGCCGTACCCATGTAGGTGGGCGAGCCGAAGACGATCGCGTCGGAGCGGTCGAGCGTCGCCCACTGCTCCTCGGTGATCTCGTCCACCTTGATCAGGTGCACCTCGGCGCCGGCCTCTGCGGCACCGGCGCGGACGGCCTCGGCGAGGACGGCGGTGTGGCCGTAGCCGGAGTGGTAGGCGATGGACACGACAGGGGTGGTCACGATCATGGCTCCTCTGGGGAATCAAGAAACAGCCCGAACGGCTCGAACGGCCAGCTCGGCAGCAGTAACCACAGGAAAGCACTAACTTGTAGTTAGCGCAACCTGGTGGCCAGCGCTGCGCTCACGTACCCTTGGGCCATGACCGGTATCACCCAGGAGCAGGACGACCTCGCGTACGACGTGTTCGCCAAGGCATGCCCCTCGCGCGGCACGCTGGAGCACGTGACGGGACGCTGGGGCGGGCTGACGCTCGGCGCGCTGTACGAGGGCTCGATGCGCTTCAACGAGCTGCGCCGTCGCGTCGACGGGGTGAGCGAGAAGATGCTGTCCCAGACGCTGCACGCGCTGGAACGCGACGGACTGGTGCACCGCGAGGCCCAGCCGACCAACCCGCCCCGGGTGGACTACGAACTGACGCCCCTGGGCCGCGCGGTCGCCGAGCGGCTGCTCGCCCTCATCCACTGTGTGGAGGGCTCGATGGACGACGTCCTCGCGGCCCGCGCGCGTTACGACGAGACGCGCGGCGCCCTCTGACACGTCGGGCAGAAGTAGCTGGACCGGTTCATCCAGGGACGGCGGCGCATGGGTGTGCCGCACCGCTTGCAGGGCAGGCCCTCGCGTCCGTACGCGTCCAGGGACCGGTCGAAGTAACCCGACTCACCGTTGACGTTGACGTACAGGCTGTCGAAGCTGGTGCCGCCGACGGCGAGGGCCTCGTTCATGACGTCCCGGATGTGGCCGAGAAGCGCCGTCGTGACCGGGCGGGTGAAGTTCGCCGTGGGGCGTTCGTAGTGGACGCGGGTGCGCCAGAGGGCCTCGTCCGCGTAGATGTTGCCGACACCGCTGATCAGCGACTGGTCGAGCAGGGCCCGCTTGATGGTGGTCCGCTTGCGGCGCAGGGCCTGGTGGAAGGCCTCGTCGTCGAACAGCGGGTCGAGGGGGTCGCGGGCGATGTGCGCGATGACGTCGGGCAGTCCGTCGGGTGTGTTGTCGTGCAGCGAGAGACCGCCGAAGGTGCGCTGGTCCACGAAGCGGAGTTCGGTGCCGAGGGAGTCGGCGAAGCGGACGCGGATGCGCAGGTGCTTCTCGTCCGGCGCCTCGTGCGGCTGGACCAGCAGCTGGCCGCTCATGCCGAGGTGGGCGAGGACGGACTGGTGCGTGTCGTCCAGCGGCAGCCACAGGTACTTGCCGCGCCGGCTCGGGACGCCGACGCGGTGGCCCTTGAGGCGGTGCGCGAAGTCGTCGGCGCCCGCCACGTGCCGGCGTACGGCCCGCGGGTGCAGCACTTCGGCTTCGGCGACGGTGCGGTGGGCGACCCACCGCTCCAGGCCGCGCCGGACGACCTCGACCTCGGGCAACTCGGGCATCGGGACTCCCGTACCGGACTGTTCATGGGCCGAGCGCCCGCCCCACCACGGGGACGGGCGCTCAGGACGCGCTGTTCGTCAGGCAGAGACGGGCGACGGGCCTTCGCCGTCCGCGACGGCCTCTTCGGCCGCCTTGGCATGCTCGGCCGCCTTGACGCGCTCGTCCGCCGCAGCCCTGATGGACCGCCAGGCGGACTCGGCTGCCTGCTGCTCCGCCTCCTTCTTGCTGCGGCCGGTGCCGGTGCCGTACGAGACGCCTCCGACGCGGGCGGCAGCAGTGAAGGTCTTCTCGTGGTCGGGGCCGGTCTCCGTGACCAGGTACTCGGGCACGCCGAGCCCCTCGATCGCGGTCAGCTCCTGGAGACTGGTCTTCCAGTCCAGGCCGGCTCCGAGGTTCGAGGACTTCTCGATCAGCGGGTCGAAGAGCCGGTGCACCAGCTCGGACGCCGCGTCGAGGCCCTGATCGAGATAGACCGCGCCGATCACCGCTTCGAGGGTGTCGGCGAGGATGGACGCCTTGTCCCGGCCGCCCGTGCCCTCTTCACCCCGGCCGAGCCGGATGAAGGCGCCCAGGTCGAGGCCGCGGCCCACCTCCGCCAGCGCACGCGAGTTGACCACCGCGGCCCGCAGCTTGGCCAGCTGGCCCTCGGGCAGGTCGGGGTGGGTGCGGTACAGCGTGTCCGTGACGACGAGGCCGAGCACGGAGTCCCCGAGGAACTCCAGCCGCTCGTTCGTCGGCAGACCGCCGTTCTCGTACGCGTAGGAACGGTGGGTCAGCGCACGCACCAGAAGGGCGGACTCGACGTTGTAGCCGAGCCGCCCTTCCAGAAGCGTGTGGGACGAGGCCTGGTTTTCCGCCGCCTTCTTGGGACTGGACACAGTGCCTCTCACCAGCCCGCTCAGACTTCGAGGACCTGGCGCTTGTTGTAGGTGCCGCAAGACGGGCACGCGATGTGCTGCTGCTTGGGCTCGTGGCAGCGCTCGCACGCAACCAGGGTGGGGACCGCAGCCTTCCACTGCGACCGGCGGTGGCGCGTGTTGCTGCGCGACATCTTCCGCTTCGGAACAGCCACGGCTACTTCTCCTGCTTCTCGTCGACGCCCGCTTCGGCGCCGCTCATCTCGTCCTTCTCGCCGGATTCGAGCGAACCGGCGAGTCCCTGCAAAGCCGCCCAACGGATGTCGACGGCGTCGTGGTGGTGGTCCGGGTCGTCCGCGAGCCGCGCTCCGCACTCGGAGCACAGACCCGGGCAGTCGTCCTGGCACACCGGCTGCATCGGCAGTGCGAGCACCACCGCATCGCGCAGCAGAGGTTCGAGGTCGAAGAGTCCGTCCTCGATGAAGAACCTGTCCTCGTCGTCCTCGGCGTCGTCGCCCGGTTCCGCGATCACGCGGCCCCGGTCGTCGGCGTCAGGGTACGAGAACAGCTCCTGGAAGTCCGCTTCGAGCTCCAGCTCGACCGGCTCCAGACACCTTACGCACTCCCCCTCGGCCTGTGCACGGGCGGTGCCTGTGACGAGCACCCCTTCCATGACCGACTCGAGCCGGAGTTCGAGCTCCACCGGGGCGCCTTCCGGCACTCCGATGACACCCTGGATACCGAGATCCGCGGGGGCGTCGATCTCGCGGGTCAGGCGCTGCAGCGCGCCAGGACGCCGACCCAGCTCGTGCGTGTCGAACACGAGGGGGTTGCGGTGGTCGAGGCGGGCGTTGGAAGCCATTCCTGCTTTCGATCTTCGAACTCGGAGGGACGCCGCCCGTCGCTTTCCCGGGCAGCGTTGATCGCGGACGTACGCGCGACCGAAGAGCCAGGATACTGGACCTTTCGCTCAGGGCCCAATCCGGTGGGTGGCTACAGGCCGCGGCCCTGCTCGTACGCCCGCAGCTGCTCCGCGCTGATCATGCTCGTGTCGAAGAGGCTGGTCTCGTCGAGGGCGTAGCCCTGCTGGGGCTGGTGCGGGTGTGACTGATGGGCCTGCTGGGCCTGCTGGGCCTGCTGAGGCTCGTACGCGCCCTGCTGGGGGTCGTAGCCCTGGTAGGCGTAGGGATCGGCCTGCTGGTAGCCGTACGGGTCCTGCTGGGCGTAGCCGCCCTGCTGCGGGAAGCCGGGGGCACCCCCCGCCGGGGCGTAGCCGGAGGCGGAGGAGTACGGGTCCGGCTGCTGCTGGTAGCCGTAGGCCGGCTGCGGCTCGTACGACGGCTCCGGCTGCGGGGCCCCCGGCGACTGCCGGTCCGGGCGCTCGGCCGGGGCCTCCTCGGCGAGGGCCGCGAGGTCGGCGAGGTAGTCGGCGTCGCTGGAGTGCTGGAACGTCGTGGTGTCGTCGGCGAGGGCGCCGAGGTCGTCGGTGGCGATCCGGCCGTGCAGCTTCTGCCGGCCGCGGCCGACGGCCTCCAGGGTCTTGGCGAGGACCGCCTCGAAGGCGCCCAGCTTGGCGTCGACGTACGCGTCGGCGTTGTGCCGCAGGGTCTCGGGGTCCTGGCTGCGCTCGGGGGCGTCCTCGTCCTCGTAGCCGTTCTCGTCCAGGCCGGGGCCGGTGCCGAGCAGTTTCTCGCGGCCGCGGCCGACCGAACCGAGGGTCTTGGTGAGGACGACCTCGAAGTTGGCGAGTTTGGAGTCGACGTAGTCGTCGGCGTCGGCGCGGATCTCCTCGGCCTCCTGGCGGGCCTCGGCGACGATCCGGTCGGCCTCGGCCTGGGAGCGGCGGGCGATCTCGGTGCCGGAGATCAGCGAGCCGCGCTCGGCGTGCGCGTTCTCGATGATCCGCTCGGCCTCCAGACGGGCCTGCTCGACCATCTGCTCACGCCCGCCGATCAGCTCCTGCGCCTGGGCGAGGGAGCCGGGCAGGGCCTGGCGCACCTCTTCGAGCATCGCGAGCAGCTCGGCGCGGTTGACCACGCAGGAGGCCGACATGGGCATGGATCGCGCGCCGGCCACCGCGGAGACGATCTCGTCGAGCTTGTTCTGGACGTCCACCTGTGCTCGCCACTCTCTACAGCTGTGTTGGAGACGGACGGGACGACTGTAGTCCCATCAGCCTTTGTGAAGACGCTCGTTCAGGGCGTCCAGGACCTGGGGCGGCACCAGGTGGGAGACGTCGCCGCCCCAGGCCGCCACCTCCTTGACCAGCGAGGAGGACAGGAAGCTGTACGTGGGGTTGGTGGGCACGAACAGCGTTTCGACTCCGGTGAGGCCGTTGTTCATCTGGGCCATCTGGAGTTCGTAGTCGAAGTCGCTGACGGCGCGCAGGCCCTTGACGATCGCGGGGATGTCGCGCTGCTTGCAGAAGTCGACGAGGAGGCCGTGGAAGGCCTCGACGCGGACGTTGGCGAAGTCTGCGGTGACCTCGCGGATCAGCTCGATCCGCTCCTCGATCTCGAACAGGCCCTTCTTGGACTTGTTGATCATCACCGCGACCCAGACCTCGTCGTACAGACGGGAGGCGCGGGCGATGATGTCGAGGTGTCCATTGGTGATCGGGTCGAACGACCCGGGACATACGGCGCGGCGCACTTGAGATCCCTCGCTCTCCGGTCCGGTCATCGTGCGTCTTCGCACGTAGAGGCGGCGCGACCGTACCAAAACGTTCCCTCGCCGTAGCGACGGGACCGCAGGCCCTCGAAGCTGTCCGGCCACCGGAATTCGCCACCTCTGGTGCTGCGCTCCACGGTGACGAGGGCTTCTTCGCCGAGCCAGCCTTCCGAGCGGAGTGTGAGCAGAATCTCCCGAAGATCGTCGTCCGTGACGGCGTACGGCGGGTCGAGGAAGACCAGGTCGTACGGCTCGCCGGGGGGTGCGGTTCTGATCACTTGTTCCGCTTTGCCCGCTCGTACCTCCGCGCCGGGCAGGCCCAGGTTCTTCACGTTCTCCCGGACGACACGGGCCGCGCGGGCATCGGCCTCGACCAGGAGGGTGTGGCTCGCGCCCCGGGACAGGGCCTCCAGGCCCACGGCTCCCGAGCCGGCGTAGAGGTCCAGGACCCGTTCGCCGTCCAGGGGGCCGCCGAGGAGGGACTGCCAGGTGGAGAAGAGACCTTCGCGCGCACGGTCGGAGGTCGGCCGGGTTCCGGTGCCGGGCGGTACCGAGAGGCGCCGTCCGCCTGCCCTGCCGGCGATCACGCGAGTCATTTCTGGGTCCTTCTTCGTGGGCGGCTTACGGACTCAAGTCTGGCAGGCCCACCTGGAGGAACACTTCAGCCCTTTTCCAGGTACTGCTCCCTCTCCTCGTCCAGCAGGGCGTCCAGGGCCGTGCGCAGGCCGGGGAGACGGTCCAGGTCGGGGTCGGCGGCCACGACCGCTGCCGCCTCGTCTCTCGCCTCCGCGATGATCTCCTCGTCCTCGATGACTTCCAGGACCCGCAGGCTGGAGCGGGTGCCGGACTGGGCCTGGCCGAGGACGTCGCCCTCGCGGCGCTGTTCGAGGTCGATGCGGGAGAGTTCGAAGCCGTCGAGGGTGGCGGCGACGGCGTCGAGGCGCCGGCGGGCGGCGCTGGCCTCGGGCATCTCGGTGACGAGGAGGCAGAGGCCGGGGGCCGAGCCCCGGCCGACGCGGCCGCGGAGCTGGTGGAGCTGGGAGACGCCGAAGCGGTCGGCGTCCATGATCACCATGGCGGTGGCGTTGGGGATGTTGACGCCGACCTCGATGACCGTGGTGGCGACCAGGACGTCGGTCTCGCCGGCGGCGAAGCGGCGCATGACCGCGTCCTTGTCGTCGGGATGCATACGGCCGTGCAGGACCTCGACCCTGAGGCCCTGGAGGGGGCCCTTGGCGAGCTGGTCGGCCACGTCGAGGACGGCCAGGGGCGGGCGCTTCTCGGCCTCGTCCTCCGGGGACTTCTTCGCCTTCTTCGGGTCATCCTCCTCGTCACCGATCCGGGGGCAGACGACGTATGCCTGATGGCCGTTCCCCACCTCCTCGCGCACCCGCTCCCAGGCGCGGGCCAGGAAGTGCGGTTTGTCGGCGGCGGGGACCACGTGGGTGGCGATCGGGGAGCGGCCGGCCGGGAGCTGGTCCAGGACCGAGGTCTCCAGGTCGCCGAAGACGGTCATCGCGACCGTGCGCGGGATGGGGGTGGCTGTCATGACCAGCAGGTGCGGGGGCTGTTTGCCCTTGCCGCGCAGGGCGTCGCGCTGTTCCACGCCGAAGCGGTGCTGTTCGTCGACGACCACCAGGCCGAGGTCGTGGAACTGCACCTTGTCCTCGATCAGCGCGTGCGTGCCGATCACGATGCCGGCCTCCGCGGTGACGAGGTCGAGCAGCGCCTGACGGCGGGCGGCGGCCCCCATGGAGCCGGTGAGCAGGACCACCTTGGTGGCGTGCTCGGCGCCGCCCAGCATGCCTCCCTCGGCCAGCTCGCCCATCATCTCGACGATCGAGCGGTGGTGCTGCTGGGCCAGGACCTCGGTGGGCGCGAGCATGGCGGCCTGACCGCCGGCGTCGACGGTGGCGAGCATGGCGCGGAGGGCCACCAGCGTCTTGCCGCTGCCCACCTCGCCCTGGAGCAGGCGGTGCATGGGGTGTTCGGTGGCGAGGTCGTCGAAGATCTCCTTGGAGACCTTCTGCTGGCCCTCGGTGAGGGTGAAGGGGAGGCGGTCGTCGAAGGCGGTCAGGACGCCGTCGGGCCGGGGTGCCCGGGGGACGGCCGGGAGTTGGCTTTCGGCGTGGCGGCGGCGGGCGAGGGCGACCTGAAGGACGAAGGCCTCGTCCCACTTGAGGCGGGAGCGGGCGTCGGCGATGTCGGCCTTGGTGTGCGGGCGGTGGATCTTGAGCAGGGCCTCGGGGAGGGTGACCAGGCCCCTGCCCTCCCGGAGGGCGGGCGGAAGCGGGTCGAGGGCCTCCTGGGCGCTGGGCAGCACCGTCTGGACGGCCTTGCCGATCTTCCAGGACTCCAGTTTGGCGGTGGCCGGGTAGATGGGGATCAGGGCGCCGGCCCAGGTCTCGACGGTCTCGTCGCTGTCGCCGTTCAGCAGTTCGTAGGCGGGGTGGGCGAGTTGGAGGCGGCGGTTGAAGACGGAGACCTTGCCGGCGAACATCGCGCGGGTGCCCGGCAGCAGCTCCTTGTGCGGCTTGTGCACGCCGTTGCCGAAGAAGACCAGCTGGAGCCGGCCGCTGCCGTCCGTGATCGTGACTTCGAGCCGCTGGCCCTTGCCGCGCGGGGCCTTGGCGGAGGCGAAGGTGTGCAGGCGGGCGTCGGCGACCTGGGCGACCACCGTGACGTGCTCGTCCATGGGGAGGTCGGCGAGGTGGGTGAGCTGACCGCGCTCCTCGTATCTGCGCGGGTAGTGGTGCAGGAGGTCGCCGACGGTGTGCAGGCCGAGGTGCTCGGCCATCACCTTCGCGGTGGCGGGGCCGAGCACCTTCTTCAGTGGTTCTTCCAGTGCGGGCACGAGATCCATTGCACACCACGGCACTGACAATGCCGTAGACCCGGCCCCGCGGATGCGCCGCGCACCGCCCCGCGGATGCGCCGCCCGCGACCCCGCGGTTCGCCCCCGGATGCCGTATTCGTCTGGGAAACCCCTGGTCAGGTGCGCTGATCCGGGCCTAGGATGGCGCGCTCCGGCCATCCCCCGCGGTCACCACCCCACCCGGGACCGCCCGACCCCGCGCCGAACATCTCCTCCCCCCACCGGCGCTGCGACGATGGACTCCCAGACCTCACAGTCATCCCAGGCATCCCAGTCACCTCATACGTTCCAGGTCGACCTGCGTGGTCTGGTGGACCTGCTCTCCCATCACCTCTACTCCAGCCCCAAGGTCTATCTGCGCGAGCTGCTGCAGAACGCGGTGGACGCCATCACCGCCCGGCGCGCCGAGGAGCCCGGCGCCCCGGCGCGGGTGCGGCTGTACGCGGACGCCCGGGAAGGCGTCCTGCGGGTGGAGGACACCGGCGTCGGGCTCACCGAGTCGGACGTGCACAGCCTGCTCGCGACCATCGGCCGCAGTTCCAAGCGGGCGGACGGGCTGCAGGAGGCCCGGTCCGAGTTCCTCGGCCAGTTCGGCATCGGTCTGCTGGCCTGTTTCGTGGTCGCCGAGCGGATCCGCGTGGTCAGCCGCAGCGCCCGTACGCCGAAGGCCCCGCCGGTCGAGTGGACCGCGCGCGACGACGGCTCGTACACCGTGCGCACGCTCCCCGACGCCGAGCGGCCCGAGCCCGGCACCACCGTGTACCTGACGGCGCGAGCGGGCGCGGCGGAGTGGCTGGCGCCCGAGCGGGTCCTCACCCTCGCCCGGGACTTCGGCTCGCTGCTGCCGTACGACGTCCGGGTGGGCGAGGAGGCGGTCACAGACCTGCCGGCGCCCTGGGACCGCCCGTATCCGAGCCCGGCCACGCGCAGGGTGGCGCTGGCCCGGCACTGCCACGAACTCTTCGGTTTCACCCCGTTGGACTCGATCGACCTGGACGTGCCGCTGGCCGGGGTCCGGGGGGTGGCGTACGTGCTGCCGGCGGCGGTCAGCCCGGCGCAGCGGGCCACGCACCGGGTGCATCTGAAGGGCATGCTGCTGACCGAGCGGGCCGAACAGCTGCTGCCCGACTGGGCGTTCTTCGTGCGCTGTGTGCTGGACACGGACAGCCTGCGGCCCACGGCCTCGCGCGAGTCGCTGTACGAGGACGAGACTCTCGCGGGCGTACGGGAGGCGCTCGGCGAGCGGATCCGGTCCTGGCTGACCGGACTCGCGGCCGGCGATCCGGAGCGGCTGGCCGCGTTCCTGGCCGTGCACCACCTGGGCGTGAAGTCGCTGGCCCGGCACGACCGGGAGATGCTGCGCACGATGCTGCCGTGGCTGCCGTTCGAGACGACCGACGGACAGCTGTCCCTGGAGGAGTTCGCGCAGCGGCACCCGGTGGTGCACTTCACGCGGACGGTCGAGGAGTACCGGCAGGTCGCGCCGATCGCCTCCGCGCAGGGCGTCGGAGTCGTCAACGGCGGTTACACGTACGACAGTGAGCTGATCGAGGCGCTGCCCTCGGTGCGGCCCGGGACGGTGGTCGCCGAGCTGGACGCGGACACCGTGACCGCGCACCTGGACACGGTCGACGCGGCGGAGGAGCTGGCGCTGTCCGGGTTCCTGGCGGCCGCGCGCGCGAAACTCGACCCGCTGGGCTGTGACGTCGTCCTGCGCGCGTTCCATCCGCTGTCCGTACCCGCGCTGCACCTGGACGACCGGGCCGCGCGGCACGAACAGGCGCGGGCGGAGGCCGAGGAGCAGGCGGACGACCTGTGGGCGGGCATCCTGGGCTCGCTGCGCGGCAGCGCCCCCCGCGCGCGTCTGGTGCTGAACCATCTCAACCCGCTGATCCGCAGGATCAGTTCGCTGCGGGACCCGGAGCTGATCGGAACCGCGACCGAGTCGCTGTACGGTCAGGCGCTGCTGATGGCGCAGCGCACGCTGCGGCCGGCCGACACCGCGCTGCTCAACCGGGCGTTCATCGGGCTGCTGGAGTGGGCGACCCACGGGGAGGGTGACGGGCGATGAGCGAGATCACGGACTTCGACGCGCTGCGCCGGGCCATGGCCGAGAACTCCGAGGAGCCGGAGGGGCCGGCCCGCAACGCGCGCGCGGAGGAACTGCTCGCGGCGGCCGAGCGGCTGGACATCCCGCTCGCCGTGATCGAGGCGCTCGGGCACCAGCTGAAGGTCTACAACTACAGCTCCGAGAAGGACCGCATGTTCGTGCCGTTCGCGCGGCTGCTGCGCATGTGGGACGAACGGCCGGAGGACTTCGACGAGTACGAGGCGCACTCGCTGCACTGGGTCTTCAAGTGGGTGTCGGCGGGCATGCTGGACCAGCCGCACATCCCGCTCGCCTCGATCGAGAAGTGGCTCGGCGAGATGGAGCACCGCTACCGGCTCGCGGGGTACTCCGAACGGGCCGTGCGCAGCGCCGAGTTGAGCGTGGCCGCGCACATCGGGGACCGGCCGCGGGCCGAGCGGGCGTACGCCGCGTGGCTGGCCGCGGACCGGGACCGGATGGCCGACTGCCACGCCTGCGAGCTGCACGGGCAGGGGGCCTGGCAGGTCAAGCGCGGCAGCGACGAGGAGGCGCTGGAGCTGTGGCGGCCGGTACTGGAGGGCGAGTACAGCTGCGCGCACGAGCCGCACACGGTGCTCGCCTCCTCGCTGGCCCCGCTGCTGCGCCTGGGCCGCCTGGACGAGGCCCGCTCCCACCATCTGCGCGGCTTCCGCCTCGTACGCCCCATGGAGAGCATGCGGGGCGCCTACGCGGACCACGTGGAGTTCTGCGCGCTGACCGGCAACGAGGCGCGCGGTCTGGAGCTGCTCGCCGAGCGGCCGGCGTACTTCACGGACACCGGGCATCCGCGCAGCCGGCTGGACTTCATGGCCGTGGTGACGCTGCTGACGGACCGGCTGACCGCGCTGGGGCTGGGCGAACGGCAGGTACCGGGCCCGGCGGGCCGGGCATGGACGGCGCGGGAACTCGCCGCCCACGCGCGCGCGGCGACGCTGGAGCTGGCCGAGCGGTTCGACAAGCGCAACGGCACGTCGTACGTCGGTGACCGCGCCCGCGCGCGGATGGCGCAGCGCCCGCTGGTGGAGCGGCTGCCGCTGGGGGTGCGGACGGTACGGTCGGCGCCGGCTCCGGCGCCGGTGGTCGCACAGCCACCGGCTCCCGACGTGCCTGAGCAGCCGGACCTGTCCGCCCTGCTGACCGAGGCGCGCCGGCTCTCGGACACCCTGCGGCCGAACGCCCTGGAGGCGTGGGCCGCGGTCGCGCAAGCCGCCGGGGATGCCGAGCTGGACACCCGCGACCGCGCGGAGATCGCCGACCACGAGGCGATGGCCCGCGGCCCCGAGGGCATCGCCCTGTTCGAGCGGGCCGCCGAGCTGTACGCCGAGGCGGGCGACCCCGGCGAGGCCCTGGCGGCACGCGCGCGTGGGGCGTACGTACGCGCGCTCACCGGCGAGGTGGACGCCGCGCTGGCGGCGATCGCCGGCCTGTACGACGAGACGCTCGCGCTGTACGCCGAGGACGCCACCGGCGTACGCCAGACGGCGTCGGTGGTGATGAGCCGGGCGCGCATTCTGATGCGCCGGGTTCATGAGGGAACGCCGGGCCCGATGGAGCCCCGAGAGGCCCCGGGCGCGGATGCGGACGCCGTGGCGGCGGGCTCGGGTGTCCGGGCCGAGGAGGCCGGCGGGTACGCCCAGGGGCCCCTTGCCGAGGCCGAGCTGGCCGTGCGGGAGGTGCTGGCGCTCGTCGACGGGCGGGTGGGCGACGACGTGCGGCTGGCGGCGCGGGCCGCCGAGGCGCGGGCGATGCTGGCCGAGCTGGCCGGAGAAGCCGGGGAGGACGAGCGCGCGGCCGAGTTGTGCCGGCAGTCCGCCGCCACGTACGTGGACGCCGGGCTGCCGTGGTTCGCGGTCGAGCACGAGGTGCGGGCCGCGGCGCTGGCGCATCGGCTCGGGGACGCGGCCGGGGCGGAGCGGGCGCTGCGGGCCGCGCTGGAGCACGGCGGTCCGTACGTGGAGCCGGCCGGGCGCGCCCAACTGCATCTCCAGCTCGCCGAGGTGGTCGGCGCCCGGGGCGCGGTCGCGGAGGCGGCGGAGCACGCGCTGGAGGCCGCGCACTGGGCCGACGAGGCGGGCGAGAGCGCCACGCTGGGCGCCTGGGCACGGCACCAGCTGGGCGGCTTCCTGCTGCGCCAGGGGCGGTGCGCGGAGGCCGCCGAGGTGCTGGAGTCGGCGCTGCCCGACCTGTCCGCCGAGACGCACGGGGACGGAGCCGTCGTCCAGGCGCGGTGGTGGCTCGGGGACTGCCTGAGCGAGCTGGGCGAGCACCGGGCCGCCGCCGAACACCGGCTGCGGGCCGCCGAGATCGCCCGGCACTGGCCCGAGCAGCAGGACCACGCCACGCTCGCCCACCTCGCCGCCGAGTCCCTGAGCAACGCCGGGCTGCTGGAGGAGTCCGACCAGGCGTACGCGCGCGCGGGTGAGCTGTGGCGGACGCTCGGCAACCCGCACTTCCTCGTCCGCTCGCTGCGGGCCCGCGCCTGGCTGGCGCTGCGCGCGGAGGCCGGAGCGCGGGGCGCGCGGGAGCTGATGACGGACGCCGTGCACACCTGCGAGCACGCGCGGGAGGCCGCTGCCGACCCCGTGAGGCGGGAGCTTCTCACCGACGAACTCGCCCACACCCACCGCCAGTTCGGCGACCTGCTGGCCCGCTCGGCGGCCGCCGACGAGCAGGACGGGGCGACGGACGAGACAGAAGACGGCGCGATCCAGGCGACGTTCGAGGCGGCCCTGGTCCAGATGGACCGCGCGGCAGCCCTGTTCGGCACCCTCGGCGCGGACGGCCTGCACAGCCGTACCGCCGCCGAACTCGCCGCCGCCTGGCTGGAGACGGACCTCGGCCGCCCCGCCGAGGCCGCGGCACGCGCGCGTGCCGTACTCGCCGCCTACGAAGCCGCCGGCGACGGCGACGAGACCGTCCGGGCCCGCCGAGCGGAGGCCACCGAGGTGCTCGGCCTTCCGGAGACCGGGCGGGAGCGGTGAGGAGAGCCCGGCGGCCGGCCGCTCACTCCACGCCGATGAGCAGCAGCGCGCCCTGCCGGCCGCCGCGGTACACCACAGTGTCCACGGCGAGGTAGGACTCGCGTACGCGGGCTTCCAGGTGGTCGGCGACCGTGTCGGGGGCCTCGTCGCCGATGACGAGGGTGACCAGCTCCCCGCCCGCCTGGAGCATGCGGTCCAGGACGGTCTCGGCGGTGGCGGTGACGTCGGGGCCGATGACCGCCACGTCTCCGTCGATGAGGCCCAGGACGTCACCGGCCTGGCAGATGCCGGCCGTCGTCCAGGCCTGGCGCTCGGCGACGACGAGCTCGGCGTACCGGGTGGCGCCCGCCGCCGAGGTCATCTGGACGACGTCCTCGTCGAACCGGCGTTCCGGCTCGTGCACGGCGAGCGCGGCGATCCCCTGGACCGCCGAGCGGGTCGGGATCAGGGCGACGCGGATGCCCTCGGTGCGCGCCTGCTCGGCGGCCGCGGCGGCCGTGTGGCGCAGCTCGGCGTCGTTGGGCAGCAGCACGACCTCGCGCGCGTGGGCCCGCCGCAGGGCCTGCACCAGCTCGCCGCTGGCGGGCGGCTCGCCGGGGCGGGCCAGGACGGTGGTCGCGCCGGCCTCGGCGTACAGGCCGGCCAGACCCTCGCCGGGCACCACGGCGACGACCGCCCGCTGGACGCGCTCGCGCGGCGGCCGCTCACCGCCGGTGTGCACGTCGCCGAGCCCGAAGTGCGTGATCCGAATCCGGTACGGCCGCCCGGCCTCGACGCCCGCCTCCACGGCCGCGCCCGCGTCGTCGACGTGCACATGGACGTTCCACAGCCCGTCGCCGCCGACCACGACGAGGGAGTCCCCGAGGGCGTCGAGCCGCTCCCGCAGCCTGGCCACGGCCTCGTCACCGGCCTCCAGGAGATAGATCACCTCGTAGGCGGGACCACCGGCGCCGTTGCGGTCGGCGGCGCACAGGTCCGCCTCGGAAACGGCCTCCACGCGCGCGTGCGGGCCGGAACCGGCCGCGGAGACGGCCGCCGGCGCCGCCGACGTGCTCGGGGCCTCGCGCACCGCCTCCCCCGTGAACGCCTCCACCAGCGCCCCCAGCACCGCCACGAGTCCTCTGCCGCCCGCGTCGACCACCCCGGCCCGCCGCAGCACGGCCAGCTGTCCCGGAGTCGCCGCCAGGGCCGCCCTGGCCCCTTCGTAGGCGGCCCGCGCGACCGTCGCGCAGTCGCCCTCGGCTCCCTCGGCGGCGTCCGCGGCGGCCGCGGCGACCGTCAGCACCGTGCCCTCGACCGGGTGGGCCACGGCCTCGCGGGCCGAGTCGGCCGCCTGCCGCAGGGCCAGCCGCAGCCGCGCACCGTCGATGGGGGACGCCTCGCCCGTCTCCGCCGCTCCGAGTACCTGCGCCATGCCCCGCAGCAGCTGGGCGAGGATGGTCCCGGAGTTGCCCCGGGCCCCGATGAGCGCCCCGTGGGCCATCGCGCGCACGGCGTCCGCGAGGGACGGCTCCCCCGAGCCCGTCTCGTACCCGGCGAACACGGCCTCCACCGCAGTCGCCGCCGACTCCAGGGTCAGGTAGAGGTTCGTGCCGGTGTCCCCGTCGGCGACGGGGTAGACGTTGATCGCGTCGATCTCCTCGCGTGCCCGGCCCAGCGCCCCCAGCGCCAGACCGCACCAGCTGCGCACCGCGAGAGCATCGAAGAATGTCTGCGGCACCTGCGCCACCTGCGCCTCCCTGAACCGGCTGGACGGTGGACGCAGCGTAGACCCCGAGGTGGTGTCCACCGGAAGAGGGCCGGGAGCGGGGCCCTGAGGTGCCATGGTAGTTTCGTTGTACGGGCGCAGCCGTTGTATGCTGCTCCGGTTGCCCGATCTCGATCGGGCTGTTCCCCTGGCAACGCCACTCAAGATCTCAGGTCTTAGGATCTCGATCCCGGCATGCCGGGATTAACCGTAAGTGCATCTGAAGTCTTTGGAGTGACCCGTGGCTGCCAACTGCGACGTCTGCGGCAAGGGGCCGGGCTTCGGCAACAACATCTCGCACTCGCACCGCCGTACGTCCCGCCGCTGGAACCCGAACATCCAGCGTGTGCGTACCGTGGTCGGCGGGACGCCGAAGCGCGTGAACGCCTGCACCTCGTGCATCAAGGCCGGCAAGGTCTCGCGCTGACGCAACAGCTGAGCGCGCGGCCACTGTCTGGTTCGCTGCACTGAGCCGGTCCACCTCAGGGTGGGCCGGCTTTTTGCCGTGCCCGCAGCCGTACAGGCGTACGGGCGTCCGGGTGCGAGATCAGCTCCTGAAGCGCCAGCCATGATCCACCGGCCCGATCCCCGCCCCCAGCGCGAACCCGGCCGCGATCGCCCCGGTGACGTACTCCTTGGCCTCTGCCACCGCCTGCGGCACGGGCAGCCCCTTCGCCAGGCCCGACGCGATCGCGGAGGCGAGCGTGCAGCCCGTGCCGTGGGTGTGCCGGTTGTCGTGGCGCGGGGCCCGCAGCACGTGCTCCTCGGAGCCGTCCGTGAGCAGGTCCACCGCCTGGTCCCCGGCCAGGTGCCCGCCCTTGATCAGCACCCACCGCGGCCCGTACTCCAGTACGGCCGCCGCGGCCCGTCGTAGATCGTCTTCCGATGCGACGTGAACGCCCGTGAGTTGGGCGACCTCGTCGAGGTTCGGGGTGGCCACGGTCGCCGCCGGGAGCAGCTTGGTGCGGACCGAGTCCAGCGCGGACGCGGCCAGCAGCGGGTCGCCGTGCTTGGAGACGCCCACCGGGTCCACCACGGCCGGGGCGTCCGTACCGGAGATCAACTCGGCGACCGCCTCGACCAGTTCGGCCGAGGCGAGCATCCCGGTCTTCACGGCCTGCACGCCGATGTCGTCGACCACGCTGCGGTACTGGGCCCGTACGGCCGCCACGGGCAGCTCCCAGGCGCCCTGCACGCCCAGGGAGTTCTGCGCGGTCACGGCCGTGATCACGCTCATCCCGTGGACGCCGAGCGCCAGCATCGTCTTCAGGTCGGCCTGGATGCCGGCGCCCCCGCCGGAGTCCGAGCCGGCCACCGTGAGGACCCTGGGCGGCACGCGCGAGGCGCTCATGCCTCTATGTCCCCGAAGTGGTCCCAGCCGCCCTTGCTGGTCCAGGGCGCCCCGTCGACGGTCACCTGGGGCAGCGCCGAGGGGTTGAGGACCTCGCCGATGACCTTCCAGCGGGCGGGGAGCTTGGCGTCCGGCGGGAAGGTGGCCACGATCGCGTGGTCCTCTCCCCCGGTGAGCACCCACTGCAGCGGGTCCACGCCGACGGCCTGCCCGATGTCGTTCATCTGCGAGGGGATGTCGATCGCGCCGGAACGGATGTCGATACGGACCTTGCTGGCCTCGGCGATGTGCCCGAGGTCGGCGATCAGTCCGTCGCTGACGTCGCACATCGCGGTCGCGCCGAGCGCGGCGGCGGCCGGGCCCGCGTGGTACGGCGGCTCGGGGCGCCGGTGGGCCTCCACGAAGGCGCGCGGCGAGCGGAAGCCGCGGGAGAGCACCGCGTAGCCGGCCGCGGACCAGCCCAGCCAGCCCGTGACGGCCACGAGGTCGCCGGGCTGGGCGCCCCCGCGCGTGACCGGCTCCTGGTTGCGCAGATCGCCGAGCGCGGTGATCGACACCATGATCGTGTCGCCGCGTACGACGTCTCCGCCGACCACGGAGGCGCCCGCGACCTGGCACTCGTCGCGCAGCCCGTCCATCAGCTCGCTGGGCCAGGTGACCGGGAGTTCGGCCGGGACGACCAGGCCGAGCAGCAGCGCGGTCGGTACGGCGCCCATGGCGGCGATGTCCGCGAGGTTCTGCGCCGCCGCCTTGCGTCCGACGTCGTACGCCGTGGACCAGTCGCGGCGGAAGTGCCGCCCCTCCAGCAGGATGTCGGTGCTCGCCACCACCCGGCGGTCGGGGGCGGCGACCACCGCGGCGTCGTCTCCGGGGCCGACCCGGACCGCCGGGGTGGTGGTGAGACGGGAGGTCAGCTCCCGGATGAGCCCGAACTCACCCAGCTCACCCACTGTGCCCTTCATTGCCTCAAGCCCCTTCTCTGCCTGGCCGTGCCCACTCGCGCGTCCTCAGTGTCCCCGATACGGTCAAGGTGACCGTCAACTTCCCCTCGTGCCTGCACCATGGCGCGCAAGCCCGGTTCCCGCAGGTCTCCCCGCGGGGAGCGGCGACGCGATACCGTGGCGTTCCTTTTCCCCACATGATCCTCGTGGCCGCCCTGGAGGTTCCGTGGTACAGGCGTACATCCTGATCCAGACGGAGGTCGGCAAGGCGTCGACCGTCGCCGAGACGATCAGCAAGATCCCTGGAGTGATCCAGGCCGAGGACGTGACGGGTCCGTACGACGTCATCGTGCGCGCCCAGGCCGACACGGTCGACGACCTGGGCCGCATGGTGGTCGCGAAGGTCCAGCAAGTGGACGGCATCACGCGCACCCTGACCTGTCCGGTCGTGCATCTGTAGCCCCCGTCTACGCTTGGCCGGTGAACTTCTCCCGTCACCGGCCTCTCGGCCTGCTCGCGCCCGCCCTGCTGATCGTCGTCGCAGGCTGCTCCTCAGCAGACGACAGCGCCGACGTGGCGGTTCCCACCCCCGACGCGAAGACGGCGCGGGTCTGCCGGGATCTGCACGGGGTGCTGCCCGAGAAACTCGACGGACGGAGCCGTACCGACCCCGGACCCCGGTCCGCCTACACGGCGGGCTGGGGAAGCCCGGCGATCATACTGCGCTGCGGTGTCGTCCGGCCGCCCAAGATGATCGATCCCAAGGTGGCCGAGGGCGGGGACCCGGACGCCCTGCCGGGCGGGGTGAACGGCGTGGACTGGCTGATGGAGAAGCAGGGCGACGGCACCTGGCGGCTCACCACGGCCAAGCGCGAGGCCTATGTGCAGGTGAGCCTGCCCGAGGGGATGTCCGCACAGGACGCCACACCGGTGCTCACCGGCCTCGCGGACTCCATCAAGAAGGCGATCCCCAGGGGGATCGCCTCCATGAGATGACGGTGCGCGGGGAGATGCCGGCGCGCGTGCGGGTCAGCGCAGCCCCGTCGAGCGGCGCAGCGCGGCCTGGACCAGGCGGTCGATGAGCTCCGGGTAGGCGATGCCGGAGGCCTCCCACATCTTCGGGTACATCGAGATCGGCGTGAACCCGGGCATCGTGTTGATCTCGTTGATCACGAACTCGCCGTCCTGGGTGAGGAAGAAGTCCGCGCGGACCAGGCCCTCGCAGGACGCCGCCTCGAACGCCTCGACGGCGAGGCGCCGCACCTCGGCGGTCTCCTCGTCGGTGAGCGGCGCCGGGACGATGCCGGGCGTGGAGTCGATGTACTTGGCGTCGAAGTCGTAGTAGGCGTGGGCGTCCGGCGGCGGGATCTCGGCCGGGACGGAGGCGCGCGGGCCGTCCTCGAACTCCAGGACGCCGCACTCGATCTCGCGGCCGCGCACCGCGGCCTCCACGAGGATCTTCGGGTCGTGCCGCTGGGCCTCGGCGATCGCCTCGTCCAGGCCGGAGAGGTCCTCGACCTTGGTGATGCCGATCGAGGAACCCGCGCGCGCGGGCTTCACGAACAGCGGCCAGCCGTGCTCGCCGGCGAGGTCGATGATCTTCTTGCGGGCGGCGGACTCGTCCCGCTCCCACTCGCGGGGCCGGATCACCACGTACGGGCCGACCTTGAGCCCGAAGGAGGTGAACACCCGCTTCATGTACTCCTTGTCCTGGCCGACGGCCGAGGCGAGCACACCCGAGCCCACGTACGGCACCCCGGACAGCTCCAGCATGCCCTGCAGGGTGCCGTCCTCGCCGTAGGGGCCGTGCAGCACCGGGAAGACGACGTCGACCTCGCCGAGGGCCTTGGGCACGGCACCGGGCTCGCTGTAGACGACCTCGCGGCTGGCGGGGTCGACGGGGAGCACCACCGCGCCCTCGGTGGACTCCGCCAGGTCCTCGACGGCGGGGACGCGGCGGTCGGTGATGGCCATCCGCTCCGGCTCGTCGGCCGTGAGCATCCAGCGGCCCTCGCGGGTGATGCCGATCGGCAGGACGTCGTACTTGGTCCGGTCGATGGCCCTGAGGACGGCGCCGGCGGTGACGGCGGAGATCCCGTGTTCGGAGCTGCGGCCGCCGAACACGACGGCCACGCGCGGCTTGCGGGACGGCTGCCCGGGGCTCTGGGGGAGGTTCTCGGTGCTCATATCGCGTTGAGAGTACCCGGTGGTAGAGCCCCAGGACAGCGTCGACGGGACCGCCGGAAGAGGGGCGTCCGCCGGTGTCGCTCAGCGTCGCTCGGGCTTCGCGCTGCGCGACATCAGCTCCTTGAGGGCGACCACCGGAGGCTTGCCCTCGTGCACGATGTCCACGACCGTCTCGGTGATGGGCATCTCGACGCCGTGCCGGCGGGCCAGATCCGCAACGGACTCGCAGGACTTGACGCCTTCGGCGGTCTGCCGGGTGACCGCGATGGTCTCCTCCAGGGTCATGCCCTTGCCGAGGTTGGTGCCGAAGGTGTGGTTGCGGGACAGCGGCGAGGAGCAGGTGGCCACCAGGTCGCCGAGGCCGGCGAGTCCGGAGAAGGTCAGCGGGTCGGCGCCGAGCGCTACCCCGAGCCGGGCGGTCTCCGCCAGGCCGCGGGTGATGAGCGAGCCCTTGGCGTTGTCGCCGAGTCCCATGCCGTCCGCGATGCCGACGGCGAGGCCGATGACGTTCTTCACGGCACCGCCCAGCTCGCAACCGACCACGTCCGTCTCCGTGTACGGCCGGAAGTACGGCGTGTGGCAGGCGGCCTGGAGCCGCTGGGCGACCGTCTCGTCGACGCAGGCGACCACGGCGGCGGCGGGCATGCGGGCGGCGATCTCGCGGGCCAGGTTGGGGCCGGTGACGACGGCGATGCGGTCGGGGCCGACCTTGGCGACGTCCTCGATGACCTCGCTCATCCGCATGGCGGAGCCGAGTTCGACGCCCTTCATCAGGGAGACGAGCACGGTGCCGGGCGCGAGCAGCGGGGTCCACTCGGCGAGGTTGGCGCGCAGGGTCTGGGAGGGGACGGCGAGGACGGTGAAGTCCGCGTCGCGCAGGGCCTCGGCGGGGTCGGCGGTGGCGCGCAGGTTCTCCGGGAGTTCCACGCCGGGCAGGTAGTCGGGGTTGGTCCGCGTGGAGTTGACCGCGTCGGCCAGCTCGGGGCGGCGGGCCCACAGGGTGACCTCGCAGCCGGCGTCGGCGAGGACCATGCCGAAGGCGGTGCCCCATGAGCCGGTGCCCATGACGGCGGCCCGGACAGGCTTGCTCACGTGCCGCTCTCCTCTTCCGTGCCGGCCGGCGTGGTCTCGGCGGCCGGGCGCGGGTCCTCGGTGCCCGTGCGCGCGGTCTGCCGCCCGGTCTGCGCCTGGGTCCTGCGGCGCTGCTCGATCCGCTCGCGGCGGGGGTCGTACGGCGTCTCGGGGGCCTTCTCGCCGCGGATCTCCTCCAGCTGGCGGGTGATGGCGGCCATGATGACCTCGGTGGCCTCCTTCAGGAGGTCGGCGGTCATCTCCTTGTCGTAGAACCGGGAGAGGTCCACGGGCGGGCCCGCGAGGACGCGGTGGGTCTTGCGCGGGAAGAGGTGGGGCTTCTTGGCGTAGGGCGGCAGCAGTTCGTTGCAGCCCCACTGGGCGACCGGGATGACCGGGCACTTGGTCTGCAGGGCCACGCGGGCGGCGCCGGTCTTGGCGGTCATGGGCCAGCCGTCCGGGTCGCGGGTGAGGGTGCCCTCGGGGTAGAAGGCGACGCACTCGCCGCGCTCCACGGCATCGATCGCGGCCCGGAAGGCGCTGAGCGCGTCCGTGCTCTCGCGGTAGACGGGGATCTGTCCGGTGCCGCGCATCGCGGCGCCGACGAATCCCTTCTTGAATAGCCCGCTCTTCGCGAGGAATCGCGGAACCCGTCCGGTGTTGTACTGATAGTGCGCGTACGCGAAGGGGTCCACATGGGAATTGTGGTTCACCGCGGTGATAAATCCGCCGTCGGCCGGAATGTGCTCCATTCCACGCCAGTCCCGCTTGAGCAGAACCACCAGCGGCGGTTTGCAGAGGACCGCTGCGAAGCGGTACCAGAACCCGATTCTGCGGCGGGACACGCGGACACCTTCCTCTAGGACTTGCTCCGGGCCCGTGGGGCCGCACAAGTGTCGCCCCGAGCCGCCGGTCTGTCGAGAACACCGTACGCCCCAGTCCCTGGCGCGCCGGATGGCCCGGGTGACAATGAGCGCGACACGAGAGGGGCGGTACGCCGGTGCAGTGGACCTTGGTCATCCCCCTGAAGCCCCTGGCACGGGCCAAGAGCAGGCTGGCGGACACCGCTTCCGACGGGGTGCGCCCGGGGCTGGTCCTCGCGTTCGCGCAGGACACGGTGGCCGCGGCGCTGGACTGCCCGGCGGTCGCGGATGTGGCGGTGATCACGGACGATCCGCTGGCCGGCCGGGAGCTGGCGACGCTGGGCGCCCGAATCGTCCCGGACTCGCCTGGAATGGGATTGAATGCGGCACTGGCGCACGGGGAGGCCGTCGTACGGTCGCTGCGCCCCCGGACTCCCGTGGCCGCCCTCAACGCGGATCTGCCGGCGCTGCGTCCGCTGGAATTGTCCCGGGTGCTCGACGCGGCCGCCGAATTCTCCCGCGCATTTCTCGCGGACGCGGCCGCACTCGGCACGACATTGCTGGCGGCGGCCCCCGATCATGCGTTGCGCCCCGCATTCGGCACCGATTCCCGCGCCCGCCACCGCGCCTCGGGGGCGACGGAACTCGGCATCACCGGCGTGGACTCGGTACGACAGGACGTCGACACCGGCGACGACCTGCGCGCGGCGCTGGAACTGGGAGTGGGACGGTACACGGCCGCGGTGTCCACGGGACTGCTGATCCCGGAACCCTGAGGCGCGGGTGGCGCGGGGACGGCGGGCGGCTGTCTGCGGCCGCGCGGCTACGGCGGCTACACAGCCGACGGCACTGCAGTTCCCCAGGGGCGCGGGGAACTGCGCGAGCAACCGCGACGGACCCGCACCCGGCAGCGCACCGCAAGCCCAACGACGCGCCCCCACCTCGGCTGGCATTAGGCTGGCCGACATGCAGGCGACCGCATACACGTACGACCCCGAAACCCGCAGCGGGCAGGTGCTGCTCGACGACGGGACGCCGGTCCCCTTCGACGCGGCCGCGTTCGACGCCGGCGGGCTCCGGCTGCTGCGGCCGGGTCAGCGGGTGCGGATCGAGACGGAACCGGAGGGCACGGGACTCCGGATCACCCTCGTAACCCTTCAAACCCTGTAACTCCCCTTACACACGCCGCGGGCCGGGCTCCCGAGAGGAGTCCGGCCCGGCGTGAGTGCCCTGGCGGCCTTACGACGTCGCCTTGCGGGCGGTGGCCTTCTTGGCGGTGGTCTTGCGGGCCGTCGACTTCTTGGCCGGGGCCTTCTTGGCGGTGACCTTCTTCGCCGGGGCCTTCTTGGCCGCCGTCTTCTTGGCGGTGGCCTTCTTCGCGGCGGTGGTCTTGGCGGCCGCCGTGGTCTTCTTGGCTGCGGCCTTCTTCGCCGTGGTCTTCTTGGCGGCGGCGGTGACCTTCTTCGCCGGGGCCTTCTTCGCGGTGACCTTCTTCGCGGCGGCCTTGGTGGTCTTCTTGGCGGCGGCCTTCTTGACCGTCGCCGCGGCCCCGCCGGTCAGGCTGCCCTTGGGCGCCTTCTTGACGGCGACCTCGCCGCCCCGCGGGAGCTTCTTCGAGCCGCTGACCAGGTCCTTGAAGCCCTGGCCCGCGCGGAAGCGGGGCACGGAGGTCTTCTTGACCCGAACCCGCTCGCCCGTCTGGGGGTTGCGGGCGTAGCGGGCGGGGCGGTCCACCTTCTCGAAGGACCCGAAGCCGGTGACCGAGACCCGCTCACCCGCGACGACCGCGCGGACGATGGCGTCCAGGACATGGTCGACAGCCTCGGCGGCCTGCTGGCGGCCGCCCAACTTGTCGGCAATCGCTTCTACGAGCTGCGCCTTGTTCACGTCTTCCCCTTCGGAGACATCGCCGGAACGAAAGTGTTCAAGCTTTTTCGCACGTTAGGCAGATATATACCGCAAATCAAACACGAAACGGGCTTATCACCCTTGTGCCGCAACGGATTCGGTTGTTCTGGACGTTCAGCGGCCCTCTTCGGGGATCCGACCCTCGTCGAGGTCCGCGGTGAACCGCTCCAGCCGCCTTGCCGCGTCGGCGAGATCGTGCTTGGCCACGGCCGTAATGACCAGCAGCTTCCGGGTCAGCGCCATCCGTACGCCCTCCGGGACTTGCAGTGCGCGCACTCTTGTGTGCGCTTCCTTGAGTCGGTCCGCGACTGCCGTATAGAGCTCGAGTTGGCCGTCGTGTTCCATGCACAGATTGTGCCATCTGGGGCGAGTTGTCGCCTGCGCAGGGTGCAACTGCCGCCTCCGGCAGCCTTCTCGGGCCATCCGGACGCCGCGGGTCCAAGAGTCGCGTACCCCGTCAACCCCCTTCTTAACGTGGGAAGTTGAGCGCAGGAGCGGCTCCGCGCGGGGCCGTTCGGGTGCAGACATGGCTGTACCCCCGATCGTGGCGATCGGGGGTACAGAGGGGACGTCGGGTGGCCGAAACCCGACGGGTTCGGCCGTTGTGGATCAGGCCTGCAGCGTCCGCGGCTTGTAGGCGGGCCGCTTGGCCTCGTAGGAGGCGATGTCGTCCTCGTTCTGGAGGGTGATGGAGATGTCGTCCAGCCCGTTCAGCAGCCGCCAGCGGGAGTTCTCGTCCAGCTCGAAGGAGGCGGTGATGCCCTCTGCGCGAACCTCACGCGCCTCAAGGTCCACAGTGACCTCAGTAGTGGGGTCCTGCTCCGTGAGCTCCCACAGCGCGTCCACGACCTTCTGGTCGAGCACCACGGTGAGCAGCCCGTTCTTCAGCGAGTTGCCCCGGAAGATGTCCGCGAAGCGGGAGGAGATCACGGCCTTGAAGCCGTAGTTCTGCAGCGCCCAGACGGCGTGCTCGCGGGAGGAGCCGGTGCCGAAGTCGGGGCCGGCGACCAGGACCGTGGCGCCCTGCCGCTCGGGCCGGTTGAGGACGAAGGACTCGTCCTTGCGCCAGGCCTCGAACAGCCCGTCCTCGAAGCCGTCCCGGGTCACCTTCTTGAGCCAGTGAGCAGGGATGATCTGGTCGGTGTCGACGTTGCTGCGGCGCAGCGGGACGGCCCGGCCGGTGTGGGTGGTGAAGGCTTCCATGATTCTCAGACTCCAGCGGGCGCGGGGACGTCGGACAGGTCGGCGGGCGAGGCCAGGTGGCCCAGGACGGCGGTCGCGGCCGCGACCTGCGGCGACACCAGGTGGGTACGGCCGCCCTTGCCCTGCCGGCCCTCGAAGTTGCGGTTGGAGGTGGAGGCGGAGCGCTCGCCCGGGGCCAGCTGGTCCGGGTTCATGCCGAGACACATCGAGCAGCCCGCGTGCCGCCATTCGGCGCCGGCCTCCTTGAAGACCACGTCCAGGCCCTCGGAGACGGCCTGCAGACCGACCCGCGCGGAGCCCGGGACGACCAGCATCCGTACGCCGTCGGCGACTTTGCGACCCCGCAGCAGGTCCGCGGCGGCACGCAGGTCCTCGATACGGCCGTTGGTGCAGGAGCCTACGAAGACGGTGTCGACCTTGATGGAGCGCAGCGGCTGACCGGCCTCCAACCCCATGTATTCCAGGGCCTTTTCGGCGGCGAGGCGCTCCGAAGCGTCTTCGTACGAAGCCGGGTCGGGGACGTCGGCCGAAAGCGGCGCGCCCTGGCCGGGGTTGGTGCCCCAGGTGACGAACGGGGACAGTTCCTCGGCGTTGATGAGGACCTCGGCGTCGAAAACGGCGTCCTCGTCGGTGCGCAGGGTCTTCCAGTACGCGACGGCGGCGTCCCAGTCGGCGCCCTCGGGGGCGTGCGGGCGGCCCTTGAGGTACGCGAAGGTGGTCTCGTCGGGGGCGATCATGCCCGCGCGGGCACCGGCCTCGATCGACATGTTGCAGATGGTCATCCGGGCCTCCATCGAGAGCTTCTCGATGGCGGAGCCGCGGTACTCCAGGATGTAACCCTGGCCGCCGCCGGTACCGATCTTCGCGATGATCGCGAGGATCAGGTCCTTGGCGGTGACACCCTCGGGCAGCTCGCCCTCGACGGTGATGGCCATGGTCTTCGGGCGGGCCAGCGGCAGCGTCTGGGTGGCCAGGACGTGCTCGACCTGCGAGGTGCCGATGCCGAACGCCAGCGCGCCGAAGGCGCCGTGCGTGGAGGTGTGCGAGTCGCCGCAGACGACCGTGGTGCCCGGCTGGGTCAGGCCCAGCTGCGGTCCCACCACGTGGACGACACCCTGCTCGACGTCGCCCAGCGGGTGCAGCCGGACGCCGAACTCCGCGCAGTTCTTGCGCAGGGTCTCCAGCTGGGCGCGGGAGACCGGGTCGGCGATGGGCTTGTCGATGTCCAGCGTCGGGGTGTTGTGGTCCTCGGTCGCGATGGTGAGGTCGAGGCGCCGCACCTGCCGGCCGCTCTTGCGCAGCCCGTCGAAGGCCTGCGGGCTGGTCACCTCGTGCAGCAGGTGCAGATCGATGTAGAGGAGGTCGGGCTCGCCCTCGGCGCGCCGGACGACGTGGTCGTCCCAGACCTTCTCCGCGAGTGTCCTACCCATCGCTTTCCCTCCGGTCGGCCAAGGTCACGCCGACGCAACTAGAGATCTTGAGGAAGCGGCGCCCGAGCCCCTGATGCGGTGATTGTGGGCATCCACCACCAGGCCCGTTGGTCTTCGGGCCGCTGTGTGATTCAAGGGTGGCGCGTTCCACGGAAAATTGAACTTGCGTTTCACAGAGTGAGACGTGAGTATCGTTGCATGGACAACAGTAGCGGCGTCGGCGTTCTGGACAAGGCGGCCCTCGTCCTGAGCGCTCTGGAGTCCGGTCCGGCCACCCTCGCGGGTCTGGTCGGGGCCACCGGACTGGCACGACCCACGGCCCACCGCCTGGCCGTGGCTTTGGAACACCACCGCATGGTGGCACGGGACATGCAGGGACGGTTCATTCTCGGGCCACGTCTCGCGGAACTGGCCGCCGCGGCGGGCGAGGACCGCCTGCTCGCGACGGCCGGCCCGGTGCTCACGCACCTGCGGGACGTCACCGGCGAGAGCGCGCAGCTCTACCGTCGCCAGGGTGACATGCGCATCTGCGTGGCCGCGGCGGAACGGCTGTCCGGTCTGCGGGACACCGTTCCGGTCGGCTCCACGCTGACCATGAAGGCGGGCTCGTCCGCGCAGATCCTGATGGCCTGGGAGGAGCCGGAGCGGCTGCACCGCGGCCTGCAGGGCGCCCGCTTCACGGCGACGGCCCTGTCGGGCGTACGGCGGCGCGGCTGGGCCCAGTCCATCGGCGAGCGCGAGCCGGGCGTCGCGTCCGTCTCCGCCCCCGTACGCGGCCCGTCCAACCGCGTGGTGGCCGCCGTCTCGGTATCCGGTCCCATCGAGCGCCTGACCCGCCACCCCGGCCGTATGCACGCCCAGGCGGTCATCGACGCCGCGGCCCGCCTGTCGGAGGCCCTGCGCCGCTCCGGCTGAGCCGCACCCCGGGAACGCCGAGGAGGGCCTGCCTCAACGCCGCGGCAGGCCCTCTTCGATCCCCCGTCCCCCCTGGTCAGCCGGTCTTCTTGGCCACCGGGCTCCCCTGGTCAGCCGGTCCTCTCGGTCACCGGTTCCTGCCGGTCAGCCGGTCTTCTCGGTCACCGTTCCCTGCTGCGAGCGGTACGAGAACCGGTCCTTCGCGTACCGCCCCCGCTTCTCCAGCGGTATCTGCCCGTGCGCGGCCGCGAGGCCGAACGCCGGCATGTCCCCGTAGATCGCCTCGTACGACCCCTCCGGCACGACATACGCCTCGTGCCAGATCCCGACCTGACCGCGCAGCTTCCCGGTCCGCTCCTTGCGGTTGAGCTGCGCCCAGGCCTTGTGATGGAAGGCGTCCGGCGCGGTCGCGTAGGCGTACAGCTTCTCCTTGGACTCCCAGTACTGCACGACGTAGTACGTGCGCGGCGACGCCGTCAGCAGAACCCGGCTGCGCAGGCCCCGCGCGGGGTCCTTCTCCAGCTCCCGGAGCATGCGGAACATCGCGAGCATCACCGGCAGCCACAGATGAACGGCCCAGAAGCGGTTGATGCGCATGCCGATCAGCAGGACGACGACGTCGCCCTTCGCGTCGGCGGTCGTACGGGACACCATGCCAACTTCCCCCTCGTTGGTGAGCGGCGCTATCCAAGTAGCGATGCTTGGATAGTGCCGTTATCCAAGAAGGGGCGCAAGACATGCGGCTCGCCGAGCTGAGCAGACACAGCGGTGTGTCCACCGCGACGATCAAGTACTACCTGCGCGAGGGGCTGTTGCCGCCCGGCCGCCAGATCAACGCCACGACGGCCGAGTACGACGAGGAGCATCTGCGCCGGCTGCGGCTGGTGCGCGCGATGATCCAGGTCGGCGGACTGCCCGTGGCGACGGTCCGCGAGGTGCTCGGGCACGTGGACGACGACTCCCTGGGCCGCACGATCCGCCTGGGCGCGGCCCTGTGGGCGCTGCCGCAGATGCCGGAGCCGGACGAGGACGACGCGTTCGTGCAGGCGGCGCACCGGGAGGTGGACGAGCTGCTGGACCGGTTGGGCTGGTCGAACGCGAAGCTTCTGACGACGATCTCCCCCTCGTACCGCTCCCTGGTGGTGGCGGTGGCCACGTTCCGCCGGCTCGGTTACGAGTGGGGGTTCGAACTGCTCGCGTCCTACGGCAGGTTGATGCACGAGGTGGCCAAACTCGACCTGGACTTCGTGGAGACGCATCCGTCGGAGGCGGAGAAGGTGGAGACGGCGGTGCTCGGCTCGGTGCTGACCGAGCCGATGCTGCAGGCCCTGCGTCGGCTGGCCCAGGAGGAGGAGTCGGGGCGCCGCTACGGTTTCGAGTAGTGCGCGGGAACGACGAAGGCCCTCCACCGGAGTGGAGGGCCTTCCCTGTGCGTACCCCCGACCGGATTCGAACCGGCGCTACCGCCTTGAGAGGGCGGCGTGCTAGGCCGCTACACAACGGGGGCGTGGACACTGCGTTTCCGCAGGTCCGAGCTGGTCTACCTGGACTCGAACCAAGACTAACTGAACCAGAATCAGTCGTGCTGCCAATTACACCATAGACCAATGATGGTTTAGACCAGTCAGTACCCCCGACCGGATTCGAACCGGCGCTACCGCCTTGAGAGGGCGGCGTGCTAGGCCGCTACACAACGGGGGCCCTAGCGATCTCGACGTGATCGAGATCAGTACCCCCGACCGGATTCGAACCGGCGCTACTGCCTTGAGAGGGCAGCGTGCTAGGCCGCTACACAACGGGGGCTTTGCAGATGAGCTCTGCGAGCTGGCCTACCTGGACTCGAACCAAGACTAACTGAACCAGAATCAGTCGTGCTGCCAATTACACCATAGGCCACTGGAACTCAAGCCCCTACGGGGTTCTCGTTCTAGCTTGCTCCTCGGGGCCCGGCCTTTCGGCCCGCTCCCCTCGGCGCAGGAAGAACATTACCTGAAGGTGGACGGGGCTCCAAAACGGGTATCCGAGCGGACGAGCGCGGGGAGTTCGCCGAGGGTCGTGATCCGGCACGTCGAAGGGCCCCCGGCGTCCTCGGCGTACGCCCCGACCCGGTCGATCCAGACCGACAGCAGCCCTGCCTCGGCGGCACCGCGCCCGTCGATCTCCGGGTGGTCGCCGACGTACGCCACCTGGTGCGGGGGCAGGCCGAGCGCGTCGCAGGCCGCCAGGAAGGCACCGGCCTCTGGCTTGGACACGCCCAGCTCGGCGGCGCACAGCACCGTCTCGAAGCGCTCGCGCAGGCCCAGGGTGCGCAACTTGTGCTCCTGGACCGTGAGGCTGGAGTTCGACAGCACCGCGTGCCGATGACTGGCGGCGAGCTCGTCCAGGGCGGGCACCACGTCCGGGAACACGCTCCAGGCGGACTCGTAGTGGCCGATGTAACGCCGGAACCAGGCGTCGGCCTCGGCGTCGTCCAGGGGTGTGTCCAGGAACACCCTCACCCGATCGCGCCGCTGCCCCTCGAAGGTGTTCTCCCCGGCCGCGTACCGCGCCCACTGCTGGTCGGTGATCTCCCGCCACCGCGCGAGGGCCCGCTCCGGGCTCCCGGGCCCGTCGAGCATGCCCTCGGCCGCCAGATGGGCCCGCATGCCCTCACGGTCCGCGGTCGTGTAGTCGAACAGCGTGTCGTCCACGTCCCAGACCACGGCTCTGATCGTCATGCCACCGACGGTACCGCCGAACGGCTGGCAGACTGGTCGGCATGAGCGAGTACCGCGTCCAGTTCACCGTCGAGGCCCGTGCGACGTTCGACGCCCTGCCCGCAGAGCGCCGAGCACAGTTGGACAGGGCCGTACGCATACTGGCGCGCGACCCGTTCCGGAAGACATCGACCGCACAGCTGGGCCCTGACGAGCACCTGCGCAAGGCGTATGTGGCCCCGGGCGTCATGCTGGAGTACATGGTGGCCGGCGCGATCATGGTCGTCGTCGTGCTGGAGATCTTCGACGAGAGCGCCTATCTGATCGATGAGGCCGACGCGCAGTGATCAACGCGTCAGGGGCGGCACCCGGTGTCTTCCGGGTGCCGCCCCTGGCGTATGGGTCGGCTAGGGCGCCTGCGCCGGTTACGCGCTCAGCTTCGCCAGCGCCGCGTCGATGCGGGCCAGCGTCTTCTCCTTGCCGAGGACCTCGAGGGACTCGAACAGCGGCAGACCGACCGTACGGCCGGTGACCGCCACGCGGACCGGGGCCTGGGCCTTGCCGAGCTTGAGGCCGTGGGCCTCGCCGGCGGCCAGGACGGCCTCCTTGAGGGACTCGGCCGACGTCCAGTCCGCGGACTCCAGCTTCTCGCGGGCCGTGCGGAGCAGGGCGTCGGAGCCCTCCTTCATCGCCTTGGTCCACGAAGCCTCGTCCTCGACCGGCTCCGCCAGGAACAGGAAGTCGACGTTGTCGGTGATCTCGGAGAGCACCTTGAGGCGGGTCTGGGCGTGCGGGGCGATCGCCTCCCACTTGGCCTCGTCGAAGTCCTCCGGCGCCCAGGGCGCGAACGGGGCCCGCAGCCAGGGACGGCAGCGCTCGGTGAACTCCTTCACATCCAGCATGCGGATGTGGTCGCCGTTGATCGCCTCGCACTTCTTCAGGTCGAAGCGGGCCGGGTTCGGGTTCACGTCGGAGATGTCGAAGGCCGCGACCATCTCCTCGATCGTGAAGATGTCCTGGTCGGCGGAGAGCGACCAGCCGAGCAGGGACAGGTAGTTGAGCAGGCCCTCGGGCAGGAAGCCCTGCTCGCGGTAGAGGTTGAGGGACGACTGCGGGTCGCGCTTGGAGAGCTTCTTGTTGCCCTCGCCCATCACGTACGGCAGATGGCCGAAGGCCGGGGTCTGCTTGGCGATGCCCAGCTCGGTCAGCGCCTTGTACAGGGCGATCTGGCGCGGGGTGGAGGAGAGCAGGTCCTCGCCGCGCAGGACGTGGGTGATCTCCATCAGGGCGTCGTCGACCGGGTTGACCAGCGTGTACAGCGGGGCGCCGTTGGCGCGCACGATGCCGTAGTCCGGGACGTTCTCCGGGGTGAAGGTCAGCTCGCCGCGGACCAGGTCGGTGAAGGTGATCGTCTCGTCGGGCATCCGGAAGCGGACGATCGGGGTGCGGCCCTGGGCCTGGTACAGCTCGACCTGCTCGGCGGTCAGGTCACGGCAGTGGCCGTCGTAGCCGGAGGGCTTGCCGGCGGCGCGGGCGAGCTCGCGGCGGCCGTCCAGCTCCTCCTGGGAGCAGTAGCAGTGGTACGCGTAGCCGCCGTCGAGGAGCTTCTGCGCCACGTCGGCGTAGATGTCCATGCGCTGCGACTGGCGGTACGGCGCGTGCGGGCCGCCGACCTCGGGGCCCTCGTCCCAGTCGAAGCCGAGCCAGCGCATCGCGTCCAGCAGCTGGTTGTACGACTCCTCGGAGTCGCGGGCCGCGTCGGTGTCCTCGATGCGGAAGACCAGGGTGCCCTGGTGGTGCCGGGCGAACGCCCAGTTGAACAGGGCGGTGCGGACCAGGCCCACGTGGGGGTTACCGGTGGGCGAGGGGCAGAAACGGACGCGTACGGGAGAGCCGGATGCGCTAGCCACGCTTGACAACCTTGTTGGTGAGAGTGCCGATGCCTTCGATGGTGACGGCGACCTCGTCGCCGACGTTCAGGGGGCCGACCCCCGCGGGGGTGCCGGTGAGGACGACGTCGCCGGGGAGCAGCGTCATGGCCTCGGAGATGTTGACGATCAGGTCCTCGATGGAGTGGATCATCTCGCTGGTGCGGCCGAGCTGGCGCTGTTCGCCGTTGACGGTGAGCTGGATCGTCAGGTCGTTCGCGCGGGCGAGGTCCAGGTCCGTCTCGACCCAGGGGCCGAGCGGGCAGGAGGTGTCGAAGCCCTTCGCGCGGGCCCACTGCTTCTCGCGCTTCTGCACGTCGCGGGCGGTGACGTCGTTGGCGCAGGTGAAGCCGAAGATCACGTCCTTGACGCGCTCGCGGGGCACCTCGCGGCACATGCGGCCGATGACGACGGCCAGCTCGGCCTCGTGCTGCAGGTCCTGGGTGAAGGGCGGGTACTGGATCTCGTCGCCGGGGCCGATCACCGAGGTGGAGGGCTTGAAGAAGGCGAACGGGACGTCGGGCACCTCGTTGCCCAGCTCCTTGGCGTGGTCGGCGTAGTTGCGGCCGAACGCCACGACCTTGTTGGGGAGCACCGGCGGGAGCAGCCTGACCTTGCTCAGCGGCACCTTCGTCCCGGACAGCTCGTAGTCCGCGAACGGGATGCCCTTGATGATGTCGAGGACGAGTTCGTCCTGCTTGTCGCCCTCGACCGCGCCGAAGGCTACGTTCCCGTCGATGGAGAACCTGGCGATGCGCACGGGATCCTTGCGCCTCTCACTGAGAACCGGCGTACTGACGCCCCAGGTTAACCGGTCGGGACGCCCCGTGTTCGGCCGGTACGGCGTGGCGGGCGGGGTATTTCCGGTCCGGGAAACCGGCGGAGCGGAATTCCGAGTTCCGGGAGTTTCGGGCGACACCTGACCTGAAACCGCCGTTGATCGGTCCGGATCCGAACCTTAGGATCACACCCCGGAAAACCAGTCGACTTTTCAACGGGGAGAGAACTTCATGCGGGCATCCCGGAAGACCGCCGCCCTCGCAGTCGCGCTTCCGGCGGCCCTCGCCGCGGTACTCGGCACGGCGCCGCTCGCCCACGCGGACGCGGGACCGTACTGCCTGAACGAAGTGAAGAACTGCGGGATCTTCTTCTACAACAGCGGACGTACGGGTTCCTTCACCGCTTTCCGGGGCAGCAGCGTCTCCAATCTCGCCGGGTACACCTTCCTCACCTCCGGGACCGGCAAGGGCCAGCCGGTGAAGAACAACGCCGCCTCTTTCAACAACCTGAGCGTCGACAACATCGCCACGGTCTTCTACAACAGCGGCTACTCGGGCGCCTGTGACACCTTCGCACCGCTGACCGCCACCGACCGGCTGCACAACACCTACAACGAGAACGCGTCCCTCGGCTTCGCCCGCGGCGGCACCGACTGCTACAAGTGGAACTGAGGCGCCGGGGCCGCGGCCCGGTCGCCCTGCCCGCACTGATCCTCCTGCTGCTGGCCGGCTGCGCCTCCCCCGGGCGGACGCCGGCCCCGGATCCGGCCACCACCCGTGCGGCAGCCGCCCCCAGCGCCTCCGCCCCGGCCCGGAACGCCTACACCTACCGGCTACCCCTCGCGGCCTACAGCTACAGCGACGCGGAATACGAGGTCATCGAGTCCGCGCAGCGCGTTCTGGCCCGCGACTGCATGAGAGAATTCGGGCTTTCGTACCCGACGACGAAGAAATCCGCTCCCACCGTCACGTCGGACCGCCGGTACGGAATATCGGACAGAAAGGTCGCGGCCCGCTACGGATATCACCTGCCGCCACAGCCGGCCGACCCCCAGCCGAAACTCGGTGCGGACCAGCGCCGTGTGCTCTACGGAAATCGGAACCCCGGAAACACGTTGACGTACCGGGGCAAGGAGATCCCGGAACTGGGATGCCTGGGATCCGCGGTCCGGGAACTGGCGCGGCCGTACGAGTATCCGGCGGGCGTCACCACGGCGAGCAACATCTCCTCGGACAGTTACCGGAAGTCGCTGGCCGACCCGGCCGTCAAAGCGCTCTTCGCCCGCTGGTCCGCCTGTATGAAGGGGAAGGGGTACGCGTACGCCTCCCCGATGGACCCCTTCCGCACCCCGGCGTTCACGGCCGGCCGCGCGAGCGCGCGGGAGAAGGCGACGGCGACGGCCGACATGACGTGCAAGGAGCGTACGGACCTGCTGGAAGCGTGGCTGAAGGCCGAGACGCGGATCCAGCGGGGGATGATCCGCGAGCACCTCGGGGTGCTGCGCCGGCTGCAGCGGCTGCATGCGGAAAAGGTGAGCGCGGCCAGGAAGATCGTCGCGGGTGCGTGATCTCCGGGCCGCGCTCGGCGTGCCGGTGGTTCGGTTACGCTCCGGCCTCGGCGCCCACGCCGGCCGGGATGTCCATCAGGACGGTGCGGCGGGGGTTGGCGGTCTGGGTGGGCAGCTCGACGGAGTGCTCCGGCAGCTCGGGCGTCTGCAGCGCGTCGGCGTCCTCGAGGTGCGCCAGTGTCGTACGCCGCGGGTTGGCTATGTTGCGGAACATCATCGTCGTCTTCACCGTGGTCGTCCTGTGGGTCGGGTCGGCAGATCAGCTCATCCTGTAAAGCGTCAGGCTAAACATCGGATTCCCCGCGACAGCCGTGAACTGCCCTGGATCTCCATGTGAGTTTGCTCACGACTCCGGGAACAAAGCGGTCAATCCTGACTCGCAACCCTCTCCAACGAAACGGACATTGGACCCCTGAAGCCATCATTCCGCTCCTGATCATGGCGACTGGGACACCTTGCGCCGCTCGGCGACTCGCAGGGAAACGTCCGCTTTGGGCCGGAAGTGCCTCCACGGTTCGTGACGTCGCAATCACAGTCAGTCACATAGGTCACAGCTCGGGGCACGGCCCTTGTTGGAGATCCGGCACTGTGCTGGAATTCCACGGACCGCCGCAGGATCGAGCCGGCGCACGGGGGGCGCGACACAGCGCCGAGTGACGGCGAGATAGGGGGGAACCAGCGCCGGTCACTCTCAACACCACCGGGGTGCGTATTCAGGGCGCTCTCCACAACGCCGACACCGTGTCCCTCCCTTCGGAGGGGTGCCTGGTTCAGAGGTTGCGACGCTAGTGCAGGGACGTTTCAAGAGGGATGGCAGCGCTTCGGCGGAGCCGGAGCCGCACGGCGGGACCGACCGTGGTGCCTCGCCCCAGCACGCCCAGAACCCGGCCCCGTCCGGCGACGGCGGTGAGCGCTCCGGGCGCCCCGGCACGTCCGCCCCGGCGGGCGCACCCGGGTCCGTGAGTCCGACGCCGACGGTCAAGCCCCCCAAGGGCCAGACCGGCCCCGGCTCGCGCATGGCCCTGCGCAACTGGCGCATCTCCACGCGTCTGGTGTCGCTGCTCGCGCTGCCGGTGGTCGCGGCCACCTCACTGGGCGCGCTGCGCATCGGCGACTCCATGAACGACATTCAGCAGCTCGACAACATGAAGCTGCTGACGGAGATGACGAAGCAGGCCACCGAGCTGGCGATGGCGCTCCAGGAGGAGCGCGACCAGTCGGCGGGCCCGCTGGCGCACGGCCTGACGGCGAGCGACTACTCGGTCCGGGGCCTGCGGGAGAAGACGGACCGGGCGAAGACCAACTTCGTCGACCAGTCCGAGAAGATCGACGAGGCGAGCAAGGACGGCAAACTCCAGGGTGTCCGCGACACCCTGGTCGGCCTGGTCGGCCAGCTGGACGCGCTGGCCAAGATCCGCCACGACGCCTACGGCTCCAAGGACAACTCGACCCAGACGGTCGAGGCCTACCACCGGCTGATCAGCCAGCTGATCGACCTCTCCCAGTCCATGGCGGAGGCGTCCAGCAACCCCGAGATGATCCAGCGCACCCGCGCCCTGGCGGCGTTCTCCACCGCCAAGGAGTACGCGTCGGTGCAGCGCGCCGTCATCGCCGCGGCCCTGCCCGCCAGCAACACGGTCAAGGGCCACATGTCCAACAACGACCGCCTCTACGGCCAGTCGGCGTTCGACAGCGAGGGCTCGCAGCTCAACATCTTCCGCAAGATCTACTCCGACCAGGGCGCCGAGGATCTCCTCAAGCCGATCTCCGGGAACAACCCGACGATCCAGGCCGCGGACCTGTACGCGAAGCGCACCTTCGAGTCCCGCGACGGTCTCGACGGCCTGCCGGCGCGCTCGTACCGGGACTGGGTGGACGACAGCACCACCAAGATCCAGGAGATGAAGAAGATCGAGCACACGCTGCTCGAGGACATGGAGCAGAAGGCCCGCGAGCTGAAGTCGTCCTCCGAGCAGGAGGCGATCATCTCCGGTGCGCTGATCCTGCTCGTGCTCGGCGTGTCGCTGGTCGGCGCCTTCGTCGTGGCCCGGTCCATGATCCGCTCGCTGCGCCGGCTGCAGGACACCGCGACCAAGGTCGCCCAGGACCGCCTGCCCGAGCTGGTCAAGCAGCTGTCCGAGTCCGACCCGCAGGACGTCGACACGTCCGTGGAGTCGGTCGGTGTGCACTCCCGGGACGAGATCGGCCAGGTGGCCGCGGCCTTCGACGACGTGCACCGCGAGGCGGTCCGCCTCGCCGCCGAGCAGGCCCTGCTGCGGGGCAACGTCAACGCGATGTTCACCAACCTCTCGCGCCGCTCCCAGGGTCTTATCCAGCGTCAGCTCTCGCTGATCTCCGAACTGGAGTCCCGCGAGGCCGACCCGGACCAGCTCTCCTCCCTCTTCAAGCTCGACCACCTCGCGACGCGTATGCGCCGTAACGGTGAAAACCTCCTGGTCCTCGCGGGTGAGGAGCCCGGCCGCCGCTGGACCCGCCCGGTCCCGCTGGTCGACGTGCTCCGCGCCGCCGCATCCGAGGTGGAGCAGTACGAGCGCATCGAGCTGGCCGCCGTGCCGACGACCGAGGTCGCCGGCCGCGTGGTCAACGACCTCGTGCACCTGCTCGCCGAGCTGCTCGAGAACGCGACCTCCTTCTCCTCGCCGCAGACCAAGGTCAAGGTCACCGGTCACGCGCTGCCCGACGGCCGCGTGCTGATCGAGATCCACGACACCGGTATCGGCCTCTCCCCCGAGGACCTCGCGGCGATCAACGAGCGGCTCGCCTCGCCGCCCACCGTGGACGTCTCGGTGTCCCGCCGCATGGGTCTGTTCGTGGTCGGTCGTCTGTCCCAGCGCCACGGCATCCGCATCCAGCTGCGCCCCTCCGACTCCGGTGGTACGACCGCGCTGGTCATGCTGCCCGTCGATGTCGCCCAGGGCGGCAAGAAGCCCGCTGCCGGCAAGCACGGCGCCCCCGCGCCGACCGGTGGCCCGGCCGCCGCGCAGGCCGCGGCCGGTGCCGCCGCCGCGCGCCGCGCGGGCGGCGCCGGCGGCCAGGGCGGTGCCCTCGGCGGTGCCCCGTCCGGCGGTGGACTGCTCGGTGCCGGTTCGGGCCCGCGCGGCCAGGTCGGCGCCGGCCAGGGTCCCCGGGCCGCGCTGCCCGGCACCGGCCAGGGCGGCCGTCCCGGCGCGCCGGGCGGCGCGCGTGGTCCGCAGGGTCCGGCGGCACCTCAGCAGGGCCGGCCCCCGGCGGGTGCCGGCGCGGGCGGCTTCGGCGCCGGTCAGCTGCCGGGCGCCGCGCAGGCTTCGCAGGCGAACACCGGCGGACCGCAGCAGGACCTCTTCGGCAGCCGTGGCCAGGCCCCGCAGCGCGGCAACGCCGGCGCTCCCGACCAGGGCCGTCAGGCCCAGCTGCCGCGCGGTCCCCGGGCCGAGCTGCCCGGCGGCCCGCAGGGGCGCACCGCGGACTGGAGCGACAACGGCCAGGCCCCGCAGTCGCGTGCCTCGCTGGACGCCCCGCGCGGCCATGACGAGCAGGCCCCGGCGCACACCGCGCGCATGCCGCGCGTCGACGACCGGCAGGGCCCGGGCTCGACCGCGGAGATACCCCGGATCGACGCTCAGGACCCCACCTCCACGGGCGAGTTCCCCCGCCCGGACGTGAACGGCCTGGGCGGCTCGCAGAACACCGGCCAGTTCCCGCGCCCGAACACCCAGCAGGGCTACGGCCAGCAGGACTACGGCCGGCAGAACCACGGCCAGCAGAACCACGGACAGCAGGACTACGGCCAGCAGGGCTACGGCCAGCAGGACACCAGCGGCGGGTTCGTGCGCTCCGACGTCTTCGGCACGCCGGCGCCGGGCCGCCAGGAACCGCACCACACAGGTCAGTTCGCGGCTCCGCAGGCGTACGACGGTGGCTACGACGGCGGTTCCACCGGCCAGCACGCGCTGCCCGGCCGACCGGCCCAGGGCCCCGCGCACAGCCAGACCGGCCAGTACGAGCGGCCCCAGCCGGGCGGTCCCGCCGACTTCAACGCCCCGCGCCCGGGGGCCCCGCAGCGGCCCGTCCGGCGTGAGCCGGAGGCGCTGCCGCCGGCTTCGGGCCCGGGCGACGGCCGCACCCCGCTGTACGACACGCTGGAGACCAACTGGTTCCACGGCAGCCAGCAGGGCGGCCAGCCGGACGCCGCTCCGGCCCCCCAGCAGGCGCCCGCACCGGCTCCGCAGCGTGCGGCTTCCGCCACCAGCTCCTGGCGCACCTCGCCGAACGACGACATCGTCCGTCAGGCGGAGCGCGTCCGGCAGCCCGCGGCGGGCGGCATCACCACGTCCGGCCTTCCGCGCCGGGTGCCCCGGGCGAACCTCGTCCCGGGCACGGCTCAGCAGCAACAGCACCAAGCCGGTCCGCAGGTCTCGCGTGCGCCTGACGACGTACGCGGCCGGCTGACCAATCTCCGTCGGGGTATCGCGCAGGGTCGTCAGGTCGGCAACGGCCAGACCGGAAGCTTCCCGAACCCCACTCACCAGCAGGAGCGTTAGTTGAGTCCGATGAGCCAGGCGGCACAGAACCTGAACTGGTTGATCACCAACTTCGTGGACAACACCCCAGGGGTGTCGCACACGGTGGTCGTCTCCGCCGACGGCCTTCTGCTGGCCATGTCCGAAGGCTTCCCTCGGGACCGCGCCGACCAGCTGGCGGCGGTCGCGTCCGGCCTGACCTCGCTGACGGCCGGGGCCTCCCGGATCTTCGAGGGCGGCAACGTGGCGCAGACCGTCGTCGAGATGGAACGCGGCTTCCTCTTCCTCATGTCCATCTCGGACGGGTCGTCCCTCGCGGTGCTGGCTCACCCCGAGTGCGACATCGGCCTCGTCGGCTACGAGATGGCCCTGCTCGTCGACCGCGCGGGGGCGGTCCTCACCCCTGACCTCCGCGCCGAACTACAAGGCAGTCTGCTCCACTGACCCGTCTCGGCACCACCCAGCACACGAAAACACCGTCCGGCCGCCACAATCCCCCCACCGGCCTCGTCCGACGGCACGACTGACCAACTTGCTGTCCCGCCCGGAGGATTCATGACCCCGCCCACCGCCTCTCATGATCCGTACGCGGAGCCGTACGGCGATGAGGGCGACCAGCCGCTGGTACGTCCGTACGCGATGACCGGCGGCCGGACCCGGCCGCGCTACCAGCTCGCGATCGAGGCGCTGATCAGCACCACGGCCGACCCGGCTGCGCTCATGGGACTGCTCCCGGAGCACCAGCGCATCTGCCACCTGTGCCGTGAGGTCAAGTCGGTGGCGGAGGTCTCCGCCCTGCTGGCCATGCCGCTCGGTGTGGCCCGGATCCTTGTCGCCGACCTCGCCGAGGCCGGCCTGGTCGCCATCCACCAGCCGGGTGGCGACGAGAACAACGGCGGCGCTCCGGACGTGACGCTGCTCGAAAGGGTGCTCAGTGGACTTCGCAAGCTCTGACGCGGGCCGGGCCACCACCTCCGCGAAGATCGTGGTGGCGGGCGGCTTCGGCGTGGGCAAGACCACGTTCGTCGGCGCCGTCTCGGAGATCAACCCGCTGCGTACGGAGGCCGTCATGACGTCCGCGTCGGCGGGCATCGACGACCTGACCCACACCGGGGACAAGACCACCACCACGGTGGCGATGGACTTCGGCCGCATCACCCTGGACCAGGACCTGATCCTGTACCTGTTCGGTACGCCCGGTCAGGACCGCTTCTGGTTCATGTGGGACGACCTCGTACGAGGTGCGATCGGCGCGGTGGTGCTCGTGGACACCCGGCGTCTGGCGGACTGCTTCCCGGCGGTGGACTACTTCGAGAACAGCGGTCTGCCGTTCGTCATCGCCCTCAACGGGTTCGACGGCCAGCAGCCGTACGCCCCCGAGGAGGTGCGCGAGGCCCTGCAGATAGGCCCCGACGCACCCATCATCACGACCGACGCCCGGCACCGCGCCGACGCCAAGAGCGCGCTGATCACGCTGGTGGAGCACGCCCTGATGGCCCGCCTGCGGTAGCACTCAAGTGCGACGTGCCGTACGGCAGTTGTCGTAAACACATTCGGAGCCGACTGTGGCCTTTGACACGGTCGGCTCCAGTGTTCATAACAGTTCGGCAGAGGAATCCCCCGGCTTCACCACGCGACGCGGTCGTGCGACGCCGCTGCGCTCACAAACGCCCTGCCATTTGCCACTCCTGGCGCTGTATGACCGATTTATCTGGGGCTTACAACGGCGTCCACGGGGGGTTTCCACTGTTTGGAAGTGCGCTGGTCCACGTGCTGGAATGCCTGAACTGCCCGCTGGTCGATGACCTACTGAGTGGTCACTGAGTAGGTGACGTACTGAGTGGTCGGATGACGAACCGGGCTCTGAGAGACTGCGGCACGACGTAGGTGCCGACCGCCGAGAGGTTGTTGGTCGAGTGAGGCGAAGCAAGAACGGTCCCGAGCCGTCGGCGCGGGGCAACTTCACCCCGCCGCCGCGCGCGGCGGCGCCCTCCCCTGTGATGCCCGGTGCGGAACCGGCGGCCACTCCCGCGTCGAGCGGCGGCCGTTTCTCGCCGCGCAACTGGCGGGTGCCGACCCGTCTGAACGCGATCCTGCTCATACCCGTGGCGGTCGGCCTGGTCATGGGCGGCTTCCAGGTGAAGAGCTCGATCGACACCTGGCAGGACGCGCAGGACGCGGAGAACACCGCGCGCCTGGTGCGGGCCTCCCTGTCGTACGCCGACGCCCTCTACAACGAGCGTGACATCACCGCCGCTCCGCTGCTGAAGGGCAAGGCCGCCTCCGCCGAGGACAAGCAGACGATCAGCTCGGCCCGCGCCACGACCAACAAGGCCGCCGACGCCTTCGACGAGGCCGCGCAGAACATGCCGAACAAGTCCGGCCTGGAGCGCCGGCTGAAGCTGTTCCGCGAGACCGAGCCGTTCCTGCAGACCCTGCGTCAGGCCGCCTTCACCTCCAAGTTCACCGGCGTGCAGACCGAGGAGGGCTACGTCAAGGTCGCCCACCCGCTCATGGAGTTCGCCAACGAGCTGGGCCTGGGCACCGGCAACATCACCTCCTACGGCCGTACCGTCTACGCCATCTCGCTCACCAAGGCCGCGCTGTCGCTGGAGCGCTCGATCGGCATGCACATGCTGGTCAAGCCGGGTCCGGACGCGCCCAACCTGGCGTCCCAGCGCACCGCCCTCGCCTCGTACGCGTACCTGGAGGGCATCGCCTCCGAGGAGTACCTCGGCGGTGGCACCCAGGCCGACGCGGACCGGCTCGACGCCGAGAAGAAGGACATCCAGGCCAAGGCCGCGGCGATGGTCCAGCAGGCGAAGGCCAAGGACCCGAAGTTCGTGGCCCCGCCGTCCGACCCGCGGAAGATGGTCACGGGGCTCGCCCAGCTCAGCTCCACGGACCCCGCCGCCCGTCAGCTGCTCGCCCAGCAGGGCATCACCCCCGAGAACTGGTGGGCGGTCAACACCCTCAAGTTCGACGCCTACCGCTCGATCGAGTCGGACATGGCCGACAGGGCGGTGAACGAGGCCTCCGACATCGCCGACGACGCCAAGACCTCCGCCTTCATCACCGGCGCGGTCGTCGTGATCGCCCTGCTCCTCGCGTTCGTCCTGGCCGGTACGGTGGCCCGCCAGATGAGCCGCTCGATGCGCCAGCTGCGCAACGCCGCCTTCGGCATCGCCGAGCAGCGCCTGCCGATGCTGGTCGACCAGCTCTCCCGCACCGACCCCGGCCGGGTCGACACCCGGGTCGCCCCGATCCCGATCCACACCAAGGACGAGATCGGCGAGGTCGCCCGCGCCTTCGACCAGGTCCACCGCGAGGCGGTCCGGCTCGCCTCCGAGCAGGCCCTGCTCCGTGGCAACATCAACGCGATCTTCACCAACCTCTCGCGCCGCAACCAGTCGCTGATCGAGGGCCAGCTGACCCTGATCACCGACCTGGAGAACAACGAGGCCGACCCGGACCAGCTGGAGAACCTCTTCAAGCTGGACCACCTGGCCACCCGTATGCGCCGCAACGGCGAGAACCTCCTGGTCCTCGCGGGCGAGGAGCCCGGCCGCCGCTGGGACCAGCCGGTCCCGCTGATCGACGTCCTGCGCGCCGCCTCCTCCGAGGTGGAGCAGTACGAGCGCATCGAGCTGTCCGGCGTCCCGGAGGCCGACATCCACGGCCGCGCGGTCACCGACCTCGTGCACCTGCTGGCCGAGCTGCTGGAGAACGCCACCACGTTCTCCTCCCCGCAGACCAAGGTCCGCGTCACCGCGACCCGTCTCCCCGACGGCCGCGTGATGATCGAGATCCACGACAAGGGCATCGGCCTGACCGCCGAGGACTTCGCGGACATCAACCACAAGCTGGCCAACCCGCCGACGGTGGACGCCGCGATCTCGCAGCGCATGGGCCTGTTCGTGGTCGGCCGGCTGTCCGACCGGCACGGCATCCGCGTCCAGCTGCGCCCCTCGGGCGAGCAGGCCGGTACGACCTCCCTGGTCATGCTCCCGGACGCCATCACCCACGGTGGTGGCGGCGAGGTTCCGCTGGAGCGCGAGGAGTTCACGGTCTCCCAGATCATCCCGGAGCAGCAGTTCCAGGGTGAGAGCTTCAGCCAGCCGCAGCCCCTGCGCACCGCCGCCGAACTCGGCTTCGACGACAGCCGGTACGTGGACGTCCCCGACGACCTGCGCGACCTGGACCCCGTCGGCCGTTCGCTGATGCGCGAGGAGCGTCGCGCCGCCCTGGAGGCCCAGGCCCACGGCCAGCAGCCCGGCCAGCCGCAGCAGGAGACCCCCGAACAGTCCGCGTACGTGGACGAGTTCGAGGCGGCCCGGCAGCAGGCCTACGACGGCAGCAGCACCGGCTACACCGAGCAGCCGGCGGGTGCCTTCGACGGCCAGGCGGGCTACCAGGACCAGCAGCAGGGGTACGAGACGTCGTACGACGACCAGTACTTCGCGCCGAACGGCGGGCAGCCGCAGCAGGACGGCTTCTCCGGCAACGGTGGCTACCCCGACCCGGGGTATGCGGAGCCCGCGCAGGAGGAGCACGCGCCCGCGCACGCCTCCGCGTCCGAGGGATACGGCTCCTACGAGAGCCAGTCCTACCAGGACGACTGGCCCCAGCAGAACGGCTACCAGAACGGGTATCAGGCCCAGTACGCTCCGGAAACGGAATCGTCGCAGGCCGGTGACGCGAGTGAGCGGAACCGCGTAGGCTTCGACCGTCCGGGACCGGCCTCTCCCGTCGGCCACCAGCTGACCGACGCCGGGCTGCCCCGCCGTGGATCCGTCGCGAGCGGATCGAACGGCACGAGCGGCTCGAACGGCACGGCGCGCGCGTCGCAGGAAACGCCGGCTCCCGCACCGGGGAACACGGCGGGGAACGGTGACAGCGGCTGGCGCTCGGCCAACGACGAGCGCTGGCAGCAGGCCGCGCAGCTCCGGAAGCCCAAGGCAGGCGGGGTCACCGCCTCCGGTCTGCCGCGGCGGGTGCCCAAGGCCAACCTGGTCGAGGGCACGGCGGAGAGCACCCCTCAGGGAGGCCCACAGGTCTCCCGCGCCCCGGAGGACGTCCGGGGCAGGCTGAGCAACCTGCGTCGAGGCGTCCAGCGCGGACGCAACGCAGGCAGTGAAACGAACGGCCAGGGCTTCGGTCCTGACAGCACCTACAACCAGGAGCGTTAGTGTGAGCCCGATGAGCCAGGCGGCACAGAACCTGAACTGGTTGATCACCAACTTCGTGGACAACACCCCGGGGGTGTCCCACACGGTGGTGGTCTCCGCCGACGGACTCCTTCTGGCGATGTCCGAAGGCTTCCCCCGCGACCGCGCCGATCAGCTCGCGGCCGTCGCCTCCGGTCTGACGTCTCTGACGGCAGGCGCCTCCCGCATCTTCGAGGGCGGCAGTGTGAACCAGACGGTTGTGGAGATGGAGCGGGGATTCCTCTTCATCATGTCCATCTCCGACGGTTCCTCGCTCGCGGTCCTGGCCCACCCGGAAGCGGACATCGGTCTCATCGGGTACGAGATGGCCCTTCTGGTGGACCGCGCGGGCACGGTCCTCACCCCGGATCTCCGTGCGGAGCTCCAGGGGAGTCTTCTCAACTAGTAATCGGACGGTGCGTTTTCGTGTCCCGGGGCCGTAAGGTTTCGGGACGCGGCTCCACATGGATGGGTGCCCGGCACGGTCGGAGGAGGAGAGAAAGTGGCAACACCCCCAGGCGGTTCGAATTCGGGCAACTGGTCGTACGGCCCTGCCCAGGGTCAGGACGGCGGTTCCGCGAACCGGTACAACTTCCCCTCCGCCCCTGGCCACCGGCAGCCGTACGCGCCGCAGGGCCCCGGCCCGTCACCGTACGACCAGCCGCCGGCCCCGCGGATCCAGCCGGTTCAGCCGCAGCGCCGCCCCGAGCCGGCGCCGGCCCCGGCCGCGTCCAACAACCCCCTGGTGCGTCCGTACGCCATGACCGGCGGCCGGACCCGCCCGCGCTACCAGCTCGCCATCGAGGCACTGGTGCACACCACCGCCGCTCCGCACCAGATGCAGGGCCAGCTGCCCGAGCATCAGCGGATCTGCAACCTGTGCCGGGAGATCAAGTCGGTCGCCGAGATCTCGGCCCTCCTGACGATCCCCCTCGGCGTGGCCAGGATCCTCGTCGCCGACTTGGCGGAGGCGGGCCTGGTCGCCATCCATCAGCCCGGCGGCGACGAGAACGCCGGTGGCCAGCCAGACGTGACACTGCTCGAAAGGGTGCTCAGTGGACTTCGCAAGCTCTAGCGGCGGTCCTTCCCGCTCCACCACCTCCGCGAAGATCGTGGTGGCGGGCGGCTTCGGCGTGGGCAAGACCACGTTCGTCGGCGCCGTCTCGGAGATCAACCCGCTGCGCACAGAGGCCGTCATGACGTCCGCGTCGGCCGGCATCGACGACCTCACCCACACCGGAGACAAGACGACCACGACGGTCGCCATGGACTTCGGCCGTATCACCCTGGACCAGGACCTGATCCTGTACCTCTTCGGTACGCCCGGTCAGGACCGCTTCTGGTTCATGTGGGACGACCTGGTGCGCGGTGCCATCGGCGCCATCGTGCTGGTCGACACCCGCCGTCTCGCCGACTGCTTCCCCGCGGTCGACTACTTCGAGAACAGCGGGCTGCCCTTCGTCATCGCCCTCAACGGCTTCGACGGCCAGCAGCCGTACCAGCCGGACGAGGTGCGCGAGGCTCTGCAGATCGGCCCCGACACCCCGATCATCACGACGGACGCCCGCCACCGCGCGGACGCCAAGTCGGCGCTGATCACGCTGGTCGAGCACGCCCTGATGGCCCGCCTCCGCTGACCGGCCCCACCGCGCGCAGGGGCCCTCTCCACACGGAGAGGGCCCCTTTGCCGTTCCCGGCGCCGGCCGCCGGACACGCCACAGCCCCGCCCTCCCGAAGGGAGAAGCGGGGCTGCGGTCACGCGGAAAGGCTCAGTGCCAGGAGTGCGGCGCGCGGAAGCCGCCCTCGCGTTCCAGGCGGCGCCAGCCGGCCTTGGGGCGGGCTCGGTGGGTCTCGGTCGCGGGCTGGGCGGCCGCGCGGGCCAGGAGGACCGCCGTGATGGCGGCGACTTCCTCGGGCTCGGCGTGGCCCTTCTCGACGCGGATGTCGGGAGTGCTCATGGGTGTCAGTCTCCGTGAGGAAGGGGTCCGCGGGGTTGCCGCGGTGGGTCCGGCCGATTACTGCGGGGGGTTGCCGTGCTTGCGCGAGGGCAGGTCGGCATGCTTCGACTGCAGCATCGCCAGGGACTTGATCAGCACCTCGCGCGTGTCGGCGGGGTCGATCACGTCGTCCACCAGGCCGCGCTCCGCCGCGTAGTACGGGTGCATGAGCTCGGCCTTGTACTCCTTGACCATCTTCTGCCGCATCGCCTCGGGGTCCTCGGCCTCGGCGATCTGACGGCGGAAGATGACGTTGGCGGCACCTTCCGCGCCCATCACGGCGATCTCGTTCGTCGGCCAGGCGTAGGTGAGGTCGGCGCCGATCGACTGGGAGTCCATGACGATGTAGGCACCTCCGTACGCCTTGCGCAGGATCAGCGAAATCCGCGGCACGGTCGCGTTGCAGTAGGCGTAGAGGAGCTTCGCGCCGTGACGGATGATTCCGCCGTGCTCCTGGTCGACACCGGGGAGGAACCCCGGCACGTCCAGGAAGGTGACGATCGGGATATTGAAAGCGTCACACATCTGGACAAAGCGCGCAGCTTTTTCACTCGCCTCGATGTCCAGGACGCCCGCCAGCACCTGCGGCTGGTTGGCGATGATGCCGACGACCTGGCCGTCCATGCGGGCGAGGGCGCAGATGATGTTGCGCGCCCAGCGCTCGTGGACCTCCAGGTAGTCGCCGTCGTCGACGATCTCCTCGATGACCTTGACCATGTCGTAGGGCCGGTTTCCGTCGGCCGGGACCAGGTCGAGGAGGACGTCGCCGCGGCGGTCCGCCGGGTCGGAGGACTCCACCCGGGGCGGGTTCTCGCGGTTGTTCTGCGGCAGCATCGACAGGAGGTAGCGCACCTCCGCGATGCAGGTCTCCTCGTCGTCGTACGCGAAGTGGCAGACGCCCGAGGTCTCGGCGTGCACGTCGGCGCCGCCCAGGCCGTTCTGGGTGATCTCCTCACCGGTGACCGCCTTGACGACGTCCGGGCCGGTGATGAACATCTGCGAGGTCTCGCGGACCATGAAGACGAAGTCCGTCAGCGCCGGGGAGTACGCGGCACCGCCGGCGCAGGGGCCCAGCATCACGGAGATCTGCGGGATGACACCCGAGGCCTTCGTGTTGCGCTGGAAGATGCCGCCGTAGCCGGCGAGGGCGGAGACGCCCTCCTGGATACGGGCGCCCGCGCCGTCGTTCAGGGAGACCAGCGGCGCGCCGGCCGCGATGGCCATGTCCATGATCTTGTGGATCTTGGTGGCGTGGGCCTCGCCGAGGGCGCCGCCGAAGATCCGGAAGTCATGGGCGTAGACGAAGACCGTGCGGCCCTCCACCGTGCCCCAGCCGGTGATGACACCGTCGGTGTACGGCTTCTTGGCCTCCAGGCCGAAACCGGTCGCCCGGTGCCGGCGCAGCTGCTCGACCTCCTGGAAGGAACCCGGGTCCAGGAGCAGCTCGATGCGCTCCCGGGCCGTCAGCTTGCCCTTGGCGTGCTGTGCCTCGGTCGCCTTCTCGCTGGGGCCGGCCACGGCCTGCGCACGGATCCCGTGCAGCTCGGCGACCCGCCCGCGGGCGTCCGTCGGCTCACCGGTCGGCTCACCCGTCTTCTCTTCCACAACGGTCATGTAGCGACCTTACGAAGCCCACCAAGGAAAGCGAGCCGTCGACTCCGTACAGTCTCCGGAGCGTTTTCCTGGTACCACTGAACAGAACCGCACGAACATGCAGGCGTTCCGACTGCTCAGGGGGCTCCGCCGTTGTAGGGGCGCTACAAAGCCGTCACCCGAGGGCCACCTCACATTTGTGTGTGGTGCATGCCATCCCCAGAGTGACACGGCCCCTCGGACGGCGGCCCGCCGGGGGGTTGTGGGCGTGGCGAGGGCCGCCTGGGCCGGTGAGCCCAGGCGGCCCTCGAGGGTGGTGGCCGGCAGGAGCGCGGGACGGGTCGGACCGGCCTCGCTCACGGCGCCGGTCACCCCATTCGGCTCAGCAGCCGCCGCAGTTGAAGTACGTGACGTCCCAGTGGCTGCCCTCGTCGGCGTAGATGTTGCCGGAGGCGGACTTCCACTGCGGGGCGCCGTCGCCGCGCAGGCCGATGTAGCTGAAGTTGTTCTTGATGTAGTTGCCGACGCACGTGTACTTGCTGTAGTCGAGCTTGTAGCCGTTCCAGTGCGAGTACGTGCCGCTCGCGTGGCCGGTCTCGGTGCCGCCGGTGATGTTGAGCGCGCAGCCGCTGGCCCGCTTGAGGGTCTGGGCGCCCTGCGCGGTGGCGAGGTTGAGCTGCTCGAAGGACGTACAGGTGGGGTTGTTGCGGTCGGTGCAGTTGCCCGACGACGACCAGGTGATGCCGACGGAGCGGAACATCGACTCGGCCGTGGCCTGACTGATCTTGGTGACGGCGAAGGCGTCGGTGGCGGTGCCCACGACGGCGACACCGGGGGCGACGACGAGGGCGAGGGCGGTCAGTGCGGATCGGACCGTCATGGCCTTCATGGGGAACCCTTCCTGCTGATGGCCGTGCTTCCTGAGGGGCGGCTGTGCAGGTGGTGCACGCAGATGGTGCCCGAGTTCTACGCGCGTCCGCCAGAGGGCGGACATGGTGACCATGAGTTAGCGTGAAGACACGCCCCGGATGAGGTTGAATTCTAAACAGAATGGGTCTACCGTCGTGGACGTCAGGTTCGTTGAAGATTAAACAGACACTAGGAGCACCTCATGGGCATCTTCGGCCGCAAGGAAAGCAAGCCCCAGCCCGCCGCCGCGGCGCCCGCCGCAGCCGGCGCCGACCTGGCCTCGCTGACCGGTGACTACACGATCGACCCCGCGCACACCACGATCGGCTTCGTGGCGCGCCACGCGATGGTCACCAACGTCAAGGGCAGCTTCACGGACTTCACCGGCACGCTGCACCTGGACGGCGCCGACCCGAGCAAGTCCACCGCCACGATCGACGTGACGATGGACAGCATCGAGACCGGCAACGCCGACCGCGACGGTCACCTGAAGTCCTCCGACTTCTTCAAGACCGACGAGTTCCCGACCATGACCTTCCGCTCCACCAAGGCGGAGTCCCTGGGCGGCGACGACTACCGCATCACCGGTGACCTCTCCATCCTCGGCGTGACCAAGCCGCTCACCATCGACCTGGAGTTCAACGGCGCCGCGAAGGACCCGTTCGGCAACGAGCGCGTCGGCTTCGAGGGCAAGGCCGAGATCCTGCGCTCCGAGTGGGGCCTGACCTGGAACGCGGCGCTGGAGACCGGCGGCGTCCTCGTCTCCGACAAGATCAAGCTGAACTTCGACATCTCGGCGATCAAGAACGCGTGAGCCTCCGGCGGTCCGGCCCGGCCCGTCCCGCCGCGGCGACCCGCACCCCGAGCGCGCCTGCCCTCCACTCCCCCGAAAAGGGAGGGCGGGCGCTCGCGTGCGCGTGCCAGGATGCTTCGATGACATCGTTCACCGAACCCGAATGGGACGTTTGGGTCCACCTCTTCGGCTACGAGAACCTGCCCGGGTGTCCCCGGCCCGTGCTCGCCCTCCTGGGTTGACTGCGGGAACGCGGCATCGACTGGATGCCGTTCGCACCGGAGGAGGTGCGGATCGACCTCATGTGCGGGCTCCGCGACGACGGGCACTGGCACGGCACCTTCGGCGTGAACGTCGACGCCCGTGCGCTGCGGCGCCTGGGCCTGCATCCCGCCCAGCCGACCTCCGTCGTGGACGGGCCGTCGCCGCCCCGCTGGTGGCACGCCGCCGGTGAGCGGTACGCGCTGCGACCTTCTCCGGTCAGCCGTCGGCACGACTTCAGGTGACCCGCTCGGCCCCCGCACCCCGGAGCCGCGCCCGGCGCCCCGGACCCGCGGTCAGAAGCCCCCGCCGAAGTCCCCTCCCCCGCCGTCCCCGCCGCCGAAGTCGCCGCCGCCCCCGAAGTCCCCTCCGTCGCCGAAGCCGCCGCCGAAGTCGTCGGGGGCGAAGTCCGTGCCCGACACGTCGCCGCCCTCGTGGCCGCCGCCGAAATCGCCGTACCCGGACCCGTAGTCGGCCGCGTAGGACGGGGTGGCCATGATGCCGCCGAGCAGGGTGCCGACGAGCAGTCCGGGGAGGATGCCGCCGCCGAAGTAGCCGCCCGCCCAGGGGCCGTAGGCAGGGCCCGCGTCCCAGTAGGGGCGGCGGCCGTACTCGGTGTCGACCTCGCGGATCACCGGGTCGCGGCCGTCGGCCAGGCGGGTCGCGTCGGCCGCGCAGACCGGCACCTCGCGGGGGCTGCCGCCGGGCGGGGTCCAAGTGGCGTCGGACACGGAGGGGCCGTGCCGGGGGTCGAAGAAACAGGGCGGACGGCGCTCCGGCAGCGGGCGGCCCTCGCGGCGGGCGGCCAGTTGGGTGAGGGAGAAGCGGCCGTCCTCCAGCGCCTCGGTGACCGCGCGGACGTCCTCGGGTCCCCGGGCCTCGGCCATGCGCTGCTTGGCGTTCTCGTAGGCGTCCAGCGCGCGCTCGTAGTCCGCGCGCATGGCGTCGTCGGCGCCCGCCTCGGCCGGGTGGAAGTCCAGCCGGTCGAGTTCCTCGCCGAAGGCGGTGATGTCCTCGTCCACGACCACCCGCAGGCGGTCCAGCGCCACCCGCTGCTCCTCGGCGCGACGCCGGCGGCTGCGGCGGACCAGCGCGTAGGCACCCGCGCCGCCGGCCACCACGATCACCCCCGCGGTGATCAGGGCCGTCCCGGACACTCCCCCGCCGCCGGCGGAGCCCCAGCTCGACGGCGCGTGCCCGCGCATGGTGGGCAGGGCCCGGTCGGTGAAGTCGTTGAGCTGGGCCTTGGCGTCCTCGCCCTGGACGCTCGCCACCAGGTTCCGCCGGGCGGTGGCCGACATCACCGAGGAGTCGGCGCGGGCGTCGAAGCGGTCGCCGAGGCGGATGCCGTACAGGCCCGTGACGCCGGTGGCCGCGCGCAGGTCGGAGAAGAGGTTCGCGGTCGGATAGCCGGCCGGCAGGACCGCGATGAACAGCGGCTTGTCCGCGTCCTTGATCTTCCGGGCGAGCGCGTCGGCGTCGGCGGAGGACAACTGGCCGGAGGCGGCGGGGTCGACGTAGACCGGGCTCTTGTGGAGGGCCTCGGCGATGGCGGAGACGCCGGTGACCGCGCTCGCACCGGGTGCGAGCACGGTCGCCACGACCAGCGCCAGCGCGGCCAGCAGCAGGGCGGGGAGGCTTCGGGTCCGCGGGACGGCCTTCATGGTTCGAAGCTACCCGAAGCCTCCCAAACCGGTCATGCGGCCGGGTTGGCAGCCGCCTTGTACGCCTCCTCCAGCTTTCGCACCGCCTTTCCGTACTTCCCGGTCAGCAGCAGATGGTCGGCGTCGGCGAAGGGCCCCGCCATCGCCGCGGTGACCCGCTGCCCGGCCTTCCGCTGGACGATCAGCCGCGCCTTGGTGACCAGCGCCCGGCCGGCCCGGCCGTCGCCCGCCCGCTCGGCCGCCGCTGCCGCCGCGCCGAGCGCGCGCAGCGTGCCCGCGCCGCCCTGCGGGGCCTCGGCGAGGGTGGTCAGACCCCAGCCGTAGGGGAACTGCGGGTCGTACGACGCGTCGCCCACGTTGATCGGCAGCTGCTCCTGCGACCGGGGCCAGGTGACGGGGAGCTGCCCGGTGAAGGGCCGCTTGCCGTACAGGACGTCGGCCACGCCCTCGCCCTCGGTGCCGGGGAGCCAGGAGGCCACCAGCGCGTCGATCCGGTCGAGCCGGTCGCCGATCAGCTGGGGCCGGCCGGAGACGGTCAGCACCGCGCACTTCATGGCCGCGCACACCTTGTCCACGGCGGCCTTGTCGGCGGCCGACAGCTGGAGGTCGTGGCCGTTGCCGACGTCACCGACGCCCTCGGCGTACGGGGTCTCGCCGACGACGACCACACCCACGTCGTAGCCGCCGGTCGGCGCGGAGGCGTCCTTGGAGTAGGTGACGTTCCCGCCCGCCTCGCGCATGCCCTGGAGGATGGTGGTGCCCGGGGTGATGTTCCCGGAGGAGCCCTGCCAGGTGACGGTCCAGCCGCCGGTCTGGTTGCCGATGTCGTCGGCGTTCGACCCTGCGACGTACACCTTCTCGCTCTTCTTCAGGGGCAGCAGTCCGCCGCTGTTCTTCAGCAGCACCTGCGACTCGGCGGCGGCCTGGCGGGCCACCTCCCGGTGCGCCGGGGAGCCGATCGCGGCGGCCCCGCCGGTGTCGGCGTAGGGATGCTCGAACAGGCCCAGCCGGAACTTCTGGGTCAGGATCCGGGAGACGGCGTCGTCGATCCGCCGCTCGCTGATCCGGCCGGCCGTCACCTCGTCGACGAGCGTGGCGGTGAAGTCCTTGTACGTGTACGGCACCATCATCATGTCGACGCCCGCGTTGACGGACGTGCGGACGTGGGACGCGTAGTCGCCGGGAAGCTGGTCGATGGCGTTCCAGTCGCTGATCACGAAGCCGTCGAAGCCCATGCGGCCCTTGAGGACGCCGTTGATCATGTCGGCGCGGGCGTGCATCTTCACCGGGCCCCGTCCGTCGCCGATGACGTCGAGCGACGAGTACGACGGCATGACCGTGCCGACGCCCCGGTCCACCGCCGTCCCGAACGGCGCGAGGTGGACGGCCTCCAACTGCTGCCGGGTGACCGTGGTGACGCCCTGGTCGGTCGTGTAGCTCCCGGTGGTCGAGGAGCCGTACGCGGTGCCGCCGTCGCCGACGAAGTGCTTGGCGGTGGCGAGGACCTTGTCGCCCCGGCTCAGGTCCTTGCCGTTTGCGCGGCCCTGCAGGCCCTGGATGACCGTCTCCATGGACTGGACGAGGGCCGGGTCCTCGCCGAAGGACTCGTAGGAGCGGCCCCAGCGTTCGTCGCGGCTCACGCACAGACAGGGCGCGAAGTCCCAGGGGATGCCGGTGGCCCGGACCTCGGCGGCCGTCACCGCGCCCGCCTTCTCGGCGAGCCGGGGATCGCGGGTGGCGCCGATGCCGATGTTGTGCGGCATGACCGTGGCGCCGACCAGGTTGTTGTGGCCGTGGACCGCGTCGACACCGTAGATCAGCGGGATCTGGAAGCGGGTGGCCTGGGCCCGGAGCTGGTAGCCGTCGATCATCTTCGCCCATGCCTCGGGGGTGTTGGGCGTGGGCGTGGAGCCGCCGCCGGACAGCAGCGAGCCGAGGTCGTAGTCGGCGATGTCGCCCGGCCGGCCGACGGCGCCGCGCTCGGCCTGGGTCATCTGGCCGGCCTTCTCCCGCAGCGACATACGGCCGAGGAGGTCCGCGACCCGCTTCTTCACGGGGAGCTTGGCGTTCAGGTACGGCAGTCCGTGCGCGTCGATGACGACCTGCGGGCTCTCGGCGGGGGCCTTGGCGCCGGTCACCGTGAGCTTGAGCGGGATGGTCTCGGCGGACTCGGCCGCCTTGTCCTTCAGGGTCGGGACCTGGATGGTCCGGGAGGCACCGGAGGCGGTGCCGGCCGGGAAGGTGAGGGTGCCGGAGACCGGGGTGTAGTCCTTGCCGGGTTCGGCGGTGCCGCCCTCGGTGGTGTAGCCGACGGTCACCGGGTCGTCGACGGGCTTGGCGCCGGTGGTGGCGAGGGTGACCCGGACGGTGGCCGTGTCGCCCTCCTTCACCGGGTGGACGGCCGCGTCGGTGGTGACGGAGGCCCGCAGGGACTGGTCCGCCGTGCCGTACAACTCGACGCCGTCCATGGCGAAGTGGCCCTTGACGCCGACCGGGAGGGTGACGGCGTAACCCCACATCTGAGTGAGGCCGAGGACGTGGTCGATGCCGCCGACGGGCTGGTAGTCCGTGCGATAGGTGAAGTCGGTGAACGGGATCTGGATCAGCTTCCAGCCGGTGAAGTCGTCGGTGAAGGAGGTCGTCCAGAGTTCGGAGGCCTCGCCGTTCGCGCCGCCGTCCTTGATCTCGAAGGCGATCTTCTTGCCGTTGTTCCGGCCGTCCCACCAGAACCGGATGCCCCGGTGCGCGGACCAGTCGTGGGCGGGCTCGCCGGCGGCGTAGTCGTGGGTGAAGCCGCCGTAACCGCTGATGTCGTAGCTGCCGGCGAGGACCTTGGTGCCCTCGGGGGCGTCGGCGCGGGCGGCCAGCTCCAGGGCGGGCGGGTCGTCGGAGTCGCCGCCCCAGGTGAAGATGCCCTCGGCGGGCTGGGCGGCGAAGGGGACCTCACCCTCGAAGCGGTCGACGGGGACGGGGGCGGGTTCGTCGGCGGCCCGCGCGGTCGCCCAGGGGAGCAGACCGGCGAGGAGTGCGGCGGAGACGAGCAGGGCGGTTCTTCGCATGTACCTTCCCTCGGCTCTGGTTTCACGCTCTTGTTTCACTCATGACTTAGATCAGGTCGTGAGTTAACTCACGCCTCCACGTACCGTCAAGACTTCACGTCAGAAGTGATACAGAACCAACCGCCTGCCGTTAAACGTGAGTTGTGCGTTCGGGAAATGAATGCGCGACCCCTTGACGCGCCCTCCGAGCCGTCATTTACTCACGCCTCGCACGCCCCCCATCCCCCACCTCACGAAGGGCGGCGCACCATGAGAAGACGCCTGCGCGCGGCCCGGCTGCTCCTGGCCGGGCTGCTGACCACCGCCGGGCTGACGGCCCTCGGCATGCCGTCCGCGCACGCGGCCGGGGAACAGGTGACGGCCTGGCTCACCACCACGGACGACTCCGCCGGACGGCATGTCGTGCGCGGACTCCAGGCGCAGACGCCGTTCGCCTTCCAGGCCGGGACCGGTGGCGGCGGCGAGAACGTCACCGTGGACGAGAACACCCGGTACCAGACCTTCACCGGCGGCGGCGCGTCCTTCACGGACACCGCGGCCTGGCTCATGAACAGCAGCGGGGCGCTGTCGCAGGCGACCCGGGACGCGACCATGCGCAAGCTGTTCTCGCCGACGGACGGGATCGGGCTGTCGTTCCTGCGCAATCCGATGAGCGCCTCGGATCTCGCCCGCTACGGCTACACGTACGACGACGTGCCGGCCGGCCAGAGCGACCCGGGCCTGAACCGGTTCTCCATCGCCCACGACCTCGCCGACGTCGTCCCGCTGACAAGACAAGCGCTCCAGCTGAACCCGTCACTGACCGTGATGGCCTCGCCGTGGACGGCGCCGGCCTGGATGAAGGACAGCGACTCGCTCAACGGGGGCTGGCTGAAGGCCGAGGACTACGGGGCGTACGCGTCGTACTTCGTCAAGTACCTTCAGGCGTACCAGGCCCAGGGCGTCAAGGTCTCGTACGTCACCGCGCAGAACGAGCCGACGTGTTGTTCCGGGTATCCGTCGATGAGCTGGAACGCGAGCGGGCTGGCGTACTTCACGAAGAGCGAGCTGCTGCCGAAGCTGCAGGAGGCGGGGCTTTCCACCAAGGTGCTGGCGCACGACTGGAACTGGGACGTCTACGACTCCTACGCGGCCCAGACCGTGGACGACGCGGCGGTGCGCAACCACCCCAACTTCGGCGGGATCGCCTGGCACGGCTACGGCGGTGACATCGGCAAGCAGACCACCGTGCACAACCAGTACCCCTCGCTGGACGCGTTCGGCACCGAGCACTCCGGGGGCACGTGGATCGCCGACCAGCAGCGCGAGGACATGTCCAACATCATCGACTACACGCGCAACTGGGCGAAGTCGGTGACGAAGTGGTCGCTGGCCGTGGACCAGAACATGGGTCCGCACAACGGGGGTTGCGGCACCTGCACCGGGCTGGTCACCGTGCACAACGGGGACGGTGCGAGCGGGACGGTCGACTACACCGTCGAGTACTACGACATGGGCCACCTGACGAAGTTCGTCCGCCCGGGCGCCCAGCGGATCGCGTCCACGGCGTCGGCCGCCGTGCCGAACGTGGCGTGGCGCAACCCGGACGGCAGCAAGGCGCTGATCGCCTACAACGGCTCGTCCTCGGCGCGGACCATCACGATCAACTGGGGCTCCCAGCACGCCACTTACTCCCTCCCCGGCAAGACCTCCGCGACCTTCACGTGGTCCGGCACCCAGTCCGGCGGGGGCGGCACGTCCGGGTCCTTCGTGGGCCTCGCGGGCAAGTGCCTGGACGTGTCCGGGGGTTCGAGCGCGAACGGCACGGCGGTGCAGCTCTGGGACTGCAACGGCACCGCGGCCCAGCGCTGGACCGTCCAGCCCGACGGCTCGGTCCAGGCCCTCGGCAAGTGCCTCGACGTGACGTCGGGATCCACGGCCGACGGGGCGAAGGTGCAGTTGTACGACTGCAACGGGACCGGGGCGCAGCGGTGGTCCTACAACTCCGCCACGGGTGACGTCGTCAACACCGCCGCCGACAAGTGTCTGGACGTGACTGACAACTCCTCGGCCAACGGAGCACGGGCACAGATCTGGTCCTGCACTGGCGCCGCCAACCAGAAATGGCACCTGCAGTAGCGGTGACCAGGGGATCCGCCCTCTGGACCCCCGCGAAGCGGTCCAGAGGGCGGATCCCCGGGGGTGCCTACTGGCTGGGTGGGCTCGTCGGTCGCATGGTGGTGGTGTGGGCCGTACCGAGACAGCGCACCGGGAGCCGAGATGACCACACCCCAGGATCTGCTGTTCGTCACCCTGGACGTCCCGTCCAGCCGTCCCGTCGAGCAGGGAGATCTGTCGCTCGCCCTGGCAGGAGCCGAGCTGGTCGATCTGCTCGCCGCCGAGGCCGTCACCCTGGACGACGACCGGATCGTGCCCGGACTGGCACCGGCCACCGGTGACCGGCTGCTGGACGACGCGGCCGCGGCGCTGACCCGGCAGGCACCGTACGAGACCGTCGAGGACTGGCTGTGGCGCCGGGGGCGCGGGCTGGCCTCGGCCTATGCCGCCGAACGGGAGGCGCAGGAGCACGGCGGCGGATCCCGGCACCGCTGGCTGCGCCCGCGCGCTGAGCGGCGCGCACCCGTCGACTCGCCGGCCCGGCGCCACGCGGCCGAGCGCTGGGCCTCCCGGGAGCCCGTCCTCGTCGGCTTCGCCGCCGCCCTCGGCATCCCGAAGGGCACCCCCGAGGAGGACGCGGACACCGCCCCGGACCACGCCCCCGACAGCACCCGTGACGAACGCCCGGACGACACCCCGGACAGCAGCCCGGACAACGCCACCGACCTGCCCGACGACGCGGTCGTCACCGTCCTGGCCACCGTCAACGGCGCCCTCACGGAGCTGGAGGCCGTACGTCAGCGGCGGCGGATCGAGGACGCGGCCTTCGACAACGTCTGGCGCGCCCCCTGACGGACATCCGGCAGCGCACCGAGCCGGGAGGGCCCCGTCGGCCGACAGGCGACGGAGGCCCGGCCCGCGCACCCTTGCGCCGCAGCGCGGCTTACTGCGCCGGTTCCACCCCGGCCCGCAGCAGGCCGTACGTGTAGGCGTCCTCCAGGGCCTGCCAGGACGCGGCGATGACGTTGTCGGCGACGCCCACCGTGGACCACTCGCCCGTGCCGTCGCTGGTGGAGATCAGGACGCGGGTCGTGGACTGGGTGCCGTGGACGCCCTCCAGGATGCGGACCTTGTAGTCCACGAGGTCCAGCTTGGCGAGCTGGGGGTAGATCTTCTCCAGGGCGACGCGCAGCGCACGGTCGAGGGCGTTGACGGGGCCGTTGCCCTCCGCGGTGGCGACGATCCGCTCGCCGAGGGCCCACAGCTTGACCGTGGCCTCGTTGGCGTGGATGCCGTCGGGACGGTCCTCGACGATGGCCCGCCAGGACTCGACCTCGAAGTACTTCAGCGGCTTGCCCTGCACCTCGGCGCGGAGCAGGAGTTCGAAGGAGGCGTCGGCCGCCTCGTAGGTGTAGCCCTTGAGCTCGCGCTCCTTCACCCGCTCGACGACGCGGCCCACCAGCTCGCGGTCGCCGCCGAGGTCGACGCCGAGTTCCTTGCCCTTCAGCTCGACGGAGGCACGGCCGGCCATGTCGGAGACCAGCATGCGCATGGTGTTGCCGACCTGCTCGGGGTCGATGTGCTGGTACAGGTCCGGGTCGACCTTGATCGCGGAGGCGTGCAGGCCCGCCTTGTGCGCGAACGCCGACAGACCCACGTACGGCTGGTGCGTCGAGGGGGTGAGGTTGACGACCTCGGCGATGGCGTGGGAGATCCGCGTCATCTCGCGCAGCCGGCCCTCCGGCAGGACCTTCTTGCCGTACTTCAGCTCCAGGGCCGCGACCACCGGGAAGAGGTTGGCGTTGCCGACGCGCTCACCGTAGCCGTTCGCCGTGCACTGGACGTGCGTGGCGCCCGCGTCCACCGCCGCCAGCGTGTTCGCCACCGCGCAGCCGGTGTCGTCCTGGGCGTGGATGCCGAGCCGGGCGCCGGTGTCGGCGAGGACCGTGGAGACGACGGCCTGGATCTGCGCGGGGAGCATGCCGCCGTTGGTGTCGCAGAGGATGACGACGTCCGCGCCGGCCTCCGAGGCCGTACGGACGACCGCCTTGGCGTACTCGGGGTTGGCGCGGTAGCCGTCGAAGAAGTGCTCGCAGTCGACGAAGACCCGGCGGTTCTGCTCGCGCAGGTGGGAGACGGTGTCGCGGATCATCTCCAGGTTCTCGTCCAGCGTGGTGCGCAGCGCCAGCTCCACGTGCCGGTCGTGCGATTTGGCCACGAGGGTGATGACCGGGGCGCCCGAGTCCAGGAGTGCCTTGACCTGCGGGTCGTCGGCCGCCTTGGCGCCGGCGCGGCGGGTGGCGCCGAAGGCGACGAGCCGGGCGTGCTTGAAGTCGATCTCCTCCCGGGCGCGGGCGAAGAACTCGGTGTCCCGGGGGTTCGCGCCGGGCCAGCCGCCCTCGATGAAGCCCACGCCGAAGTCGTCCAGGTGCCGTGCGATGGCCAGCTTGTCCGCGACGGTGAGGTTGATGCCCTCGCGCTGCGCGCCGTCGCGCAGCGTCGTGTCGAAGACGTGGAACGAATCGTCGAGCTCGCTGGTTTCGGTCATGGTCTCAAGGCTCCTGTTTTGGATGTCGGTCGTTACCGAATGACCGGCTCCACCGTTCTCACTATCCCTCGCGCTCCGTCACCGGCTGAAGGTGGGCCGGAAAACAAAAAACCCCTCGCGGGTGCGAGAGGTCTGCGCGCGGGTCTGAGGACGACGGTGCCACCCGCACCTGGTCGTACGAGGTGGTCACTGCGGACCGGCGCGCCTGCTGCCAATAATCATGGCGAACGAGAGCACGGAGGAAGTCTGGCACAGAACCGTGCCGAGCTTCCCGCCCATCTCAGGATTCGGTCGCCATGACGGATACCGCACCGCGCTGACCTGCGCGGGAGCCGGCCGTCAGGTGTCCGTCGCAAGCAGCGCGTCGGCGATGAACTCCCGTACGTGGGACATGATCTGCGCGCGGTCGGTGCCTCTCAGACCGACCGCGACGTGGATGGAGAAGCCGTCGAGGAGGGCGCGCAGCCGGGCGGCGAACCGGTCGGCGTCCACCCGGCGGAACTCACCCCGCGAGATGCCCTCGGCGAGCAGCGCGACCAGATCGCGGTGCCAGGCGCCCTCGATGGCGGCCTGCCGCTCACGGGCGTCGTCGTCGGCGTTCTGCGAGCGGTTCCAGACCTCCAGCCACAGGGTCCAGTGCGGGTCCCGGTGGCCGTCGGGGACGTACAGGTCGACGTACGCGTCCAGGCGCTCGCGCGCGCTTCCCGCGCGGGTGAGCAGCCGGCCGCGCTCGGCGCCGAGCCGTCCCTCGCTCCACTCCAGGGCCTGCAGCAGCAGTTCGTCCTTGGAGTGGAAGTAGTACAGCAGATGGCCACTGCTCATCCCGACCTCGCGGCCGAGCCCCGCCATGGTGAGCTTCTCCAGACCGCGCTCGGCGATCATGTCCATGGCGGCGGCGAGGACCTCCTCGCGGGGCGGCGCGTTCCTGCGCGCACGGGCCGCACCGGCCATCTGCTGCTCCTGTGTGTGTCAGACCTGGTGTGCCAGGCCTCGTCCGTGAGGCCCTGGCGTGTCAGGTCCTGGTTGTCAGACCTTCGGCTGCTGCTGGGTGATGCAGTGGATGCCACCACCCCCGGAGAAGATCGTACGGGCGTCCACCAGGGTCACCGTCCGCTCCGGGAAGAGCCGGCGGAAGATCCCGGCCGCGATCTCGTCGCGCGGGTCGTCGAAGCCGCACAGCACGACGCCGCCGTTGCAGATGTAGTGGTTGATGTAGGAGTAGTCGGCCCAGTGGCCGTCGGCCTCCAGGACGGTCGGCGCGGGCACCTCGACGACCTCCAGGGCGCGGCCGCGGGCGTCGGTCGCCGACTTCAGGATGCCGATGACCTCCTTGGTGACCTCGTGGTCGGGGTGGGCCGGGTCCGGCTGGTGGTGGGCGACGACCACGCCGGGCCGGGCGAAGGCGGCGACGATGTCGACGTGGCCGAGGGTGCCGAAGCCGTGCGGCGGGTAGTCGCCGGTGAGGCCGCGCGGCAGCCAGATCGCCTTGCTGGTGCCGAGGTGGGCGTGGATCTCCGCCTCGACCTCCGCCTTGGACCAGTGCGGGTTGCGCTCGGGGCCGAGCTGCACGGTCTCGGTCAGCAGGACGGTGCCCGCGCCGTCGACGTGGATCGCGCCGCCCTCGTTGACCAGCTTGGAGGCGTACGTCTTCGCGCCCGCGAGGTCGGAGACGTAGGCGCCGATCTTCGAGTCGTGCTCCCAGCGGGCCCAGTCCTGGGCGCCCCAGCCGTTGAACGTCCAGTCCACGGCGGCCAGTTCGCCCTTGCCGTCGGTGAGGAAGGTGGGGCCGATGTCGCGCATCCAGGCGTCGTCCAGCTCGCGCTCGACCGTGCTGACGGCGGGGCCGAGGAGGGCGCCGGCGTCGGCCGACTGGCCGGGGCCGCACACCACGGTCACCGGTTCGAAGCGGCTGATCGCACGGGCGACCGAGGCCCAGGCGAGGCGCGAGGCGGCGAGGTCCTCCGGATCGTCGAACGTGGGGTTGGGGCCCGGCCACGCCATCCAGGTGCGCTCGTGCGGGGTCCACTCGGCGGGCATGCGGAAGCCGTCGGCGGCGGGAGTGGTCATCTGTCGAGGTCCTTGTGTCCTGGTGTACGGGGGTCCGAGGGTCCGGGAGGCAGAGGGTCCGGGGTCCGGGGGTCAGAGGAAGTAGAGGCGGTTGAGGGAGACGGAGTCGGCGGGCGCGGAGGACAGCGGGTCGCCGTCGAGGGTGACCAGGCCGGTGCGCTGGTCGACGTCGACCGCGCCGATACGGGCGTTGAGGCGCAGGTCGGCGGGGCCGATGCCCCGGGTGCCGCGCACGGCGACCCTTCTGCGCCCGGTGGGCATGGTGTCGCCGCCCTGGTCGACGGCGGCCTGGGAGACGAAGGCGACGGAGATCTCGGCGGGCGTGGCGCCGTGCGCGCCGAACTGCGGGCCGAGGACGAGGGGCTCGCAGGTGTCGGTGGCCGCGTTCGGGTCGCCGGTCACTCCGTACGCCGGGAAGCCGGCCTTGAGCACGAGCTGCGGCTTGGCGCCGAAGTACTCGGGGCGCCACAGCACGATGTCGGCGAGCTTGCCGGTCTCGATCGAGCCGACCTCGTGGGAGAGGCCGTGGGCGATGGCGGGGTTGATGGTCAGCTTGGCCATGTAGCGCAGGACGCGGGCGTTGTCGTCGCCCTCGCCGTCACCCTCCATCGGACCCAGCTCGGCCTTCATCTTGCCCGCCATCGCGAACGTACGGCGGACGGTCTCACCGGCGCGGCCCATGCCCTGCGCGTCGGAGGAGGTGATGCCGATCGCGCCCAGATCGTGCAGCACGTCCTCGGCGCCCATCGTGCCGGCCCGGATACGGTCGCGAGCCATGGCCGCGTCGCCGGGCAGGTCGGTCTTGAGGTCGTGGACGGAGACGATCATGCCGTAGTGCTCGGCGACCGCGTCCCGGCCGAAGGGCAGGGTGGGGTTGGTGGAGGAGCCGATGACGTTCGGCACGCCCGCCATCTTGAGCACGTTGGGCACGTGTCCGCCGCCGCAGCCCTCGATGTGGAAGGCGTGGATGGTCCGGCCCTCCAGCACCTTCAGGGTGTCCTCCACCGAGAGGCACTCGTTGAGGCCGTCGCTGTGCAGGGCGACCTGGACGTCGTGCTCCTCGGCGACGCGCAGCGCGGTGTCCAGGGCGCGGGTGTGGGCGCCCATGTCCTCGTGCACCTTGAAGCCGCAGGCGCCGCCCTCGGCCAGCGCCTCCACGAGGGGCGCGCCGTGGGAGGACGAACCCCGGCCCAGGAAGCCGATGTTGACCGGCCAGGCGTCGAACGCGCCGAAGGCGTGCCTGAGCGCCCAGGGCGAGTTCACGCCGACGCCCCACACCGGGCCGAACTCCTGCCCGATGATCGTGGTCACGCCGGAGGCGAGGGATGCCTCCATGATCCGCGGCGACAGCAGGTGCACATGGGTGTCGACGGCACCTGCGGTCGCGATGAGCCCCTCACCGGAGACGATGGACGTGCCCGTGCCGACGACGACGTCGACGCCGTCGAGGGTGTCCGGGTTCCCGGCCCGCCCGATGGAGCAGATGCGCCCCTCGCGGATGCCGATGGACACCTTGCGGATGCCCTGCGCCGCGTCGATCACGACGACGTTGCTGATCACGACGTCGCAGGTCTCGCGGACGGCGGCGGCCTTCAGGTGCAGCCCGTCACGGGCGGTCTTGCCGAAGCCGGCCAGGAACTCGTCGCCGTACTTCTGGGCGTCCGACTCGACGCGGATCGTCAGTCCGGAGTCGCCGAGGCGGATGCGGTCGCCGGCGCGGGGGCCGTGGGTGGCCGCGTAGGCGTGGGGGTCGACGTGGACCGACTCGCTGATCTCTCGTCCCTTCGAGCGGCTCATCGCTCGCCTCCTTCCGGTGTGACGGTGTGCGGGTCCCGCGGTGTCCCGGGATCGGTGACTCCGAGATATCCGCAGGCGGCGGCCCGGCGCAGGGCCTCCTCCTTGGCCCCGGGGGCGTCGAGCGGCCCGTCGACCAGGCCGGCGAAGCCGATCGCGATCCGCTCGCCGCCGATCGGTACGAGCCCGACCTCGGCGCTCTCCCCCGGCCCGAACCGCACCGAGGACCCGGCGGGCACGGCGAGCCGCATCCCGTAGGCCCGCTCCCGGGCGAAGTCCAGCCGTGGGTTCGCCTCGAAGAAGTGGAAGTGGGAGGTGACGGAGACCGGGACGGTCGCGGTGTTCGTGACCGTGAGCCGGAGCGCCGGCTCGGGCTCGGCGTGCTCGGGGCCCGGCAGCAGCGCGCCGGGACCCTCCGGGCCCGAACCGGCGCCGATCGGGTCGGAGACCACCGCGAGCCGGGAGCCGTCGTCGAAGACGGCCTCCACCATCACCTCGGTGACGACGTCGGCGACGCCCGGGAGCACGTCCTCGGGGCCGAGGACCGACCGGGCCGCCTCGATGGCCTCCGAGAGGCGCCGGCCGTCGCGGGCGGCCTCGCAGACGGTGTCCGCGATCAGCGCGGTCGCCTCCGGCACGTTCAGCCGGAGGCCGCGCGCCCGGCGGGCCCGGGCCAGCTCGGCGGCTCCGAAGAGCAGCAGCCGGTCACGTTCCGTGGGGGTCAGTCTCACGACGCGGCACCTCCTTGTCTTCCATAGTTTAGAGCATCACTCTAAACACACTCTTCATGAAACAGAAGCATTGACCGACGACCACTGTTCACGTCACATTGAACGTCGCTCAAACCTCGCTCAAACCTAGCTTCAGCCCTCAGGCGGCCGTCGAAGGAGACCAGCCATGCCGATCGAACAGCGCGGAGTCGACACCATCCCCGACGAGGAACGGACCAGCGGTCCACGGGACCTGGTCTCGATCCTGCTCGGCTCCAATCTCTGCCTCGGAGTGATCATCTTCGGCTGGCTGCCGCCGTCCTTCGGGCTCGGCTGGTGGGCGTCGGTGAGCGCGATCGTGGCGGGCACGGTGATCGGCACCCTGTTCACGGCCCCGCTCGCGCTGGTCTCCCTGCGCACCGCGACCAACCTCTCCACGTCCTCCGGCGCCCAGTTCGGCGTGCGGGGCCGGCTGGTCGGCTCGGTCGTCGGCCTGCTGCTGGCCCTCGGCTACACCGCGCTGACGGTGTGGATCGGCGGCGACGTGATGCTGAGCGTGCTGGGCCGGCTGATCGGCCTGCCCGCGGACGGGGTGTCGTACGCCCTCGTCTACGCGGTGCTCGCCGCGGCGACGGTCGCGGGCGCGGTGTACGGCTACCGGGTGCTGCTCGCCATGTCCCGGGTGCTGGCCATCGGCATGACGGCCCTGCTGGCCCTCGGGATCTTCGCCTACGCCCCGCACTTCACGACCTCGGCGCTGCCGGACGCGGGCGGCTATCTGCTGGGCTCCTTCTGGCCGACCTGGTTCCTGGCGGCGGTGGCGGCGGGCCTGTCCGGGCCGATCGCCTTCATCACCCTGCTCGGCGACTACACCCGCTACATCTCCCCGTCCCGCCACTCCGGCCGGCGCGTCCTGCACGCCACCTGGCTCGGCCTGATCCTCGGCCTGCTCGTGCCCCAGCTGTTCGGCACCTTCACCGCGTACGCGGCCCGCGCGGCCACCGACTACGCGGGCCCGCTGGTGTCCGCCTCCCCCACCTGGTACCTGATCCCGCTGCTGCTGTCCGCCTCCGCGGGCTCGGTCGGCAACGCCGGCCTGATGCTGTACTCCATGGGCCTCGACCTGGACGCGATCCTGCCCCGCGCCTCCCGCGCCCGCGCCACCTACACGGTCGCCGTCGTGGCCACGGCCTGCGTCTTCGTCGGCCACTACGCCTGGAACGCGCAGTCCGCGATGACGTCCTTCGTGCTCCTGCTCACCGCCATCGGCACCCCCTGGGCGGTCATCACCCTCATCGGCTTCGTCCGCTGCCGGGGTGTCTACGACGCCGACGCCCTCCAGGTCTTCAACCGCCGCTCGCGGGGCGGGATCTACTGGTACCGGGCCGGCTGGAACATCCGGGCCACCGTCTCCTGGGCGGCGGGCGCGGCGGTCGGCCTGCTGGCGGTGTCCCTGCCGTCGTACGAGGGCCCGCTGCTGCGGCTGACCGGCGGGGTGGACTGCAGCTTCCTGCTGTCGGGGCTGGTCGGCGGTCTTGTCTACGTGGCGCTGACGTGGGCCCCTGAACGCGCAGGGGCCGCCGCGGACACGGAGTCCGAGGCGGCCCTGAGCGTGCCTGCCGACAGTTAGGGGGCCTCAGCCCAGCTTGTGCATCCAGCCGTGCTTGTCCTCGGTCTTGCCCCGCTGGATGTCGAGGAGGGCCTGGCGGAGTCGGAGCGTGACCTCGCCGGGCTCGCCGTCGCCCTGCCGCCACTCGGCGCCGTCGCGCTTGACGGTGCCGACCGGCGTGATCACGGCGGCGGTGCCGCAGGCGAAGACCTCGGTGAGTGTGCCGTTCTCGGAGTCGCGCTGCCACTGCTCGACGGAGACGCGGCCCTCCTCGGACGCGTAGCCGAGGTCGCGGGCGACGGCCAGCAGGGAGTCACGGGTGACGCCCTCCAGGATGGAGCCGGTCAGGGTCGGTGTGACGATCTTGTCGCCGTACACGAAGTACAGGTTCATGCCGCCCAGTTCCTCGACCCACTGGTGCTCGACCGCGTCGAGGTAGCAGACCTGGTCGCAGCCCTTGGCGGCGGCCTCGGCCTGGGCGAGCAGGGAGGCGGCGTAGTTGCCGCCGGTCTTGGCGTCGCCCATGCCGCCGGGGACGGCGCGGACGCGGTCCTCGGAGACCCAGATCGACACCGGCTTCACGCCGCCCTTGAAGTAGGCGCCGGCCGGGGAGGCGATGACGAGGAACAGGTACTCGTTGGCCGGCTTGACGCCCAGGCCGACCTCGGTGGCGATCATGAACGGGCGCAGGTACAGGGACTCCTCGCCGCCGTGCGCGGGCACCCAGTCGATGTCCTGCTGGACCAGCGCGTCACAGGCCTCGATGAACGTCTCGACCGGCAGCTCGGGCATGGCGAGGCGCTTGGCGGAGCGCTGGAAGCGCTTGGCGTTCTGGTCCGGGCGGAACATGGCGACCGAGCCGTCGGGCTGGCGGTAGGCCTTCAGGCCCTCGAAGATCTCCTGGGCGTAGTGCAGGACGTTCGTGGCCGGGTCGAGGGGGATCGGCGCGTACGGAACGAGCTGGCCGTCGTGCCAGCCGCGCCCTTCGGTCCACTTGATCGTCACCATGTGGTCGGTGAAGTGCCGGCCGAATCCGGGGTTGGCCAGGATCGCCTCGCGCTCCGCGGCGGCGAGCGGACGGGCGGAGGGCTTGAGCTCGATCGTGGGCGTCGTCATGAGTGCTTGTCCTTCACCGGTTGTAGTGACGGGCCGCGCTCACGCCCATACTGCCAGTCGTCAGTGCTAGGACGTCCGAGCTTTCCCTCATACCGCGGCTCCGCGTCCGATTATCACGCGGAGCTGCCGGACCGAAGGAATCGGGGTGAAAGCGGCCCTGAGATTGATGGTGGCACCCGACGACCGCAGAGGAAAAGCCGCCGGGCGCGGATGCGACCCGGCGGCTTGGTGTGAGTCCGACGGGTCAGCCCGCTACTCGTACCGCCAGGGCGTCGCCGATCTCCGAGGTGCTGCGGGCCGGCTTGCCGGCGCGCTCGGTGAGGTCGGCGGTGACCGCCGCGTCGATGCGGTCGGCCTCGGCGTCGTAGCCGAGGTGGCGCAGCAGCAGGGCGACGGACAGGACGGTGGCGGTGGGGTCGGCCTTGCCCTGGCCGGCGATGTCCGGGGCCGAGCCGTGCACCGGCTCGAACATGGACGGGAACTCGCGGCTGGGGTTGATGTTGCCGGAGGCGGCCACGCCGATGCCGCCGGAGACGGCCGCGGCGAGGTCGGTGATGATGTCGCCGAAGAGGTTGTCGGTGACGATGACGTCGAACCGCTCGGGCTGGGTGACGAGGTAGATCGTCGCCGCGTCGACGTGGATGTAGTCGGTGGTGACCTCGGGGTACTCCTCGGCCACCTTGTTGAAGATGTTCGTCCACAGGTGCCCGGCGAAGGTCAGCACGTTGTTCTTGTGGACCAGCGTGAGCTTCTTGCGGGGGCGGGCCTGGGCACGCTCGAAGGCGTCGCGGACCACGCGCTCGACACCGAAGGCCGTGTTGACGGAGACCTCGGTGGCGACCTCGTGCGGGGTGCCCTTGCGGATGGTGCCGCCATTGCCGGTGTACGGGCCCTCGGTGCCCTCGCGGACGACGACGAAGTCGATCTCCGGCTGGCCGGCCAGCGGGGTGGCGACGCCGGGGAGGAGCTTCGACGGGCGGAGGTTGACGTGGTGGTCGAAGGCGAAGCGGAGCTTGAGCAGGAAGCCGCGCTCCAGGACGCCGGACGGTACGCTCGGGTCGCCGATGGCGCCCAGCAGGATGGCGTCGTGCTGCTTGAGCGCGTCGAGGTCGGCGTCGGTGAGGGTCTCACCGGTGGCGTGGTAGCGCTTGGCCCCGAAGTCGTACTCCTTGGTCTCCAGCTTCACATCCTGCGGAAGCACGGCGGAGAGCACCTTGAGGCCTTCGGCCACGACCTCCTGGCCGATACCGTCACCGGGGATCACTGCGAGATCGATGCTGCGAGACATGTCGGCACCCTACTCCTCGTCCCATGGAATGACACGGGTTGTCCGCCATCCGGACACCGGAACCGCCCTCGGCTTCACCCTGTCGACTGGCGTTCACGCGTATGCGGGGCGGGGGTTGGGATCCGGTGGAACCTTCCCCCTCATGGCAGCGTTTTCCAAGGGGACACCCCCCGGACCCCCCGTCCCCGATTTCGGCATCCCGCGCCGGCTCGCCGAGCGGATGAGCATGGCCGAGCAGTACGAGTACCTGCGCACCCGCATGGTCCCGCGCCGCACCCTGGTGACGGCCGCCGCGGTGGCGACCGGCGCGGCGGCGGGCGGCCTGCTCACCGGCTGCTCCTCGGCGTCCGGTGCGACGGGACACCCCGCACCGGCCGCGACACGGCTGCCCGGCTCGGTCGTCCGGCCCTTCGGCCGCCATCTCGCCTTCGGGGCGGACCCGCGCACGGCGATGCGGATCTCCTGGCAGGTGCCGTTCGCGGTCAAGCGGCCGTACGTACGTGTCGGAACGCGGCCCGACGACCTCGGCCGGCGCGTCGAGGCCGAGGTGCGCCCGCTGCACACCCCGGGGGTGCAGGGGGTGCGGCCGGCGGTCGAGCAGTACTACGTGCACGCGGCGCTGGACGGTCTCGAACCCGGTACGACGTACTACTACGGCGTCGGCCACGCGGGCTGGGACCCGGCCGCCCCCGCCCACCGCTCGGCCGTCGCCGAGTTCCGCACCGCGCCCCGGGCCCCGGAGCGGTTCGTGTTCACGGCCTTCGGCGACCAGGGCGTGGGCACGGCCGCGAACGCCAACGACCACCTGCTGCTGCGCCGGAAGCCCGCCTTCCATCTGCACGCCGGCGACATCTGCTACGCGGACGTCAACGGGACCGGCCGGACCTCGGACGGCTACGACCCCACGTTCTGGGACCTGTTCCTGAAGCAGAACGAGCCGGTCGCGCGCTCGGTGCCGTGGATGGTGACCACCGGCAACCACGACATGGAGGCCTGGTACTCGCCGGACGGCTACGGCGGCCAACTCGCCCGGTTCTCCCTGCCGGAGACGGGCTTCGACCCCCATGGGACGCCGGGCGCCTACGCGTTCACCTACGGCAACGTCGGATTCGTCGCGCTGGACGCCAACGACGTGTCGTACGAGATCCCCGCCAACTTCGGCCACAGCGGCGGCCGGCAGACCAAGTGGCTGGACGCGAAGCTGGGCGAGCTGCGCGCGGCCAAGGGTGTCGACTTCATCGTGGTGTTCTTCCACCACTGCGCGTACTCCACCTCGCAGCACGCCTCGGACGGCGGGGTGCGCGCGGCGTGGCTGCCGCTGTTCGCCCGCCACCGGGTGGACCTGGTGATCAACGGTCACAACCATGTGTACGAGCGCACGGACGCCCTCACGGACGGGCGGGTGGGCCGCGCGGTGCCCGTCGGCGGCTCGACCGACCCCGCTCGGGACGGGATCGTGTACGTCACCGCGGGCGGCGGCGGCCGGGACCTGTACGGCTTCCCGACCGGCACCGCGGACAGCTACGAGGGGCACGTCACCCGGCACGACTCCGTGGAGACGTACCACTGGACGAAGGACAAGGAGCGGGCGCCGGAGACGGCCCACTGGTCGCGGGTGCGGTACACCGGCTTCTCACTGCTGTCGGTGGAGGCGCGGCCGGGGCCGTCCCCGCGGCTCGACGTGTCGGCCCTGGCGCAGGACGGCCGGCGGATCGACCATTTCGAGGTGCGACGCGGCGGCTGAGGCCGCGCCGCCTCAGGGTTCTCGGGTGGTTGCTGGTGCGTCCGGCTCAGTGGCCGGTCGCACCGCCGTTGTCGCGGCGGTCGAGGGCGCGCTGGAGGGCGTCGGCGGCCCTCTTGCGCTCGGTCTCGCTCGTGCGGGACGCGTGACGGACTCGGCGGCGGCTGGTCGTCTCGGCCATGGGAAATCGACTCCTTCGGGAATGACCTGGAGCACGGCAGAAAGGGGTTACGAGACGCCGTGGCGGCGAGCGGCCCGCAGGGGTTGCCTGCGCAGGGCCCGGCTCACGACCGCCATTCGCTTGATCGAGCGAGTCGTTCGGCTCCTTCAACGCTAAGGGAGCCGGCCGCGTCTGTCTGCATAAATACTCGGGCTTCCTAGTATCTGAGACAGCGGACTACGTCACACCCCTGTGACCTGCGCTTTTTCCGACTCCTTGGGTCGGGGCCGGAGGGCGCGCAGCTCCCGGACGAGCGCACGCACGGCCGTGGTGGCGGCCAGTTCCGGGGTGGTCACATAGCCGACGCGACGGTACGGCCGCCGCGGGCCGAGGTCGGCGATGTGCACGGAGGGCGGGGCTCCGGTGAGGGAGAGCGCGGGCATGATGGCCATGCCGAGACCGCTGCCCACCATCGCCAGCACCGCTCCGTCGTCCTCGGCGCGGACCGTCGCGGCCGGGATCCAGTCCTGGGCGGCCCACCAGTCCCGGGTGTAGGAGCCGCAGTTCTCCGTCCAGTCGACGAGCGGCAGCGCCCGCGGCTCGGGGTGTCCGGCGGGGTGCACCAGGGAGTACGGCTCCTCCAGCAGCACATCGCCGACCAGACCCGCGGGCACGGGCGCGCTGTCCCCGAGGGTGGCGATGCCGAGGTCGGCACGGCCCTCGGCGACCTCGCCCGCGGTGCCGGCCCCCAGTTCCCGTACGACGGTGACGCTCACCTCGATGCCCGGGTGCCGCTTCGCGAGCCGCTCCAGGGCGGGCGGCAGCAGGTGCAGGGCCGCGCTGCGGAACGCGGCGACACGCAGCGGCCCGTTGATCTCGCCGGTGTCCGCGCCCCGGGCGTCGGCGGCCAGCGCCCGGAGCATCCGCAGCACGCGCCGCGCGTGGGCCGCCGCCCGCTCCCCCGCCGGTGTCGGCCGGGCCCCGAACCGGCCGCGCTCGAACAGCACCACACCGAGCTTGCGCTCGATACCGCGCACGGCGTGGGACACGGCGGACTGGGTGGTCCCGAGCCGGGCGGCCGCGGCGGAGAACCCGCCCTCGTCGGCCACGGCGACCAGGGTCCTCAGCTCCTGCGGGGCGAGGTCGGCTGCTGTCACTCGGGGTCTCCCACCTGCTGCTATGAGGGCGGCTCATGGATCACCGCGTTCCATGAGCCCAACCCTCTGCCCGGCCCCGGCATTCCTTTCTACGGTCCCTGCCATGACCGAGACCGCGCTCACCGTGCAGCAGACCGCCCGCCCGGCCGGCTTCCCCACCGCCGCCCACTTCCGCTTCGCCGAGTCCCCCGTCCCCGAGCCGGCCCCGGGCACGGCCCTGGTGGAGAACCTGTACTGGTCGGTGGACCCGTACCACCGCGAGATGATGGACGGCGACTTCGAGCTGAACGCCCCGCTGGAGGGCCGCACCCTGGGCCGGGTCGTCGCGTCGCGCACCCCGGCGCTGCCCGAGGGCGAGATCGTCTTCCACCGGCAGGGCTGGCGCACCCACGCCGTGGTGGGCCCCGAGGAGGTGCGGCGGCTCCCGCACCACCCGGGCGTGCCGCTGTCGGCCCACCTGAGCGTGCTCGGCGGCACCGGCCTGACGGCGTACGTCGGCCTCACCCGGATCGCCCGGCTGCGCGAGGGAGACGACGTGTTCGTCTCCGGCGCGGCGGGCGGGGTCGGCACGGCCACCGGCCGCTTCGCCCGGCTGCTCGGCGCGGGCCGGCTGATCGGCAGCGCGGGCTCGGCGGAGAAGGTCAAGTACCTGACGGAGGAGGTCGGTTACGACGCCGCCTTCGACTACCACACCGCCCCGGTCTCCGAACTCCTCACCGCGGCCGCCCCCACCGGCATCGACCTCTTCGTCGACAACGTCGGCGGCGACCACCTCGGCGCTGCCATGGGCGCGCTGCGCGAGCGGGGCCGGGTGGTGCGGATCGGCACGATCAGCCAGTACAACACCCCGGACGCGCCGCCCGTCGTCTTCGACCACGCGGACGTCGTGGAGAAGAGCCTGCGCGTCGAGGGCTTCCTGGTGCGCGACTACCGTGACGTGCAGGAGGAGTTGTACGACTTCGCCGTACCGCATCTGCGCAGCGGGGCGCTCGCGCCGGACGAGACGGTGGTGGACGGCTTCGAGCGGATCGTGGAGGCGTTCCTGCTGATGCTGCGCGGCGGCAACACGGGCAAGATCGTGGTCCGCAAGGCGTGAGGCAACCTGGTGCGGGCGCCTGATACTTCGTCAGGCGATGTCCCCGTCCCGCCAGTCGAGGACCAGCTCGTGCTCCGGGTCGAGCGGCCGCCCGGCGCGGACGGGCCACAGATGGACGCCCCCCTCCTCCTGCGGCAGGCGGACGATCCCGTCCGGCGAGAGGCCGCACACGCGCCCGCCCCACCGCTGCCAGCCCCGGGCCGTGTAGAGCGGGGCACCGTCCTCGCTGGCGGAGAGCGCGCCGAGGTCGTAGGCCCGGTCGATGATCCCTTCCAGGGCCGCCATCACCTGCCCGCCCAGCCCGGTCCGGCGCGCGTCGGCGCGTACGGCGACGGCCTCCACGTATCCGGTGCGCAGCCAGCGCCCCCGGTGCCGTATCCGCCGCATCACGACGGACCCATGGGCGGCGAGTCCGTCGCCGTCGTGGATCAGGGCATGCAGCCCGCCGAGGCTGTGGTCCCAGTCCTCGTCGCCGAAGCCCCCGTCGAAGGCGGCGTCCAACAGGCTGCGGACGGAACGGAGTTCGGCGGAGTCGAGCTCGGCGGTGTGGGCGGTACGCAGGCGCGGCGTCATGCCCCCAGGCTAGGGGGTGTCGTTTGGACCATCCCGGCGTCGCGGGCCCTGGCACGCACATCTGCGGCGTTGTCGTCGGTCGCCGACGCTCCGCGTCGACTCCCTCCTCCGCCTTGCAGCTGCACGCACCAGACCCCGCTCGGGTCCGCCAGGAGGCGCGGTCGGCCGGAGCCGGCCTGATCCAAACGACACCCCCTAGAACGCGCCCGCCACCGCGCTCCGGAAGCCCCCGGGGTCCTCCACCCACGGCAGATGCCCGGCGTCCGGCAGGATCACCCGGCGGGCGCGGGGCAGGGCCTCGGCGAGGGAGTCGACGGCGGTGCGGGGGCGGATGTCCCGGGCTCCGTCGACGATCAGGACGGGCACGTCGAGGTCCTGGCAGGCGGCGTACAGCTCGGGCGTGCCCCAGCTGCGCTTGCGCTCGTCGTTCAGGGCCGTGGCGCACGCCTCGTTGACCGGGAACCACGGCTCGGCCATCCGCCTCGCGGGCTCCAGCGCCCCGTCCCGGTCCTCGAACTCGACGGACCACCGCAGCACGGCCAGTTCCCGCTCCTGCTCCTCCGTGCGCTCGGGCAGGCCGCTCAACTCCCGCCAGCGAGCGAGGCGTTCGGGATGGTCGGCGAGCCGCGACAGGAAGGCCACCCGGTAGGCGGGGTGCCAGTCGGCGTCCGGGCCGATGCCGACCCCGGACACGTACACCAGCGTGCTCACCCGCTCCGGGTGGGCCAGGGCGTAGCCGAGCGCGAGCTGGGCGCCCCAGGAGTGGCCGAGCAGCGCCATCCGCTCCAGCCCGAAGTGCCGTCGTACGGCGTCCAGATCGGCCACGAACCGCTCGCTGGTCCACGGCCCCGCGCACCGCTCGGACCGCCCGCAGCCGCGCTGGTCCCAGCGGATCACCGGGGTGATCTCCGCGACCAGCCCGGCCACGTCACCGAACATGTCCCACAGGCCCGGCCCGCCGTGGCACAGCACCAACGGGTCACCGGCGCCACCCGAACGTTCCGCCCACAGCCGTACACCGTCATCGGTCGTCACCGTCATGGGACCAGTGTGACGGCCGGGGGAACGGCCGGAGATTGGAAACGGGCCGGGAAGCCTGTTCGAAGGTCAGGCTTCCCGGCCCGGGATCGCGGGGCTGATCAGCCCATGTGCGGGTAGGTGTAGTCGGTCGGCGCGACCAGGGTCTCCTTGATGGCGCGGGTCAGGGTCCAGCGCAGCAGGTTCTGGGGGGCGCCGGCCTTGTCGTTGGTGCCGGAGGCGCGGCCGCCGCCGAAGGGCTGCTGGCCGACGACGGCGCCGGTCGACTTGTCGTTGATGTAGAAGTTGCCCGCCGCGTAGCGGAGCTTCTCCATCGTGTAGGCCGCGGCAGCACGGTCGTTGGAGATGACCGAGCCGGTCAGGGCGTAGTCGGAGACCGACTCCATCTGCTCCAGCATCTCGTCGTACTTGTCGTCCTCGTAGACGTGGATGCCGAGGACCGGACCGAAGTACTCGGTGCGGAAGATCTCGTTCTCCGGGTCCGTGGACTCGATGACGGTCGGGCGGACGAAGTAGCCGACCGAGTCGTCGTAGGTGCCGCCCGCGACGATGGTGCAGGTCGGGTCCTCCTTGGCGCGGTCGATGGCGGCCTTGTTCTTGGCGAAGGCACGCTCGTCGATCACGGCGCCGATGAAGTTCGACAGGTCGGTGACGTCACCCATGGTCAGGTAGTCGACCTCGGCCGCGAACTCCTCCTTGAAGCCCGAGTTCCAGATGGACGCCGGGATGTAGGCGCGGGAGGTGGCCGAGCACTTCTGGCCCTGGTACTCGAAGGCGCCGCGGGTGAGGGCGGTCTTCAGGACGGCGCGGTCGGCGCTCGGGTGCGCGACCAGGAAGTCCTTGCCGCCCGTCTCGCCGACCAGACGCGGGTAGGAGCGGTACTTGTCGATGTTGTTGCCGACCGTCTTCCACAGGTACTGGAAGGTCTTGGTCGAGCCGGTGAAGTGGATGCCGGCGAGGTCGCGGTGCTCCAGCGCGACCTTGGAGACCTCGATGCCGTCGCCGGTGACGAGGTTGATGACGCCCTTGGGCAGACCGGCCTCCTCCAGCAGCTGCATGAGCAGCACGGCGGCGTGGGTCTGGGTCGGGGACGGCTTCCAGACCACGACGTTGCCCATCAGCGCGGGCGCGGTGGGCAGGTTGCCCGCGATGGCGCTGAAGTTGAACGGCGTGATCGCGTAGACGAAGCCCTCCAGCGGGCGGTGGTCGAGGCGGTTCCAGACACCCGGGGAGTTCGCCGGGGGCTGCTCGGCGAGGATCTGGCGGGCGTAGTGGACGTTGAAGCGCCAGAAGTCGACCAGCTCGCAGGGGGTGTCGATCTCGGCCTGCTGGGCGGTCTTGGACTGGCCCAGCATGGTGGAGGCGGCGATGGTCTCGCGCCAGGGGCCGGCCAGCAGCTCGGCGGCGCGCAGGATGATCGCGGCGCGGTCGTCGAAGGACATCGCGCGCCAGGCCGGCGCGGCGGCCAGGGCCGCGTCGATGGCGTCCTGGGCGTCCTGCCGGGTGGCGTGCCGACCGGTGCCGATGACGGCCTTGTGGTTGTGCGGCTGGACGACCTGGAAGGCCTCGCCGCCGCCCATCCGCTTCTCGCCGCCGATGGTCATCGTCAGGTCGATCGGGTTCTCGGCCAGCTCCTTGAGCTTGGCCTCCAGGCGGGCGCGCTCGGGCGAGCCGGGGGCGTAGCCGTGCACCGGCTCGTTGACGGGGGTGGGGACCTGGGTCACAGCGTCCATGAGATCCTTGACTCCTTGTACGTGAGCGGGTGTTCGGTTTCAGCCCTTGCTGACCATCGAGCGGAGGAAGAAGCGCAGGTTCGCCGGCTTCTCGGCCAGCCTCCGCATGAAGTAGCCGTACCAGTCGGTGCCGTAGGCGGTGTAGACGCGCATGCGGTGGCCCTCGGCGGCCAGCCGCAGGTGCTCCTCGCTGCGGATGCCGTAGAGCATCTGGAACTCGTACTCGTCGAGCTTACGACCGGCGTGGTGGGCGAGTTCCTGGGCGATGGCGATCAGGCGCGGGTCGTGGGACCCGATCATCGGGTAGCCCTCGCCCTCCATCAGCGTCTTCAGGATGCGCACGTAGGCCTTGTCGATCTCGTGCTTCTGCTGGTAGGCGACCTCGGTGGGCTCCTTGTAGGCGCCCTTGACGAGGCGCACGCGGCTGCCGGCGGCGGCGAGCCGGCGGGCGTCGGCCTCGGTGCGGAAGAGGTAGGCCTGGATGACGCAGCCCGTCTGCGGGAAGTCCTTCCGCAGTTCCTCGTGGATGGCGAACATCGAGTCGAGGGTGGTGTGGTCCTCGGCGTCGAGCGTGACGGTCGTACCGATGGCGGCGGCGGCCTCGACGACCGGGCGGACGTTGGCGAGGGCCAGCTCGTGACCGCCGGGGAGGGCCTGTCCGAACATGGACAGCTTGACGGACATCTCGACCTTCTCGCCGAGTCCGAGCTCCTTGAGGTGCTCGATCAGCTGCAGGTAGGCGTCCCGGGCGGCGGTGGCCTGCTCGGGAGTGGTGATGTCCTCGCCGACGACGTCCATCGTCAGCTCCAGGCCCTTGGCCGTCAGCTCCTTGATGATCGGGACGATGTCGGCCACGGTCTCGCCGGGGATGAAGCGGTCGACGACCTGCTTGGTCACCGGGGCCGCCGAGATCAGGCGTCGCATCCGGTCGCTGCGCGACGCGGCGAGAATCACGGGACCCAGCACGGGGCACCTCCACAACAAAAGCACCAGAGACGGCCGACAACCGACGATTCGGGTACGGCACGGAGAACCACCGTGAAACCTAAGGATCTCTCCGATCGTCGGCCACGGACAGCTGTCACGCATCCGCGCATCAGATCTCAGACAGATGTATGAAGGCCGCCGGAAAATGAGGGAGAATGCCCGGGTGGCGGCGGATTTCAAGGCCTTCAAGGGCGACTACCAGGAGCTGGTGGACGAGATCTCGGAGCTTCTGGGCGCTCCGGCGACCCTGGAGAACCGGGACTTCGAACTGATCGCCTTCGGGGCGTACGACAGCGAGGGCGAGCTGGATCCCTCGGAGCTGGACCCGGTGCGGACCCGCTCGATCCTGACCCGGCGCTCCACGGCGGCGGTGCGGACCTGGTTCGAGGGGTTCGGCATCACGCGCGCGACCGGGCCGGTGCGGATCCCGCCGACCCCGGAGGCGGGCGTCTACCGGGGCCGGATCTGCCTGCCGGTACGCCATCGAGGTGTCGTCCTCGGCTACGTCTGGCTGCTGGCCGACGATCCGGGTCCGACGGACGCGCAACTGTCCGCCGCCATGCAGGTCACGGGCCGCATCGGCGCGCTGCTGGCCGACGAGGCGCAGGCCGGTGCCGGGCTGAGCCGGGAGCTGCGGGCGGTGCTCACGGCCGAGCGCGGCTGGCAGCAGGACATGGCGGTGGCCGAACTCCGCACGGCGCTCGGCGCGCGGGCGGACGGTCCCCACACCCTGGTCTGCCTGGCCCCCTGGCCCTCGGCCGACCCGGACGACGCCCCGTCCGCCCGTACGGTCCCGCACGCCACGGCCCTGTGCACGGTGCCGTGGGGCGCCACCGCCCAGAGCCTCGCGGTACTGGTCCGGCTCCGCTCGGCGGACGTGGCGACCCCTGCCATGACGGCGGCGGCACGGCTGCTGAAGGAGGCGGAGGGCAGCCGTGGCGCCCGTGGCACCAAGGGCGGGCCCGCCGCCGGGGTCGGTGAACCGCGCATCGGGCTGGTCGAGCTGGGGACCGTCTGGCAGGAGGCCTCCGCCGCCGCGCGCGCCGCGCTGGCCGAGCCGCGGCTCGGGCCGGTCGCCGAGTGGCGGGGCATCGGCCCGTACCGGCTGCTGACCGCGCTGCCCCCGGAGTCCGCGCACGACCCGGTGCTCGGCGCGCTCCTCTCCCCCGCCCAGCAGGAGCTGGCGCGCACCGCCGAGGTCTTCCTCGACCGCGCGGGCCAGGCCGGCCGCGCCGCCGCCGCGCTGGGCATCCACCGGCAGACCTTGTACTACCGCCTGTCCCGCGTGGAGCAACTGACCGGCCTCGACCTGGACGACGGCGAGGACCGCCTGCTGCTGCACATGGCGCTGAAACGGGCCCGGCTGTAGGCGTCGGGCAGGTCGTCGCGGCGGGTCACTGCAGCGGGTCACTGCGGAAGGTCGTCGCGGCGGGTCACCGTGGCGGGCCGGCCAGGCCGGTGATCGTCGTGGGTCGCTGCGGAGGGGTGGTCGCGGCGGGTCACCGTGGCGGGCCGGCCAGGCCGGTGATCGCGGTGAGGGCGTGCCGGAGGGTGGCGTCGTGCGGTGGGCGGCCGCGCCAGCGGGCGGCGATGTGACCGTCGGGCCGGACGAGCAGTGCTCCGTGCGGATCGAGGCCGCAGAGGTCGGTGTGCCGCCCGGGAAGGGGCTCCACGCGGAGCGGCCAGGGGGTGGTGTCCTGTTGCCGCCAGCGGGTGGGGTCCGGGGCGAGGGTGAGCAGGGTGAACCCTTCGCAGACGGCGTCGAGCGTGGAGCGGTCGGGGGCGAGCCAGAGGTGCGGCAGCCGACGGCCCGGCTCGGCGCAGCCGGCGACCTGGGCCGCGAGACCGAGCCGGCGGAAGATCTCCATCGAGCGCACGTTGACCAGCCGGGCCCGGGGAAAGGGCGACAGCTCGTGGTGCTTCTCGATCGTCAGGGTGCGTACGCCCCAGCGTGCCAGCAGCGCCCTGGCGGTGAGCCCGACCGGCCCACCGCCGACGATCAGTACCTCCACGTCTCCCATCTCGCGCGCCCCGCGACCGGCCGCAATCAGGCCGGGCCCGGCTGCGCGGTGCCCGCCGCTTCGATGATCTGGCGCAGCCCCTCGGTGAGCGCGTCCCCGTCGGCCGCGGTCTTCGGGTCGAAGGTCCACTGGGCGATGAGCCCGGTCATCAGCGTCAGATAGAAGCGGCCGAGCGTGTCCGCCGTCTCGTCGGAGACCTCCTCCTCGGGCACCCCCATCAGCAGCGCCACCAGGCCGCGTCCGCCCTCCCGCTGGGCGCGGGCCAGGTGTTCGCGCACCTCGGGCAGCTCGATGGTCATGACCTCCATGCTGAGCCGCCAGACCGAGCCGGGCTCCCGCATGGTGTCGACGATGTTCGACCACACCCAGCGGAAGCGCTCCAGTGAACCGGGAGCACCCTCGATCTCGGGACCACCCCAGCTGAAGGCCTCGGAGACGTTCTCCACGAGCGCCACGTAGGCCTGCGCGAGCAGCGCGTCCTTCGAGCCGTAGTGGTAGCCGATCGAGGCCAGGTTGGTCCCGGACTCCTTCACGATGTCGCGCGCGGTCGTCCGCGCGAACCCCTTCTGGAGCAGGCAGCGCTTGGCGCCTTCGAGCAGATCCTCACGGTGTCCCATGCACCCACCCTACCGCCGATCCATACAGACGTCCTAGACGCATGACTTATACATGCGTTCTAGACAAGCGTTTAAGACGTGCGTACATTCCTTGGCATGACGAACCCGACGAGCACCACCCCGACCACACCCCCGCCCGCCACCACCCGCGCCGGACGCCGTGAGTGGACCGCTCTCGGCGTGCTGATGCTTCCGCTGCTGCTGGTCTCGATGGACGTGTCCGTCCTGTACTTCGCGGCCCCCGCGATCAGCGCGGACCTGCGGCCGAGCGGCACCCAGCAGCTGTGGATCTTCGACATCTACGGCTTCGTGCTGGCCGGCCTGCTGATGACGATGGGCTCGATCGGCGACCGCATCGGCCGCCGCAAGCTCCTGCTGATGGGCGCCGCCGCCTTCAGCGCCGCCTCGGTCCTCGCGGCCTACGCGGACAGCGCCGAGACCCTGATCGCGGCCCGCGCGATCCTCGGCATCGGCGGCGCCACCCTGATGCCGTCGACCATGGCTCTGCTGCGCACGATGTTCACCGACCCCGGCGAGCGGGCGAAGGCGATCGGGCTGTGGTCGGGCGTGATGACCGGCGGTATCGCGCTGGGCTCGGTCATGAGCGGCATCCTGGTCGAGCACTTCTGGTGGGGCTCGGTCTTCCTGGTCAACCTGCCCGCGATGGCGCTGCTGCTGATCCTCGGGCCGGTGCTGCTGCCGGAGTCGAAGGACCCGAACCCCGGCCGCTTCGACTGGCTGAGCGTGCCCCTGTCGATGGCCGCCGTGCTCCCCGTGATCTACGGCCTGAAGGAGATCCCCTCCGAGGGCTGGCACCCGCAGTACGTGGTCTCGGTGACGGTCGGTCTGCTCTTCGCGGCGCTGTTCGTCCACCGCCAGCGCACCAGCGCCTCCCCGCTGATCCCGCCGGCCCTGCTGCGCGGCCACGGCTTCACCCCGGCGCTGGTCCTGACCCTGATCTCCGCGTTCGGCATGATGGGCTCGGCGATCTTCACCACGCAGTACCTGCAGTCGGTGCTCGGCAAGAGCCCGCTCGCGGCCGCGCTGTGGAGCCTGCTCCCGTCGGTGCTGATCGGGGTCGCCGGGCCGGTCACCGGGGCGCTCGTCGCCCGGGGCGTGCGCCGCGGCCATGTCGTCGCGAGCGGCTTCGCCGTCTCCTCCGTCGGCTACGCCCTGCTCGCCCTCACCGGCACCGACTCCCTCTGGCTGGTGCTGGTCGCCGCCGGTGTCCTCGCCTCCGGAGTCGTCATGGTGATGTCCCAGCTGACCGACCTGGCCATGAGCACGGCCCCGGTGGAGCGCGCGGGCACGGCCTCCTCGCTCCTGGAGACCGGCACGGAGTTCGGCGGCGCCCTCGGCATGGCGGTCCTGGGCTCGATCGGTACGGCGATCTACCGCCACGAGATGCCGTCCTCGGCCCCGGCAGCGGCCCACGAGACCCTGGGCGGCGCCCTGGCCACGGCCGCCCGGCTGCCCGACCGCACCGCCGCGGCCCTGCTCAGCACGGCCCGGGAGGCGTTCACGAGCGGGATGCACGGCGTGGCGATCGCCGGGGCGGTGATCCTGGCGGGGGCAGCGGCCCTCGCGGCGGTGACCCTGCGGAAGATCGACGTGAGCGAGAAGTAGCGAGAAGCAGGGCATACGACAAAAGCGCCGGGCGGACTGAGATCTCCTCAGCCCGCCCGGCGCTTTGTGTCGATGAAAAGCCGCTAGACGAGGTTCACCGAGCGAGCCGACGTCGCGCCGATCTCCGAGGCGACCTCGGCCAGGACGGCGGAGTCCACCGTGTCGTCCACGGTCAGCACGGCCAGCGCCTCCCCGCCCGCGGCCGCACGCGCGACCTGCATGCCGGCGATGTTGATGCCCGCCTCGCCGAGGATGCGGCCGACGGTGCCGACGACACCGGGACGGTCCTCGTAGCGCAGGACGACCATGTGCTCGGCGAGCGCGAGGTCGACGTCGTAGTCACCGACCGCGACGATCTTCTGCACGTGCTTCGGACCGGCCAGCGTGCCGGAGACCGACACCTCCTCGCCGGTGCCGAGCGTGCCGCGCACCGTCACCACGTTGCGGTGGTCGGCGGACTCGGAGCTGGTGGTCAGCCGTACCTCGACCCCACGCTCCTGCGCGAACAGCGGCGCGTTGACGTACGACACCGTCTCGTCGACGACGTCCTCGAAGACGCCCTTGAGCGCGGACAGCTCCAGCACCTTCACGTCGTGCTGGGTGATCTCGCCGTAGACCTCGACGTCCAGGCGGACCGCGACCTCACCGGCGAGCGCGGTGAAGATGCGGCCGAGGCGCTCGGCGAGCGGCAGGCCCGGCTTGACGTCCTCGGCGATGACACCGCCCTGGACGTTCACCGCGTCCGGGACCAGCTCACCGGCGAGCGCGAGGCGCACCGACTTGGCGACGGCGATGCCGGCCTTCTCCTGGGCCTCGTCGGTGGAGGCGCCCAGGTGCGGGGTGCAGACGACCTGGTCCAGCTCGAAGAGCGGGGAGTCGGTGCAGGGCTCCTTGGCGTACACGTCGAGGCCGGCGCCGGCGACCCGGCCCTCCTTCAGCGCCGCGAACAGCGCCGCCTCGTCCACGATGCCGCCGCGCGCGGCGTTGACGATGCGCACGCTCGGCTTGACCTTGCGCAGCGCCTCGTCGCCGATGAGCCCGAGCGTCTCGGGGGTCTTCGGCAGGTGGACGGTGATGAAGTCGGAGACCTCCAGCAGCTCGTCCAGGGAGAGCACCTTGACGCCCATCTGCGCGGCCCGCGCGGGCTGCACGTAGGGGTCGTAGGCGACGACCTTCATGCCGAAGGCGGACATGCGCTGGGCGACCAGGGCGCCGATGCGGCCGAGGCCGACGACACCGAGGGTCTTCTCGGCCAGCTCCACGCCCGTGTACTTGCTGCGCTTCCACTCGCCGTTCTTCAGCGCGGAATTGGCCTGCGGGATGTTGCGGGCGGAGGCCAGGATCAGACCGCAGGCCAGCTCGGCGGCGGTCACGATGTTGGAGGTCGGGGCGTTGACGACCATCACGCCGGCCTTGGTGGCGGCGGAGACGTCGACGTTGTCGAGGCCGACGCCGGCGCGGGCGACGACCTTGAGCTTCTTCGCGGCGGCGATGGCCTCGGCGTCGACCTTGGTGGCGGATCGGATCAGGATCGCGTCGACGTCGGCGATGGCGGGGAGCAGTTCGGCTCGGTCGGCGCCGTTGCAGTGCCGGATCTCGAAGTCCGGGCCGAGTGCGTCGACGGTCGCGGGCGACAGCTCTTCAGCGATGAGTACGACAGGTTTCGAGCTCACGTGAGGTCCTCACAAGTCCAAAGCATGCGGACGGCCGTCCCGACGGCCGCAGGCGGAGGAGGGGGGCTAGCCGCGGAAGACGCACGACGCTGTGGGCCTGACGCGTATGTTGTGCAGCAGTCTAGTAGCGCGACGGAGACCGTCTTGCGCCTCTGCGGAAGGATCACCCGTCCGGGGCTGGACGGGATGGCCAAAGGGGCCGGAGCAGCATGCCCCGACCCCCTGACGTGAGGCTTACGCCTCCTCGTTCACCCAGCTCATCAGCTTGCGCAGCTGCTTGCCGGTGGTCTCCAGCAGGTGCTCGGAGTCCTGCTGCTTGTACTCGTTGTACTTCTTCAGACCGCCGTGGTACTCGTCCATCCAGTTGCGGGCGAACGTGCCGTCCTGGATCTCGGCGAGGACCTGCTTCATCTCGGCCTTGGTGGCGTCGGTGATGATGCGCGGGCCGGTGACGTAGTCGCCCCACTCGGCGGTCTCGGAGACGGACCAGCGCATCTTCTCCAGGCCGCCCTCGTACATGAGGTCCACGATCAGCTTCAGCTCGTGCAGGCACTCGAAGTAGGCGATCTCCGGCTGGTAGCCCGCCTCGGTCAGGGTCTCGAAGCCGGCCTTGACCAGCGCGGCCGTGCCACCGCAGAGGACGGCCTGCTCGCCGAACAGGTCGGTCTCGGTCTCCTCGGTGAAGGTCGTCTTGATGACGCCGGCGCGGGTGCCGCCGATGCCCTTGGCGTACGACAGGGCCAGCGCGAAGGCGCCCCCGGAGGCGTCCTGCTCGACGGCGGCGATGCAGGGAACGCCGCGGCCCTCCTCGTACTGACGGCGGACCAGGTGGCCCGGGCCCTTCGGGGCGACCATGGCGACGTCCACACCGGCCGGGGGCTTGATGAAGCCGAAGCGGATGTTGAAGCCGTGGCCGAAGAACAGCGCGTCGCCGTCCTTCAGGTGGGGGGCGATGGACTCCTCGTAGACCTGGGCCTGGATCGGGTCCGGCACCAGGATCATGATGACGTCGGCCTCGGCCGCGGCCTCCGCCGGAGTCACCACGCGCAGGCCCTGCTCCTCGGCCTTGGCCTTGGACTTGGAGCCCTCGGGCAGACCGACGCGGACGTCGACACCCGAGTCCCGCAGCGACAGGGCGTGGGCGTGGCCCTGGCTGCCGTAGCCGATGACCGCGACCTTGCGGCCCTGGATGATGGACAGGTCGGCGTCAGCGTCGTAGAACAGCTCGGCCACTTTGGGTTCTCTCCTTGGAGTGCTGGTGTTGCGTCCCACCGTATGCCGGTGAGGGGAAGGGAAGTCTGACGGTCTCGGTATCCGGTCGGCGCGAGTCGTCCCGGCCGACCGGACACGGCGTCATGCGGACCGGTCGAGCGCGCGCAGCGAGCGGTCCGTGATCGAACGCGCGCCGCGTCCGATCGCGATCGTGCCGGACTGGACCAGCTCCTTGATGCCGAACGGCTCCAGCATCTTGAGCATGGCGGACAGCTTGTCGCTGGATCCGGTGGCCTCGATGGTCACGGCCTCCGGGGAGACGTCGACGGTCTTGGCGCGGAACAACTGGACGATCTCCACGATCTGGGAGCGCGTCTCGTTGTCGGCGCGCACCTTCACCAGAACGAGTTCGCGCTGAACGGCCGAACCGGGCTCCAGCTCGACGATCTTCAGCACGTTGACGAGCTTGTTGAGCTGCTTGGTGACCTGCTCCAGCGGCAGGTCCTCGACGCCCACCACGATGGTGATGCGGGAGATGTCGGGGTGCTCGGTGACACCCACCGCGAGCGAGTCGATGTTGAAGCCGCGACGGGAGAACAGGGCGGCGATCCGGGCCAGGATGCCCGGGGTGTTCTCCACCAGGACGGAGAGCGTGTGCTTGGACATGGTCTTTTTACGTCTCTCTCGCTCAGTCGTCTTCGTTGTCGCCGAAGTCGGGGCGGACGTCCCGGGCGGCCATGATCTCGTCGTTGGAGGTGCCGGCGGCGACCATCGGCCACACCATCGCGTCCTCGTGGACGATGAAGTCGATGACGACGGGGCGGTCGTTGATCGAGTTCGCCTCTTCGATGACCTTGTCCAGGTCCTCCGGCCGCTCGCAGCGCAGACCCACGCAGCCCATCGCCTCGGACAGCTTCACGAAGTCCGGCACGCGGGTGCCCCGGGCCTCCGGGTTGATGTCGTCCGGGCCGCTGTGCAGCACGGTGTTGGAGTAGCGCTGGTTGTAGAAGAGGGTCTGCCACTGGCGGACCATTCCGAGGGCGCCGTTGTTGATGATGGCGACCTTGATCGGGATGTTGTTCAGGGCGCAGGTGGTCAGTTCCTGATTGGTCATCTGGAAGCAGCCGTCGCCGTCGATCGCCCAGACCGTACGGTCCGGACGGCCGGCCTTGGCGCCCATCGCGGCCGGGACCGCGTAGCCCATCGTCCCGGCGCCGCCGGAGTTCAGCCAGGTGGCGGGCTTCTCGTACTGGATGAAGTGCGCGGACCACATCTGGTGCTGGCCGACGCCCGCGGCGAAGATCGTGCCCTCCGGGGCGAGCTGCCCGATGCGCTCGATGACCTGCTGCGGGGCGAGCGAGCCGTCCTCGGGCTGGTCGTAGCCGAGCGGGTAGGTCTCGCGCCAGCGGCTCAGGTCGCTCCACCAGGCGGTGTAGTCGCCCTTGTTGCCCTCGCTGTGCTCCTTCTGCACGGCCTGGACCAGGTCGGCGATGACCTCGCGGGCGTCACCGACGATCGGCACGTCGGCCTCGCGGTTCTTGCCGATCTCGGCCGGGTCGATGTCGGCGTGGACGATCTTGGCGTACGGGGCGAAGCTGTCCAGCTTGCCGGTGACGCGGTCGTCGAAGCGGGCGCCGAGGGCGACGATCAGGTCGGCCTTCTGCAGCGCGGTGACGGCGGTGACCGCACCGTGCATGCCCGGCATTCCCACGTGCAGCGGGTGGCTGTCGGGGAACGCGCCGAGCGCCATCAGGGTGGTGGTGACGGGCGCTCCGGTGAGTTCGGCGAGGACCTTCAGCTCGGCGGTGGCCCCCGCCTTGAGCACGCCGCCACCGACGTACAGGACGGGCCGCTTGGCGGAGGTGATCAGCTTGGCGGCCTCGCGGATCTGCTTGGCGTGCGGCTTGGTCACCGGGCGGTAGCCGGGCAGGTCCATGGTGGGCGGCCAGGAGAAGGTGGTCTTCGCCTGGAGGGCGTCCTTGGCGATGTCGACCAGGACCGGGCCCGGGCGGCCGGTGGAGGCGATGTGGAACGCCTGCGCGATGACCCGCGGGATGTCCTCGGCCTTGGTGACCAGGAAGTTGTGCTTGGTGACCGGCATCGTGATGCCGACGATGTCCGCCTCCTGGAAGGCGTCCGTGCCGATCGCCTTGGAGGCGACCTGGCCGGTGATCGCGACCAGCGGCACGGAGTCCATGTGGGCGTCGGCGATGGGGGTGACCAGGTTGGTGGCGCCGGGGCCGCTCGTCGCCATGCAGACGCCGACCTTGCCGGTGGCCTGCGCGTAGCCGGTGGCAGCGTGGCCGGCGCCCTGCTCGTGCCGGACCAGCACGTGGCGGACCCGGGTGGAGTCCATCAGCGGGTCGTACGCGGGGAGGATCGCGCCGCCGGGAATGCCGAATACCGTCTCAGCGCCGACCTCCTCGAGGGAGCGGATGAGGGACTGCGCACCCGTGACGTGCTCGACGGGCGTGGACTGCTGTCCTCCGGAACGGGGCCGCGGCTGCGGATGGGCCCCGGTGGCCTGCTCGGTCATCGGCATTCTCTTCTCGATGCTGAGGGTTTTTGCGAGGTTCGGGCGGAGTTGGAGCGCCGCACGAGGGGCGCTCGTGCAACAAAAAACCCCTCGTGCCGCAAGGCAAGCGAGGGGAGCGCGCCGGTGTGGTCGCTGGGGATTCCGGATCGTCCTCCGGTGAGTCCCAGCTCAGCCGACGCGCTTTCCAAGTACGAGAATTCGGGTGCGCATGGCACTGACCCTCCCCCCGACGCGCACCACGTGTCAAGTGGGTGGGACGGGAGTCTCATTATGTGAGCGAAGGGCACTTCCACCTCCGAAGACAGCGGACACACCCCCTGTGTACACCCCTGCGGCGCCCCTTTGCATGGCGCGCTCACCGACGCCGCCCGCGAAGGCCGGTTCGGCCGGTGCCTGCGGCACCGGATAGTGGCCGGATGCGAGCGCCCGGCGCAGGCGGTACTCGTCCAGCGGCCCCGCGAACGCCAAGCCCTGCCCGTGTGCGCAGCCCATCGCGCGCAGTGCGACGACCTGTTCCGGCAGATCCACGCCCTCGGCGACCGACTGCAGCCCGAGATCGGCGGCGATGCGCAGCAGCCCGCTGGTGATCTTGTGCAGCCGCGCGGACTCCACGACGCCCTCGACCAGGCCCCGGTCGAGCTTGAGGATGTCCACGGGCAGCCTTCTGAGGGCCGTGATGGCCGCGTGGCCGTTGCCGAAGCCGTCCAGCGCGATCCGTACCCCGAGCCGGCTCAGCGCGGTCAGACGCCGCTCCAGCTCGTCCAGGGGGATCCTCGGGTCGGTGTCGGACAGCTCGACCACCAGCGAACCGGGCGGCAGCCCGTGCCGGGTCAGCAGCGCCTCGACGGAGCCGAGCGGCATCGAGCGGTCCAGCAGCCGCCGGGCGCTCATCCGGACGGCCACCGGTACGACGAGTCCGCCCGCGGACCGCTCGGCGGCCTCCTCCACGGCCTCCTGGAGTATCCAGCGCTCCAGTTCCGCCGTCTTGTCGCCGTCCTCGGTCACCCGCAGGAACTCGGCCGGTGTGAACAGCACGCCCTGGGAGGAGCGCCAGCGCGCGTGCGCGGAGACCATCGTGATCCGGCCGTTCTCCAGGCACACCACCGGCTGGTGGAGCAGCGCGAACTCGCCGTCGTGGAGCGCGGCCCGCAGCCGGGTGGCCAGCTCCGCCTTGCGGACGACGTCCTGCTGCATCTGCGGCCGGTACAGCTCGACGCGGCCCTTGCCGGCCGCCTTCGCCCGGTACATGGCGAGGTCGGCGTTGCGCAGCAGCTCGCCCGCACCGAGGCCGGGCTCGGCGAAGGCGACGCCGATGGAGGCGTTGACGCGGACGTCGTTGCTCACGTCGTTGCTCTCGATGGCGTACGGCTGGGAGAGGGTCGTCCTGAGGCGGTCGGCGAGCTCCAGGATGTTCCGCTCCCGGGCGGCACGGTCACGGCTGCCGTCCCCGGCGATCAGGGCCGCGAACTCGTCGCCGCCCAGCCGGGCGGCGGTGTCGCCCTGCCGGACCGCGTCCTGGAGTCTGCGGGCGGCCTGGACGAGCAGTTCGTCCCCGGCCTGGTGCCCGATCGTGTCGTTGACGGCCTTGAAGCCGTCCAGGTCGATGAAGAGCACGGCGGTGCCGCGCAGGGCGGCGCCCCGGTCGGTGGCGCGGCGGCCGGACAGTGCCTGCTGGACGCGCCGGGTGAACAGGGCGCGGTTGGGCAGGTCGGTGAGCGGGTCGTGCTCGGCGTTGTGCTGGAGCTGCGCCTGCAGGCGCACGCGTTCGGTCACGTCCCGGCTGTTGAAGATGAGGCCGCCGTGATGGCGGTTGACGGTGGATTCGACGTTGAGCCAGCCGCCGTCGCCGGAGCGGAAGCGGCACTCGATGCGGGTGGTGGGTTCCTCGAGGGGGCTGGCGGCGAGGAAGCGGCGCACCTCGTGCACCACGCAGCCCAGGTCCTCCGGGTGGATGAGACCGGCCAGTTCCGTACCCACCAGGTCCTCGGCGGGCCGGCCGTAGACCCCGGCGGCGGCCGGGGAGACGTACCGGAGGATGCCGTTGGGCGCGGCGATCATGATGACGTCGCTGGAGCCCTGCACCAGGGAGCGGAAGTGGTTCTCCTTCTGCGCCAGTTCCTGGGTGAGGGTGATGTTGTCCAGCAGCATGATGCCCTGGCGGATGACGAGCGCCAGGACGACGGCGCCCGCGGTGATCAGCACCACGTGGTCGGGACTGCGGCCGTTGAGGACGTTGTACAGGATGCCCAGGGTGCACACGGCGGCGGCGAGGTACGGGGTGAGCGCGGCGAGGGAGCCGGTGATCGGACGGCCGGCCGGGTAGCGGCCGTGGTCGCCGCCCGCCGCGGGCACGTGCAGGTGCCCGGCGGACGCGCTGCGCTGGCCCGGCACGTGCTCGTGGACCACGCGCGTGTGCCCGTCGGGTGCGTGCCGGTCGGCGGCCCGCTCTCCCGGGCGCCGGGGGGCGGCCCAGGGGGCGTAGGCGAGCAGCAGCGAACCGGCGAACCAGCCCGCGTCCAGCAGCTGTCCGGAGCGGTAGCTGCTGTGCAGCAGCGGCGAGGTGAACAGCGCGTCGCACATCACGGTGAGGGCGAGCGCGCCGATCGCGGTGTTCACCGCGGTGCGGTTGCCGGGGCTGCGGCGGAAGTGCAGCGCGAGCACCATGCTGACCAGCGCGATGTCGAGCAGCGGGTACGCCAGCGACAGCGCGGTGTGCGCCACGCTCGGGCCGTCGAACTTGGCGGCCTGGGCGAGCGCGAGGCTCCAGGACAGGGTGAGCAGCGAGCCGCCGATCAGCCAGGCGTCCAGCGCCAGGCAGATCCAGCCCGCCCTGCTCACCGGCCGCTTGGCGAGGACCAGCAGGCCCACGATGGCGGGCGGCGCGAAGCACAGGAAGAACAGGTCGGCGTAGCTCGGGCTGGGCACGGACCGGCCGAGGACGACCTCGTACCAGCCCCAGACCGCGTTGCCCAGGGCGGCCATCGCCGAGGACAGCGCGAACAGCAGCCAGGCCGGGCGGAAGCGGACCCGCGGGCTGCGGGCGTACAGGAAGCAGGAGACGGCGGCGGTGCCGGCCGCCGCGCTCAGCCCGAAGTCGCCCATGAACAGGGCGATTTCCTGCGAGCCCCAGTCGAAGGCGGATCCGACGGCGTAGGCCGCGCAGATCAGCGCGAGGGTGAGCTGCTGGGCCAGCCGAGATCCGTCGCCGGCGGACGGCGGACGGGTCGGCGGCGCGCCTTTCGACCGGGGTGCGCGCAGCGCTCCGTCGAGCGTGGTCGTCAGGGAGGTCGGCGCGTTCACCGGGGCCTCCCGGTCCGGGGCGCTCCCGGGTCCCGTGGGGCCCGGTGCGCATGCCTCCTGCGGCTGGCGTGCCTGCGGTGGTGGCTGTGATGGGTCGTGTGGTGGCCGCGTCTGCGCGTGGCCGTGCGCCAGGGCCGCCGTCGGCGGCTCCGCCGCGTCGGATCGTTCGTCCATAGGCCGTGCATCGCCCGTCGCCCCCCTCACAGATCTGAATGTCCATCCCCGGCGCCGAACGGTCGGCGGCGCAGCCCCTGTCGGGACGATACACCAGGATCGTCACTCAGGGACATAGCTTCTCTACGCTCCGTGACGATCAAAGGAGGAGTGGACACACGCCGCATCCGGGGGACTGCGGAGGGTGCCGGTGGGGCCCCCGCTCGAGCGAAGCCGAGAGTGGGGAGGACTAGGTCCCCGTTGTCAGGATCACGTTCCGCAGGGGCTCGTGGTTCACGAACCGGTTCAACTGGTCAACGAGCAACCGCTTGGCGCGTGGCAGGAAGGCCGAGCTGGGTCCGCCGACGTGCGGGCTGATGAGCACGCCGGGCGCCCGCCACAAGGGATGTCCCGGCGGCAGCGGCTCGGGATCGGTCACGTCGAGGGCCGCGGTGATGCGTCCGCTCTCCAGCTCCGTGAGCAGCGCCTTGGTGTCGACGACGGGGCCCCGGGCGACGTTCACGAGCAGCGCGCCGTCCTTCATCCGGCCGAGGAACTCGGCGTCCACCAGGCCCCGGGTCTCGTCCGTGAGGGGCGTCGAGAGGATCACGACATCCGCGTCCGGGAGCAGTGCGGGCAATTCGGTGAGCGGGTGCACGGGACCGCGCGCCATGGCACGCCGGGAGCGCGCAACGCGCGCCACCCGCGCGAGTTCAAACGGCGCGAGCCGGTCCTCGATGGCGGCACCGATGGCGCCGTATCCCACGATGAGCACGCTCCGGTCGGCGAGGGAGGGGTGGAACCCGGTCTGCCAGCGCCCCTCCTGCTGCGCGCGCACGAACTGGGGGATGCCGCGCAGCGAGGCGAGGGTCAGCGTGAGCGCCAGCTCGGCCGTGCTCGCCTCGTGCACACCGCGCGCGTTGCACAACTGCACGCCGGGCACGATGGACGAGAGCTGCGAGGTGACGTCGTCGACGCCGGCCGTGAGCGTCTGGATGACCCGGACGCCCGTCAGCCGCTCCAGCGGGCGCACCTTGACCGGATACGGCTTCATGTACGGCACCACGTACAGGACGCAGTCCGCCGGGTCGCCCGGGAACTCCTGGGAGCCGTCCGCGCCCCCGTCCCAGAACAGGTAGCGGGGCCCCTCGGGCAGCCCCTCGATCTCCTCCGGCGGGATGGGAAGCCACACATCAGCAGTCATGCCATGGAGGCTATGTCAGGGCCTCGGGGCGCAGAGGTTAGGTTGGGGACCAGGAGAGGGAGGTTCACGGGCAGGTGGAGCGCAGGACGATCGGCGCGGGGGCGCTCGCGGTGGGGGCCGTCGGACTCGGGTGCATGCCGATGAGCTGGGCGTACAGCGGCTCACGGCAGCGGGGCGAGGAGTCGCTCAGGACCGTGCACCGGGCGCTGGACGCGGGCTCGACCCTCCTGGACACGGCGGACATGTACGGCCCGTTCACCAACGAGCTGCTGCTGGGCCGGGCGCTGAAGGAGCGGCGCGCGGACGCCTTCGTGTCGACGAAGGTGGGGCTGCTGGTGGGCGAGCAGCACATCGTGGCCAACGGCCGCCCCGGCTATGTGCGGCGGGCCTGCGACGCCTCGCTGCGGCGGCTGCAGACGGACGTGATCGACCTGTACCAGCTGCACCGCGCCGACCCCGAGGTCCCGGTCGAGGAGACCTGGGGCGCGATGGCCGAGCTGGTCCGGGCGGGCAAGGTGCGGGCGCTGGGCCTGTGCGCGGTCGGCGCGCGCGGCGGGCGCCGCTCGGGCGGTCGGCTGCACGACACGACGCTGCGCCAGCTGCAGCGGGTGCAGCAGGTCTTCCCGGTGAGCGCGGTGCAGGCGGAGCTCTCGGTGTGGTCGCCGGAGGCGCTGGACGCGCTGCTGCCGTGGTGCGAGGCGCGAGGCGTGGGTTTCCTCGCGGCGATGCCGCTGGGCAACGGCTTCCTGACCGGCACGCTCACCCCCGGCGAGGGTTTCGAGCCGGACGACGTGCGCGCCCGTCACCCCCGCTTCACGGCCGAGATGATGGCGGCCAACCAGCCGATCGTCGCCGGTCTGCGCCGCGTCGCCCGCCGCCACGGCGAGGACGTCACGCCGGCGCAGGTGGCGCTGGCGTGGGTGCTGGCGCAGGGCCGGCACGTGGTGGCGGTGCCGGGCGCCAAGCAGGAGCGCTGGGCCCGGGAGAACGCGGCGGCGGCCGCCCTGCGGCTGACCCCGCAGGACCTGGCGGAGGTCTCGGCACTGCCGGCCGCCCAGGGCTCCTGGGACTGAGGCGCGGGCGTCCCGGAGCGGGCCGCATGCGGTTTCCGTGAACCGGGAACCCGAGCGGGACGAGCGGTGTATGAGAGGGAGAAGCCGGCTTGTGACAGCCGCCGGCAGCCGCTGCGAAGGGACCGTGACCGTGCGACGACGTCGAGCCGTACCGGCCGTACTGGCCGTGACCGCGCTCCTGCTGACCGCGGGCTGCTCCTCCGGCGGCGGAGAGTTCCCCGGCCACGACGGGACGACGGCGTCCAGAGGTACCGCGTCGGGCACCGGCACCGCTCCCGCCCCGGGTGCCACGGAGTCGGCCCCGCCCGCCAAGGGCTCGGTGACGGTGCTGCGCACGGTGGCGGAGGGCCTGAAGACGCCCTGGGGGCTGGCGCCGCTGCCCGACGGGAGCCTGCTGGTCTCCTCGCGCGACGACGGCACGATCGTCCGGATCGACGAGAAGACGGGTAAGAAGACCGAGCTGGGCACGGTCTCCGGGGTCTCCCCGGCCGGCGAGGGGGGCCTGCTGGGCATCGCCCTGTCCCCCGACTACGCCTCGGACCACATGATCTACGCCTACTTCACCTCGGCCTCCGACAACCGCATCGTGCGCATGCTGTACGACGAGCGGAAGCCGGCCGGTGAGCAACTGGGCGCGCCCGACACGGTCTTCAAGGGCATCCCCAAGGGCTTCATCCACAACGGCGGCCGGATCGCCTTCGGTCCGGACGGGATGCTCTACGCCGGCACGGGCGAGAGCGGCGAGCGCGGTCTGGCGCAGGACAAGAAGTCCCTGGGCGGCAAGATCCTCAGAATGACCCCGGAGGGCGCTCCGGCCCCGGGCAACCCCTTCCCCAACTCCCCCGTGTACTCCTACGGCCACCGCAACGTCCAGGGCCTGGCCTGGGACGACCGACAGCGGCTGTTCGCCTCGGAGTTCGGCCAGCACACCTGGGACGAGCTGAACGCGATCAAGCCGGGCGACAACTACGGCTGGCCGGACGCCGAGGGCACGTCCTCCGCCCCCGGCTTCCACAACCCGCTGGCCCAGTGGCACACCGACGAGGCCTCCCCCAGCGGCATCGCCTGGGTCCACGGCGTGATCTGGATGGCCTCCCTGAAAGGGCAACGCCTGTGGCGCATCCCCCTGCGGGGCACCAAGGCCTCGGCGGCCCCCCAGCCCTTCCTCACCGGCGAGTACGGCCGCCTGCGCACGGTGGTCGCGGCGGGCGACGACAAGGTGTGGCTGGTGACCAGCAACACGGACGGCCGGGGCAAGCCGAAGAAGGGGGACGACCGGGTGCTGGAGGTGCGGGTGAAGTAGCCCTCCGGCTCACTCGCCCCCGGGTTCCTCCTCTGCGGTGGGTGGCGCGGGACGGCGTACGACGACCTTTCCCGAGGCCAGATCGATGGGTCCCCGCCCGGGATCGTTGTCCCCGACGTCCTCCCGGGTCAGCTCCAGGCGGTTCTCCTCGTCGTGGGTGTGCTTGCGGCTCGGCGCGAACACTTCCTCGAAGGCGTTGAACACGGCTGCTCCCCCTGCCGGTTTACTCCAGCGTACGGCTCAGCCTGAAGCCGGCGCAGTGACGGATTCGGACGGGAACAGCCCCAGCCGGTGGGCCAGCGCCGCCGCCTCGCCCCGGCCCGAGACGCCGAGTTTGGCGAGGATGTTGGAGACGTGGACGCTCGCGGTCTTCGGGGAGATGAAGAGTTCCCCGGCTATCTGCCGGTTGGTGCGGCCGGCCGAGACCAGGCGCAGGACGTCCCGCTCCCGGCTGGTGAGGCCGAGGGCCTCGACCGGGTCGGCGGGTGCGAGGGCACCCCGTGGGGCGCGGGTCAGGGTGAGGCGGGCGCGCTGGGCCAGGCGGGCGACGGCATCGGCCAGCGGCCGGGCACCAAGGTGGTCGGCGACCGCTCCGGACAGCCGCAGCAGCTCCACGGCACGGTCGCGCTCGTCCTCGCCGCCCTCGGCCAGCAGCGCCCCGGCGAGGCGGTAGCGGACGCGGGCGAGGTCGTAGGGGCGGTCCAGGCATTCGAAGGCGGTGACCACGGGTGACCAGGTGTCGCCGGTGTCCTGGCCCTCGGCCCGCTGCAGCTCGGCGCGGGTCCACCGGTCGTAGGCCTGCCACAGCGGGGCGCTGGTGGTGAGGGTGCGCACGGCCTCGAAGAGGCGGCCGAGGAGTTCGGCGCGGCCGGGGTCGGCGGCGGGCAGGGCTCGGGCGTCGGCCTCGGCGGTGGCGGCGGCCAGCAGCAGGGGCCAGGCGTAGCGTTGGGTGCCGGGCGGGAAGCCGGCCTCCAGGGCCCTGTCGAGTTCGGCGCGGGCGTCGAGGATCCGGCCCTCCTCGGCGGCGACCCCGAGGGTGACCCGGGCCAGGGGCAGCCGCTGCTGGGGCATCGGGTCGTGGGTGCCGTACCGCGCGCGGGCGGCGGTCAGTTGGCGGCCCGCCTCGGCGATGTCGCCGCGGGCGAGGGCGAGATGGGCGAGGCGCAGGGCGCCGGCGCCCTGGGGTTTGGCGCTGTGGCCGATGCGGATCGCGTGGGCGGCGGCCTCCGCGGCCTCCTCCCACCGGCCGAGCACGTACAGCGCGTCGGAGAGGTTGCCCCACACCCACGCCTCGGGGTCGAGCAGCCCGTGCGCCCGGGTGAAGGCGATGCCCTCGCGCAGGATCGGCTCGGCCTCCCGGTCGCGGCCGACGGCCTGCAGTTCGGACGGCAGGTTCACATAGACGCGGCCGACGACCTGGTTCACGCCCGCCGCCAGGGCGTCCTCCTTGACCTGCCCCAGCTCCGCGAGCCCGGACTCGACGTCGCCGGCGTCGACCATGAGGCAGGCGAGAGTGAGGCGCGCGTGCAGTTCGATCTCGTGGGCGCCCACCATGCGCGCGTACTCCACGGCCCGCTCGGCGGCGGCGAGGGCCTCGGGTCCTGGCCGGTGCAGCATGGACCAGTTGGCGGCCTGCGCCAGCACTTCGGCGTGCACCTCGGACGGCGGCAGACCGCGCACCAGGTCCTGGGCGGTGGCCAGTTCCTGCCAACCGTCGCCCCGGGCCTGCGCCTGGACCAGACGGGAGCGCTGCACCCAGAACCAGGCGGCGCGCAGGGGGTCGGGCTCGTCCTCCAGGAGCCGCAGCGCCCGCTTGGTGATCTTCAGCGCGCGTTCGCGTTCCCCGCCGAAGCGGCCGGCGATCGCCGCCTCCGCCATCAGGTCCAGGTAGCGCAGCGGGGTGGTCGCCGGGTCGCAGCCGCACGGGGGGTAGAGCTCGGCGTAGTCGAGCGGCCGCAGGGCGGAGCGGATCGCCTCCGGGACGGCGTCCCACAGCTCCATCGCCCGCTCCAGGAGCCTGAGTTGCTCGGTGTAGGCGTGCCGGCGGCGGGCCACCACGGAGGCGTCCAGGACGGCGGGCAGGGCCTTGGCCGGGTCGTGGGCGTGGTACCAGTAGGTGGCCAGGCGCATCACGCGGGCGTCGGCGGGGACGAGCGTGGGGTCGGCCTCGACCGCCTCGGCGTAGCGCCGGTTGAGCCGGGAGCGTTCGCCGGGCAGCAGGTCGTCGGCGACGGCCTCGCGGACCAGGGAGTGCCGGAAGCGGTAGCCGTCGCCGGCCGGGGTCACGGTGAGGATGTTGGCGCCGACGGCGGCCCGCAGCGCCTCGATGAGGTCGTCCTCGGCGAGCCCGGCGACGGCGGCGATCAGCCGGTACTCCACCGTCGAGCCGCCCTCGGCGACGATCCGGGCGACCCGCTGGGCGCTCTCGGGCAACGCCTCGACGCGCACCAGCAGCAGGTCGCGCAGGGAGTCGGTGAGTCCGGCGCAGCAGCCCTCGCAGGCGGCGACGGCGAGTTCCTCCACGAAGAAGGCGTTGCCGTCGGAGCGTTCGAAGATGTCGTCGACCTGGGCGGGGTCGGGTTCGGTGGCGAGGATGCCGGCGATCTGGCGGCCGACCTCCTCGCGGGTGAAGCGGGCGAGTTCGATCCGGCGGACGGTGCGCAGCCGGTCGAGTTCGGCGAGCAGGGGCCGCAGCGGGTGGCGGCGGTGGATGTCGTCGGAGCGGTAGGTGGCGAGGACCAGGAGCCGGCCGGTGCGCAGGGTGCGGAAGAGATAGGCGAGCAGGTGGCGGGTGGAGGCGTCGGCCCAGTGCAGGTCCTCCAGGGCGAGCACGACGGTGTGCTCGGCGGCGACCCGCTCCAGCAGCCGGGCGGTGAGTTCGAACAGACGGGCCATGCCCTGCTCGTCGTGGCGGCTGCTGGTGGCCTCGCCCAGCTCGGGCAGCAGCCTGGCCAGCTCCTCCTCCTGTCCGGTCGCGGCCGCGGCGAACTGCTCGGGCAGGGCGTCGCGCAGGGCGCGCAGCGCGCTGGAGAAGGGGGCGAAGGGCAGCCCGTCGGCGCCGATCTCCACGCAGCCGCCCACGGCGACGACGGCGGCGCGGCGGGCGGCGGCCGTGCCGAACTCCTCGACGAGGCGGGTCTTGCCGACCCCCGCCTCGCCGCCGAGCAGCAGCGCCTGCGGCTCGCCCGCGGCGGCGCGGGCGAGCGCGTCGTTCAAGGTGTCCAACTCGGCGGCGCGGCCGACGAACACGGGACTGACGGACCTGTTCTCCACGGGCCCGAGCATCGCACGAGGCCCGGACAGCGGGTCACCGGTTTTCCACAGACCCGGTGCGATGGTCGTACGAATCTGGGGCGGAGGGTGGCCGACCCCCGTACGGCCGCCCTCCGCCCTGTCCGCGCTCACGCGGTGCGTGGGAGCCGGTGCCGGCGAGGGCGGTCGGTATGGGTCTCGGCACCGGCGCCGCCGTGCCGGGCCGCCTCCTCGCGGCGGGCGGCGCGGACCGCGCGTGCGGTCTCGCGGGCCAGGCGCTCCGACTCGGCCTCGCGGCGCAGTTCGGCGGAACGCATCCGGTGCAGGTCGAACTGGTACATGACGTCTCCTTCGAGAGCGGGTGTCGTGCCTCGCGTTCTGCGATGCGTCCACCTTCGTCTCCCAGGGGGGTGCGCCACATCGGGAGAGTTCCGCATCTTCGGCCGGACGGCGGGCCCTTGGACACGCATAAGGGGCCTCAGGGCGTCCGTAAGGTGCTCACGGATTCCCTAAGGCCCCTGTGACCTGCGGTTCCTCAGCCGGCCGAGGGCAGGCCGAGCAGTGCGTCGGAGTACTTCAGGACGGCCAGGAGCAGGCCGACGACGCCGAGCGAGACGCCCGCCCAGGAGACCGACCTGATCCAGGGCTCCTGCGGCCGGCCGGGGGCGCCGAACGCGGGCCGGGCGAGCACGACCACGCCGATGATCAGCGCGGCCAGCGCGAACAGTCCGGCCCACAGCGCGGTGGTGTGCCACGCGTCGCCGTAGACCTCCTTGAGCTGCGTGGCGACGCTCGCCGAGGTCGACGTCCGCAGCTGGCCGATGAGCTGCTCGCGGGCGGAGGCGACGGTGCCTATCCAGCCGCCGTTCAGCGAGACCAGGCCCAGGACGACGGAGACCACGGCACCGGCGCCCTGACCGACCCCGGAGGGGGTCTTCTCCCGGGGCTCCTCCTCGGACCCCTCGGACCCCTCGGTCGCCTCCACGCCGTCCGCTTCGGTGTCGACAGCCGGTGCCTGCTCGTCGTCGGCCTTTGTGACGTCCTCGTTCTTCGTGACGTCGGCCTTCGTGACGTCCTCGGTCTTCGTGACGCCGGTCTTCGTGACGCCGGTCTTCGTGACGTCCTCAGTCTTCGTTCCCATGCCCGGCACCGTACGGACGTCGTCTGAGAGGTCTCTTAATGATCGTCGCGGGCGCCACGCGCGCGTGCCGCGCGCCACTCGGGGGCGAGGAGCGACCACACCTCGGTGTCGTGCCGGACGCCCCGGTGGAGGTGGTTCTCCCGGAGCACGCCGTCCCGGGTCATCCCGAGCCGCCGGGCGACGTTGATACTGGGAAGGTTGCCGGACGCCGCGTGCCACTCCACCCGGTGGATGCCGCGCTCCTCGACCGCCCAGTCGATGAGCACCCGCATCGCCCGGGTGATCAGTCCGCGTCCCGTCGCGGCGGGCTCCAGCCAGCAGCCGACCTCGCAGTTGCCCCGCTCGGCGTCGAAGTTCAGCGTCAGCACCCCGCCGACCAGCTTCCCGTCGGCCCAGATGCCGTGGTACGAGGCGGTTCCGGCGGCGCGCATGTCGGCGTATCGCTGGAGCGTGTCCCGCGTGGAGGCCACGTCCGTGGCCTGGGAACCGAACGGGATGAACTGCCCGATGAACTCCCTGCCCCGGTCCAGGTGCGCGAGGAACTCCTCGGCGTGCCACACCTCCAGGGGCCGCAGTTCGGCACCGTCGTCACCCAGGGATATCGCGTACATCGCGCTGCTGCTCCTCCCGCAGTTCCTCCACCGACACACCGCTGAGCCTCTCATGCGCGGCGCGGCACTCGGGCGGTTCGATGCTGATGCGTGGCAGCCGGCGCTCCAGCCAGCCGGGCAGCCACCAGTTGGCCGCGCCGAGCAGATGCATCAGCGCGGGCACGAGCAGGGTGCGCAGCACGAAGGCGTCGAGGGCGACGGCGGAGGCGAGCGCGATGCCGAACATGGCGATCACACGGTCGCCGCTGAGCACGAAGGCGAGGAACACCGAGATCATGATGACGGCGGCGGAGTTGATCACCCGGCTGGTCTCGGCGAGGCCGACGCGCACGGCCCGCCGATTGTCGCCGGTCTCCAGCCACTCCTCGTACATCCGGCTGACCAGGAAGACCTGGTAGTCCATGGAGAGGCCGAAGAGGACCGAGACCATGATGACGGGCAGGAACGGCTCGATGGGGCCCGCCCGGCCGAGGCCGAGCAGTTCGCTGCCCCAGCCCCACTGGAAGACGGCGACGACGACGCCGAACGCGGCGGCGACGGCGGCGATGTTCATCGCGGCGGCCTTCAGCGGGATGCCGAGCGAGCGGAAGGCGACCAGCAGCAGGAGACAGCCGAGCCCGATGACCACGCCGACGAACAGCGGCAGTTTGCCGACGATCACATCCGCGAAGTCGTCGTAGCTCGCGGTGACCCCGCCGACGTGCAGGTCGAGGGAGGTGCCGGTCTCCGCGCGCGGGAGCACCTCGGTGCGCAGCCGGTCGACGAGGTCGCTGGTGCGCTGCGACTGGGGTGCGGAGTCGGGGACGACGGTGAGGTAGGCGGTGTCGCCGCCGGAGTCGTAGGTGACCGGGGTGGCGGAGGCGACGCCCCGGGTGGCGCGCAGCGTGGTGTCGAGGCTGTCCAGGGCGAGCTTGTCGGCGCCGCCGTCCACGCGGGTCACCAGGGTCAGCGGGCCGTTGACCCCGGGTCCGAAGCCCTCGGCGAGCAGGTCGTAGGCCTGCCGGGTGGTGGACGAGCGGGGGTCGTTGCCCTGGTCGGAGGTGCCGAGGTGGAGGGAGAGGGTGGGCAGCGCGAGCAGGGCGATGAGGGCGAGCGCGAGGGAGCCGAGCAGCTTGGGCCGGCGTTCCACGAACGCGGACCAGCGGGCGGCGAGGCCGGTGGGCAGCTCCGGCCGCGGCCCGCGCCGGGCGAGCCGGCGCCGCTCGCGGCGGCTGAGGGCGCGCGGCCCGAGGTACGACAGCAGGGCGGGCAGCAACGTCACGGAGGCCGCGACGGTGAGCACCACCGTCAGCGAGGCCGCGACGGCCACTCCGTTGAGGAACCCCAGACGCAGTGTCAGCATGCCGAGCAGGGCGATGCACACGGTCGCACCCGCGAACACGACCGCGCGTCCGGTGGTGGCCACGGCGTTCACGGCGGACTCGGTGACGCTCAGGCCGCGTTTGAGGCCGCGCCGGTGTCTGGTCACGATGAACAGCGCGTAGTCGATGCCGACGCCGAGGCCGATGAGCAGGCCGAGCATGGGCGCGAAGTCGGCGACGGTCATGGCGTGTCCGAGCAGCCCGATCCCGGCGTACGCGGTGCCCACGCCGATCAGGGCGGTCGCGATCGGCAGCAGCGAGGCGGCGAGCGAGCCGAAGGCGAGGAACAGCACGACGGCGGCCACGACCACGCCGACCACCTCGCTGGTGTGCCCGCGCGGGGCCTCGGTGAGCCCGATGGCGCTGCCGCCCAGCTCGACCCGCAGCCCGTCGTGCTCGGCCGATTCGGCGGCCCGTACGACGGCCTGTGCCTCGGGCTTCCTGATGTCCTCGGCCTGCCGGTCGAAGGTGACGGTGGCGTAGGCCGTACGGCCGTCGGCGCTGATCCGGTGGGCGCCGTAGCGGCCGTAGGGGCCGGCCACGGAGGCCACGCCGGGCAGGTCGGCGATCCGTGCCAGGGCGCGGGTCATGGTCCGCTTCACGCCCCGGGCGCGGACCGTGCCGTCGGGGGTGTGCCAGACGACCGTGTCGCTGTCGCCGGCCAGGTTCGGGAAGCCCTGCTTGAGCAGCTCGGTGGCGCGCCCCGACTCGGTGTCCGGTGCCTCGTAGTCGTTCGCGTACGCCGAACCGGCCACGGTGGCGGCCGTGGTGACCGTTCCGAAGGCGAGCAGCCACAGCAGGACCGCGATCAGGCGATGCCGGACACACCAGCGGGCGAGGGCTGCCACGGACGTGCTCCCAGAGGACTTTTGTGGATCTTTGACTGGGAACGATCGTCCATGAACTGAACAGCCCGCAAAGAAAGGGTGAGCGAACGCAGGACACTCTCGCAGGCGAATGTGATCGTTTGCCGCGTTCGTGGGCTTGTTCACGGGATTGGGAGGGACGTCACAGGACAGACAAGTGAACTCTGTCGTCTCTGCGGGTATTTTGAGCGCCTTTCGACGCGTCAGTCGAACTGGTCTCCGAACGCCATGATCATCGTTCCCACGATCAGCAGCCACAGGGCGCGGCGGGTACGGCCCCGGAAACCGAGGACCGCGGCGAGCGCGCAGACGGCGGCGCCGAGGGCGTAGGCGGCGGAGACGAGGGCGGGCGCGGACCCGGTGAGCCGCAGCAGCGCGGCGGCCAGCCCGGCCAGCGTCAGCAACACCCCGGTCCCGGACGCGATCCAGCGGGCCCGCCGGGCGTCCGAGATCTCGTCCGCCGGGTCCTCCGCCTCGGCTATGACGGGTTCGGCATCGGTATCGGAATCAGTGCGTCCACTCATGGCAGGGCGAGCGTAGCGCGTCCGGCCGGAAAACCCGGGTGCGGGGCGGCCCGGATAGCCGTACGGCCCCGGAGGGTGTGCCTCCGGGGCCGTACGAAGCGGTGCAGCGGTGTGGGATCAGCCCTCGCTGACGCCCAGCTTCTCCAGGATCAGCTCCTTGACGCGGGCCGCGTCGGCCTGACCCCGGGTCGCCTTCATGACCGCGCCGACCAGGGCGCCGGCCGCGGCCACCTTGCCACCGCGGATCTTGTCCGCGATGCCCGGGTTGCCGGCGATGGCCTCGTCGACGGCGGCGGTCAGCGCGCCCTCGTCGGAGACGACCTTCAGGCCGCGCTTCTCGACGACCTCGTCCGGGGTGCCCTCGCCCGCGAGGACGCCCTCGATGACCTGTCGGGCCAGCTTGTCGTTCAGGTCGCCGGAGTTCACCAGCTCGGCGACCCGGGCGACCTGCGCCGGGGTGATGGCCAGCTCGTCCAGCGACTTGCCCGACTCGTTGGCGCTGCGCGCCAGTTCGCCCATCCACCACTTGCGGGCGGAGGCCGCGTCGGCACCGGCGTCGATCGTGGCGACGATCGGGTCCAGCGCGCCGGCGTTGAGGATCGCCTGCATGTCGGTGGCCGAGATGCCCCACTCCGCGAGCAGGCGGGTGCGGCGGGCCAGCGGCATCTCCGGCAGCGCGGCGCGGATCTCCTCGACCCACTCGCGCGAGGGCGCCACCGGGACGAGGTCGGGCTCCGGGAAGTACCGGTAGTCCTCGGCCTCTTCCTTCGTCCGGCCGGACGTGGTGCTGCCGGTGTCCTCGTGGAAGTGGCGGGTCTCCTGGACGATCGTGCCACCGTTGCCGAGGACGGCCGCGTGCCGCATGATCTCGAAGCGGACCGCACGCTCCACGGAACGCAGGGAGTTGACGTTCTTCGTCTCCGAGCGCGTGCCGAACTTGTCGGCGCCCTTGGGCATCAGCGACAGGTTCACGTCGCAGCGCATCTGGCCCATCTCCATGCGGGCTTCGGAGACGCGCAGCGCCCGGATCAGCTCGCGCAGCTCCCGGACGTACGCCTTCGCCACCTCGGGGGCGCGCTCGCCGGCGCCCACGATCGGCTTGGTGACGATCTCGATGAGCGGGATGCCCGCGCGGTTGTAGTCGAGGAGGGAGTGCTGCGCGCCGTGGATACGGCCCGTGGCGCCGCCGACGTGCGTCGACTTGCCGGTGTCCTCCTCCATGTGGGCGCGCTCGATCTCCACGCGGAAGGTCTCGCCGTCCTCCAGCTGCACGTCGAGGTAGCCGTTGAAGGCGATCGGCTCGTCGTACTGGGAGGTCTGGAAGTTCTTCGGCATGTCCGGATAGAAGTAGTTCTTCCGGGCGAAACGGCACCACTCGGCGATCTCGCAGTTCAGCGCGAGACCGATCTTGATCGCGGACTCGACGCCGATCCGGTTCATCACCGGAAGCGCGCCGGGCAGGCCGAGGCAGGTCGGGCAGGTCTGCGAGTTGGGCTCGGCGCCCAGCTCGGTCGAACACCCGCAGAACATCTTGGTCTTGGTGCCGAGTTCGACATGGACCTCGAGGCCCATGACGGGGTCGTACGACGCCAGCGCGTCCTCGTACGACACCAGGTCGGTCGTGGTGGTCACGATGAAACTTCCCTCTCAGCCCAGCAGGACGTCGTCGTCGCCCAGCCGCTTCAGCTCGCGGTAGAGGATGGCGAGGCCGGTGACGATCGCGACCGCGGAGACGGTGGCGTCGATCAGCCGCAGCGTGTCGTGCTCGGCGCGGGCCTTCTTGATCTGCTTGGCGACACCGACCGCACCGAAGGCGGTGGTGGCCATGGACAGGTACGTACCGGACTTGGACTTCTTGAAGCCCTTGGCCTTCGACAGTGCGCTACTCACAGCGACGGAGCCTCCTCCAGGAGCGGGTGCCCCCACTTTTCCACGAAGGCGGCCTCGACGGCGGCACCCACCTTGTACAGGCGGTCGTCCTTCATCGCCGGGGCGATGATCTGCAGGCCCACCGGGAGGTTGTCCTCCGGGGCGAGACCGCAGGGCAGGGACATGGCCGCGTTGCCCGCCAGGTTGGTGGGGATGGTGCACAGGTCCGCGAGGTACATCGCCATCGGGTCGTCGGCGCGCTCGCCGATCGCGAAGGCGGTGGTCGGGGTCGTCGGGGAGACGATCACGTCGACCTGCTCGAAGGCCTTCTCGAAGTCCCGCGTGATGAGCGTGCGGACCTTCTGCGCGGAGCCGTAGTAGGCGTCGTAGTAGCCGCTCGACAGGGCGTACGTGCCGAGCATGATGCGGCGCTTGACCTCGGGGCCGAAGCCCGCCTCACGGGTGAGGGAGGTGACCTCCTCGGCCGAGTGGCCCCCGTCGTCGCCGGTCCGCAGGCCGTAGCGCAGGCCGTCGAAGCGGGCGAGGTTGGAGGAGCACTCGGACGGCGCGATCAGGTAGTACGCCGACAGCGCGAGGTCGAAGGACGGGCAGTCCAGCTCGACGATCTCGGCGCCCAGCTCCTTCAGCAGCTCGACGGACTCGTCGAAGCGCTGGATGACACCGGCCTGGTAGCCCTCGCCGCGGAACTGCTTGACGACACCGACGCGCATGCCCCGCACCGAGCCGTTGCGCGCGGCCTCGACGACCGGCGGGACCGGGGCGTCGATGGAGGTGGAGTCGAGCGGATCGTGGCCGGCGATGACCTCGTGCAGCAGGGCCGCGTCCAGGACCGTACGGGCGCAGGGGCCGCCCTGGTCGAGGGAGGACGAGAACGCCACCATGCCGAAGCGGGAGACCGCGCCGTACGTCGGCTTCACGCCGACCGTGCCGGTGACGGCGGCCGGCTGGCGGATGGAACCGCCGGTGTCGGTGCCGATGGCGAGCGGGGCCTGGAAGGAGGCGAGCGCTGCGGAGGAGCCGCCGCCGGAGCCGCCGGGGATCTTGGTGAGGTCCCAGGGGTTGCCGGTCGGGCCGAAGGCGCTGTTCTCCGTCGACGACCCCATGGCGAACTCGTCCATGTTGGTCTTGCCGAGGATGACGACGTCGGCGGCCTTCAGACGCTTGGTGAGCGTCGCGTCGTACGGCGGGATCCAGCCCTCGAGGATCTTCGAGCCGACGGTCGTGGGCACGCCCTCGGTCGTGAAGATGTCCTTGAGCGCGAGCGGAACGCCGGCCAGCGGGCCGAGCTTCTCGCCGCGGGCGCGCTTCTCGTCCACGGCGCGGGCCTGGGCGAGGGCGCCCTCGCGGTCGACGTGCAGGAAGGCGTGCACCTTCTCGTCGACGGCCTCGATGCGGGCGAGGTGGGCCTCGGTGACCTCGACGGCCGTCAGCTCGCCGGAGGCGATCTTCTCGGCGATCTGCGCGGCGGTGAGCTTGATGATGTTGCTGTCCGTCATGGCGGTCACTCCTCCCCCAGGATCTGCGGCACCTTGAAACGCTGCTGCTCCTGGGCCGGGGCGCCGGAGAGCGCCTGCTCGGGGGTGAGCGACGGACGGACCTCGTCCGCCCGCATGACGTTCGTCAGCGGGAGCGGGTGCGAGGTCGGCGGTACGTCTTGGTCGGCGACCTCGCTGACGCGGGCCACCGCGCCGATGATGTCGTCCAGCTGTCCCGCGAAGTGGTCGAGTTCTTCGGGCTTCAGCTCCAGACGCGCCAGCCGGGCGAGGTGGGCGACCTCCTCGCGCGTGATGCCAGGCATGCAGCGATCCTCTGGGGTGAGTGTGTGTGGTTTGGGGCCAATCCTATGGGGCGGGGCACGGTGACCGTGAAACGGTTTGCCGAGGCCCCCGCTCGTCACCCCCGGCGGCCCTCCCAGACCTCGCTCTTGAGGAAGTGGTTGTCGTACCGGTCCTGCACCTCGAGGATGCTCTCCGGGGTGGCCTCGCCGAGGCGGATGCGCTGGAGGTGGCGGAAGTACTCGAAGCGCTCGATGCCCGGGGTGAAGACGATGAGGATGTCCGCGGTGGCCTCCGGGACGGCGGCGAAGGCGTGCGGCTTTTCCGGCGGGACGATGACGAGATCGCCGCGCTCGGCGGTGACGATGTCGTCGCCGGAGAGGATCTCTGCGCACCCGTCGAGCAGGTAGAACATCTCTGCCCCGTTGTGGTGGAGGTGGGGCCGTGCGCCGTCGGCACCCTCCGCCAGGGTGACGCGCACGGTGGACAACGCCCCTCCGGTCGCGCTGTGGTCGGCCAGCAGCTGGACGCCGACGGGGGTGCTCCCGACCACCTCGGCCTCGGCGCCGCGGACGATCACGGAGTCGTCGAACTTCGGCACGAACAGTGACATGGCTTCTCCCTCTGTGGTGTCGTCAGACCGCGAAGAGCAGTCCGGCGCTGATCAGGACGACGACTGCCGTGGCGAAGTGAATCCCGAAGGCCACGGCCTTGGCGCCACCGTGACGCAGCACTATCAACGTGTCTCCGAGCGGTACGAGTGCCACGGCGAGCATGAACCACGCCTCGGCCTGCGCCCCGGCGAAGGCCAGCAGCGCCAGACCTATAAGGCCGAGGGTGCCGTCGCGCACCCCCTTGATGGACAGATAGGCGCCGGCGTCGCCGCCGGGGTCGGCGGGGACGCCGTAGCCGGCCGCAGCGGGGCCGGGCTGGAACCAGAACCGGTAGCCGAGGAACACGCACAACAAGTCGAGCAGGACGGCGAGCGTGTACGCGGTGACAGTCATGCCGAGAACTCCTTGCTAGCAGCGCTAGTGACAAGAGCGAAGCTAGCAGAGCATCGACAAGACGTCTAGCACTGCTAGGATTTCGAGCATGTCGATCCAGAGGCGCCGGGAGCGCGAACGGGCGGAACGCGAGCGGCTGATCGTCACGGCCGCACGTGAGCTGGCCGAGGCGGAGGGCTGGGACGCGGTGACCACGCGCCGGCTGGCCGCCGAGATCGAGTACAGCCAGCCGGTCCTGTACAGCCACTTCAAGGGCAAGGGCGCGATCATGGCGGCGGTCGCGATCGAGGGCTGCGCCGAGCTGGCGGCCGAGCTGCGCGTGGCGCGCACGTCGGCACGGGGAACGCGGGAGGCCCTGGCGGCGGTGGGCGAGGCGTATACGGTCTTCGCGCGGCGCAGGCCCGCCCTGTACGACGCGGTGTTCACCCACCCGGTGGACCTGCCGTTCGCCACGCCGGAGGCTCCGGCGCCCCTGCGCGAGGCGTTCGGCGAGCTGTTCCAGGCGGTCGAGCCGATCGCGGCCGAGGACGACGACCCGGGGCTCCTCACCGAGACCTACTGGGCCGGCCTGCACGGCCTGGTCACCCTGCTGCGCAGCGGCCGCCTCCCGGAACACGCCCACGAAACCCGCCTGGCCCTGCTGATCGACCACTTCACGGCGGACACAACCTGAGCCGAGCACAGCCGCAGCCGCCAACGGTGATCAGCCCCCACGAGAAACGCCACGCAACAGACGGCCCGCAGCCGCCGACGACGAACAGCCCCCACGGCAAAGGGCCACCACTCGGCGGAGTCGCACGGGCGGGCCGGTGGGAAAGCGCCGCGCGACAGACGACCCGCAGCCGCCGACGGTGAACACCCCCCACGGGAAACGTCCACCCTCCAGCGGAGCCGCACGGGCGGGCGGGTGGGAAAGCTGATCGGCGGCAGACTTACTCGGCGGCCGGAAGCGCGGCCCGCGGCCGCTGCCACCCGCGCGACCCCCGCGCCGCCAGCCACGCCGTCGTCTCCTCGGGCGGCATCGCGGCGGCCACCAGCCACCCCTGCACCGCGTCGCACCCGAGATCCCGCAGCCGCTCCCAGGTCTCGTCGTCCTCCACACCCTCGGCGACGACCACCAGCCCCAGCGAGTGCGCCAGATCCACGGTGCACCGCACGATCTCCGCGTCCTCGGCGTCCACCGCCAGCCGCGCCACGAAGGACCGGTCGATCTTCAGCTCGCTCACCGGCAGCCGCCGCAGGTGCACCAGGGACGAGTAGCCCGTGCCGAAGTCGTCCAGGGACATCTTCACGCCGTGCCCGGTGAGCCCGGCGAGTGTGTCGGCGGCCCGCTGCGGGTCCTCCAGGAGCACGTGCTCGGTTATCTCCAGTTGGAGCGCTCCCGCGGGAACTCCGTGCCGGGCCAGCCGCGCGGCGACGGAGCCCGCGAAACCGGGCGTGTGGACGTCGCGCGGGGAGACGTTGACGGCCACCGGCACCCGCAGCCCCTGGGCCCGCCACCGGGCGACCTGCCCGAGCGCGGTCTCCAGCACGTACTCCGTCAGATGGGGCATCAGCCCCGAGGACTCGGCTATCGCTATGAACTCGTCCGGCGGCACCTTCCCCCGCTCGGGATGCACCCACCGCACCAGCGCCTCGAGCCCGGCCACCTGCCCGTCGAAGCGGACCTTCGGCTGGTAGTGCAGCTGCACCTCGTGCGCGTCCAGCGCCCGCCGCAGGTCGCCCAGCAGGCCCAGCCGGTCCGGGGTGTTGGAGTCCCGCTTGGACTCGTAGACCTCCACGCCCGTACGGTCCCGCTTGGCCTGGTACATCGCCACGTCCGCGCGCCGCAGCAGCCCCTCGGCGTCCAGGGCGTGGTCCGGGAAGACGGCGACGCCCGCGCTGGCCTCCAGGACGAGGGTGAGCCCGTCGAGGTCGAGCGGGGAGCTGAGGGCGGCGACGAGGCCGCGGGCGACCCGCGTGGCCGACGTGGTGGAGTCGGCGACGGGCAGTAAGACGGCGAACTCGTCACCGCCGAGCCGGGCGGCCTCCGCTCCGCGCGGCAGGGCGAGCCGGAGCCGGTCGGCGATCTGCAGCAGTAGCCGGTCACCGGCGAGATGACCGAGGGTGTCGTTCACCGACCGGAAGCGGTCGAGGTCGATCAGCATGAGGGCGGAGCGCGCGCCGATGCGCTCGGCGTCGTCGAGGGCGGTCCAGATCCGCTCCAGCAGCCACTGCCGGTTGGGCAGTCCGGTCAGCGGGTCGCGCAGCTGCTCCTCCGCGCGGGCCCGGGCCATCCACAGGGTGGAGTCGAGGGCGACCAGCGGGACGGCGAACAGCGGGAGCAGGACCGGCTGGGCGTCGGCGACCACGCACACCAGGGGCGCGATGCCGAGCAGCGCCGCGGCGACCAGGCCCTGTCGGACCAGGGCGGTGCGGGCGACGGTGGGCAGTCCGCCGGCGCGCGGCGCATGCAGGTACCACAGCAGGCCGCGGCTGACCGCGAGATAGGCGCCCGCGGCGAACACCACGGCGGGCGCGGTGCCGATGCTCCACGTGTCGGGCCGCCAGGGCTCCTCGACGCTCGGTACGCGGCCGAAGGCGCCGAGGACCAGCGCGCCGGCGCCGATGCCGAGGATGTCCACCGCGCCGTGCAGCACTCCTTGGCGCCAGCGGTGGCGCCTGGCTATGCCGACCAGGACGACGACGGTGAGGCTGACCATGCCGGCCGGCACCCACCCGTACAGCAGCAGCACGGCGAGGGTGAGGGCGGCGCCGGAGCCGGTGCCGCCCCACCAGCGGGCGCGGCCGAGCATGACGAGGTGGCCGACGATGACGCCGGTGAGCAGGGCCAGTGACCAGCCGACCGTGCCGGAGGGGAAGAGCGCGTGGTCGCCGGCGAAGGCGCGGTAGAAGCCGACCCCGAGGGCCAGTCCGGCGGCGGCCACGACGCCCGCGGGCAGGGCGGGCCAGGACAGGTTCCGTTCGGGCTCGGTGCCGGGCAGACCGCGGGCGGGCTCGATGGCCAGGGGGACGGTGGTGGGTGCCTCGGTCGCGGTGCCCGGTGCGGCCTGACGGGCGTGGAGGCCTGTGAGTTCGGCCACCCGGCCGGTCCACCGGTTCCCCCGCCACGCGACCGTGCGGCGGCGCAGACGCAGCCGTGAGTCCGGGGGGGGCGCTCTCGGTCGGTTCCATTCCCGTCCCTCTCACAGCCGGCGGTGCCCGCGCCACGCGGCCCGATGCCCGACAACCATCAGCGGCTCCGCGTCGATTTGCCCTTCCCCGCCCCGTTTTGCGGGCACGGGGATGCCCCAGCCGCAGCTGGGCACGGCAGGTGCACACCTCAACAGTAGGCCGCGGAAGGCTTCCTCGGGCAGCGGTCGTCGACGGTTGCCCGAATACGCCCGGGCCACCCCTATGCAACTGATATGCGCCGATCGGGTGGCCTTCAACCGCTACTCCCCGGTCGGAAGCGCGACTTCGGCCGCCGCCTCGGGGCCCTGCTCCAGGAGGACGCCGAATCCGTCCTCGTTCAGCACCGGAACCTTGAGTTGCATCGCCTTGTCGTACTTCGATCCGGGGTTTTCACCCACGACCACGAACGAGGTCTTCTTCGACACCGAACCGGTCACCTTGGCACCCCGGCTCTGGAGCGCCTCCTTGGCGCCGTCCCGGGTGTGGTTCTCCAGGGTGCCGGTGACGACGACGGTGAGCCCCTCCAGCGGGCGCGGGCCCTCGTCCTCGCCGGTCGACTCCTCCTCCAGCGGGACTCCGGCCGCCTTCCACTTGGCGACGATCTCGCGGTGCCACTCCTCGGCGAACCAGTCCTTGAGCGCGGCGGCGATGATGGGCCCCACGCCGTCGGTGTTCGACAGCTCTTCCTGACTGGCCTGTTCGATGCGGTCGATCGAGCGGAACTCGCGCGCGAGGGCCTGCGCCGCGACCGGGCCGACGTGCCGGATGGACAGGCCGTTGAGGAACCGGGCGAGCGGGCGCCGCTTGGCCGCCTCGATGTTCTCCAGCAGGGCGAGGGTGTTCTTCTTCGGCTCGCCCTTCTGGTTGGCGAAGACCGTGACGACCTTCTCCTCGCCGGTCTTCGGGTCCCGCTTGGGCAGACCGCTGTCCGGGTCGAGGACGTAGGCCTTGATGGGCAGCAGCTTCTCCACCGTCAGGTCGAACAGGTCGCCCTCGTCCACCAGCGGCGGGTCGGCCGGCTCCAGCGGGCGGGTGAGCGCGGCGGCGGCCACCGCGCCGAAGTGCTCGATGTCCAGGCACTCGCGCCCGGCGAGGTAGGAGACACGCTCCCGCAACTGGGCCGGGCAGGTGCGCGCGTTCGGGCAGCGGAGGTCGATGTCGCCCTCCTTCATGGGCCGCAGCGGCGTCCCGCACTCGGGGCACTCGCTCGGCATCACGAACTCCCGCTCGGTGCCGTCGCGCAGGTCGACCACCGCGCCGAGGATCTCCGGGATGACGTCACCGGCCTTGCGGATGACCACGGTGTCGCCGATGAGCACGCCCTTGGCCTTGACGACCTCCTGGTTGTGCAGGGTGGCGAACTCGACCTCGCTGCCCGCGACCGTGACCGGCTCGACCTGGGCGTACGGCGTGACACGGCCGGTGCGGCCGACGCCCACCTTGATGTCGATGAGCTTGGTGTTGACCTCTTCCGGCGCGTACTTGTAGGCGATCGCCCAGCGCGGGGCACGGGCGGTGGAACCGAGGCGGCCCTGCAGGCGGATCTCGTCCAGCTTGACCACGACGCCGTCGATCTCGTGCTCCACGGAGTGGCGGTTCTCGCCGAAGTGGGCGATGAACGCGCGCACGCCGTCGAGGTCGTCGACCACCTTGTTGTGCCGGGAGGTGGGCAGGCCCCAGGTCTTGAGCAGGTCGTACGCCTGGGAGAGGCGGGTCATGCCCTTGTAGCCCTCCAGGGCGCCGATGCCGTGGACGACCATGTGCAGGGGGCGGGTGGCGGTGACGCGCGGGTCCTTCTGGCGCAGCGAGCCGGCGGCGGCGTTGCGGGGGTTGGCGAAGGGCTTGTCGCCGGCCGCGACCAGACGGGCGTTCAGCTCCTCGAACTTCTCCATCGGGAAGTAGACCTCGCCGCGGATCTCCACGAGGTCGGGGACGCCGTCGCCCTGGAGGCGGTCCGGGATCTCCGCGATCGTACGGACGTTCGGAGTGATGTCCTCGCCGGTGCGGCCGTCGCCCCGGGTCGCCGCGCGCGTGAGGCGACCGCGTTCGTAGGTGAGGTTGACGGCCAGGCCGTCCACCTTCAGCTCGCAGAGGAAGTGGTACTCCTGGTCGCCCAGTTCGCGCGCGATGCGGTCGGCCCAGGCGGCGAGTTCGTCGTCGTTGAAGGTGTTGTCCAGGGACATCATCCGCTGACGGTGCTCGACCGCCGTGAACTCCGTCTCGTACGACCCCGCGACCTTCTGGGTCGGCGAGTCCGGGGTGCGCAGCTCCGGATACTGCTCCTCCAGCGCCTCCAGCGACTTCAGGAGCTTGTCGAACTCCGCGTCACTGATGACCGGAGCGTCCTTCACGTAGTACCGGAAGCGGTGCTCCTCGACCTGCTCCGCCAGCCGGGCGTGCTTCTCCCGTGCCTCGGCGGGCACCGCCGTCTGTGCCTGCTGCTTGTCGCCGGCCACCGTGTCGTCCTCCCGTTACTCTGGGTTGTCCGCGAGGGATCTCGCCGCCCGGACGCAGTGGGCGAGCACCTGGCGTGCGTAGGCGGGGGAAGCGCCCGCGAGACCGCACGCCGGGGTGACCGTGACCGCCTCCGCGAGCAGTCCGGGATGCAGCCCCAGCCTGCGCCACAGCGTCCTGACACCCATGACGCTACCGGCAGGGTCTGACAATGGGCCGTCCGTGCCCGGCACGACACCGGCGAACAGGCGGGTGCCGCCCTCGACGGCCTCGCCGAGGGTGTCGTCGTCACGTTCGGTGAGGAGCGAGAAGTCGAAGGAGACGGCCGCGGCGCCGGCTCGGCGCAGCAGGGCGAAGGGGACGTCGGGGGCGCAGGAGTGGACCACGACGGGTCCGCCGCCGTGCACCCCGATGACGTCCCGCAGGGTGGCCTCCACGGCCTGCCGGTCCACGGCGCGGTGCGTGCGGTAGCCGCTGGCGGTCTTCACCTGGCCGCGGAGCACGGCGGTGAGGGAGGGCTCGTCGAGCTGCAGGACGAGCCGGGCGCCCGGGGTCCGGCGCCGTACCTCGGCGAGGTGCAGGCGCAGCCCCTCCCCCAGCGAGGCGGCGAGGTCGCGGCGGGCACCGGGGTCCGAGAGGGCGGCCTCGCCGTTCTTCAGCTCCAGGGCGGCGGCCAGCGTCCACGGCCCGACCGCCTGCACCTTCAGATCGCCCTCGTACCCCTGGGTGAACTCCTCGAGGGCGTCGAGGTCCTCCCCCAGCCAGGACCGCGCCCGTCGGGTGTCCCGGCCGGGCCGGTCGCCGATCCGCCAGCCGCTGGGCTCCACGCGCGCGTACAGCTCGACGAGCATCCCCGCGGTGCGGCCGATCATGTCGGCGCCGGGCCCGCGAGCGGGCAGCTCGGCGAGGTACGGGAAGTCCTCGAAACTCCCGGTGACGGTCTTGGCGGCCTCCCGGGCGTCCGTACCCGGCATGGACCCGACCCCGGTGGCCCCCGGAAACCTGAACACGCTGATTTCGCTCACTCAGGCAGGGTACGGAACGCCGGCGGACGCCCTCACAACCAGTGGGCGCCGTACTGGTGCAGGAGGGCACACAGGCCCTCCGGGTCAGCCACCGCGAGGTTGTTGCGGAAACGGCCACGTTCCCAGGCGACGTCGGTACGGCCGTGGAGGCTGCCGGCGCCGGTGAACTCGCCGTCGACGTCCAGCAGGGCCACCGTCAGGCCGCCGTGGCATCGGCAGATGTCGCCGGTGAACTCGCCGGAGGTGGTGAGCGCGCGCAGCCGCGTGAGGTCGGCCGGGGCGAACAGCTCGCCGAGGACGGGCCGGTCGGCGAGCGGGCCGCCCGCGTCCCCGCCCGCCAGGATCAGCGCGGCCTCGGTGCGGGACCAGACCTCCTCGAGCCAGGCGCGGATCTCGTCGCCGCTCGCCCCGTTCCTGCCGAGTGTCACCGGCCCGGCCGGACCGTCAGGTCGTTGATCTCGGCGTCTCGCGGGAGGTCGAGGGCCGTGAGGATGGTCGTGGCGACCGACTCCGGGTCGATCCACCGCGCGGGGTCGTAGTCCTTGCCCTCCTGCTGGTGGACCTTGGCCTGCATGGGGCTGGCGGTGCGGCCGGGGTAGACGGAGGTGACGCGGACGCCGTTGCCGTGTTCCTCCTGGCGGAGGGCGTCGGCGAGGGCCTTCAGCCCGTGCTTGGAGGCGGCGTACGCGGCCCAGCCGGCGTGCGCGCTGAGCCCCGCCCCGGAGTTGACGAAGATCACGTGCCCGCGCGCCGCACGCAGCTGGGGCAGGAAGTGCCGGGTCAGCTCGGCGGGCGCGATCAGGTTGACGTTGAGCTGGTGGTGCCAGGACTTGGGGGTCAGCTCGCCGACCTCGCCGAGGTCCACCACACCGGCGATGTGCAGCAGGGAGTCGACCCGGTCCGGCAGCGTCTGGTGGGAGAACGCCCAGGACAGCCGGTCGGGGTCGGCGAGGTCGCCCACCAGCGTCCGCGCCCCGGGGAACTCGGCCGCCAGCTCCTTCGCCCGGCCCGCGTCGCGCGCGTGCAGCACGACTTCGTCCCCGCGCGCGTGCAGACGGCGGGCGACGGCCGCGCCGATGCCGGAACCGGCCCCGGTGATCACATGAGTAGCCATGCCCGCCATGCTCGCATCACCGTGCGCGCAGTGAGTCCTCCAGGTAGGCCAGTGCGCCGACCGGCTCGTCGGCGAAGAACACCAGCTCGGACAGCGGACGCGGCAGGAAGCCCTCCGCCTCCATGCGGCGGAACTGCTCCTTGAGGCCGTCGTAGAAGCCGGCCGTGTTCAGCAGCACCACCGGCTTCTCGGTGCGCCCGTGCTTCTTGAGCTCCAGGATCTCGGTGGCCTCGTCGAGCGTGCCGGTGCCGCCCACCATGATCACCACGGCGTCGGCCTTCTCCAGCAGCAGCTTCTTGCGCTCGGCGAGGTCGGCCGCGACGAGCATCTCGTCGGCCCCGGGCCGCGCCTTCAGCGCGAGGAACTCCACGGAGACGCCCAGCAGCCTGCCGCCCGCCTCCGCCACCCCGTCGGCGACCACCTTCATCAGACCGACGTCGGAGCCGCCCCACACCAGGGTGTGCCCTCCCTTGCCGATCAGTTCCGCGAACTCGCGCGCGGGGCGCGTGTAACGCTCGTCGAGGTCGGCGGCGGAGAGGAAGACGCAGATGTTCATCCCCCCACCGTACGCGGGAAGAATCACGCGCCATCGAGTGCTGTCCCGGTATGAGCGACGGACACACGATCACCATCGAGAAGAGCGAGCGGCACGTGCGCGTGGTCCGCGGCGACCAGGTGCTCGCGGAGAGCGACCGTTCCCTGGTGCTGCGGGAGACGGGCTGTCCCCCGCGCTACTACATCCCCGCCGAGGACGTGCGCCTCGACCTGCTCACGCCCTCGGACACGCACACCGTCTGCCCCTTCAAGGGCACCGCGTCCTACTGGTCGCTGCCGGACGCGCCCGATCTGGTCTGGGCGTACCCGGACCCGAAGCCGGGCGTGGCGGAGATCAAGGACCACTACTGCTTCTACGACACCGACGTGTCGTAGAACGAGACGTGTCGTAGAACGATGACTCCGCCGACGTGCGGCAGTCTGCACGGACATGGACAAGAAGACGACTTCCCGTGACGGCACGTCTCTGGCTTACCAAGTGACCGGCCAGGGGCCGACGGTGATCCTGGTCTGCGGCGCCATGTCCACCGGCGGCACCGTGGCGCCCCTGGCGCAGCGGCTCGCGGACCGCTGCACGGCCGTCGTCTACGACCGCCGGGGGCGCGGCGCGAGCGGTGACACGCCGCCGTACGCGGTGGAGCGCGAGGTCGAGGATCTGGCGGCGCTGATCGACGCGGTGGGCGGCGACGCGGCGCTCTTCGGGGTGTCCTCGGGCGGCGCGCTGGTGCTGGAGGCGGCGGCGAGCGGGCTGCCGATCCGTCAGGTGGCCGTTTACGAGGTCCCGTTCGCCGACTTCCTGGAGGGCGGCGCCGCGCGCGAGGCCGCGTACAAGGAGAACCTGAACAAGGCGCTCGCGGAGGGCCGCCGCGGGGACGCCGTCGAGCTGTTCCTGCGGCTGGCGGGTCTCGGCGAGCAGACGATCCAGGCCGCCCGCGAGTCCCCGATGTGGGCCGGCATGGAGGCCGTCGCACCGAGTCTCGCGTACGACGACGCGGTCATGGGCGACGGCCTGCTGCCCCGGGAGCGGCTGGCCGCCATCACCGTGCCCGTGCTGAGCGTCGCGGGCGGGGCGAGCCCGGAGTGGATGCACCGGGCGGGCCAGGCGGTCGCGGAGGCGGCACCGCAGGGCATCTACCGCGTCCTGGAGGGGCAGACGCACATGGTCGAGCCCGACGTGCTCGGCCCCGTGCTCGTCGAGTTCCTCACCGGGTGACCCCGGCTCGGCCGGTCAGACCGCCGCGGCCGCCGCGCGCGTGGTGGACGCGATGGTGGCCGAGCCGACCACGCGCGTGCCGTCGTACAGCACGATCGCCTGGCCGGGGGCGACCCCGCGGACCGGCTCGGTGAAGGTGACGCGCAGTTCGCCGTCGACCGGTTCGGCGGTCACCTCGGTCTCGCCGCCGTGGGCGCGCAGCTGCGCGGTGTAGGTGCCGGGGCCGGTGGGGGCGGTGCCGCACCAGCGGGGCTTGATCGCGGTCAGCGCGGTGACGTCGAGGGAGGCGGCGGGGCCGACGGTCACCGTGTTGGTCACCGGGGAGATGTCGAGGACGTAGCGCGGCTTGCCGTCGGCGGCCGGGGTGCCGATCCGCAGGCCCTTGCGCTGGCCGATGGTGAAGCCGTAGGCGCCCTCGTGGGTGCCCACCTTGGCGCCGTCCTCGTCGACGATGTCGCCCTCGGCCTTGCCCAGCCGCTGGGCCAGGAAGCCCTGGGTGTCGCCGTCGGCGATGAAGCAGATGTCGTGCGAGTCGGGCTTCTTGGCGACGGCCAGGCCCCGGCGCTCGGCCTCCGCGCGGATCTCGTCCTTGGTGGTGACCGTGTCGCCGAGCGGGAACATGGCGTGGGCGAGCTGCTTCTCGTCCAGGACGCCGAGCACGTACGACTGGTCCTTGGCCATGTCGGAGGCGCGGTGCAGCTCGCGGGTGCCGTCCTCGCTCACGATCACCTTCGCGTAGTGACCGGTGCAGACCGCGTCGAAGCCGAGGGCCAGCGCCTTGTCGAGCAGCGCGGCGAACTTGATCTTCTCGTTGCAGCGCAGGCAGGGGTTCGGGGTGCGGCCGGCCTCGTACTCGGCGATGAAGTCCTCGACGACGTCCTCGCGGAACCGGTCGGCGAGGTCCCAGACGTAGAACGGGATGCCGATGACGTCGGCGGCGCGGCGGGCGTCGCGCGAGTCCTCGATGGTGCAACAGCCCCGTGCGCCGGTGCGGAAGGACTGCGGGTTCGCGGAGAGCGCGAGGTGGACGCCGGTCACGTCGTGCCCGGCTTCCGCGGCGCGCGCGGCGGCGACGGCGGAGTCGACGCCGCCGGACATGGCGGCGAGGACACGGAGGGGGCGCTGCGGGGTCTCAGTCATAGCCCTTCCAGAGTACGGGGCGGCGGGAACCGGAGCCGCCGGATATGCGTTGACGATCACGAAGGGCGGGCGCGGGGGGCGGGGTGGGGTGAGCATGAGCGACTCGGATCGGCGGCTGGGGCGGCGGGCGCTGCTCGTCGGCGGGGCCGCGGCCGCCGTGGGCACGGCGGCGCTGGCCCGGGAGGAGCTGTCCCATCTGTGGTGGCGGCTGCCCGGGGTGGAGAAGTCGCGGGTGGCGGGGGCGGTGGACTTCCGGGGCGCGCGCTGGGTGGCGGCGTCGCCCGCGAACTACCGGCGGGCGGACCGGCCGGACGACTATGCGGTGGACCGGATCGTCATCCATGTCACGCAGGGCGACTACGCGTCGGCGGTGAAGGTCTTCCAGGACCCGGCGCACCGGGCGGCGGCCCACTACATCGTGCGCAGGGACGGGCGGATCACCCAGCTGATCCGGGAGCTGGACGTGGCCTTCCACGCGGGCGACCGGGGGTACAACGAGCGCAGTGTCGGCATCGAGCACGAGGGGTTCGTGGAGGACGCCGACTCCTTCACGGACGCCATGTACACGGCCTCGGCGCGGCTGACGGCCGCGATCTGCGGGCGGTACGGCATACCCGCCGACCGGCGGCATGTCATCGGGCATGTGGAGGTCCCCGGCACGGACCACACGGACCCGGGGCCGCACTGGGACTGGGAGCGGTACATGGGGCTGGTGCGGCGGGCGCGGACGGTCAGCGAGAATCCGTCCAAAGAATCATGAATAGGGGGTTGTGTCCCATATGAGGTGTTCTATCCTAGTAATAGGCCTACGAGGCGAGTGAGGGAGTCCGAGCGGAGTAGCCGACTTCAGCGAGACGCGCAAGCATCCGCTGATGCCGACGTCGACGGTCGGACTGAGAGGTCAGAAGGTTGCAAGTACTGGACCTGATGACGACCCCTAGTCACCTGATCCGGGTCATACCGGCGAAGGGAACCCGTCTCGTAGGTCGCTTTCGTGCCCGCGCCAGGTCGTCGCGGCTCAGGTGAGCCCGGCCGCGCGGGCCCTTTCGACCGCGGGACCGATCACCTTGGCGACCGCTTCGACGTCCGCCTCCGTGGAGGTGTGGCCGAGGGAGAAGCGCAGGGTGCCGCGGGCCAGGTCCGGGTCGGTGCCGGTGGCGAGCAGCACGTGGCTGGGCTGGGCGACGCCCGCGGTGCAGGCGGAGCCCGTGGAGCATTCGATGCCCTGGGCGTCCAGCAGCAGGAGCAGGGAGTCGCCCTCGCAGCCGGGGAACGTGAAGTGGGCGTTGGCCGGGAGGCGGCCGCCGGGCGCCGGGTCGCCGCCGAGGATCACGTCCGGGACCGCCGTACGGACGGCGTCGATCAACTGGTCGCGCAGGGCGCCGATCTCGCGGGCGAACCACTCCTGCTGCTCGGCGGCGAGACGGCCGGCCACCGCGAACGAGGCGATGGCGGGGACGTCGAGGGTGCCCGAGCGGACATGGCGCTCCTGGCCGCCGCCGTGCAGGACGGGGACGGGGGTGTACTCGCGGCCGAGGATCAGGGCGCCGATGCCGTAGGGGCCGCCGATCTTGTGGCCCGAGACGGTCATCGCGGCGAGGCCGGAGGCGGCGAAGTCGACCGGGACCTGACCGAAGGCCTGGACGGCGTCCGCGTGCAGCGGCACGCCGAACTCGTTTGCGACGTCCGCGAGTTCACGGACCGGCATCACGGTGCCGATCTCGTTGTTGGCCCACATCACGGTGGCCAGGGCGACGTCGTCGGGGTTGCGGGCGATGGCCTCGCGCAGGGCGTCCGGGTGGACGCGGCCGTGGCTGTCGACGGGGAGGTACTCGACGGTGGCGCCCTCGTGTTCGCCCAGCCAGTGGACGGCGTCCAGGACGGCGTGGTGCTCGACGGGGCTGGCCAGGACGCGGGTACGGGACGGGTCGGCGTCGCGGCAGGACCAGTACAGGCCCTTGACCGCGAGGTTGTCGGCCTCGGTTCCGCCCGAGGTGAAGACGACCTCGCTGGGGCGGGCGCCGAGCGCTTCCGCGAGGGTTTCGCGGGACTCCTCGACCGTACGGCGGGCCCGGCGGCCGGAGGCGTGCAGGGAGGACGCGTTGCCGATGATGCTCAGCTGGGCGGTCAGTGCCTCTGCCGCCTCGGGGAGCATGGGGGTCGTGGCAGCGTGGTCGAGGTAAGCCATGGTAAGCCGATTCTACGGGCCTCTTTCGGCCGAACCTCGGCTGGGAGTGGCTCGGGTTGACCAGCTGCGGCGGTCGTGGTGACCGCGCCCCGTCGTCCTCGGGGCCCTGGCGGGGGTCAGGCCGGGGTCGGCCCGGTCAGAGGCTCCACGAGACCGTGTTGGAGAGCTGCATCGCGACGACCAGGACCACCAGGTCGGCCACGCCCAGGGCGAGGCCGAGGTAGGCGCGGGGGCGGCGGGTGGTGCCGCGCCAGAGGGCCACGGCGGCCAGGGCGATGGCGATGGGGCCGAGGAAGATGTTGAGGACGAGGAGGCCGAGAAGGCCGAGGATGAAGGACGCGACGGCCATGCCGTCGGCGTCGCGCGGGCGGGTGTCGGTGTGACCCGCGGCCGGTGCGGTGAGATGCATGGTGCTCAGCTCCTGGATGTCGTTCGGACGGTCAGTTGGCCGAGTTGTGGCGACGGCGGCCATGGCGCTCGCGGATCGCGAAGATGCCGAGCCAGGCGGCGATGACGACGGCGGCGACGGCGCTGACGGTCAGCGGCGCGTGGGCCACCGTGCCGAGCAGGACGCCCAGCAGCATGAGTGCGGCGACGAGGAACAGCATGGGTTCAGGTCCCCCCTCCGGGATGCCTCGTGACATTGCCTCGCGTGGAGGCTGCTTGTGAAGTTTGGGTGAACAGTTGTAGTAACAGTTGTTCACTGACTTCGAGTCTAGCGCCTCCCGCGGCTTTTAAATTCCAGAGAACAGTTGTTAACTGGATGACATGAGTCACACCCTCGGCATCCGGCAGGCCCAGAAGCAGAAGACCCGGCAGGCGTTCCTGGACGCGGCCCTCGCGCTGCTGGAGGAGCAGAGCCTGAGCAGCCTGGGACTGCGCGAGGTCACCCGGGCCGTCGGCGTCGCCCCGACCGCCTTCTACCGGCACTTCCGGTCCACCGCCGACCTCGGCGTGGCCCTGGTCGACGAGGCGCTGGGCAGCCTGCACCCGACGGTGCGGACGATCGTGGCGACGACGGAGGACAACGAGGAGCGCATCCGCCGTGCCGTCGAGCTGATCGCCCATCACGTGGACACCCATCCCGCCCACGTCCGCTTCATCGCCCGTGAGCGGCACGGCGGGGTCCAGCCGGTGCGCGAGGCGATCCAGGCCCAACTGGCCCGGTTCGCCGAGGAGGTGAAGGCCGAGCTGGCCAAGGACCCGGGGGCCGAGGGCTGGAACGACGAGGACCTGCTGATGCTCGCGCACCTCTACGTCGACCAGATGCTCATCACCGCCTCCCTGTTCCTGGAGGCGCTGGACGCCCCGCAGGACGAGCGGGACCGCGTCACCCTGCGCGCCACCCGGCAGCTGCGGCTCATCAGCATGGGCCGCCGGCACTGGCTGGACTGAACCGGCGGCTCAGCGCGACTCCCCCTTGAACCGACGGCTCAGCGCGGCTCCCCCTCGTACAGCGCCGAGACCGACCGCACCCCCCGCAGCAGTTCCGCCCGCGCCTCGGGCGGTTCGAGGATCTCCACGGTGTCGGAGAACGCGAGGAGTTGGCGCACCGCGCGCAGGACCGGGTAGGACAGCCGGGCGGTGACCCACTCGCTCTCGCCGTCGTCGTCGGGGAGTTCGGTGAGCTGGGCGGCGGCCATCCGCTGGAACATGTCGAGCCGCTCGCGCCGCACCCGGACGGTGACGTCGATCCCGTCCTCCGGCCGCTCCTCGACCTGGCGGCGCAACACCTCCCAGACGTCGGCGAGTTCGACACCGGCCCGGCGCCGCACCGGTTCGTCCAGCAGGCGTGCCGAGCGAACCCGGTCGGCGCGGAAGAGCCGGGGCCGGGCGCGCCGGTCGGCCACCAGGTACCAGACCCCGGCCTTGGCGACCAGGCCGTACGGGTCGACGGTGTACGTCCGCGGCTCCCGCTCGCCGCTGTGGCGGTAGCGCACCCGCAGCCGCCGGTCGAGGAACACCGCGTCCTGGAGCACCTCCAGGTCGACGGCCTGCCGCGGACCGCTCCTCCAGCGGGTGGCGTCGACCAGGATGCGGCGGCTGGTGACCTCGGCGGCGGGCCGGTGCGGGGCGGGCAGGGCGGCCATCACCTTGCGCAGGGCCGAGCCGAGCGCCGCGTCCAGGCCGAGCGCGGCGTGGGCGCCCTGGGCGGCGAGGATGAACAGCGCGCGGGACTCGTCGGCGGTGAGTCCGGTGACGTCGGTGCGGAATCCGGCGAGGAGTTCGATGCCGCCGTGCCGGCCGCGCTCGGCGTAGACCGGGACGCCGGAGGCGGACAGCGCCTCGATGTCCCGGTAGATGGTGCGGACCGACACCTCCAGCCGGCCGGCGAGTTCGTGCGCCGGGACGCGGCCCCGGGTCTGCAGGAGCAGCAGGATCGACAGCAGCCGGTCGGACTTCACGCGCCCAGGATTCCGTCCCGTCCGGGCCGCGCGCAAATGTTGACGGATTCTGTCAGGTTATCCACGCATCCTCTTCTCCGTACCGACCGACGGAGAGGGACACATCATGACCACCACCGGCTACACCGACCCCCGCCCCTTCTACATCCGCGCCACCGAACAGGCGGCCGCGCTCATCAAGACGGTGCGTCCCGAACAGCTCGACCGTCCGACGCCCTGTACGGAGTTCGACGTGCGGGGCCTGCTGAGCCACGTCGTCGGCGGCACCCGGCGCATCGCGGTGGTCGGCGAGGGCGGCGACGGGCTCGCGCTGGAGCCGGTCGCCGAGGGTGTCGCGGACGACGGCTGGCCGGCGGCCTACGACGAGGTACGCGTCCGGGTCCTGAAGGCCTGGGAGGCCGACGAGCGCATGACGACCGCGGTGCGGGTGCCGTGGGGCGAGGTGCCCGGCCACGCGGCGCTCTCGGGCTATGTGATGGAGATCGTGACGCACACCTGGGACCTCGCCGAGTCGCTCGGCCACCCGCTCGAACTCGACCCGGAACTCGCCGAGTTCGCGCTCGCCACCGCCCGCCGGGTGCTGCCCGACTCCCGCCCACGCGACGAGGAGACCCCGTTCGACGCCCGCCGGGAGGCGGCCGAAGGGGCCGGTGCCTACGAGCAGCTGGCCGCCTGGCTGGGACGGACACCGCTCGGCCGCGTCTGACGCGACCGGCGAACCGTCAGCCGAGCCTGACGCGGGCCAGTTGCCGGGACTGGGCGACCAGGCGGTCCTCGCTGTCCCAGACCTCGGCGTCCTCCTCCAGGAAGCCGCCGGCCAGGTTGCGGGTGGTGATCGACACCCGCAGCGGGCCGGGGGCCGGGCGGTGCCGGACGTGGACGGTGAGTTCGACCGTCGGGACCCAGCCCTTCAGCCCGATCTCGAAGGCGGTGGGCGGCAGGGCGTCCACCGCGAGCAGCAGCGACAGCGGGTCGGCGTCGCGGCCGTCGGCGAGCCCGAACCAGGCACGCATCTCGCCCTTGCCGGAGGGCGCGCCGAGCGCCCAACCGAGGGTCGCCGGGTCCAGCTTGATCATCAGCCGGTCGGCGATGGCCGAGCTGCCGTCGACCGGCGCGGGGCCGTCCTGGGGGCCGAAGCACTGATCCATCGGCGGGATCGCGGGCGGGGTGGCCGTCGTACGGACGTCGTCCGGGAGGTCGGCGAGGTCGCCGTAGGAGGCGAGGACGCGGATGCGCTCGACCTCGTTGCCCTCGTCGTCGTACTGGAGCAGCGAGGCCTGGCCGGTGGAGAGGGTGCGGCCGGTGCGGACGGTCTGCGTACGGACGACCGCGGGGCCCGGCTGGGAGGCGGTCAGGTAGTGCGCGGAGATGGTGAAGGGGTCCGGGTGCGGCAGGGTGTCACCGAGGGCCCGGCCGAGGACGGCCAGCAGATAGCCGCCGTTGACGGCGTTGATGATGGTCCAGCCGGCCGAGAGGTCGATGTCGTAGACGCCGGGCTCGCGCCGGGTGACCGCGGTGTCGCGGTCGAACTCGCTGTCGCCGATCACGGCCCGCGACGGGGCAGGTGCGGAAGCTGCTTCTGGCATGCCTGAACGGTACAACAACAAATTACTAAGCGGTAGCTTTGGGCCTGGCCGGAGCGGGTCGGCCCGTTGACCGGATCACACGCCCGAGTGAGGTTCCGGCAATTTCTCGGTAAGTGTCCGGACACGTCCACAACCTGGAGCTCTCGATCGCCCTCTATGGGGACATGAGCCTCACCGGGACTCCATTTCTCTACACGACGATCGTGCTGTCCGTCGTCGCCGTCATCCTGCCACTCGTGCTCTGGTCACGGCTGCGGGGGCCGAAGCCCCTGCGCGCCGCGGCCCGGGTGCTGATGCTGCTGTTCGCCCAGGGCACGGCCGTCACCCTCGTCTTCGTACTGGTCAACAACCAGAACAACCTGTACGACAACTGGGCCGACCTGCTCGGCACCGGCGACCACGTCCAGCAGGCCGCCGACCTCGGCAAGGACGGCACGGGCGGGATAGCGGTGAAGAAGCTCCCCAAGGTCAGACAGGCCTTCAAGCCCGCCGACGGGCCGGGGATGCGGGCGGCCGGCGGGGTGCGCGTCACCCAGCTCAAGGGCCGGGTGTCGGGGGTGAACGCCGAGGTCTACGTCTGGCTGCCGCCGCAGTACGACGAGCCGGCCTACCGGCACCGGAAGTTCCCGGTGGTGGAGCTGCTGCCGGGCTATCCCGGCTCGGCGAAGGCCTGGTTCGGCTCGCTGAAGGCGCACGAGCAACTGCTGCCGCTGATGCGGAGCGGCCGGGTGGCGCCCTTCATCCTGGTCGCCCCGCGCACCAACCTGCTGGCCGGCGTGGACACCGGCTGCGCCAACATCCCCGGCCAGGTCAACGCCGACAGCTGGCTCAGCCTCGACGTGCCGAAGATGGTCACGGACAACTTCCGCGCCGAGCCGGCGCCGCGGGGCTGGGCCGTCGCCGGGTACTCGGCCGGCGCGCACTGCGCGCTCAAGCTGGCCGTCGCTCACCCGGACCGCTACCGGGCCGCGGTGAGCATGTCCGGCTACAACGACCCGATCGGCGAGCGCAACTCCCTGGCCGCGCAGAGCCCCGCCCTGCGCGCCGCCAACAATCCCTATCTGCTGCTCAAGAAGCGGACCGTGCCGCCCCGGATCGCGCTGTACGTCTCCGGCGAGTCCGGCGACGGCTACCAGGCGGGTGTGGCGCTGGAGTCCGTCGCGAAGGCGCCGACGACCGTGCGCGTGGTGTTCCTGCCGCGCAGCGCGGGCGGTCACACCATGGCGCTGTGGCGGCCGCAGGTGCCCGCGGTGTTCCGCTGGCTGACCCTGCAGATGGGCCAGAGCCGGGCCAGGGGCACGGACGGCTCCCTCCCGGGAGGCACCGGCTCTACTCCTCTCGCACGGTCGACCGCCGGTTCCACGCACGCGGCGCTCGCCAGTGGAACCTCATCGCCAGCAGGCGCAGCACGAAGGCGGTGACGACGGCGAGTCCGCTGGTGAACGGGGTCAGGGCGTCGTAGTGGATGCACAGCACGACCATGGTGGCGCCGACGATCGCCGGGACCGCGTACAGGTCGCGGTCCCAGCGCAGCAGCGAGGGAACCTCGTTGGCGAGCACGTCCCTGAGCACGCCCCCGCCGACCGCGGTGGCGAGGCCGAGGGTCGCGGACGCGGTCAGGTTGAGGCCGTAGGAGTACGCCTTCGTCGTGCCGGTGACCGAGAACAGGCCGAGGCCGGCCGCGTCGAAGACGAGCACCGCCGACTGGATGCGCTCCACGTGCGGATGCAGGAAGAAGACCACGAGCGCGGCGAGCATCGGGGTGAGGAAGTAACCGAGGTCCGTGAAGGCGGCCGGGGGGACGGCCCCGATGATCACATCGCGGAACAGTCCTCCGCCCAGTGCGGTGACCTCGGCGAGGACGGCGATGCCGAACACGTCGAAGTTCTTCCGGACGGCCAGCAGCGCGCCGGAGATCGCGAACACGAAGATGCCGATGACATCGAGCGTGTGCTGGACGGAGGGACTGAAGAGTTGCTGCAGCTGCACCCTGACATTCTCACCTGTCAGGAGGCGTGAACCTTACAAAGCCAGGCCAGCCGGGTCTGCCGGGCTTACAGAGTCGGCTTGCCGGTCGTGAACAGCCAGGTGTCGAAGAGATCGTCCAACTGCTGTCCGCTGATCCGCTCGGCGAAGCGGACGAAGTCGTCCGTGTCCGCGTTGCCGTACCGGTGGAGCCGGGTCCAGGCGGGCAGCAGCCTGAAGAACGCCTCGTCGCCGATCCGCTCCCTGAGCATCTGGAGGGTCATCGCGCCGCGCTGGTAGACGGCGGAGGCGAACATCGTGTCGCGCTGCGGGTCGGCCACCTCGATCTGCCAGAAGGCCGACGAGGCCGGGCGGGCGTCGTAGGCGGCGAGGAAGGAGTCGTGGGCCGAGCGGGTGCCCTGGTGCTCCGCCCACAGCCACTGGGCGTAGGTGGCGAAGCCCTCGTTGAGCCAGATGTCCTTCCACCGCGCCACGCTCACCGAGTCGCCGAACCACTGGTGGGCCAGCTCGTGCACGATGGTCGACTCGCTGCGCACGGCCGAGTAGGCGGGCTTGCTCTGCACCTCCAGCGAGAAGCCGGCCTGGGGCATGTCGTCGACGATCGCGCCGGTCTCCTCGAACGGGTAGGGCCCGAAGACCTGCGACCAGTAGTCGGTGGCGGCGGCGGTGACGGCGTACACGTCGACGTTGTTGCTGTTCTTCAGCACCGGGTCGATGGCGACGTAGATCGGGGTGCCGGCCGGGGTGCGGCCGGTGCGCACGTCGAACGTCCCGATGGTGGCGGTGGCGAGGTAGGTGGCCATGGGCCGGCTCTCGCGCCAGTGCGTGTACGTCGAGCCGCCCTTGTCGTACGTCGACACGAGCCGGCCGTTGGAGACGCCGGTCAGGCCCTTCGGCGCCTTGATCCGGATGTCGTAGGTGGCCTTGTCGGCGGGGTGGTCGCTCGACGGGAACCAGGTGGAGGCGGCGTTGGGCTCGCAGGCGACGAAGACTCCGTCGGTCGTCTTCATCCAGCCGTAGTCGGAGCCGAAGACGATGGGGCCGTTGAGGGGCTGGGGTATGCCGCCGTAGGTGACGGAGACGGTGAAGTCCCGGCCGCCCGGGAGGGTGCCGCGCGGGGTGACGCGCAGTTCGTCGCCGTCGCGCGTGAAGCCGGCCCGTCTGCCGTTCACCTCGACGCGGGTGACCTCCAGTTTCTGCAGGTCCAGGTCGAAGGAGGAGAGGTTCTGGGTGGCGCGGGCGGTGAGCGTCGTACGGCCGTCGAGGCGGCCGGTGCCGGGGTCGTAGGCGACGTCGAGGTCGTAGTGGCGGGCGTCGAAGCCGCCGTTGCCGAGCCGCGGGAAGTAGGTGTCGCCGATGCCGTCCGCGCCGGGGGTGGGGGCGGCGGAGGCGGCGATGACGAAGAAAGCAGCCGCCGCGGTCGCGACGGCTGCTAAGCGTGCCGAACGGGAGAGATTCATGAGTCGTCCCTTCGAGCGTGTGCCGAATCATTCGGACACGGACGACTCTGAACTCTCCCGCTCAGGCATGTACATGACTTTGCCCAGTCGTCATGTGCTACTTGTCGGTTGACTCCTGGGACTTGGGGGCCGGAGCCTCGGATTCCGCGGCCTCGGCCGACGCCTCCTCAGCCTCGGCCTCGGCCGACGCCTCCTCAGCCTCGGGCTCAGCCGGTGCCTCCTCGGCCTCCGCCTCGGCCGACGCCTCCTGAGCCGACGCCTCGTCAGCCGCATCCTCGGCCGCCTCGGCCGGCTCCGCCGACGCCTCGTGAGCCGAGCCCTCCAGGACCGCCTCACCGACCAGCTCGGAGGCCTCCTTCGCCGCCGTCAGCAGGACCGTGTCCTGCGGAGCCTGGTCGGCGAAGTTCTCCGGGTGGTGGCAGGCGACCCGCTGACCGGGCTTCAGCTCCACCAGCTGCGGCTCGGTCGTCTTGCAGATCTGCGTCGCCTTCCAGCACCGGGTGTGGAAACGGCAGCCGGAGGGCGGCGCGATCGGCGACGGGACGTCACCGCGCAGCAGGATGCGCTCGCTCTTGGTGCCCCGCCGCTTCGGGTCCGGGATCGGCACGGCCGACATCAGCGCCTTGGTGTACGGGTGCATCGGCGCCTCGTACAGCGAGTTGCGGTCGGCCAGCTCGACGATCTTGCCGAGGTACATCACCGCGATCCGGTCCGAGACGTGCCGGACGACGGACAGGTCGTGCGCGATGATCACGTACGTCAGGCCCAGCTCCTCCTGGAGGTCGTCCATGAGGTTGACGACCTGGGCCTGGATCGACACGTCCAGCGCGGACACCGGCTCGTCGGCGACGACCAGCTTCGGCTTCAGGGCGAGCGCGCGGGCGATGCCGATGCGCTGGCGCTGACCGCCGGAGAACTCGTGCGGATAGCGGTTGTAGTGCTCGGGGTTGAGGCCGACCAGCTCCAGGAGCCGCTGGACCTCCTTCTTCACCCCGCCCTCGGGCTCGACGCCCTGGAGCCGGAAGGGCGCCGAGACGATCGAGCCGATGGTGTGCCGGGGGTTCAGGGAGCCGTACGGGTCCTGGAAGATCATCTGCATGTCGCGGCGCATCGGGCGCATCTGCCCGGTGCTCAGCCGCGTGATGTCCCGGCCCTCGAACTCGATCGTGCCGCCGGTCGGGTCCTGGAGGCGGGTGATGACCCGGCCCATGGTCGACTTGCCGCAGCCCGACTCGCCGACGACGCCCAGGGTTTCGCCCTTGCGCACCTCGAAGTCGATGCCGTCGACCGCCTTCACGGCGCCGACCTGGCGCTGCAGGAGGCCCTTCTTGATCGGGAAGTGCTTCGTCAGGCCCTTGACCCGGAGCAGCACCTCCCGGTCGGCGGAGCCGCCCTCGGGAGCCGACGCCTGCTGCGGGACCGCGGCCTTGCCGGCGGCGTCCTCGACGGTGTCTGTCTTCTTCGTCTCACTCACAGCTTCGGCGCAATCTCTTCGGTCCAGATCCGCGTACGGTCCTCGGCCGAGAGGTGGCAGGCGGACCAGTGGCCGCCCTCCGCCAGCTCCAGCTCGGGGCGCACCGTGCGGGTGACGTTCCCCTTGGGGAGGTCCGCGTACGGGCAGCGCGGGTGGAAGGCACAGCCCGAGGGGACGTTGATGAGGCTCGGCGGTTGGCCCTTGACCGGGGTGAGCCGGTCGGCGGTGTCGCGGTCGATGCGCGGCATCGAGCCGAGCAGGCCCCAGGTGTACGGGTGCTGCGGCTTCTCGAAGATCTCCCCGACCGGTCCGCGCTCCACGCACCGGCCGCCGTACATCACCAGGACGTCGTCGGCGATCTCGGCGACCACGCCGAGGTCGTGCGTGATCATGATGACCGCGGAGCCGAACTCCTTCTGCAGGTCCCGGATCAGGTCGAGGATCTGCGCCTGGACGGTCACGTCGAGGGCGGTGGTCGGCTCGTCCGCGATGAGCAGTTCGGGGTTGTTGACCAGCGCCATCGCGATCATGGCGCGCTGGCGCATACCGCCGGAGAACTCGTGCGGGTAGCCGTCGATGCGCTTGGCGGGCTCGGGGATGCCGACCCGGTCGAGCATCTCGATGGCACGCGTGCGGGCCACCTTCTTGCTGACCTTGTGGTGGACCCGGTAGGCCTCGATGATCTGGTCCCCGACCTTGTAGTAGGGGTGCATCGCGGACAGCGGGTCCTGGAAGATCATCGCCATCTTGCGGCCGCGCAGCCGGCGGACCTCGTCCGGGTCGGCGCCGATCAGCTCCTGCCCGTCCAGCCACACCTCGCCGGAGACCTTGGCGTTCACCGCGCGGTGCAGGCCCATGACGCCGAGGGACGTCACGGACTTGCCGGAGCCCGACTCGCCCACGATGCCGAGCGTCTGACCGCGCCGGACGTCGAAGCTGACGCCGTCCACGGACTTGACCAGACCGTCGTCGGTGTTGAAGTGGATGCGCAGATCGCGAACGGAGAGGAACGCGTCTTGGGCGTCGGAAGGGGCGGCGACGTCCGTGGCCGGTTCGCCCAGTGCCGCCTTTTCGAGCTTGCTCACGAGTACCTCACGCGGGGGTCGATGGCTGCGTACACCAGGTCGACGACGAGATTTGCGAAGACGATGAAGAACGCCGCTACCAGGGTCACGGCCATCACGATGGGCAGGTCGTTGTCCTTGATGGCCTGGATCGAGTACGCACCGATCCCCTGGAGCGAGAAGACCGTCTCGGTGAGCACCGCGGTACCGATGAGGGTGCCGAAGTCGATGCCGAAGATGGTCACGATCGGGGTGAGGGTGGCGCGCAGGCCGTGCTTGGTGACGACCGTGCGCTCCTTGAGGCCCTTGGCCCGGGCCGTCCGGATGTAGTCCTCGCTCATCGTCTCGAGCATGCCCGCCCGGGTGAGCCGGGCGTAGGTCGCGGAGAAGAGGAACGCGAGGCTGATCCAGGGCAGCAGCAGGTGCCAGGCCCACTCACCCGGGTTCTCGGTGAAGGGCACGTAGTCGGTGCTGTCCCAGATGGGCCACTGGTAGATGAACAGCGCGTTGATGACCTGGCCGGTGAAGAAGATCGGGAGCGAGACGCCGGCGAGCGCGATGAACATCGAGATGCGGTCGACGGGCTTGCCCTTGCGCAGCGCCGAGATGACGCCGGTGGTGACACCGAAGATCAGCCAGATCACGGCCGCGCCGACGGCCAGCGAGAAGGAGACCGGGATGCGCTGCGTGAGCTGCGGCCACACCTCGATGTGACTCTTGAAGGAGTACCCGAAGCAGGGGGCGCTGCAGTGCGTGGCGTCCGGACCGAACTTGTAGTCGGCGCCTACGAACAGGCCCTTGATGTAGTCCCAGTACTGGATGTAGATGGGCTGGTCGAAGCCCAGGTTCTTCTTGATCGCGGCGATGGACTCGGGGTTGGCGTCCTTGCCGACGTACTGGGTGGCCAGCTGGGTGGCCGTCTGGCCGCCCAGGCGGGGGACCAGGAAGAAGATTGCGAAGGTGACTGCGCTGACCACCAGCAGCAGCACCACGGCGCCGAAGACGCGTCGGATGATGTACGCAGCCACAGCTGTGCGGCTCCGGGGGGCCGGGACGGAGTGTGTCCGTCCCGGCCGCCCGGCGCCTTCACCTGCCTTTCAGGGGTATCCGGCCTGCTGTTACTTCGAGGAGCCCAGCAGCGTGTAGTCGTACATGCCGAGGTACGCCTGCGTGACCGTGACGTTGGTCGCGGACGTAGGCCTGATCAGCAGGTTCTTGCGGTAGATCAGCGGGACGACCGAGGCGTTGTCCATGACCATCTTGTCGATGTCGCCCCAGGCCTTGGTACGGGCCGCGGAGTCGGTGTTGGCGATGGCGTCGGACAGAGCCTTGTTGATCTTCGGGTCGTTCAGCTCCATCAGGTTGTTGCCGCCCGAGGGCTTGATGGCCGAACCGTCGATGATCTGGTCGAGGAAGCCGTAGCCGGTCGGCCAGTCGGCGCCCCACGCCATCATCATCATGCCGAGCTTGTGCTGGTGGACGTAGCTCGGGACACCGGCGAAGTTGGAGAAGTACTTGCCGGAGGGGAACTGCTTGATGTCGACCTTGATGCCGGCGGCCTTCAGCGAGTTCTGGATGGCCGTGGCGGCCGCGACCTCGGCGGGGCGGTCGGCGCGGGCGGTCAGCGTGGTGGAGAAGCCGCTCGGCTTGCCGCACTGCTTCAGCTCGTCCTTGGCCTTGGCCACGTCACCCTTGTGACCCGCCGTGGCGTAGGTGTCGAACTTGGTGTAGCCGTTGACCGACGGCGGCAGCAGCGTGGTGGCCACGTCGCCCTTCGGCGCGCCACCCATGGCGTCGATGACCGACTGCTTGTCGAGGGCCCACTGGACGGCCTTGCGGCAGTGGACGTTGTCGAACGGGGCGACGTGCAGGTTCAGGGCCATGTAGCCCGTGGCGCCCGCGTAGGAGTTGTCCGTCTGCTTGGCGTACTTGCCGTTCAGGATCTTCGGCTGGGTCTGCGGCTGCACGCCGGCGCCGGTGATGTCAGCCGTGATCTTGTCGGCGAGCAGGTCGTTGTCGACCGTGACCGGGTTGACCTTGAACTTGACGTTGATCTTGTCCGGCAGCGCCTTGCGGATCGGGTCCGACTTCGGGTCCCAGTTCGGGTTACGGACGAGGGAGGCGCTGGCGCCCTCCTCGTACGAGGCGAACTTGTAGGGGCCGGAGGACACGATGTGCTGGACGTACTTCGCGCCGTCGTCCTTCGCCTGCGGCACGGGGGCCGTCTGGGAGAAGGTCGCCAGGTAGTCGAAGTCGGCGAAAGGCTTGGCCAGGTGGAAGACGATCGTCTGGTCGTCCGGGGTCTCGATGGAGTCGAGGCCCTTCTTGTCCTTGTAGGGGCCCTTGTACTTCTCGCCGCCCTTCAGGTACGCCTTGAAGTACGTCGGGCCGTTGGACAGGGCCTCGGGCGCGAAGTTGGAGCGCTCGATCGCGTACTTGACGTCCTTGGACGTGATCGGCGTGCCGTCCTCGAACTTCAGGCCGGAACGCAGGTGGTACGTCCAGGTCTTGGCGTCCGGGCTGGCCTTGCCGAGGGAGTCGGCGAGGTCCGGGACGACCGTGAGGCCGTCCTTGCCGGCGGCCGGCTTGAACGTGACCAGCGTACGGGCGTACAGACGCGAGAAGTTCTGCACGAAGCCGTAGTACGTGTTGCCCGGGTCCAGGGAGTCGGGAACGTCGGAGTCCTCGAGGTTGACCGTCCCCCCCTTCTTGCTCGACGCGTTGACGATGGAGTCCAGCGCCGCGTCCTTCGCGGCGCTACCGCCACCGCTGCCGTTGTTCTTGCTGTCGTTACCGCCGCCGCACGCGGCAGCGCCGAGCGAGACCGCCAGGACCGTGGCCACGGCCGCGGTAACCCTTCTCGTCTTCACGTGAGGAATGCCCCCTCGATCGATGTGGATCACTTGCTGCGAGGGTCGAGCGCGTCACGCAGCCCGTCACCCAGCAGGTTGAATGCCAGGACGGTGATGAAGATCGCCAGTCCGGGCACGAACATGAACTGCGGATCCGCTGTGTAGAGATCCACGGCGTTGCTGAGCATTCCGCCCCAAGAGGCCTGCGGCGGTGCGATACCGACTCCGAGGAAGCTCAGCGCGGCCTCGAAGAGGATGTTCGTCGGGATGATCAGCGTCGAGTAGACGAGGATCGGCGCGACGAGGTTGGGGAGCAGTTCGCGGAACAGGATGTACGGGCCGCGGGCGCCCAGGCTGGTGGCGGCCTCCACGAACTCGCGCCGCGCGAGGCTCATCGTCTGGGCGCGCACGATACGGCCGATGTACGGCCAGCTGAAGAAGCCGATCACGAAGATCAGTACGCCGATCCGTAGCGGCAGCCCGTTGAATCCGAAGAAACCGTCCTGCACCGAGGCCGAGATGGCGATGGCGAACAGCAGCAGCGGGAACGCCAGGAAGGTGTCCATCAGCCGGCTGATGGCGCTGTCGACCCAGCCGCCGTAGTAGCCGGCGACGACGCCGAGCACGGTGCCGATGACCACGGACAGCAGGGTGGCGCCGCCGGCGACCAGCAGCGAGACCCAGGAGCCCTCGATGATGCGGGCGAGCATGTCACGGCCGTACTGCGGCTCCACGCCCAGCGGGTGGTCCCAGCTCATCCCGCCCCAGCTGCCCTTGGGGGCCAGCAGGGCCGGGTCGATGAGGTTCTGGTGGAACTCGTTGGGGTCCAGCCCGAAAGCCCACTCGATCGGCTTGGCGAGCACCGCCATCAGCACGAGCAGGATGACGACGACGCCACCCGCAACGGCCAGCTTGTCCCGCTTGAACCGGGTCCAGGCGATCTGTGAGAGCGAACGCCCTTCGATCTGGGATTTCTTGACCCCGGCGAGCACAGCCTCGGGCGGGGTCTCGGCCTCTGCCCCGGTGGTCTCGATCGGTGCGGTCACTGGTAACCCGACCCCTCTAGCCGGTTGTTGCCCGGCCCGCGTCTGCCGCGAAGGTTTGCGGCTTTGTCGACTTGCACAAGAGCACGAGGTGAGCACCTCGTGTGTCTTGAGTGGGGAGTCTTCAGCGTGGCTGCGATCACCCGCCAGAGTCCAAGGCGAAAGTATGCGTAACCGTGATACGGCGATGGGGGTTCCGTTATCCGAACGGCCGGAACCGACCCCCGGACGCGCCGGTCACACCCGGTGACCACCCGCCCGTCGCCCTCAACCCCGCGCACACACGCCCAGGTCGGGACACCCCCTCACATGTGACGGACATCACGATGGACGGGGACGGGCGGGGAAGGCCTCGTCGGGCCCGCGGTGCGCGGCTCAGTAGGCGCCGTGCACGGGCGGATAGCCGTAACCGGCGGCCGGGGCCCCTTCCTGGGGCTGGGGGCCGGCCGCATGGGCGTCACGGTCGTAGAACGGGCGGGAGTTGGCGCGCATCCACATCACGACCGGGTCGTAGTCGTCACTCATCGCGACCGTGGAGACCGGCAGGCCCTCAGGTACGGCGCCGACGGACTGCTGCATCATCGCCCGCACCGAGTCGACCGCCGCCGGGGAGGTGTCGTACACGTCCAGGCCGAGGACGAGGTACGGCGCCCCGAGCGCGGGCTGCACCCAGGCGCGGCGCAGGGAGCGCAGCGCGGGGGTGCGGTGGGCGTTCTGGGCGAGCAGGGCGTAGAACTGCGGGATGTCGATGCCGGGTTCGGACACGCGCAGAGGCCCGGCCGGCTGGCGGTCCAGACCGGTGGCGATGCGGCGCAGGTCCAGCCAGGGGATGCCGACACCGCCGCCCGGGGCGTGCGGGTTGAGCCAGAGGCCGTAGTGGTCGGGATAGAGGGTGCGGGCCACGTCGAGGCCGTCGACCACCTCGTAGGAACGGTTCCAGCCGCTCGCCGAGAGCTCCTGCGCGGAGGTCACGCACGGGGCGTAGCTGAAGCCGCCGACCTCCATGTTCCCGTACTGGGCGTCCGGGGAGCCGGCCTGGCCGTGCCACAGGAGCATCCAGATCTGACCGGAGGAGGGGGTGGCGAGGGCGCGCAGCAGTGCTTCGTAGGCGTCGTAGCGGCCGGGGGTGACCTGGCGCAGCATGTGCTCGACGCTGCCGCTGTGGCTCGCGCTCACCTGTCGTGCCCTTCTCTTTTCAGTGCCCCTCGTTTGGGGACAGCTTAAGCGCCTGGGCGCTCCGCTGGACGTGCCGCGAAATGCCGTCGGTCGTCTGCGGCTTCATCGTGGGTTGTCGCGCCCACGCGGCGGAGCCGCATATCGGGCACAGCCCCGCGCCCCTGGGCCGGCTGCCCCTGGGGTCGGCCTCTAGTGGCCGTACTCGTAGAAGGGTCGGACGTTCGTCCTGAGCCATTCGGCCACCGGGTCGTCCGTCACGTCCAGGAGGACCAGGTTGACCGGCCACTGGACGGGGACGGTGCCGAGGGCGCGGCCCAGGGCTTCCAGGGGGAGGGCCCGGATGTCGCCCTCGTACTGGGTGAGCTCGACGCCGACGAACATCACGGGGTCGTCCGTCTCGATGGCGGCCAGGCAGCGACGGGCGGTGAGGACCACGCCGGTCGCGGCGAACTCGGCGGAGGCGGCGGAGAGGAAGTCGACCGGGTCGTCCTGCCAGTCGGGCTCGAAGAGCCGGACCCGGCCGCCGGTGGCGGGGCCGTCCAGCGGGGTGCGGCCCGCGCGGCAGAGTTCGGCGACCGCCTCGGGCGGCAGGGGGAGGCCGACCACGCCGTCCGGGTTGACCGCCATGCCCACCTGCGGGGGCAGACCGCGGGCGAACTCGACGGCGGGGGCGACGGTGAACGACATGTGGGGGCCGGCCACGTGGCGCAGCTGCTCCTCGGAGCTGAAGACCGGCACGTACGCCTGGCCGTCGAGGTCCAGGGTGGGCAGGTCCAGCGTGCCACTGTCCGGGCCGCCGCCATTGGGCAGCGGGACCCAGACGAAGCTGCGGCCGAGGACCTCGACGATCCGACCGCCCGCGGAGGGGATGCCCAGGGAGGCCGACAGCACCTCCTCCAGCTCGTTGCCGGGCCAACCGCCGTGCGGGTGGGGATGCGCCTGTGCCGGGAAGTCCGCGGGAACGTCCGCCGGGAAGTCCATGTGCCTACCGCCTGCTGGGAACCATGCTGTGGGGCCAAAGGCTATCCGGTGGCGGTGGCAACCCCTCAGCCCGTGAACACGATCCGCTGCAGGGCGTCCGCCGCCGCGCGGTCCAGCAGCACCGCGGAGCCGCAGCCGGCGGGCAGCTCGCCCCGCTGCACCCCGCGCAGCAGCCGGGCGGTCGTGCGGCGGTGACGGCCGAAGGCGTACCGGGAGACGCCCCGGCCGCGCTCGCGCTGGCCCTCCCGGGCGGTGGCGGGGGTGACGTCGAGGAGGAGCAGGTGCAGGGTGCCGCCGCGGCGGCGGGCCTCGCGGGCCATCCAGGAGCGCACCCAGGCCTGGGTGCCGCAGTCGTGCACGACCACTCCCTCCCCGGTGGCGAGGGCGCGGCGCAGCCCGGCGTAGTGGGCGAGGCGGACCAGGGGGCGGTAGAGCGCGTAGGGGAGGAAGCGGGGCGCACGGGCGTCCCAGCGCTCGCGGGTGTCCTGGGAGTCGACGCGCCGGCCGGGGACCGCGCGGCGCATCAGGGTGGACTTCCCGCTGCCGGGCAGGCCGGTGATCACCACCAGGTCCTGCGGGCCGAAGCACAGGGCGCGGGGGCCCTGGCCGGCGCGGTCGCGCAGGTCGCGGACGACCGGGGCCGGACGGTCGGCGCGGCGCGCGCGGGCGCCGGTGCGGGCGGGGGCGGAGGGCTGCTGCGGCACCGCGATGCCGGTGGTGGTGGCGTACGCCGTGGTCCTGTTCACCGTGATCGTCCTCCCCTGGGGGCCTCGGGGGATCCCTTGCCCTTTGAATGTAAAGAGAAGGTAATGCGCGCTGTCCAGTGGTTGGGTGCGCGTACTGCCACAGCTCGGTTACAGATGCGGCCCTGACGGGTGGGGGCGCGGCGTGCAATGATGTGCCCGCCAACTGCATACCGGCCGCTTGAATCCGCGCGGGAGAGTTCCCAGCAGCCTTCGCTGGGACGCCGAAGGAGCAAGTCCCTCCCTTGAATCTCTCAGGCCCCGTTACCGCGCGGGCGAGGCACATCTGAAAAGCGGGCCGCTGTGTCAGTGGCTCCACCCAAGGTGCAAGCCGTGACCTGCGACTTTTTCCAAGTCGGTGGTCATGGCGAACCTCTCAGGTTCCGATGACAGATGGGGAGGAAAGACCTCGCCCGTCATTGCCTTGGGAGACGACCGTCCGATGAGCAGTACCGAACCCACTGAGCTGCGTCACACCGCGCTGGACGCGCTGCATCGCTCGCTCGGAGCGACGATGACCGACTTCGCCGGCTGGGACATGCCGCTGCGCTACGGCTCCGAGCGCGACGAGCACCTCGCCGTGCGCACCAAGGCCGGGCTCTTCGACCTCTCGCACATGGGTGAGATCACGGTCACCGGCCCGCAGGCCGCCGCCTTCCTGAACTTCGCCCTCGTCGGCAACATCGCCTCCGTCGGCGTCGGCCGCGCCCGCTACACCATGATCTGCCAGGCCGACGGCGGCATCCTGGACGACCTGATCGTCTACCGGCTGGCCGAGACCGAGTACATGGTCGTCGCCAACGCCTCCAACGCCCAGGTCGTCCTCGACGCGCTGACCGAGCGCGCCGAGGGCTTCGACGCCGAGGTGCGTGACGACCGTGACGCGTACGCGCTGATCGCGGTCCAGGGCCCCGAGTCCCCTGGCATCCTGAAGTCCCTCACGGACGCCGACCTGGACGGCCTGAAGTACTACGCGGGCCTGCCCGGCACCGTCGCCGGTGTCCCGGCGCTGATCGCCCGCACCGGCTACACCGGCGAGGACGGCTTCGAGCTGTTCGTGAAGCCCGAGCACGCCGTGGAGCTGTGGCAGGCGCTGACCAAGGCCGGCGAGGGCGTCGGCCTGGTGCCGTGCGGCCTGTCCTGCCGGGACACCCTGCGCCTGGAGGCGGGCATGCCGCTGTACGGGCACGAGCTGACCACCTCGCTGACCCCGTTCGACGCCGGGCTCGGCCGCGTGGTGAAGTTCGAGAAGGAGGGCGACTTCGTCGGCCGCGAGGCGCTCACCGAGGCCGCCGCCCGGGCCGAGCAGAACCCGCCGCGCGTCCTGGTCGGCCTGATCGCCGAGGGCCGCCGGGTGCCGCGCGCCGGGTACTCCGTCGTCGCGGGCGGCGAGGTGATCGGCGAGGTCACCTCCGGCGCCCCCTCCCCCACCCTGGGCAAGCCGATCGCCATGGCCTACGTCGACGCCGCGCACGCGGCGCCGGGCACCGAGGGCGTCGGTGTGGACATCCGGGGCAGCCATGAGCCGTACGAGGTCGTGGCGCTGCCCTTCTACAAGCGTCAGAAGTAGACACTTCTACAGGCGTCAGAAGTAGACACTGATCACAGCGCCGGCAGGCCGGGGCGGCCCGGTCCGTGACGATCACGTGACCCTGCCCACATATCGCCTGCTCACCAGCAGTTTCAGCACTCCCCCGTCGATCAGCACTTTCCCGCGTACAGGAGAATTCAGGCCATGAGCAACCCGCAGCAGCTGCGCTACAGCAAGGAGCACGAGTGGCTGTCGGCCGCCGACGAGAACGGCGTCGCGACGGTCGGCATCACCGAGTTCGCGGCCAACGCGCTCGGTGACGTCGTCTACGCCCAGCTCCCCGAGGTCGGTGACACGGTGACCGCGGGCGAGACCTGCGGCGAGCTGGAGTCGACCAAGTCCGTCTCCGACCTGTACTCGCCGGTCACCGGCGAGGTCGTCGAGGCCAACCAGGACGTCGTCGACGACCCGGCGCTGGTGAACTCCGCCCCCTTCGAGGGCGGCTGGCTGTTCAAGGTGCGTGTCGCGGAGGAGCCGAAGGACCTGCTCTCCGCCGACGAGTACACCGCCGAGATCGCCGGCTGAGGAGTCGTAGCCGTATGACTGTCCTGAACACCCCCCTGCACGAGCTGGACCCGGAGGTCGCCGCCGCGGTCGACGCCGAGCTGGTCCGCCAGCAGTCGACGCTGGAGATGATCGCCTCCGAGAACTTCGCGCCGCTCGCGGTGATGGAGGCCCAGGGTTCGGTCCTGACCAACAAGTACGCCGAGGGCTACCCGGGCCGCCGCTACTACGGCGGCTGCGAGCACGTCGACGTCGCCGAGCAGATCGCCATCGACCGGATCAAGGAGCTGTTCGGCGCCGAGTACGCCAACGTGCAGCCCCACTCCGGCGCCTCCGCCAACCAGGCGGCGCTGTTCGCGCTGGCCCAGCCCGGGGACACCATCCTCGGCCTGGACCTGGCGCACGGCGGCCACCTGACCCACGGGATGCGGCTGAACTTCTCCGGCAAGCAGTTCAACGTGGTCGCCTACCACGTGGACTCCGAGACCGGCCTGGTCGACATGGCCGAGGTCGAGCGCCTCGCCAAGGAGCACCGCCCCAAGGTGATCATCGCGGGCTGGTCGGCGTACCCGCGGCAGCTGGACTTCGCCGAGTTCCGCCGGATCGCCGACGAGGTCGAGGCGTACCTGTGGGTCGACATGGCGCACTTCGCCGGCCTGGTCGCCGCCGGTCTCCACCCGAACCCGGTCGAGCACGCGGACGTGGTCACCTCCACGACCCACAAGACCCTCGGCGGCCCGCGCGGCGGCATCATCCTCGCCAAGAAGGACTTCGCGAAGAAGCTGAACTCGTCCGTGTTCCCGGGCTTCCAGGGCGGCCCCCTGGAGCACGTGATCGCGGCGAAGGCGGTCTCCTTCAAGGTCGCGGCGAGCGAGGACTTCAAGGAGCGCCAGCGCCGCACGGTCGAGGGCGCGCGGATCCTCGCCGAGCGCCTGACGGCGGCCGACGCCCGTGAGGCCGGGGTGAACGTCCTGTCCGGCGGGACGGACGTCCACCTGATCCTGGTCGACCTGCGCGCGTCCGAGCTGGACGGCCAGCAGGCCGAGGACCGCCTCCACGAGGTCGGCATCACCGTCAACCGCAACGCGGTCCCGAACGACCCGCGCCCGCCGATGGTGACCTCCGGCCTGCGGATCGGCACCCCGGCCCTCGCGACCCGCGGCTTCACGGCCGAGGACTTCGCCGAGGTCGCGGACGTGATCGCCGAGGCGCTGAAGCCCTCGTACGACGCGGAAGGCCTGAAGGCCCGGGTCAAGGCCCTGGCCGACAAGCACCCGCTGTACCCGGGCCTGAACAAGTAAGTCGGGCCTGAACAAGTAAGTCCCGGCACGACCCGTTTCACCCGGCACCGCGCACACTGGAAGGACACCGGAAGGTGTGCGCGGTGCCGACCCGCTGCACCACCCCGTATTGAGGAGTCACCCGTGGCCATCTCGGTCTTCGACCTGTTCTCGATCGGCATCGGCCCGTCCAGCTCCCACACGGTCGGCCCGATGCGCGCGGCACGCATGTTCGCCCGCCGGCTCCGCAACGAGGGCCTGCTCGGCTCCGTCGCGTCCGTGCGCTGCGAGCTGTACGGCTCGCTCGGCGCGACCGGCCACGGCCACGGCACCCCGAAGGCGGTCCTGCTCGGCCTGGAGGGCGCCTCGCCGCGCACGGTCGACGTGGAGACCGCCGACGAGCGGGTGCAGGCGATCAAGGACGCCGGCCGCATCAGCCTCCTCGGCGAGCACGAGATCCCGTTCTCCTTCGACGACGACCTCGTCCTGCACCGCCGCAAGGCGCTCCCGTACCACGCCAACGGCATGACGGTCTGGGCGTACGACGCCGCGGGCACGGAGCTGTCCACGAAGACGTACTACTCGGTCGGCGGCGGCTTCGTCGTGGACGAGGACGCGGTCGGCGCGGACCGGATCGTGCTGGACGACACGGTCCTGAAGTACCCCTTCCGCACCGGCGACGAGCTGCTCCGCCTCACGAAGGAGACCGGTCTGTCGATCTCCTCCCTGATGCTGGAGAACGAGCGGGCCTGGCGCACCGAGGAGGAGATCCGGGCCGGCCTGCTGGAGATCTGGCGCGTGATGCGCGAGTGCGTGAGCCGCGGCATCTCCCGCGAGGGCATCCTGCCCGGCGGCCTCAAGGTCCGCCGCCGCGCGGCCGTCTCCGCCCGCCAGCTGCGCGCCGAGGGCGACCCGTTGGCGCACGCCATGGAGTGGATCACGCTCTACGCGATGGCGGTGAACGAGGAGAACGCGGCCGGCGGCCGGGTCGTCACCGCCCCCACGAACGGCGCGGCCGGCATCATCCCCGCGGTCCTGCACTACTACATCAACTTCGTGCCCGGCGCCGACGAGGACGGCGTGGTCCGCTTCCTGCTGGCCGCCGGCGCGATCGGCATGCTCTTCAAGGAGAACGCCTCCATCTCCGGCGCCGAGGTCGGCTGCCAGGGCGAGGTCGGCTCCGCCTGCTCCATGGCCGCGGGCGCCCTGGCCGAGGTCCTGGGCGGCAGCCCGGAGCAGGTCGAGAACGCCGCCGAGATCGGCATGGAGCACAACCTCGGCCTCACCTGCGACCCGGTCGGCGGCCTCGTCCAGATCCCGTGCATCGAGCGCAACGGCATGGCCGCGGTGAAGGCCGTCACGGCCGCGAAGATGGCCATGCGCGGCGACGGCTCCCACAAGGTGTCCCTCGACAAGGTCATCAAGACCATGAAGGACACGGGCGCGGACATGAGCGTCAAGTACAAGGAGACGGCCCGGGGCGGGCTTGCGGTGAACATCATCGAGTGCTGAGGGAACTGGCCCTGACCAGCGCGTTCGTGTCTTTCAGCGCTGTCTGGGCCTTCCCTGCTTACGCGGCGGAAAGTCCCCGGAATGTCCATGAGACCCCGGCTCCCGGCGAAGGGCCCGTCCGCCCGGTCTCCGTCTCGCTCCACGAAGGCACCATCACAGCCCTCAGAGCACGTACCGGCAAGCGAGGCATGTCCGCCTACGTCGAAGCCCTGATCCAGCGCCAGCTGGAGCGCGACCGGCTGCGCGAACTCATCGAAGACGCGGAAGCCGAACACGGCCCCGTGGACCAGGCAGCGGTCGAGGCGAAGCGAGCCGTCTTGCGCGGTGACAACGCAGGCTCGGCGGACGCCGCGTGAGCGGCACTCTCGTCCTGGACTGCGAGGGCCTGTCCAAACTTGTACGACGCACATCCGAACTCACCGAGTGGCTGGCCGCCGCCGAGGCGGAGGACATCCGCGTCGTCACCAGCTCCGTCACTCTCGTCGAAGCCCGCGACCCCAAGATCAACCAGGCCCGCTTCGACTACGCCTTCTCACGCGTGAACATCATCCCGCCCACCGAAGTCATCGCCCGCCACGCCGGCAACTCCTCGCCGCAGCCGGACTACACGGCCACAAATACGCCCTTGACGCCATTGTCGCCGCCGCCGCACTCTCCTCACCCGCCCCAGCGACCGTCCTGACCTCGGATCCGGAGGACCTCCGCACGCTGTGCGGTACCGGCATCCATGTGATCAAGGTCTGAGGCAGTGCGAGCCGGGCTGACATCGGCTGCAGGCGATGTGAATCCGGAAACGGGTTACGGCACGCGTGTCCTGGTGAAGACGAGCCTCACCGTGCACTCCGCAGCGTCGTGCCCAGCCTTGGGCCGTCAGTCCTCGATGACCGGGCGGCACGGTGACAGGAACGGGTCGAGCCGTTCCTGTACTTCGCCCCTGGCCATGACGCGGACGCGGAAGGCGCCGGGGCCCGGCGGGTGGTCCATGTCGGCGGAGCGTTCGTAGAGCAGGCCCCAGGAGCCGGGGAAACGGCGGGCGATGAAATGGATCAGGGCGTCCAGTTCCTCGGCCTCGTCGCGGCGCCGGTTCACCAGACCGTCGGTGCGCACGAAGTATTCGCCGTTGTGGACGTTCAGCGTCACCTCGCCGGTCGCCCAGTCGATGCGGTCAATGGCCGCCTGCAGTTCGGCCAGGCCCTCCTCAAGGGTTCCCGCATCTGCCTCTTCGGTGGACTCGGCGATGCCGAACCAGCCATGGAACTCGTACATGTGCCTCTCACAGGGGTTTCGTGTCGATCACGGGCTCGATCCCGTATCGCCTGCCATACTCCTGGAGCTTCGCGATCACTCCCGGCCCCGGCTCGCCATCGAAGTGGAAGTAGGGGGTGCGGCCGGACTGTATCGCGTACTCGAATGTGGCTTTTGCCTGGTTTCTGAGGGCGCTGCCCATCTGCATACCCCCTGGTTTTGACTGAGCCACATAGTCGTCGCTGATCGCATCGATCTCCCGCCCCTTCGGGTCGTGCTCGAACTTGACCCGGGACTCGCCGCCGAGCCGCTCGGCCAGGGCGTCGGCGGCGGGGTCGGGCTTGTTGACCTTGACGAGACTGCCTAGGCCACCGTTGTTCTCGTACGGCGCGAGGCCGAGTGGGTCGCTGGTGGTGTGCGGGTTGTGCACGTAGCCAGCCGGGTCGGGGGCCGGCGCCAGACCGAGTGGGTCGGGGGTGACGTAGCGCGCGGTGTACGGGTCGTAGTAGCGGTGGTGGTTGTAGTGGAGGCCGGTCTCGGGGTCGAAGTACTGGCCGGGGAAGCGCAGGGGGGTGTACGCGGTCGCGTTCGCGTTCCACGTGGTGACGCCCCACAACGTGGTGCGACTGTGCCAGGCGATGCGGCCTTGTTCGTCGATGAGTTCGGTGGGTGTGCCGATCAGGTCGGTGGCAACGGCGAAGAAGCGGGCGTCGATCTCGTCCTGCGTGGCCGCGTCGATGAGCCGCTCGGTCTGGGCGACGGGCGCCAGACCGTCGTAGTCCCAAGTGAGGGTGGTGCGGTGGGGCACCTGTCCGGTGGCAGCCGTGGACTGCTCGGCCAGGACAGGGCCGTCCCAGACGAACTCCGTGCGCTCGACGACCCGATCGCCCTCGGCTGACAGCCTCTCCTTTGAGGTGCGGCGGCCCAGCGGGTCGTAGCGGTACCGCCAGACTGTGCCGTCGGGCGTGGTGACGGAAGTCAGCCGGTCTTCGGCGTCGTAGGTGTAGTGCCACGTGTCGGGCTTGCGGGACAGCCTGGTCCGCGTGCGGCGGACCAGCCGTCCCGCCTGGTCGTAGAAGTACCGGTTGGCACCGGCACCCATGACCCGGGTGCCCTCGTACACCCGCTCCCCTTGTGCGTCGGCACCCGCGTGCACGTCGGGCCAGCGCGCCTCCGTCGTCCCGCCGCCCGCGCGGCCGTAGGCGTACGTCTCGCTCCACTGCTCGGCGGCGACAGCGGTGACCCTGCCGACCAGGTCGAGAGCGAAGCGGCGAGGGCCGCGCAGGGTGTCGTCCATGCCGACCAAGTGGCCGCTGCCGTCGTAGGTGTACCTGCGGCGGCTGACACTCCGGTCACCGTGGGCGACCTCCTGCCCGGTGATCCTCCCCGCCTCGTCCCAGCTCGAGCGGAGTGTGAGCGCCTCGCCGAAGTTACGGGACAGCTCCTGACCGGCCACGTCGCGGGTGAACGTGACCTTGTGTCCGCCTGTCGTCAGTAGGGCGGTGCGTCCGGCGGCGTCGTGCGCGTACTCGGTCACCTGCCCGCCGGGGGTGACCCTCCGAGTGCGGCGACCGGCCGCGTCGTACGCGAACGTGAGGGGACGGCCGTCGGACAGCTCCGTCTTCACGCGACCGGACCGGTCGTACTGGTAGGTGAGTTCCCCGTCAGGGCCGAGGGCCTGCAGGAGACGTCCGGCCGGGTCGTACGTGTAGGAGGTGACGGCGCCCGCCGCGTCCTTGGCAACCACCCTGCCCATCACATCCCGCTCGTAGCGGATGGTCGCCCCCAGCGGCGTGGTCCGTGAGGAGACGTTGCCGAGCGGGTCGACCTCGTAGCGGGTGGTACGCCCGTCGAAGTCGGTCTCCTCGACCAGTCGGCCCGCCGCATCGTACTGGTAGCCCCAACGCAGACCACAGGAGTTGGTGACCGAGGTCAGGCGCAGCTCGGTGTCGTGGGCGAATTCGTGGCGGGTGCCATCGGGGTCGGTGCGGGCGGTGAGCAGGTCGAAGTGGGTGTACTCGAAACGGGTGGTGGCGTCCATGGCGTCGGTGTGGGAGAGACAGTTGCCCTCCCCGTCGTACGTCCACTGCTCGGTGCTGCCGTCGGGGTGGGTGACGCGGGTGGGGTGGCCCTCGGGTGTCCAGTCGTAGTACGTGGAGTCGTCGCCGGGGCCGGTGCGTTCGACTATGCGGCCCAAGACGTCACGGCGGTAGGCCGTCACCCCACCGACCGGATCCCTGCGTTCCAGCAGGAGCCCCGCCGCGTCGTAGCGCAGGTGGGTGACGGCTCCCATGGGATCGGTCACCGAGGCGAGGTGGCCTCGCTCGTCGTACGTATACCGAGTGGTGCGGCCCGCCGGGTCGGTGACCGAGGTACGCCGACCGCACTCGTCGAACTCCTGGCGCCAGCGGACGCCACCCGGCAGGTCGAGCTCGACCGGCATACCCAGGCCGTCGTACGACGCCCGCTGCACGCTGCCGTCGGGGCGGGTGATGCTCACGAGCCGGCCCGCGTCGTCGTATGCGAACTCCGTACGCGCGCCGAGGGGGCCAGTGCGCGACAGCACACGGTTGTAGCGGTCCTGAGCGGTGCGGGTCGTCGCACCTGTGGGATCGGTCTCGGCGATCACCTGGAGGCGGTGATTGACGGTGTAACGCCAGGTGTGGCCGAGGGAGTCGGTGACGGTGGTGGTGCGCAGGCCGGTGTCGGGGTGCGGTTCGCTGTAGTGGAACTCGGAGGCCAGGTGCCCTTCGACGCCGGTCTGGCTGACGCATCGGTCCTGGTCGTCGTAGACAAACGTGTAGCGCGAACCGTTGGTGTCGGTCCAGGCGAGAACACGGCCCTCGGTGTCGTACTCGAACCGGGTGGGTACGCCGGAGGACTTGATCACCTCGGCGAGGTGGCCGTCCTGGTAGCGATAGCGGACCAGGTCCGTACCAGCGACGCGCAGAGCCGTGATCCGGTGGTTCTCCACCGTGAACTCGATGCGGTGGCCACCGGATCGGGTGAGGGCGAGCGGGATGCCCTGCTCGTCGTACTCAGCCGTGATGGTACGGCCGCAACGGTCGGTGATCTCGGCGAGCGGGGCCGTGCCGTCGCCCCCCGGTTCGGCGCCGGGCGGGGCGAGGAAGTGGCGGACCAGACCGGCTTCCGGATCGGTGAGGGCGTAACCGCCGTCCGCGTGACGCTCCAACGGGAGACGCGGGCCCGCCTCCGGCAGGACCGGAACGCCGGGCGCCGGGTGCGGGTAGGACAGCAGCAGGTTGTCCTCACCGTGGAAGACGACGCCGATCGCGTCCACTGTCAGCCGCTGGTCGATCGTCGAGGACCAGGTGGGCCCGAACCAGTGGCCGGCCCGATAGGAGGACTCGAAGTCGCGTCGGAAGTCCAGTGGCAGTGAGCCGGGCAAGGAGACGTCCACCTGCGGCAGGAACATGCGGCCCGTGGCGAAGTCGACCGGCTCACGGCCGGAGCACTTGACCTTCGGTGGGCGGCTCGGCTCGGCAGGGTTCTCCGCGCGTCGCGCCCCGGACCCGGCGTCCTCCAGCCCTTCGGCGCGTCGGGCCGCGTTGGCCGCGTCGGCCAGCTCCTCGGCGGCCCGCGCGCCCTTCACGCCGGCGCCCGCGCCTCCGGTGGCAACGGTGAGGGCGACGTCGGGCATCAGTCGGCCGAATCCCTCGGCGGGGTCCTTCATGAAGTCGCTCAGCATCTGCTTGCCGGCGCCCCAGGGGTCGTTGGCCACCTGAACGATGCCCGCCGCCGTGCTGTTGAGCGACATCGCGTACTCGGCCGGGTGGGTGAGGTTGTACGGGTCCATGGGGTCGAGGCCCCTGACGAAGTTGACGATCCCTGCGGTGCCCTTGATGATGCCGCCGCCGAAGTGCGTCTTCATGATTTCCAGCTCGTCCAGGCCGTCGCCGGCCTGTTCGGCGTAGGACGGTTTCGGCGGGGCGGCGTCGCGGGCGTGCGTGATGGAGGAGCGGGCGGTCTCGGCGGCGCCGTTGCGCTGTCGGCGTGCCTCGGTGAGGATGTCCTGCGCTTCCTTGCGCAGGCTCTCGCCGGGATCCGGAAACGTCTGGCCCGGTTTCGGAGGCAGCTGCGAGGGGTCGCGCTTGTCGGCGGGCTGCGCGTTGTACCGGTCGACGGCCTTGTTGTAGTCGTCGACCTTCTTCTTGTGCGCGTCGGCGGCGTCCTCCGACGCCTTCGTGCCCTCCTTCCACTTGTCGATGGCCTGCTGCGCCTGTCCTTGCGCCCAGGTGACGGTATCGGCGAACGCCTCCAGCGCCTTGGCGGCGTCCTCGAAGGCGTCTGCGCCCTTGTACCACTTGGGCGGCTGAACCTTCACCGCTCCTCGGAAGGCGTCCGCCGCCCGGCCCTTCAACGAGTCCGAGTCCAGGCCCTCCAGGCCGAGGCCGACGTCGTTGAACGCCTTCTGGAAAGCCCGCAGATGGGTGGCGGTCGAGCGGAGTTTGCCAGGGCTGCCGTAGATCAGCTTCGTCTTGTCCTCGGTCTGCCCGAGGTCCATCTCGTCGACCTCGGCGCCCATGCGGTTGGCCACCGAGCGCGACTTCTCGCGCACCCAGTCCCCGCCGGACTCCCAGCCGACATCGTCGAGCCGGTCAGCGGTCCAGTTGCCGGCATCCTCGACGCGGTTGCCGACCCATTCGGTGGCGCCCTCGACCGCGTCCTCCACGGAGTCGGGCGTGATGTCGCTGATGAAGTCGCCGATTCCCACGGCTAGTTACCCCCGTTGTGCTCCTGCTGCTGGGCTGCGCGTTCCTCGGGTGAGGGCCCGAAGGTGTCGTCCACCGCCCGGTCGAAGTCCTTCTGGTCGACACCAAGCCAGTCGTTGAGCATCCGGGCCTGTTGCCCACCGCGACCCTCGGTCACCAGGGCGCGCCCGGTGTCCTTCCACGTCTGCTCGACGTTGTCACCGGCCCGTTGGAAGGATTCCGGGCTGTAGTCCGGGTGGATCCAGTCAGGGGTGAACACATCGCCCCAGCTCTGCTGTCCGATCTCCTCCTCGGAGGCGTGCGGATTGCCGCCGGCCAGGGCGTTCACGCCGACCTTCAGGGCGGTCCCGACGTACTGGTCCTCCTCCCACAGCACACCGGCCGCCAGCCCAAGCTTCGCGGCGATGGCGTTGGCGTCCTGAATGAGCGCCCGGACGCCCCACTCCCACCGCTCGCAGTAGTCTTCGAAGTCAACGGACAGACCATGATGGCCGGCCTCCATACCGGTCATCGCCAAGTCGGAGAACCCCTTGCCGAGGACGGCGCCCGTGGCGGAGCCCACGTCCTTGAGTTCCCCGACGGCGTCACGCAACCCCTGAGTGAGCCGGCGCACGCTGAACTCGTCGACGTGCAGATCCTTGGCGCTGTCGCCCATCAGTGCACACCCCTCCCTGCGTGGGGAACCCCCGTGACCGCGGGCGGCGCGGCGCCCGCCCCCGGCCCTTCGGCCTCGGCGTCCACCGCTACGGCTTCGGGCACGATTCCCACGACAGGCGGGAAGAGCATCGACCCGTCCTCGTCAGCCACGTCGACAGCGATGCCGGCCGGCTCCGCCATCGCCGGCACGATCTCGTCGAGCAACCTGGCCCCCAGCAGTTCGGCGTATTCCCACTCCCGGCCGCCAGGGCCATGTCGACTCACGAACCGGGCGAGCGAATTCTCGTTGGTGAAGGCACAGATCCAGCGGACCCCGCCGAAGTGCGCCGTCGACAGGCCGCCACCGTCGAGCGGCACGAGCAGCAACGCCCGCCGCAACACACCCACCAGCGCCCGTGGATCCCCCGTCCCGGCCCGCCTCTCGGCGATACGCTCCACAAGCGTGGCCTCGTTACCCACCACGATCTCCGCCCCGTCGATGCCCTGATGCTCCCCAGCACCGTAGGACAACACGCGTTCGAGGGACAGGCGCTTCCCGGTCCTGGTGCCCTCGCAAGGCCACGTGGAGTGTGCCGTCGGATATCTTGCAGGTAGCCGTCGCCAAGAAGTCCCTCAAAAGTCCCCGCCCTGGCGAAAGTCGCGTCTGCCGTACCAAGTTCGCAGGTCAGAGCCGTGATCAAAAGCAGCCGACATATCCGTGAAGTACAAGGAGACGGCGCGCGGCGGGCTGGCGGTCAACATCATCGAATGCTGAGCCGGCGGGCCCGGTACCGCATGGCGGAGGTTCCGGGTGTGTCCCCAGGGGGCACAACTTCCCCATGCTGCATGGCATCGACGTAAGCGCGTACCAGTCGTCCTCCTACGACACGGACGGCCTGTCCTTCGTCTTCATCAAGGCGACGGAGGGCCGTTCGTACGTCAACTCCAGACTCGCGGCGCAGACGAAGAGAGCCCGTGACGCCGGCCTGGTCGTGGGTTTCTACCACTTCCTCTGGCCGGGCCATCTCACCGGCCAGGCCGAGTACTTCCTCCAGCACGCCCCCGACCGGCCGGGCGACATCCTCGCCGTCGACTGGGAGACGACCAGTGAGGGCACCCACGCGAGCAACGCGGAGAAGGACCTGTTCATCCGCAAGCTGAAGGATCTCCGCCCGGACAACCAGGTCATTCTGTATGCGAACCGGGACTACTGGCTCAACGTCGACACCACCTCGTACGCCGGAGACGGCCTCTGGATCGCCGACTACGTCACCGCGGGCAAGCCGCGTATCAAGGCGAAGTGGCTGTTCCACCAGTACTCCAGCGAACCCCATGACAAGGACGTGGCCCACTTCGCGGACGAGGACGCCCTGCGAGCGTGGGCCACGCGGTAGTTCCGCCGGGCGCACCTACCCCCGGAAGTCCGCCGGGCGCTCAGGGGACGCCTCCGTCAGGGCCTGCTGGACGGCCTTGAGGCCTGCCTGAAGGCCGTAGACGGGGGTGCCGGGCTGCTGGCGCCAGGAGTCGTCGATGCCGCCGGCGTCCACGGTGTCGAAGCCGAGCTCGTCGATGAGGGCGCGGACCTTCGCCTTGGCGGCGGGGTCGTCGCCGGCGACGGGCAGGGCCATGCGGTCGGGGTCGCCGGCCGGGCGGGGGCGGTCCAGGATGTCCTGGGCGTAGGTGCCGTTGAACGCCTTGATGACGGGGTGGCCGAGGTGCCGTTCGGTCCAGCGGCTCTCGGTGAGCCCCTCGTCCTCGATGCCCGCGATCCGGCCGTCCCGCTGCTGCGGGTAGTAGTTGCCGGTGTCGATCACGGCGGCGCCCTCGGCCGCACCGTCGAGGAGGCCGGCGGGGAGGTCCGGGACCGCCTTCAGCGGGACGGTGACCACGACGACCTCGGCGCCGTTCGCGGCCTCCTCGGCCCGTACGGGCGTCGCGCCGGTCTCCTCGGCCAGCGCCTTGAGCGTCTCGGGGCCACGGGAGTTGGCCACGAAGACGTCGTGGCCGAGGGCGGTGAGCCGCCGGGTGAGGTTGCCGCCGATGTTGCCCGCGCCGATGATGCCGATCTTCATGAGGGCTTCGCCTCCAGGTCAATGCATGCGCATACGTCTGTCGTCCCGTGACAACCCTGGGGCGCGGTGGCCTATTCCGGCCGGTGCGGCGAACGGGCGAACGGGCGGCAGTCCTCGTGACCGGCCCCGGACCCGCCTCAGACCCGTACGACGATCTTGCCCGTGTGCCGGTTCGACTCCATCAGGCGGTGGGCGTCCGGCATCCGGTCGAGGCCGTCGAAGACCTCGCCGACGACCGGGCGCAGGGTGCCGTCGGCGAGGCCGGAGAAGACGTAGTGGGCGGCGCGGTGGCGGCCCTCGGGCGTGCCGGTGACGACGAAGTTGGCGTAGCCGTGGACGGTGAGCGGCCACTGGCGGGGCAGCAGGATGGGGCGGTCGTCGAGCCAGCCGTAGGAGACCAGGGTGCCGTCCTCGACGATCGCGCCGCCCAGTTCGGCGAAGCCGGCGCCGCCGATCGCGTCGAGGACGATGTCCACGCCCCGCCCGCCGGTCAGCCGCCGGGCCTCCTTGACCACGTCCTCGTCGGCGCTGACGATCACGTGTTCCGCGCCGAGGTCGAGGAGTTGCCGCCGTTTCGCTTCGGTGCGGGTGGTGACGATCGGGACGGCACCGGCCCGGCGGGCGACCTGGATCGCCGCGGTGCCGACCCCGCTGGACGCGCCGGTGATCAGCACCCGGTGTCCGGGGACCAGACCGGCCCGCTCGACGAGCGCGCCGTACGCCGTCGTGTAGGTCAGCCAGACGGCCGCCCCGGTGACCGCGTCCACGTCGGCGGGACGCGGGACGAGCGCGCTCTCGGGCAGGAGGGCTCGGTCCGCGTAGACGCCGTGGGCGCTGAGTTCGAAGTTGGCGGCGGCCAGGACGGTGTCGCCGGGCGCGAAGGCGGTGACGCCCTCGCCGACCGCCTCGACCCGGCCTGCCGCCTCGTAGCCGTTGCGGGAGGCGGGCAGGGTGGGCTGGTAGTAGTAGGTGCCCGCGCGGAAGAGGGCCTCGGCGCGGTTGAGGCCCAGGGCCTCGATGTTCACCAGGACCTCGCCGGGGCGGGGGGCCGTCAGTTCGGTGTCCTCGATCGTGAACACGTCGGGGCCGCCGAGCTCGTGGAACAGGACTGTGCGTGCGGAGTTCGTCATGCCGTCGACGCTAGGCGCGGGATGAGAGACGATCCATGTCCTCAGCTCTCCCTTTCATGTCCGTACGTCTTCCGTGCCCGGACGCGCCGGTTAGGCTGGCGGCATGGACGTACTCAGTGACGTCGTCGCGGCGATGCGCACCGGCCGCCCGCACTCCGCGCGCCGGTACAAGTACGCGCCCTGGGGCCTGCGGTTCGCCGCCGCCGACGAGGCCGGGTTCCATGTGGTGCTGCGCGGCTCGGCCTGGCTGATCCCGGACGGCGGTGAGCCGGTGGCGCTGGCCCCCGGGGACGTCGTGTTCCTCGCGCACGGGCACGGGCACGCGCTGGCCAGTGGTCCGGACGTGCCGCTGCAGGAGGTACGGATGCTGCCCGACGGCACCTGGACCTCCCCGCCGGCCGGCGAGCCGCGGGCGGGCTGCCCGGACACGGTCACCCTGTGCGGGACCTACCGGCTCGACCGGGTCCGCGCGCACCGGCTGCTGGCCGAGCTGCCCGAGGTCGTGCACCTGCCGGCGCAGGTGGGCGCCCATCGCTCGCTGCGGGCGGCCGTGGAGCTGCTGGGCATGGAGCTGGAGGAGAGCCGGCCGGGGACGGACGCGATCGTCACCTCGCTGCTGGACACCCTGCTGCTGTACATCCTGCGCGCATGGTGGGAGGGCGAGCGGGCGGCGGGCCGGGCGCGCGGCTGGGCGGTGGCGCTGGCCGATCCGGCGGTCGCGGCGGCGCTGCGGGCGATCCACGGGGACCCGGGCCGGGCCTGGACGGTGGCCGAACTCGGCGCGGCCGGCGGTCTGTCCCGGGCGGCGTTCGCGCGTCGGTTCGCGGCACTGGTGGGTGAGCCGCCGCTGACGTATCTGACCTGGTGGCGCATGACGACCGCGGGCCGGCTGCTGCGCGACGACGATCTGTCGCTGCGCCAGGTGGCCCAACGCACGGGTTACGCCTCGGAGTTCGCCTTCGCCAAGGCGTTCAAGCGGGAGTACGGGGTGGCGCCGGGGCGGTATCGGCGGCGTACCGCGTCCTGACCGCCCCGGCGCTCCTGACTCACTTGCTCAGGTAGGCCCAGAACTCGTCGAACGACAGGACCTTGTCGCCGTTGAGGTCACGGGTCTTGATGATGGCCTCGGCGACCGCCTCGGTGACGTTCCAGTCGCCCTCCTGCGCCAGGGCGTGCTTGAACTCCGCCGCGGTGATGAATCCGTCACCGTCCGCGTCGATCCGCTGGAACTGCTTGCGTGCTTCCTCGATGTCCGCCACCGATCCGCCCCTTTTGTTCGTGTTTCTCGTGCCGTGCAGGCGTACTGACGCTGGTCAGATTAACGGCCCTCGTGGGCACGGAGTGCGGCGACCACCCTGCACGGTCCTCCGCGTGCGGCGGCACCCGCCGGTTCACGACGGCGATCGGTTCGCGGCAGCGGGCGACCCGCTCGTCGAAGCCGGCCGTCATACGGTCCGGGGCCGCGTTCGGGCCGGTGTCCCCGAACGGTTCCACCGGCAGCCGCCCGGCCGCGCGGCGCGTCGGGCGCCCGGTCGTCGGCGGCGCTGCACTCGACCGCCCGGCGCAGCCGCGCCCGGACCCCCGGGTCCTGGAGCATCTCGGCCAGTTCCACCCACGCGTCGACCTGTTCGGGTGCCGAATCGTCCACGAGGTCGGCGGCGAGCGCGCGCATCCGTTCCCGGATGCCGGGGTCGCCGGGGTCGCCGGTGGCGAGGCCGTGCAGCGTCTCGGCCACGAACTCCGTCATGATCCGCTGCCGCTCGGCGGCGGACAGCCGGGCGAGCCTGTTCAGCAGGGTCATCTCCTCCGCGGTGGAACCGCGCCGGGCCACGCTCGACAGCACCGCCCTCGTCATCTTCAGCGACCGGATCTGCGCGTCCACCAGCTCGCGCAGGGTGCGGATCAGTTCGAGGCGGGCCACGGACGCGGCGTCGTAGAGCCCGTAGCCGCCCGCCGACCGGGCCACCGGGGGCAGGACGCCCTCGTCGGACCAGTAGCGGATGGTGCGGACCGTCAGGCCGGTGGCCCCTGCCAGTCGGCCGATGGTGACAAGTCCGGTGCCGTCGTCGGTCATGGCTGGGAGTCTGGGCCTTCCAGTGGGTGGAGACTCAAGGAGCACGAAGGGGTCCGGTGTGGAGACCTTGCGGGACATTCTCGATGCGGCGGCGGCCGGTGTGTACCCGCCGGCGGACGGCGGTACGACGGTCCTGCCGCAGCCCTCGGAGCGGGACGCCGGGGTGCTGGCGTTCACCGCGCACTCGGTGGTCTTCACCGACGAGGATCCGGACTGGGTGTACGCGGCCCTGCGCGCCGCCGAGCGGGAGTGCGACGCGCTGGCCGCCACGATGAACGCGCGCTTCCTGACCGCCCTGATGGACCGCACGGGGCGCCGGACGGACACGATCGACGTGATGCTCGCCGGGTCCCCGCTGCCGGGCCGCCCGGCGCTCGCGCTGCGGGAGATCGCGGACCCGTCCCATCCGCGGGTGCTCAGCTCGCGCCGACGCCGCGACGACGTCCGGGTGTGGGCCGCGGACGGCGGCGTGCTGGTGCTGGGGCGCGGGGTGGCGGGCCGGCTGGAGGTGGCGGTCGAGGTGGACGACGGGGTACGGCACCGGGGGCTGGGCCGGGCGCTGGTGACGGCGGCGCGGCAGCTGGCCGGGGAGCCGGTGTGGGCCCAGGTGTCGGCGGGGAACGCCCGCAGCATGCGGGCGTTCCAGTCGGCCGGGTACCGTCCGGTGGGCTCGGAGGCGCTGCTCCGGCGTGCCTCAGCGGAAGATGCCGGTGTGGCCCAGTGAGTAGCGGCCGGGCTGCGGGTAGACGGCGAGGCCGTGCGGGCCCTTGCCGACCTTGATGCGGGCGAGCAGGGTGCCGTCGCGGGTGTCGATGGCGTAGACCTCGGCGTTGTAGCGGCCGGACAGCCACAGCACCTTGCCGTCGGCCGAGACGCCGCCCATGTCGGGGCTGCCGCCGCCGGGCAGCCGCCACTTCCCGGTGAGCCGGTTGCGGGTGAAGTCGAAGAGGGAGATGGTGCCTTCGCCCCGGTTGGAGATGTACATCACGCGGGAGTCCCGGCTGATGTACAGCCCGTGGGCGCCCTTGCCGGTGTCGAGGAACGTCGGCTTGGCGAAGGTGTCGCCGTTCAGGACCCACACACCGTTGGCGACCATGTCGGCGATGTAGAACAGCTTGCCGTCCGGGGAGATCTTGACGTCCTGCGGCATGGCGCCGCGGGTCGGCAGCCGCTGCTGGCCGACGACCTTCATCTTCGCGGTGTCGACCTTCAGCAGCTCGCCGCTGAACTCGCAGGAGACGATGAAGTAGCGGCCGTCGGCGGAGAAGTCGGCGTGGTTGACGCCGTAGCAGCTGACCGGCACGGCCTTGACGGTCTTCATGGTGTGCGCGTCGCGGAAGACGAGCTGGCGGTCCATGGAGGCCATGACGACGGCGTACTTGCCGTCGGGCGTGAAGTACAGGTTGTACGGGTCGTGCACGGGGACCGGCTTGCCCGCCTTGCCGGACCTCGGGTCGATCGGGGTGAGGCTGTTGCCGAGGTCGTTGTTGACCCACAGGGTCTTCAGGTCCCAGGACGGCACGACGTGCTGGGGCTGGCGGCCGACCTTGACGGTCTCGATGATCTTGTAGGTCTTCGGGTCGATGACGTCGACCGTGTCGGAGTTGGTGTTGGGGACGTACACCCGGGACGGGAAGTCCTTGACGACCGGGGAGAGCCGGCCGGGGCGGTCGGCCGCGTAGAGGTCGGCCGGGTCCTGGACCGGGGGCATCCCGGGCAACACGTTCACCTGCGGCTTCTTCGCCTTCGGCGGCTGGACCGGGGCCGGCGCCCTGCTGCCGAGGGCCTCGTTCTCCTGGTGCTGGGTGCCGCCGCCGCACGCGGACAGCAGGGCCAGGGCGGTGAGGGCGGCTCCGGCGGCCAGGAGGCGGGCGGCGTTCGTGGTTCGCATCAGCTCAGCAGCTCCGTGGTGGTGACCGCGCGCAGTCCGCGGCGGCCGAGTTCGTGGAGGACGGCGGGGAGGGCGGCGACCGTGTCCGGATACCCGAAGTGCAGGCTCACCACCGATCCGCCGCGCACCTCGGCGAGCACCTTGCGGGTGACGGCATCGGCGCCGGGGCGGGTGTAGTCGAGCGAGTCGACGTCGTACGACAGCACGTGCGGGTAGCCCGCGACCCGGGCCAGCCGGGCGACCTGAGGGGAGGCGGTCGGTGCGCGGGAGGGGCGGAACCAGGTGCCGATGGATCCGGTGAGCCGCTTCAGCCGGTCCGCGCAGTCGGTGATCTCCTTGCGGGCCTCGGTCTCGGACAGGGCGTTGACGGCGATGTGCCGCTGGGTGTGGTTGCCGAGGTCGTGGCCGCCGTCGAGGACGCGGCGGGCGAGGCCGGGGTGTTCGTCCAGCCAGGTGCCGACGGCGAGCACGGTGAGCCGGGCGCCGCGCTGTTCGGCCGCGTCGAGCAGGGAGGTGGCGAGGGCGGGGTCGCCCTGGCCGTGGAAGGTGAGGGCGACGTTCGGCCGGGTGCGCGGGCCGTGGGAGATCTGGGCGGGCTGCCCGGGAAAGGCCCGGGGCGCGGGTGCGGCCCTCGGGGTGGCCGCGGGGTGGCCGGCCGCGCGGGTGGGCGGGGCGGCGCCGGAGGTCGCGGTGACACTCGGTGCGGCCGGGGCGGTGCCGCATCCGGCGGCGAGCGCGCCTCCGGCGACGAGCCCGGCGCCCGCGCGCAGCATCCCGCGTCGGTTGGTCGTGGTCACCCGCACCATTTAAGGGGCGAGAGGTAAGAAAACCCCCGATTAGCCCGAATTGGGGATGCTTTCGGGTCGCGCTGACGTCGTCGGCCTCAGCGGTCGGCGACCCTCATCTCGAACCATGTCGTCTTGCCTCGCGGCAGCAGATCGACGCCCCACCGGTCGGACAGCTTGTCCACCAGGAACAGGCCGCGGCCACTGACGTCCATCTCCTGAACCGGCATCAGACAGGGCAGCCCGCGCGAGGGGTCACGGACCTCGACGCGGATCCAGCCGCGGCGGCGCCGCATCCGCAGACCGAAGACGCGGGCGCCGGTGTGCCGTACGGCGTTGCCCACGAGTTCGGAGACGAGTAAGACCGCGTCCTCGGTCATCTTGGGGGTCAGTCCCCAGTGGCGCAGGACGACGATCTGGGCGAGCCGGCGCGCGGTGGCCGCGGACTCCGGGCGGGACGGCAGCGGGACCTCCGCCTCCGTCGGGTTGCCGAACAGTTCGATCGCTTTGAGCGCATGTTCGTCCTCGACCGCCGGCGACCAGCGCGCCGCGGCCGCACGGCTGTGTCCCCGCGGCTGTTCGATGCCCTCCAGCCCCGCCATGCCCCCCATGATGGCCGCCCCGAGCCGTCTCCGTGGCCGTTCCGGAGGAATACGCCCCCTGTACGCCCCTGTTCCGCGCCGTTCGATCGGCATATGCCGACGGCATGCCATGGTCCGGTGCGGCCGGGTTGACCTGCGGCGACGGCCCCCTTCGGGGCAATCGTCAGGCTCCCTCGACGAGGCAGACTTAAGGTTGCCTTAAGGCTCCCATAAACCGCCCCAACGAGGGACCCGGATCAGACCCCACGTCAACTGCAAGGGCAGAAGGGTGAGTTGCCCCACCCCTTCGGCCCCTGGACGGTCAGAGGAACTTCGCCTTGCCCGGTCCCTCTTCCACGAAGCTGCGCATGCCCCGCTCGCGGTCCTCGGTGGCGAACAGCCCTGCGAACCAGTTCCGTTCCACCGCGAGCCCGGTGTCGATGTCGGTCTCCAGACCGGTGTCGATGGACTCCTTCGCCGCGCGCAGCGCGATCGCCGGGCCCTGGGCGAGCCTGGCGGCCCAGGCGTGCGCCTGCTCGTACACCTCGGCGGCCGGCACGACCCGGTCCACCAGACCGATGGCGAGGGCCTCGTCGGCCTTCACCTGACGGCCCGTGAAGATGAGGTCCTTCGCCTTGGAGGGGCCGACCAGCCGGGGCAGCCGCTGGGTGCCGCCGGCGCCCGGGATCAGGCCGAGCAGGATCTCGGGCTGGCCGAGCTTGGCGTTGTCGGCGGCGATGCGGTAGTCGGCGCACAGGGCGAGTTCGCAGCCGCCGCCGAGCGCGTAGCCGGTGATGGCCGCGACGACGGGCTTGGGGATGCGGGCCACGGCGGTGAAGGAGTCCTGCAGGGCGCGGGCGCGCAGGACCATCGCGGTGTGGTCCATGTCCTGCATCTCCTTGATGTCCGCGCCCGCCGCGAACACCCGCTCGCCGCCGTAGATCACCACGGCGCGCACGTCCTCGCGGCGCGTGGCCTCCTCGGCGAGCTCCTTCAGGCGGTCCTGCGTGGCCACGTCCAGCGCGTTCATCGGCGGCCGGTCCAGGCGCAGGGTTCCGACACCTTCGGCGACTTCGAGATTCACGGTCATGCGGAGCAGGTTAACGGGGATTAACGGCAGGTGCTCGGGTGCGGTCGCTCACACCCGGCCGGGGGTCTAGGGGCCGCGCGGCGGTAGCCGCAAATCAACGCGGCCCAGGCAGGCACAGCACGGCCACTGACGACGACGGGCCCGGTGCCGTAGGTCACAGCGCCGGGCCCGTCGGTCAGCCGGGGGTCACTTCGTCCAGTCGGCCCACGACATGTTCCAGCCGTTGAGGCCGTTGGCGGGGTCGACCGTGCGGTCGTGGGAGTTCTTGACGATCACCACGTCGCCGCTCATCGAGTGGTTGAAGAACCAGGCGGCCGGGGTGTTCTTGTCGTAGCCGCCGCGCACGTCGCGCAGGCCGACGCAGCCGTGGCTGGCGTTGTAGTTGCCGAAGGCGCCGCCGCCCCAGTAGTTGCCGTGGATGAAGGTGCCGGAGTCGGTGAGGCGGATGGCGTGCGGCACGTCCTTGATGTCGTACTCGCCGCCATAGCCGACGGTCTCGCCGTTCATGCGGGTCACGACGAGCTTCTCCCGCATGACCATCTGGCCGTTCCAGGTGTCGTAGCCGGGCTTGCCTGTGGTGACCGGGATGGTCCTGACGACCTTGCCGTCCTGGGTGACCTTCATCGTGTGCTTCTTGGCGTCCACGATGGAGACCTGGTTGCGCCCGATGGTGAACTTCACGGTCTTGTGCTGCTTGCCGTAGACGCCGTCCCGGCCCTCGACGCCGTCGAGGTTGAGGTCGACGGTGACCTTCGTGCCTTCCTTCCAGTACTTCTCCGGACGGAAGTCGAGGCGGTCGTTGCCGAACCAGTGGCCCTGGACGTCGACGGCCGGCTCGGTCTTGATCTTGATGGCCTTCTCGACGTCGTCGGGGTTGGTGATGCCCCGGGTGAAGCGGACGGAGAACGGCATGCCGACGCCGACGGTCGAGCCGTCCTCGGGAGTGAAGTAGCCGACGAAGGTGTTCTGCGGCGTGAGCGTGGTGAAGCTGGAGTCCTCGGCGGCCTCGCGGCCCTCCGAGTCCTTCGCAACCGCGTGCACCGTGTACTTGGTACCGCCCGCCAGATGGGTCGACGGCGTCCAGGACGCGCCCCCGGCGGCGATGGTGCCCTCGATCTTCGTGCCCTTGGCGTCCTTGACGGTGACCTCGGTCAGCTTGCCCTTGGCGACGCCGACCTTGAGGGCGCCGCTGGTGTCGACGTCCGTGGCACCGGACTTGGGCGAGATGCTGACGGCGGCCGTGGACTGCCCGCCGGCCTGCTCGGTCGCGTCCTTGTCCTTGCCCTCCCCCGGTCCGGACCCCGAGTCGCCGCCCCCGCCGCAGGCGGCGAGGGACAGCACCAGGGCGCCGGATATGAGCCCGAGCCTCTTACGACCTCTACGCCGACTCCCCTTCGACGCCCCCGATATCGGCCGCACGTTCAAGTTGTTCTCCCCTCCAAGGCCTGGTCACAGGCCCACACCCCGGCGCGCCCCGCGCGCTCATCGGTGCATGGTAGCCGCCGGGTTTTGAGCAGCGTGTCAGTCGAATGTCACCGTTCCGTCGCAACTTCGACCGGCCCCGCCCACCCCCGAACCCGGCGGCTCACCTGGCTACTTGACCAAGCTGCCCGCTTTCCACTCCTTCCACGCCATGTTCCACCCTCCTAGGCCATTGTCGGGTGCGACGGTTTTGTCCTTGCTGTTCACGACCTCGATGACGTCCCCGACCAGGCTGCGGTCGAAGAACCAGCCCGCCGGGGTGTCCGAGCTGCCGCCCTTCACGTCCATCAGACCCACGCAGCCGTGGCTGACGTTGGCCTGGCCGGGGGCGTCCGGCGCCCAGTAGTTGCCGTGCAGGAAGGTGCCGGAGTCGGTGAGCTTCATGGCGTGCGGGACGTCGGGGATGTCGTACTCCCCGCCGAAGCCGACCGTCTGGCTGTTCATCCGGGTCACCTCGAGCATGTCCATCACCACCATCTTCCCGTTGTAGGTGGGGTGTTTGGGGGCGCCCGCGGTGATCGGCACCGTGGCGAGCAGCTGCCCGTCGCGCCGTACCTGCATCGTGTGCTTGGCCGCGTCGACCAGGGAGACCTGGCTGCGGCCGACGGTGAAGGTGAACGTCTTGTACTGCAGCCCGTAGACCCCGCGGGCGCCCTCGACGTCCCGCAGCGCGAGGTCGACGGTGACCTCGGTGCCGGGCTTCCAGTAGTGCTCGGGGCGGAAGTCCAGGCGGTTCTTGCCGAACCAGTGCGGGCGGATCTCCACGGACGGCTTCGCGGTGACGCTGACGGCGCGTTCGACGGCGGCGCGGTCGGTGATGTCCCGGCTGAAGGCGAGGGAAACGATCATTCCGGTGCCGACCGTGGAGCGGTTCTCGGGGGTGACGTAGGCGATGAACCGCTGGTCGGGGACGTACGTCGTGAACGTGGTGTGCCGGGCCGAGCGGCGGCCGCGGCTGTCCAGCGCCACCGCGTCGACGGTGTACTGGGCGGCCAGGGCCAGCCGCTGGTCGTCGGGCTCCCAGGTCAGCCCGTCGCGGCTGATGCGCCCGGGGACCGGGGAGACCTGTGCGTCCTGCGACTTGACGACGGTGACCTTCTCCAGACGGCCGCCGGGCACCCGTACCCGCAGCCGCTCCGCCGGCCGGATGCCCTTGCTGCCGTCGGCCGGGCTCACCCGGATGACGTCCTCGGGGCGCGGGGGTTTGCCCGGCGCCCCGCCGATGCCCAGCGGGCCGGAGCCGTCCGAGGAACAGCCGGCGGCCCCCGCCAGCAGTCCCACCCATGTCAGTGCCGCGGCCAGCGCGGCCACCGCGCGCCGTGCGCGTCCTTGTACGTGCCTCACGCAGGACACAACGACCGGGCCCGCTCCGGGGAAACGTGAGTGCGACGCCCACGCTGGGCAGAACAGTGAAGAGGACGACGCGAAGGGGAGCCGCCGCGCCCGCGAAAGAGCCGTCGGGGCGCAGCCGTACCGGGCGGCCGGGCGTGGCCTGGGCCGAGGAGCCCGGGGCACGCCCGGCCCTTCGGCGCGGTCGGCCGCGCCCCGGGCCGAGCCACTGAGATGAGGGGCGACTGGTGACGAGCGCAGCCGAGCAGCGGGCACGGGCCGAGGAACAGGCCGCGGACAGCGGCCATCCGGCCGCCGTGGTGAACGGCGCCCGCCGCGCCGTGCCGCCCGCGCCGCCCGTGTGGCCAGGTGCGTCGACACCGCTGGGGGCCCGGTTCCGGGTCGGCCCGGACGGGGTCGCGGGCACCAACTTCGCGCTGTGGGCAGCCGGGGCGGAGGCGGTGCGGCTGTGCCTGTTCGACGAGCGGGGGCGGGAGACACGCGTTCCGCTGACCGAACTGACGCACGAGATCTGGCACGGCTTCGTGCCGGGTGTGATGCCGGGTCAGCGCTACGGCTACCGGGTGGAGGGCCGCTGGGACCCGTGGACCGGCGCCCGCTGGAACCCGGCCAAGCTGCTGCTGGACCCCTACGCGCGCGCGGTGGACGGGGAGTTCGGGCTGCCGCCGGAGGTGTACGGGCACGTCCGGGACTGGCCGGACCAGCAGGTCGCCGACACCGTCCGCGACGAGCGGGACTCGGCGCCGTACGTGCCCAAGGGCGTCGTCGTGCACGATGACGACGACTGGTCCGACGACCGCCGCCCCAAGACGCCGTGGGCGGACTCGGTGATCTACGAGCTGCACGTCAAGGGCTTCACCCAGCTGCACCCGGACATCCCGGAGGAACTGCGCGGCACCTACGCGGGGCTGGCGCACCCGGCCGCCGTCGAGCACCTGGTGAAGCTGGGTGTCACGGCCGTGGAGCTGCTCCCCGTGCACCAGTTCGCGCACGAGGACCATCTGCTGCGCCGGGGCCTGCGCAACTACTGGGGCTACAACTCCATCGGCTACTTCGCCCCGCACGCCGCCTACGCGGCCTCCGGTACGACGGGACAGCAGGTCGGCGAGTTCAAGCGGATGGTCCGCGCACTGCACGCGGCCGGCATCGAAGTCGTCCTCGACGTGGTCTACAACCACACGGCGGAGGCGGGCGAACTGGGCCCGACGCTGTCCCTGAAGGGCATCGACAACCGCGGCTACTACCGCCTCCAGAACGACGCCCGTCGGTACGCCGACTACACCGGCTGCGGCAACACCCTGCACGTGGTCCAGCCGCAGGTGCTGCGGCTGATCACGGACTCGCTGCGGTACTGGGTCACCGAGATGGGCGTGGACGGCTTCCGCTTCGACCTCGCGGCCGCCCTGGCCCGCTCGATGCACGACGTCGACATGCTCTCCCCCTTTCTGGCGGTCATCGCCCAGGACCCGGTGCTGCGCCGCGTCAAGCTCATCGCCGAGCCGTGGGACATCGGCTCGGGCGGCTACCAGGTGGGCGCGTTCCCGCCGCTGTGGACGGAGTGGAACGACCGCTACCGGGGCGCCGTCCGCGACTTCTGGCGGCACGCCCTGCCCGACGTACGGGAGATCGGCTACCGCCTGTCCGGCTCCAGCGACCTGTACGCCTGGGGCGGCCGGCGCCCCTACGCCTCGGTCAACTTCGTCACCGCGCACGATGGTTTCACCCTGCGCGATCTGGTGTCGTACGAGCGCAAGCACAACGAGGCCAACGGCGAGAACAACCGGGACGGCAGCGACGACAACCGGGCCTGGAACTGCGGGGCGGAGGGCGAGACACGCGACGAGGGCGTGCGGGCGCTGCGGCGCCGGCAGCTCAGGAACCTGCTGACCACCCTGCTGCTGTCCACCGGCGTGCCCATGCTGGTGGCCGGCGACGAACTCGGCCGCACCCAGCGGGGCAACAACAACGCCTACTGCCAGGACAACGAGATCAGCTGGCTGGACTGGACCCTGCTGGACGACCCGGACTGGCGCCCCCTGTTCGACCTGACCTCCCGACTGATCGCTCTGCGCCACCGCCACCCGGTGCTGCGCCGTCGCGCCTTCTTCTCCGGCCGCGCGCACTCGGCGGACGGACTGCGGGACCTGGCCTGGTTCACCTCGCGGGGCGAGGAGATGACCGAGGGCGACTGGTACGCCCCCGCCGCCACGCTTGGCATGTATCTGTCCGGACGGGACATCCCGGGGCGGGACGAGCGGGGCGCGCCCGTGCTGGACGACAGCTTCCTCGCGGTGCTGCACGCGGGCGACCGCCCCACCGGCTTCGTCCTGCCGGGCACGCCCTGGGCGGAGCGCTACGAGGTCGTCGTGGACACCTCCCGCGAGGAGCAGGCGGAGGCGCCGGGGACGGTCCACCCGGCGGGCGCGGAGATCACGGTGCCGGCGCGGGCGGTGCTGATGCTGCGGGTCGTGTGACCCGCCGAAGAGACGTGCGTGACGCGGATCACGCTCTCCGGGTGCAGCGCGCGAGGGGTCCCAGGGCCTTTCCCCCTGTGAAGACAGCCGGCGAGAACGGGGACCGTGGGAATGGAGCAGGCACGCGCCGGTGAGTACGACGCGTTCGTGGCGGCCCGCTGGTCGGTGTTGTTCCATCTCGCCCGTCTGCTCACCGGAGGGGACCGGCACCGGGCCGAGGATCTGTTGCAGGAGTCCCTGGTCAAGCTGTGGTTCGTGTGGCCGAAGATCGCCGACGAGGCGCCAGAGGCGTATGTGCGCAGGCTCATGGCCCGGGCGGCGGCCCGCTCGGCCCGCCGGCGCTGGTGGGGCGAGCGGCCCGTCGAGCAGCTGCCCGAGGTGGCGGCGGCCGGTGACATGTCGGCGACGGTCGCCGAGCGCTCCCGGCTGGAGGCGGCGCTCGCGCAACTGAGCCCCCAGCAGCGGGCCGCCGTGGTCCTGCGCTACTACCAGGACCTGCCCGACCGGCAGGTCGCGGAGATCCTGGGCTGCCCGGCGGGCACGGCCCGGTCCCACGCCGCGCGCGGCGTGGCCCGGCTGCGCCGACTCCTGGCCGACGTCATCGAGCCGGTGGGGTGAGGAAGGACCCATGGACCAGATGGATCGCATGGATCAGTTCGAGCGGCAGCTGACGCGGCTGATGCACGACACGAAGGAGCACAGCCCCTTCGAGGCCCGGCACCGGGAGCGGCTGCGCGCGGGCGTGCTGGTCCGGCGCCGGGTGCGGATGGCGCGCAGAGCCGCCGGGTCCGTGCTGGCGGTCGCCGGGCTCGGTCTCGGGCTGTTCCTGTGGCCGGGTGCGTCCGGCACGGACCGGCCGAGCGCACCCCCGCTGCGGCCCGCCGTCAGTCCGGTACCCACCCCGAGCACATCACCGACGCCGGACATCTCACCGAGTTCGACCCCGAGTACGCCGCCCAGCTCGACACCGACCACGGAGGGACCGAACCCGGGCGGGACGACGGTGACCTCCGTGCCGCCCTCGACATCGGGGAGCCGCGACCCGGGCACCGAACCACCACCCACCGGCACGGCCACGGGGACCACCACCCCGTCGTACACGCCGACGTCGACCGCCGAGGGGACCCCCGACGGGACCGCCGGCACGACCGCCGACGCGACCGGATAGCGCGCCGCCTTCCAGCGTCACCGTCACCCCACCGCCGCGCGATCCGTCAGCGCGCCTCGAACCAGAGAACACAAGGGACTTACGTGATAAAACTCCGCCCGGGCCGGGCGACTCCGGCCGCCAGGACACCCCTGCCCCGGCGCGCACCGCTGCCCGCGCGCCACGAGGAGCCCGTACTGGACCTGGTGGTCCCGGTGTTCAACGAGGAGCGGGCGCTGGAGCCGAGCGTCCGGCGGCTGCACGCGCACCTGCGGGACACGTTCCCCTACCCGTTCCGGATCACCGTCGCCGACAACGCCAGCACCGACCGCACCCCGTTCCTCGCGGCCCGTCTCGCCGGGGAACTGGCCGAGGTGGGGTGGATACGGCTGCCCGAGAAGGGGCGCGGGCGGGCGCTTCGGGCGGCCTGGACGGGCTCGCGGGCGCCCGTGCTGGCGTACACCGACGTGGACCTGTCCACCGGGCTCGCGGCGCTGCTGCCGCTGGTCGCGCCGCTGATCTCGGGCCACTCCGACCTGGCGATCGGCACCCGGCTCGCGCCCGGCTCCCGGGTGGTGCGCGGTGCCAAGCGGGAGGTCATCTCCCGCTGCTACAACCTCCTGCTGCGCCGGGCGCTCGCCGTCGGCTTCTCCGACGCGCAGTGCGGGTTCAAGGCGGTGCGCCGCGATGTCGCCGAGCGGCTGCTGCCGCTGGTGCGGGACGGGGGGTGGTTCTTCGACACCGAGCTGCTGGTGCTGGCCGAGCGGGCGGGGCTCCGGATCCACGAGGTGCCGGTGGACTGGGTGGACGACCCCGACAGCCGGGTCGACATCCTCGCCACCGCGCTGGCCGACCTGCGCGGCATCGCCCGGCTGCGCCGCCGGCCGGCCCCTGGGGTCGGCGCCCGGCCGCGCTCCCGGCCGGTCCGTCGTGGCGGCGGAGCGGGCGACGGATCGGGCGCCGCATGAGCACGACCCTGCACCGCGTCCCCGTACCGGCCCCCGACCGCGCGTCCGTCCTTCGGCGGCGGCTGCGCGCCGCCGCCCGCCGGCACGGCCCGGTCCTGGCGCTCTTCGGCGCGCTGAAGCTCGTCGGCTTCTGCTCGTTCCTGTATCTGCTGGACTCCGCCGGGGACTTCCGCACCAAGCACCCCCGCTTCGGCGGCGGGGCGCACGTCTGGGACGTGCTCGGCACGTGGGACGGCTGGTGGTACGAGCAGATCGCCGTGCACGGCTACGACCCGAAGCTCGTGCCGGTGCCGGGCGCGACCGGGCTGATCACGCTGGAGGGCAACTCGGCGGCGTTCTTCCCGCTCTACCCGGCGCTGATGCGGCTGGCGTCCACGGTCACCGGTCTGGGCCCGTACGGCGCGGGCATGCTGGTCTCCGTCGCCGCCTCGTTCGTCGCCGCCCTCGGCATCTACGCGGTCGCCGAGCGGCTCGGCGGGCGGCGGGCCGGGCTCGCCGCGGCCGGGCTGTGGGCGGTGTGGCCCGGCTCCGGCGTGGAGTGGGCGGTGTACTCCGACTCCCTCTACGTCGCCCTGGCCGCCTGGGCCTGCCACGCGGTCATGACCCGCCGCTGGCTCACCGCGGGCGTGCTCACCTTCCTGGCCGGCCTCAACCGGCCCACGGCCGCCGCGTTGATCGCCGCGCTCGGCGTCGCCGCCCTGTTCGCGCTGCGCGACCGCCGCGACGGCGTCCTGCGCCCGCTGCTCGCCCTGGCCGTGGCCCCGCTCGGGTTGCTCGGCTACCTGGGCTGGGTCGGCCACCGCATGGGCGACTACGGCGGCTACTTCACCCTCCAGTCGGGCGCGTGGGCGCACCGCTTCGACTACGGCGAGCAGACCCTGGACGTGCTGACGTCCTTGCCGGTGGGCCACTACACCTATCTGTTCCCCTCCCCCTTCGCGGACGTCATCGGCGTCGCGGTCGTCCTGCTGGCGTGCGCGCTGCTCCCGCTGCTGCTGCGGTTGCGTCCCCCGGCGGTGCTGGTCGTCCACACCGTGCTCACGCTGGCCCTGGTCCTCGGCAGCCAGCAGATCTTCGCCAACGTCTCCCGGTATCTGCTGCCGTGCTTCCCGCTGTTCCTCCCGCTGGCCCTCGGCATGCGCCGGCTCAGTCTGCGCCTCCAGTGCACGCTGCTCGGCATCGCGGCGGTGGCCTCCGGCTCGTACGCGGGGTACGCGCTGTTCGAACTCGGGGTTCCGTAGGCCGGGTCCGGGAGAAGGGAGTCCGCCCAGGTCGTAGGTCCAAGGGCGGACCGGGGTCCGGCCAAAACTCGGTGGGCGATGTCAGTGCCGGTCCGTACGCTCGCGATGATGCCCACGACACGTGCAACCACCAAGGACCGTTCCGCCGTACGCGCCCTGCTACGGCTGTGGCCGTACGTCCACCCCGTGCGGACCCGGCTGTTCACCGCCGCGTTCGTCGCGATCGTGGCCTCCTGTACCGGGCTGGTGATCCCGCTCGTCCTGAAGTGGATGGTCGACGGCCCGGTCGCCGACCGGGATCCGGCCGGGGTGTGGCTCGGCGCGCTCTACCTGCTGCTGCTCGGCCTCGCCGAGGCCGGGCTGTTCGGGATACGGCGCTGGCTGGTGGCCCGGCCGCTGTCGCGCGTCGAGGCGGACATGCGGGCGGCTCTCTACCGGCATCTGCAGCGGCTGCCGGTCGCCTTCCACGACCGCTGGGCCTCCGGCCAGTTGCTCTCCCGGGGCACGACCGACCTGATGCTGGTCCGCATGTTCCTCGCCTTCCCCTTGACCTTCCTGCTGGTCAACGGGGTGACGATCCTCGTCGGCGTGGTGATCATGCTGATGCAGGACTGGGTGCTGGGGCTCGTCGTCCTCGGGCCCGCCGTGCCCGTGATGTGGACCTGCGCGGTCTTCGAGCGCCGGTACGCCGAGGTGGCCCGGCGGGCGCAGGACCAGGTCGGCGACCTGACCACGCTGGTCGAGGAGAGCGTGCTCGGCATCCGCATCATCAAGGGCTTCGGCCGGCACCGCAGCCAGGCGCGGGCGTTCCGGGAGCTGTCAGGCACCCTGCGCGGCACGGAGCTGCGCAAGGCGCGGCTGCTGGCGACCATCTGGTGCGTCATCGTGACGCTGCCCGAGGTGGCCATCGGGGCGGCGCTGGTCCTCGGCGCGGTGCGGGTCGCGGACGGGGACCTGTCGGCGGGCACGCTGGTCGCCTTCCTGAGCACGGCGCTGGCGCTGCGCTGGCCGGTGGACTCGATCGGCTTCCTCCTGGCGATGAGTCAGGAGGCGGCGACGGCCACGGAGCGGTACTTCGAGGTGATGGACGAGGTGCCGGAGAGCGCGACCGGCGCGGGCGGCGCGGCCGGCGCGGCCGGCGCGGGCGGCGCGGGCGGCGCGGGCGGCGAAAACCCGCCCCCGGCCGGCACCGACACCGGTCTGCGGTTCGAGAACGTCACCTTCCGCTACCCCGACGCCCCGCCTGACTCCCCGCCCCTGCTCACCGGCATCGACCTCCACGTCCGCCCCGGCGAGTCCATGGCGCTGGTCGGAGCCACCGGCAGCGGGAAGACGACCCTCACCGCGCTCGTCCCCCGGCTGCACGAGGTGACGTCCGGCCGTATCACGCTCGACGGCACCGACATCACCGCGATGTCCCGCGAGGAGCTGCGCGCCAGGGTCGCCGTGGCCTTCGAGGAGCCGACGCTCTTCTCCACCAGCGTCGGCGAGAACGTGCTGATGGGAGCCGGGGACGGCGCCGGAGACACGGAGCTGGACCGCGCCCTGGCCGTCGCGCAGGCCGACTTCGTGTACGCGCTGCCGCAGGGCGCCGACACCCGCGTCGGCGAACAGGGCCTGAGCCTGTCCGGCGGCCAGCGTCAGCGGCTCGCGCTGGCCCGCGCGGTCGTCGGCCGGCCGGAGTTCCTGGTGCTGGACGACCCGCTGTCGGCGCTGGACGTGCACACGGAGGCCGCCGTGGAGGCCGCGCTGCGGCGGGTCCTCGCGGACACCACCGCGCTGATCGTGGCCCACCGCCCGTCCACCGTGCTGCTCGCCGACCGGGTCGCCCTGCTCTCGGGCGGCCGTATCACCGCCGTCGGCACCCACCAGGAACTGCTGCGCACCAACCCGGAGTACGCGCACCTGATGTCCGGCGAACAGGGGGACCACCGATGACCACCACGACCACCGCCGCCCCCACCACGGACGACGACCCGCTGCCCGACCCCGCCCAGGACACCGGCGACCCGTTCGACCGGGACGTGCTGCCCACCCCGCCCGGTGCCACGGCCGCCCTGCTGCGCTCGCTGCTCGCCCCGATGCGGGCCCGCGTCGTGCTGACGACCCTGCTTCTGCTGCTCCAGCAGGCGGCCGTGCAGGCGGGGCCGCTGCTGGTGGCCTACGCCATCGACCGTGCCGTACCGGCGCTGCGGGAGGACCACGACCACGGCCCGCTGATCGCGGTGGCCGTCGGTTATCTGCTGTGCGCGCTGGTCTCCGGCGCCCTGCAGTTCGCGTTCATCGAGACCTCCGCGCGGGTCAGCCAGGACGTGCTGCTGGACCTGCGCGGGCGGATCTTCCGGCACGCCCAGGCGCTGAGCGTCGACTTCCACGAGCGGTACACCTCGGGGCGGCTGATCTCCCGCTCCACGACGGACGTCGAGTCGCTGCGCGAACTCCTCAACGAGGGGCTGCAGGAGCTGGTGACCGTCGTGCTGTCCTTCGTCTACATCTCGGCGATGCTGCTGTGGCTCGATCTCGGCCTCGGCGCGGTCGCGGTCGCCTCGTTCGTGCCGCTGTACCTGCTCGTACGGCTCTATCAGCGGCGCGCGGGGCGGGTGTTCCGGGCGCGGTCGACGGCGATCGCCGCGGTGATCGTGAAGTTCGTGGAGACGATGAACGGCATCCGTCCGGTGCGCGCCTTCCGTCGGGAGGCCGTGAACGACAGCGAGTTCGCCGTGCTGAACCGGCGGCACGAGCGGACCAACGGGGACTCCCTGCTGGAGATGGCCCGTTATGTGGTCGGCTCCCGCCTGGTGGCGAACACGGCGGTCGCGGCGATCGTGCTGTGGGGTGCCTACCGGGTGGCGTCCGGCTCGCTGGCGCTGGGTGTGCTGGCGGCGGCGGTGCTGTATCTGCGGCGGCTGTACGACCCGATCGACCGGCTCGGCATGTTCCTCAACTCCTACCAGTCGGCGGCCGCCTCTCTGGAGAAGATCGCCGGGCTGCTGGCCCAGACGCCGTCCGTGCCGGAGCCGTCCACACCTCGCGAACTTGCCGTGCGGGAGGGCGAGTTCCCGGGACGTGAGGTGGTCTTCGACGGGGTCCGCTTCGCCTACCGCACCGGCGGCGAGGTGCTGCCCCGCTTCGATCTGACGATCCCGGCCGGGCAGACGGTCGCGGTGGTCGGCTCCACCGGCGCGGGCAAGTCGACGCTGGCCAAGCTCCTCGCCCGGTTCTACGACCCCTCGGAGGGGCGCGTCCTGCTGGACGGGGTCGATCTGCGCGAGCTGGCGGTGCCGGAACTGCGGCGCGGGGTGGTCATGGTGACGCAGGAGGCGTTCCTGTTCTCGGGTACGGTCGCGGACAACATCGCGATCGGCCGGCCCGGGGCGAGCCGGGAGGAGATCGAGCGGGCCGCGAAGGCGATCGGCGCGCACGAGTTCATCAGCGGGCTGCCCGACGGTTACGACACGGATGTCCGTAAGCGCGGTGGTCGTATCTCGGCCGGGCAGCGGCAACTGGTGGCCTTCGCACGGGCGTTGCTCGCCGACCCGGCGGTGCTGATCCTGGACGAGGCGACCAGTTCCCTGGACGTGCCGGGCGAACGGGCCGTGCAGCGGGCGATGTCGACGGTGCTGCGGGGCCGCACGGCCGTGGTGATCGCGCACCGGCTGTCCACCGTGGAGATCGCGGACCGGGTGCTGGTCATGGAGCACGGGCGGATCGTCGAGGACGGCCGTCCGGACGCGCTCGTCGCGGGTTCGGGCAAGTTCGCGGATCTGCACAGGGCGTGGCGCGAGAGTCTCGCGTAGCACCGACGTCTTCGCGAAGCAGCGGCCGAGGAACGGGGGCAGGATGATCGACGCGTACGAGGATCCGGGCACGCCCGACACCCGGGGTGGCTGGCGCTACTTGTGGTGGTTGGTCCTCCGCCAGCCGGGACGGACGTTCGCCGGTGGGCTGCTGGGCAGCGCGTGGCTGGTGCTGATGGCCGCGCAGCCGTATCTGATGGCGCGGGCCGTGGACGACGGTCTGGTGCCGGGCAGGCTCGGGGTCCTCGCCGGGTGGACCGGCGTGATGTTCGGGACCGGCGTGGTGGCCGCCTGGCTGAGCATCCTGCGGCACCGCACCATGACCCGGGTGCGGATGGACGCCAACTTCCGCACGGTCAAGCTGGTCGTCGGGCACGCCTCCCGGCTGGGGGCCGCGCTGTCGCGCCGGGCCGGTGCCGGGGAGGTCGTCACCATCGGGGTCGGCGATGTGCAGACCCTGGCGCAGGCGCTGACCGTGATGGGGCCCGGGGTGGGCTCGGTCGTCGTGTACGCGGTGGTGGCCGTGCAGTTGCTGTCGATCTCCGGGGCGGTCGGCGCGGTGGTGCTGCTCGGGGTGCCGGTGATCGCGCTGCTCACCGGGCCGCTGACGCGCCGGTTGCAGGGGGTGGAGACCGAGTACCGGGAGCGGCAGGGCGTGCTGGCCGCGCGCATCGGCGACCTCGCGGGCGGGCTGCGCGTCCTCAACGGGCTGGGCGGCAAGGGGCTGTTCTCGGACGCCTTCGGCAGGGACTCGCAGCGGCTGCGGGAGCAGGGCTACCGGGTGGGCGCGGTGACCAGCTGGGTGCAGGCGCTCGGGGTGGGCCTGCCGACCCTGTTCCTGGCGGCGGTGACCTGGATCGCGGCCCGGCTGGCGGCCGAGGGGTCCATCACCGTCGGCGAGCTGGTGTCGGTGTACGGCTATGCGGCGGTGCTGATCGGGCCGGTGGCGTTCTTCGTGGAGATGAACTACGACCTGAACCGGGCCGTGGTGGCCGCCCGCCGGGTGGTGCGGCTGCTCAGCCTGGAGCCGGAGCCGGACGAGGGCACGCTCCCCGCGCCGGACGGTCCGGCCGAGCTGCACGATCCGGCGTCCGGGGTGCGGGTGGCGCCGGGCCGGCTGACCGCGCTGGTCACCGCCCGGCCCGCCGAGGCCACCGCCGTCGTCGACCGCCTGGGCCGGTACGGGCCCACCGAGGCCACCTGGGGCGGGGTGCGGCTGGACGACGTACCGCTGGACGACGTGCGGGCCCGGATCCTGGTCGCCGACAACGAGGCGGACCTGTTCGCCGGGCCGCTGCGGGAGGTCGTGGCCGCCGCGCACCCGGCGGACGAGGCCGCGGTGCGCCGGGCGGTGCACGCGGCCGTCGCCGAGGACGTCGTGCGGGGGCTTCCGGACGGTCTGGACACGGTGGTGGCCGGGCAGGGCCGCAGTCTGTCGGGCGGGCAGCGGCAGCGGGTGCGGCTGGTGCGGGCACTGCTGGCCGACCCGGAGGTGCTGCTGGCCGTGGAGCCGACCTCGGCGCTGGACGCGCACACGGAGTCGGCGGTCGCCGAGCGGCTGCGCGCGGCGCGGGAGGGGCGTACGACGGTGGTGGCGACGACCTCGCCGCTGGTGCTGGACCGCGCGGACACGGTGCTGTTCCTGGTCGACGGCAAGGTGACGGCGAGCGGCCCGCACCGGCGGCTGCTGGAGCGGGAGCCGGGCTACCGGGCGCTGGTGGCCCGGGACGTGGAGAACGACGGAAACACCGAGGGTGCCCAGGGCGCCGCGGCCGGCGGGGCCCCGGGCCGGGTCACGGACACCGAGGGGGCCGTGCGGTGACGACGGACTCGGGACTGCTGCCGGTCGCGGACCGGGCGTCGGTGCGGCGGGCGACCGCGCGGCTGGTGCGCCGCGACGGGCGGGCGTTCGCCGCCGCGCTGGCGCTGAACGCGCTGGCGGCCGGGGCCGGTCTGGTGGGTCCGTGGCTGGTCGGGCGGATCGTCGACGAGGTGCGGGCCGGGCGCGGGGTCGCGGCGGTGGACCGGCTGGCGGTGTGGATCCTGCTGTGCGCGCTGGCCCAGCTGCTGCTGGCGCGCTGGGCGCGGTACGTGGGTCACCGGTTCGGGGAGCGGACGCTGGCCCGGGTGCGCGAGGAGTACGTGGACCGGGTGCTGGGGCTGCCCGCGTCCGTGGTGGAGCGGGCCGGCGCCGGCGATCTGACCGCGCGCGGCACGGCCGACGTGTCGACGGTCGGCACCACGCTGCGGGACATCGGCCCGGAGCTGCTGGTCCACTCGGTGCAGGCGCTGTTCGTGATGGGCGCGGTGTTCGCGCTCGACCCGCTGCTCGGCCTGTTCGGGGTGCTCGGGCTGACCCCGATCGGGCTGGCCGTGCGCTGGTATCTGCGCCGGGCCCGGGACGGCTATCTGGCCGAGGGCGCGGCGACCTCGGAGGTCGCCGAGATCGTGGCGGCGACGGCGGGCGGGGCGCGCACGGTGGAGGCGTTCCGGCTGCAGCGGCGGCGGACCACGGCGAGCCGCGACGCGCTGGAGCGGGCCCGCCGCACGCGGCTCTACACGCTCCGGCTGCGCAGTGTGTTCTTCCCGGCGGTCGAGGTGTCGTACAACATCCCCGTGGTCGGGGTGCTCCTGGTCGGCGGCTGGCTGCACGGGCGCGGGGCGATGGGCGTGGGCGCGGTGGTGGCCGGGGCGCTGTATCTGCGGCAGCTCACCGAGCCGCTGGACATGATCCTGATGCGGGTGGAGCAACTGCAGAGCAGCGGCGCCTCGTTCGCCCGGGTGGAGGGGCTCGCGCGGGCGCCGCGGAGCGACGCGTCCGGGGACTGGAGCGCCCCGGAGGCGAACGACGACTCACATGACCGGATCGACGTGCGCGGGGTGCGGTACGCCTACGAGCGCGGCGGCGAGGTGCTGCGCGGGGTGGACCTGACGGTGCGGCCGGGCGAACGGCTGGCTGTGGTGGGCCCGTCCGGGGCGGGCAAGACGACGCTGAGCCGGCTGCTCGCGGGGATCGACACCCCCGGGGCGGGCACGGTGACGGTGGGCGGGGTGCCGGTCGCGGCGCTGGAGCCGGAGCGGCTGCGCCGCCAGGTGGTGCTGGTCACCCAGGAGCACCATGTCTTCCTGGGCACGGTCCGCGACAACCTGCTGATCGCCGAACCCGGTGCCACGGACGACGCGTTGTGGAAGGCGCTGGCGGCCGTCGGCGCCGACGACTGGGTCCGCGACCTGCCCGACGGCCTCGACACCGCCCTCGGGGAGAACGGCCGTGCCACCGACGGCTCCCAGGCCCAGCAACTCGCCCTGGCCCGGGTGGTCCTGGCGGACCCGCACACCCTCATCCTCGACGAGGCGACCGCCCTGCTCGACCCCGCCACGGCCCGGCACACCGAGCGCGCCCTGGCCGCGGTGCTGGAGGGCCGCACGGTCATCGCCATCGCCCACCGCCTGCACACCGCCCACGACGCGGACCGGGTCGCGGTCATGGAGGACGGCCTCGTGACCGAGCTGGGTACACACGAGGAGCTGGTCGCGGCGGGCGGCGCCTACGCCTCCCTCTGGCGCACCTGGCACGGGGACGACACGACGGCCTGAGCGGGCTCAAGCAGCAAGCAGTTCAAGCCAGTTGATCAGCCCTGCCATTCCCCCAACAGTCCGCATATCGAACATGAACATCCGGTCAACGAACCATTTCCGGCCAACTTTCTGACGCGCTCCTGACAGATCCGTTGATCACCTGCCACTCTTCCCACGGCCGACTCACAGCAACCCCCACGTTCTCCCTCGTTCGTGTGAGCCGGCACCGCACGCGTCCCACACGCGTACGAGGTTCAGCGCACCGCCCTGCTCTGCCCGGACGTCCCAACCCACCGTCCGGTCTCCCCTGGCCGCACACCAAGCGGTCACGCAGAAGGAGTCAGTGTTGAGTAGCAGCTCTCGCAGACGCACCTCCCACACCACGCACCGCCGCACCGCCACGGTCGCCCTCGCCGGCGTCGCCGCACTGATCGCCGCCGCCGTCCAGTCCGGCGCCGCGAGCGCCGCCCCGGCGAAGCCGGTGGCCGGCAAGGTGAACCCGGCCCATGTGGCCGTCAAGCTCACGGCCTCGCAGCGCGCCGAGCTGATACGGCACGCCGACGCGGAGAAGGCCGCGACCGCGCGGTCCCTCGGCCTCGGCGCCCAGGAGAAGCTGGCCGTCAAGGACGTCGTCAAGGACGCCGACGGCACCCTCCACACCCGCTACGAGCGCACCTACGCGGGCCTGCCGGTCCTCGGCGGCGACCTGGTCGTCGACACCGCCAAGTCCGGCGCGACGAAGAGCGTCACCAAGGCCACCAACGCCACGCTGAAGGTCGCCGACCTCACCCCCGCCGTGGCGAAGAGCGCGGCCGAGAAGCAGGCCGTGGCGCGGGCCAGGTCCCTGGGCGCCGACAAGTCCGCCGCGGACAGCGTGCGCAAGGTGATCTGGGCGGGCAGCGGCAAGCCGGTCCTCGCGTACGAGACGGTCGTCGGCGGCCTCCAGGACGACGGCACCCCGAACCAGCTGCACGTCATCTCCGACGCGGCCACCGGCAAGAAGCTCTTCGAGTTCCAGGGCGTCCGGACCGGCATCGGCAACACCCAGTACAGCGGCCAGGTGACGCTGACCACGACCCAGTCGGGGTCCACCTTCACGCTGAACGACGGGGCGCGCGGCGGCCACAAGACGTACAACCTGAACCACGGCTCCTCGGGCACCGGCACGCTGTTCTCCCAGACCAACGACACCTGGGGCAACGGCACCACGTCCAACGCCGCCACCGCGGGCGCGGACGCCCACTACGGCGCCGCCACGACGTGGGACTTCTACAAGAGCACCTTCGGCCGCAGCGGCATCCGCAACGACGGCGTCGGCGCCTACTCGCGCGTCCACTACGGCAACGCCTACGTGAACGCGTTCTGGGACGACAGCTGCTTCTGCATGACCTACGGCGACGGCTCCGGCAACGCCGACCCGCTGACCTCCCTCGACGTCGCCGGCCACGAGATGAGCCACGGCGTCACCTCCAACACCGCGGGCCTCAACTACAGCGGTGAGTCCGGCGGCCTGAACGAGGCGACCAGCGACATCATGGGCACCGGCGTGGAGTTCTACGCCAACAACTCCACGGACGTCGGTGACTACCTCATCGGCGAGAAGATCGACATCAACGGCGACGGGACCCCGCTGCGCTACATGGACAAGCCGAGCAAGGACGGCGCGTCCAAGGACAGCTGGTACTCGGGCATCGGCTCGATCGACGTGCACTACTCCTCGGGCCCCGCGAACCACTTCTTCTACCTGCTGAGCGAGGGCAGCGGCACCAAGGTCATCAACGGTGTCACCTACAACTCGCCCACCTCGGACGGCCTTCCGGTCACCGGCATCGGCCGCGCCAAGGCGCTGCAGATCTGGTACCGGGCGCTGACCACCAAGTTCACGTCCACCACCAACTACGCGGGCGCCCGCACCGGCACGCTCGCGGCGGCCGGCGAGCTGTACGGCACCACGAGCGCCGAGTACAAGGCGGTGCAGGACGCGTGGGCGGCGGTCGCGGTCGGCTCCCGCTCGGGCGGCGGCGGTGGCGGCGGCACGTCGTACGAGAGCACCACGCCGGTGTCGATCCCGGACAACGGGCCCGCGGTCACCTCGTCGATCACGGTCTCCGGGCGGACCGGGAACGCGCCGAGCAACCTTCAGGTGACGCCGAATATCAGCCACACGTGGCGCGGCGACCTGGTGATCGATCTCATCGGCCCGTCCGGCACGGCGTACCGGCTGAAGAACTTCAGCTCCTCCGACTCGGCGGACAACGTCACCGACACCTACACGGTGAACGCCTCCGCCGAAACGGCCAACGGGACCTGGAAGTTGAGGGTCCAGGACCAGGCCGCCTACGACACGGGGACGATCAACAGCTGGAAGATCACCTTCCCGTAGACGGCCGTCCGGCCAGGGACCAGGGCGCCGTCCGGGAGGTTCGACTCCCCCGGGCGGCGCCCGTTTACATGGCGGCAACATTCACTGGACAGTCGATTTTCGGCCAACATCACTTAAGGGTCCTGACATGTACGCGCCCTTGATGTCAGGCTCTCCCCACCCGCCGCAGCAGCACCGCAACTTCACAACGAAACAACCGGCCAGTAACCCCACGCTGACCGGCTCCCCCACATGAAGGAGCTTCTGTGAGCCCCCTCTACGCGCGTCACAAGCGCACCACTCTGGCCGTCGCCACCGCCGTCGCCGCCGGAGCCCTCCTCTCCACCGGACTGGCCACCAGCGCCAACGCCCAGGCCCCGGCCGGTTCCGCCGCCGCGGGGCCCCTCGCGGCCGCCCCGACCATGCTGTCCGCCACCGCCCGCACGAGCCTGATCCAGCAGGCGCAGGCCGGCGCGGCCGAGACGGCCCAGCAGATAGGCCTCGGCGCCAAGGAGAAGCTGGTCGTCAAGGACGTCGTCAAGGACGTCGACGGCACCGTCCACACCCGCTACGAGCGCACCTACGCGGGCCTGCCGGTCCTCGGCGGCGACCTCGTCGTCCACACCGCGAAGTCGGGCAGGACCGAGGGCGTCACCAAGGCGACCAAGTCGGCCATCAAGGTGGCCTCGCTCAAGCCGGGGATCACCGCCGCCAAGGCGGAGAAGCAGGCCGTGAGCGCCGCGAAGACCCTGGGCTCCGCCAAGACCTCCGCCGACGGCGCGCGCAAGGTGATCTGGGCCGGCTCGGGCAAGCCCGTCCTCGCCTACGAGACGATCGTCGGCGGCCTCCAGGACGACGGCACCCCGAACCAGCTGCACGTCATCACCGACGCCGCCACCGGCAAGAAGCTCTTCGAGCACCAGGCCGTCGAGAACGCGACCGGCACCGGCAAGAGCCTGTACTCCGGCACCGTCAGCCTCAACACCACCCTGTCGGGCTCGACGTACCAGCTGTACGACACCACGCGCGGCGGCCACAAGACGTACAACAAGGCGCACAAGACCACGTCGACCGCGGGCACCCTGTTCACCGACGCGGACAACACCTGGGGCACCGGCACCGCCTCCAGCTCCACCACCGACCAGACCGCGGCCGTCGACGCCGCCTACGGCGCGCAGGTGACCTGGGACTTCTACAAGAACACCTTCGGCCGCAGCGGCATCAAGAACGACGGCACCGCCGCCTACTCCCGCGTGCACTACGGCAACGCCTACGTGAACGCGTTCTGGGACGACAGCTGCTTCTGCATGACCTACGGCGACGGCACCAGCAACACCCACCCGCTGACCTCGCTGGACGTCGCCGGCCACGAGATGAGCCACGGCGTCACCGCCAACACCGCGGGCCTCGACTACAGCGGTGAGTCCGGCGGCCTGAACGAGGCCACCTCGGACATCTTCGGCACCGGCGTGGAGTTCTACGCCAACAACGCCTCGGACCCCGGTGACTACCTCATCGGCGAGAAGATCGACATCAACGGCGACGGCACCCCGCTGCGCTACATGGACAAGCCCAGCAAGGACGGCGGCTCGGCGGACTACTGGTCCTCCTCGGTCGGCAACCTGGACGTCCACTACTCGTCCGGCGTCGCGAACCACTTCTTCTACCTGCTCTCCGAGGGCAGCGGTTCGAAGACGATCAACGGCGTGACCTACAACTCGCCCACCTCCAACGGTTCCACGGTCACCGGCATCGGCCGCGCCAAGGCGCTGCAGATCTGGTACAAGGCGCTGACCACGTACATGACCTCCACCACGAACTACAAGGGCGCCCGCACGGCGACCCTGAGCGCGGCGTCGGCCCTGTACGGCTCCGGCAGCACCGAGTACAACGCGGTGGCGGCGGCCTGGTCCGCAGTCAACGTCAGCTAGTCGCACGGTAGTTGCGTTGGGGCGGCACCCGGGAGGAAGGCATTCCGGGTGCCGCCCTACTCTTGTGACCCATGTCCTCGGCGCCCTTCACCTACGAGCCGGTCGGAGCGACCCGCGACGACCTGACGTTCTGCCCGCCCGGCTTCCACCCGATGCTCGTCCGCACCAGAATCGGCGAGGGCCCGAAGGTCTTCCAGCGGGCCGCCGAGGCGGTCCTCACCTGGGAGATGCACCGCGCGATGGGTGTCGGCATCGACGCCTCCGCCGACCGCGCGGCCCCCGGCGTGGACGTCACCGTCACCCTGGCCGGCCTGATCAAGGCCCCCTGCCGGATCATCTGGACGGCCGAGGAACCCCGCCGGGCCGGCTGGGCCTACGGCACCCTGGAGGGCCACCCCGAGTGCGGCGAGGAGGCCTTCATCGTCGACCGCACCGGCGACGGCACGGTCTGGCTGACCGTGGCCGCCTTCAGCAAGGGCGCCAAGTGGTACGCCCGCGCGGGCGGCCCGGCCACCAGGGGATTGCAGCATGCGTATGCGCGACGGTGCGGGGTGGTGCTGCGGAGGCTTTGCGCCGGCGTGGAGGAGCTCTGACGGTCCAGGGTTGGCTACGGAGCAGGCAGCACGGAGTGCGACGCAGTCGCGGCGCCGTGGAGCGCGGTCAACGTGAACTGAGCCTGCTGCTCTGACGCGCGTTGTGTGCGCTGTGTGCCCTGTGTGCCTTGTGCGGCCGCTCCGGTCGACCGCCGGAACCGGGGCGGTCGTCCTGTCGTACGAGATCCAGCTCGCACCAGACGGACTTCCCGACGGTCAGCTCCCGCACGCCCCACCGGTCTGCGACCTCCCGCACGATGAGCAGTCCCCGCCCGAACATGTCGCCCTCCCCCGCCGTCCGCGGGCTCGGCAGTAACTCGCCTTTCGGATCGGTGACGACGATGCGGACGACGTGCGGCGTAAGGGCGAGTTCCACGCGGAAGAGACGGTCGTGGACACAGCCGTGGAGTACGGCGTTTCCACTCAGCTCCGAGACAAGAAGCGCGGTGTCGGCGGCGAGTTCGGGGTGCCCCCATTCACCGAGGAGGCGATGGGCTCGGCGACGGGCGAAGGTGACGCTTTGGGGGAGGGGGGTGTAGTCGAGGCGGTCGCAGTGGAGGGGCGCTTCGGGGGGTTGAGGGCCTTGGGGAGTGGTCATGTCGCAGGCCTCCGGGCATACGTGGGCAGCGTCTTGCTTGTTGACGCCACTCAGCGAGCGGTTCGTCACTGACGGTAGGGGTGGATCCACACTTCCTTCGACATCTTCCCGGTAGATATCCACCGATCGTGTTTGCGTGCTCCACTCCGGCCACAGCACACTGGTCGCGCACAGCGCCAAAGGAGCAGCCAAGGTGACAGTGGATCAGGTACGGCAGGGGAACAGCACAACCAGTGTCCTCGGACGCCGGCTCGGGGCCGAACTCCTCAAGCTCCGCATCGAGGCCGGTTTCACCCAGCCGCAGGCGGCCAAGGCGCTCTCCGCTTCCACAGCGAAGGTCGCCAAGATGGAGGGCGGATGGGTGCCGGTGCGGGATCCGGACATCAGGGCGCTGTGTGAGCTGTACGGGGTCCACGACCCTGGCACGATCGGGAGCCTCCTGGAGCTGGCGAAGGTTGATCGCGAGCGACGCAAGGCGAAGGGCTGGTGGCAGGAGTACTCCTTCCCCGGCGTCATGCAGGAGTACATCGCACTCGAGCACGCGGCGACCACGATCAGGGCATGGCAGCCTGCGTTCATCCCGGGGCTCCTGCAAACGCCCGAATACGCAGGTCGATTGCGGGACAACCCCGCAGCACAGATGACGAAGGGACCGGAGCCGGACGAGGAGTTCGTCGCCGCTCGCCTCGCCCGCCGACGGCGCCTGATCGAGGAGCCGGCGTTGTCCCTGCGGGCGGTGATCTACGAAGCGGCCTTCCACAACTTCCCCGGCGGCGCGCCCACAGCCCGGGCGCAGATCGATGAACTCATGAGTCTCGCCGACCTGCCGAGTGTGAGCATCCGGATCTACCCGTTCAGCGCAGGCACGCACGCGGCCCTGAACGGCTCGTTCAACATCATCTCGTTCGCTTCGCCGGGAGCCATGGACGTGGTGTACGTCGAGGGCCCACTCGCCGAGCGTTGGGTGGAGGGCGGGGACGGCGCGGCAGCCTACGATGAACTGTTCGAGAAGATCGCCGAACTCGCCCTGGACGAACAGGAGTCAGTCTCGTTCCTCCACGATCTACGCAAGGAGCTGTGAGCCGTGTCCGATTTCGAGTACCGCAAGTCCAGCTACAGCAACGAGAAGGCCGAGTGCGTCGAGGTCGCCACCAACATCCCCACCACTGTCGCCATACGCGACTCCAAGAACCCCTATGGCCGACGCCTCTATATCACCCCCGCAGCTTGGTCCGCCTTCCAAGAAGCGCTGGCAGGTGGTGTGTCATTTTAGCGGTTGATCTTGGTTTTTGAGGTTCAGCTGTTGGCCGGACTGAGTCGGCCCTCGAAGGCGATCTGGAACGCGTTGAGGGACGCCTTCCAGCGCATGGTCAGCCGCGTAACGAAAGCTGTTGCGCAGGAGGTGAACCACACCAGGAGTCGACAATCCACGGGCGACCTGTCCGCTCCAGCAGCCTGCGGTCATGAGCCCAGCTGGCGGCGCTTCTTCGCGTCGGCGAGTCTGTCTTCGAGTTCCTTGCGAGCGGCTGCGGGATCGTCGTGGAGCGGTGGCGCGAGTTGGCCGCGGCGGGCCAGTTCGCGCGAGAACACCGACGGGTTGCGTCCCAGCCGCTAACCGATCAGCCGGAACGGCTCAACGCGGGCTATCCCGCGCAGAATCTGCTCGCGATCTTCGATACACAGCGGGCGGCGTCGACTCACGTTCCCTAACTTCCCGATCAGCGCAAAGTGATCAGCATCTCACGATGCAACAAAAGGTTACGCACCCCGCTCCTCAGGTTGATCGAGGTCGACCCATGCGCGTTCGAAGGACCACCCGCGCACCTGTTGTGCTTCGATCTCAGCCTTGACCTGATCGCCGATCAGCACCAGCAGCGAGAGCTCCGGATTGGCCACCCGGAAGACGCGACGGCGCACCCGTTCACCTTTCTCGCGCGAAATATGCGGGAAGGAAACACGCGCCCAGCTATAAGGCGACGGGATCGAACGCGTCTCGTCAACGATGTCGAGAACCGTCGTCGCCTGAACGACAGAGAGCTCCTCACCGTCGAGTGAGGCGCGAGCGTATACGTGCACGTCGCGCCCTGCAATGCTGCGAAGAGCGTTCAGGGCAAGCTCGTCGCAGACGACATCGCGCAGCAGGTTGTGCTTGAAGATGTTCGGCTTGCGCCCGAGTTCCCCCGCCTCCCAGGAGAACTCGAGCGCCTTCCGAACGGGTGGGTAGGGGTCCGACCAGCGATGCGAAGTCAGGTCGACGGAGAGCGACTCCTCGCCGCCGTAGAGGAATCCATAGGCGTCCACATCAGCCTCTGTCACGTATGGGATGCCGTTCACCTCGCCTCATCGCCTTACTACAAGCCGTTTCCGAAATTTTGATCCAGCGACTGGAGTATATCCTTCGCATTGCTCAGCACATCCAGGACAGCAGATCTTCCACCGGCCGCATCAGCGGCGACAATTTCATCGTTGATCCAGCTCACATAGCCACCTGGGAACGTGCCGCGGTGAGTGTCATGCGCCAGCCACACCCCATTCTCAGCAGAATCAATATCGATCCCGTGTCTGGCAAGCACACTGCGTGCGCCAGCCGCAAGTGGATGGTTCTCCGGCACGATGTGGTGAGCCTCAGGATTCGGTGTGGTCGGGTTCTCCCCGGCCGCCCTGAGATTCCGGCCCAGGCAAGCGCTGTTGTTGTGGACGAGCACCGGCGTTTTTCCGGCGAGTACATAGTACGTGTGCAGGTCCTGGACGGTGAGGTTCCAACGGTTGGCGGCACCGGGGGTGAGGCGGATGTCGAGGACGTGTGCGTGAGCGTTGGTGGAGGTGTTGAGGGCATCGCCTCGCCGGAGTTCACCGGCACGCCGCCAAGTCCGGGTGGTGTCGTCCCAGAAGGGGTGGCCGGCGGTGGTGTGGAGGGTGGCGGTGTGGCCGTCTTCGGTGCGGATTGTGAGGTCGAGCAGATCGTGGTCGTGGTTGATCCACACCTGCTGGACTTCGCGGGCACCCTTGCGTTTGCCCGTCTTCTGGTCGGCTGCCTCGACCTTGTCGCCGGCTTCGAGGTCTTCGATGTCCTTGGTCGTGCCGTCGGCCATGAGGACTTCGGTGTCGGGAGCGAAGCTGTGACCACCGCAGCCTCCGCCGATCCGGCCGCCAGTTGTTGCCGGTCCTTCGCCTCCTCCGGTCAGTGCGCTGAGGCTTGCTCCTGCCGCGATCGCATCGCCGAGCGAGCCTCCCGCCACGGGACAGGTCGAACCGCCAGCGGTCTCTCCGCATGCGCGGAAGACGAGGTTGGTGAGCTCTGCCGCAGCAATCTGGGCCCTGAAGTCGGCCCAGGGCTCGTTCGGGTCGACGGTGTAGCAACGGTTGCGTTCCTCGGGCAGGCACTGGTCGTCCATGTCGCCGAAGAAAGCTGCGATGAATTCGTTCTTCTTGGACCAAGTGATGGGGACGTTGACGCCGGGGTGAATGGTGACGAAGCCGTCGTGGTTGTAGTCGTCGCCGCCGCTTTCATAGTCCGGTAGGTCCTCGGTGGGAACTTCGTCCATGCAGACGATCTCGGGGCGGCTGCAGTCGTTGCCTCCGTCGCTGTGGTCTTCGGAGTTGAATATCAGGCCGCTGGAGTCGCTGTAATTGACGGGGTTGTTGATGCTGTAGCTGTAGGCGGAGAGATTCTGCGGGATGTAGGGGGTGTTGAGGGGGTCGGGGCTGAGGAAGCGGCCGAGGCGGGGGTCGTAGGCGCGGGCACCGAGGAGGGACAGGCCGGTGCTGGCGTCTTCGGTTTTGCCCAGGAAGCCGTGGTCGGTGCCGGTGGGCAGGGTGCCGCTGCGTTCGTCGCCGAAGGGGGTGTAGCGACGGCGGGTGGTGGTGCCGGTGGTGACGTTGACGGCGAGTTGGGTGGAGGCCTGGGTGTCGGCCATCAGGTAGGTGAGGGTGCTGCCGGTGGGGGTGTCGGCGGTGGTGCGCATGGCCACGGTGGTGCCGCCGCAGCTGTAGTAGCGGGTGGCGGTGGTGGTGTGGCCGTCTGTGTGCAATTCCATGCCGCCGAGGTAGGCGACAGTTTCCTGCGGGGTGGTTCGTACCAGGAGGGCGCCGTCGGCGTCGTAGGCGTAGCGGGTGAGTCTGCTGCCGCCGGAGTCGGTGGTTTTGGCGCTGTCGAGTCGGCCTAGCGGGGTCCAGGTGTAGTCGTAGGTCTTGCCGGGTTCGATGCGCTGTGTCATCTGGCCGGCGTTGTCGTAGGCGAGAGTCTCGCTCGAGGTGGTGGTGCCCGCCGTGATGGTGTTGATCTTTCGGACGCCGTGCGGCCAGTCGGCGTTGGCGGTGGTCCAGATGCCGGCGTCGTCGTAGCCGGGGTAGAGGTAGTCGCGGGTGGTCGTTTTGCCGGTGGCGTCGGTGTCGGCGGTGGACTGCAGGTTGCCCATGCGGTCGTAGGTGTAGGCCGTCTGATACGGGGCCTCACCCGCAAAGTCTGAGGTGCTGGAGGTGGTGCAGGCGTTCGCGTCGGTTCGGGTGAAGGCGCGGGTCAGGCGTACCTGGTCGTCGTACTTGAAGCACTGTGACTGTGCGGTCTGTCCGTCTGCCTGTTCCCGGATCTGGGTGATCGTGCCGTCGGCGTTGTGGTCGTAGGTGTCGTTCTGGCTTCCGCGGGTGAACAGGCCGCGGCTGGTGGTGGTGGCGATGCTGGACAGCCAGCGGGTGCCGTCGGTGTAGTCGTAGGTGTAGGTGCGGTGGGCTGTGACGGTGGTCGGATCGCCGGACGGGACGCCGTAGTAGCGGTCGGTCAGGAGGCCGTAGGCGTCGTAAACGGTGGTCTTGACGTAGGTCTCTGTGTCGGAGGCCAGGCTGCTGGCTTGTCCGTAGGCGTTGTAGGTGGTGTTGACAGTCTCGGACGGCAGTCCGCCTGCGGCGGGGTAGTGGACGGACGTGATGTGGTCGGCGGCGTCGTAGCCGAAGGTGGTGGTGTAGTCGCCGGCCAGGCCGCCGACCGTGGCGGGCAGGGTGACGGTGGTACTGAGCGGCCGGCCTCGGTCGTCGAAGGCGTCGGCCTTGACGGTGTACGTGTTGCCGTCGGCGTCGCGGCTGGTGGTGGAGGTGATCTGACCCTTGCCGCCGCTCACGCCGAGGCCGTCCCACAGCCAGGAGGCGAGTACGGTGGAGCCGCTGCTGACGGACGACTTACGGCCGAGGGCGTCGTAGCCGTAAGTGAGGGTGGTCTTGGCCCATCCGGTGGTCGGATCGATGTTGTCCTTGACCGTGCTGACGCGGCCGTTGTGGTCGTAGGTGATGGAGGAGAAACCCGCGTCGGGGTCGTCGACCGTCTTGCGGTTTCCGGCCCAGTCGTAGGTGTAGAGAGTGTTGTTGCCGCGCGGGTCGGTGATCTTCTGCAGTTCGCCCTTGGTCGTGTAGGCGTATTGGGTGGTGTAGGTTCCGCTGCCGTTATGCTCGACGATCTTGGAGATCTGCCCGTAGACGTCGGTGTAGGTGTCGGTGGGGGCGGCCACGGCCGGGGTGACGGTGGTGTAGTCACCGAAGTAGGCAGTCAGGACCTTCCCCGAGTCGACGGCGCGGGTGGTGGTGCCGTCACCGACGAGGATCCGCGACTCGGTGGTGCGGCCCGCCCAGTCCAGCGTCAGGTCGGTGTAGGACGGCAGGTCCTCCACCTTGGGGCTGACCGGGTCGGCCGAGCCCGCGGTGCCCTCGCTGCGGAAGACCGCCGAGGTGCCGGTGACGTTGCCGGCCGAGTCGTAGCGGGTCACGGCGACCTGCCGGTTGGGGACTTCCTCTCCATTGGAGGCGGTTCCGTCCGGCAGCGGAGCCTGGCTCTCCCGGGCGCGGCCGAGACCGTCGGTGTAAGCGTAGGACGTCAGGTAGGTGGTGCCGGACTGCAGGGTGGACGTCTTCACGCGGGGGTAGCCGTCGACCGAGTCCGGGACGCCGCCGCTGGTCGTGGTGGGGATGCTGTAGCTGAACTTGATCGAGGGCGAGTCACCGGTCTCGGTGGGCTTCCACACCTCGATGGGCCGTCCCGCGGCATCCAGGGTGACCTTGGTGACTTTGCCGTTGGCGTCCTTGCTCTGGTAGGGCGCACCCCAGAACCGGGACTTCCAGACCGTGGTGGTCAGCGGGCCACGCCCGGCGGCAGGCCCGTCGGGATCGGGGCTGGTGGTGGTGATGCCGTTCACCGGCCAGTTGCTGTCCGGGTTGTAGGTGGTGGTGGTGCGATGGCCGTCGGCGTCCTCCGCCCAGATGCTGCGGCCTGCGTTGTCGTAGCCGAACGTCGCGGTCTGCGCATCGGCGGCACTGGAGGTGGTGTAGGAGCGCGTCTCGGTGGAGTTGCCGTCGACGGGCTTGTCGGTGTCCACGGAGGTGGCGTTGTCGTACAGAGTGACGCTGTAGGCGTCCTGGTTGGACGCGGCGCGGTCGGTGCAGCCGACGCTGTAGTGGCGGATTTCGTCGATCAGGATCATCCACCGCTGGATGCTGCTGTTGTCGAAGTAGTCGGTGTTGTAGGCGCGGCCGTAGGTGGTGCACCGGTTGTCGGAGACGTCCTTCTCTCCCTGGTCGTCGATGCGCAGCGGCAGGCCGTAGAGAGCGGAGGTGTCGGTGGTGGCGTCGTATTCGTTCTGGACGACGTGGGTACGCCAGCCCGTTGAAATCTTCGTGTCGGTGGTGGTCTGGTCCTCGCGGACGAAGCGTGCGTCGGGCAGGCCGTCGTACTGGGCAGTGTTGTGGATCCAGTAATGGTGGAAGACGCGCTCGTGAGAATTGCCGGCGTCGTCGCGGCTGGAGGTCTCGATGGTGCGGCCCTGGAGCCATGCTGAGTCGGTGTAAGAGGTGCCTTGGCCGTCGGTGACCGTGACGGAGCGGGTCGCGGAGGGGTCGGTCTTGGAGGTGCGGTCGCCGTCCAGGCCGCGGTAGAGCCAGTGGAAGGTGGAGTGCTTGACCGCGCCGCTGCCGCTGGTGACCTCGACGCGCTGGTAGCCGCGCCAGTCGGACCAGGATTCGTCCGCGTCCTTGACCAGGGGGTCGTTGGTGAACCGCCAGCCGGCTCCGCCCTGGTAGTCGTAGCTGGTGGTCATCTCCGGGGCACCGTCCTGGTTGCTGGTGACCGTCGGGTCGACCGTCACCTTGGTGACCAGGAATTTCTTGAACCAGCCCGTCTTGGCTTCGGTCTCGCCCTCAGGGATCCACTTCTGCCAGAAGCAGTCCTTGGTGTTGGAGGACTCGGTGGGCAGGGCGTCCGCGCTGCACGGGTTCGGCGAACCGTAGGTGACGGTGGTGGTGGCACCGAGGTCACCGTCGATGGTGTTGATGCGGCGGAAGTTCAGCTCGGTGGAGCCGACCCTGTTGTTCAGGTCGATGCCGTTGAAGTTGATGACCGGCAGGACGATGTCCGCGCCTGACCCGTAGGCCTCGCGCTGCACGTAGTCCAGCCACAGTGTCTTGCCGATCGAACCGTCGGGGTTCGGCAAACCGTGCTTGGTCTGGTACTGCTGCACCAGGTCCCAGCCATCCAAGCTGGTGTTCAGCACATAGGTCTTGATGTCCCACAGCATGTCCTTGCTGAAGAACGTGGGGTAGTACGTCTTTCCCGCGCAGTAGTAGTCCGCCGACGTGCCGTCGCACATCAAGTCGACCGGCACGTCCGGATACGAGGTGGGACTGGAGGAGATCGACGGACACAGTCCCGGCTCCCCGCGCAGCGGGTCTGCGTCCGACATGCGCTCCACGCAGCGGCCCACGTGGGTCAGTTCGACCTTGCCCGTCGGCTTGGAGTTCGCAATCTGAGTTGGCCAGCCGTACTCGATGGAGGTGAGGTAGCCACTCGCGGTGTACTTGCGGGCCTTGTCAGTGTTGGCAACCGACCGGTAGTAGTTGTACTCCTTGTCGTAGAAGTAGACCGACTCCACCTCGTTGGCGTCGACCGTGCGGTCGAGGTTCCATCGCCAGGCCTGAGTACAGGGCTCGGGGAACTGATCGTGGCACGGCTCACCGGGGTCGTTGCCGACGACGGGCTCGGTGAACACCGATGACGTCGCGTCTCCGGTGCGCTCCGAGCGTCCCCAGCCGAAGTAGTAACGATGGCCGTCCTGCGTGGAGATCACCCAGTACTCGTCGTCCGCACCGTGTCCACCACTCAGGTGCTGCACCCTCCAGCCCGGGTCGTCCTGCAGGTGGTACGAGCCGGTGCCGTTGTTGTCCTGCACCAGTGTCGAGGTGACCCCGTTGAGGTTCACGACGTAGATCGCGCCGTCCGGCTCCTTGCTGGTGTTCGGCGAGTCCCAGCACATGTCGCCGATGTCCTTCAGCCCGTCCTTGCTGCAGTTTTGGTATCGGCGTTCGATGTAGCCGGCGCCCAGGTCCCAGCCCATGCCGACCCATGAGGCCTGGTTGTTCGTCGCCGAGGTGCGCCCGTCCACCGACTGCGAGTTGTAGGTCAGGCCCAGCGAGGGCGCAGATCCCATCGCCGGTGCCGGCAGACTGATCGGGAGGCTGTAAGTGAAGGCTCCCGACCCGGTCGCCACGTCCCATGATCCGGTCGGGGAAAGGGTGGAGGCTCGGTAATCGCCCTGGTCCGAGGACGAGCTGGTGCTCAGCGCGTACACGGAGCTCGAGCCGCTGGCCAGCTGCGTGGACAGGCCGTCCGTGTCGGGTTCGGCCTCCACCGTCGCAGTCAGTGTGTTCTTCGCGGTGTCGTTGTCGACCGGCACGAACTCGCGCTCGGTACACCCCTCAGCCTCGGGCGTCTGCAGCGCACACGCGGGCAGCTTCACCATCCGCAGCCGCGAGGCGAAGTCCCCGCCATAGGCGTACTTGAACCCCGAGTAGTCGATGGCGACCTGGACCTGGCCCGGTGCCGTCACCCCATCGGTACGTATGACCTGCAGGCCCAGGCCCACGCCACCAGCAGGAGCGACATCCTGACGGTCCAGCACCCTGACATCCACCTGGTCCGGCGATACCGCGTCCGTGCCACCGGCGGGCTGCGCCGACGTCGACTCCGACGGCTGCGGCGACGCGCTCTCGCTCGGATCCGCGCTCACAGAAGCGCTGGCGGTCGCCATAGGGCTGTCTGCGTCGACGGGGGTCGGTGAGGGCGTGCCGTCGGCCGCGAGCTGCGCGCGGGACAACTGGGCAGTGGCGCCGGCGTCATCGGCAACCGGCGCGATCTCCACCACGTCGGCAACTGCCGTGGAATCGCCACTCGCCGACGCAGATGGCTCGGGCGTCATGGTGCCCGGATCACCGGGCGCCGCCTGCGACAAGTCGACCGTCGCCTCACCGGCAGCCGGCCACTTCGGCGCCGGCAGCGCCTTGCCCGCCTCCTCCACCTGCGGCGCCGGAACCGTCCCCAACGACTGCGAGGGCACCACGGGTGTCGGATCATCCCCGGCTGCAGCCGCCTGCTGCGGCGCCACGACCGACACCGTCGACAACAAACCCGCCAGCACTGCACCCGCCACACCGACGGAAAGCAGGCGCGCACGCCGAGCAGCCATCAGAACTCCCACCCCACACCAGCCCCCACGCAGACGCGGGCGCTGGCAGTCCAATGGAACGAAACACGCACCAACCAGGCCGAACTGGCCGTGCCATGCAGCAGCCACGATCAGCTCAGATCAGAAGTTGATCAGTGAAGCGAGACCGTAAATCCCGTGAAGCGCCTGTGAATAGAGAAAACACCTGCCGGTTCCCGCACCACTCTGTGACCTCGATCACAAGTAAGTGCGGCCTGCACGCCACCCAAGAACGGACCTGACGACCCGAAGCGCAATATTTCAACCCAGCCGCCAAGCTCGCCGCCAACGCCCCAAACAGCAGACGAAGGCAAGGGCGCGGCAGGGCCTGGTTGTGTGTGCTTCCCTTTGCCTGGCGTGCTGTTCGGCTTCGAGGCGTCCGGCCAAGTAGGCCTCGGCGGAGCGCTGTGATTCTCCCTGGTTCCTGTACACGTCACCGAAGACGCGCTGATAGCGGCCCTCCAACCCCGGATCTGTGTCGCGGGGAGCGCGGTCGGGAAGTCGCCGGCAAGCCGGGCGGCCTGCGCGTAAACCCCCCTCACTACGAGCCACAAACCCTGAGTCCCCGGAGCTGCCGTGACCGCTCCGGGGACTCAGGGTGTATCACGCTACGACTGGGTCACCGCAGCAGCACGCCCGCTCCCTCCACCGCCTCCCCGGACGGTACGGCGACCAGGCCCAGTTCCGCGCCGGAGGCGAGGAGGCGGTGGGCCGGGAGGACGCGGACGGTGTAGCCGTAGGGGCCGGTGCGGTCGAGGAAGAGGGGGCCCTCGTAGAGCCAGCGGCCCTCCAGGTCGGGGTGGCCCACCGGCTTGAGCGGGACCGTGCCGGCGTCGGTGATGCGGTCCGCCGAGTCGACCCGGCCGGAGACCGCCTGGACCTCGACGTCGTCCGGGCTCAGCTCGCCCAGCGCCACCCGGACCCGCAGGCCCACGCTCGTGCCCAGTTCCGCGGTGGCGGTCGTCGCGGTCGTCTCCACATGGTCGACCCGCACGCCGGGCCAGGCGGCCCGTACCCGGGCCTTCCAGCCCGCCAGTTCGCCGGCGGTGTCCGGGGTCAGCGCGCGATGGGCCAGGGCGGCGGGGACGTAGAGCCGCTCGACGTACTCGCGGACCATCCGCCCGGCCAGCACCTTCGGGCCGAGCAGGGTGAGCGTCTGCCGGACCATCTCGATCCAGCGGTCCGGCAGCCCGGCCCGGCCGCGCTCGTAGAAGCGCGGGGTGATGCGCTGTTCCAGCAGGTCGTACAGGGCCGCGGCCTCGATGTCGTCCCGGCGGTCCGGGTCGGTGCCCGCGCCGTCCGCGGTCGGGATGGCCCAGCCGAAGTCCGGCTGGAACCATTCGTCCCACCAGCCGTCCAGGACGGAGAGGTTGAGACAGCCGTTGAGCGCGGCCTTCATCCCCGAGGTGCCGCAGGCCTCCAGCGGGCGCAGGGGGTTGTTCAGCCAGACGTCGCAGCCGGGGTAGAGCTTCTGCGCCATCGCCATGCCGTAGTCGGGGAGGAAGACGATGCGGTGGCGGACCCGGGGGTCGTCGGCGAAGCGGACCAGCTCCTGCACCAGGCGCTTGCCGCCGTCGTCCGCCGGGTGTGCCTTTCCGGCCACCACGATCTGGATCGGCCGCTCGGGGTGGAGCAGCAGCTCCATGAGGCGGTCGCGGTCGCGCAGCATGAGGGTGAGGCGTTTGTACGACGGCACGCGCCGGGCGAACCCGATGGTCAGCACGTCGGGGTCGAGCACACCGTCGATCCAGCCCAGCTCGGCGTTCCCGGCGCCGCGCTGCCGCCAGGAGGCGCGCAGCCGCTCCCGCACCTCCAGCACCAGCTGTTCGCGCAGGGTGCGGCGCAGCTCCCAGATCTCCTGGTCCGGGATCTCCGCCACCGGGTCCCAGCGCTCGGAGTCGCCGACGGTGAGCGCGTCCTCGGCCCGCTGGACGCCGATCTGCCGCGCGCCGAGCCGGAGCACCTCGGGGGCGACCCAGGTCGGCGCGTGCACCCCGTTGGTGACCGAGGTGATCGGCACCTCCTCGGCGTCGAAGCCCGGCCAGAGCCCCGCGAACATCTCCCGGCTGACCTGCCCGTGCAGCAGCGACACCCCGTTGGCCCGCTGGGCCAGCCGGAGCCCCATCACGGCCATGTTGAACAGGTTCGCCTCGCCGCCCGGGTAGGTCTCCATGCCGAGCGCCAGGATCCGCTGCACGTCGATGGCCGGCAGTTCCGCGTCGGGCCCGAAGTGCCGGGCGACCAGCTCCCGGTCGAAGCGGTCGATTCCGGCCGGCACCGGGGTGTGCGTGGTGAACACCGTCCCGGCGCGTACGGCCTCCAGCGCGGCGTCGAAGCCCAGGCCCTCCTCGCACAGCTCGGCGATCCGCTCCAGGCCGAGGAAGCCGGCGTGCCCCTCGTTGGTGTGGAACACCTCGGGCCCCGGGTGCCCGGTGAGCCGGCAGTACGTCCGCACGGCCCGCACCCCTCCTATGCCGAGGAGCATCTCCTGGAGCAGCCGGTGCTCGCTGCCGCCGCCGTAGAGCCGGTCGGTCACCCCGCGTTCGCCGTGGTCGTTCTCCTCCACGTCCGAGTCGAGCATCAGCAGGGGTACTCGGCCCACCTGGGCCACCCAGATCCGGGCGTGCAGCGCCTTCCCGCCGGGCAGCGCGAGGGCCAGCCGCGCGGGTGAACCGTCGGTCTCCTTCAGCAGGGTGAGGGGCAGTTCGTTGGGGTCGAGCACCGGATAGTGCTCCTGCTGCCAGCCGTCGCGGGACAGGGTCTGGCGGAAGTAGCCGTGCCGGTAGAGCAGTCCGACGCCGATCAGCGGGACGCCGAGGTCGCTGGCCGCCTTCAGATGGTCGCCGGCGAGGATGCCGAGGCCGCCGGAGTACTGGGGCAGGGCGGCGGCGATGCCGAACTCGGGCGAGAAGTAGGCGACGGCGGCGGGCAGCCCCTCGTCCTGCTCCTGGTACCAGCGGTCGCCGGTCACATAGTCGTCGAGGTCGTCAGCGACCGCGGTGAGGCGGCGCAGGAACCGTCGGTCCTCGGCCAGCTCGGCGAGCCGCTCCGGGCTCACCCGGCCCAGCAGCCGGACGGGGTCGCCCCCGGCCGCGGTCCAGTGCTCGGGGTCGACGGACTGGAACAGATCGCGCGTTTCCGCGTGCCAGGACCAGCGCAGGTTGCGCGCCAGGTCGCTCAGCGGCCGGAGAGGTTCGGGGAGAACGGGACGGACGGTGAACCGACGGATCGCCTTCACACTTCCACCTCGGACGCGTTGCGGAGTGAGACGCACGGCGCTGTACGTCTCGTCGTCACGTTCGACGGTAGTGGTTACCGAAGGGTCGGTGGGGACGCATCCGGGTGAAGCGGTCAGGGCGTCCGGAACCAGTGTCCGGACCGGTGTCCGAACCCGGTGGCGGGAACCGGAAACGAGGCCGGTCTTGTGCGTAGACATACGCGTGAGTAGTTAACAAAGTGCCGGATTGCCCACCCGAATCGGATGGGAAGGCTCCTCCGGTACGACCCCGCAGGACCCATCTCCCACATCCCTCCGCCCACACCCACGTTGATGCGGACAGGAGCGGTCATGCCCGCCACGCACCACTCGTCAGCACCCCCGACAACCGGCACGACAGCGGCACGGAAACCGGCCAGGAAGCCGGCGAAACGGAACGGGAAGCCGGACACCTCCGTCGGCCGGATCCCCGTCCTCGACATCCGCCCCCTGGTCCAGCACGGGCGCAGGCCCGCGAAGGCGGTGGCCGGGGAGTCGTTCGAGGTGTCGGCCACCGTGTTCCGGGAGGGACACGACGCCGTCGCCGCGAACGTCGTCCTGCGCGACCCCGAGGGCCGGGCCGGACCCTGGACCCCGATGCGGGAACTCGCCCCGGGCACCGACCGGTGGGGCGCCACCGTCACCGTGGGTGAACCCGGCCACTGGACCTACACGGTGGAGGCCTGGTCGGATCCCCTCGGCACCTGGCGGCACACCGCCGGCGTGAAGATCCCCGCCGGCATCGACACCGACCTGGTCCTGGAGGAGGGCGCCCGGCTGTACGAGCGGGCGGCCGCCGGAGTCCCCGCGAGGCAGCGGGCCGTCGTCCTGGCGGCAGTCGCGGCCCTGCGCGACGAGGGCCGCCCGCCCGCCTGGCGGCTCGCGGCGGCACTGGCGCCGGAAGTGGACGCGGTGCTGGCCCGGTATCCCTTGCGGGAGTTGGTCACCGCGTCGGATGCGATGCCGCTGCTGGTGGAGCGGGAACGCGCCCTGTACGGCTCCTG
>NZ_JBEYUW010000009.1:0-359246 GCF_040643735.1 Streptomyces sp. NPDC047085
CGCCACCGGTCCTCCCGGTGGCGCCGCCTCTGTCGTCGTCCTCTGTCGTCGTCCCGTCTCACCGCGGCCGCGCGGTGGTGCGGCCGGTCCTCACCAGGTGACCGGCAGCCGCTCCAGGCCGTGCACCATCATCCCGGTCGTCAGGTGCAGGTCCTCGACGTCCTCGGCGAGCCTGATGGCCGGGAAGCGGCGGATCAGCGAGCCGATGACGATCTGGAGTTCGGCGCGGGCCAGCGGTGCCCCGAGGCAGAAGTGCGGGCCGTGCCCGAAGGCGACGTGCTGGCCGGCCGTGGGGCGGGCCGGGTCGAACGCGTCGGCCGGGGACTCGGCGAAGCGCTCCGCGTCCTGGTTGGCGGAGCAGATCGCGGCGAGGACCGCGCTGCCCTTGGGGATGCGCGTGCCGGCGACCTCGACGTCCTCCAGGGTCACCCGCAGGGGTCCGCCGTCGCCGATGGGGTTGATGCGCAGCAGCTCCTCGACCGCGTGGTCGATGTGCTCGGGGCTGTCGCGCAGCGCGGCCAGGTGCTCGGGGTGGCGCAGCAGGGTGAGCATGCACTTGCCGATCATGGACACGGTGGTCTCGTGCCCGGCCACGAGCAGGGTGATGCCCATGGTGATCAGCTCGTGCTCGGTGAGCCGGCCCTCCTCGTCGTGCGCAGTGACGAGCGCGCCCATCAGGTCGTCGGTCGGCTCCTCCCGCTTGCGCTGGATGAGCGCGGCCAGGTACTCGATCATCGACCTGCGCTGGGCGGCCATCTCCTCGGGCGTGTGCGAGGTGAGGGAGACGAAGGCGTCGGACCAGCCGCGGAACTTGTCACGGTCCTCGAAGGGCACCCCGAGCAGTTCGCAGATCACCATCACCGGCAGCGGGAAGGCGAGCGCGGTGTTGAGGTCGACGGGCGGGCTCTGCTTCTCCATCGCGTCGAGGAGCCCGTCGGTCAGCTCCTGGATCCGCGGCCGCAGGTTCTGCACGCGCCGGAAGGTGAACTCCTTCGACACCAGCCGGCGCAGCCGGGTGTGCTCGGGCGGGTCCATGGTGAACAGGCCGCCGGCCAGCGGGGGCGTCTTGGTGAGCTGGGGGGCGCCCGGCGCGGTGGTGGCGGCCCGGCTGAAGCGGGGGTCGGCCAGGACGGTGCGCACGTCGTCGTAACGGGAGACGACGTACCCCTCGTCACCGCTGGGCAGCCGCACATGGGCGACCGGGCAGCGGTCCCTCAACTCGGCGTAGACGCGGGGTATCTCGACCGCCGACGGCCGATGGAAGGGATAGTCCAGGGTGGGCTCGGACGGTCCGGTCGGCTCGGAATGGTCGGCACCGCCCGGCGCGGGCGGTGTGACGGTGTCCACTGACTCCATGGATGCTGCCTCCGTACGGGCATGGGGGGCCGGGAGCGGACCGTGGGTGCCCCCATCGGAAAACGGGCGCCGAGATCCTCGCAATATCGGCTTGTGCCACGGCAAAGGCGCCTGGTTCGCCTGGCTTTAGGGCGGCTTCAACGCCCCGTCCTACGCTCCACGCACACGTGATTCCCGTGTTCCGCTTTCCGATCCGCCGTCCCCGACCCGCGGAAGTCCCGGCTTTCCGGAGCGACCGGCAGGAGGACCCATGCCGCTCCAAAACACCGCGCCCACCACCGACGCCCCCGCGCGGCGCTGGTGGATTCTGGGCGTTGTCTCCGTCGCACAGTTCGTCATCGCCATCGACTCGGCGATCATCAACGTGATGGGCCCCAAGCTCCAGTCGGCCATCGGTCTGTCGACCACCGGTCTGACCTGGGTGATGAACATCTACGTCCTGCTCTTCGGCGGTCTGCTGCTGCTCGGCGGCCGGCTGGCCGACGTGGTGGGCCGGCGGGAGGTGTTCCTGTTCGGCCTCGCGCTGTTCACGCTCGCCTCGCTGGGCGCCGGTCTCGCCGAGAACGAGACCGCGCTGCTCACCGCGCGAGCCGTCCAGGGCATCGGCGCGGCCGCGCTGTCGCCCGCGTCCCTGTCGATCCTGGTGACCGTCTTCCCCGACCCGAAGGAGCGGGCGAAGGCCTTCGGTGTGTGGGGCGCGGTCATCGGCATCGGCGCCAGCGTCGGCACCATCCTCGGCGGTGCCATCGTCAACGCCGACTGGCGCTGGGCATTCTGGATCAACGTGCCGGTCGGTGTCGCCCTCGCCGCCGCCGCGCTGGCCCTGGTCAAGCTGCCCCGGCCGTCCGGCGACCGGCCCGCGAAGGACGTCGCCGGCGCGGTGACCGGCACCGGCGGTGTGCTGCTGCTGGTGTACGCCATCGTCTCCAGCAGCGACGAGGGCTGGACCGACTGGAAGGTGCTCTCCTCCTTCGTCGTCGCCGCCGTGCTCCTGGTGTCGTTCGTGTCGGTGGAGCGGCGCAGCCCGGCCCCGCTGGTGCCGATGCGGCTGTTCCGCACCCGGTCCGTGGTGGCCGGCAGCCTGGGCGAGTTCCTGACCGCCGCCATGATGATGCCGATCTTCTTCCTGCTTCCGCTGTGGATGCAGGGCGTGCTCGGCTACAGCCCGCTGCAGACCGGCCTCGCGTACCTGCCGGTGAGCATCGCGCTGCTGGTCCTCGCGCCCGTCGCCTCGCAGCTGATCGGCAAGACCGGTCCGCGTGGCATGTACCTGGTGGGTACGGTCGCCTTCGCGGTGGTCGTCGTGATGCTGACGCGCCTTCCGGTGCACCACGGCTACTGGGGCTACCTGCTGCCGGTCACCGCGGTGTTCGGCGTCGGCCTGGTGCTCTGCCTGATCCCGACGCCGGTCGTCGGCACCTCGCAGGCCACGGACGAGGACTCCGGCTCCACGTCGGCGCTGCTCAACGCCTCGACGCAGCTGGGCGCGGCCTTCGGTATCGCGGTCGCCGTCACCGTCATGAACAACCGCATGACGGACGTCGCCAAGACCGGCGCCCACCACGACGTCGTGCTCGTCGAGGGCCTGCAGTCCGGGTTCACCGTGCTGCTGGTCTTCCTGGTGCTGAGCATCGCCAACGGCGTCATCGGCTTCCGGGGCATCCGCCCGGCCGGTGAGGGTGCCGAGGCCGGTGCCGGCGCCGGTGCGGGTGCCGATGAGGCCGCCGCCCCGGCCGAGCAGGCCACCGCCGCCTGAACGACCGAGGCTGCCTGAACGACTGAGGCCCGCCGCCCCGATGGGCGGCGGGCCTCGAACGTGTCGGGAGCCGGTCAGCGCTGCCAGCCCTCGGCGGTGCGCAGTCCGTACCCCAGGGACCGGTCGAGCGCGATGTGCAGCATCCACGCGAGACCGAAGGTGAAGGGCGCGGCGTTGTCACCGGGACCGTCCGACAGGAGCGCGGCGACCGTCATGACGGCGAGGGGCGCGAGCGGCCGGTGCAGCAGGTTGTAGACGGGGACGGTGCCGCGCGGGAGCTGACCGTGCTGGTGCGGGCCCGACGCCCCGACGAAGAACGACAGGTCGGGACCGATGAGGCCGAGCAGCGCGAGCGGGATCACCCACCCGGCGTGCTTCACCGCCTCGAACACCGTCCAGACGGCCAGGAAGGCGGCCAGCAGCCCCCAGGCGACGCGGACCGGCCGCGACGTCGAGCTGCGGATGGCACCGCCGGCATGCGTGTGGTTGGACATGAATTCGCTCCTCGGGGCCTTGGAGGGCTCAGGCACCACGGAACCGTGCGCCTGAGAAGGGGGACGAACGCGCCGCGAGGCCGGACACGGCCCCGGGCAGGCGCGCGTCCAGCCTCGCAACGTTCCCTAAACTGCGGCCAAACCAGGCAATCCCCGATGAGCCGGCCGTGCGGGGCGGGTCAACGTCCGGCGCCGTCCGCGTCGGAACCGGCGGGTATCGGAACGGCCTTGGTGGTGACGGCGACGCCCCCGTCGGCGACGCCGCCGGCGACGGGACGCGTGGTCCGGGCGCGGGGGGCCGCGGCGGGCGGCGGGGTGTGCAGCTGGGCGTCCGGGCCCGGTCCGCGCACCGCGGCGGCCACGACCGGCAGGGTGAGCAGCGCGGCCGGGCTCCGGGAGAGCGTGATGATGTCCACCAGCGCCCGGGTGGCGGCCGGGCGTCCCGTCCCCGCCCGCAGGACGCGGTCGGTGTAGCGGCCGAGCACCCGCATCACGGCGAGGGCGGCCCGGCTGGGCTGCATGGTCGCGACGGTCTCGGGATGCCGCCGCTCGCCCGGGGAGGACGTGCCCCAGGGTCCCTGGGTGGTCTTGGCGACGGCACGCCGCACGCGGGGCGTGAGCTTGTCGCCGGTGCCGTACCGCTCCAGGCCCCGGCGCAGCGCCAGGACCGACATCGCGGCGGTGGACGCGCCGTAGCCGTACACCGGGTTGAAGCAGGTCTCCGCCTCGCCGAGCACGATGAGCCCCTTCGGGACCCGCGGCAGCCACTTCAGGTGCAGCCTGCGGTTCACCAGGCCGTCCAGGCCGCTCACCGGACCCAGCGGCTCGGCACCGGCCAGGAGGTCGACGAGGGCACGGTCGCGCAGCACCCCGGCGAACCTCGTGAACTCACGCTCGTCCACGGGCGGTTCGGTGCCGCGCATGCCGACGAAGGTGGCGATCCAGCGGTCGCCCTCCACGGGCAGCAGCGTGCCGCCACGGCTGTCGGTGGAGGGGTCGGGCTGGATGTGCACGGCGGGGCGGCCGGCGGCGACCTCGGGGGCGAGCCGGAACATCCGGGTGGCGTAGGCGATCCCGCCGTCCAGGGAGTCCACGGGCACGGGCGGCAGCCCCAGTTCGCTGATCCGGTCGGCGACGCCGGTGCCGCGTCCGGTGGCGTCCACGACGATCTCGGCGTCGAGCCGTCGTACCGTTCCGGTGGCCCGGTCCCGTACCACCGCGCCGGTCAGCAGGTACGCGTCCCCGGTCAGCGAGACGGCCTCGGTGTTCGCCAGGACGGTGATGTTGTCCGGGCGCAGCGCCCGCTCGCGCACCACGCGCCGGGCGAGGTCCCGGGTGCAGGTGATGACGAACTGCCCGTCGCAGCCGTGCGCCAGCCAGCCGCGGAGGGTGAGGATGGCCATGTCCTTCGTCATGCCGAGCCGGTGGGCACCGGCCATGACGAGGTCGTTGACGATGCCGGGCAGCAGGGCGTCCAGGGCGCGGGCGCCCGCGGAGTGCAGCATGACGGCGGGGTCGGTGCCGCCCGGGGCCGCGTGGGACGCGGAGTCGCCGCGCCGGTCGACGAGGATCACCGAGTCGACGTGGGGGGAGAGTTCGTGTGCGGCGAGGACGCCCGCGAGCCCCCCGCCGAGAACGAGGGCGGTGCGCGGCCCCCCTGGAGAGGGACGAGAGGGAGATGCCATGACCGGTTCCTTTCACCTGGATACAGGGGTGGTGCGCGAGGCGGCGGGATCATCAGGTGGGGGGGCATCTCGTTGACCTCGCGATTCAGTCGGCTACGCACAGCGGGGCGTCCCCGCGGGCACGGAGCCGCGTGCGCAGGCACGTAAGGAGTCGCGTAAGGGGTCGTGGGAAGGGTGCGGCGCGGACGCCGTAGGGGAAGGGTGCGGCGCGGACGCCGTAGGGGAAGGGTGCGGCGCGGACGCCGTACTGGAGGCGTCCACGCGGGAGGCCGTGCCGCGCGCGGAGGCGGTCCTGCCGGGTGCCGGGGCGGTGACGTCGTACGCGAAGGCCGTCATGTCCCGTCCCGCAGCCGGCCCAGCACCGCGTGCGCGATGTCCGCTCCGGTCGGCCCGGGCGCGGTCCGCAGGACGGGTACGGCCACACGGGCGTCGTTCAGTTCCTGGAGGAGGGCCGCCTCGACGCCGCCGCCCGGTCCGCCGTCCGCCGCGGTGACCACCAGCCGGTGCCCGGCCGCCAGCCGCGGGAGCGCGGCGTCCAGTGGCTGCACCCAGCAGGGGTCGACGACGGTCGCGCAGACGCCCTCGGCCTCCAGCAGCCGCGCGGCCTCCAGGCAGGCCGGTGCCATGGCCCCGACGGAGACGACGAGCACATCGCGGCCCCGCCCGCGGCGCAGGACGTCGACCCCGCCGTCGTACGCCACGGCCTCGATGTCGGGCCCGGTGTCGCCCGGCGGGAACCACACCGCGGTGGGCGCGTCGGACACCTCCAGGGCCTGGCGCAACTGCGCCCGCAGCCGGGCCCCGTCGCGGGGCACGGCGAGCCGCAGGCCGGGCAGGGGCCGGCAGGGCGCGCCGTCTCCCGGGCCGGGCCGGCCGAGGCCGTCCTCGCCGGCGGCGTCCGCGTCCGCCCCGCCGAGCACGAGGGTGACGCCGAGGCCGAGCGGCGCCACGTCCGAACGCACCTGTTCCAAGGCCTGGTCGAGGAAGGCCGGGTGCACGGTGACGACCGGGTGCAGTCCCCCGGTGGCCAGCCCCGCCGCCGAGGTGACGGCGTGCCGCTCGGCGGCGCCGACGTCGAAGAACCGCTCGGGGAAGGTGTCGGCGAACGGGCCGAGCCCGACGGGCCGGGGTACCCCCGCCGTGACGGCCACGACGTCGGGGCGGTCGGCGCCGGCCTTGACCATCTCCTCGGCGAAGACCGACTCCCAGGGCTGGGGGCGGGGCCGGCCGTCGGCGGGGCCGAAGGCGGAGAGGACCGGGGCGCCGCCGTGCCGTGCGGTCCCCTCCGCCTCGGCGGGGCGGCGCGGAGCGCCCTTTCCCCTGCGGGTGACGCAGTGCACCACCACCGGGCCGCCGTCCTTCGCCAGGCGCAGCGCCTGTTCCAGGTCCGGCACGCTGTGCCCGTCCACGGGTCCGAGGTACCTGAGCCCCAGGTCCTCGAACAGGCCCTGGGAGGCGACCAGTTGGTGCAGTCCCTTCTTCGCCCCGCGCAGGGCGCCCTGGAGCGGGCCGCCGACGACGGGGGTACGGCGCAGGATCTCCTGGCCCGTGTCGAGGAACCGCTCGAAGCCGCGCCGGGTGCGCAGCGTGGCCAGGTGGCCGGCGAGGGCACCGCGCACGGGGCCCTCGGAGCCGCCGTCGTCGTTGACGACCACGACGAGGCGCAGGTCCCCGGCGGCCGCGATGCTGTTCAGCGCCTCCCAGGCCATGCCGCCCGCCAGGGCCCCGTCGCCGACGACCACGACGACATGACGGTCGTCGCGGCCGGCGATGCGGTAGGCCTTGGCGAGCCCGTCGGCGTAGGACAGGACCGTGGAGGCGCGGGAGGTCTCGATGGGGTCGTGCCGCGACGCCGCCCGTGCGGAGCCGCCGCCCGCCGGGCCGTCCCCGCGGTCCGGCCGGCCGATGTCCTTGCGCCCGGTGACGAGCCGGTGGGCCCAGGACTGGTGGCCGGTGTCCCACAGGACCGCGTCGCGCGGCGAGTCGAAGACCCGGTGCAGCGCGATGGCCAGCTCGACGGCGCCGAGATTGGCGTCCAGCCGGCCGTCGGCGCACGGCACCGAGGCGACGAGGAAGTCCCTGATCTCCGCGGCGAGTCCGGGCACCCGCCCGGGTTCGAGGAGACGGACGTCCTGCGGGCCGTAGACGCTGTCGAGCAGGGGTGTGTCGGGTCTGTCGGACGGCTCGTGAGGCGGGTTCAAGGCGCACCTCCTGCTCGGGCGGGAGTCCGGTCGGGGCCGGGTCGGCGGCGACCGGCGCGTTGTCTGGGGAGGAACGGCAGGAGTCGACACGCCGGTCCGCTGGTCCGCCCGCTCCTTCCACTCGCGCCAATCTGACACGCCGAGGGAGACCGGAAGAAGGGAGTCGCGCCGCGCTCCCCCGTGAATCCCTCATGATCAGCCGGGCCCCACGGGACCGTGCATCCCTGGTGACCCGGTGGGTCCCACGGGACCGTGGGCTCCTCGGTGACCCGGTGGGCCTCGCGGGACCGTGAGACCCCGGTGACCCGGTGGGCCTCGCGGGACCGTGAGACCCCGGTGACCCGGTGGGTCCCGCCGGACCATGAACCGGTCACGGTCCGGCGGGGCCCGTGGCCGGTGTCAGGCCGCCACCGGCACCCGGCTGCCGTACAGGCGGGTCAGCCCGGCCAGCTCCTGCAGGAACTCCCCCTCGTGGGCCCGTACGAAGAAGTGCCCGCCCGGCATCGTGCGCACCTCGCAGCCGCGGCCGGCGTGCCGGCGCCAGGACAGCACCTCGGACACGGACACCAGCCGATCGCGCCGCCCCGCGTACAGGTGCAGCGGGACCCGCAGCGGCTCGGTGTCGTGCGCCGCCGCGTACCCCGTGCACAGCATCAGGTCGTCGCGGGCCACGGGCAGCAGCGCGGTGAGGAAGTCCGGGTGCTTGAGCAGCACCTCGGGTATGCCGCCGAGGGCGGCGAGGGAGTCGATCAGCTCCTCGTCGCTGGCGTCCGGGTCGGCGATCTTCGGCGCCGGCAGGTGCGGCGCACGGTAGGCGCTGAGGGCGACGGCGAGCGGCATGTTCGCGCCGCGCTGCTGGCGGCGCCAGGCCAGCGCGTAGGCGAGCAGGGCGCCCATGCTGTGGCCGTAGAAGATGTGCGGCCGCTCCAGCTCGGCGTCGAGCTGCTCGTCCATGTCCGCGACGAGCGCCCACAGATCGGTGAACCGGGGCTCGTCCATCCGCCCCTCGCGGCCGGGCAGTTGCACGGGCAGCACGTGCACTCCCGCCCCGTGCGCGTCGAGCGTGCGCTGCCAGCGCCCGTAGGCGGAGGCACCGCCGCCCGCGTACGGGAAGCAGAACAGCCGGATCGTGTCGTCGGAATCGTCGGTGACACTCCGGGCCAGGTATCGCGTCATCTCGCTCCGCCTCGGTTCGCTCCAGCGTGAAGAACCGGCCGGAATCCGCCACGCCGCACGGTTTCCGAAGGCCTGCCGAACCGGGTGGTGCACGGCCCGCGCGGCGACGGGGGGTCTGCGCGGGGGTGCCACCACCGGGCCGGGAGGACACCGTCACCTCGGGGAACGGATCCGGCCGGTACGCCCTCAGAGTGCCGGGAGCGCCTAAAGAACGGCCAAACCTGGATCAAGGGCGGTCCCGAGGACGTCGGACCGGGGGTCCGGGTCGAGAATCGCCTGGTGCAGGCGCTGCAGCCGGGGCGACGGCTCGATGCCGAGCTCGCGCACACAGGTCGCGCGCAGCCGCCGGAAGGCCTCCAGGGCCTGCCAGGATCGGCCATTTCGGTAGAGCGCCGCCATGAGGAGGGCGTGCAGGTTCTCCTGGAAGGGGAACCGCTCGGTGAGCGCGGCGAGTTCGCCGAGTATCTCGGCGTGCCGCCCCAGGCGCAGATCGGCCGCCAGGCGCGCCTCCAGCACCGCCTGGCGCGCCTCCTCCAACCGCAGTCCCTCGGCGTGCAGCACCGGACCGGTGCGTACGTCGGCGAAGACCGGGCCGCGCCACAGGGCCAGCGCCTGCCGGAGCAGCCGGGCCGCCGTCTCGGCGTCCCCGTCCGGCGCGGCGGCGCGCAGCCCCGCCTCGGCGAGTTCCTGGAAGGCCTGAGCCTCCGTCGTGGCCCCGGGCAGGTTCAGCGCGTATCCGGTGTGGCCCCGGCTCAGCAGCTCCTTGGCCTGCGGCGCGCCGGGGCCGAGGCCCGCGGCGGCGGAGGCGAGGGCATGGCGCAGCTGCTTCACATACGTCTGCACGACTCCGGCCGGCCCGCCCGGCGGACTGCCGTCCCACAGCTCCTCGACCAGCGTGGCCATGCTGACGTCACGCCCGACGTTGACCGCCAGGAGCGCGAGCATCTGGCGCGGCTTGGCCGCGGTGGGCACCACGGACGTGCCGGCTACGCGCACGACGAGCGGCCCCAGAATCCCCGTTTCCATGGGTGCCCCTTTCCTCTCTGTGACGTTCGCACGCCCGGGGCCCCGGTTCCCACTCACCGCTTCACGTTCCTGCCAGTGAAAACCGCGTGCCCGCCATATGAATCCGTCATGTCGCCGCACGGTCGTCGCACCGGCTCACGCGGGCGGGCCCGCTCCCGCTGGACGGGGGATCCTCACGCCGTGGGAAGGGTGATCCCCGCACGATCACCGTGACCAGCCCCGCACCGGGCCGTTGAAGGGGAAGTGCGGCGGGTCGGTCCTGCCGTCGGTACTTCCGAGCAACAAGAAGGAGAACGTGATGTCTCGCATCGCGAAGGCGGCCGTCGTCGCCCTCGGCACCGGTGCCGTGGTGATCGGTGGGGCCGGCCTGGCCCTCGCCGACAGCGGCGCCCAGGGTGTGGCCACCAACTCGCCCGGCGTGCTCTCCGGCAACCTGGTCCAGGTCCCGATCCACGTCCCCCTCAACGTGTGCGGGAACACCGTCGACGTGATCGGTCTGCTGAACCCGGCCTTCGGCAACTCCTGCACCAACCAGGGCGGTTAGGACACCGGCGACACCTGGGCAGCTACGGCGACAGCGACAGCGGCTGCGGCAAGGCAAGGCAAGAGCCCCGGCACCTCGAGCGCCGGGGCTCTTCGCCGCACGGTCGGCCGGTACGGCTTTTCGGCGGCCTTCTAGAAGCCCGGGCCCAGACCCAGGTCGGCGGCCGGGACGGTCTGCAGGGCGGGGGCGAGCACGCCGGCCCGGGGGAGCTTGAGGTCCGGGAGGCCGAAGCGGTCGGGATCGGGCGGGGTGAGCGGGGCGTCCAGGGACAGGCCCGGGGCAAGGGTGCGCAGGTGGGAGGCGGGGGCGTCGACGCCGACGTGGTCGAAGCCGTCACCGAGGAGGTGCGGCACCGGCGTCGACAGGCCGGCGCCCGGCAGCGCGCCGTGCAGCGGCAGCTGGGGCAGGGTGCGGTCGGGCAGGAGCCGTCCGGTGACGTACCGAGGACCGTCGGGAGCACCGGGCGTCGGCAGCGGCAGGTTCAGACCGGCCTTGGGCATCTCGGTGTTCAGGGAGTTGGAGACACCCTCCAGCGGCACGGGAACGGGGACCGTTCCGACCGCCGCTGCGGGGGTGGCCGTGGCTCCCACGGCGGCCGCGACGCCCGTGACGATGACGGCAAGGGTTCCTCGGGTGGTCGACTTCATGTCAGGTACGGTCCCTTTCAGGATGCGGGGGTTCGACGTCCGTACCGCGGAACGAGCCGGAAAACGCCTTCAGCGCACAATTCGCCCGAGTGCAGCAATAGTCGGCCCGTCACTCATCAGCTCGTCCAGAAGTCCCACCAGCGTGTGAGGACCAGCATGCCCACGACACCGATGTGCAGCAGTGGAAGCACCCAGGTGAATTCCGCGAAGAAGCCCTTCAGCCGGCCGGGGGCGGGCAGGAAACCGTTCCCGACGATCAGCGAGGTGACGTACCAGAACATCAGGATCGTCGCGACCCACGCCAGAACGCACCACAGGCACAGCGCGTTGATCCGGTACAGCGACTCGAACTGCAGCCAGGAGACGAACCCGACGCCGAACAGGCACCCGGCCTCGAACAGCAGCCAGTACCAGCCGGGGAAGCAGGCGTCGGCCAGCAGGCTCACGCCGACGCAGACGACGATGCCGTAGGCCACCAGGCCCAGCATCGGGTTGGGGAATCCGAAGACCGAGGCCTGGTCGCTCTTCATCACACTGCCGCAGGACACCACCGGGTTCAGGCTGCATCCGGGGACGAAGGCCGGGTTCTGAAGCAGTTTGAACTTGTCGAGGGTGATGACCCAGGAGGCGAGCAGTCCCGCCGCCCCGGTGAGCACCAGCAGCAGTCCGAACCCTCTGCCGCCGGCCAGGGTTCTGGGCATCAGCCGCGCAGGCTGCGGGCCGGCAGGGTCACGTGCGCGGCGGCGGTCAGGGTCTCCTCGGCACCCGCGAAGTCGGCCAGCGCGGCGGCCTCGACGGGCCGGCCGGGGGCGGCCTCGGGCCAGGCGCGGGTGGTGAAGACGAGGTAGGCGTAGCCGCGGGCGGCGACGGCGGCGAGCCACTCCCGCGGCGCGGTGGCCTGGGCGACCAGCTGGGGCATGTTGAGCACCGCCTGGCCGGCCTCGACGAGCAGGGTGACGGGCAGGCTGGGCTTGGCGGTGCCGTCGACCAGCCGTCCGTCGACCGGCAGACCGTTGCTCACGAGCAGCTGCCGGACCGCGGCCGCGGTGGCCTCCGGGCCGCCCGCCGCGTCCCCGAGGGAGTAGGCCAGCAGGTAGGGCATGTCGGTGCCGTCGGGGGCCTCGCCGCTCCACGGCAGGACGACGAGGGTGCCGAGTTCGGCGGCGCGGACGGCGGGGCGGGCATCGCTTGAGGTTGAGGTCACCGCGCGACCTTATCGACGGGCCGCGCCGCGGCCGGGCGGCTTCTCACCCTTCCGGACCAGTGCCCGGGGACGCGCCACACGATCGAGCGAAGCGGCGTCGAACACGCCGGGGGCCGGTGCCGCGGTGTGCGGGTACCGGCCCCTGCTGTGGCGTCCGTGCGGGGTGTCAGCCCTGCAGGGGCAGTCCGCCGAGCAGCGAGCCGTGCTGGTTCAGGGCGGTGGTGGCGCCCTTGACCGTGCTGAGGACGGAGGCTTTGTTCTCGGTGTCGAGCGCGTCCGACTGGTGCCGCAGCGGCATCACGTCGCGCACGGTGAGGCCACCCGAGGTGAGGCGGTTGACTGCTCCGTTGAGGCTGGTGGGCGTCACGTTGGTGGAGTTGTGGGCGAACGCGGGCGCGGCGACGCCGGCGAGGGCCACGGAACCGGCAACGACAACGGCAGCCTTCAGGGACTTCATCATGTTCCTTTCGGTCGGCAACTCAGGTCACCCCAGGGATTTCTGACGCCGTGCCCAACGAGTTCCCGCCGGGCCGGAAACCTCGGCCGCGAGAAGACATATGAGATCCCCTCGGACGAGATTGCCACGGAAAAAGACCTCAGCCGTCGTGCCCGTCGGCACAACGGCTGAGGTCGTGGGGGTCGCGCGTCAGCTGGTGAGCGGAAGCTCGGGGGTCGGGGTCGGGGGCATGGTCGGGGTCGGGGTCGGGGGCATCGTCGGGGTCGGGGTCGGGGGCATGGTCGGGGTCGGGGGCATGGTCGGGGGCAGGGACGGCACTGGCGGCACGGACGGTACAGGCGGAACGGATGGCACGGGCGGCACGGATGGCACGGGCGGCACGGATGGCACGGGCGGCACCGAAACGGGCGGCACGGTCGGCAGGGTCGAGGTCAGCAGGTCAACCACGTCGGCGACGGCCGCCAGAACGTCATCGAGGTCGGAGGTGACGGCCATGATCAGCGCGTCGATCGCATCCTGCAACGCGGCGAGCTCGTCGTCGGTCAGATCGCGTGCCGCCGGCACCCCGGCGTCGTCAGCGGTCGTCACGAGCGCGGGCACCACCGCCGGGGACTCGGCAGCGGGGAGGCTCGGGGCGGCCGGGGTGCTCGGCGTGGCCGCCGCGGACGGAGTGACCTCGCCGCTCGGGGTGGAAGCGGTGGACGGAGTCGCCGGAACAGCCGGCTCGGCCGGGGTGCTCGGCGAGGCGGAGGCACTCGGCGTACTCATCGTGCTCGGCGAGGCCGCCGTGTCCACGGCGCTCGGGGAGGCCACGGTCGGTACGGCCGCGGCGCTCGGAGTCGCCGCGCTCGGCAGGGCCGCGGTGCTCGGGCTTGCCACGGTGCTCGGCGTCGCCGGCGTACTCGGCACGGCCGGCTTGCTCGGCGAGGCGGCAGCGCTGGGCGTGGCCGCCGCACTCGGCGTAGCAGCCGCACTCGGCGTAGCCGTCGCACTCGGCGTAGCCACCGTGCTCGGCGTGGCCGCCGCACTCGGCGTAGCGGCCGCACTCGGCGTGGCGTGCGTCTTCGGCAGGGCCACCGTTGTCCGTGTGGCCTTGGTGGCGACCTTGCCGATGGCGGCCTTCGCCGCGTCGCCGAGTCGCTTGGCCTCGGCGGGGGACAGTCGCCCGTTCCGGAGCGATGCGTCGAGCAGGTTGACGACCGGGGTGAGGGCGGAGTTGGTTCTGCCCAGCGCCTTGATCTGGGCGAGCAGCTTCTCCGCGCCGGGGACGGGCTGGCGGAGGGCCGCATGGGCGGACTGATGGGACGCGTCGGCGGCTACGGCGGCCGGGCCGGCGATGCCGACCAAGAGGGCTGTGGAAAAAGCGGTGGAGGCGATACGCCGCGCGGGTAGACCACGCATAGGGGGTTCCTTTCCAAAGCAGGGGCCTTGATCCCACCGTTGAACCCTTGGTGACGAACCGCAACTGCGCGAACACTCTGAGCGACCCATCTGGGGGAAGCGAACCGGCCGCCCGCCCGCTGACGAAGCGCGGGCGGACGGCCGGCCGAAGGGCTGCGTCCCGATGTCAGTCGTTGACGCAGGTGTTGCCGAACGCCGGGTTCAGCAGGGCGATGACGTCCACCGTGTTGCCGCAGACATTGACCGGAACGTGAACCGGGACCTGGACGGCATTACCCGACAGCACGCCCGGCGAGTTGGCGGCGAGGCCGGATGCGCCGGAGTCGGCGGAGGCCACACCGGCACCGCCGGCGACGGCCGCGACGGCGGCGGAGGTCAGGACCAGACCCTTCGCAATACGCGACATGGAGAGGTGCTCCTTGGGATCGACACAAAACATCGGGCGGAATGCCCGGCGCTGTGTCAACGCGCCGCGCTCTTCGGAGTTGCGCCGCCAATGGAGTGATCTCCCCGAGAGGGCGTCTTCACATTTCCGACACACGTGGCCAGATTCTCCGCATCGGTACGTCTGGTCACTAAAGTTGCGGCCTCTCCCGCACGCGCGAGAGGCACCGCCGGGCATGCGCAATTCCCCGGCCCCGCCGCCGCGTACGACGGTGAGCGCCGGCCCCGCCCCCGGTTGCCGCCGGGCCCTGCGCCCCCGGCGGCAACCGGGGCGGCGCGGGCGACCCGCGGACACATCGGTCGGCACCCGGCTTTCGGCGACGGGTCCTGAGCCTCGCGCGCCCTGTCAACGGCGCGGAGTCACGGAGGCCGGCGGGGCCGTACCCCGGGTCCGGCCCCCCTGCACGCTACCGGCGGGACGCGGCTCGGCCGCGCCGGTACAGGACGATGCCGGCCGCGATCAGCGCAACGCCGGCGAACGAGGTCGCGATCATGACCGCCGCATCACCGCCCGTGCGCGGAAGACTGCGTGGCACCCTCCGGCGCCCGCCACCGCCGGGCGGCGGAGTGTGGTCGCCCCCACCGGGAGGCGGAGCCGCGTTCGAAGTCGAACCGTGGGCGTTCGCACAGGAGGTACCGAAAGCCGGATTCAGCGCGGCCGCCACCACGTCGGCGGAGTTGCCGCAGACGTTGACCGGGACATCCACCGGAACCTGGACGGTGTTGCCGGACAGTGCACCGGGGGATCCCTGTGCCGCGCCGTGCGCGCCCGAGTCGGCGAGCGCCCGGCCGCCGTACAAGGACAGCACACTCGTTGCTGCGGCGGCCACGACCACGCCCTTGCCGAGGGTCTGTCGCAATCGAGTTGTCTTCCTGCTCGAAGAAGTGGAAAGGCCGGCCTCGGAACACGGAATCGAAGGATCGACCGTCCGAGGCCGGCCAGAACACAGCCGGTGGGCTGATGCGTTGCGTTATGCGGTCAGGTGTTGCTGCAGGTGTTGCCGAACGCCGGGTTCAGCAGGGCGATGACGTCCACCGTGTTGCCGCAGGCGTTGACCGGAATGTGGATCGGGATCTGGACCGTGTTGCCGGACAGCACACCCGGGGAACCGGTGGCGGCGCCCTCGGCACCGGCATCGGCGAAGGCGGGGGCGGCACCGCCCAGGGCCAGGATCGCGCCGGCGACGACAGCAGCGCTCTTCTTCATGAACTTTTCCCTTCTCTGCGGTCATGCCCCTTTGTCGGCCGAAACCGAGCGAGCACAGCTTGAACGGCTCGCACCATGACCGGCAGGCTGTAGAACGAGGGATAGACAGGAGAAGAAACTACGGAACGCGCGTCGCCCCCCAATTCACTCGAACGCCCTCACAGAATTGACAGGTTGGCACAGTCGCCCCGGTGCGAAGAGAAACGCTTCTTCGAAGAGGAAGCAAAGACAGGGCCCGGAAAAACGACAAAAGCCGCTCGGGCGGCGCGGACATCGCACGCGCCGCCCGAGCGGTCCTCGGCCGGCTGGGATCAGCCGTTGCTGGTGCCGTTGGCGGACAGCGCGGAGATGCCGTCCAGGACGTGCGAGATCGGCTCGTCACCCTTGGCCTGGGTGGAGTTCTCGGCGCACTGCTGGTTCTGCGGGGCGGACAGGACCGGGACGTCCTGCACGCCGACGTTGGCCAGGACAGCCACCGCCGACTGCACGTCCGCCTTCGCGGGCAGGCCGACGCAGAGCTTGTTGAGCGAACTCTGGACCAGCGTGGTCTGCGGGCTCATGGCCCCATTGGTCGTGCTGTTGCCGAACGCCTCCGCGGCGTTGTTCCCGCTGTACGACGTGGTGCCCGTGTCGTCGCCGAGGGCAAGCGCCTGGGGGGCCGCCGCCGCCGACACACCGATGAGGGACGCGGCGACCGCCGCCGCGGCCATTGCCTTCTTCAGCATTTCGCTTTCCTTTCCTGACTCCTCGCCAAGACCCACGTTCCTGCCCTGGCATCAACCCGGCCGCGGCCGATTGGTTGCGGGAGATCACCCGATCGGATCGTTCGGACTCGGGGAACCGGTGGAATTCCCCGGCACCCACCCAGGCGCGTTTTCTTCCCGGTCATGGGCCATTGGGGTGAACGGGAGCAACTCGTCAGGGGTATCGGCAGTTGATCCGGTCGCTCCGGTGGACGGGGTTTCTTCAGAAGGGAATTGCAAGTGATCAAGAAGGTTCTGGCCTCCGCCGCGGTCGCCGCTGCCGCCGTCGGCGCCGCGTCGCCTGCCCTGGCCATCGGCAACGACACCGGCACGACCACCTACAGCGGCAACGGCGCCATGCAGTCGTTCGGCAACTCCGCCACGTACGGCAACATGAGCCCGCAGCTCGCGCTCATCCAGGGCTCGTTCAACAAGCCCTGCATCGGTCTGCCCGCCAAGGTCAACGCCCAGTCGATCCTGGCCCTGGCCAACGTCGGCGTCCAGGACATCCCGGTCCTGTCCGCCCCGCAGAACCAGCAGTGCACCGAGAACTCCACCCAGGCCAAGGGCGACGAGCCGCTCTCGCACGTCCTGGACGACATCTCCGCACTGGCCGGCAACGGCACCGGCAACGGCTGATCCGGAGATCTCCGGGCCCCCACGCGGGCTCCGGACGGCGGGCCGCCGACTCCTCGGCGGCCCGCCGTCCTGCCTCCGGTCGGTCCTGCGAACGCCCCAGATGGCGTAGGCGCGTTCAGCCTCAGGGGGGCGTTTGTGCATTCATCGGACTGCACTGGTCCAATCGGGGCATAAACCGCAACCACGGCGGAGTCTCCGCCGTTGACGATCACGCAGCTCCTCCCCGGAGTCCGCCTTTCGAAGGGAAATCAACATGAAGAAGCTGTGGGCAACCGCGGCTGTCGCCGCCTCCGTCGCCGGTCTCGCGGGTGTGGCCGCCCCCCAGGCCCTCGCGCTGGGCGACGACAACGGCACGACCTCCTACAGCGGTAACAGCGCCACTCAGTCGTTCGGCAACTCCAGCACGAACGGCGACCTGAGCCCGCAGCTGTCGCTGGTCCAGGGCTCGCTGAACAAGCCCTGCGTCGGTCTGCCCGCCAAGGTCAACGCCCAGTCGATCCTGGCCCTGGCCAACGTCGGCGTCCAGGACATCCCGGTCCTGTCCGCCCCGCAGAACCAGCAGTGCACCGAGAACTCCACCCAGGCCAAGGGCGACGAGCCGCTCTCGCACCTCCTGGACGACATCTCCGCGCTGTCGGCCAACGGCACCAGCAACGGCTGATCGAGCGCGCCGCCGCGGCGGGTCACCGGTTCCCCCGGTGACCCGCCGTCGTGTTGTCCGCCGGCCCGGAACGCGAGCTGAGCCTCAAGAGACGATGTCCTTGCGGGCGAACCCCCGGAAGGCCAGGGCGAACAGCACCAGGGCGTAGGTGACGGAGATGGCGGTGCCCTGGATCATGCCGGTCCACTCCAGGTGGGGCTGGACGGCGTCGGCCCAGGCGAACTGCCAGTGCGCGGGCAGGAAGTCGCGCCAGTGGCCGAGGGCGGTGACGGCGTCCAGGACGTTGCCGACGATGGTCAGGCCGACCGCGCCGCCGACCGCGCCGAGCGGGGCGTCCGTCCTCGTCGACAGCCAGAACGCCAGCCCCGCGGTGACCAGTTGGGACACGAAGATGTACGCCACCACGACCACCAGGCGCTGTGCCGCCGTGCCCGCGTCCAGCGCGCCGCCGGTGGGGATCTGCAGCGGGCCCCAGCCATAGGCGGCCGTGCCGACCGCGAGGGCCACGACCGGCAGCAGCACCATCGCGGCCAGGCTCATCCCGAGCCCCACGACGAGCTTGGACCACAGCAGCCGGGCTCTGGGCACGGGCGCGGCCAGCAGATAGCGCAGGGACGACCAGCCGGCCTCCGAGGCGACCGTGTCCCCGCAGAACAGGGCGACCGGGATCACCAGCAGGAAGCCCGCCGAGACGAACAGGTTGACCGCGGCGAAGTTGGCGCCGGACGCGGTGGCCGTGTCCATCAGCGTCACCTGGCCGTTGCGTCCGGACGGGCTGCCTCCGATGGCGAACGCGGTCAGCAGGACGAACGGCAGCACGGCGAGGATCGCGCCCATGACCAGGGTGCGGCGCCGCTTGAGCTGGCGGACCAGCTCCACGCGCAGGGGCAGGGTGTGGCCCGCGCGGTAGCCGGAGGCCGTCTCGGTGCGCTCGGCCAGCGTGCTCATGCGGAACCTCCGATCAGGGTGAGGAAGGCGTCTTCCAGGCGCCGGTGGGGGCCGACCGAGGCGACGGGCACCTCCAGGCGCACCAGCTCCACGACCAGCCGCTCGGCGGTGCCGCCGGGGTCGAGACGGACCAGCAGCCCGTCCTCGGTGCGGACGGCGGAGGCGACGCCGGGCAGCGCGGCCACCTTCTCCACGACCGGCTCCTCCACGGGGGTGCCGGTGCCGACCAGCAGCGTGTCGCCGGAGCCCACGATCTCCCCGACCGGGCCCGCCTGGACGAGGCGGCCGCGGTCCATCACCACGAGGTGGGTGCAGGACTGCTCGACCTCGGCGAGGAGGTGGCTGGAGACGATGACCGTGCGGCCCGCGGCCGCGTAACGGATCATCACCTCGCGCATCTCGCGGATCTGGGGCGGGTCGAGTCCGTTGGTGGGCTCGTCCAGGATGAGCAGGTCGGGCAGGCCGAGCATGGCCTGGGCGATGGCCAGGCGCTGACGCATGCCCTGGGAGTAGGTGCGCACCGCGCGGGCGAGGGCGTCGCCGAGGCCGGCGATCTCCAGGGCCTCGCCCAGGTGGGCGTCCTCGGGCGGGCGGCCGGTGGCCCGCCAGTACAGCTCCAGGTTCTCCCGGCCGGACAGGTGCGGCAGGAAGCCCGCGCCCTCCACGAAGGCGCCGACCCGCGACAGCACGGGTGCGCCGGGGCGGATCGCGTGCCCGAAGACGCGGATCTCGCCGCCGTCCGGGGTGATCAGGCCCATCAGCATGCGCAGGGTGGTGGTCTTGCCCGCGCCGTTGGGCCCGAGCAGGCCGAGGACCTGGCCCTTCTCCACGCGGAAGGACAGGTCGCGCACCGCGTACCGGTCGGTGGACCGGGCGTACCGCTTGCTCAGGTCGCTGATCTGGAGCGGGACGTCGGCGAGGTCCGGGTCGGGCGCGGGCGCGGTCGTACGGCGGCGGGCGGTGAGCAGCAGGGCGAGCGCGGCGAGGGCGCCGGCCAAGGGCAGCCACCACACCCAGGCGGGCAGCGGGGCCGCGGCGGTGGTGACGGCGGGGGCCGTCGGCACGCTCAGGTCCCCCTTGAGGGAGACGGTGTAGGTCGCCGGGGCGGCCGGTGAGGCGTAGCCGAGGTCGGTGGAGGCGAGGACCAGGCGGAGCCGGTGGCCCTTCTGCACCTCGTGGTCGATCGCCGGGAGGGTGATCGTGACGTCCTTGCCGGCCTTGGCGCCGGTGACCCGCAGGGGTGCGACGAGCTGGGAGGGGAGCACCTGCTGGATGCCGTCGGGGCCGACGTCGTACACCTTGCCGAACAGGACGGCGTCCTCGGCGGTGGAGGTGACGTGGGCGGTGACCGTCGGCGAGCCGGTGATGCGCAGGCCGGTGCGCAGGGGCGCCGAGTCGAACCTGGCGTACTGGCCGGGGAAGTCGAGGGAGATGCCGACGCCGAGCGCGGACAGCTGGGAGAGTCCGCCGGAGCCGCCGAGGCCGGGCAGGGCGGAGACGCCGGGCGGGCTGGCGCCGGCGGGGTTGGCGAGGTGCTGGGTGCCGCCCCTGAGGGCGATGGCCTTCTGGTGGTCGTGCAGGCCGGGGTAGGTCTTGGCGCTCGCGCCGCGCAGCTGGGCGGCGCCGTCGGTGGAGTCGACGCCTCCGGTGCGGGTGACGCGGAAGGCGGGGCCGGTGCCCGCGGACGTGTCGCCCTTGAGGTAGCGGTCGAACCAGGCCGTCACGCGGCCCTGGACCCGGCCGGTCTCCATGTCGCCGCCGTCGTGGCCGCCCGCGATCCAGTCGACGTCGACCGGGGCGCCGTTGGCCCCGATCGCCTTCTGGGCGGCGTCGGACTGGGCGAGGGTGAACAGGGAGTCGGTCTGGCCCTGCACCAGCAGGGTGGGCACCTTGATGCGGCCGGCGACCGCGGACGGCGAGCGCTCCTCCAGCAGGGCGCGGGCGGCGGCGTCCGGGGTGCCGGACTCGGCGACCCGGTCGTACATCCGGCACAGATCGGGCTCGAACTTCGCGCAGCCGCCGCCGGTGTTGAAGAAGACGCCGGCCCACAGCTTCTTGAACACGCCGTCCGGGAACAGGGCGTCGGCGAGGTTCCAGTAGGTGATGGCCGGGGCGATGGCGTCGACCCGGTGGTCGTACCCGGCGGCGAGCAGGGAGATCGCGCCGCCGTAGGAGCCGCCGGCCACGCCCACGCGCGGGTCGCCCGCCTTGTCGAGGCGGACCTGGGGCTGCCGCGCGAGCCAGTCGATGAGCCGGGAGACGTCGGCGACCTCGTGCTTCGGGTCGTTCAGCCCGATCTTTCCGGTGGAGTGGCCGAAGCCGCGCGCGGACCAGGTCAGCACCGTGTACCCGTCGCGGGCGAGGTCCTCGGCCTCCTGCCGTACGTCGTCCTTGCTGCCGCCGAAGCCGTGCCCCAGCAGGACGGCGGGGCGGCGGCCGGTGGAGGCGCCGGTGAAGTAGGAGGTGTCGATGCGCGTCCCGTCGGCCATGGTCATGACCCGGTCACTGCGGTGCACCGGCGGCGGGTCGTCGGAGGCGACCGCCGTCCACGTGCCGGCACCGGCGAGCACCACGACAGCGGCCGCGGCGGCCATCAGCCGCCGCGGCCCCTTCAGCAGCCCTCGCAGCGCGGGCGCGGGCACTCGAAGATCCATGCCTCAACGGTACGGGCCGCCACCGACAACGGCGGCTGCCCCCGGTCTGAACCCGGGCCCCTCCCTGGGGAGTACGGGGCTCCCGTCGCGTACTTCGGACGTGGTACGAGAAGCCCCATGGAGATTCGCCGGGCCACCACCGTCACCGAGCTCACCGCCGCACAGCACCTCTTCGACCACCCCGTGCGCCCCGAGTGGGCGGAGCGTTTCCTCACCACCGCCGGGCACCACCTGTTCCTCGCGTACGAGGACGGGGCGGACGGCGGGGACGTCCCCGTCGGCTTCGTCAGCGGGGTCGAGACCGTGCACCCCGACAAGGGCACCGAGATGTTCCTGTACGAGCTGGGGGTCGGTGAGCCGTACCGGCGCCGTGGCATCGGGCGGGCGCTGGTGCTGCGGCTGGCCGGGCTGGCGCGGGAGCGGGGCTGCTACGGCATGTGGGTCGGGGTCGACACCGGAAACGACGTCGCCCTTGCCGCGTATCGCAGTGCGGGCGGCAAGGACGACGGGACGTGCACGGTGATGACGTGGGACTTCACATGACGGCCGCTCACGGCCGCTCACGGCCGCTGACGGCGGCGGCCGTCAGGCCTGCGCGTCCTCCGGGATGGACACCAGCCAGCGGGTGTCGCGGCGCGGGCGGAGGTAGAGGGCCCAGTAGAGGGTGGCGACCGCGGTGATGCCGCCGGTCCACAGCAGGTAGCTCGCCTCCTGCTGGGTCAGGATGTACGCGAGGACCGCGATCAGCAGGACGGGCATCGCGGGCCACAGCGGCATCCGCCAGGCCGGCGTGTGCTTGTGGGAGCCGCGGCGGGAGAGCAGGGCGGCGACCGCGACCAGCAGGTACATGCCCGTGACCGAGACGCCGGTGACGCCGTAGAGGGTGTCCAGGTTGACGAAGCAGAGCAGCGCGCCGGGGACACCGACCGCGAGCGTGGCGACCCAGGGGGAGCCGAAGCGGCCGAGCTTGGAGAAGACGTTGTTGACGGGCTCGGGCCAGGCCTTGTCGCGGGCGGAGGCGAACAGGACGCGGGAGTTCTGGATGACCATGACGATGCCCGCGTTGATGATCGCGAGGGCCACGCACAGGCTCACGAAGGTGCCGACCGCGGAGTTGGACCAGGCGGTGACCATGGAGCTGATGTCGCCGCCGGTCAGCTCCTGGAGGTCACCGGCGCCCATGGTGATGGCGGCGACCGGGACCAGGATGATCACGGTGGAGATCGCGAGGGTGGCCAGGACCGTGCGGGCGACGTTGCGGCGCGGGTGCTCCAGCTCCTCGGAGAGGTAGACGGCGGTCGAGAAGCCCTGGGTGACGAAGAGGGCGATGGCGAGCCCGGAGACGACCAGCATGGCGGTCACGGTGTCGGTGTGGCCGTGTTCACCGGCCACCTGCATGGAGACCAGGCTGCCCATCCCGCGGTGGCTGTGCGAGAAGCCCAGCAGGGCGACGACACCGGCGGCGATGACCTCCAGGACCAGGAAGATGCCGGTGATCCAGGCGTTGGCGCGCAGGTCGAGCAGGCCGGCGAGGGTGGCGAGCAGCATCACGCCGGCGCCGGTCATGGCCGGGTCGAGGTGGACGATGGGCGCCAGATAGTCCGCCGTGCCCATCGCGATGACGGGCGGCACGATCATGACGACCAGCAGGGACAGCACGAAGACCAGCCAGCCCGCGAGCCGCCCGGCCATCGTCGACACCATGGCGTACTCGCCGCCCGCGCTGGGGATGAGGGTGCCCAGCTCGGAGTAGCAGAACGCCACGGCGATACAGAGGAGGGAGCCGATGGCGATCGTGAGGGCGGTGGCGGTGCCGAGGGAGCCGAAGAGGTCGGGGACGACCACGAAGAGCGTGGAGGCGGGCGTGACGCACGACAGCGTCAGCAGGGTGCCTCCGACGACGCCGATGGAACGCTTGAGCTTCTGAGGGCTGTCGGAGGCGTCAGGGGCCTCTATGACAGCTGTGTCGACAGGGCGGAGCGTGTCGGTCATGCGGCGGTTCCGATCGACTGGTGCGAGTGAGGGTGGGGTCGGGAGCGCTATCGCCTCCGGCGGCTCGTCGTGCGGTCCTCTGGTCCGCTCCCGGCGCTGCATAGAACCCCGACGAAAACCACCACGTCAATGGCCGTTTACCTTCGGAATCCGCACCCGCGCCACGGCGCATCTCACATCACTTTCCCAGGCCGTGAAGCCCTATTGGAGCATCCATCAAGCCCTGGCCGAATGTGACCTTGCTTTCGAAGGTCATCCGCCCATAACCCCTTCGTCATCCGTTTCATCCCGCCGAAACGAGAATCGCAGCCAAGGCGTCAAAAAAATGTCAGGCCGTCCGGAATCCGGACGGCCTGACAAGGGGCTGCGGAGGGCTCAGTGGTTGCGCGGGAAGCCGAGGTCCACGCCCGCCGGGGCCTCGGACGGGTCGGGCCAGCGGGTGGTGACGACCTTGCCGCGGGTGTAGAAGTGCGTGCCGTCGTTGCCGTAGATGTGGTGGTCGCCGAAGAGCGAGTCCTTCCAGCCGCCGAAGGAGTGGTAGCCCACCGGCACCGGGATCGGCACGTTCACGCCGACCATGCCGGCCTCGATCTCCAGCTGGAAGCGGCGGGCGGCGCCGCCGTCCCGGGTGAAGATCGCGGTGCCGTTACCGAACGGCGAGGCGTTGATGAGGGCCACGCCCTCCTCGTACGTGTCGACGCGCAGCACGCACAGCACCGGGCCGAAGATCTCGTCCTGGTACGCCTTCGCACTGGTCGGCACCTTGTCGAGCAGCGAGATGCCGATCCAGTGGCCGTCCTCGAAGCCCTCGACCGTGTAGCCGGTGCCGTCCAGGACCACCTCGACGCCCTCGGCGGCGGCGCCCTCGACGTACGACGCCACCTTGTCCCGGTGCACCTTGGTGATGAGCGGGCCCATCTCGGACGTCGGGTCGTTGCCCGGGCCGATCTTGATCTTCTCGGCGCGCTCGCGGATCTTCTCCACCAGCGTGTCACCGATCGAGCCGACGGCGACGACGGCCGAGATGGCCATGCAGCGCTCGCCCGCGGAGCCGTAGGCGGCGGACACGGCGGCGTCGGCGGCCGCGTCCAGGTCGGCGTCCGGCAGGACCAGCATGTGGTTCTTGGCGCCGCCGAGCGCCTGCACGCGCTTGCCGTGGGCGGAGGCGGTGGTGTGGATGTAGCGGGCGATCGGGGTCGAGCCGACGAAGGAGACGGCCTTGACGTCCGGGTGCTCCAGCAGGCGGTCGACGGCCACCTTGTCGCCGTGGACGACGTTGAAGACGCCGTCGGGCAGCCCGGCCTCGGCCAGCAGCTCGGCGATCTTGATGGAGGCCGACGGGTCCTTCTCGGACGGCTTCAGCACGAAGGTGTTGCCGGTCGCGATGGCGATCGGGAACATCCACATCGGAACCATCGCCGGGAAGTTGAACGGCGTGATGCCCGCGACGACACCGAGCGGCTGGCGGATCGCCGCCACGTCGACCCGGTTGGCGACCTGCGTGGACAGCTCGCCCTTGAGCTGCACGTTGATGCCGCAGGCCAGGTCGACGATCTCCAGGCCGCGCGCGACCTCGCCGAGCGCGTCGGAGTGCACCTTGCCGTGCTCGGCGGTGATCAGCTCGGCGATCTCGTCGCGGTGGGCGTCGAGCAGCGCGCGGAACTTGAAGAGGATGGTGGTGCGCTGCGCGAGCGAGGACTGGCCCCAGGTCGCGAAGGCGTCCTTGGCCACCGCGACCGCCGCGTCGACCTCCTCCACGGAGGCGAAGGCGACCTTCGTGGTGACCGCGCCGGTCGCCGGATCCGTGACCGGACCGTACGTGCCCGACGCGCCTTCGACGGTCTTCCCGCCGATCCAGTGGTTGACGATCTTCGTCATGCCCAGAGACTCCTTACTACAGATGGCGGCGTCGGGTCGAGACGTGCCGTTCGTACAGCTCACGTGCCTTGACCGCCGACGGTCGGGTCGCGGTCTCGGCCACAGGAACATCCCACCAGGCCTGCGCCGGAGGCGCGCCCGACACAGTGTCGGACGTTTCGGTCTCCACGTAGACACATGTGGGAGTGTCGGCGGCCCGCGCCTCGGCGAGCGCCGTGCGCAGCTCCTCCACGGTCTTCGCGCGCAGCACCCGCATACCCAGGCTGGCCGCGTTGGCGGCGAGGTCGACGGGCAGCGGGGCGCCGGTGAAGGTGCCGTCCTCGGCGGTGTAGCGGTACGCGGTGCCGAACCGCTCACCGCCCACCGACTCCGACAGGCCCCCGATCGAGGCGTACCCGTGGTTCTGCACGAGCAGGATCTTGATCGCGACGCCCTCCTGGACGGCGGTCACGATCTCCGTCGGCATCATCAGATACGTCCCGTCACCGACCAGCGCCCACACGTTCCGCTCGGGCGCGGCGAGCTTCACGCCGATCGCGGCCGGGATCTCGTAGCCCATGCAGGAGTAGCCGTACTCCAGGTGGTACTGGTCGTACGACCGCGCCCGCCACAGTTTGTGCAGGTCGCCCGGGAGCGAGCCGGCCGCGTTGATGATGATGTCCGACTCGTCCACCAGGGCGTCGAGGGCGCCGACGACCTGCGGCTGGGTCGGCCGTACGTCCGGTTCGTGCGCCTCGAAGCAGGCGTCGACGCGCTGCTCCCAGCGCTCCTTGTCCTCGGTGTACTCGCGGACGTACGAGCGGGCGACCCGGTGCCCGTGCATCACCAGCGCCTCGGTCAGCTCGCCCAGCCCGCTGCGGGCGTCGGCGACCAGCGGGAGCCCGGCCAGCTTGTGGCTGTCGAAGGGCGCGATGTTGAGGTTCAGGAAGCGGACGTCCGGGTTCTCGAAGAGGGTGCCGGAGGCGGTCGTGAAGTCGGTGTACCGGGTGCCCACGCCGATCACCAGGTCCGCGGTGCGGGCCAGCTCGTTCGCGGTCGCGGTGCCGGTGTGGCCGATGCCGCCGACGTCCTGCGGATGGTCGTGGCGCAGGGAGCCCTTGCCGGCCTGGGTGGAGGCGACCGGGATCCCGGTGGCCTCGGCGAACTCGGCGAGGGCGTCCTCGGCGCGGCTGTGGTGGACCCCGCCGCCCGCGACGACCAGGGGCCGGCGCGCGGCCCGGATCGCCTGGACGGCCTCGGCCAGTTCCGCGGGGTCCGCGCCCGGCCGTCGTACGGTCCACACGCGCTCGGCGAAGAAGTCCTCCGGCCAGTCGTACGCCTCGGCCTGCACGTCCTGCGGCAGGGCGAGGGTCACCGCGCCGGTCTCCACCGGGTCGGCGAGGACCCGCATGGCCTGCAGGGCGCTGGGGATCAGGGCCTCGGGCCGGGTGATCCGGTCGAAGTACCGGGACACCGGGCGCAGCGTGTCGTTGACCGACACGTCGCCGGCGTACGGCACCTCCAGCTGCTGGAGGACCGGGTCGGCGGGGCGGGCGGCGAAGACGTCGCCGGGCAGCAGCAGGACCGGCAGGTGGTTGATGGTCGCGAGGGCGGCGCCGGTGACCAGGTTGGTCGCGCCCGGGCCGATGGAGGTCGTCACCGCGTGCGTGGACAGGCGGTTCGACTGGCGGGCGTAGCCGACCGCCGCGTGCACCATGGACTGCTCGTTGCGGCCCTGGTGATACGGCATCAGCCCGGGGTACTCGACGAGCGCCTGGCCGAGCCCGGCCACGTTGCCGTGCCCGAAGATGCCCCAGGTGGCGCCGATCAGCCGGTGCCGTACGCCGTCGCGTTCCGTGTACTGGGCGGCGAGGAAGCGGACGAGCGCCTGCGCGACCGTGAGTCTCGTCGTCGCGGTGGTCATCGGTACCCCCCTGTGGTCTGTGCGTGGTCGGGGTGGAAGCAGATCCGCCACTCGCGCGTGGCGCCGGGTCCGGCCATGACGTTCAGGTAGTACATGGTGTGCCCGGGCTGGGCGATCGACGGGCCGTGCCAGCCGTCGGGGACGAGCACGGCGTCGCCGGTGCGCACCTCGGCGAGGACGTCGGCGCCGCCCTCCCGCGAGGGGAACACACGCTGGTAGCCGAGCCCGCCCGGGCCGTCGATCTCGAAGTAGTAGATCTCCTCCAGCTCGGACTCCTCGCCCGGCCGGTGCTCGTCGTGCTTGTGCGGCGGGTACGAGGACCAGTTGCCGCCGGGGGTGATCACCTCGACGGCGATCAGCTTGTCGCAGTCGAAGGCGTCGGCGGAGGCGAAATTGCGCACCTGGCGGGCGCAGTTGCCGCTGCCGCGCTGTTCGACGGGGACCTCCGGCGCGGGGCCGTAGCGGGCGGGGAGTCGTCGCTCGCACTTCGCTCCTGCCAGGGCGAAGCGGCCTCCCGCGCCGGAGGCGATCTGGACCCGGGCGTCCCGGGGGGCGTACGCGAAGTCGGAGACGTCCGCGAACACGCTCTCCCGGCCCAGGAGTTGGATCTCGTTCTCTTCGATTCGCACCGTACATCCGCCCCGCAGCGGAAGCACGATCCATTCGCTGTCCCCGGTGGTGAACGTATGACTCCCGCCGGGCGCCAACTCGACGACGCGCAGGCTGCTGTGTGTCCAGCCGGCCAACTTGGGGTCGATGTCGACGGCGTACGGGGGGTTCGCGGTGGTGCCGTTCGGCAGGTGCAGGTCGGTGCTGGTCATGCGGCCCTCACAGCAGTCCTACGGCGGTGTCCACGGCGGCGGCCACGTCGCCGTCCGCCGGGTACAGCAGCGAGCGGCCGACGACCAGGCCGCGCACGGTGGGGAGTTGGAGCGCCCCGCGCCACTTCTCGTAGGCGGCGACCTGTTCCTCGGGCGAGTCGCCGATGTCTCCGCCGAGCAGCACGGCGGGCAGCGTGGAGGTCTCCATGACCCGGGCCATGTCGTCGGGGTTCTCGGTGACCGGCACCTTCAGCCAGGTGTAGGCCGAGGAGCCGCCGAGGCCGGAGGCGATGGCGATGGACCGGGTGACCGCCTCGGCGGACAGGTCGTTGCGCAGCCGTCCCTCCGGGGTGCGGCGGCTGATGAACGGCTCCACGAAGACGGGCAGCCGGCGCGCGGCCATGTCGTCGATGGCGCGGGCGGTGGACTCCAGGGTGGTCAGGGAGCCCGGGTCGTCGTAGTCGATGCGCAGCAGCAGCTTGCCGGCGTCGAAGCCGAGGCGCTGGATGTCCTCGGGGCGGTGGCCGGTGAAGCGGTCGTCCAGCTCGAAGCTCGCGCCCTGCAGGCCGCCGCGGTTCATGGAGCCCATGACGACCTTGTGGTCGAGCGCGCCGAGCAGGAGCAGGTCGTCGAGGATGTCGGCGGTGGCGAGGACGCCGTCGACGCCGGGCCGGGACAGCGCCAGGCACAGGCGTTCCAGCAGGTCGGCGCGGTTGGCCATGGCGAGCCCCCGGTCGCCGACGCCGAGCGCGCCCCGGGCCGGGTGGTCGGCGGCGACGATCATCAGCCGGCCGTTCTCGTTCAGCAGCGGGCGCCGGGCCCGGCGGACGGCGGCCTCGGCGATCGCCTCGGGATGGTGGGTGCGGATACGGACCAGCTCGGCGACGTCCACGCGGGGACGCCGGCCGGCGCCCCCGCCCTCGGTGTGCGTGCCCGCCACGCGCCCCGCCCTCACAGCACCGCTCCGGCGTCGAGCGCGGCGGCCACCTCGTCGGGGGTGGGCATCGCGGAGGAGCACTCCAGGCGGGAGGCGACGATGGCGCCGGCCGCGTTGGCGTACCGCATGATCGTCTCCAGGTCCCAGCCTTCGAGGAGGCCGTGACAGAGGGAGCCGCCGAAGGCGTCACCGGCGCCGAGGCCGTTGAGGACGTTCACCGGGAGCGGCGGCACCTCGGCGGACTCGCCCGCGCTGTTCACGGCGAGCACGCCCTTGGGTCCCTGCTTGACGACGGCGATCTCGACCCCGGCGGCGAGGAGCGCGCGGGCGGCGGCATGGGGTTCGCGCAGCCCGGTGGCGACCTCCACCTCGTCCAGGTTGCCGACGGCCACGGTGGTGTGGCGCAGCGCCTCGGCGTAGAAGGGGCGGGCGGACTCCGGGTCCCGCCAGAACATGGGCCGCCAGTCGAGGTCGAAGACGGTCGTACCCGACTTGGCCCGGTGGGCGAGGGCCGCGAGGGTCGCCGTGCGGCTCGGCTCCTCGCTCAGGCCGGTGCCGGTGACCCAGAAGATGCGGGCGTCCCGGATGGCGTCCAGGTCCAGGCCGTCGGCGTCGATCTCCAGGTCGGGGGCCTTGGGCTGCCGGTAGAAGTAGAGCGGGAAGTCGTCCGGCGGGAAGACCTCGCAGAAGGTGACCGGCGTGGGCAGGCCGGTGACCGGGGTGACCCAGCGGTCGTCGACGCCGAAGCCGCGCAGGGCCTCGTGCAGATAGACGCCGAACGGGTCATCGCCCGTGCGGGTGATCACGGCGGTGTCCCGGCCGAGCCGGGCCGCGGCGACCGCGACGTTCGTCGCCGAGCCGCCGAGGAACTTGCCGAAGGACGACACCTGGGCGAGCGGGACTCCGGTCTGCAACGGGTAGAGGTCCACTCCGATCCGCCCCATGGTGATCAGGTCGTACGCCATCGGCTTCCCTTCTGCGCGCTGCCCGGTTCGCTCTCCGGCGCGCCGCTACGGCTCACGCGGCTCTCCCCCGGCTTTCTAGTCCTGCCCGCCGACCCCTGTCAATATTTTGTCCGGACATTCGGACCAGCTCTTGACACCGCTTTCCGGAGCCCCGCACGCTGACCGGCATGACGTCGCTGTCACCCTCCTCACTCTCCCGTATCCAGATCGGATCGGCGCCCGACTCCTGGGGCGTGTGGTTCCCCGACGACCCCCGGCAGGTCCCCTGGCGACGCTTCCTCGACGAGGTGGCGGACTCCGGCTACGAGTGGATCGAGCTGGGCCCCTACGGCTATCTGCCGACCGACCCGGCCGTGCTCGCCGAGGAGACCGCCCGGCGTGGCCTGAAGGTGTCGGCCGGCACCGTCTTCACCGGCCTGCACCACGGCGAGCCCGTCTGGGACAAGACCTGGGCGCACGTCTCCGACATCGCCGCCCTCACCCAGGCGATGGGTGCCCGCCACCTGGTCGTCATCCCCTCCTTCTGGCGGGACGACAAGACCGGCCAGGTGCTGGAGCCCTCCGAGCTCACGCCCGAACAGTGGCGCAATCTGACCGCGCTGACCGAACGGCTGGGGCGGGAGGTGCGGGAGCGGTACGGCCTGACGATCGTCGTCCACCCGCACGCCGACACCCACATCGACAGCGAGGAGAACGTCACCCGCTTCCTGGACGGCACCGACTCCGACCTGGTGTCGCTGTGCCTGGACACCGGGCACTACGCCTACTGCGGCGGGGACAGCGTCAAGCTGATCGAGACCTACGGCGAGCGGATCGGCTATCTGCACCTGAAGCAGGTGGACCCGGAGATCCTGGCCGACGTCCGGGCCAAGGGCACGCCGTTCGGTCCGGCCGTCGCGCAGGGCGTGATGTGCGAACCGCCCTCCGGGGTGCCCGAGTTGGGACCGGTGCTGGAGGCGGCGCAGCGGCTGGGCGTCGATCTGTTCGCGATCGTCGAGCAGGACATGTACCCCTGCGAGCCGGACGCACCACTGCCGATCGCCCGGCGGACCCGGGCTTTCCTGCGGTCCTGCGGGGCGTAGGGCTCACGGGGACGGGACGCCCCACCGGGCTTGGGCGCGCACCCGGCGGGGCGTAGGGGCGCACTCGGAGGCGTAGGGGCTCTTTTCGGCAGGCGTGTCACAAATACGACGCTCTTGTCACAGGTGTCACGCATACGCGGCCCCTGCGTCACACCCGATCGACAGCCGCTTTCCCACGGTCACTCTGTGTCGTTCACCGGACACAGGCTTGGTGATCGCCAGCGCAGCGCCCGGCTCCCTCGACGGCCGTTCCCGGTCGCCGCCGCGGCGCACGCAGGGAGGTGCAACGCATGACCGACCGAAGGCTCTGGTCGTACAAGGAGATCGCGGCGCACATCCGGGTGCAGCCCGACACCGTACGGTCCTACCGCAAGCACGGCCTGCTGCCTCCGCCCGACCACGTGGAAGGCGGCAAGCCCTACTGGTACGCCGACACCGTCCGCGCCTGGGTCGCCTCCCGGCCGGGCAACCGGGGTCGCCGAGGGGACTGACCTGCACCGCACCTCCCGGAAAAGCAGCTGTGCCCCACCTGCCGCGTGGGGCACAGTCGTCGCATGAGCTTCTCCGTCAAACCCGTTCTGACCGGCCGGAAGACCGTCCTGCGGCCCTTCACCGAGGCCGACGCCGACGTCATGTCGGAGATCATCGCCGACCCCGAGGTCCTCCGCTTCACGTATGAGCCGTCCAACGAGCTCACCCTGGAACGGCTGCAATCCTGGTACGGCTCCCGTGCCACCGCCCCCGACCGTCTCGACCTGGCCGTCACCGACCCCGCGACCGGCGAGCTCCTCGGCGAGGTCGTCCTGAACGAGTACGACCCGGCCGCCCGCAGCTGCACCTTCCGCACGCTCATCGGCCCCCGGGGCCGCGGCCGCGGCATCGGCACCGAGGCGACCCGGCTGATCGTCGGCCACGGCTTCGGGGAACTCGGCCTGCACCGCATCGAGTTGGGCGCCTACGCCGACAACCGCCGGGCCCTGCACGTCTACGAGAAGGTCGGATTCATGGTCGAGGGGGTACGGCGCGAGGTGCAGCGGCGGGACGGCGAGTGGGCCGACGAAGTGATCATGGCGATCCTCGACCGCGAGTGGGCCGCGCTCAGCTCCAGGGCTCGATGACCGTCACGCCCGCCCCGGGCGTCGTGCCCAGCGCCGCGAGGGCGGCCGGGGCCGCGTCGAGCGGGATCGTCCGCGTCACCAGCAGGTCGGGGCGCAGCACCCCGGACCGCACCAGCTCCAGCATTCCCGGGTAGGCGTGGGCGGCCATGCCGTGGCTGCCGAGGAGTTCGAGTTCCAGGGCGATGGCGCGGGCCAGCGGGACGGAGGTGGTGCCGTCGGCCGAGGGCAGCAGGCCGACCTGGACGTGCCGGCCCCGGCGGCGCAGGGACTCGACGGATGACGCGCAGGTGACGGGCGAGCCGAGGGCGTCGAGAGAGAGGTGGGCACCCCCGCCGGTCAGCTCCCGGACGGCGGCGGCCGTGTCGGGCACGCCGCTCGCGTCCACGCACTCGGCCGCCCCGAACTTCCGCGCCAGGTCGAGGGCCTGGGGCGACACGTCGACGGCGACCACGCGCGCCCCCGAGGCCGCCGCGATCATCACCGCCGACAGTCCGACCCCGCCGCAGCCGTGCACCGCGACCCACTCCCCCGCCGCGACCCGGCCCTGCTGCACCACCGCGCGGAAGGCGGTGGCGAAGCGGCAGCCGAGGGCGGCGGCGGTGGCGTACGCCATCCCGTCCGGGATCGCGACCAGGTTCACGTCTGCGTGGTCCAGGGCCACGAACTGGGCGAAGGAGCCCCAGTGGTGGAAGCCGGGCTGGGTCTGGCGCTCGCACACCTGCTGGTCGCCGGCCGCGCAGGACGGGCAGCCGCCGCAGGCGCAGACGAACGGCACGGTGACCCGGTCACCGGGCCGCCAGCCGGTCACCCGGGCGCCCACCGCCTCGACGACACCGGCGAGTTCGTGCCCCGGCACGTGCGGCAGCGTGATGTCCGGGTCATGGCCCATCCAGCCGTGCCAGTCGCTGCGGCAGAGGCCGGTCGCCTCGACGCGGACCACGACCCCGTGCTCGGCGGGCTCCGGGTCGGGCACCTCCCGCACCTCGGCCGGCTCCCCGTACTTCTCGAACACCACGGCTCTCATGGGCCCCAGCTTCCCAGCCCCCCCCCCGCCGTTCACACCGTCGCGGTCTCCTTCTCCTCCTTGTCCTCGTCCTTGCCCTCACCCTTGCCCTCGTCCTCCTCGGCGGGCGCGGCCGGCTCGCCCTCGCTCAGTCCGAACCGTTCGTGGAAGCGGCGCAGCGGTGCCGGGGCCCACCAGGTGGCGCGGCCCGTGAGCCGCATGATCGCGGGGACCAGCAGGCTGCGGACGACCATCGCGTCCATCAGGACCGCGAGGGCGATGCCGAGGCCGAGCATCTTGGTGTTGGTCACCCGGGAGGTGCCGATGGCGACCATCACCACCGCGAGGATGACCGCCGCCGCGGTGATCAGACCGCCGGTGCGCTGCAGCCCGTGGCGGACCGCCTCGTTGTGATCGCCGGTGCGGTCGTACTCCTCCTTGATGCGGGAGAGCAGGAACACTCCGTAGTCCATGGAGAGGCCGAAGGCCACGCAGAACATCAGGACGGGCAGGGTGGTCTCGATGGAGCCGGGGCTGGTGAAGCCGAGCGCGCCGGAGAGGTGGCCGTCCTGGAAGACCCAGACGACCGCGCCGAACATCGCCGTCAGGCTGAGCGCGTTGAGCACCACCGCCTGCAGGGGTATCAGCACGCTGCCGGTGAGCAGGAAGACCAGCAGCAGGGTGACGACCGCGATGAACGCGCCCGCCCAGGGCAGCCGTTCACCTATCGCGTGCTTGGAGTCGACCAGGACGGCGGCCGTGCCGGTCACCTTGGTGTCGAAGGGGGTCTTCAGCGAGCGCAGGTCGCCGACCAGGCGCTGGGCGTCGGGGTCCACTGCCTCGCCCCTGGGCTGCACCGTGAAGTAGGCCGCGTCGCCCCTGACCAGGGGGCCGTCGATCCGGACCACCTCGGGCAGGGCGGCCACCCGCTGCTTGTAGTCGGCGTACTGGGCCTCGGTGGCCCTGCCCTCGGCGAGCACCTCCAGACCGCCGCCGGGGGTGCCCGGGAAGCCGTCCCGGATGTGCTGCTGCACCACGTGCGACTCGGCGCCCGAGGGCAGCTGGCGGTCGTCGGCGGTGCCGAACTTCACGCCCAGGAAGGGCAGTCCGAGGATCACCAGCAGGGCGCTGGTGCCGAGGGCGAAGAGCGGGGCACGGCGCATGACGAGCGAGGCGGTCCTGGCCCAGGCGGTGCCCTCGGCGCCGGTGGCCTTCGGGGCGCGGCCTCGGCGGAACAGGCGCCGCAGGTCGAGGGAGTTGACCCGGTGGCCCAGCAGGATCAGGGCCGCCGGGAGCAGGATCAGGGCGGCGGCCGCGGCGAGCAGGACCACGGCGATGCCGGCGTAGGCGAAGGACCGCAGGAAGTACTGCGGGAAGAGCATCATGGCGGCCAGCGACACCGCGACGGTGAGGGCGGAGAACAGCACCGTGCGTCCGGCCGTGCGCAGTGTCGTACCGACGGCGGTCAACGGGCGGGCGCCGGTGGACAGTTCCTCGCGGTAGCGGCGGACGATGAACAGGGCGTAGTCGATGGCGAGGCCCAGGCCGAGGGCCGTGGTGAGGTTCAGCGCGAAGACGGAGACGTCGGTGAAGGTCGTCAGGCCGCGCAGCACCGCGTTGGTGCCGAGGATGGCGACGATGCCGATGCCCAGCGGGAGCAGGGCCGCGATCGCGCTGCCGAAGACCATCACCAGCAGCACCAGGGTGATCGGCAGGGCGATCATCTCGGCGCGGGTCAGGTCCTCCTTGATGATCGTCTGCATCTCGTGCCGGACCGCGACGATGCCGCCGATCCTCACCTGGACCGGGCCGTGCGTGCCCCGGTAGTGGGGCGTGATGCGGTCCAGGGTCCGGCCCATCGCGTTCTCGTCGCCGGTGATGCGGGCGGCGATCAGCGCCTCGTGGCCGTCCGTGGCGCGCAGGCCGGGCGACTTGGTCCCCCAGTAGGAGCCGACGCCGGTCACGCCGTGCTCGGCGGCCAGCCGCCGGGTCAGGTCGCGGGCCTCGGCGGCGACCGCGGGGTCGTCGACCGAGGCGCGGCCGGAGTCGACCAGGAGCAGCAGGTTGGGCTGGGAGTCGGGGAACTCGCGCTCCAGCGCCTTGGTCGCGTACGTGGACTCGGCGGCCGGGTCCTCCCAGCCGCCGCTGCCCAGATGGTCCGCGACGCCGCCGCCGGCCAGCACGGCGAGCGCGGTGAGCACCAGGGCCACGAGCAGCGACAGGCGGGGCCGGGCGGTCACGAATCGGGTCCAGCCACCGGGCCGGGGTGGTCCGTCCCCCGTGCGCGCAGCCTTGTTGACTTCGGTCATCGTGCGGTGTCCCCTTCACCGTGACCCATGTCTGTACAGGCAGGCAGCATGGATCGGTCATTGCCATAAACTGGCAAACACGAGAGATCGCTCGCGTTTCTCAAGAATGCGAGCGACCACTCGCGTTTGTCAATCGCCTCCGAAGGGCTGGGGATAACCGGTGTCCGACACCGCCGACAAGGAGCAGCCGCGCCGCCGGCAGGCGCGCGGCGAACGCCGTATCGAGCAGCTCCTGGAGGCCGCCGCCCAGGTCTTCTGTGCCACGGGCTACACCGCGGCCAGCACCAACGCCATCGCCCGCGAGGCGGGCGTCTCGCCCGGCACGCTCTACCAGTTCTTCCCGAACAAGGAAGCGATCGCCATCGAGCTGGGCGACCGGCTGATGCACCGGATGCGGGAGACCTACGGCGAGGCCCTCGCCCCGGTCGACCCGGCCACTCCGCTGGAGGAGGCGGTCGGCGCGGCCGTCGACCGGTTCATGGCGTTCAACACCGAGCACCCGGTCTTCTTCGCGCTGATGCACGGCCCCGACATGCCCGGCGGGATCACCGAGTCGCACGACCAGCTGCACGCGACCCTGATCGGCCGCGTCGAGGACCTGCTCGCCTCCCTGCTGCCCGAGACCGCGCCGGCCGACCTCACGCGCACGGCCCACGTCTGCCTCGGGATCTACAAGGCCGGCCTGGAGTTGGTCCTCGCCCACGAGGGCGCCGAGCGCGAGGCCTACGTCCAGGAGGTCAAGAACGTGCTGGTCCGCTACCTGGATCCGCTGGTGGGCGACCGGCTCGGACACTGCTGACCCGACGGGCCGTTCCGGACCGCGGCAACGGGATGTCCCGGACTGCGACAAAGGGCGCGTCTGCATAGGGTGCGGGATGAATCGCCCAGCAGGAGTCCGAGGAGCCCGAGGGGGACCCGACGTGACCCACTCTCCGCCGCCCGGCGCGCCCAGGGCCCGCATCCCCGGCCCGCAGCAGCCCCCGCCGCCGTACCCGCGCATCGGGGCGGGCCTGTGGAGACGCTGCCTGGGCGGCGGGCTCGCCCTGTGGGCGCTGACCGCGCTGGCGACGTACGTGACGGCGGACACCGCGCCGCTGCCGATCCTGATCCTGCTGGGCGCCTTCCTGGTTCCCGTCGCCTTCGTGCTCTGGGCGTACGAACGGCACGGCCGGGACCTGGGCGTCAGCGCGATCCTCGGCTGCTTCCTGGCCGGCGGCACGCTCGGCGTGCTCGGCGCGTCGGCGATGGAGTCGTACCTGCTCCGCCCCTCCCTCGGGATGTTCGTCGGCGTCGGGCTGATCGAGGAGGCGGCCAAGCTCGGCGCGCTGGTGTTCGCGCTGCGCCGGCAGCCGGCCATCCGCGGCAGGCGGGCCGGGCTGGTGCTGGGCGCGGCCGTCGGCCTCGGCTTCGCCGCGCTGGAGAGCGCCGGGTACGCCTTCGACGCGGCGGTCACCGCCCACGGCACCGACCTGCGGGCGCTGCTGGAGACGGAGTTCCTGCGGGGCCTGCTCGCGCCCTTCGGGCACGGCCTGTGGACGGCGATCACGGGCTGCGTCCTGCTCTCCCACCGCCGGGCGAGCGGGCGCTTCCGCTTCCCCCCGCCGGTGATCGCCACCTGTGTGGCCGTCGCCCTGCTGCACGCCCTGTGGGACTCCACGCACGGCCTCGCGCTGTGGCTGGTGGCCCGGCTGACCGGCGCCGACGCGGGTGCGGTGCTGTTCGCGCAGGGGTACCTCGCCCGGCCCAGTGCCGTACAGGGGCACCTGTTCGCGCTGTTCTCGCTCGGCGGCCTGGTGCTCGTCGCTCTGCTCGGCGTCGGCTGGGTGCGGTCGCTGGCCCATCGGGACGGGCACCGGGACGCGCGCCGTGGCGCCTCTTGGCGTCATACCCCCTAGGGGTATAGTGTGAGAGGCACGGGGTTCCACCGTGGAACCATCGACCCCACACGCCCCGACGAGGAGAACGACATGAGCGCCCAGACCGACACCCCGGGCTCCGTCACCACCGTCTACAAGGTGAGCGGCATGAGCTGCGGCCACTGCGAGGGCTCCGTCTCCGCCGAGATCTCCCAGATCCCCGGCGTCAGCTCGGTGAAGGCCGTCGCGTCGACCGGTGAGGTGACCGTCGTCTCCGCGGCCCCGCTCGACGGCGAGGCCGTCCGCGCCGCCGTCGACGAGGCGGGCTACGAGCTGACCGGCCAGGCCTGAGAAGCACGCACCCTCTTCCCCGACCGGGCCGCGCCGACCAGCTGATACTGGATCCGTGCGGTCCGGTCCGATGTCTGGAGTCCGGACATGACCAGCACCACCGCAGAGACGCCCATAACCGCGGGTACGACCGGTACGACCTCCGAGGTCGAGCTGGTCATCGGCGGCATGACCTGCGCCTCCTGCGCCGCCCGGGTCGAGAAGAAGCTCAACCGCATGGACGGCGTGAGCGCGACCGTGAACTTCGCGACGGAGAAGGCGAAGGTCAGCTACCCCGAGGGCGTCCAGGTCGCCGACCTGATCGCCACCGTGGTGAAGACCGGCTACACCGCCGAGGAACCCGCGCCGCCGCGGCCCGAACCCGAGGCCGGCCCGGACACGCCCGGGCCGGACCCCGAACTCGCCGCCCTGCGCCACCGCCTGCTCGTCTCCGCCCTGCTCGCGGCCCCCGTCGTGCTGCTCGCCATGATTCCCGCGCTCCAGTTCGACAACTGGCAGTGGCTCTCGCTCACCCTCGCCGCGCCCGTCGTCGTCTGGGGCGGATGGCCCTTCCACCGCGCCGCCTGGACCAACGCCCGGCACGGCGCCGCCACCATGGACACGCTGGTGTCGGTCGGCACGCTGGCCGCGTTCGGCTGGTCGCTGTGGGCCCTGTTCTTCGGTGACGCGGGCATGCCCGGCATGCGCCACGCCTTCCGGTTCACCGTCTCCCGCGCGGACGGCGCCTCCACCATCTACCTGGAGGTCGCTGCCGGAGTGGTCGCGCTGATCCTCCTCGGCCGCTATCTGGAGGCCCGCTCCAAGCGCCGCGCGGGCGCGGCCCTGCGCGCCCTGATGGAACTGGGTGCCAAGGACGTCGCCGTGCTGCGGGCGGAGCGCGAGGTGCGGGTGCCGGTGGCCTCGCTGGCGGTCGGCGACCGGTTCGTCGTACGGCCCGGCGAGAAGATCGCCACCGACGGGACCGTGGTCGAGGGCGTCTCCGCGGTGGACGCGTCCATGCTGACCGGCGAGTCGGTGCCGGTGGACGTCGGTCCCGGCACCCAGGTCACCGGCGCCACCGTGAACGCCGGCGGGCGGCTGGTCGTCGAGGCGACCCGGGTCGGCGCGGACACCCAGCTCGCCCGGATGGCGAGGCTGGTGGAGGACGCGCAGAACGGCAAGGCCGAGGTGCAGCGGCTCGCCGACCGGATCTCCGCCGTCTTCGTGCCCGTCGTCATCCTCATCGCGACCGCCACCTTCGGCGTCTGGCTCGGCGCCACCGGGGACAGCGTCGCCGCGTTCACGGCCGCCGTCGCCGTCCTGATCATCGCCTGCCCCTGTGCGCTGGGCCTCGCCACGCCGACCGCGCTGATGGTCGGCACCGGCCGGGGCGCCCAGCTCGGCATCCTGATCAAGGGCCCCGAGGTGCTGGAGTCCACGCGCCGCGTCGACACCGTCGTCCTGGACAAGACCGGCACCGTCACCACCGGCCGGATGACCCTCCAGGACGTGTACGTCGCCGACGGCGAGGACGAGAAGGAGCTGCTGCGCCTCGCCGGCGCCCTGGAGCACGCCTCCGAGCACCCCGTCGCCCGGGCCATCGCCACGGGCGCCGAGGAGCGCGCCGGGACCCTGCCGCCCGTCGAGGACTTCGAGAACGTTCCCGGGCGGGGCGTTCGCGGGCGCGTGGAGGGCCACGAGGTGGCCGTCGGCCGGCTCTACGAGGGCCTGCCCGAGGAACTGGCCGCCGCCCGCACCCGGGCCGAGCAGGAGGGCCGTACGGCCGTCGTGGTCGGCTGGGACGGCACGGCCCGCGGGGTCCTCGCGGTGGCCGACGCGGTCAAGGAGACCAGCGCCGAGGCCGTGCGCGAGCTGCGCGCGCTGGGGCTCACGCCGGTCCTGCTGACCGGGGACAACCGGACGGTCGCCGAGGCGGTCGCGCGGGCCGTCGGCATCGACGAGGTGATCGCCGAGGTGCTCCCCGAGGACAAGGTGGACGTCGTACGACGACTGCGGGACGAGGGGCGGACCGTGGCCATGGTCGGCGACGGCGTCAACGACGCGGCCGCGCTCGCCACCGCCGACCTGGGCCTGGCCATGGGCACCGGCACGGACGCGGCGATCGAGGCGAGCGACCTGACGCTGGTGCGCGGGGACCTGCGGGTGGCCGGTGACGCGATACGGCTCTCCCGGCGCACCCTCGCCACCATCAAGGGCAACCTGGTGTGGGCGTTCGGCTACAACGTGGCCGCGCTGCCGCTGGCCGCGGCGGGCCTGCTGAACCCGATGATCGCGGGCGCGGCGATGGCCTTCTCCTCGGTGTTCGTGGTGACCAACAGCCTGCGGCTGCGCCGCTTCCGCTGAAGTCGCCCGGGGTTACCGGGGGTTCGCCCGCGTTGAAGTAAGAGTCCCTCTAGAGTCGGACGCGAGCCTCACATAAGCTCTTCACAAGGCTCGCGCATCATCCTTACGCTTGGGGCTCGATCGGTGTATCGGGGCTCTTGCGCACTTAAGGGACATATGCAAGAGACGCAGATCACAGTGATGCGAACGTAACCATCGAAGGGGTTCGAAGGTCTAAGTTGGCGATGTCAGCCCAGCGTCTTGGGGGGCGCTGACTGGCATCTGGGGATGTCTTGGGGGACTTCCTCAGAGATGCGTTGCCGGGACACGTACACCGGGAAGCTTTGAGCGGCCCTCCCAGCGTGCGCTGTCCCGGCAGATCGCACCGCATCACTGGAGCACGGCGGGCACGGTCCGTCGTGCTCAGACAGCGAATTCAGGCGCTGTCCTCTCCGAGCGCCCGGCCGGATCCCGTGGGGGGAATCCGTACCGGGACATGGGAAGGCGCCCTGGTCGTCGGCCCGTGGGGGGACTGGCGACTCAGGGCGCCTTCTGTCTTTGCCTACTGCTGCCTGCTCGGCGTTCAGGGCTCTGCCTGCTACTGCCTGCCCGGCATTCAGGGCCTGCCCAGTGGGCAGGCCCTCGCGCTCAGTGCGCTCAGCGCTCCTCGACCGGCACGAAGTCGCGCTCCACGACACCCGTGTAGATCTGGCGCGGACGCCCGATACGGGAACCCGGCTCCTTGATCATCTCGTGCCACTGGGCGATCCAGCCCGGCAGCCGGCCGAGGGCGAACAGGACCGTGAACATCTCGGTCGGGAAGCCCATGGCCCGGTAGATCAGGCCCGTGTAGAAGTCGACGTTCGGGTAGAGGTTGCGCGAGACGAAGTAGTCGTCGGAGAGCGCGTGCTCCTCCAGCTTCAGCGCGATGTCCAGCAGATCGTCGGACTTGCCGAGGGCGGAGAGGACGTCGTGCGCGGCGGCCTTGATGATCTTGGCGCGCGGGTCGAAGCTCTTGTAGACCCGGTGGCCGAAGCCCATCAGGCGGACGCCGTCCTCCTTGTTCTTCACCTTGCGGATGAAGGAGTCGACGTCACCGCCGGTCGCCTGGATGCCCTCCAGCATCTCCAGGACGGACTGGTTGGCGCCGCCGTGCAGGGGGCCCCAGAGGGCGGAGATGCCGGCGGAGATCGACGCGAACATGTTCGCCTGCGACGAGCCGACCAGGCGGACCGTCGACGTCGAACAGTTCTGCTCGTGGTCCGCGTGCAGGATCAGCAGCTTGTCGAGCGCGGAGACGACGACCGGGTCCAGCTCGTACTCCTGCGCCGGGACCGAGAAGGTCATGCGGAGGAAGTTCTCGACGTAGCCGAGGTCGTTGCGCGGGTAGACGAACGGGTGACCGATCGACTTCTTGTACGCGTAGGCGGCGATCGTCGGAAGCTTGGCGAGCAGACGGATCGTCGAGAGGTTGCGCTGCTTCTCGTCGAACGGGTTGTGGCTGTCCTGGTAGAAGGTGGACAGCGCCGAGACCACCGACGACAGCATGGCCATCGGGTGGGCGTCGCGCGGGAAGCCCTTGTAGAAGTTCTTGACGTCCTCATGCAGCAGGGTGTGCTGCGTGATGTCGTTCTTGAACGTCGTCAGCTCGTCGACGGTCGGCAGCTCACCGTTGATCAGCAGGTAGGCCACCTCCAGGAAGGTGGAGCGCTCGGCCAGCTGCTCGATCGGGTAGCCGCGGTAGCGGAGGATGCCCGCCTCGCCGTCGAGGTAGGTGATGGCGGATTTATAGGCGGCCGTGTTGCCGTAACCGCTGTCCAGAGTCACCAGACCGGTCTGGGCGCGGAGCTTCCCGATGTCGAAGCCCTTGTCGCCGACGGTGCTGTCGACCACCGGGTAGGTGTACTCGCCGTCGCCGTACCGCAGTACTACAGAGTTGTCGCTCACGTCTTCCCTCACCGACGTAGTGCCTCATCTTCGAGGTGCCCTGACTGTCTCTACCATCCCCCATTTGGCTCAGGAGAGTGCACTCGGGGTCGACCATTGGGCTCATCGGCGGCACTCAGTGCCGCCAACCTGCTCATCCTGCCCCCTTACGGGGGTATCTGGAAGTGCTCTGTGACCTTCATGACTCATTTGATCGATCATTTTTTATGAGGCAGGGGTGACGCCCGCGGCCAGCGGCTGGTCAGCGGCCCGCGAGCCTGAAGTCGAGGGCCGTGCACCGGCGTCCGGCCGACACCGTGCGTACCGCCTGCCCGATCGCTTTGCGTGAACCGACGAGGACGACCAGTCGTCTGGCCCGGGTGACCGCCGTGTACAGCAGGTTCCGCTGGAGCATCATCCATGCTCCCGTGGTGACGGGAATCACCACCGCTGGATATTCACTTCCCTGCGAGCGGTGGATCGTCACCGCGTAAGCGTGGGCCAGTTCGTCCAGTTCGTCGAATTCGTACGGAACCTCCTCGTCCTCGTCCGTCAGCACCGTCAGGCGCTGGTCGACCGGGTCGAGCGAGGTGACCACGCCCACGGTGCCGTTGAAGACACCGTTCTTCCCCTTCTCGTAATTGTTGCGAATCTGGGTGACCTTGTCGCCGACACGGAAGACCCGGCCGCCGAACCGCTTCTCCGGCAGGTCGGGCCGGCCGGGCGTGATGGCCTGCTGAAGCAGTCCGTTGAGGGTGCCGGCACCGGCCGGGCCGCGGTGCATCGGCGCGAGCACCTGCACGTCCCGGCGCGGGTCGAGCCCGAACCTGGCCGGAATCCGGCGTGCGGCCACGTCCACGGTGAGCCGGCCCGCCTCCTCCGTGTCGTCCTCGACGAAGAGGAAGAAGTCCTTCATGCCGTCGGTGAGCGGGTGCTGCCCGGCGTTGATGCGGTGCGCGTTGGTGACGACACCGGACTGCTGGGCCTGCCGGAACACCCGGGTGAGCCGGACGGCGGGAATGGGGCCGCCGTCCGCGAGCAGGTCCCTGAGCACCTCCCCCGCGCCGACGCTGGGCAGCTGGTCGACATCCCCGACGAAGAGGAGATGGGCGCCCGGCGGCACCGCCTTGACCAGCTTGTTCGCAAGCAGCAGATCCAACATGGACGCCTCGTCGACCACGACCAGATCGGCATCCAGCGGGCGGTCCCTGTCGTAGGCCGCGTCGCCGCCGGGCTTCAGCTCCAGCAGCCGGTGCACGGTGGAGGCCTCGGCGCCGGTCAGCTCGGCCAGCCGCTTGGCCGCCCGCCCGGTGGGCGCGGCGAGCAGCACCTTGGCCTGCTTGGCCCGGGCCAGCTCCACGATCGAGCGGACCGTGAAGGACTTGCCGCAGCCGGGGCCGCCGGTGAGCACGGCCACCTTCTCGGTCAGCGCGAGCCGTACGGCGGCCTCCTGCTCGGGCGCGAGATCGGCACCGGTGCGGGATCTCAGCCAGCCGAGCGCCTTGCCCCAGTCGACGTCCCGGAACGCCGGCATCCGGTCCTCCTCCGTCCGCAGCAGGCGCAGCAGCTGGGCGGATAGGGACAGCTCAGCGCGGTGGAAGGGGATGAGGTAGACGGCGGTGACGGGCTCGTCGCCGCCGTCGTCCGGCCCGGGCACCTTCTCCCGTACGACCCCTGGCTCCTCGCCCTCCTCCCCCGGCTCGGCCAGCTCGGCGAGGCACTCGATGACCAGCCCGGTGTCGACCTGGAGCAGCTTGACCGCGTCGGCGATCAGCCGCTCCTCGGGCAGGAAGCAGTGGCCCTGGTCGGCGGACTGCGACAGCGCGTACTGCAGGCCCGCCTTCACGCGCTGCGGACTGTCGTGCGGGATCCCGACGCTCTGGGCGATCTTGTCCGCGGTGAGGAACCCGATGCCCCATACGTCGGCGGCGAGCCGGTACGGCTGGTTCTTCACGACCGAGATGGACGCGTCCCCGTACTTCTTGTAGATGCGCACGGCGATGGAGGTGGACACCTCCACCGTCTGCAGGAAGAGCATGACCTCCTTGATCGCCTTCTGCTCCTCCCAGGCGTCGGCGATCTTCTTCGTCCGCTTGGGCCCGAGCCCCGGCACCTCGACGAGCCGCTTGGGCTCCTCCTCGATGATCCTGAGGGTGTCCACGCCGAAGTGCTGGGTGATCCGGTCGGCGAAGACCGGTCCGATGCCCTTGACCAGCCCGGATCCCAGGTAACGCCGGATGCCCTGGACGGTGGCGGGCAGGACGGTCGTGTAGTTCTCCACGTGGAACTGCTTGCCGTACTGGGGATGGGACCCCCAGCGCCCCTCCATGCGCAGGGACTCCCCCACCTGGGCACCCAGCAGCGCGCCGACGACCGTGAGGAGGTCTCCGGCACCTCTTCCGGTGTCGACCCGGGCGACCGTGTAGCCGTTCTCCTCATTGGCGTACGTGATCCGTTCCAGCACGCCTTCGAGCACGGCGAGCCGTCGTTCGCCGGTCTGGGTCCCCGCCTGCTGAGCCATGCTCCGACGGTACAGGCGGGGTGTGACAGTGGGTTACCGCTCCGCCTTCTTCAGGGCTTCCAGGAAGGCGGTGAAGGCGGGCGCGGGGAAGGTGAGGGTGGCCCGGGCGGGGGCTTTGGAGTCGCGGAGGGATATGTGGGTGGGGGTGGTGGCGATCTCCACGCAAGCGTTGCCGTCGCCTTCACCCGAGTACGACGACTTCCGCCAGTTGTCGGGGGTGATCATGGGCACCTCACAGCTCCTTCGCCAGCCCGTGGATGAAGTCGCGAGACCGGTCCGGTTCGAGTGAAACAGCCTCCAGCTTACGGAAACGCGTTCGATAGGCATTGAGCTGAGCTTCAAAGTCGATGAGGACCGAGCCGTGGGGCGCGTCCCGCACCACCGTGTCCAGCTTCGGCAGGGCGCCGCCCACATACGTCATGGTGCTTGAGGCCCTGGTGAAGCCGTCCAGGTCAAAGGGGATGACACGCAGGGTGACGTGGTCGGCTTCGGAAAGTTCGAGAAGACGGGCCAGTTGTTCCTTCGACGCGGTGCGGTCGCTGACCCTGATCCGCAGCGCCGCCTCATGGATCACCGCCTCGTACGGAACGGTGTTCTGCTGGCGCCTCATTCGGTGGAGCACGCGCAACTCCGTTTCCTCAGCGGTGAGTTCCGGCACCCTGGAGGAGAAGACCGCGCGGGCGTAATCCTCGGTCTGCAACATGCCGGGTACGTACAGGATCGCCACCTCGTACAAGAACAAGGCATGGTGTTCCAGCTCGGCGAGGTCCAGGAACGAGTTGGGCAGCGAACCCCGGAACTCCTCCCACCAGCCGCGTGTCCGGTCCGTGGCGATCTCGATCAGGGCGTCAATCAACTCCGTGTCCGTGCAGGCGTAATGGGACGCGAGTCGGCGCAGTCGCTCTTCACTCACTCCGGTGAGCCCCGATTCGATGTGGCTCATCTGAACCCTGTTCGCCCCGAGCAGCGCCGCCGACTGGACGGCCGTGAGTCCGGCCGCCTCGCGGAGTCTGCGCAGTTCGACCCCCAGGCGCAACTGACGTGCTGTTGGTTCGCGCCTCTGGACCATGAGTTGCTTCTCCTCTTTCGGGGGGCGGACCGCACGATCAGCTTGCCACGGCTTACACGTTACCCCTACCGTCAGTGACGTACCGCACACGCAGCGGAAGTGCACCGTGGATGCGGCGATGCCACCGTGCGTGAAATCCACCCCACCTCACCGGAGTTGATGCCGCATGCCCGAAACCTGGGACTACACCCTCCACATCCCCAACGACCTCAGAGCCGTCACCATCTGTCGCCGCACCCTGCGCCTGATCCTCACCATGCACGGGCTCATCGGACTCGTGGACACCGCGGAGCTGCTCGCCGCAGAGCTGGTCTCGAACGCCGTACGGCACACCAAGGGGCCCGCCGCGCTCAGGGTGCGCCGGTCGCCGGAGGGCATGGTGTGGATCGGGGCGTGGGACGCCGACCCGGAACCACCGGATCCGCCAAGGCCGTTGGAGCAAGCGACGGAACTGGAGGAGGGGCGAGGGCTGGGCCTCGTGATGGCCTGCGCCGAATACTGGGGCTGGCAGCCCTCCGCCAGGTTCGGCAACCGGGGCAAGTACGTGTGGTGCGAGTTGGCCACGGCCTGAGTCCGCAGCCGCTACGGTCTGGGGACCGGCTGACGGGAGCGCAGTGCAGTGATGTTCGACTACGACCTCTTGGTCGTGGGTTCGGCCAACGCCGACCTGATGATCGACGTGGAGCGACGGCCGGCCGCAGGTGAGACGGTGCTCGGCAGCGACCTGGCCGTGCACCCGGGCGGCAAGGGTGCCAACCAGGCGGTCGCCGCCGCCCGGCTCGGTGCCCGTACGGCGCTGGTGGCCCGGGTCGGCGACGACGCGTACGGCAGGCTGCTGCTCGACTCCCTGCGCGCGGCCGGGGTCGACACGGTCGGGGTGCTCGTGGGTGAGACGGCGACGGGCGTGGCACTGATCACCGTGGACCCTTCGGGGGACAACAGCATCGTGGTGTCGCCGGGTGCCAACGCACACCTCACGCCCACCGACATCCGCGCGGCCGTCAGCGTGTTCCTCGCCTCCCGGGTGGTGTCCGCACAGCTGGAGATCCCGTTGGAGTCGGTCGTGGAGGTCGTACGGAATCTGGCGCCCGACAGCCGCTTCGTCCTCAACCCCTCCCCGCCGCGCCCGCTGCCGACCGAGGTGCTCGCGGCGTGCGACCCGCTGATCGTCAACGAGCACGAGGCCCGGGTGATCCTCGGCGACTCCTGTGTGAGCGAGGACCCCGAGGACTGGGCCCGGCTCCTGCTGGCCAAGGGCCCGCGCTCGGTGGTGGTGACGCTGGGTGCGGAGGGGGCGCTGGTGTGCGAATCCACCTCCGGTGTGACGCGGGTGCCGTCGGTGAAGGTCGACGCGGTGGACACCACCGGCGCGGGAGACGCCTTCGCCGCCGCCCTGGCCTGGAAGCTCGGCACGGGCACGCCCCTGCCCGACGCGGCGGCCTACGCGGCCCGGGTCGGCGCGGCTGCCGTGACGAAACGGGGCGCGCAGGAGTCGTACCCGACGGCGAAGGAAGTCGGCGCTTTGTGAAGACCCGCCGTGGCCCTCGCAGTGGCGGCGACGACGACGCGGTCCCCGGCGCCTGGCGGCACCGGGGACCGGGAGCGGAGGGCCCGCGCCGAGGCCGGCCGCTCTACCTGAACTTCCTGCTGGTCGCCAGGTACACCTGCTTGGCGTTGTCACCGAGGTGCGGGCCGCTGACGTAGGTCCTGCGGTCGCTCAGGGAGTTGTTGGAGACCAGGTACGTGCGGCCGTTGTGCGTCGTGAACCAGGGGCCGCCGGAGGCGCCGCCGTTCATCGTGCAGCCCATCATGTACTGCGCCGGGTACTTGCTCGGGTAGCTGTAGCCGAGCACGAGACGCTTGGTGGCGCCGCGGCAGTCGTACATCTTCGAGCCGTCGTAGGGCGCCTCGGCGGGGTAGCCGCGCAGCTTCAGGTTCTTGGCCTTGTTGGCCGCCGGCGCGCCGAACCACACCGGGAGCGCCGAACCGAGGCTCTCCTGAAGGGACTTGTGACCCTTCTCCGGCTTGACGTGCAGCACGGCGTAGTCGTACGCGTAGGCCACGGTGGCCTGGTGGGCGCCGCCCTTGATCCACGCCTGGGACGTGGTGGCCCAGTCGGCCCAGTAGATGCCGTACGGGGAGACCGACGAGGAGCGGGCGTTGCGGGTCGCCTGCTGGATGCCGTACCGGGCGCTGTTGTTGAACGACGGGATGAAGGCGATGTTGCGGTACCAGCCGCCGCCCTTGCCCGCGTGCACGCAGTGCCCGGCCGTCCACACCAGGTTGGACTTGCCGGGATGCGCCGGGTCGGTGACCACCGCGGCGGAGCACACCATGGATCCCTGGGGCGAGCTGAAGAACAGCTTGCCCACGGGCGGCGCGTAGTGGTGGTACGTCGCCGCGACCCGGGTGGCCGCCTTCCGCTTCACCAGGCCGTCGGGCGCGTACACCTTGGTGGTGCGGCCCGAGCCCGAGCTGATGCTGCTCGCCTCGGGGACCGCCGGCATATTGGCCTTCGCCTCGGCCAGCCGCTCGGGTGTCCAGAAGTCCTTGATGTACGGGTTGGCGAAGTCCTCGGCCTTGGACTTCCAGTTGCTGAAGTCCTTCCAGCCGCCGTCCTTCCACTTCTGCAGCGCATCACCGGTGAGCTCGGTGGGGACGCCGTCCGGCAGCTTGAAGCCGCCGATCGAGGTCCCGCCGCCTCCCTGGCCGGTGTCGGCACCCGGATCCTTCCGGTTCGCCCGGTCGGACGACGAGGCGGACGCCTTGCCCCCGTCGTTCGTGTTGCTGCCGCAGGCCGTGGCGGTCAGCATGACCGCGGCGATCACGGCGACAGCGGCCGTGACGCCGCGGCGGCGTATGAATGGCATGAAGCCAGTCCCCCTGTGAGTAATAGTTGTCATGCTCCGGCCCGGCCGGAACCTGCCCAACTATGCACCGCGGCGCGCACGCGCCCGTCATCGGGGGACGGGTCAATACACAACGGCTACCTGACGGCCACCGGTCGATGACATCTCGTCAGGCGACCTGCGGCAGGCTCACCCCGCCTCCCACGCCCCTGCCACCGCCCGGCTGAGGGCCCCGGGTGTCCGGGCTTTCAGTGGGACCAGCTGGGCGACCATGCGGCTCAGCCGGTCCTGGGCCGCGAGCCGGTGGACCTCGCCCTCCTGCACGGCGTGGGTCAGCAGGGCCTCGAGCAGCAGTACGTCGGTGGCGCGGTAGCGGTGGGGGTGGGTGGTGAAGCGGAGGATGAAGTCCTCGTACGGGTGGCGCAGGGTCATGTGCAGATAGCCGCTGCCATGGCCTTTCCAGGGACCCGGCAAACAGTCGCGCAGCCCGAACCCGTGGCCCTTGTGCGGGTACTTCGCGCCCAGCGTGAGGCGCACGCCCAGCATGATTCTGGACCAGGGGATCAGCAGCCCCTCGCCGCTCCGCTCGTGCTGGTACAGCCCGTCCTCGCGGAACTCCACCCGGAAGCCGTCCGGGCGCCGGGCATCCCCCAGCACCCAGCGGCCGTCGATCCGCTCCAGCGGGCCCAGCGAGGCGATCGTGTCGGTCATACCCCTTATTTGATCACGTGTGTGAGGAAACGGTCCGCCGTTTCCGCCAGCACCTCCCGGCCGTCCCGGGCCCACAACTCCTCGTTGAACAGCTCGACTTCGATCGGGCCGGTGTAGCCGGCGGCGTCCACGTGCCCCTTCCATTGCCGCAGGTCGATCGCGCCGTCGCCGACTTGGCCGCGGCCGGTGAGGACGCCCTCGGGGAGCGGGGTGGTCCAGTCGGCGAGCTGGAAGGTGTGGATGCGGCCCGCCGCGCCCGCGCGGGCGATCTGCTCGGGGGCGCGGTCGTCCCACCAGACGTGGTACGTGTCCACGGCCACGCCCACCTGGTGCGCGGGGAAGCGTTCCGCGAGGTCGAGGGCCTGGGCGAGGGTGGAGACCACGCAGCGGTCGGAGGCGTACATGGGGTGGAGGGGTTCGATGGCCAGGCGGACGCCCCGCTCGGCGGCGTACGGGGCGAGGACGGACAGCGCGTCGGCGATGCGCTCTCGAGCGCCGTGCATGTCCTTGCTGCCGATGGGGAGCCCGCCGGAGACCAGGACCAGGGTGTCGGTGCCGAGCGTGGCGGCCTCGTCGATGGCCGCGTGGTTGTCGCCGAGTGCCTCGGCCCGCTCGACGGGGTCGGTCGCCGTGAGGAAGCCGCCCCGGCACAGGGTGGTGACGGTGAGGCCCGCGTCGCGTACGAGCCCGGCGGCCGCCTCCACGCCGTAGGCCTGTACGGGTTCCCGCCACAGGCCGACTCCCCGGACTCCCAACTCCACGCAGGCTATGACAAGTTCGGGGAGGGACAGCTGCCTGACCGTCATCTGGTTGATGGAGAAGCGTGCGAGGTCCGGATTGTTCACTGGTCCACCCCGTGGAGCGACAGAAGGTTCTTCATGCGTTCCTCGGCCAGTTTCGGGTCCGGGAACAGGCCCAGGCCGTCGGCGAGTTCGTAGGCGCGGGCGAGATGCGGGAGGGAGCGGGCCGACTGGAGGCCGCCGACCATCGTGAAGTGGGACTGGTGGCCGGCCAGCCAGGCGAGGAGGACGACTCCCGTCTTGTAGAAGCGGGTGGGGGGCTCGAAGAGGTGGCGGGAGAGGGGGACGGTCGGGTCCAGCAGGTCCCGGAAGCCCGCCCCGTCACCCGCGTCCAGCACCCGTACCGCCTCCGCCGCCAGCGGGCCCAGCGGGTCGAAGATGCCGAGCAGGGCGTGGCTGAAGCCCTGTTCGTCGCCCGCGATCAGCTCGGGGTAGTGGAAGTCGTCGCCGGTGTAGCAGCGGACGCCGCGCGGCAGCCGCCGCCTGAGGTCGATCTCGCGCCGGGCGTCCAGGAGGGAGATCTTGACGCCGTCGACCTTGTCGGGGTGCGCGGCGACGACCTGGAGGAACGTCTCGGTGGCCGCGTCCAGGTCCGCTGAGCCCCAGTAGCCCTCCAGCGCGGGGTCGAACATCGGGCCCAGCCAGTGCAGGATCACGGGCTCGGCGGACTGGCGGAGGAGATGGCCGTAGAGCTCCAGGTAGTCCTCGGGGCCGTGCGCGGCGGCCGCGAGGGCCCTGGACGCCATGAGGATCGGCTGGGCGCCCGCCTCCTCGACGACCGTCAGCTGCTCCTCGTACGCCGCCCGGATCCCGGCGAGGGTCCCGCCCGTGAGCTGGTCGGTGCCCACCCCGCAGGCGATCCGGCCGCCGACCGCCCTGGCCTCCGCCGCGCTCCGCCGGATCAGCTCGGCCGCGACCGCCCAGTCCAGGCCCATCCCGCGCTGCGCGGTGTCCATCGCCTCGGCCACGCCGAGCCCGTGGGACCACAGGTGGCGGCGGAAGGCGAGGGTGGCGTCCCAGTCGACGGCGGCGGGCGCGCCGGGGGACGCATCGGCGGGGGACACATCGGCGTACGGGTCGGCCACGACGTGCGCCGCCGAGAAGACCGTACGGGAGGTGAAGGGGGCGCCGGGGGAAACGGCCGGCGGATCGGGGCGGGGTTCGTACGTCCGCAAGGTGCCGTCGGCGGAGGGGAGTCGGATGGTCACAGGGCGATCTCCGGTACGGCGATACGGCGTCCCTCGGCCGAGGACCTCAGGCCCAGCTCGGCGAGCTGGACACCACGGGCGCCGGCCAGGAGGTCCCAGCGGTAGGGGGCGTCGGCGTGGACGTGCTTGAGGAACAGCTCCCACTGGGCCTTGAAGCCGTTGTCGAAGTCCCCGTTGTCCGGGACCTCCTGCCACTGGTCGCGGAAGGCCTCGGTGACGGGGATGTCGGGGTTCCAGACCGGCTTGGGGGTGGCCGAGCGGTGCTGGACCCGGCAGCGCCGCAGACCCGCGACCGCCGATCCCTCCGTCCCGTCCACCTGGAACTCGACCAGTTCGTCACGGTGGACGCGCACCGCCCAGGAGGAGTTGATCTGGGCGATCGCGCCGCCTTCGAGCTCGAAGACGCCGTAGGCGGCGTCGTCCGCCGTCGCGTCGTAGGGCTTGCCGTGCTCGTCCCAGCGCTGCGGGAGGTGGGTGGTGGCCAGGGCCTGCACGGAGGTCACGCGGCCGAACAGCTCGTGGAGCACGTACTCCCAGTGCGGGAACATGTCGACGACGATGCCGCCGCCGTCCTCGGCGCGGTAGTTCCAGGAAGGGCGCTGGGCGGGCTGCCAGTCGCCCTCGAAGACCCAGTAGCCGAACTCCCCCCGGACGGACAGGATCCGGCCGAAGAAGCCGCCGTCGATCAGCCGCTTCAGCTTGAGCAGGCCGGGGAGGAAGATCTTGTCCTGGACGACGCCGTGCTTGACGCCCTTCTCCCGGGCCAGCCGCGCGAGTTCGAGGGCGCCGTCGAGGCCGGTGGCGGTGGGCTTCTCGGTGTAGACGTGCTTGCCGGCCGCGATCGCCTTCCGGAGCGCGTCCTCGCGGGCGGAGGTCACCTGGGCGTCGAAGTAGATGTCGACCGTGTCGTCGGCGAGGACGGCGTCCAGGTCCGTCGACCAGTGTTCCAGGCCGTGCCGTTCGGCGATCTCCCGGAGGGCGTGCTCACGGCGGCCGAGCAGGAGGGGCTCGGGCCACAGCACGGTGCCGTCGCCGAGGTCGAGGCCGCCCTGGTCGCGCAGGGCGAGGATCGAGCGGACGAGGTGCTGGCGGTGGCCCATGCGCCCGGTCACGCCGTTCATGGCGATACGCACCGTCTTGCGTGTCACGTCAGTCCTCTCGCGTAGGCTGGTGCAGCAAGCGCTTTCTGCGCCTGCGAAGCTAGCGCCCGACCCATGGCCCCGACAAGGGCCGGACAGCTTCGAGCCGGGTTTCGGAAAGGTCACCCCGTTGTTCGAGGGGGCGAACAAACCGGGTGGTTGGCCTTAAGGTCGGCTCGACACCGCACGGAACCGAGGCCGCGCACGCCCTGTCTACGTGGACGAACCACACGAGGACGAGACGCGCGGCCCGAAGCGCGACCGGAGGACGACGAGATGACGGTGACCCTGGCGGACGTGGCCGCCCGAGCCCAGGTCTCCCCCGCGACGGTGTCGCGCGTACTGAACGGCAACTACCCGGTGGCCGCCTCCACCCGTGAGCGGGTGCTGCGGGCGGTGGACGAACTGGACTACGTCCTCAACGGCCCCGCCAGCGCGCTCGCCGCGGCCACCTCCGACCTCGTCGGCATCCTCGTCAACGACATAGCCGACCCCTTCTTCGGGATCATGGCGAGCGCGATCCAGGGCGAGATCGGGGGCCCGGGCGGCCGGGCGGGCGGCGAGCGCCTGGCCGTCGTCTGCAACACCGGCGGCTCGCCCGAGCGCGAGCTGACCTACCTGACCCTGCTCCAGCGGCAGCGGGCCGCGGCCGTGGTGCTGACCGGCGGGGCCGTGGAGGACGAGCCGCACGCGGCGAAGGTCGCGGCGAAGCTGCGGAAGCTGGCGGAGGCGGGGACGCGGGTGGTGCTGTGCGGGCGCCCGCCGGCGCCGGACACCGACGCCGTCGCCCTGGCCTTCGACAACCGGGGCGGGGCACGGGAGTTGACCGAGCATCTGACCGGCCTGGGCCACCGCCGCCTCGGCTACATCGCCGGCCCCCAGGACCGTACGACCACCCGCCACCGCCTGGAGGGCCACCGCGCCGCGCTGGAGGCCGCCGGCATCGAGGAGGACGACCGCTGGACGGTGTGCGGGCGCTACGACCGCCGATCCGGCTACGAGGCCACGCTGGAACTCCTCCGCCGCGACCCGGCCCTGACGGCCGTCGTCGCCGCCAACGACTCCATCGCCCTCGGCGCCTGCGCGGCCCTGCGCGACTCCGGCCTGCGCATACCCGAGGACGTCTCGGTCGCCGGCTTCGACGACCTCCCCTTCAGCATCGACGCGGTCCCCGCCCTGACGACGGTACGGCTGCCGCTCGCCGAGGCGGGGGCGCGCGCGGGCCGCATCGCCATGGGGCGGGAGGAGGCGCCGCCCGGGGGGATCGCCTCGGTGCGCGGGGAGTTGATGGTGCGGGGGTCGACGGGGGTGCCCCGGCCGTCCTGAGCTGTCTTTTGCTGCCTTTCGGCGTCGATGAGATGGGGCGCCGATGAGTTTTCGGAGCGGGGCCGGTCTTCATCCGCGTACACAACGGGTACCGCCGGTACCGGATGGTTCAGACAGCGAGGAGCATCGTCATGCGTGTCGTCGTCACCGAGTTCATCAGCCTCGACGGAGTGGTGCAGGCGCCCGGCGGGCCCGAGGAGGACACCGACGGCGGGTTCGCGCACGGGGGTTGGTCGCACCCGTTCTTCGACCCCGAGGTGGTCGGCGGGGCCTTCGCCGCGGGGCTGGAGCAGGCCGAGGCGCTGCTGTACGGGCGCCGGACCTACGAGACGATGGCGGCCGCGTGGCCCGAGCGGGCCGGGGACCCCTTCGCCGACCGGCTCAACTCCCTGCGGAAGTACGTCATTTCCGACACCCTCGGCGAGGACGGGCTGACCTGGGAGAACAGCGTGCGCGTGCCGGTCGCCGAGGCGTTCGGCAAGGTGCGCGAGCTGCGTGCGGCCGAGGGCGGGGACCTCGCGATGATGGGCAGCCCCACGCTGGTGCGGGCGCTGCTGGCCGAGGGGCTCGTGGACGAGCTGCAGCTGGTGGTGATGCCGGTGATGCTGGGCGGCGGCAAGTCGATCTTCCCGGAGGACGGGGTGAAGCGGACCTGGGAGCTGGTGTCGTCGAACACCGGGAAGACCGGGGTGCAGGTCAACGTGCTCCGGCCTGTCCAGGAGGCGTAGGCGTGGACGGCAGGAGCTCGTAGGCGTAGACGGCGGCGGGTGGCCGGCTTAGGCTCGGGGGACGGTATCTCTGACTGAGTCAAACATCCGGAGGCGATCATGACCGTCCAGGACGTTCGCGCCTTCAACCGCTTCTACACCCGCCTCATCGGCGCCCTCGACTACGGCCGCCACCTCTACGCGCCCTACACCCTCACCGAGTCCCGCCTGCTGTACGAGCTCGCGCACGCCGAGCAGCTGGACGCGGCCGAACTGCGCGGGCGGCTCGACCTCGACGCGGGGTATCTGAGCCGGATCCTGAACAAGTTCGAGGAGGCGGGGCTGATCGAGCGCGGGCCCTCGGAGAACGACCCGCGCCGGCGCAGCGTCACGCTCACCGCCCCCGGGCGCGAGGCCGCCGGACTGCTGGACGAGCGGGCGCGGGACACGGTCGGTGCGCTGCTCGACACCGTGGCCCCGGAGGACCGGCCACGGCTGGCGGAGGCGATGCGGACCATCCGGGGCATCCTCGGGGACGGGGACGGGGACGGGGACGGACAGCGGCAGGCTCCCGGGTCGGGCGCCGGAGAGGTCGTACTGCGCGAGCCGCGTCCGGGGGACCTCGGCTGGATCGTGCAGCGCAACGCCGCCCTCTACGCGGCCGAGTACGGCTGGAACGCCGACTACGAGGGGCTGGTCGCGAGGATCGTCGCCGACTTCGCCGAGGACCACGATCCGCATCTGGAGCGGGTGTGGATCGCCGAGGCGGACGGCCGTCCGGCGGGGTGTGTGATGTGTGTCCGGGACGAGGTGCCCGGCACCGCCCGGCTGCGGCTGCTGCTCGTCGAGCCCGACGCGCGCGGGCGCGGTGTCGGTGACCGGCTGGTGCGGGCCGTGGTCGAGTTCGCGCGCGAAGTCGGCTACCGCGATCTGGTGCTGTGGACGAACGACGTGCTCAGCAGCGCCCGCCGCATCTACCAGCGGCACGGCTTCGTGCTCGTCGCCGAGAAGCCGCACCGGTCCTTCGGCAAGGATCTGGTGGGCCAGGACTGGCGGCTGGAGCTGCGCCAACCGAGCGAATGACGCGCGGACCGGCCGGAGGAGGGGTGGAACGGGCCCCCGGCGAGTAGGGTCCGAAGCCATGAAGCTGGCGTTCTCCACACTCGGTGTCCCCGGCCTGCCCGTCCCCGAGGTTCTCGCGCTCGCGACCGCGCACGGCTACCACGGCGTCGAACTCCGCGCCCATCCCGAGGAACCGGTGCATCCGGGCCTCTCCCCCGCCGAGCGCGCCGAGACGGCCGCCCTGTTCAAGGGGGCGGGGGTGGAGATGATCGGCCTCGCCGGATACGCGCGGGTCGCCGCGCCCGGCGACGACGCCCCCGTCCTGAACGAGATCCGCGGCCTGCTCCAGCTGGCGCACGACGTGGGCGCCCCGTTCGTCCGGGTGTTCCCCGGCGCCGACCCGGACCGTCCTTCCGCGGAGTCCGACGCCCTCGCCGCCCGGCGGCTGGGGGTCGCCGCCGAGGACGCCTCCGCGCTCGGCGTGCGGATCCTGCTGGAGACCCACGACTCGCACCGCACCGGCGCCGACGTGATCCGCGTCCTCGGCCCGGTCGGCCACCGTCAGGTGGGCGCGCTGTGGGACGTGATGCACACCTGGCTGGGCGGCGAGCAGCCCTCGGAGAGCTACGCGGCCCTCGCCCCGCATCTCGGCTACGTCCAGGTCAAGGACATCGCCTCGGCAGAGGACACCACCCCGCTCCCGCTCGGCGCGGGTGTCCTCCCGCTCACCGAGTGCGTGGACGTGCTCTCCCGGCACGGCTGGGACGGCTGGCTGTGCTGGGAGTACGAGAAGCGCTGGTACGACTCCGCCGCCCCGCTCCCGGACCTGCTGGACGCGGGCCGCGAGCATCTCGTACGCCTGCTCGGCGAGGCGGCCTAGCGGGGTCTAATTCGCTGGCGGTGCCTCGGAGGGCCGGTTAGCCTCCCCCGGTGATTCAGCAGCCCGCGCCGCGCGCCCTCGTACTCCCGCGTTCCCTCTCATGAGCCTCACCCGCTCACTGATCGACGTACGGCCGCTGCGCACCTCGCCCGTCTTCCGGCGGCTGCTGATCGGGCGGACCGTGTCCGTGCTCGGCGGGTTCATGACCATGGTGACGGTCATGTATCAGGTGTGGGACATGACCCGCAGCACCGCCTGGACCGGCGCGGTCGGGCTGGCGCAGGCGCTGCCGCTGGTGGTGTTCGGGCTGTTCGCGGGGGCGTGGGTGGACCGGGCGGACCGGCGCCGGACGTTCCTGACGGCCACGGTGGGCCAGGCGGTCTGCTCCCTGCTGCTCGCCGTGCAGGGCTTCACCGGGCATGTCCCGGTGGGGGCGGTGCTCGCGCTGGTCGCCGTGCAGTCGGCCTTCGGCGCGCTGGGCGCGCCGGCCGCCGGGGTGTTCGTACCGCGGCTGCTGCCCAAGGACCAGGTGGCGGCCGGGCTGGCCCTGAACCAGATCACCGGTCAGGCGATGATGCTGCTCGGGCCCGCCCTGGCCGGTGTGCTGCTGGGCTGGCTGGGGGTCGGCACCTGCTATCTGCTGGACGCCCTCAGCTTCGGGCTCGCCTTCTACGGCGCCTTCGGTCTGCCCGCGCTGCCGCCCGAGGGCGAGCCGTCGCGGGCGGGGCTGCACGGGGTGCTGGACGGGCTGCGGTTCCTGGCCGGGCACCGGGTGGTGCGCGGGGCGCTGATCACCGACCTCGCCGCCACCGTGCTCTCCTTCCCGGTCAGCCTGTTCCCGCTGGTCAACGCCGAGCGGTTCGGCGACGATCCGCGCACCCTGGGGCTGTTCCTGTCCGCCCTGGCGGTGGGCGGCCTCACGGCCTCCGCGATGTCCGGCGCGCTGACCCGGCTGGGGCGGCCCGGCGCGGTGATGCTGTGCACCTCCGGCACGTGGGGGGTGGCCCTGCTGCTGTTCGGGCTGGCGTCCGATCCCTGGACCGGGCTCGGCCTGCTGGTCGTGGCCGGGGCGGCGGACGCCCTCTCGGTCGTCTCCCGCTCCACGATCGTGCAGACCCGTACCCCCGACGCCCTGCTCGGCCGGGTCACGGCGGCCGAGCAGATCGTCGGCCAGGCCGGCCCCAGCCTCGGCAACGTCCGCGGCGGCCTGGTCGCCGGCTGGAGCTCCGGCGCGACGGCCCTGGTCACTGGGGGTCTGCTGTGCGCGCTGGCGGTGGCGGCGGTCGCCGCCACCACCCCCGAACTCCGGGACGGGACCGGCGCCTAGGGCCTCTGTCTTCCGGATCTTGCCGGGGTCGCAGGCCCTAGTACGTCAGACCGTGCCCGATCGGATACAGCACCTGTGCCGGGTCGTCCGCCCGCTGGACCGGTACCGGGAGCCTGCCGTGCGGGGCCACCTGGCCGGCGATGACGCGGGCGGCGGCGCGCAGTTCGACGTCGGTCCAGGAGTAGGTCGCCACGTAGGCCTTCACCGCCGGGAGCTGGGCCACGTCGTAGGGGTTTCTGACGGCGACGGCGACCACCGTCTTCCCGGTGGCGAGCAGTTGCTGCACCAGGGTCCGCTGGGAGCTCGACGCCGTCACGTTGTACGTCGCCACGACCACCGCGTCCGCGTCCTGCGCGGCGGTCACCGCCTTGGTGATGGTCGCCGCGGAGGGTGCGGTGCCGGTGGACAGGGCGGTGGCGGTGAAGCCCAGTTCGGTCAGGGCGCCGGCCAGGACGCCGGTGGGCGGGCCGGTGGTGCCGGACGGGGAGGCCGGGTCGGCGCCGACGACGAGGATCCTGGGCTCGGCGCCGCGGTCGAGCGGCAGGGTGGCGTCCTCGTTGACCAGCAGGGTCGTGGTCCGCTCGGCGATCCGGTCGGCGGCGGCCAGATGGGCCTCGGTGCCCACCAGCCGGTCGACGCCGGCCGGGGAGACGTACGGCCGGTCGAGGAGGCCGAGCCGTGCCTTCAGCCGCAGGATGCGCAGGATCGATTCGTCCAGCCGGGCCTCGGTCAGCTCGCCGTTCTGGACGGCGCCCAGCACGGCGTGCCACGCCACGTCGATGGACGGCGGGTTGAGCAGCTGGTCGACGCCGGCCTTCAGCGCGAGCACCGGCACCCGGTCGTCGCCGTACTTGGTGCGGACGCCCTCCATGCCGAGGGAGTCGGTGATGACGACCCCGTCGTAGCCGAGTTCGCCGCGCAGGATGCCGGTGAGGATCGGGGAGGAGAGGGTGGCCGGGTCGCCGGAGTCGTCGAGGGCCGGGAACTGGATGTGCGCGGTCATGATCGAGTCGATGCCCGCCTCGATCGCTGCCCGGAAGGGCACCGCGTCCAGCTTCTCCCACAGCTCCCGGCTGTGCGTGATGACAGGGAAGCCGGTGTGGCTGTCGACGGCGGTGTCGCCGTGGCCCGGGAAGTGCTTGGCGGTCGCCGCGACCCGGGAGGCCTGATAGCCCTTCACCTCGGCGGCCATCAGCTCGGCCACCGCCTCCGGGTCGGCGCCGAAGGACCGTACGCCGATGACCGGGTTGGCCGGGTTGACGTTCACGTCGGCGTCGGGCGAGTAGTCCTGGTTGATGCCCATCGCGCGCAACTCGGTGCCGGAGACACGGCCGAGTGTGCGGGCGTCGATCCGGTTGCCGCCCGCGCCGATCGCCATGGCGCCGGGGAACAGCGTGGCCGGCTTGCCCACCCTGCACACTATGCCGTGCTCCTGGTCGGTGGCGACGAGCAGCGGCAGGCCGCGCGGCTGGTCCAGGGAGGCCTTCTGGATGCCGTTGGACAGGTCGGCGATCTGGTGCGGGTCGCGGGTGTTGTGCGCCCAGGCGAAGTAGATGATGCCGCCGACGCGGTACTTCGCGATCAGCTCGGCGGCGGTGCGGACGCCGATCTCCTTGAGGTTGGTGTCGATGTCGGCCTGGTCGGGGGCGGTGGCGGAGTGGCCGTAGACCCGCATGACGAAGAGCTGGCCGACCTTCTCCTCCAGGGTCATCCCGGAGATGAGGGCGCGGAGCTTGCTGTCGTTCGGGGTGGCGGCGTGGGCGGTGGTGGATACGGTCAGCGCGGCGGCGACGCCCGCGGTCGCGGCGAGGACGGTCCGTCTGGACGGCCGTGCGGTGTTCCCCGTGCCTTTCGTGCTTCCCGTGCTTCCCGTGCTGGTGTCGTGCACGTGCGCTCCTTCCAGAGGAGAACCGCTGAAGGAAACTTCCGAGGGGCCACGAATATCTGGAAAGTTTCTTTCCGTCAAGGGAACGCACACTAAGCCACGGTGGGGGCCGCCATCGGCGTATGGGAGGGAGGCGCGCCGATGGCGACCTGCGCTTTGGACGGGCGAACCCAGCCGCGGGCTCCGCAGGCATGGAAATGCCGGCCCCCGCGGGTGGGGGCCGGCATCACGGACGTCCGGGAGTTACGGGCGCAGGGCGGGCTCGCGGTCCACGCCTCGGGTGTCCAGCCTGGCGTCGGGGCGGGCCAGCGGTTTGGCCGCCGACGGGTTGGCCTGTACGGCCGGGGAGGCCACGCCCGCCCACTCCAGGATCCGGGCCGTCGCCAGCGCCTTCTGGTCGGCGACCAGGCCGGCCACGTTCGCGCCGTGGTTCATGCCGGGCGCGGTGAACACGTAGGAGTCTCGGGCGCCCGCGCCGAGGCGGAAGCGTTCCGAACCCCAGGGGTCGTTCTGCCCGTACACGAACAGCATGTGGTTCGCGTGGTGCCGCACCCAGGTGTCCACGTCCCGCATCGCGCCCGGCTGGAAGCGCATCGGGATGGAGCGGGGCACGAAGTTGCGCGGCGGCTGGTAGCCGTAGCGGATCAACTTCGCCTCGATGTACGGGAAGTGGATGGTGGGGGCGCCCAGCTGGGTGCCCGCCTGGTAGTAGTACGGCGTGTACTGCTCCAGGCCCTGGTCGGTGTAGGCGGAGAAGCCGGAGATGGTGTCGACCGAGTCCCAGATCGCGTCGTCGGTCGCGGTGGCCGCGCCCGCCGGGATCGTGTCGCAGGCGGGCAGGCCGCTGTACTGCCAGAAGCCCCAGACGTAGTCGAGCACGACGGCCTCGTAGGCCTTGTCCAGGCCGCCGATGGTGTCGAAGGTGTAGCCGTTGTCGGCGGCGTACTGGGCGTACTTCTTCTCCAGCGGCTCACGGCGCACCAGCGCCTCCCGCTGGACGGCGTTCAGCCGGTCGCGGCACTCCTTGGTGCCGACGCCGGCGAAGAAGCGGTCGTAGGCCGAGTCCTCGTTGTTGACGACGTCGTTGGGGGCGACGTACGCGACGACGCCGTCCATGTCGTGCGGGTAGAACCGCTCGTAGTAGGTGGCGGTCATGCCGCCCTTCGAGCCGCCGGTGGCCAGCCAGTTGGCGCCGTAGACCGGCTTCAGCGCCTCGTAGACGCGGTGCTGGTCGCTGGCCGCCTGCCAGATGTCGAGCGTGGACCAGTCGGCCGGGTCGGGGCGGGAGGGGGTGAAGAAGCGGTACTCCAGGGAGACCTGGTTGCCGTCCACGATCTGGGTGGGCTCGCGGCGGGACGGGTTCGTGGAGACGTTGTAGCCGCTGGTGTAGAAGACCGTCGGGCGGGTCACGTCCTTGTGCAGCACGGTGATGCGCTGCTGGAAGGTGCCGCGGTCCGGGTGCCGGTGGTCGACCGGCTGGGTGTAGTTGAGGACGAAGTACCGGTAGCCGGGGTACGGCTTCTCCTGGACCAGGCTCATGCCGGGTATCGCCAGGAGCCGGTCCTTGATGTCGGTGGGCTCGGACTGGGCGGCGGTGGCCGCGCCCGCCGTGCTCAGGGTGCCTATGAACACCGTGAGCGCCAGCAGCCATCTGAGCACCTTGCGCATGCGCACTCTCCCCTGTGAGACAGATGTGCGCCGGAAGCTATCCGAGCAACTGCCGTCACACCAGGGGGGATTGAGTGGTTCCGCGTGATCGGTATCCGGCCGGGCTCAGCGCCCCGCCGGATTCAGCACAGGATCCAGCCCGAGCTGACCGAGTCCGGTCCCACCGAGCCCTTCACCCACACGCAGCGGTGGCCGGCGTGCACGGTCACCGGTCCCGCACGGAACTTGTACCTGCCCTTGTCGGTGACCGGCCGGCTGCCGCGGGCCTGCACGCTGACCGACATGGAGCGCGTGGTGCCCGGGGTCTTCGACACGGTGACGGCGCAGACGTAGCCGGCCCGCTTGTAGACGTGGACGACGCCGGTGCTGAAGGGCAGGGTCCGCACCTCGCGCCCGGCGCAGGAACCGGCCTCGGCGGCCTGGGCGGTACCCGGTACCGCGAGGGCCAGCGCCCCGGACGCGGCCAGCACGGCCGCACCGAGCGCCAGGCGCCGGCGTATCGCACCACTCTCCACTGTCGTCCTCCCCGTACCCCGGTCGTTCCTCGTTCCTCACCGATGAACGTACTGATGTACGGACGCACGACATGTGTCGGATGGTTGCACGGCCGTCAGCGAGACGCGTGGGAAAGGTTCAGCGGGACGCGCCCACCGGTTCTTCCGGTTCGGACTGGCCGACGAAGGTCCGCCACAGTGCGGCGTAGCGGCCGCCGAGGGCGAGGAGTTCGTCGTGGGTGCCGTCCTCGGCGACCCGGCCGTGGTCCATCACCACCACCCGGTCCGCGCGGGCGGCCGTGGTCAGCCGGTGGGCGACCACCAGCGTCGTACGACGGCCCGCCAGGCGGTCGGTGGCCTGGTTGACCTGGGCCTCGGTGGCCAGGTCGAGGGCGGCCGTGGCCTCGTCGAGGAGGAGGACGTCGGGGTCGACGAGTTCGGCGCGGGCGAGCGCGATCAGCTGGCGCTGGCCGGCCGAGAGGTTGCGGCCGCGCTCGGCGACCTCGTGGAGGTAGCCGCCGTCGAGCGTGGCGATCATCTCGTGCGCGCCGACCGCCCGGGCCGCCGCCTCCACCTCGGCGTCGGTGGCGTCGGGGCGCCCGTACGCGATGGCGTCGCGGACCGTGCCCGGGAAGAGGTACGCCTCCTGCGGGACGACACCGAGGCGGTGCCGGTACGACGCCAGGTCCAGGCCGCGCAGGTCCGTGCCGTCGACGGTGACCCGCCCGGCGGTGGGGTCGTAGAACCGGGCGACCAGCTTGACCAGGGTCGACTTGCCGGCGCCGGTCTCGCCGACGAAGGCCACCGTCTGCCCGGCCGGGATCTTCAGGTCGATGCCGGTGAGGGCCTGCTCGGGCTCGCCGTCGGCGCCGTACGCGAAGTGCACGTCCTCGAAGGCGATGTCACCGCGCAGGGAGCGGACCTCCAGGGGCTCGTCGGCGGACTTCGTCGAGGTCGGCTCCCGCAGCAGCTCCTGGATGCGGCCCAGCGAGACGGTGGCCTGCTGGTAGCCGTCGAAGACCTGGGAGAGCTGCTGGACGGGGGCGAAGAACAGGTCGATGTAGAGCAGGTAGGCGACCAGCGCGCCCGTGGTCAGCGTGGCCGCCTCCACCCGGCCCGCGCCCGCGATGAGGACGGACGCCGCGGCGACCGAGGACAGCAGCTGGACGAAGGGGAAGTAGACGGATATCAGCCACTGGCCGCGGATCCGGGCCGCGCGGTAGCTCTCGCTGCGCTCGGTGAACCGCCGCCTGCCGTCCTTCTCGCGCCGGAACGCCTGCACGATCCGCAGTCCGGAGACCGACTCCTGGAGGTCGGCGTTGACCACCGACACCCGCTCACGGGCGAGCTCGTACGCCTTCACGCTCGCCCGGCGGAAGAAGAAGGTGGCGACGATCAGCGGGGGCAGGGTGGCGAACACGACGAGCGCGAGCTGCACGTCGATCACCAGCAGGACGCCCATGATGCCGAAGAAGGTGACGACCGAGACGAACGCCGTGACCAGCCCTGTCTGCAGGAAGGTGGACAGCGCGTCGACGTCCGTCGTCATCCGCGTCATGATCCGGCCGGTCAGCTCGCGCTCGTAGTAGTCGAGGCCGAGCCGCTGGAGCTGGGCGAAGATCTTCAGCCGCAGCGCGTACAGCACCCGCTCGCCGGTACGGCCGGTCATCCGGGTCTCGCCGATCTGCGCGGCCCACTGCACCAGCACCGTGACCAGGCCCAGCAGGGACGCGGCCCACACGGCGCCGAGGGCGGTTCGCGTGACGCCCTGGTCGATGCCGTGCCGGATCAGCACCGGCAGCAGCAGGCCCGCGCCCGCGTCGACGGCGACCAGCAGCAGGCTGACGAGCAGGGGCAGACCGAAGCCGTGCAGGAGGCGCCTGAGTCCGTACGACTCCTCGGGGCGGACCGCGCGGGCCTCGTCGACGCCGGGGGTGTCGGTGGCCGGGGGCAGCGCGTCCACCTGGGCGAGGAGTTCGGGGGTGGCCGGGGTGCCCGACAGCGCCAGGTCCTTGGGCTCACGGTCGCCGGTCCACAGCCGCGGGGTCACCCCGCGCTCGGCGTCGAACTCGGCGTCCAGCTCCTCGCGGACGGAGGTGTCCTCCGGCGGCCCGGCCGGGAGGGCGTGGCCCGGGGAGACGCCGCCCAGCTCGTCCGGGTCTGTGAGCAGCCTGCGGTACAGCGGCGAGCGCTCCTGGAGTTCCGCGTCGGTGCCGATGTCGGCGAGCCGGCCGCCGTCCAGGACGGCGATGCGGTCGGCGAGGTTGAGGGTGGAGCGGCGGTGCGCGATGAGGAGGGTCGTGCGGCCCTCCATGACCTGCTTGAGCGCCTCGTGGATCTCGTGCTCCACGCGGGCGTCCACGGCCGAGGTCGCGTCGTCCAGGACCAGCAGGCGCGGGTCGGTGAGCAGGGCGCGGGCGAGCGCGACGCGCTGGCGCTGGCCGCCGGAGAGGGTCAGGCCGTGCTCGCCGACCTTGGTGTCGTAGCCGTCGGGCAGCTCGGTGATGAAACGGTCCGCCTGGGCGGCGCGGGCGGCCTTCTCGATCTCCTCCTGGGTCGCGTCGGGGCGGCCGTACGCGATGTTGTTGCGGACGCTGTCGGAGAAGAGGAACGAGTCCTCGGGCACCAGCCCGATCGCGGCCCTGAGCGAGTCCAGGGTCAGCTCGCGCACATCGTGGCCGCCGATCAGGACGGCGCCGTGGGTGACGTCGTAGAAGCGCGGGAGGAGCAGGGAGAGGGTGGACTTGCCGGAGCCGGAGGAGCCGACGACGGCGAGGGTCTCGCCCGGCCGGATCTCGAAGCTGAGCCCCGCCAGGACGGGGCGCTCGTGCGCGTACCCGAAGGACACGTCGTCGAACTCGACGGTGGCGGGGGCGTCGGCGGGGAGGGTCTTGGTGCCGTCGGTGAGCGACGGCTCGGTGTCGATCAGCTCCAGCACGCGCTCGGTGCCGGCCCGGGCCTGCTGGGCGACCGTGAGGACCATGGCGAGCATGCGGACCGGGCCGACGAGCTGGGCGAGGTAGGTGGAGAAGGCGACGAAGGTGCCGAGGGTGATGTGCCCGCGCACGGCCAGCCAGCCGCCGAGCGCCAGCATGGCGACCTGGCCGAGGGCGGGGACGGCCTGGAGGGCGGGGGTGAACTTGCTGTTCATGCGGATGGTGCGCAACCGCCCCGCGAAGAGCCTGCGGCCGACCTCCCTGAGCTTCCCGGTCTCCTGCTCCTCCTGCCCGAAGCCCTTCACCACGCGTACGCCGCTGACGGCGCCGTCGACCACGCCCGCGACGGCCGCGGCCTGGGCCTGGGCGTACCAGGTGGAGGGGTGGAGCTTCGAGCGGCTCCGTCTGGCGATCCACCAGAGCGCGGGGGCGACGGCCAGGGCGACCAGGGTCAGCGGCGGCGACAGCCACGCCATGATCACCAGGGAGATCAGGAAGAGCAGGACGTTCCCGATGGTCATCGGGAGCATGAAGAGCAGGCCCTGGATCAGCTGGAGGTCGCTGGTGGCCCGGCCGACGACCTGCCCGGTGGACAGCTCGTCCTGGCGGCGGCCGTCCAGGCGGGTGATCGTGCCGTACATCTCGGTCCGCAGGTCGTGCTGGACGTCGAGGGCGAGGCGTCCGCCGTAGTAGCGGCGTATGTAGGTGAAGGCGTAGACGAGCAGCGCGGCGGCTATCAGGCCGCCGGCCCAGGGGGCCATGGTGTGGGTGTGATCGCCGATGACGTCGTCGATGATCACCTTGGTGATCAGCGGGACCACGGCCATCACGGCCATGCCGGCGAGGGAGGAGCCCAGAGCCAGGACGACGTCCTTCGGATACCGCCAGGCGTAGCCCGCCAGCCGTCGTGCCCATCCCCGTTGCGCTGCCACGCCGGTGCCTTCCGTCAGACCTGCAGACCTGTTTCCGGGCCTGCTCTACCGGAAGGCATCAACGTCGATAGCTGCGAATTTCATCCCGCCGCAACAAAACGGGGGTGCATGTCAGGACAAGGGCGCAGGCGTCAGCCCTGGGGCGGGACGGCGACCGTCGCCTCGCTCGGCCTGCTGGTCGGGGCGTAGAGCGTGGTGCCGGACGTGGTCGGGACCAGGTCCTTGTGGATGGCCTTGGCGACGTTCTGGATGGTGGTGACGCCGTAGCTCATGGTGCTGTTGTCCTGCGTCAGCACGCTGATCATGTAGTCGTGGCCGGCGCCGTTGAAGGTGCCCAGGCTGTGCACCCGCCAGCCGTGGGTGGAGCGCTGCAGCCAGCCGTTCTTCACGTGCACGGCGACCGTGGACGGCGCGCCGGCCGGGGTGCCCCAGCGCTGCGAGGAGATGACCTGCCCCATGAGCTTCAGGATGTACGCGCGGGAGTTGTCGCTCAGCACGGTGTTCTTGGCGGTGACAAGCTTGAGCAGCTTCTGCTCGTCGGTGACGTTCTCCTGGGTCAGGCCCCAGTAGCCGTTCGCGCCCGGCACGGTCTTCGTCATCCCGGCGGCGGACAGGAAGCCCTTGATCTTCGTCAGGCCCAGCTGCTTCCAGAGGGTGCTGGTCGCAGAGTTGTCCGACTTGGTGATCATGGCCTTGGTGAGGCTGACCTCGCGGTCGGTCAGATACCGGTTGTGCTTCTTCGCGTCCCACAGCAGCGTGGCGAGGACGGTGACCTTGACGGTGCTGGCCGAGTCGTAGGCGCTGGTGGCGCGCAGCGTGCAGGTGGTCTTGGTGCTGCGGTCGTACAGGCCGATGGCGACGGTGCCCTTGCGGGTGGCGAGCGCCGCGGTGATGTCCTTCTGCAGCTTGGTGGCGAGGCCCGCCTTGGCGGACGTGCAGCTGACGGTGGGCGTCGCCGCGGCGGCCGGGGTGGCGGCGACGACGGTGGTGACGGTCGGCATGAGCACCGCGGCGCCGAGGGCGGCCGCGAGCGCGCCGGAGCGGCTGGATGTCCGGGAAGTCATGCCCGTGTTGACACGCGGGTGTGGCCGAAAGTTGTACGCGCGTTCGGCAGGCGACGGTTCGAAGGGGTGGACCGGGTCGGATCCGGGGCAGACATCGGATCATGCCGGAGTCCGGCCGGCTTCCGGGCCTACTAGTCCCACTTCTTCGCTCACACCGGTGAAGTCGATCTTGCACTCGGGCGTGTCCCGGTCACCCATCAGGAACATGGCGAGTCCGCCCCGGGCACTTCCGCCGGGGCGCCCAACTCCCCTTTTCGGAGAGCCACATGAACCTGCGTTCCTGGTCCGCCGCCGCCGCTCTCGCCCTGACCGCCCTCGTCCTGCCCACCCAGACCGCCTCGGCCCGGGCCGCCGCGCCCTCCTGCCCCGACGGCTCGGTGTGCTTCTGGAGCGGGGAGGACTTCGACGGCTCCTACTGGGAGTGGACGGCCCGCAGCGGCTACCGCGACATGCCGCCCGGCCTCCACGACCACGTGGGCTCCTTCGTCGCCTCCACCCGCGCCTGCTTCGTCAACTGGGACCCGGTCGAGAAGCGGGACGTCTTCAACGGCGACTGGCGCTCCCGCTACCTCGGCGACTTCGGCGGCCGCATCGACGGAGTCGGCCCGAACGGCTGCTGAGCCCGCCGCCTGGGGCGCCTTCCATCCCTTCCGAAGGAGGCGTCCTCAGCGGCTCGGTCCTGCCTGGCCGAGATGCGTCGGCGCGAACATTCGCAGGACCGCCGGGAGTACGAGCACCGAGGGGCCCGGGGTCGAGAGGGCCTTGGCCAGGTCTGTTTCCAGGGTTTCCGGGGTTGTACGGATGCCGGGGATGCCGAAGGATTCGGCGAGGGCGGCGTAGTCGGGGCGGGCCAGTTCGGTGGCGGTGGCTTGGCCGAAGGCGTCGGTCATGTATTCGCGGAGGATGCCGTAGCCGCCGTCGTCGATGATCAGCCAGGTGACGGGGAGGTCGTACTGGCGGGCCGTGGCCAGTTCGGCGATCGAGTAGAGGGCGCCGCCGTCGCCGGACACCGCGAGGACCGGGCGGGCCGGGTCCGCGGCCGCCGCGCCGAGGGCCGCCGGGAAGCCGTAGCCGAGGCCGCCGGCGCCCTGGGCGGAGTGCATGGTGTTGGTGCCCCGCGGGTCGAAGGCCGACCATGCCCAGTAGGCCAGGATCGTCATGTCCCAGAAGGAGGGGGAGCCGGCGGGGAGGGCGCGGCGGACCGACGCCAACAGCTCCTGTTCCAGGGTCAGTTCCTGGGCGGCGATGCGCTCACCGACGCGGGACAGCAGGTCGCGGACCCGCTGCGGGGCCGACGCGTCCGTGCGCTCCTCGACCGTCTCCAGCAGGGCCTGGAGGGCGAGGCGGGCGTCCGCGTGGATGCCGAGGGCCGGGTGGTTGGACTCCAGCTTGCCGAGGTCCGCCTCGATCTGGATGACGCGGCCCCGGGGCTTGAACGTGTGGTAGTTGGAGGAGAGTTCACCCAGGCCGGAGCCCACGACGAGGAGGACGTCCGATTCCTCGAGGAAGTCCGTGGTGTGGCGGTCCTCCAGCCAGGACTGCATCGACAGCGGGTGCTCCCAGGGGTAGGCGCCCTTGCCGCCGAAGGTCGTCACCACGGGGGCGTCCAGCTTCTCGGCCAGTGCCAGCAGCTTTCCGGAGGCGTCGGAGCGGACGACTCCGCCGCCCGCGATGATCGCCGGGCGGGCGGCCTTCGACAGCAAGTCGGCTGCCACCGCCGTGAGTTCGGGGCGCGGGACCAGGTCGTCCGGGGTCGCGTCCATCGCCGTGACGACGGGCAGGGCGGTCGGAGACAGCAGTACGTCCTGGGGGATCTCCACCCACACCGGGCCGTGCGGGGCCGTCAGCGCCGACTTCCAGGCCGCCGCGATGGCGGAGGGGATCTGGGACTGGGTACGAACGGTGTGGACCGACTTCACCACGCCCCGGAACGAGGCCGCCTGGTCCGGGAGTTCGTGCAGATAGCCGTGGCGGCCGCCGCCCAGGCCCGCCGTCGGGATCTGGCTGCTGATCGCCAGCACCGGCGCGCTGGCCGCTGCCGCCTCCTGCAACGCCGCGAGCGACGTCAGCGCCCCCGGGCCGGTCGAGAGCAGCAGCGGGGCCGCCTCGCCGGTGATCCGGCCGTACGCGTCCGCCGCGAAGCCCGCGTTGTTCTCCACCCGCAGGCCGATGTAGCGGAGGGAGGAGCGGCGCAGGGCGTCGAACATGCCGAGGGCGTGCTGGCCGGGCAGGCCGAAGACCGTCGTCGCGCCGAGCCCGGCCAGCGTCTCCACGACCAGGTCTCCGCCGTTGCGCCCCGGCGGGGGGTTCAGAGCGGCGTCGGTCTGTGCCGGCGTCGGGCGGAGCACCAGGTCGTGGTCGTGAGTCACTGCGCTTACGCGTCCTTCCGGGCCGCCGCGATCTGACGGCTCATGATGGTGGTCAGTTCGTAGGCCGTGTGGGAGGCCGCCACCGAGGTGATCTCCGCGTGGTCGTACGCGGGAGCGACCTCGACGACGTCCGCCGAGACCAGGTTGCAGGAGGCCAGGCCGCGCAGGATCTCCAGCAGCTCGCGGGAGGTCATGCCGCCCGCCTCCGGGGTGCCGGTGCCGGGCGCGTGGGCCGGGTCGAGGCAGTCGATGTCGATCGAGATGTAGAGGGGGCGGTCGCCGATGCGCTGGCGCAGCTGGTCGGCGACCTCGTCGGCGCCGCGGCGGTAGATGTCCGCCGAGGTGACGATGCCGAAGCCCATCTTCTCGTCGTCGGTGAGGTCCTGCTTGCCGTACAGCGGGCCGCGGGTACCGACGTGGGAGAGCGCGGAGGTGTCGAGGATGCCCTCCTCCACCGCGCGGCGGAACGGGGTGCCGTGCGTGTACTCGGCGCCGAAGTAGGTGTCCCAGGTGTCGAGGTGGGCGTCGAAGTGGAGCAGGGCCACCGGGCCGTGCTTCTTCGCGACCGAGCGGAGCAGCGGGAGCGCGATGGTGTGGTCGCCGCCCAGGGTCATCAGGCGGGCGCCGGTGCCGAGCAGCTCGTCCGCCGCGGCCTCGATGGTCTCGACGGCCTCGTTGATGTTGAACGGGTTCACGGCGATGTCGCCGCCGTCCGCCACCTGCGCCAGCGCGAACGGCGACGCGTCCTGCGCCGGGTTGTAGGGGCGCAGCAGCCGGGACGCCTCGCGGATGGCGTTGCCGCCGAAGCGGGCGCCCGGCCGGTACGAGACGCCGGAGTCGAACGGCACGCCCACGACGGCGACGTCGGCGGTGCCGACCTCGTCGAGGCGGGGCAGCCGGGCGAAGGTCGCGGGGCCGGCGTACCGCGGGATGCGGGAGGAGTCGACAGGGCCGCGGGGCGTCTCGTTGCTGCTCATGGTCAAATGCCTTCTTTCTTGCGCTTTGTCGCGCATGTACTGCTTTTCATACGACTCTACTGGTGAGCCGGGACCGGTTCGGACGCGAGTTCGGGGGACCGTCCAGCCAGGCGCTCCCGCCAGGTGGTGAGGACGGCCTCGTCGGTGGGCTTCGTGACCAGGGACACGGCCACGTAGGCGGCGAGGGAGGCGAGCAGGCCGTAGTAGACGGGCTCGTTGGCCAGGATGCCGTATCCCGCCATCAGGCCGATCACGGCGAGACCGCCGACGATCACGGAGGCCAGCGCGCCCTGCACGGTGCCGCGCTTCCACAGCAGCCCGCCGAGGATCGGGACGAGCAGGCCGCCGACCAGGAGGTTGTAGGCCACGGTCAGGGCCTCGACCACGTTGTTCAGCGCGATCGCGGTACCGATCACCGCGACACCCATGATCAGGATGAAGGCGCGGTTGCCGCCGACCTCGTCGTGATCCTCGCCGTCCCGTCGTACGACACCCCGCAGCCGGGACCAGATGTCGTTGTTGGCGACGGTGGCGCAGGCGATCAGGGCGCCGGAGGAGGTCGACATCACGGCGGCGAGGGCGGCGGCCAGCACCAGGCCGCGCACGCCGACGGGCAGTTCGTCCTTGACGATGGTCGCGAAGGCGTCGTCCGGGCTGCCCAGCTTGGGGTAGAGGACCTTGGCGGCGGTGCCTATGACGGCGCCGGCGAGGGCGTAGGCCAGGCAGTAGGTTCCGGCCACCGTGCCGCCCCACTTGGCGGTCTTGTCGCTGCGGGCGGTGAACACGCGCTGCCAGATGTCCTGGCCGATCAGCATGCCGAAGGTGTAGATCAGCACGTAGGTGAAGATCGTCTCGCCGCCGATGCCCAGCGGGTCGAAGTACGAGGTCGGCAGCTTGGCCTTCATCTCGGAGAAGCCGCCCGCCTTGACGACCGCGATCGGCAGCAGCAGGAGCAGCACGCCGATGGTCTTCACCACGAACTGGACCATGTCCGTCAGCGTGATGGACCACATGCCGCCGAGGGTCGAGTACGCGACGACGATCGAGCCGCCGAGGATGATCGCGACCGTGCGGTTCATGTCGAACAGGACGTCGAAGATCGTGGCGTAGGCGATGGTCGAGGTGACCGCGAGCATGAGGGTGTACGCCCACATGACCACGCCCGAGATGACGCCGGCCCGGCCGCCGTAGCGCAGGTCCAGCATCTCGGAGACGGTGTAGACCTTCAGGCGCGCGATGCGGGCCGAGAAGAAGACCGACAGGGCCAGCAGGCCGAGGCCGATGGTGAAGACCATCCAGGCGCCGGAGAGGCCGTACTGGTAGCCGAGGCCCACGCCGCCGATGGTGGACGCGCCGCCGAGGACGATCGCGGCCATGGTGCCGGAGTACATGGCGGGCCCGAGGCGGCGGCCCGCCACCAGGAACTCGCTCTTCGACTTGGCGCGGCGCATGCCCCACCAGCCCATGGCCAGCATGCCGGCCAAATAGACGACGATCACTGTGTAGTCGACGGCCATGTGGGGCCCTCCTTCGCGCACTGTCGGTGGCGTGTCGTGCAAATGCATGGGGAGTGGGGACGTCGGCAGCGGATCGCGGGGACATCCGCCCGTACCCGCGGCTGCCGGACTGCACTGACACTAGGTGGCCGGAAAGCGACTGCGAAGTGTACGTTTCATCCATATGAACGGGGTGGGATGGAGGGAACGCACACCATGCCCGAGTCGATCGCCCCAGCCGTCCCACCGACCCCACCGGTCCCGCTGTCGGCCCTGCTGGCCCGGGAGGACCTGGCCCTGCGGCAGATCGCGGGGCCCTCGGATCCGGGCATCGTGATCCACTGGGCGCACACGTCGGAGATGGCCGATCCGTACCCGTACCTGCTCGGCGGCGAGCTGCTGCTGACCGCCGGGGTGCATGTCCCGGAGGCGGCGGGCCCGGGTGGGGGCGCCCCCGATCGGGCCGATTCGAGGCTGGGGAAGTACTTCGACGACTACGTCTCCCGGATCGTGGCCGCCGGCGGAGCCGCCCTCGGCTTCGGCCTGGCCCCCGTACACGACACGGTCCCGCCCGCCCTGGTCGCCGCCTGCGACACCCACGCCCTCCCCCTCCTGGAGGTCCCGCCCCAGACGACCTTCTCCGGTGTGGCCCGCGCGGTGTGGCAGCTGATGGCCCAGGCCCGCCTGGCCGAACTGCGCCGGGTCACGGAGGCCCAGCAGGGCCTGGCCGCCGCGGCCTCCCGCCCCGACCCGGTCCCGTCGGTGCTGCGCCGGCTCGCCGAGCGCCTGAGCGGCCGCGCGGTCCTGTACGGCCCCGACAGCACCGAGATCGCGGCGGCGGGCCGGGAGCCGGCGGAGGGCGTCCGGGAGGCGCTGGCGGGGCTCGCGGACGTGGTACGACCGAGGGGGCGCGCGGCGGTGGCGGCGGACCGTGAGCCGGAGGACGGCCCCGAAGCCGCCGCCCCTCCCGGACCCACCCCCGCCACCGGCACCGTCTCCCACCCCGCCCCGCATGCCGGCACCGCCTCCCGGCCCGCCCCCACTTCCACCGCTGGGACCACCTCCCGCTCCACCCCCACATCCACCCCCACCCCCACCTCCACCCCCGCGACCGCCTCCCGGCCCGCCCCCACCTCCGCCACCGACGCTCACGGCGACACCCACCTCGCCGCCTACGCGCTCGGTGCGGGCGAGGGATTCGTCCTCGGGGTGGCCACGAGGCAGCGCGAACCCGGCGACCACACCATCGCCTCCGTCGCCTCCGTCCTGCTCTCGCTGCTCACGGGCGAGCACCAGAGCGGGGCCGGCGCGAACCGTTCCGCCGCGCTGGTACGGCTGTTGCTGGGCGCGGCGCCCGAGGAGGTCGCGCCGCTGCTGAGCCGCGAGGGCGGGCAGGCGCGGTGGGTCGTCGTGCACGCGCGGCCGGAGGGCCCCTCGCCGGACGCGGTGGCCGCCTCCGCGCTGGGCGCGGCGCTCGGGTCACCGCTGGTCGACCTCGGCCGTGACGTCGTACGGGTGCTGGTGCCCGCCGGGCGGGAGCCCGCCTCGCAGCCCGGCTGGACCCTCGGGGTGAGCGCGCCCGTCGGCCCGCACGAGTGGCCGGCCGCCGACGCCCAGGCGGCCCGTGCGCTGGCCCGGGCCCGGGCCACCCGGACCGCGCTGGTCCGGCACGGCGCCCGGCCGGGCCTGGACGAGCTGGTGCCCCCGGCGGACGCGGAGGCGTACGCGCGCGCGTTGCTCGCGCCGCTCGCGTCCGGTCCCGCGCTCGCCGACACCCTGCGCACCTGGCTGTCGCTGCACGGCAGTTGGGACCGTACGGCGGTGGCGCTGGGCGTCCATCGCAACACCGTGCGGCAGCGGATCGCCCGTTGCGCGGCCCTGCTGGACGCCGATCTGGACGACCCCGACGTGCGCATGGAGCTGTGGTTCGCGCTGCGCGGACGGTGAGTGAGCCGTGTCCCAGGGTGCGATATGCCGAGGACGCGCACAGCGCGCTGCCCCACAATGGGAGGCATGCCGATACCCGGGACACCCAGCCGCGCCCAGCTCGTCGACCACCTGGTGAGGACCCGTATCGCGGGGGACGTCGCCACGCCCCGCGAGAACAACCTCTCCCACTACCGCAAGCTGGCCAACGGCGACCGCCACTACTGGTTCGGTCTGGAGCTGGGCGACCGGTGGGCGGACGAGCAGGACGTGCTCGCGGTCATGGCCGAGCGGGTGGGTGTCAACGACGATCCCGAGTACCGGTACGGGCAGGACACCATCGAGCCCGAACTGACCGTGGACGCGCTGGAGCGGCTGGCCCGGCGGCTGCGCAAGGCGGCCGACGCCCAGCAGCGGGTGCTGTTCGCGACCGGTCACCCGGGCGGCCTGCTGGACGTGCACCGGGCCACGGCCGCCGCGCTGCGCGCCGCCGGCTGCGAGATCGTCGTCATCCCGGACGGACTGCAGACGGACGAGGGATACGTCATGCAGTTCGCGGACGTGGCCGTCCTCGAGCACGGGGCGACGCTGTGGCACACGCACTCCGGGGAGCCGATGCGGGCCATCCTGACGGGACTTGAGCGAGAGGGACGGCCGCTGCCGGACCTGGTGGTGGCCGACCACGGCTGGGCCGGCTACGCGGGACAGCACGGCATCGATTCCGTCGGGTACGCGGACTCCAACGACCCGGCGCTGTTCCTCGCCGAGTCCGAGGGCACGCTCCAGGCGGTGGTGCCGCTCGACGACCACGTCGTCAGCCCCCGCTACTACGACCCGATGACGGCGTATCTGCTCGCGGAGGCCGGCCTGGCCTGACCTGGCGACGAAGGCGGTGTGCGGCCCTGTCGGCAGGGCCGCACACCGCCCTCACGTTGTGGTGCTGTCAGTGGCCACCACCTCCGCCACCGCCGCCGTGGCCGCCGCCACCGCCGCCGCCGTGACCGCCACCGCCGTGGCCGCCGCCACCGTGGCCGCCGCCGCCATGTCCGCCACCGCCGTGGTCGCCACCGCCGTGGTCGCCACCACCGTGGTCGCCACCACCGTGGTCGCCGCCGTAGCCGCCGTGGTCGCCACCGCCGTGGTCGCCATGGTCGCCGCCGTAGCCGCCGTGGTCGCCGTAGTCGTCATCGTCGTCGTTCCACCAGCCGCCGTGGTCCCCGTGGTCGTGGGAGCTGTAGGAGCTGTGGGACGGGGCCGCCGAGGCGACGCCCGCTGCGCCGAACGCGGCTCCGCCGGCCAGCAGCACGGTGCTGGCGGACAGGGCGACAAGGCGCCTCGTGCGCTGTGATCGCATGGGAATACCTTCCATCTCCATCGTCTCTCGCGGCTCTGAGGGAGGATCGCGAGGTGATGGCCGTCGCCGCGACCAAAGGAGGAAGATGCGGCGCGGTCTTCAGGTGCCACCGCAGTGTCGAAGAAGGGCACGGTCACGTGTCACCGACGCCTGCAGCCCGCCCGTACGCGGTCGCGCCATCGGGTGCTGCGGCTGAGATCCCAGGAGTCCGGAGCCTCGTCGGCGGGTCGATTGCCGTGCGCTGCGGCTTTCACCCATAGAGCCTAGTACCCCATGCGTCACTCGTCACTTCGAGCGACTATCTGCCGAGCAGGGGCCCCAGGGGTATCCGGAGCGGTGTCCTGAAAAGTTGTAACTCCCGGGTCGTCCCGGCGTGTTCGGAACGACCCTCATCCGGTGTCCGGTCGCGCGGCCGCACCGGGCTCCGATCACGCGGCCTCACCGGGGGACGCGGACCACGCCCTCCTGGATGACGGAGATGGCGAGCCGGCCGTCCTGGGTGTAGATGCGGGCCTGGCCCAGGCCCCGGCCGCCGTGCGCGGACGGTGACTCCTGGTCGTAGAGCAGCCACTCGTCGGCGCGAAAGGGCCGGTGGAACCACATCGCGTGGTCGAGGGAGGCCCCGACGACGTCGCCGACGGCCCAGCCGCCGCGCCCGTGCGCGAGCAGCACGGCGTCGAGGAGGGTCATGTCGGAGACGTAGGTGGCGAGGACGACGTGCAGCAGGGGGTCGTCGTCCAGCTTGCCGTTGGCGCGGAACCACACCTGGCTGTGCGGTTCGCGCGGCTCGCCGAACCGCCCGTACGGCGGCTCGTCCACGTACCGCAGGTCGATGGCCTCGCGGGCCTCCAGGAAGCGCTCGACGACCTCGGGGGCGAGGTGGTCGTAGCCGCGCAGCCGCTCCTGCGAGGTGGGCAGGGTCTCCGGGTCCGGGGCGGGCGGCATGGGGATCTGGTGGTCCAGGCCTTCCTCGTACGTCTGGAAGGACGCCGAGAGGTGGAAGATCGGCTTGCCGTGCTGGACGGCGACCACGCGGCGGGTGGTGAAGGAGCGGCCGTCGCGGATGCGGTCGACGTTGTAGACGATGGGCGCGCCGGGGTCGCCGAGGCGCAGGAAGTACGCGTGCAGCGAGTGGGCGGGCCGGTCCGCCGGGACGGTGCGTCCGGCGGCGACCAGCGCCTGCGCCGCGACCTGCCCGCCGAAGACGCGCGGGACGACGGCGGAGCGGGACCGGCCGCGGAAGATGTTCTCCTCGATCTGCTCGAGGTCGAGCAGATCGAGGAGAACCTGGAGTGCCTGGCTCATGGCGTTAGTTGTACCGGCCAGTGATGACGGGGTCGATGTCCGGCGCCTTACAGACCCATGTCCTTGGCGATGATCGTCTTCATGATCTCGCTGGTGCCGCCGTAGATGCGGTTGACGCGGTTGTCCGCGTACAGGCGGGCGATCGGGTACTCGTTCATGAAGCCGTAGCCGCCGTGCAGCTGGAGGCAGCGGTCGATCACGCGGTGGGCGACCTCGGTGCAGAAGAGCTTCGCGGAGGCGGCCTCGGCGGGGGTCAGCTCGCCGGCGTCCAGGGCCTCGGTGGCGCGGTCGGCGACGGCCTCGGCGGCGTCGACCTCGGCCTGGCAGGCGGCCAGCTCGAACTTGGTGTTCTGGAAGGCGGCGACGGGCTGGCCGAAGACGGTGCGCTGCTGGACGTACTCCTTGGCGAACCGGACGGCGGCCTTGGCCTGCGCGTAGGCGCCGAAGGCGATGCCCCAGCGCTCGGAGGCGAGGTTGTGGCCGAGGTAGTAGAAGCCCTTGTTCTCCTCGCCGAGGAGGTCCTCGACGGGGACCTTGACGTCGACGAACGCCAGCTCGGCGGTGTCGGAGGTCTTCAGGCCGAGCTTGTCGAGCTTGCGGCCGACGGAGTAGCCCTCGGCCTTGGTGTCCACGACGAAGAGGGAGATGCCGAAGCGGCGGTCGTCCTCGCGCGGGGCGGAGGTGCGGGCGCAGACGATCATGCGGTCGGCGTGCACGCCACCGGTGATGAAGGTCTTGGCGCCGTTGAGGACGTAGTGCGTGCCGTCCTCGGAGAGCTTGGCGGTGGTCTTCATGCCCGCGAGGTCGGAGCCGGTGCCCGGCTCGGTCATCGCGATGGCCCACATCTCCTCGCCGGAGACGAACTTCGGCAGGTACCGCTTCTTCTGCTCGTCGGTGGCGAGAAGCTTGATGTAGGGCAGGCCCAGCAGCACGTGCACACCGGAGCCGCCGAAGGAGACGCCGGCGCGGGCGGTCTCCTCGTACAGGACGGCCTCGAACTTGTGCGTGTCCAGGCCGGCGCCGCCGAACTCCTCCGGGACGTTGATGCCGAAGACGCCCAGCTCACCCAGCTTGTAGTAGAACTCGCGCGGAGCCTGGCCGGCGGCGAACCACTCGTCGTACACCGGTACGACCTCGGCCTCGATGAAGGCGCGAAGGGTCTCCCGGAACGCCTCGTGATCCTCGTTGAACACCGTACGGCGCACGGCTACCTCCACGTACCTTGACCCGATTTCGGCATGTCTAAGCGCTTGCTCAGACTCGAAGATACCGGTGAGTACGCTCGGGCGTCCAGGGTGAGCTGTGCCACCTCGCCCGACGCGGGCAGGTGGCAGGCGTCAGTCCCGGGCCTTGCCGTACCGGCGGAAGGCGGAGGTGTCGATCGTCCAGGGGCCGAAGGGCACCGAGTCGCCGAAGATGTAGGGGTCCTTACGGGCGTAGCGACCTTTGCACGGCTCGGAGTGGACCTCGATCGTGCCGGTGCGTGGGTCGACGATCAGGTAGTGGGGGATGCCCATGGCCGGGTAGTCGGAGAGCTTCTCGCAGCAGGCGCAGTCCGGGCCGGACGGCGAGATGATCTCGGCCACCGCCGGCACCTGTGCCGCGTCGACGGCGAAACCCTCCTCGTCGAGCGCGGCCTCGGGGACGACGACCACGTCGGGACGGCGCATACGGCCGATTGTCACGTTCTCGATCTGGGGACCGTTCACACAGACATGGCCGGGGTGAGTGACAGGCAGCTGCGCGTCGAGCTGCTCACGGATGCGACGAACCGCGCCCGCGTGACGCTTCGGGCGGCGCCTCATGGCAAGCACTGGCCCGGACGGCCCGATCTCCACGCTCCAAGCACCCTCGAGCCGCTCGGCGTAGGCATCGAGATCCTCGGCGATCGCCCGCATCCTCGCGTAGTCCACGGTCCGAAGATAGTGGCCGGCCGCGTCACCCCTCTCCCGCCGCCGCGAACGCGCCCCGGGCCATCCGGTGCAGCAGGGTCGCGGTGGCTCCCCGGCCCGGGAGTGTGCCCGCGCGGCCCAGGTGAGGGGTGGAGTTCAGGAGGCCGAAGACCGAGTGGACGGCGGAGCGGGCCGTGGGCTCGGTCAGGGCGGGGTAGACCTCGCGGACCACCTCCACCCACAGCTCGACGTACTGGCGCTGGAGCTGGCGCACGAGCTTGCGGTCGCTGTCGCGGAGGCGGTCCAGCTCGCGGTCGTGCAGGGTGATGAGGGGGCGGTCGTCCAGGGCGAAGTCGATGTGGCCCTCGATGAGGGAGTCCAGGACGGCCGAGGCGCCGGTGTCGCCGTCGGCCTCCGCCAGGCGGCGCTTGGCGCCGGTCAGGAGCTGGCCGCTGATGCCGACCAGCAGCTCGGCGAGCATCGCGTCCTTGCCGGGGAAGTGACGGTAGAGGCCGGGGCCGCTGATGCCGACGGCCGCCCCTATCTCGTCGACGCCGACGCCGTGGAAACCGCGCTCGGCGAAGAGGCGGGCGGCCTCCTTGAGGATCTGCTCGCGACGGGTCGGGGCGTCGGTTCTGGTGACCATGCCAGTAATTCTAGACAGCGAGGTTAGCGGTCGTTAACCTGAAGGAAATGGTTAACGCTCATTAACAGTACGACCACTGGGTGAGGGGACCGCAGAAATGCACGAGGCACCGGAGCTGACGAGCGCGGCAGATCCCGCGTCGGAGGCCTGGCGGGCCAATGAACAAGCCCACCTCGCACTCGTCGGGGAGCTGCGCGCCAAGCTGGGCGCCGCCGCGCTCGGCGGCGGCGAGAAGGCCCGCGCCCGGCACACCGCGCGCGGCAAGCTGCTGCCCAGGGACCGGGTGGACACCCTGCTCGACCCGGGGTCGCCCTTCCTGGAGCTGGCCCCTCTCGCGGCCGACGGGATGTACGACGGCCAGGCACCGGCCGCCGGGGTGATCGCCGGGATCGGCCGGGTCAGCGGGCGCGAGTGCGTGATCGTCGCGAACGACGCCACCGTCAAGGGCGGCACGTACTACCCGATGACGGTGAAGAAGCACCTGCGCGCGCAGGAGGTGGCCCTCGACAACCGGCTGCCGTGCGTCTACCTCGTCGACTCCGGCGGCGCCTTCCTGCCCATGCAGGACGAGGTGTTCCCGGACCGCGAGCACTTCGGGCGGATCTTCTACAACCAGGCCCGGATGTCCGGCGCCGGGATCCCGCAGATCGCGGCCGTCCTCGGCTCGTGCACGGCCGGCGGCGCGTACGTCCCGGCGATGAGCGACGAGGCCGTGATCGTCCGCAACCAGGGCACGATCTTCCTCGGCGGCCCCCCGCTGGTGAAGGCGGCCACGGGTGAGGTCGTCACCGCGGAGGAGCTGGGCGGCGGCGAGGTCCACTCCCGGATCTCCGGCGTCACCGACCACCTCGCCGAGGACGACGCGCACGCCCTGCGGATCGTGCGCAACATCGTCGCCACCCTCCCCGCCCGGCAGTCCCTCCCCTGGGAGGTCCACCCCACGGTGGAGCCCAAGGTCGACCCCTACGGGCTCTACGGCGCCGTCCCGGTCGACTCCCGTACCCCCTACGACGTACGCGAGATCATCGCCCGGATCACCGACGGCTCCCGCTTCTCCGAGTTCAAGGCGGAGTTCGGGCAGACCCTGGTCACCGGCTTCGCCCGGATCCACGGCCACCCGGTCGGGATCGTCGCCAACAACGGCATCCTCTTCTCCGAGTCCGCCCAGAAGGGCGCCCACTTCATCGAGCTGTGCGACCAGCGCGGCATCCCGCTGCTGTTCCTGCAGAACATCTCGGGCTTCATGGTGGGCAGGGACTACGAAGCGGGTGGCATCGCCAAGCACGGCGCCAAGATGGTGACGGCCGTCGCCTGCACGCGCGTGCCGAAGCTGACCGTCGTGGTCGGCGGCTCGTACGGCGCCGGGAACTACTCCATGTGCGGCCGGGCCTACTCCCCCCGCTTCCTGTGGATGTGGCCGAACGCCAAGATCTCCGTCATGGGCGGCGAGCAGGCCGCCTCCGTCCTCGCCACCGTCAAGCGCGACCAGCTGGAGGCGCGGGGCGAGGAGTGGCCGGCCGACGAGGAAGAGACCTTCAAGGCGCCGATCCGCGCGCAGTACGAGCGCCAGGGCAACGCCTACTACGCCACCGCCCGCCTCTGGGACGACGGCGTCATCGACCCGCTGGAGACCCGTCAGGTGCTGGGACTCGCCCTGACGGCCTGCGCCAACGCGCCCCTGGGAGACCCCCAGTTCGGCGTCTTCCGGATGTGAGGAGGGGACCTATGTTCGACACAGTGCTCGTGGCCAACCGGGGCGAGATCGCCGTACGCGTCATCCGTACGCTCCGCTCGCTGGGCGTGCGCTCGGTGGCGGTCTTCTCCGACGCCGACGCGGACGCGCGGCACGTCCGGGAGGCCGACACGGCGGTACGGATCGGTCCGGCGCCCGCCGCCGAGAGCTATCTGTCGGTGGAGCGGCTGCTGGAGGCCGCCGCCCGCACAGGCGCCCAGGCCGTCCACCCCGGCTACGGCTTCCTCGCCGAGAACGCGGGCTTCGCGCGGGCGTGCGAGGAGGCGGGGCTGGTGTTCATCGGCCCGCCGGCGGACGCCATCGCCCTGATGGGCGACAAGATCCGCGCCAAGGAGACGGTGCGGGCGGCCGGGGTCCCGGTCGTGCCGGGTTCGAACGGCAGTGGGCTGAGCGATGCCCAACTCGCCGACGCGGCACGGGAGGTCGGTACTCCCGTGCTGCTCAAGCCGTCCGCGGGCGGTGGCGGCAAGGGCATGCGCCTGGTGCGGGAGATGACCGCGCTGGAGGAGGAGATCGCCGCCGCCCGCCGCGAGGCCCGCGCCTCCTTCGGCGACGACACGCTGCTGGTGGAGCGGTGGATCGACCGGCCCCGGCACATCGAGATCCAGGTGCTGGCCGACGGGCACGGAGGGGTCATCCACCTCGGCGAGCGCGAGTGCTCCCTCCAGCGGCGGCACCAGAAGATCATCGAAGAGGCGCCGAGCGTGCTCCTCGACGAGGAGACCCGGGCCGCGATGGGCGAGGCGGCCGTGCAGGCGGCCCGCTCCTGCGGGTACCGGGGCGCGGGCACGGTGGAGTTCATCGTCCCGGGCAACGACCCGTCGGCGTACTACTTCATGGAGATGAACACCCGTCTCCAGGTGGAACACCCCGTCACCGAGCTCATCACCGGGATCGACCTGGTGGAGTGGCAGCTGCGGGTGGCGGCCGGGGAGCGGCTGGGCTTCGCGCAGGAGGACGTACGGCTGACCGGGCACGCGGTCGAGGCGCGGATCTGCGCCGAGGACCCCGCGCGCGGGTTCCTGCCGTCCGGCGGCACGGTGCTGCTGCTGAACGAGCCCCAGGGCGACGGCGTCCGCACCGACTCCGGGCTCAGCCAGGGCACCGAGGTGGGCAGCCTGTACGACCCGATGCTGTCCAAGGTGATCGCCCACGGCCCCGACCGCGAGACGGCACTGCGCCGGCTCCGCGCGGCCCTCGCCGAGACGGTGACGCTGGGCGTGCAGACCAACGCGGGCTTCCTGCGGCGGCTGCTGGCCCATCCGGCCGTCGTGTCGGGCGAGATGGACACCGGGCTGGTGGAGCGGGTGGTGGACGACCTGGTCTCCACCGACGTACCGGAGGCGGTGTACGAGGCCGCGGCCGCCGTACGCCTGGAGGCGCTGCGGCCCACGCCCGGGCAGGACTGGGTGGACCCCTTCTCGGTGCCGAACGGCTGGCGGCTGGGCGGAGCGCCGAAGCCGGTCGCCTTCCCCCTGCGGGTGCCGGGGCTCGACCCCGTCGCCCACGCGAGCCGGGGCGGGGCCTCGGTCACCGAGGACCGGGTGTCCGTCACCCTGGACGGCGTCCGGCACACCTTCCACCGGGCCGGTGACTGGATCGGCCGCGACGGCGACGCCTGGCAGGTGCGCGACCACGACCCGGTGGCCGCCTCCCTCACCCGGTCCGCGCACGCGGGCGCCGACTCGCTGACCGCGCCGATGCCCGGCACCGTGACCGTGGTGAAGGTGGCCGTGGGCGACGAGGTGACCGCGGGCCAGAGCCTGCTGGTGGTCGAGGCGATGAAGATGGAGCACGTCATCTCCGCCCCGCACGCCGGCACGGTCGCCGAACTCGACGTGATCCCGGGCAGCACGGTCGCCATGGACCAGGTGCTCGCCGTGATCGCACCGCACGCGGAGGTGGCGGAATGAGCGCCGAAGAACGCGCTGAGGGACTGCCCATGACCGAGGGTCTGCCCATGGTCGTACCGGCCCAGGATCTGCCCGCCCGGGTGCGGATCCACGAGGTCGGCGCGCGCGATGGGCTGCAGAACGAGAAGCGGACCGTGCCGACGGAGGTGAAGGCGGACTTCATCCGCCGCCTGGCCGACTCGGGCCTGACCACGATCGAGGCGACGAGCTTCGTGCACCCCAAGTGGGTGCCCCAGCTCGCCGACGCCGAGGAGCTGTACCCGCAAATCAGCGACCTCGACGTGGAACTGCCCGTGCTGGTGCCCAACCAGCGCGGCCTGGACCGGGCCCTGGCGCTCGGCGCCCGCCGGATCGCGGTGTTCGCCAGCGCCACCGAGTCCTTCGCGAAGGCCAACCTCAACCGCACGGTGGACGAGTCGCTCGCCGTGTTCGAGCCGGTGGTGCGGCAGGCGAAGGACGCGGGCGCACACGTGCGCGGCTATGTCTCGATGTGCTTCGGCGACCCCTGGGAGGGGGCGGTCCCGCTCCACCAGGTGGCCCGCGTCTGCACGGCCCTGCGGAACATGGGCTGCGACGAGCTGAGCCTCGGCGACACCATCGGGGTGGCCACCCCGGGCCACGTCCTCGAACTGCTCGCGCTGCTCAATGAGGAGGGCGTGCCGACGAACGAGATCGGCGTGCACTTCCACGACACCTACGGCCAGGCACTCGCGAACACCCTGGCCGCCCTCCAGCACGGCGTCACCACCGTGGACGCCTCCGCCGGCGGCCTCGGCGGCTGTCCGTACGCCAAGTCCGCCACCGGCAACCTCGCCACCGAAGACCTCGTATGGATGCTGCACGGACTCGGCATCGAGACAGGGGTCGACCTCGGCCGTCTGACCGCCACGAGCGTGTGGATGGCCGCCCACCTGGACCGGCCCAGCCCGTCCCGTACCGTCCGCGCTCTCTCCCACAAGGAACAGTGATCAGCATGGACCACCGCCTCAGCCCCGAGCTGGAGGAACTCCGCCGTACGGTCGAGGAGTTCGCGCACGACGTCGTGGCGCCGAAGATCGGCGACTTCTACGAGCGGCACGAGTTCCCGTACGAGATCGTCCGCGAGATGGGCCGCATGGGTCTGTTCGGGCTGCCGTTCCCGGAGGAGTACGGCGGCATGGGCGGCGACTACCTGGCCCTCGGCATCGCCCTGGAGGAACTGGCCCGGGTGGACTCGTCCGTGGCCATCACCCTCGAAGCCGGTGTCTCCCTGGGCGCCATGCCCCTCCACCTCTTCGGCACGGAGGAGCAGAAGCGCGAGTGGCTGCCCCGCCTGTGCTCCGGCGAGATCCTGGGCGCGTTCGGCCTGACCGAGCCGGACGGCGGCAGCGACGCGGGCGCGACCCGTACGACGGCCCGCCTGGACCCGGACACGAACGAGTGGGTGATCAACGGCACGAAGTGCTTCATCACCAACTCCGGCACGGACATCACGGGCCTGGTGACGGTCACCGCGGTGACGGGCCGCAAGCCGGACGGCAAGCCGCAGATCTCCTCGATCATCGTCCCCTCGGGCACCCCCGGCTTCACGGTCGCCGCCCCCTACTCCAAGGTCGGCTGGAACGCCTCCGACACCCGCGAACTGTCCTTCCAGGACGTCCGCGTCCCCGCCGCCAACCTCCTCGGCGAGGAAGGCCGCGGCTACGCCCAGTTCCTGCGCATCCTCGACGAGGGCCGCATCGCCATCGCGGCGCTCGGGACCGGCCTGGCCCAGGGCTGCGTCGACGAATCCGTCAAGTACGCCAAGGAGCGCGAGGCCTTCGGCCGCCCGATCGGCTCCAACCAGGCCATCCAGTTCAAGCTCGCGGACATGGAGATGAAGGCCCACACCGCCCGCCTCGCCTGGCGTGACGCGGCCTCCCGTCTGGTCGCGGGCGAACCCTTCAAGAAGGAAGCCGCGATCGCCAAGCTCTACTCCTCCACGATCGCCGTCGACAACGCCCGCGACGCCACCCAGATCCACGGCGGCTACGGCTTCATGAACGAGTACCCGGTGGCCCGCATGTGGCGCGACTCCAAGATCCTCGAAATCGGCGAGGGCACGAGCGAGGTCCAGCGCATGCTGATCGCCCGGGAGCTGGGCCTGACGGGCTGAGGCGGCTCCGCGGGCCTGACGCGTCCGTGATCGTCGCCCGCGACGATCACGGACGGGTCGCCGTCCTGACGGCAGACTTCCCCCGGAAACGATCACCGGCTGGCAGTGGCGGGCACAATGACCCTCGTGGATCCAGACAACCAGATCATCGTCGCCCTGGACTGCGACAACCGACCGACCGCTGAAGACACCGTCGATCGACTGGGCGACGAGTGCAGCTTCTACAAGGTCGGCCTGGAGCTCCTCACCGCGGCCGGCCCCGACTTCGTCAAGCACCTTGTCGCGCGGGGCAAGAAGGTCTTCCTGGACCTCAAGCTCTTCGAGATCCCCAACTCTGTCGCTGGTGCAGTTCGCGCCGCAGGGGCTTTGGGCGTCTCCATGGTGACCGTGCACAGCATGGGCGGTACGAGCATCATGACCGCTGCTGTCGATGCCGCCCGCGCCTTTCCCGACCTGCGTGTCCTTGCGTTGACCGTGGTCACCAGCATGACCGACGAGGATCTCGCCGACATCGGCGTCAGCGACTCGTCCGAGCAGCAGGTACTCCGGTTGGCCCGCCTGGCGGGCAAGGCCGGCTGCCACGGCGTGATCGCCTCGCCCCAGGACGTCGCGGCCTTGCGAAGCACACTGGGCAGCGATGCCCTGATCATCACTCCCGGAGTCACCCTGCCTGGCGAAACCCGGTTCGAGCATGCCCGCCCCGGAACACCACGGGCTGCCCTCGCTGCAGGCGCCTCACATGTCGTCGTAGGGCGAACGGTCACCCGTGCCCCGGACCCCGCAGTCGCCTTCCGTCTCGTCCAGGCCGGCCTGCGAACAGCGGCGCCAGCAGGCGTCGAATGAGAGGCTGTGGACCGACGCCTCCGTCATGACAACAGGCTTCCGCACGCAGGGCGAGCCCAACGGCCTCAAGGCGAAGCCCCCGCGCTGTACCTGCGCACAGCGGCAGCCATCCTCACCGCGACCATCCTCGGCCTGACGAGCCCTCACAAAGCAATTGCAGCGGACGGCGGTCCGGGTCCGAGCGTCAACGTCCGCGGGAACGACAGCGACAGCGCCGCGGAGGGCCCCCTTCGGCAGGGCGCGCCCATCGCGGTCGTGTCCGATGTCGACCTGACCTCCCTGGCCGCAGACGACAACGGTCGCTTTACCGTGAAGTCGCCCGCGTTCACCGGGACCGTCACCGTCGAGATGCGGAAGAACAGCTTCGGGCAGGGCAACGGCACCATACGCTGCGACATCAAGCCGGGAAGCTACCCGGTGGACATCGCCGGACGCCACGAGACGACGTCCGGGCCGACTGGCAACCGGGGCCACCTGACCATCACCGTCAAGCGCGACGACCACCGGTACTGCCGGCAGGCCGCAGGCCCCTCAGGCCACACGGGCGCGGTGGCCGTCGTCGTCGGCGGCGGCACGGTAGTCCTCGCGGCCGCCGCGTACGCCGCCGCGCGACGCCGGAAGGCCAACGGCGCCTGAGCCATGCCCACGAGCGCAGTCGGGATGCCCCACCCCCCTGGACACTTAGTGAGGTTAGGCTAACCTATCTTCGAACTTGTCCGGCGGGCACCTCGCCCCGTTCGAAAGCAGTCGTATCCATGTCGCATGCCCGTGCCACCCACCTCACTCGCCGCGGACTGCTCGCCGTGGGCGGCGCCCTCGGACTCGGTGCCGTGCTCGCAGCCTGCGGGGACGACAAGGGCAAAGGCGGTGGCTCCGGGGAGACGGCCAAGAACGGCGGCGCGTCCGGACCGTGGAGCTTCAAGGATGACCGCGGTACGACCGTGAAGCTGGACAAGGTCCCCGCGAACATCGTCGCGTTCACCGGTGTCGGCGCCGCGCTGTACGACTACGGCGTCCAGGTGAAGGGGGTCTTCGGCCCGACCACGACGGCCGGCGGCAAGGCCGACGTCCAGGCCGGCGACATGGACGTCAGCAAGCTGACGGTCCTCGGCAACACCTGGGGCCAGTTCAACATCGAGAAGTACGCGGCCCTCGCGCCGGACGTGCTCATCACGACGATGTTCGACGCCGCCGGCACGCTCTGGTACGTCCCGGAGGAGTCGAAGAAGAAGATCGCCCAACTGGCCCCGAGCGTCGGCGTCTCCGTGTACGACCGTCAGCTCACCCAGCCGCTCCAGCGGATGTGGGAACTGGCCGAGTCGCTCGGCGGTGACATGAAGGCGGCCGGGGCGACGGACGCGAAGAAGCGGTTCGAGGAGGCGGCGTCCCGGCTGCGGGCGGCCGCCAAGGCCAAGCCCGACATCAAGGTGATGGCCGGTTCCGCGAGCGACCAGCTCTTCTACGTCTCCGGGACGAACCTCTCCATCGACCTGGAGTACTTCAAGGCCCTCGGCGTGAACTTCGTCGAGCCGCCGGAGAGCGCGAAGAAGCAGGGCGGCGGCTGGTACGAGTCGCTGAGCTGGGAGAACGTCGACAAGTACCAGGCCGACATCATCATGATGGACGACCGGTCCTCGGCGATCCAGCCGGCCGACATCACCAAGGCGACCTGGAAGAAGCTGCCCGCGGTGAAGGCGGGCCAGGTCATCGCACGGTCGCCCGAGCCGATCCTGTCGTACGACAAGTGCGTGCCGCTGCTGACGAATCTGGCGGAGGCGCTGGAGAAGGCCAAGAAGGTCGGCTGACCGGCACGCGGACAACCAGTACGCGAACTTCCTGACCTACCTCGTCTCAGGAGGCCTTATGACGACGGCCCTTGCCGCTCCGTTCCGCTTCTTCCCTCTTCAGGTTGTGCGGACCAGGCGGCTCGGGCCGTCTCTGGTTCGGGTGACCTTCGGCGGGGACGAGCTGCGGGGATTTCATTCCGACGGGCGCGATCAGTCCCTGTCGCTGTTTCTGCCGCATCCGGGGCAGAGCGAGCCTGTCGTGCCACTGGAGTTGGGGGACGCGTGGTGGCAGGGGTGGCGGGAGCTGCCCGATGACGTGCGGGCGGTGATGCGGTCGTACACCCTGAGGGCGCTGCGCCGGGATCCCGATGAGATCGACGTCGATTTCGTGCTGCATACTCCCGCCGGGCCCGCCTCCGCCTGGGCCTCCCGGGCCACCGTCGGCGACCGCGTCCTGGTGCTCGGCCCGGCGGTCGCGGACAACCGCGCGATCCGGTTCCGGCCGCCGGAGGGTACCGATCTCGTCGTCGTCTGGGGCGACGAGACCGCCGTGCCCGCCGCCACCGCCGTCCTGGAGTCGCTGCCGACCGGCACCCGTGTCCGCGCCTGGCTGGAGGTGCCGCAGGCCGCTGACATCCAGGACGTGGCGACCGAGGCGGACGCGGAGATCACGTGGCTCGTGCGGCACGACGGCGCCCCCATGACCGTCGACGCCGTACGGGCCGCTCGACTGCCGGACGCCGAGCGCCCGTACGTGTGGATCGCGGGCGAGTCGGGGCGGGTGAGGGCGCTGCGGCGGCATTTCGTCGGCGAGCGCGGGGTGGACCGGCTGCATGTCACCTTCGTCGGCTACTGGCGGCAGGGCATGACGGAGGACCAGCTCCGCGCGGCGGAGTAACTCTCCCTGAAGCGAAGCCAGTCACGGCAGAGGCATGCCGTGATTCAGGCGACTTAGGTTAGGCTAACCTAAGTCAAATCCCAGACGGATGACCGTCCCCTCGGAGGACCCCCACATGCGCTCGCACCTGCTCAATGGCCTCACCGCGGAGCACTACCGCCGCTCCGTGACCGAAGGAGTCGAGCGGGTGGCGGCCAAACTCGCCACCACCGACCGTCCGTTCACCGGCATCACGGCCGACGCCCTCTCCCCCCGCATCGACGCGATCGACCTCGACCGGCCGCTCGGCGACACCGCCGCGGCCCTGGACGAGCTGGAGGACGTCTACCTCCGCGACGCCGTCTACTTCCACCACCCCCGATACCTCGCCCACCTCAACTGCCCGGTGGTCATCCCGGCGGTGCTCGGCGAGGCCGTGCTCTCCGCGGTCAACTCCTCCCTCGACACCTGGGACCAGTCGGCCGGCGGCACCCTCATCGAACGCAGGCTCGTCGACTGGACCGCCGAGCGCATCGGCCTCGGCCCCGCCGCCGACGGCGTGTTCACCTCCGGCGGCACCCAGTCCAACCTCCAGGCGCTGCTGCTGGCCCGGGAGGAGGCCAAGAGCGAGAGCCTCGCGAAACTGCGGATCTTCGCCTCCGAAGTCAGCCACTTCAGCGTGAAGAAGTCCGCCACACTGCTGGGGCTCGGGCAGGACGCCGTCGTCGCCGTCCCGGTCGACCACGACAAGCGCATGCAGACCGTCGCCCTCGCCCGCGAGCTGGAGCGCTGCCGCCGCGACGGCCTCGTCCCCATGGCCGTCGTCGCCACCGCCGGCACCACCGACTTCGGCTCCATCGACCCGCTGCCCGAGATCGCCGAGCTGTGCGAGCAGTACGACACCTGGCTGCACGTCGACGCCGCCTACGGCTGCGGGCTGCTCACCTCCCGCAAGCACCGGGACCGCCTCGACGGCATCGAGCGCGCCGACTCGGTCACCGTGGACTACCACAAGTCGTTCTTCCAGCCGGTGAGTTCGTCCGCCGTGCTGGTGCGGGACGCCTCGACCCTGCGGCACGCCACCTATCACGCGGAGTACCTGAACCCCCGCCGTACGGTCGTCGAGCGCATCCCCAACCAGGTCGACAAGTCCCTGCAGACCACCCGCCGCTTCGACGCCCTCAAGCTGTGGATGACCCTGCGCGTCATGGGCGCCGACGGCATCGGCGAACTCTTCGACGAGGTCTGCGACCTGGCCCGGGAGGGGTGGCGCATGCTCGCCGCCGACCCCCGCTTCGACGTCGTCGTGGAGCCCTCGCTCTCCACCCTCGTCTTCCGCTGCGTCCCGGCGGCCGTCACCGATCCGGCCGAGATCGACCGCGCCAACCTGTACGCCCGCAAGGCGCTGTTCGCCTCCGGCGACGCCGTGGTCGCGGGAACCAAGGTCGCCGGCCGCCACTACCTCAAGTTCACCCTGCTCAACCCCGAGACGACGCCGGCCGACATCGCCGCCGTCCTCGACCTGATCGCCGGCCACGCCGAGCAGTACCTGGGAGAGTCCCTTGACCGCGCTTCCTGAAGCCACCCGCATCCATGACCTCGTGGGGATCGGGCTCGGCCCCTTCAACCTCGGCCTGGCCTGCCTCACCGAGCCCATCGCCGAACTGGACGCCGTCTTCCTGGAGTCAAAGCCCGGCTTCGAGTGGCACGCCGGGATGTTCCTGGACGGCGCACACCTCCAGACCCCGTTCATGTCGGACCTGGTCACCCTGGCCGACCCGACCTCGCCGTACTCCTTCCTGAGCTATCTGAAGGAGAAGGGCAGGCTGTACTCGTTCTACATCCGCGAGAACTTCTATCCCCTGCGGGTCGAGTACGACGACTACTGCCGCTGGGCCGCGAGCCGGCTGAGCAGCGTCCGCTTCGGCACCACGGTCACCGAGGTGACGTACCAGGACGAGCTGTACGTCGTCCGCACCGGCACCGGCACGACCTACCGCGCCCGTCACCTCGTCCTCGGCACCGGAACGGTCCCCCATGTGCCGCCCGCCTGCCGGGGGCTGGGCGGCGACGTCCTGCACAACGCGCAGTACATGCACCGCAAGTCGGAGCTGCAGGCGAAGCGGTCCATCACGATCGTCGGCAGCGGCCAGAGCGCGGCGGAGATCTACTACGAACTGCTCTCCGAGATCGACGTGCGCGGCTACGAGCTGAACTGGGTCACCCGCTCCCCGCGCTTCTTCCCGCTCGAATACACCAAGCTGACCCTGGAGATGACTTCTCCGGACTACATCGACTACTTCCGCGCGCTGCCCGAGGAGACCCGCTATCGGCTGGAGAAGCAGCAGAAGGGGCTGTTCAAGGGCATCAACTCGGACCTCATCGACTCGATCTTCGACCTCCTCTACCAGAAGAACGTCGAGAGCGGCGACCGTCCGGTCCCGACCCGGCTGCTCACCAACTCCTCGCTGACCAGCGCCCGTCACGAGGACGGCTGGTACACCCTCGGCTTCCACCAGGACGAGCAGGACAAGGACTTCGAGATCCGCACCGAGGGCCTGGTGCTGGCCACCGGCTACCACTACGAGCCGCCGGCCTTCCTCGCCCCCATCCACGACCGCCTCCGCTTCGACGGCCACGGACGCTTCGACGTCGCCCGCAACTACGCGATCGACGTGACCGGCCGGGGCGTCTTCCTCCAGAACGCCGGCGTCCACACCCACAGCGTCACCAGCCCCGACCTGGGCATGGGTCCCTACCGCAACAGCTGCATCATCCGCGAGCTGCTCGGCACCGAGTACTACCCGGTCGAAAAGACCATCGCCTTCCAGGAGTTCGCCGTATGACCTTCACCTTCCGCACCGTCGATCCGCTGAAGGACGGTGAACTGCTGCACTCCTGGGTCACGCATCCCAAGGCGGCCTACTGGATGATGCAGGACGCGAAACTGGAGGACGTCGAGCGCGCCTACATGGAGATCGCGGCCGACGAGCACCACCACGCCCTGCTGGGGCTGCGCGCCGGGGAGCCCGTCTTCCTCATGGAGAAGTACGACCCGGCCCACCGCGAGCTGGTCGGGCTGTACGAGCCGCGGCCGGGCGATGTGGGCATGCACTTCCTCACGCCCCCCACCGACGTACCGGTGCACGGGTTCACCCGGTCCGTCATCACCGCCGTGATGCGGCACCTGTTCGAGGACCCGGCCACCTCCCGGGTCGTCGTCGAGCCGGACGTGTCCAACACGGCCGTGCACGCCCTGAACGAGGCCGTCGGGTTCGTGCCCGAACGGGAGATCCAGAAGCCGGAGAAGAAGGCGCTGCTGAGCTTCTGCACACGCGAGAGCTTCGAGAAGGCGGTGGCCGCGTGAGCCCCGCCGACGCCGTGGCCCACCTCTCCCCCGAGCGCTGGGAGACCGCCAACCGGCTGCTCATACGGAAGGCGCTCGCCGAGTTCGCGCACGAGCGGCTGATCACACCCGAGGAGGACGGACAGGAGAGCGGGCGGTACGTCGTACGGAGTGACGACGGGCTCACCTCGTACCGGTTCACCGCCGTGCGGCGGGCCCTCGACCACTGGCAGGTCGACGCCGGATCCATCACCCGGCACCGGGCGGGCGAGGAACTCCCCCTCGCCGCGCTGGACTTCTTCGTCGAACTGCGGCAGGCCCTGGGCCTGAGCGACGAGATCCTGCCCGTCTACCTGGAGGAGATCTCCTCCACCCTCTCCGGCACCTGCTACAAGCTGGCCAAGCCCCGCGTCACCTCCGCGGAGCTGGCGCGGTCCGGGTTCCAGGAGATCGAGACCGGGATGACCGAGGGCCACCCCTGCTTCGTCGCGAACAACGGGCGGCTCGGGTTCGGCATCCACGAGTACCTGGCGTACGCCCCGGAGACCGCGAGCCCGGTGCGGCTGGTGTGGCTGGCCGCGCACCGCTCGCGGGCCGCGTTCACGGCAGGCGTCGGCATCGACTACGAGTCGTTCCTGCGGGAGGAGCTGGGCGAGCGGACGGTGAACCGTTTCCGCGCCACGCTAGCCGACCAGGGCCTCGACCCCGCCGACTATCTGCTCATACCCGTCCACCCCTGGCAGTGGTGGAACAAGCTCAGCGTCACCTTCGCCGCCGAGGTGGCCCGCCGGCACCTGGTGTGCCTGGGCGAGGGCGACGACGAGTACCTGGCCCAGCAGTCCATACGGACCTTCTTCAACGTCTCCGACCCGCGCAAGCACTACGTGAAGACGGCCCTGTCCGTGCTCAACATGGGCTTCATGCGCGGTCTCTCGGCCGCCTACATGGAGGCGACCCCGGCGATCAACGACTGGCTGGGCCGGCTGATCGAGGGCGACCCCGTGCTGAAGTCGACGGGGCTGTCGGTCATCCGGGAGCGGGCGGCCGTCGGTTACCGCCATCTGGAGTACGAGCGGGCCACCGACCGCCACTCGCCCTACCGCAAGATGCTGGCCGCGCTGTGGCGGGAGAGCCCGGTGCCGTCGCTGCGCGAGGGCGAGTCCCTGGCGACCATGGCGTCCCTGCTGCACGTGGACCACGAGGGCGCCTCCTTCGCGGGCGCGCTGATCGAGCGGTCCGGGCTCGCGCCCACCGAGTGGCTGCGGCGGTACCTGCGGGCGTACTACACACCGCTGCTGCACTGCTTCTACGCCTACGACCTGGCCTTCATGCCGCACGGCGAGAACACGATCCTGGTCCTGCGGGACGGGGCCGTGGAGCGCGCGATCTACAAGGACATCGCCGAGGAGATCGTCGTCATGGACCCGGACGCGGTGCTGCCGCCGGAGGTGCGGCGGATCCGGGTCGAGGTCCCGGAGGACCAGAAGCTGCTGTCGGTCTTCACGGACGTCTTCGACTGCTTCTTCCGGTTCCTCGCGGCGCAGCTCGCCGCCGAGGGGATCCTGGCGGAGGACGCCTTCTGGCGTACGGTCGCGGAGGTCACCCGCGCGTACCAGGAGGCGACGCCCGAACTGGCCGACAGGTTCCGCCAGTACGACGTGTTCGCGCCGGAGTTCGCGCTGTCCTGCCTCAACCGGCTGCAGCTGCGCGACAACCGGCAGATGGTGGACCTCTCCGACCCGTCCGCCGCGCTCCAGCTGGTGGGGACCCTGCGGAACCCGATCGCCGGCTTCTGACGGCCCAAAGGCCCCGAGACGGACGGGCACCCCTGAGTACGGTCCTCAGGGGTGCCCGTCGCGCTTGGGTCAGCTCGTCGGCCAGGGCACCTGGGGTGACTTGTAGTACCTGATCCCCAGGGCGTCCCAGCGCGGGGCCTGGGCGGCCAGGCGCACCTTGTAGCGCGCCCAGTCGTGCGTGGCCGCCGGGGACCAGCCCAGTTCGGCGGCTCCGGGCAGCCGGGGGAAGGCCATGTACTCGAGGTCGGTGGTCTTCGCGACCGTCTCGGACCACATGGGCGCCTCGACGCCCCTGACGGCCGAGGCGGGCGCACCGGCGAGGTAGGCGCCGGGGTTCCAGTCGTAGGAGCGCTTCACCTCCACGAGGCCGGCCCAGTCCAGGCCGAGATCGGTGTCCTTGGTGTACTTCATGTCGAGGTAGATCCGGTCGGCCGGGGACAGGATCAGTCCGGTGCCGTTCCGGGCCGCCTTGGCGACCTGTTCCTTCTCGGCGGCGCTGGTGCTGTCCAGGCCCCAGTACTGGGCGAGGGCGCCCTCGACGGGCGTGGCGCCGGTCAGCTGGTGCCAGCCGATGACGGTCTTGCCGTACTTGGCGACGATCGGCTGGACGCGGTCCATGAACGTCACGTAGTCGGCGTGGCTGGTGGAGTGCGCCTCGTCGCCTCCTATGTGGAGGTAGCGGCCGGGGGTGAGCGCGGCCAGCTCGCGGATCACGTCGTCCACGAAGTCGTACGTGACCTCCTTGGGCGCGCACAGCGAGCTGAAGCCGACCTCGGTGCCGGTGTACAGCGGGGGTGCGACGCCGTCGCAGTTGAGCTGTGCGTAGGAGGCGAGGGCCGCGTTGGTGTGGCCGGGCATGTCTATCTCGGGGACGACCTCCAGGTAGCGGGAGGTGGCGTAGCGGACGATCTCCCGGTAGTCGTCCTTGGTGTAGTAGCCGCCCTTGCCGCCGCCGACCTGGGTGGAGCCGCCGTAGGTGGCCAGGCGCGGCCAGGAGTCGACGGCGATGCGCCAGCCCTGGTCGTCGCTGAGGTGCAGATGCAGGGTGTTGATCTTGTAGAGGGCGAGCTGGTCGATGTAGCGCTTGACCTGGGCGACGGTGAAGAAGTGCCGGGAGACGTCGAGCATCGCCCCGCGGTAGCCGTAGCGGGGGTGGTCCTCTATGGTGCCGCCCGCGATCTGCCAGGGGCCGGGCTGGACGGTCTTCTTCTCGACGGCCGCGGGGAGCAGCTGACGCAGGGTCTGGACGCCGTGGAACAGGCCCGCGGGGGCGCCGGCGGTGATGGTGACGCCACCGGGGTCGCTGTGCAGGCGGTAGCCCTCGGCCCCGTACGGACCCTCGGCCAGGCGCAGCTCGATGCCGCCCTTGCCCTGTTCGACCAGGGGCAGGGCGTAGCCGGTGGAGGGCCGCAGGACGCCGGCGAGGTACTCGCCGATCCGCCGGGTGGCGTCCGTGCCGTCGACGCGGACGCTGGTCGAGGACGTGATGCGGTACGGGGATCCGCTCGGCGTGACGGTGGCGGGCGCCGGGATCACGCGGTCCAGGGGCGTCACCGCCGCGGCCCGGGGAGCCGCGCCGGCGCTCGTGGTGAGCGCTCCTGCCACTGCGACCAGCATGAAGCAGCCCAGTATTCGGGTCAGTCGGGGAGTCGTGCCGCGATGCCGTCTCACATGCGCTCCCTTCGGGACTACGGGATTGGTAAAGACCACTCTCCCTCAGATCCGGTGAAACAATCCCCGCATGGCGGAAATCATCCAGAAGGACGGCACCTGGGCCTTCGTCGGGGACTCCCTGCGGCTGACCCCGGGACGCGACAAGAACGTGAGTTTGGTGCGCCGCACGCTGGGTGAACTCGAGGTACCGCTGCACGCTTTGGCCGGCGTCTCCTTCGAGCAGGGCCGGAGGTCGGGGCGGCTGCGGCTGAGGCTGCGGGACGGCGCCGACCCGCTGCTGGGCGCCACCGGCGGCCGGCTCGCCGAGTCCGACGACCCCTATCGGCTGAGCGTGGACTCCGACCGGTACGGCGTGGCCGAGTACTTCGCGGAGGAGGTCCGCAACGCGCTGCTGCTGGAGGGCGTTTCCGCCGGGCCGGTCACCGGGTACCTGCTGCCGGGGCCGTCCCTGCCGGTGTCCGCCGCGGCCGGGGACGGCTCGGCGTCCTTCGACGGGGAGCGGGTGCGCCTGGAGTGGAACTGGAAGACGGAGGACGCCAAGGCCGCCACCGGGCCGCGCACGATCCGGCTCACGGAGATCACCGCCGTGGAGTGGCAGCCGGCCGCCGGACTGGAGAACGGGCACCTGCGCTTCTCGGTGCGGGGCGCGCCCGTCACCGCGCCGCCCAAGTACGACCCGAACGCCGTCGAGCTGTGGGGCTTCAAGAAGGATCCGCTGATGGCGCTGGTCGCGGCGGCCGTGCAGGCGCGGCTGCCGCACCCGTCGGCACCGGCCGCCGGGGCACTCGTACCCGGGCAGGCCGTGCCGCTGGACAAGGCGCCCGCCGCCGAGGACGACCATGACGCGCTGCTGCGGCGGCTGCGGGAGCTGGGCGAGCTGCACCGCTCGGGGGTGCTGACCGACGAGGAGTTCACCCAGGCCAAACGGGCGGTCCTCAACCGCATGTGAGGACCGCCCGCTCCGGCCAAAACCGCCCGTTCCGGGAGGTGTGGCCGTCGTTACGCCGTCACGCCGTTACTTCGCCGTGCGGGACACCGTGAAGTGGTCGATGCGGTCACCGGTCTCGGCGATGCCCGACACCTTCAGGGTGGTCTGCCGGCCCCGCGGCGCGGGGGTGACGTCCACGCGCAGGAAGGAGTAGTTGAGGTAGCGCACCCGGGACCAGGCGACGGTCTCGGGCTGCCGGGCGCCGTCCTTGAGGCAGATGAACGAGGACACGGACTCGACCTCGTGCTCGTGGCCCTCGTAGGAGTCCGGGGCGGTGAACGCGTACAGGCTGCGGCCCGCCGCGCCGGCCGTGACGTAGACCACACCCTCGGTCTCGGGGTAGGCCGTGCCGCCGATGGGCAGCTTCTTGGTGACCTCGCCGCCCTTGATGACGTCGGTGCGCTCGTACTGGTGGTTGTGGCCGTTGATGACCAGGTCCACCTGGTACTTGTCGAACAGCGGCACCCACTCCTGGCGCACGCCCCCCTCCGAGGCGTGCGCGGTGGAGGTGCAGTACGCGCAGTGGTGGAAGAAGACGATGACGAAGTCGACGTCCTTCGAGGCGCGGAACTTCTTCAGCTGCGCCTCGAACCACTTGGTCTGCGTTCCGCCCGATATGCCCAGGTTCGCCGGGATCTCGAAGGAGACGTCGTTCGGGTCCAGCGAGATGATCGCGGTGTTGCCGTGGACGAAGGAGTAGACGCCGGGGAGGTGCTTCGGGTCCGGGCCGTTGTCCGGAAGCGTCCAGCGGGCCTCCTCGCCGCCGTAGCCGTTCGGCGAGTACCAGGCCTCCATGTCGTGGTTGCCGTACGAGACCATCCACGGGATCTGCTTGGCGACCGACTCGGTCTGGTACAGGAACTGGTCCCAGGTGCGCGAGTCGAACCCGGTGTCGGTGGTCTTGCCCTGGCCGGCCGGGTCGCCGTAGGCGATGTCGCCGGCGTGCAGGTGGAAGGACGGGTTCTGGCCGAGGATCAGGCTGTCGTTGGCCAGGGCGTGGTAGCTGACGCCCTGGTCGCCGAAGGCGGTGAAGGTGAACGGCGCCTTGTGGGCGGGGGCGGTGGTGAAGGTGCCCAGGGTGCCCGCGAGGTGCGGCTCGGCCGGGTCGAAGCCCTCGTGGCCGACGCCGTAGTAGTACGTCCGGCCGGGGCGCAGGTGGGTGAGCTGGGCGTGCAGGTAGTACTGCGTGTGGTCGCCGCTCGCGCCGACGCCGGCCGGGGTGTAGAGGGTGCGGACCTCGGCCTCGATCTTGCGGGAGAGGTCCCAGGGGTGGGCGCCGATGCGGATGAAGGGCTTCTTGACGGCGACCGGGACCTGCCAGGAGACGGTCATCTCGGTGCGCGGGTCGGCGCCGTAGGCGAGGTGGCGGCCGAACGGGGCGACGAGGGCGCCGTCGACGGTCTCGACCGCCGGGGCGGTGCGCTGGGTCGGGACGGCGGCCTGGGCGGGGGCACCCGGCACGAACACGCCACCGGCGACGGCGCCCAGCGTGACGGCACCGCCTCTGATCATGTTGCGCCGGGAGAATCTGGCGCGCAGGTACTCGTGCTGCTCGGCCATACTCATGCGCTCGGCCAGCGTGTCGGGTACTCCCATACGAGGAATGTCCATGGCGTCTGAAACTCGTGGCTCCGGGCGACGCGGCACAAGACTCAGGATGGACAGCTTGCGAACAGAGGCCCATAAGAGTTTCAACAGGCCGCTGCCCGGATTCGGGCACGATTCTTGCGAAACTCGCGCCGGTACCCCAGGATCTACCGGGTGCACGAGGAACTTGTCGATCACCTGACGCGGTCCACGCCCCTGAACCGGGGTGAGGCCCTGCGGGTGGTCCAGGACGTCCTCGCCTACTTCGACGAGACGACCCAGGACTACGTCCGTCGCCGCCACCGCGAACTGCAGGCCCAGGGCCTGCAGAACACGGAGATCTTCGAACGGATCGAGGCGGACCTGCGATACCGGGCGGTGGCGCCGCCGGAGCTGACGCTCAGGCAGCTGCGCCGCATGGTCTACGGCTGAGACGCCAGACTGAGAGATACCTGTACATGTGCGGAATTGTCGGATACATCGGTAAGCGTGACGTGGCTCCGCTGCTGCTGGAGGGCCTGCAGCGGCTGGAGTACCGCGGGTACGACTCCGCGGGCATCGTCGTCACCTCCCCGAAGACGCCTGGCCTGAAGATGGTCAAGGCCAAGGGCCGGGTGCGCGACCTGGAGGCGAAGGTCCCGGCGCGCTTCAAGGGCACCACCGGCATCGCCCACACCCGCTGGGCCACCCACGGCGCCCCCTCCGACCTGAACGCCCACCCGCACATGTCGGCCGACCAGAAGGTCGCCGTCGTCCACAACGGCATCATCGACAACGCCGCCGACCTGCGCCGCAAGCTGGAGGCGGACGGCGTCGAGTTCCTCTCCGAGACCGACACCGAGGTCCTCGTCCACCTCATCGCGCGCTCGGGCGCCGAGAAGCTGGAGGACAAGGTCCGCGAGACCCTGCGCGTGGTCGAGGGCACCTACGGCATCGCGGTCATGCACGCCGACTTCTCCGACCGCATCGTGGTGGCCCGCAACGGCTCCCCGGTCGTCCTCGGCATCGGCGAGAAGGAGATGTTCGTCGCATCCGACATCGCCGCGCTGGTCGCCCACACCCGGCAGATAGTCACGCTGGACGACGGCGAGATGGCCACCCTCAAGGCCGACGACTTCCGCACCTACACCACCGAGGGCACCCGTACGACGGCCGAGCCGACCACCGTGGAGTGGGAGGCGGCCTCCTACGACATGGGCGGCCACGACACGTACATGCACAAGGAGATCCACGAGCAGGCCGACGCCGTGGACCGCGTGCTGCGCGGCCGCATCGACGACCGGTTCTCCACCGTGCACCTCGGCGGCCTGAACCTGGACGCCCGCGAGGCGCGCAAGATCCGCCGCGTGAAGATCCTCGGCTGCGGCACCTCGTACCACGCGGGCATGATCGGCGCCCAGATGATCGAGGAGCTGGCCCGCATCCCCGCCGACGCCGAGCCGGCCTCCGAGTTCCGCTACCGCAACGCGGTCGTCGACCCCGACACCCTCTACGTCGCGGTCTCCCAGTCCGGTGAGACGTACGACGTCCTCGCCGCCGTGCAGGAGCTGAAGCGCAAGGGCGCCCGCGTCCTCGGCGTCGTCAACGTGGTCGGCTCGGCGATCGCCCGCGAGGCGGACGGCGGCATCTACGTGCACGCCGGCCCCGAGGTCTGCGTGGTCTCCACCAAGTGCTTCACCAACACCACGGTGGCCTTCGCCCTCCTCGCCCTGCACCTCGGCCGCACCCGCGACCTCTCCGTCCGCGACGGCAAGCGGATCATCGAGGGCCTGCGCAAGCTGCCCGAGCAGATCTCCGAGATCCTCAAGCAGGAGGAGGACGTCAAGCTGCTCGCCGAGCAGTACGCCGACGCCCGCTCGATGCTCTTCATCGGCCGCGTCCGGGGCTACCCGGTCGCCCGTGAGGCCTCCCTGAAGCTCAAGGAGGTCTCCTACATCCACGCCGAGGCCTACCCCGCCTCCGAGCTGAAGCACGGCCCGCTGGCCCTCATCGAGCCCGCGCTCCCCACGGTCGCGATCGTCCCCGACGACGACCTCCTGGAGAAGAACCGCGCCGCCCTGGAGGAGATCAAGGCCCGCAGCGGCAAGATCCTCGCGGTGGCCCACCAGGAGCAGGAGAAGGCCGACCAGACGATCATCGTCCCCAAGAACGAGGACGAGCTCGACCCGATCCTCATGGGCATCCCCCTCCAGCTCCTCGCCTACCACACGGCCAAGGCCCTGGGCCGCGACATCGACAAGCCGAGGAACCTCGCGAAGTCCGTGACGGTGGAGTAGCAAGCCGCCCGACCACGGCAGCGACAATTGAGCAACCCCCGCGGCGAGCAACCACGTCCGCGAGAGCGGCGCCGGTTTAGGCGCAAAAAAGGGACCCCCACGTGTGCCACCAACACGTGGGGGTCCCTTCAGTGCTGCACGTTTCAGCCGGCGGCCGTCACCCCCCGGCCCGCAGCACGCCCCGGAAGGGCCGTCGGCCAGTGCGCGAGCGCGGCCGTCGCCGCGTACCACGCCACCGCACCGGAGACGGCGGCCACCCAGCCGCCGACCTTCGCCAGCGAGGAACTGTCGGCGAAGCTCGCGACGGCGAGCACCAGCATCGCGAGGAAGAGCAGCGCATGCATGAGCTGACCGAGGCTGTCGCCGCCCGCGAGGGTCAACGTGAGGGCCACGAGGGCGAACAGGAGCAGGAAGAGCCCGGCCGCGTTGGCCGAACCGTGGGAGGCGACGGCCCAGGTGAACCACAGGGCGCCGAGGGCCGCGAAGCCCGTACCCGAGGCGCTGTCACCGCCACGGAAGGCCAGGAGGCCGATCAGGAACAGAGCAACTCCGCCCACATAGTGGGCCACTGACACGGCGTCGGACGCCGCCACACCGTCGATCACGCCGGTCGTACCGAGTCCGAACGCCAACAGGGTGATCCCCAGGGCGAGTCGGCCCACGACGGTCGTGCTTCCGCTTCCCGCAGAGACGTCACTGTCCACGGCGGGCTCCCTTCATGCATGTGCGTTGCGCAGTGACCGATATATGCCCTTCACAAGAGCACAAACACCTCTACGCGCAAGTATTTTCGCGTTGCACAAAGGGAGTTGACACGAGGTGGAAACGCTCTGAGCCGCCGGTGAACTCAGGGGATGACGATCACGGGCCGCTTCGCCCGCTTGGCGAGGCGGCCGGCGACGGAGCCGAAGATCCGGCCGACGATCCCGTGCGTGGAGCCGACCACGATCGCGTCTGCCTCGTACTCCCGCCCGACCTCCTCGAGCTCGTGGCAGATGTCGCCGCCGCGCTCGACCAGGATCCACGGCACCTCGGCCAGATAGTCCGCACAGGCCAGTTCGAGGCCGAGCACCTCGGTGCGGTGGTCCGGCACGTCGACGAAGACGGGCGGCTCGCAGCCGGCCCACACGGTGGTGGGCAGCCGGTTGGCCACGTGGACGATGATCAGACCGGAGTGCGAGCGGTGGGCCATGCCGATCGCGTAGGCGAGGGCACGCTCACTGGAGGTGGAGCCGTCGAAGCCGACGACCACCCCGTGCCGGAAGGCGGGATCGCAGGAGGGGCGTGTCTCTTCCGCCGCCAGGGGATCGGCCGCCGTGGGTTCGGCGACCGGCCGCTTGCGGTCCGCGGGTTCGAAGAATTCGTGACCGGCCATGACTGTCTCGGCGTCGTGATCCTTTAGGGGACGGGGGGGTTGTCGTACTGCGGAGCTGTGTGTCCGGGAAACGTCTTCCCAACCCCATACCCCCAAGGGTACGGCGGCACGCCTCCCTGAGCCAGATCCCGCGCACTCTCTGTGATCGGTCCCCAGGGGTGTCCCCGGGGGTTCCCCGGAGCATGCACGAGCGGCGCCCGTAACGCAATGGTTGCTGCCCCGTACAGGCGGTTTGCGCAGGATTCGCGACACCACGGCCGGTGACCGAGGGATCGAACACGCGTTGATCACGACGAGCCGTCGCCCCAGGGAGACCAGATGCCCGGACCCCGATCCACCACCGACCAGCACCCCGCCCCGGACACCGCGAGTGACGTGATCCGCTGGGCGGCGTTCAGCTGTGCCCTCGTCCCCGTGGTCCTGCTCTGGTACGGCACTTCGCCGGCCGGAGCCGCCGGCACCGCCCTCGGCCTCGCCGCCGTCACGGGCGCCTGCCGCGTCCTGCTGCGCCGCTCGGAACGTTGCGCCGCGCAAAGAGGCGGACATCACACCGGGGGTCGGACACCGGTCGACTGACCGGTTTCCGTACCCCTGAACGCTTCTTTTCAGCCAACTTCCTGTTATCGCTCCGGAGGGGTCGGAACCACCCCCCAACCCCCGTTCCACCTGCACGGAAAGGGCCTGGACGACCCTGCACACCCTATGCGGTTCGGCCACCGCCACAAGGCGCACTTCCGTACACGCCTCGCGAGTGCAACCCTTCGTGATCGAATGCTTCACGCCAAGTTGTCATGTCGACAATCTGCGGCGTGCAGAACTGGCCACCGACAGACCGCGGGAGCCAGTAGATTCGATCTTGACTTTCTTTACGGCGGGGGACTCGTGCAGGACCGAGGGGAAACGTGCAGGAGCGACACAACCGAGGAGCCGCGACCACCGAGGGGGGCTTAGCAGGATGAGCCACGACTCCATCGCCGCGCCGGAAGCCGCGGCCCGGAAACTCGCCGGGCGACGCCGCAAGGAGATCGTCGCGGTGCTGCTGTTCAGCGGCGGCCCCATCTTCGAGAGTTCCATTCCGCTGTCGGTGTTCGGCATCGACCGCCAGGACGCCGGCGTGCCGCGCTACCGACTGCTGGTGTGCGCCGGCGAGGAAGGCCCACTGCGGACCACAGGGGGCCTGGAACTCACGGCACCGCATGGACTGGAGGCGATCTCACGCGCCGGGACGGTCGTCGTACCGGCCTGGCGCTCGATCACCGCGCCGCCACCGGAGGAAGCGCTCGACGCGCTGCGCCGAGCGCACGAGGAGGGCGCCCGCATCGTGGGCCTGTGCACCGGGGCCTTCGTCCTGGCCGCCGCGGGCCTGCTGGACGGCCGTCCGGCGACCACGCACTGGATGTACGCACCGACGCTGGCCAAGCGCTACCCGTCGGTCCACGTGGATCCGCGCGAGCTGTTCGTCGACGACGGCGACGTACTGACCTCGGCCGGTACGGCCGCGGGGATCGACCTGTGTCTGCACATCGTGCGGACGGACCACGGCAACGAGGCGGCCGGCGCACTGGCCCGCCGGCTGGTGGTGCCGCCGCGCCGCAGCGGCGGTCAGGAGCGCTACCTCGACAGGTCTTTACCAGAGGAGATCGGCGCCGACCCGCTCGCCGAGGTCGTCGCCTGGGCACTGGAACACCTCCACGAGCAGTTCGACGTGGAGACACTGGCGGCACGCGCCTACATGAGCCGCCGTACGTTCGACCGCCGCTTCCGCTCGCTCACCGGCAGCGCGCCGCTGCAGTGGCTGATCACCCAACGGGTGCTGCAGGCGCAGCGGCTGCTGGAGACCTCGGACTACTCCGTGGACGAGGTCGCCGGCCGCTGCGGCTTCCGCTCACCCGTCGCGCTGCGCGGGCACTTCCGCCGCCAGCTCGGCTCCTCCCCCGCCGCGTACCGGGCCGCCTACCGCGCCCGCCGGCCGGGGGCGGAGAAGCCGGGTGAGCAGGAGGTGCCGGCCGCCCAGCACGGCCCGGCGGGCACACCGCCCGCCGCCCTGGCCGGCCACGGCCCGGTGGGCCACGTGTCCGCCATGCCGCACCCGGACCGGGACAGCGGCGTCCCGATGCAGATCGGCCGCCGCCACGCCGCGGGCGCGGTGAGCCTGTTGCCGGGACCACGCAGCGGCAGCTGAGCGAGGCCTCGGAGGCATAAGAGGGGCATGAGAAAGGGGGGCGGATTCCGATCCGCCCCCCTTTCCTCACGACGGCAGGGGGCATCCCAAAAGCGGACGTCAGCTTTAGGGTAGGTCGCATGAACGATCGCATGGTGTGGATCGACTGCGAGATGACCGGCCTCTCGCTGTCCGACGACGCTCTCATCGAGGTGGCCGCCCTCGTCACCGACTCCGAGCTGAACGTGCTCGGCGAGGGGGTGGACATCGTCATCCGCCCGCCGGACGCCGCGCTGGAGACGATGCCGGAGGTGGTGCGTCAGATGCACACCGCGTCCGGGCTGCTCGACGAGCTGGCCGGCGGCACCACGCTGGCCGACGCCGAGGAGCAGGTCCTCGCCTACGTCCGCGAGCACGTCAAGGAGCCCGGCAAGGCCCCCCTGTGCGGCAACTCCGTCGGCACCGACCGCGGCTTCCTGCTGCGCGACATGCCGACCCTGGAGGACTACCTCCACTACCGGATCGTCGACGTCTCCTCGATCAAGGAGCTGGCCCGCCGCTGGTACCCGCGGGCGTACTTCAACAGCCCGGAGAAGAACGGCAACCACCGCGCCCTCGCCGACATCCGCGAGTCGATCGCCGAGCTGCGCTACTACCGCGAGGCCATCTTCGTCCCCCAGCCCGGCCCGGACTCCGACACCGCGAAGGCGATCGCCGCCAAGCACGTCCTGCCGGCCCAGCCCGCCCAGCCTGCGCAGTCCGCACAGCCCCCGCAGCCCGCGTAGCCCGGTCCGCTCGAAGGCCCGCACGAAAACACGTGCGCGAGCACCCCTTCGGACCCTGTAGACTTCTTCTCGGCCGGTCGGGGAAACGATACGTTCCACCGCCGGTCGTGGTGGGTGTAGCTCAGCTGGCAGAGCACCTGGTTGTGGTCCAGGATGTCGCGGGTTCAAGTCCCGTCACTCACCCTGAGTGATCAGCCGGTGACTCCGTCGAAAGACGGGTCACCGGCTGATTCGTTATGCCCGCCCGCCGGTGACCCGCAGCGGCACCGGCGGTGTTCGGCCTCACGTGGACCGCGTCACGACGACGCCCGTGTCACCAGTTCCGTGCGCAGGACCGCATGCCGTCGGGCCAGGCCGCGGGAGGCGGGTGGGCGGCGGTCGGCGATCTCGGTGAGGAGGAGGTCGATCATGGCGCGGCCCATCTCCTCGATGGGCTGGCGGACGCTGGTCAGCGGCGGGTCCATGTGGCGGGCGATGGCCGAGTCGTCGTAGCCGACCAGGGCGACGTCGTCCGGGATGCGGCGGCCCGCCTCGCGCAGCACCTGGCGGGCGCCCGCCGCCATCACGTCGGAGCCGGCGAAGACGGCGTCCAGGTCGGGGTGGCGCTCCAGCAGCACGGTCGTCGCGCGGCGGCCGCCCTCCTCGGTGAAGTCCCCGGGCTCGATGAGGAGTTCGTCCACCTCCAGGCCCGCGTCGCGCAGGGCGTCGCGGTAGCCGTCGACGCGGCGCTGGGCGCCGTAGACGTCGAGGCGGCCGGTGATGTGCGCGATCCGGCGCCGGCCCCGGGCGAGCAGGTGCTCCACGGCCGCGCGGGCGCCGCCGTAGTTGTCCGAGTCCACCGAGGTGAGCGTCTCGCCGGCCGAGCGGGGGCCGCTGATCACGGCCGGGATCTCCAGCTGGGCGAGGAGGTCGGGGAGCGGGTCGTCCGCGTGGACCGAGACCAGGAGGACGCCGTCGACGCGGTGCGCCGCCAGGTACTGGGCGAGACGCTCCCGCTCCCGGTCGCTGCCCGCGAAGATCAGCAGCAGCTGCATCTCCGTGTCGGAGAGCTCGGCGCCGACACCGCGCAGCATGTCGGAGAAGTACGGCTCCGCGAAGAAGCGGGTCTCCGGCTCGGGGACGACCAGGGCGATGGCGTCGGTGCGGTTGGCCGCGAGGGCGCGGGCCGCGGTGTTCGGGACGTAGCCGAGTTCCGCGACGGCCGCCTCGACCGCGGCGCGGGTCGCCTCGCTGACCCGGGGAGAGCCGTTGATCACCCGCGAGACCGTGCCGCGGCCGACCCCGGCCCGGGCGGCAACCTCCTCGAGCGTGGGCCGTCCCGCGCTCCGGCCCCGCGCTCCGTGGCTTGCCATGGGCTCCGCCTTTCTCTGCCGCGCCCGCCGCCTCCACCGCGACGGTCGCCGACCTGGAATGTAACAGTGCCGTCGGCCGTGGTCGCCGTCCCCGGGGCCGACGTGGACCTCCCGGCCGCCCACCCAACTGCCGTTCGCTAACGGCCCGATAACGCCGAGCCGTAGCCCGTGTCCGCTCCCTTGACACCCCGGCGGGAACCGGCGAACCTTCAACTCATCACCTGTGGGAGCGCTCCCACAGTACCTGACACCTACACATTCCGCACGTTCCCCGCCCGAGCCGCAGCGAGTACGAACGGGGCCCAACCATGCAGTTGGCCGGGGGGTCGGCACGTCAGGCAACAGGAGGACGCAATGGGCACGAGCTTCCGCCGGTCCCGCAAACTGGGGGCCATCGCGGTCGTCGCCGCGCTGGCCACGGGGCTGCTGGCCGGCTGTTCCAAGGACTCGGACGACGGCTCGTCCACCTCGGACGGCGGCAACGGCAGTGGCAAGGGCAAGATCACGCTGACCATCGGGACCTTCGGCGTCTTCGGCTACAAGCAGGCCGGCCTCTATGACGAGTACATGAAGCTCCACAAGAACATCACCATCAAGGAGAACGTCACTACTCGTACCGACGTCTACTGGCCGAGGGTGCTCACCCGCCTCCAGGCCGGCTCCGGCACCGACGACGTGCAGGCGATCGAGGTCGGCAACATCACCGAGGCCGTGCAGACGCAGTCGAACAAGTTCGTCGACCTCGGCAAGGACGTCGACAAGTCGCAGTGGCTGGACTGGAAGAACGCCCAGGCCACCAGCAAGGACGGCAAGCTCATCGGGCTCGGCACGGACATCGGGCCGATGGCCATCTGCTACCGCAAGGACCTGTTCCAGAAGGCCGGGCTGCCGACCGACCGGACCAAGCTCGCCGACATGTGGAAGGGCGACTGGGCCAAGTACGTCGACCTCGGCAAGCAGTACATGAAGAAGGCGCCCAAGGGCACCAAGTTCGTGGACTCGGCCGCGTCCGTCTACAACGCGGCGCTGGGCGGCGGCTCCGAGCGCTACTACGACAAGGACAACAACGTCATCTGGGACAAGTCCTCGGGCGTGAAGACCGCCTGGGACGCCGCGATGACCGTGGCCACCAGCGACATGTCCGCGAAGCTCAAGCAGTTCGACCCGACCTGGGACCAGGGCTACGCCAAGGGCACCTTCGCCACCGTCGCCTGCCCGGCCTGGATGATCGGCTACATCGAGCAGAAGTCGGGTGACTCCGGCAAGGGCAAGTGGGACGTGGCGGCGGCGCCGACCGCGGCCAACTGGGGCGGCTCCTTCCTCGGCGTGCCGACGGCGAGCAAGCACCAGAAGGAGGCCGTCGAGCTGGCCAAGTGGCTGACCGCGCCCGAGCAGCAGGCCAAGGTCTTCGCCAAGCAGGCGAGCTTCCCGTCGACCCCGGCAGCGTACGCGGGCCTGAAGCCGGCCGCGGACACCACGGCCTACTTCTCGAACGCGCCGATCACGCAGATCTTCGCCGACTCGGCGAAGACCATCCCGGTCCAGTACTTCGGTATCAAGGACCAGCCGATCGGCACCGCGATCACCGACGTCGGCATCCTCCAGGTCGAGCAGAAGGGCAAGTCCCCGTCCCAGGGCTGGGACGCCGCGTCCAAGGAGATCAAGGACGTGCTCGGCCAGTGACCAGCTCCAAGCAGGCTCTCGCGCACCCCGCGTCGAGCGCCGAGGCCGCGCCCGGCACCCCGCCGGGCGCGGCCCGGGGCGCTCACGGTCGCGGTACCGAGGCGGGCGCCGGCTCCTGGCGCAGCCGGCTGTACCGCTGGGACATGAAGGCGTCGCCGTACGCCTTCGTCGCCCCCTTCTTCGTGCTGTTCGGCGCGTTCACCCTGGTCCCGCTGCTCTACACGGCCTGGTACTCGCTGCACAACGTGCAGCTGTCGGCGCTGGACCAGCAGACCTGGGCGGGCCTGGACAACTACAAGAACCTGCTCTCCTCGGACTTCTTCTGGAACGCCCTGGAGAACACGTTCACCATCGGTCTGCTCTCCACCGTTCCGCAGCTGATCGCGGCGATCTGGCTGGCTCACCTGCTGAACTACAAGCTGCGCGGCTCCACCCTGTGGCGCGTGGTGATGCTGACGCCGTACGCGACCTCGGTGGCGGCCGCGACCCTGGTGTTCACGCTGCTGTACTCGTGGGACGGCGGCATGATCAACTGGATCCTGCACTTCTTCGGGGTCGACCCGGTCAACTGGCGTGAGTCCGACTGGGGTTCGCAGTTCGCGGTGTCGTCCATCGTGATCTGGCGGTGGACCGGCTACAACGCGCTGATCTACCTGGCGGCGATGCAGGCGATCCCGGTGGACCTGTACGAGTCGGCGGCACTCGACGGCGCTAACCGCTGGCAGCAGTTCCGGCACGTGACGATTCCGCAGCTGCGGCCGACGATCCTGTTCACGATCGTCGTCTCCACGATCGGCGCCACCCAGCTCTTCGGTGAGCCCCTGCTGTTCGGCGGGGTCAGCGGGTCCAAGGGCGGCTCCGAGCATCAGTACCAGACGCTCGGTCTGTACATGTACGACCAGGGCTGGATCATCGGCAACCTCGGCAAGGCGTCCGCGATCGCCTGGACGATGTTCCTGATCCTGCTGATCGTCGCCGCGGTCAATCTGCTGTTCACCCGACGGCTGAGGAAGTCCCAATGACGACCAGTGAAGTGACCCTGCCCCAGGTGACGAAGTCCGGGACCGGGCGGCGGCGGAGGGCGATGGGCGCCGGCAAGCAGCTGCACGCCGGGCCGGTGACGTACGTCGTCCTGACCGTCTTCGCGCTGATCTCGCTGGCCCCGCTGGTGTGGACGGCGATCGCGGCCTCGCGCACCGACCGGCGGCTCGCCCAGACCCCGCCGCCGCTGTGGTTCGGCGGCAACCTGTTCAAGAACCTCCAGGTCGCCTGGGACCAGGCCGGGCTCGGCACAGCGATGTTCAACTCGGTGATCGTGGCGGGCTCGATCACGGTGAGCACGGTGCTGTTCTCCACGCTGGCCGGCTTCGCCTTCGCCAAGCTGCGGTTCAAGTTCTCCAGCCTGCTGTTGCTGCTGACCATCGGCACGACGCTGATCCCGCCGCAGCTGGCCGTCGTACCGCTGTACCTGTGGATGTCGGACTTCGGCTGGTCCAACCAGCTGCAGACGGTGATCCTGCCGAGCCTGGTGACGGCGTTCGGCACGTTCTTCATGCGGCAGTACCTGGTGCAGGCGCTGCCCTCGGAGCTGATCGAGGCGGCCCGGGTGGACGGGGCGAGCAGCATCCGGATCGTATGGCACGTCGTCTTCCCGGCGGCGCGGCCCGCGATGGCGGTGCTCGGCCTGCTGACCTTCGTGTTCGCCTGGAACGACTTCCTGTGGCCGATCATCGCCCTGAACCAGCAGAACCCGACGGTCCAGGTGGCCCTGAACTCGCTCGGCACCGGCTATGTCCCGGACCAGGCGGTGATCATGGCGGGCGCGCTGCTCGGCACGCTGCCGCTGCTGGTCGCCTTCCTGCTGTTCGGCAAGCAGATCGTGGGCGGAATCATGCAGGGTGCGATCAAGGGTTGAACGCCTCGGGGCCGGGCCACCGCCGCCCCGGCCCCCGCACACCTCTTGCCCTTCTCCCCGCCCACTTCGTCGGTCTCCTACGACCCCTATGGGAGCGCTTCCATGCCTGACTCGCTGTCCGCCTCCGTTTCCACCGCCTCCTCCAGCGCTTTTGACAGCACTCCTTCCACCACTCCCTCCCCCTCTTCCTCCACTGCTTCCTCCCTGGCCTTCCCTCCCGCCTTCCTCTGGGGTTCCGCGACCTCCGCGTACCAGATCGAGGGAGCGGTGCGGGAGGACGGCCGGACGCCCTCGATCTGGGACACCTTCAGCCATACGCCCGGCAAGACGGCCGGCGGCGATCACGGTGACATCGCTGTCGACCACTACCACCGCTACCGCCAGGACGTGGCGCTGATGGCCGAGCTGGGCCTGTCCGCGTACCGCTTCTCGGTCTCCTGGTCCCGGGTGCAGCCGACGGGCCGGGGGCCCGCGGTGCAGGTGGGCCTGGACTTCTACCGCCGCCTGGTGGACGAGCTGCTCGCGCACGGCATCACGCCGGCGCTCACCCTCTACCACTGGGACCTGCCGCAGGAGCTGGAGGACGCGGGCGGCTGGCCGGAGCGGGACACGGCCTTCCGGTTCGCCGAGTACGCGCAGCTGGTCGGTGAGGCGCTGGGCGACCGGGTGGAGCACTGGATCACCCTCAACGAGCCGTGGTGCAGCGCCTTCCTGGGCTACGGCTCCGGGGTGCACGCGCCCGGCCGTACGGACCCGGCGGCCTCGCTCAGGGCCGCCCACCATCTCAACCTGGCGCACGGACTGGGCGCCTCGGCGCTGCGCGCGGCGATGCCCGCCCGCAACCAGATCGCGGTCAGCCTGAACTCGGCGGTGATCCGGCCGCTCTCCCAGGACCCGGCCGACCTGGCGGCGGCCCGCAAGATCGACGACCTGGCCAACGGGATCTTCCACGGCCCGATGCTGCACGGCGCGTATCCCAAGACCCTGTTCTCCGCGACGGCCTCGGTCACCGACTGGCCGTACGTCCGCGACGGCGACCTGCGCACGATCAACGCGCCGCTGAACGCGCTCGGCCTGAACTACTACACCCCGGCGCTGGTCTCGGCCTCCCCCGGCACGGTGGATGGGCCCCGGGCGGACGGTCACGGCGCCAGCGACCACTCCCCCTGGCCGGGCGCCGACGACGTGCTGTTCCACCAGACCCCGGGCGAGCGCACCGAGATGGGCTGGACGATCGACCCGGCGGGCCTGCACGAGCTGATCATGCGGTACACGCGGGAGGCACCGGGCCTGCCGCTGTACATCACGGAGAACGGCGCGGCCTACGACGACGAGCCCGACGCCGACGGCCGCGTCCACGACCCCGAGCGCATCGCCTATCTGCGCGCCCACCTCGCGGAGGTCCACCGCGCCCTCACCGACGGCGCCGACGTGCGCGGCTACTACCTGTGGTCCCTCATGGACAACTTCGAGTGGGCGTACGGCTACGGCAAGCGGTTCGGGGCGGTCTACGTCGACTACGCGACGCTGGAACGCACGCCGAAGTCCAGCGCGCGGTGGTACGGGGAGGTCGCCCGCACCGGGACGCTGCCGCCGGCGGGTTCCACGGCCTGACAGACACGGGGCCCTGACAGACGCGGGGCCCTGACAGACGCGGGCGCGGCACCCTAGGGGAGTGCCGCGCCCGTCCGGTCAGAAGGCCCCAGAGGTCAGTTGAAGGCTCCGAAGGCCTTCGAGAACGCGAACGGGTCCTGGGTGATCGAGCTGCAGGTGGCGTCGGCGGCGGGCTTGGGGCCGCCGGGGCACTGCTTGTCGCGGGTGACGGACCACATGGAGAGCCAGCCGAGGCCCTTGGACTTGGCGAAGTTCACCAGCTGGGTGGCGTCGTCCACCTTGAAGACCTCGGAGGAGACGTCGTTGACGCCGAGCATCGGGGTGACCGCGACCGTCTTCCAGGCCGCGCTGTCCGACAGGTCCAGCACGCTCTTGACCTGGGCCTGGGTGGCGGTCGCGGCCTGCTCGGCGTAGGTGCCCATGTCGCCGCTGTAGGAGGCGCCGTAGTCCATCGCCATGATGTTGACGGTGTTGATCTTCACGCCGTTGGACCTGGCGTTGGACAGGAGGTTCACGCCGTCCTGGGTGAGGCCCTCGGGCATCACCGGGAGGGTGAAGGAGACGTCCAGGTTGGGGTGCTGGGACTGGAGCTTGGCGATGGCCTGGGCGCGGCGGGTGTTGGCGGCCGTGTTGGGCAGCGCGCCGCCCTCGACGTCGAAGTCGACCTTGGTCAGCTTGAAGGCGTCGACGGCCTTGCCGTACGCCGCCGCCAGCGCGTCCGCGGAGTTGCAGGTGGTGGCCAGTTCGGAGCCGGAGGCGCCGCCGAAGGAGACCCGGACGTCACCGCCCTTGGCGCGCAGGGCGCCTATCTGCGCGGCCACGCCGTCGACGGTGAGGTCCGTGACCCCGCCCCACTTGGGGGTGCAGCCGCCGCCGTCGGTGATGAAGGCGAGGTTGAAGTTCTTGACGCCGGTGGCGTCGGCCGCGGCCAGGAGGTCGAAGGCCGGGTAGAGGGAGGTGTCGACGTAGGGGGCGAAGCCGGCGGAGCCGCTGGTGCCGGTGCTTCCGCTGGGCGTGGGCGTCGGGGTCTGGGTGGGGGTGGGGGTGGCGCTGTGCGTCGGGGTCGGGGTCGCGCTCCGGCTGGGGGTCGGGGCCGGCGACTGGGTCTGGGTGGGGCGGCCGCTGGGCTCGGGGGTGGCCCCGCCGTCCGCCGAACACTGCGCGCCGTCGATACGACAGCCGGTCGGGTCGCCGCTGCCGTTGACGACGAAGCCGACGGTGACCGACTTGCCCGCCGCGAGGCCCTCCGTGTCCCAGGTGGCCGGCTTCACGGTGACGTGCCGGCCGCTGACGCTCGACTCGGCGTTCCACAGCGAGCTGAGCTTGGCGCCCGCCGGGAGGTCGAACTCCAGCGTCCAGGTCTTCTCCGTCTGGCCGCTGTTGTTGGTGACGACGTACTGCGCGGTGTACCCCGTCGACCAGTCGCTGGTCTTCGTGTACGCGGCGCCGACGCCGGCGGCGTGCGCGGTGCCGGTCAGCAGGGCCGCGCCGCCACCGACCACGGCCGCGGCGACCAGACCGCCGATCGCCTTGTTCCTGCCACTGATCCTGCGCCGGTGCGTGCTCATGCGCGTGCCTGCCTTCGCTGTCCACGGGGGGGGTGAGGTGCGGCAGCACGCTAGCGGGCGCGAATCGGACAAACGGCTTGATAGGGACGGCGGTTGGGGATCTTATGGTGCGCTTAAGGAAGGGATCGGGGACGGTTAAAGGTCGAGACCAATTTGCCCGATCGGCGCCTGCGCACCCTTCCTCGGTGCCCCCGCCCCACCGGTCCCCGGCCGTCCAGCTGGAACCAGATCCGCACCTCGGTCCCGCCCAGCACCGAGGAGCCGATGCGGACGTCTCCGCCGGTGGACTCGGCGAGGCGGCGCACGATGTCCAGGCCGAGGCCGGTCGAGCCCGCGCTGCCGGAGCCGCGGCCGCGGGCCATCGCCGCCTCGGGGTCGGGTATGCCGGGGCCCGCGTCGGAGACCAGCACGATCACCGCGTCCTCGCCGTTGTGCACGTCGACCGCGAAGGCGGTGCCCTCGGCGGTGTGCCGGAAGACGTTGCCGAGCAGCGCGTCGAGGGCGGCGGCCAGGTCGGCGCGGGCCACGGGTATGCGCACCGGACGCTCCACCCCGGCCACCCGCCACTTGCGGCCCTCGTCCTCGGCGAGCGCGGACCAGAACTCCATGCGCTCGCGGACCACTTCGGCCGCGTCGCACCCGGCGCCGGGTGAGGCCGCGGCGGTCTGCGGCTTGGCCTCCCGGGCCGTACGGATGATGGTGTCGACCTCCCCCTCCAGCTGGGCGACGGCGGCCCGGGTCTGGTCGGCGGCCGGACCGCCGCCGAGCGAGGCCGCGTTGAGCCGGAGCACGGTGAGCGGGGTGCGCAGCCGGTGCGAGAGGTCGGCCGCCAGCTCCCGCTCGTTGGCGAGGAGTTGGACGACCTGGTCGGCCATGGAGTTGAAGGCGACGGCGGCGAGCCTGAGTTCGGTCGGCCCGTCCTCGGGGACCCGGGCGCCCAGCTTGCCCTCGCCCAGCTCGTGCGCCCCCTCCACCAGCCGCTGCGCGGGCCGCACCATGCGCACCCCGAGCCGGTCGGCGACGGCCACCGAGCCGACGATCAGCGCGAGACCGACGGCGGCGAGCACCGCCCAGGCCGTGCCGACGCCGTTGCTCACCTCGGACTCGGGGACGTACACCTCGACCACCGCGATGGCGGTGGAGCCGAGCGCGACCGGCTGGAGCAGCGTGAAGCCGCCGGCGACCGAGGTGGTGGAGGCACGGCCCATCCTGCGTACGGCCTCGATGTCGCGGTGGGCGGCGCGCGACCGGCCGAGGTCGAGCGCGGCCCGCCCGCCGTCGGCGGGCAGGTGCACGGCCATCCCGGAGTCGGCCCCGGCGGAGGCCACCACCCGCTCCAGCTCGTCCCGGTCGGTGGTGATGGACAGCGCGGGGGCGACGGCGGCGGCCTCCCGCTCGGCGTTGGAGAAGGCGCGGTCGCGGGCCATCTCCTTGACGACCAGGCCGAGCGGGACGGCGAAGGCGACCACGACCATCGTGGTGACCGCCAGGCACACCTTGACCAGGGCCCATCTCATCGCGGCGGCTCCCCTTCCCCGTCGAGCACGGGCGGCTCCAGCTTCACGCCGACGCCCCTGAGGGTGTGCAGATAGCGCGGCCGGGCCGCCGTCTCCCCCAGCTTCCGGCGCAGCCAGGACAGGTGGACGTCGATGGTCTGGTCGTCGCCGTAGGACTGCTGCCAGACCTCGGCGAGCAGTTCCTTGCGCGGCACGACGACACCGGGGCGGCCGGCCAGGAAGGCGAGCAGGTCGAACTCGCGGCGGGTCAGGTCCAGTCGGGCCCCGTCCAGCTCGGCCTGGCGGCGCAGCGGGTCGACGGTCAGGCCGCCGACGCGGAGCACGGAGGAGGGCGCGGGCTCCGCGCCGCCGGAGCGGGCCCGGCGCAGCACGGCCGCGATCCGCGCCGACAGGTGCTCGACCGAGAACGGCTTGGTCAGGTAGTCGTCCGCCCCGGCGTTGAGCAGCCGGACGATCTCCGTCTCGTCGTCCCGGGCGGTGGCGATGATGACGGGCACGTCGGTGATGCCGCGCAGCATCTTCAGGGCCTCGGAGCCGTCCAGGTCCGGCAGTCCGAGGTCCAGGATGACCACGTCGAAGCGGATATGGGCGACCTCGCGCAGCGCCTCCAGCGCCGTACCGACGCTGCGCACGGTGTGCGAGGCGTCGGTCAGATGCCGGATGAGCGCCGAGCGTACGAACTGGTCGTCCTCGACCACGAGCACACTTGCCATGCGCCGCACCGTACGCCATGCGGGCGAGCCCGGTCCGGGCCTGTGGACAACTGCCTGTGGACAACTCGGGGATCCCTGGGGCACGTGCGAACGGCGGTGCCCCTGAGGCAGTATGGCCCGCGATGCGCAGAGGACTCGTACACGTACTGGCGTGGCTGCTCGCGACGGGAGCGGCGGTCACGCTGTCGTGGTGGGGCGTGCACACGGTGATGGCGGGGACGGCGTACGACCCGCCGCGCGCGCTGCCGATCACGGCGGCCGACACGACCGCGCAGCGCTCGAAGCCGCCGGCTCCGCCGAGCACCCACCCGTCCCCGTCGAAGAGCAACTCACCCGAACCCTCGACGCCCGCACCCACACGGACACCGGCCGGCAGCACCGGCCCGTCCCCCACCCCCTCCGCCTCCGCCACCGCCTCCGGCCGGGTCAAGGCCTACGACACCGCGGGCGGCCGTGCGGTCTTCGACCTGGGACCGGCGAGCGCGACCCTCGTCTCGGCGACTCCGGGCACCGGCTGGTCGATGCAGGTGTGGAAGACGGAGACATGGATCCGGGTGGAGTTCAGCAGGAGCGCGGACCGTGTCTCGGTCTTCTGCACCTGGCACGACGGACCGCCGCGGGTGGAGGTGGGCACGTACTGAGCCCATCGAAGTGAAAGACAACTAGATATTGACAGTCGACTCTCATTTGGCAGTAACCTCTCATCAGGTTGCTCCGAATGGGAGGTCCCCATGTCCACGCACCACCCCGCACACCACCTCACGCCCCGCCTCTCCGCGTCCCCCCGCCGTTGGCTGGCCCTCGCCGCCCTCACGCTGAGCGTGCTGATCGTCGGGCTCGACGGCACCGTCATCAACGTCGCCCTGCCGACCATCGCGAGCGAACTGCACGCCGACAGCGCGCAGTTGCAGTGGATCGGCGGCGGCTACCTGCTCACCCTGTCGGTGGCGATGCTCCCGGTCGGACTGCTCGGCGACCGGTTCGGCCACAAGCGGCTGCTGCTGTCCGGCATCACGCTCTTCGGGCTCGCCTCGCTGGCGGGCACGCTGGCCGGCACGCCGTCGGCGGTCGTCGCGGCCCGCGCGGTCCTCGGCCTCGGCGCCGCCGCGATCATGCCGCTGTCGATGGCGATCCTGCCCCGCGTCTTCGCCAAGGAGGAGCTGCCCAAGGCGATCGCCGTGTGGACGGCGGCCACCGCGCTCGGTATGCCCGTCGGACCGGTGGTCGGCGGCTGGCTGCTGGACCACTTCTGGTGGGGCTCGGTGTTCCTGTTCAACGTGCCCGTCGCCGCGCTCGCCGTCGCGGCCGGCGTCTGGCTGCTGCCGCGTGACACCGAGCCGGAGCGCAAGGCCCCGTTCGACATCCTCGGCACGGTCCTCGGCGGGTTCGGCATCACCGCGCTGGTCTACGGCACCATCCTGATCCCCGAGGACGGCTGGACCGGCCCGTCCGTGCTCACCTCCCTGGGCGCCGCCGCCGTCCTGCTCACCGGTTTCGTGGTCCGCGAGCGCCGCCACCCGCACCCCCTGGTCGACCTGGGACTGTTCGCCGACCGTCGCTTCCTGTGGGGCACGCTGATCGCCGTCTTCGTCAACTTCGCGGTGATGGGCATCCTGTTCGTCGTCCCGCAGTACCTGCAGTCCGTCCTCGGCAACGACGCCTTCGGCACCGGGCTGCGCGTACTGCCCCTGATCGGCGGCCTGATGGCGGCGGCCGCCGCGAGCGAACCGCTGGTCCCGCGGCTCGGCGCCCGTACGGTCGTCGCCGTCGGCCTGCTGGTGCTCGCCGCCGGTGTGTTCCTCGGCGCCACGACCGGCCCGGGCGACGGCTACGGCTTCACCGCGCTGTGGCTCGGCCTGACCGGACTCGGCTTCGGACTGGCCGTCGTGCCCGCCACCAGCCTGGTCATGGGCGCGCTGCCCGAGGACAACACCGGCTCGGGCACCAGCCTGCTGGAGACCGTCCAGCAGCTCGGCTCGGTCCTCGGCGTCGCCGGCCTCGGCAGCCTGCTCAGCTACGGCTACCTCTCCCACCTGCACACCGGCGGGCTGCCCGGTCCGGCGGCGCGCGCGGCCCGCGACTCGGTCTCCGGCGCCGACGCGGTGGCGGCCCGGCTGCACGACAGCGGCCTCGCCACGGCCGCGCACGCCTCCTTCCTGCACGGCATGCACCTCGTCCTGGTGGCCTGCGGGGCGATCGCCGTGCTCGGCGCGGTCCTGGCGGCGGCCTTCCTGCCCGAGCGGGCCCCCTGCTCCCGTACGTGCTCCCGAACGGTGGCCCGGTCCGTCGCCCAACACGCAGAATCGGTCTCATGACGACGCACGAGACCTCCGCCGCCCCCCTCGGCCTGCGCGAACGCAAGAAGCGGCAGACCCGCGAGCGCATCCGCCGCGAGGCCTACCGCCTCTTCGCCGAGCACGGATACGAGAACACCACGGTCGACCAGATCGCGGAGGCGGCGGAGGTCTCACCCAGCACCTTCTTCCGGTACTTCCCGACCAAGGAGGACGTGGTCCTCCAGGACGAGTACGACCCCGCCCTCGCCGAGGCCCTGAAGTCCCGCCCGGCCGACGAGCCCATCGTGGAAGCGGTCCTCAACTCCCTGAAGGGCCCGGTCGGCGAGATGGTCCGCGCGGACCGCGACGACCTGTTGCTGCGCAGCCGGATCACCTTCACCGACCCGGCCCTGCGCGCCCGCGGCATCGCCGAGCAGGAGCGCAGCGAGCGGGTCATTGCCGAGATCATCGCCGAGCGCACCGGCCGGGACCCGGCGGACCTGGAGATCAGGTGCGCGGCGGCGGCGATCATCGCGGTCTTCACCACGCTGGTACGGCACTGGGTGGAGGGCGACGGGAAGGAGGACCTGGCGGGCCTGTACGAACGCCATCTCCCGATGCTGGCGCGGGGGCTGGACTTCTGAGCGTCCGGAAGGAGCCGACGGGGGACCGACGGCTCAGCGGAACACCGAGGGCGGTGGGGCCGGTGAGGCCGCCGCCGTCTCGTCCGTCACGGGGAGCGCGCCGCCTGTGAAATCCGTGAGCGGTCGGCCGTGTTCGACCCGGCCGGGGTGCGCGTCGGAGGCGGCGCGGCGGGTGAGGTCGGCCAGCGGCAGCGGTCCGTCGGAGGCGACCAGGATGGCGTTGCCGAAGCGCTTGCCGCGCAGGACCGCCGCGTCGGCGATCAGGGCGAGTTCGGCGAAACGGGTGGCGGCGGTGGCGATCTGGCCGCGCAGGTGGGCGAGCGGCGGGCCGTCGGCGAGGTTGGCGACGTAGGCACCGGTGGGCTTCAGGGCCCGGCGGACCTCGTCGAGGAACTCGGTGGAGGTGAGGTGGGCGGGGGTCCGGGCGCCGCTGAAGACATCGGCGACGACCAGGTCGGCCCAGCCGTCCGGCACCTTGGCCAGCCCTTCGCGGGCGTCGGCCGAGCGCACCCGTATCCGGGCGTTCGGGTCCAACGGAAGCTCGCGGCGCACGAGTTGGACGAGGGTCGCGTCCCGCTCGACGACCTGCTGGGTGGAGCGGGGCCGGGTGGCGGCGACGTACCGGGCCAGGGTGAGCGCGCCGCCGCCGAGGTGCACGGCCTGCACCGGCTTCCCGGGCGGGGCGGCGAGGTCGATGACATGGCCGATGCGGCGCTGGTACTCGAAGGAGAGGTACGCCGGGTCGTCCAGGTCGACGTGCGACTGGGGCGCGCCGTCGATCAGCAGCGTCCAGGCGCGGAAGCGGTCCGGGTCGGGTATGAGCTGCGCGAGCCCGCCGTCGACCGCTTCCACCACGGCTTCGACGGCGGCCGACCTGCGCCGGTTGTTCCTGGACCTGCCCATCGGTCCATTCTCGCAGGTGGCACGGGCACCCGCCGGACGGCGGCCCGGAGCCGGGCCCTCGGCCACTCGACGGCACCGGGACGGACCTGCGGCGGGCCCTCGGTGGCTCAGCGGCAGCTGTCGGCCGCCTCGATCAGCCGGGCCGCCTCCCCGAGGGCCCGGCGCAGCACCACCGGGTCGGTGGCGAGGTCGGCCTCGCCGGGCGGCAGCAGCCAGTCCGAGCCCTCCACCGGCGGCTGCGGGTTCAGCCGCAGTCCCCGCCCGTCGGTCTCCGTGCAGGTGCTGCCCGGCACGTCCCAGCCGGCGGCCGTGCCGGCCGGGACGAGGAAGCCGAGGGTGTCGCCGCCGTCGTCGTGCAGCACGGGTCCGACGGCCTCGCAGGCGCCGCGGCGCAGGATGTCGACCGCCTCCAGGCCCTGCCGGGCCGGAACCGTCACCAGTTCGCATGCCGCGTCTCCCGCCGTCGGCGGCGACGACGGCGCGGCACAAGGATCGTTGCTCTGGCTGGTCTCCATGCCGGCCTCCACCACGGTGCCCTGTTGCAGTCCATGACGTACAACGCACGACCGCGTCAACGGCTACGGCACAAGTGCGCCACAAAGGATGGCAGTTCATGGCAGATCGTGCATGAGATATCCGTTTTGTAGCCAAACACAGCGTGGCGGGTCCGACACAGCAGGTACGTTCTTGCTCGCCGGACCCGGGGTGTCACACGGACAACTCAGCCCGAATCCACCCCGGTTCCGGAATGGTTCGACGGTTCGCACGAGAGGACCGGCCATGGCGTCGTCAACCGAGGCCTCGTCACAGCCCGAACGGCCCCCGAGGCCCAACCTCGCCTTCCGGCAGCTGCGCGGCCGGCGCTCACCGGCCGAGTTCGCGGCGCTGGTACGGCGTGCCGCACGCGAGATCGGCGAGCGGGTGAGCTGTGACGCGCGTTACGTCGGAAGGGTCGAGGCGGGTGAGATCCGCTGCCCGAACTACGCGTACGAACGGGTGTTCCTGCACATGTTCCCCGGTCGCACGCTCACCGACCTCGGCTTCGCGCCGCGCTCGTCCGTACGCGGACGCGCGGCGCGTACGGCCGCGGACGCGCCCCTGGCGCTCACCACCGGTGAGACACGGGGTGCGTACGAGTCGTATGACACGCAGGACCATCCCGACGATCCGCCGGACCCGTACGACTCGGACGAGCCGTACGCGAACGACCACCTGAACCACGAGGAGAGCGACGTGCTGCGTCGCGCATTCATGACCGGCGGCGGGGCCACGATGGCCGCCGCCACGCTGGGCCCGCTGAGGCTCACCACGGACGCCGCGACAGCGGCCCGCCCGGTGCGGCGCGCCGGGACACCCGAGGCCGCCGCGCTGGAGGAGGCGGTCCGCCGTATTCGGCTGCTGGACGACCGGCACGGCGCGGACGGCCTGTACCAGCGCGCGGCGGCGCCACTGCGCGCCGCCTACGCGCTTCTGGACGCGGGCGCGACGCGGCAGACAACCGCGGAGCGATTGCACTCGGGCGCCGGTGAACTGGCCATCTCCGTGGGCTGGCTGGCCCATGACTCCGGGCGTTTCGACGACGCCCGCTCGCACTACGCGGAGGCACTGGCCACCGCGCGCATGACCGGCGACGGCGCCCTCGAGGCGCATGCCTTCTGCAACACGGCGTTCCTCGCGCGCGACGCGGGCCGGCCCCGGGAGGCGGTACGGGCGGCGCAGGCCGCGCAGCGAGTCGGGCGTTCGCTGGGCTCGCCCCGTCTGATGTCGCTGCTGGCGCTGCGGGAGGCGGGGGGCTGGGCGGGGCTCGCCGACCGTACCGGGTGCGAGCAGGCGCTGGCGCGGGCGCAGGCCTTCTTCGAGCGGGGGCGGTCGGACGCCGACCCCGAGTGGATGAGCTTCTACGGAGAGGCCGAGCTGGAGGGGCTGGAGGCGCAGTGCTGGTCCATGCTGGGCGACTGGCGGCGCGCGTCCCGGCACGCGGGGCGCGCCGCGCATCTCCAGGACCCGCACTTCTCCCGGAACATCGCGCTGTACACGGCCGAACTCGCCGACGACCTCGCGCGTGACGGCCGCCCCGACGAAGCGGCCGCCGCCGGCCTGCGCGTCCTCGACCTCCTCACCCAGGTCCAGTCCTCCCGCATCCAGACGATGCTCTCCGGAACAGCGCGCGTCCTTCTCCCGCACCGACGGGCCTCGGGAGTCTCCGAGTTCCTCGACCGCCATGCATCCCTGCCGAGGGCTGCGCGGGCGTAACGAGGGGGCTGCGGGCGGTTCTTCGGCTGCGGGTGCGTGGGGGCTCGTCGCGCCCACGCGGCGGAGCCGCAAATCGACACAGCCCCGCGCCCCTGGGGAACCGCAGCCCCGCCCGCTGCAGAGGCGAGCCCCCGTCAGCCCGACAGGTGGCCCACGTCGTTCCAGGTTTCGAGTGCCGGGTCGCCGTATGCCCAGCCCAGGATGGAGAGGGAGGTGGGGTTGAGGCGGATGCGGGCGGCGAAGTCGAGGGGGAGGCCCAGCCATCGCGCGCCGATGGAGCGGAGGATGTGGCCGTGGGCGAAGACGAGGACGTCGCGGTCGGCGGAGCGGGCCCAGGCGACGACCTCGTCCGCGCGCGCGGTGACCTCGGCGAGGGTCTCGCCCTCCGGGACACCGTCGCGCCAGATCAGCCAACCGGGCCGGACAGCCTGTATCTCGGCCGGCGTCATGCCTTCGTAGGCGCCGTAGTCCCACTCCATCAGCGTGTCCCAGGACTCCGCACGCTCACCGAACCCGGCCAGTTCGCACGTCTCACGCGCGCGTGCCAGCGGGCTGGTCCGCACCTCCACTCCCGGCAGCCCGTCCAGCGGAGCGCGCTGCAGGCGCTCGCCGAGCAGCTTGGCCCCGCGCCGGCCCTCCTCCAGGAGCGGTACGTCGGTCCTGCCGGTGTGCTTGCCGGACAGCGACCACGCCGTCTGTCCGTGCCGGGCCAGCAGGATGCGCGGTGCCATGGGGGACCTTTCCGGGAGAGCGGTGCCTGAGGAGCGCCCGCGAAATCGGGAGGCGCCGTCCGTCCATCATCGCTCACCCTGGGCAGGGGCAACCCGCCGGGCGATCTCGGCGTCTTTGAGGGCTGGAGTGCCCGCACGGGCGGATCACGGACACCGTAAAGTGTCACGGTCGCCCGCCGGGGCGCACCGCACAGCAGAAGGGGGAGGGCGATCGGATGGCGCAGACCGAGACACCGGGCACCGAGGTGACCCCGCGAACCCGGCTGCGCTGGTGGACCGAGCTGCCGCTGATCCTGCTGGTCTACGGCTGCTACTCGGCCGGCCGCCTCCTCGCCCGGGGTGACGTCTCCTCCGCCGTCGACCACGGCCTGGCGATCCTCCGCATCGAGAAGGCCTTCCACCTCAACGCCGAGCACCCCCTCAACCGCCTGTTCACCCGCGAGCCCTGGCTCGGCGTACCGGCCGACTTCTGGTACGCCTCGCTGCACTACCTGGTCACGCCCGTCATCCTCGTCTGGCTGTTCCGGGCCCGCACCGAGCACTACCGGGCGGCCCGCACCTGGCTGATGGCGTCCACGTTCATCGGTCTGATCGGCTTCACCCTGCTGCCCACCTGCCCGCCCCGCCTGCTCTCCGAGGGCCACGGCTTCGTGGACACGATGGCCCAGTACAGCTCGTACGGCTGGTGGGGCGGCGAGGCAAGCGCCCCGCGCGGCATGGGCGGCATGACCAACCAGTACGCGGCGATGCCGAGTCTGCACGTCGGCTGGGCCCTGTGGTGCGGGGTGATGCTGTGGCGCCACGGCCGTACCCGGCTCGCGAAGGTCGTCGGCGTCGCCTACGCCGTGCTGACCGCGGTCGTCGTCATGGGCACCGCCAACCACTACTTCCTGGACGCGGTCGCGGGCGTCGCCGTGATGGGCGTGGGCCTGCTGCTCGCGCCGCGCGTGATGCGCGCCGTGGACCTGCTGCGGGCGCGGCTCACCACCCGCGCCACCCCGGTCCCACAGGCCTTGGACGGTGCGGTTTCCCCGATTGTCAGTGGCGAATGCCAGACTTCCGCGGGTGAGCACATTCCCAGGCAGCGCGAGCCGCGGCTCGACGCCGCAGCCGAGCCGGACGCCTCCCCCAGCGACGCGGGCGAGGACGCTCCGGCACCGGCTCGCTGAGCTGCGCGGTCCCGAGGTACCGGCCAAGGCCCTGGACGCGCGCGCCCTCGCGGCGCTCGCCGCGAACCCGGGGTGCCGCAGGCGCGCGATCCTGGACGGCGCCGGGGTGGACAAGGCGGCGCTGGCGAGCGCGCTGGGCACGCCGTCCGGCTTCGGCCAGTCCCAGTTCGCGCTGACCCGGGGCAACGCGTTCGAGGCGAAGGTGAAGGCTGACGGCGGCGCCGAGCTGCTGCGGCTGGTGCACTCCCGGCTGGACCCGGGCGCCGAGCCGCCCGCCGGGGCCGCCGTGCCCGACCTGAGCTCGCCGGGCCCCGAGGGGCGTACGGCCCGTACGGCGCTGGCGCTGCGCGAGGCCGTGGCGGCGGGCGGCTGGACGCTGCTGGACCACCCGATGCTGGCACTGGACGTGGCGGGCTCGCTCGCGTTCCTCGAGCCGGACGCGGTGGTGGTGCACCCGGACGGCAGCTGGACGGTCGTGGAGATCAAGTCGTTCCCGATGCTGGACGGCTCGGCGGACCCCGCGAAGGTGGGCGCGGCCGCCCGGCAGGCGGCGGTGTACGTGCTGGCTCTGGAGGACGTGGCCGCGCGCCTCGATCCCGCTCCCCCGGTACGGCACCGGGTGCTGCTGGTGTGCCCGAAGGACTTCTCCAACCTGCCCACGGCCTCCGCCGTCGATGTGCGCAAGCAGCGCGCGGTCACCGCCCGGCAGCTGGCCAGGCTCACCCGGGTCGAGGAGATCGCCGACACCCTGCCCGAGGGCACGTGCTTCGCGCCCGACCGGCCGGCCGAGGAGCTGACGGCGGCCGTCGAGGCGGTTCCGGCGACGTACGCGCCGGAGTGCCTGTCCGCCTGTGAACTGGCCTTCCACTGCCGGGAACGCTCCCGCGCGGCCGGCGCGGTGACCCGGCTCGGCCGCCCGCTCCGGGCCGAGCTGGGCGGCCTGACCACGGTCGAGGACGTCCTGGCGGCCGCCCGGGGCGAGAGCGGCGACCCGGACGACCCGACGGTCGCGGCCCTGCGCCGCGCGGCCACCCTGCGCACCGAGGCCCTGACCGCCATCACCCTGCCCACCCAGGCCCACCCGCCGGCCACCCCCCACACGGCGGAGGTGACCCCGTGTCGCTGATCGCCCCCCTCGGCCGCCACGAGGCCACCGGCACCAGCGCCGTCACCGGCACCCACCCGGCCACCCGGCCGCCGACCACCGCGCGCGCCCCACTCAGCACCCCCGAGCCGGCCACCCTCCGTGCCGAAGCCCCCGCGGAGGTGGCCCCGTGTCGCTGATCGCCACGCTTGCCCGGCTGGAGGCCGTGAGCACGGGCCGGGCGCAGCTCGCCGCGACCGTGCGGCATCGTCGGCTGTCCGACCGGCCGCTCGTGTTCGTGCCGCTCACCACGGCGGGTGAGGCGGGCGCCCCGCTCGGCGCGCTGGTGGGCACCGACCGGGACGCCCCGCGTCTGCTGGTCGTGCCGCAGCCCCGGGACCGCGATCTGCGCTTCGCGTTCCTCGCCGACCTGGCCGACGTCGTCCTGCCGTACATCGACTCGTACGCGCAGGACGTCGAGGCGGCCGAGCGCACCGAGACCGACCCGGAGACCGGCAAGCGGATCAAGGTCGAGGTCGAGCTGTGCGCGGACGCGCCCCAGCTGATCGTGCCGAGCCGGGCGGGCCTGGACTACGTACGGCTGCTCGGCCGCTCGATGCGGTTCCGGCGCACCGCCGAGCAGGACCCGGAGACGCCCTACCCCGCGCCGCCCCACATCCCCCTGCTCGGGCGCTGGCTGACCCACTACGGCGAGCGCGCCCGCGTACCCGGCTCCTCGCTCCTGCTGGCCCTGACCGACGTGCTGTCCCGGCACTGGGCGACCGGCCAGTCCAGCCTGGAGGACCAGCATCTGGGCGCGCTGATCGCCTGGATCGACCCTCCCGGGGACAGCACGGGCGCCGAGGCCGCCCAGCGGGCCGAACTCGCGCGCGACGCCGACGGGCAGCTGCTGTGCCCGCCGGCCGGCCCGGCCACCGACCCGGCGTTCGACAACAAGCTGCTGGCCCCGGCCATCGAGCGCTACGACCGCGCGCGCGGTGCGCTGGCCGCCGCCGAGGACGCCCTGGAGGCGGACGACCGGCTGGCCGCGCTCACCGAGGCCGAGCAGCGGATCCGCGACCTGGTCGACAGCCGCACCCGGCCCACCTGGGACGCGGTGTGGCGGGGTCTGGACCTGCTGCGGGCGCTGCCCGAGGGCGCGCACGTCGAGGAGCGGTGGACCCGGGACCGCTGGTCGTTCACCGGCCACCGGGACCGGGTCGTGGCGGGCGAGCCGCCGCAGCCGCGCCGCGACGACGCGGTGACGGCGGCGAACAAGCTGGCCACGCGCGAGCGTGAGCAGGCCCGGCTGGAGGCGCAGGAGGCGCTGGACGACCCGCTGGTGATGGCGGGGCGGCGGCTGTCCGGTGAGGCGTTCGCGGGCGAGGTGACCGAGGTCGCCATGGCGTACAGCGAGGGCAAGCGGCCGAGCCCCCGTCCGCTGGTGACGGTCCGCACGCAGGACCGGCCGCATCTGGCGGAGCGGGCGAAGGTGTACCGCTCGCTGGGCGGCAAGCCGCAGGCGGCGGAGTTCGTCGGCTACGAGGGCTCCCCGGACGAGGGCGAGGGCCTCCTCGTCGTACTCCGCATCGTGGACAAGATGGGCCGGGGCAAGGAGCCCGAGCCCGGTTCGGTGCCGGAGAAGGGCGACGCGGTCTGCTTCAGCCTCTTCGAGCACGAGCAGCGCGGCGGGGCGAAGCTCCCCGACCCGGAGGACACCCCGTGGACGCACGGCGGCCCGCCGGGCGAGGCCGTGTCCGAAGTCCCCGACACCGTGACCGAGGAGGACGTGCTGTGACGACGGTCGACTTCGACCCCGGAGCCGCTGCCGCCCGCGCCACCGACGCGATCCTCCGCGACACCCTGCACGGCGGCGAGCGCGGTGTGGTCGTCGACTCCCCGCCCGGTGCCGGCAAGTCCACCCTGGTGGTCCGCGCGGCCCTCGAACTCGCCGACGCCGGGCGCCCGTTGATGGTGGTGGCGCAGACCAACGCCCAGGTGGACGACCTGGTGCTGCGGCTCGCCGAGAAGAACCCCGAGCTGCCGGTGGGCCGCCTGCACAGCAGCGACACGGACCCCTACGACAAGGCGCTGGACGACCTGCCGCAGGTCCGGACCTCCGCGAAGGCGGCCGATCTGCAGGGCCTGCCCGTCGTGCTCTCCACGGCCGCCAAGTGGGCGCACGTCAAGGTGGACGAGCCGTGGCGGCACGCGATCGTGGACGAGGCGTACCAGATGCGCTCGGACTCCCTGCTGGCCGTGGCGGGCCTGTTCGAGCGGGCGCTGTTCGTGGGTGACCCGGGGCAGCTGGACCCGTTCGCGATCGTGGGCAGCGAGCAGTGGGCGGGTCTGTCGTACGACCCCTCGGCCTCCGCCGTGACGACGCTGCTGGCGCACAACCCGGACCTGCCCCAGCACCGTCTCCCGGTCTCCTGGCGCCTGCCGGCCTCGGCGGCGCCGCTGGTCTCGGACGCCTTCTACCCGTACACCCCGTTCCGCAGCGGCACCGGCCACGGCGACCGCCGGCTGGCCTTCGCCGTCCCGTCGGACGGTACGGGCCCGGACCGGGTGATCGACGAGGCGGCCGAGTCCGGCTGGGGCCTGCTGGAGCTGCCCGCCCGGCACACCCCGCGCACGGACCCGGAGGCGGTGCGGGCGGTGGCGACGGTCGTACGGCGCCTGCTGGACCGCGGCGGCGCGGCGACCTCGGAGCGCTCACCGGACCCGGCTCCGCTCACCGTCGACCGGATCGCCGTCGGCACCGCCCACCGCGACCAGGCCGCCGCGGTCCGCTCGGCGCTCGCGGACCTGGGCGTGGCGGACGTCACGGTCGACACCGCGAACCGCCTCCAGGGCCGCGAGTACGACGTCACGGTCGTCCTGCACCCGCTCTCCGGGCGCCCCGACGCCACCGCCTTCCACCTGGAGACCGGCCGCCTGTGCGTCCTGGCCTCCCGCCACCGCCACGCCTGCATCGTCGTGTGCCGCGCGGGCGTCGGCGACCTGCTGGACGACTACCCCTCCACGGAACCGGTCCAGCTGGGAACCCTGGTGAAGTTCCCGGACGGCTGGGAGGCCAACCACGCGGTGCTCGCCCATCTGGCCGAACACCGGGTGCCCTGGCGACCATGACCGACGCCCCGGTGCGTGCCCAGCAGACGTCGGCCGCCACGCCCCCATCCGCCGGACGGAGTCCGGCACGCCGCCGGAGACGGCCGATGAATACAGCCCGGACGGCTGGGAGGCCAACCACGCGGTGCTCGCCCATCTGGCCGAACACCGAGTGGCCTGGCGGCCGTGATCGTCGTCACGTGGTTCCCGGCGATTCGAGGTCCCCTTGCGCCCGCGCGAGACAATGGACGGTGGCCCACCTGAGGGGGGCGTCCACCGGACCGTACGAGGAGGAGATGCAGACATGGCGGAGCCCACGCCGCATCGGAACGAACCGCGGCGACGCCCCGCGCCCCTGATCTTCGAGCCCGCTGAGGCGGCCGGCGATCCGGAGCACTTCTTCGACCTGGAATCGATCGAGGATCCGCGAGCGCTGCTGTCGCGGGCCACGGAGCTGGCCCAGGCGTTCGCCGCGGCAGCGGACCGCGCCATGGAGTTCCAGGCCATCGCTGCGGCCCAGCTCGCCGACCCGCGCCGGTTCGACCGGCTGACCCCGGTCGACATCGCCGAGCGGGCGGAGTGGACCGAGGACTACGCGAAGCGGATGGTCGAGTTCGGGCGGGATCTGTTGCGGGGGGCGGACACGGAGGGCCGGACACCCGTCGACCCCGTCTAGGCCGAAGGGCCGACGGCCCGCGCACCCGGCATATGCCAGGCGGGCAAGATACTCCTGCCCGCCCGCTCCTGTCCCGGTTTTCCGCAACCCCGGAGAATCGCGCACTCACCGCCGGTAGATGTAGACGGCATGAGCAGCGCACCGAACGTCACCTCCGCCACCGTCGACGGAGCCGCCTGGCTCGCCTCCGCCGGAACGTATCCGCGCAACACGCTCGCCCTCTGGGAGGAGCACCCCGACACCCCGGTCGTCCTGCCCTGCGGCACCGTGTTCGACGTGGTGAACGCCCCGGCGATCTTCGGGCGCCGGATGCTGGACCGGTTATGGGACGAGGGGCCGGGTTCCGGGCCGGTCGCGATGTTCCGGGGCCGCATGCTGCTGTTCGCCGCCCCTGGCACGGCCCAGCGGCTGCCCTCGCTGCTGACCTGGGAGGAGTGGGGAGGCGCCCACGGCAGCCGCACCGAGGCCGTACCGCCCCTGCTGTGTCACGGCACCGGGGACGCGGTGACCGTCCCGGCCCCGCACGGCGGTGACTCCCCCGTCCTCGGCGACTCCCGCTGGCTGGTCGCCCCCGACACCCGGCGCCCCTGGCTGCCCGGCCCCGAGGTGCTGCTCTGGGCGGCCGTACGGGCGGCCCGGGCGGCGGTGCGGATATCGATTTTTCCTCCCGCCGATCAGGATGCTAAGGTCTACGACGTCAGCAGGCGCCGCTAGCTCAGTTGGTTAGAGCAGCTGACTCTTAATCAGCGGGTCCGGGGTTCGAGTCCCTGGCGGCGCACGCGAATGAAGCGGTGGGCCGGTTTCGAAAGAAACCGGCCCACCGTTTTCGTATACAAAGCTGCGACTCTCCAGCCCCTTCACCGCCCCGGCTCGCCGGCCGTCACCCTTCCCGCTCCCCCGGCTCCCCCGGCGTGATCTTCACCGTCCACGCCCCGGACGCCGTCCGTCCCTCCGCCTCCACCTTCACGCCCTCGCCCGGGACCGTGAAGCTCTCCCCCAGGGCGACCGGGGCGTCGGCCAGGGGTGGGTAGACGGAATTCTCCCAGCAGGCCTCGGTGCGCGGGTGGGCGTCCACCACCTCGACCGGGCCGCCGCCGGACTCGGCGCCGCCGCGGACCCGGTAGACGAGGATGCCCTGGCGGCAGGCGGTCCGGTCGTTCCCGGCCGGGCCGCGCGCCTCGAAGGCCAGCGCGCTGTCCGGGCCGGTGCGCACGACCGCCAGTTTCGTGCCGTGGCCGAGGCCGAAGGCGGGGGCGCCGGCGGTGCCCGCCACCGGGACGCCCGGACCGGCGGCCAGTGGCTCCAGCGTCAGCCGGGTCGGCCCCGTCCCCCGTACGCACGCCACCTGGCGCGGATCCAGCCAGCCCAGTTTCCACTTGTGCCAGGCGAACATGTCCGGGGCCAGTCCGAACTGGCTGCCCATCAGGTCCCAGTCGCCGACGTAGGTGTCCCAGTCGCCCTTGCCGTCGACCGGACGGTGGTAGAGGTCGGGGAGGTCGAAGACATGGCCGGTCTCGTGGGCGAGGACCAGCCGGTCGGGCGGGTGCTGCTCGAACACGGTGACGACCCGGCTGATGTCCGTGCCGTCCAGGTGCACGGGGGTGTCGAGGTTGACGACCTTCGTCGCGTCGGAGTCCACGCCGGGCGCGTCCGGATCGGCGACGAAGTAGACGACGGGGTAGCGGGAGAAGTCGACCTCCTTGTCGGCCACGGCGAACGCGTCGCTCAGGTAGGCGGCACGGTCGGCGGCGCTCCAGTCCCGCTTCATGGCGTACGAGGACGACGGGCGCGGCATGCGCAGCCAGTGGCCGAGCGGGTGCGGGCGCAGGGTGAACCGGCCGTAGGAGGCCTGGCTGAAGAAGCGGCTGGTGGCCGGGAAGTGATCGGCGGTCAGTTCGGCGGGCGTGGTGCGCGGGGCGGCGTCCGGGAAGGAGAGGAAGATCAGGACGGCGTCGAGCGTCCCGACCGGGCGGGTGTAGGCGGGGTTCCAGGTGTCCACGCCCTCCGAGTGGTGGGCCTCGGTGCGGTGCAGGGCGCAGGGGGTCGTCGAGAAGGGCTCGGCGACCGACGGGCCGGAGAGGATCGAGGTCGCGGCGAGCGCCGACATCGTGGTGGCCACGGCGGCGGTGCTGCGCAGCTTGGGCACGAAAGGACCTCCGGATGCGGTTCACGGGACACCGCATCCAGACTGTGGGTGTTTGATGAGTTTTGCCCTGTTTGCCTGAACCGGAAGGGTGAGTACGCCCGTTTGCGCGCCGGCGCGCATCCCCCGAACGACACCCCGAAACACTCACGGAACGTCACAACTGGTCGGGGGCCTGAAGAAGCCGCCCACCTGCGGGCAGAAACGATCTGTCAGAACCGCGGGTCGGTCGGGGACAATGGAGACCGGCTGGAAGCCCCCAGGGCCAGCCTCTATGATCGGCACACTTTCCGGCACGGACAGAGATCGAGTGCACTGCGGGAGCGAGCGGTGAGCGGAACGTCCGAAGGGCCGACGCCCGCGGCAGACCTCGACCGGTCAGCCGTCACAGACAGTGACCAATCGACGTATCACCGTGTCTTCGCGGCCGCCCCGCTCTCCATGGCCGTCGTGGACCGCGAGGGACTCGTCGTCAGCGCCAACCCCGCCTTCGAGGAGCTGCTCGGCACCGGCTCGGAGCCGCTGGCCGGCCGGGTCGCCGCCGACCTGGTCGACCTGGCCTCCGACGCCCGCACCTGGCACGCCTACCGGGAGGTGCTGCGCGGCCGGCAGGCGAGACTGCGCTGCACCCGGCGGCTCAAGCATCCCGACGGCAATTCGCTGTGGGTGCAGGTCACCGTCGCCCCGCTGGCCGAGGGCGAGCCGGGCGTGCTGCTGTCGGTCGCCGACATCGGCGCCCGCCGTGAACTCCAGGCGCGGCTGCGGCACTTGCAGATGCACGACCCGGTGACCCGGCTGCCCAACCGCACCCTGTTCTTCGAGCGCCTGTCGGCCGCGCTGGAGGCGGAGTCGTACGAGCAGAGCGGCACGGGCCGGATCGGCCTGTGCTACCTGGACCTCGACGGCTTCAAGGCGGTCAACGACACCCTCGGCCACCGCGTCGGCGACCGGCTGCTCGCGTCCGTCGCCCAGCGGCTCACCCGGGTGGCCGACGAGGTCGGGTACGCCCGCACCGGCGCCCCTCTGGTGGCCCGGCTCGGCGGTGACGAGTTCGCCCTGCTCGTGGAGGACTCCACCGGCACCGAACAGCTCGCCGACCTCGCCGAGTCCGCGCTGAGGGCTCTGGAGGAGCCCTTCGACCTGGCCGGGCAGCGCCTGTCGCTGACCGCGTCCATCGGGGTGGTGGAACGGCACGCGGCCGGGACGAGCGCCACCGGTCTGATGCAGGCGGCCGACACGACCCTGTACTGGGCGAAGGCCGACGGCAAGGCCCGCTGGACCCTGTTCGACCCGGAGCGCAACGCGCACCTGATGACCCGCCAGGCCCTCGCCTCCACCCTGCGCCCCGCCATCGAGCGGGGCGAGTTCGCGCTGGAGTACCAGCCGCTGGTGGGCATGGAGGACGGCCGGCTGAGCGGGGTCGAGGCGTTGATCCGCTGGAATCATCCTCAGTTCGGCACACTGACGCCGAATCGGTTCATCGGACTGGCCGAGGAGGACGGCTCGATCGTCCAGCTCGGCCGCTGGGCGCTGGCCACCGCCTGCCGGCAGGCCCGCCGCTGGCAGCTCGACCACCCCGGCGAACCGCCCATCTTCGTCAGCGTCAACGTGGCCGTGCGCCAGGTGTGGGACTCCGACCTGGTCGCGGACGTGGCGGAGACCCTCGCCGAGACCGGGCTCGCCCCGCACCTGCTCCAGCTGGAGCTGACCGAGTCGGCCGTGATGGGCTCGGCGGGCCGCCCGCTCCAGGCCCTGCAGGCCCTCAGCGACATGGGCGTGCGGATCGCCATCGACGACTTCGGCACCGGCTACTCGAACCTGGCGTACCTGAGCCGGCTGCCGGTGAAGGTCCTGAAGCTGGACGGCTCCTTCGTGCGCGGCTTCCAGTACGAGGAGGCGCCCAAAGGGGTGCCGCCCAATCCGGCCGACGAGGTGATCGTGGAGGCGATGATCCAGCTGGCCCACCGCCTGGGCCTCACCGTCACCGCGGAGTGCGTGGAGACGTCGGCGCAGGCCTCGCGGCTGCGCCGGATCGGCTGCGACACCGGGCAGGGCTGGCTGTACTCCCGTCCGGTGCCGCCGGATCGTATCTCCGAGCTGCTGGGCGACCAGGCGGCCTACGCGGTGGGCAAGCCGTAGGCGTCCGCGATCAGTTCGTAGGAGCGCAGCCGCAGTTCTCCGCGGTGGGCGTGCGAGGTGATCATCAGCTCGTCCGCGCCGGTGCGCTTGTGCAGCTCGTCCAGGCCGGTGCGGACCTCGTCCGCGGTGCCGTGCACGACGTTCCCGGTCCAGGAGGCCACGAAGTCCTCCTCCATGGGGCTGAACTGGTGCCGCTCGGCGTCCTCCGGGTCGGGGAAGAGGCCGGGGTGGCCCATGCGCAGGCGCAGCATGTTGAGGGCGGCCGCCCGCACCTGCCGGCGCGCCTCCGCCGCGTCGTCCGTGGCGAGGGCGGAGACGCCGATGAGGGCGTACGGCTCGGCCAGCACCTCGGAGGGCTTGAAGGTCGCCCGGTACAGGTCGAGGGCCGGGATGGTGTTCTGCGCGGAGAAGTGGTGCGCGAAGGCGAAGGGCAGTCCGAGCAGGCCGGCCAGGCGGGCGCTGAAGCCGGAGGAGCCGAGCAGCCAGACGGGCGGCCGGTGCGCGGACTGGACCCCGCCGGGGGTGGTGCCCTGCACGGGGCCCGGGATCGCGTGGATGCGTCCGTACGGGTGGCCGTCGGGGAAGTCGTCGTCCAGGAAGCGGGTGAGTTCCGCCAGCTGCTGCGGGAAGTCGTCGGCGCCCTCGTTCAGGGTGTCGGTGCGGCGCAGCGCGGCGGCGGTGGCCCCGTCCGTACCGGGCGCCCGTCCGAGCCCCAGGTCGATCCGGCCCGGCGCCAGCGCCTCCAGCGTGCCGAACTGCTCGGCGATCACCAGCGGCGCGTGGTTGGGCAGCATGACGCCGCCCGAGCCGAGCCGGATGCGCTCGGTGTGGGCGGCGAGGTGGGCGAGGATCACGGCGGGCGAGGAGGAGGCGACGCCGGGCATGGAGTGGTGCTCGGCGACCCAGTACCGGTGGAAGCCGCGCGACTCGGCGAACCGGGACAGCTGCACGCTGGTGCGCAGCGCCTCGGTGGCGGTACTGCCCGCCCCCACGGTCACCAGGTCCAGTACGGAGAGGGGCGCGGGAGCGGTGCCGTGCGCCGCACCCCGGATCTCGTCTGCCGCCACGTGCGTGCCTCCTGTTTCCGGCATGGAGTGTCCTGCGGGCGACTAACAGGAGGCTGTCCCCGGTTATTCCCGGGGAGGTGCGCCGGGGGCCGGCCGGTCAGACCTGGACGATCGGCTCACGGGTGAACAGCGCGCCCAGGGTCGGCGCGTTCACCCGCCGGTCGGCCAGCCTCAGCCCCTCCCACACCGACACCTGGTTCGCCGTGAGCACCGGCTTGCCCAGCGTCTTCTCCAGTGCCGGCAGATGCGCCGCCGTGTGCAGCGCGGTGTCCGGCAGCAGCACGGCCTGCGCGCCGGAGGCATCCGCCGCCCGCGCCAGCGCCAGCACCTCCGCCTCCCCCCACGTCCCCACCTCCGCCGCCGTGACGATCCCCGACGACTGCACCTTGACCACCTCCAGGCCCGCGACCCGCAGGAAGTCGCAGAACAGCGCGGCCACGTCCTCCGGGTAGGTCGCACCCACGGCCACCCGCCGCACCCCCAGCTCCCGGGCCGCGTGCACGAAGGCGAAGGACGTGGAGGACGCCGGCATCCCGGCCAGCCGCGCCAGCGTCCGCACCTGCTCCTGGGCGCCCTCCCAGCCGTACACGAAGCTGCCGCTGGTGCACGCCCACACCACCGTCTCGGCCCCGGTCAGCCGCAGCTGCTCCATGCCCGCCGCGAGCCGGTCGGTGGAGCCCATCTCGCGCAGCGCGTCCACCCGGTGCGCGTCCTCGCCGATGTCGGTGTGGATCAGGTCCACCCGGATGTCGCTGCCCAGGAGCTGCTCGATGCGCGGGTAGTCGTCCTCTCCGGAGTGGCCGGGGTAGAGGAATCCCAGTGCTGTCATGGCGGCCTTTCCCAGTGGTCCTGCGTCGTGTCCGTCCGTCACTGCGTCTCTTCCGGCTCCTGCGTCTGAGCCGGCAGGGCCGGCCAGTCACGCGCGGCCTCGTCGAGCAGCGCCTGGTACGGCCCCACCGCTCGGATACCCAATCGGCGCAGGGCGCCCCACATCGTGACCTGGTTGGCCGAGAGGACGGGGATGCGCAGCTCGGCCTCCAGTTGCGGGATGACGTCGTACGTGGGCAGGTTGGTGCAGGAGATGAACAGCGCGTCGGCGCTGCCGGGCCGCACCGCGCGGCGGGCCATGTCGACCACGTCCCGGTACGGCACCTTCCAGATGTGCCGGGTGAGCCCCATGTAGGCGCGGCCGGTCACGCGTATGCCGGCTTGGGCGATGTACGTCTCCAGTGCCCGGGTCACGGAGACGGTGTACGGGGTGACCAGCGCGACCCGCTCGCACCCCAGCTCCGTCAGGGCCTCCAGCAGCGCTCCCGAGGTGGTGACGGCGGGCAGCTCGCCGCCGGACCTGCTCATCTCCGCGCACATCGACCGCTCGCCCGCGATCCCCCCGACGAAGCTGCCGGAAGTGCAGGCGTAGGCGAGGACCTCGGGGGCGACGGCGCTCAGCGCGCGCACGGCGTCGCCGAGGGTCTGGTGCTCGCTGACCAGCCGGGCCAGGCCCAGGCTCACCTCGACCGGCACGAACGGGGTGCGGGTCAGATGCAGCGAGACGTCGTCGGGAACCCAGCGCCACAGCTCGCGGTCGAGGGCGAAGTCAAAAGGGGCGACGACACCGACTCCGCGCTGGGGGCGGGGGCCGCCGAGAAAGGAGACGTCCATGGCAGGGCTCCCGCCTCACGCTGAAAAGGAACTGAGAACGAACCGGGAACGGATCGTGAGTACGCCCGTGTTGACGAAGGTAGGTTCGGGTGCGAGCGTGGTCAATCCGTGCATGTCAGACACCCTGTCCGCGCCCGGATTCCGGGAGGAACGGCCCTTCGATGCCCATCCCGACCCGCCCCACCCTGCTCGTGCTGGACGCCGACCCGCCGCCCCGGCTCGGCCGCCTCACCGGCCGCGCCCGGATCCTGCATACCGACGCGGACGGCCTGGCCGGGCTGCTGCCGGAGGCGGACGTGCTGCTGGTGTGGGACTTCACCTCGACCGCCGCCCGCGAGGCCTGGCCCGGGGACGGGCCCCGCCCGCGCTGGGTGCACACCGCGAGCGCCGGAGTGGATCACCTGATGTGCCCGGAGCTGGCCGCGTCCGACACGGTGGTGACCAACGCGCGCGGGATCTTCGACCAGCCGATCGCCGAGTACGTGGCCGCGCTGGTGCTGGCCGTCGCCAAGGATCTGCCGCGCACGCTGGAGCTCCAGCGGGAGCGCGCCTGGCGCCACCGGGAGACACGGCGGGTGGCGGGCACCCGGGCGTGCGTGGTCGGGTCCGGGCCGATCGGCCGGGCGATCGCGCGCACGCTGAAGGCCCTGGGCGTCACCACCGCGCTGGTGGGCCGGATGCCGCGTACCGGCATCCACGGCCCGGCCGACCTGGACCGGCTGATCTCCCGCGCGGACTGGGTGATCGCCGCCGCGCCGCTGACCGAGCAGACGTACGGCATGTTCGACACCCGCCGGTTCGGCGTGATGCAGCCCTCGGCGGTCTTCGTGAACGTCGGCCGGGGCCAGTTGGTCGACGAGGACGCCCTCGCGGAGGCGCTGCGGCGGCGCTGGATCGCGGCCGCGGCCCTGGACGTGTTCACCGCCGAGCCCCTGCCGGCGGACAGCCCGCTGTGGGGGCTGCCCGGGCTGATCGTCTCGCCGCACATGAGCGGCGACACGATCGGCTGGCGGGACGAACTGGGGACGCAGTTCGTGGAGTTGTACGAGCGCTGGGCGGCAGGCAGATCACTGGTGAACGTGGTCGACAAGAAGCGTGGCTACGTACCGGGCCACTGACCCACCGGGAGGGTGCATGCAGCTCACCGACCTGACCGCCGTAGAACTCCTCGACGGCTACCGCAAGGGCGAGTTCAGTCCCGTGGAGGCGACCGCCCAGGCGCTGGAGCGGGCCCGCAGGGTGCAGCCGGGGCTCAACGCGTTCACGCGGCTCCTCGACGAGGAGGCGGCGGTGCGGGCGCGGGAGTCGGAGGAGCGGTGGCGGCGCGGTGAGCCGGCCGGGCTGCTGGACGGCGTGCCGGTGACGGTGAAGGACCTCCTGCTGCTGCGCGGCCACCCGACCCTGCGCGGCTCCAAAACCCTGTCCGAAGAGGGACGTTGGGACGAGGACGCGCCCTCCGTCGCCCGGCTGCGCGAGCACGGCGCGGTGTTCGTCGGCAAGACCACGACACCCGAGTTCGGCTGGAAGGGGGTCACGGACTCCCCGCTGTGCGGCGTGACCCGCAACCCGCACGACCCGTCCCGCACGGCGGGCGGCTCCAGCGGCGGCAGCGCGGTGGCCGTGGCCGTCGGCGCGGGTCCGCTGTCGCTGGGCACGGACGGCGGGGGCAGCGTACGGATCCCGGCCGCGTTCTGCGGGATCTTCGGGCTGAAGCCGACGTACGGCAGGGTGCCCCTGTATCCGGCGAGCCCGTTCGGCACGCTGTCGCACGTCGGGCCGATGACCCGGGACGCGGCGGACGCCGCACTGATGCTGGACGTCATCGGGGTGCCCGACTCCCGTGACTGGTCGGCGCTGCCGCCCGCGCCGGGCTCGTTCGTGGCGGCGCTGGAGGGCGGGGTGCACGGGCTGCGGGTGGCGTACTCGCCGTGCCTGGGCGGGCAGGTCGCGGTCCAGTCGGCGGTCGCGGCGGCGGTGCGGCGGGCGGTGGCGGGCCTCGCCGACCTCGGCGCGTACGTCGAGGAGACCGACCCCGACTTCAGCGACCCGGTGGAAGCCTTCCACACCCTGTGGTTCAGCGGTGCGGCGCGGCTGACGGAGGGGATCGCCCCGGAGCGGCGGAAGCTACTCGATCCCGGCCTGCGGGAGATCCGCGCGCAGGGCGCCCGCATGAGCGCGCTGGACTATCTGGCCGCGGTGGACGTCCGCATGGACCTCGGCCGGCGGATGGGCCGCTTCCACGAGTCGTACGACGTGCTGGTCACGCCGGCGCTGCCGCTCACCGCGTTCGAGGCGGGTGCCGAGGTGCCGGGGGGCTCCGCGCACCACCGCTGGACGGGGTGGACGCCGTTCACGTACCCCTTCAACCTCACCCAGCAGCCCGCCGCCACGGTTCCCGTTGGCACCGACGCGTACGGACTGCCCGTGGGGCTGCAGATCGTCGCCGCCCGGCACCGGGACGACCTGGTGCTGCGGACGGCGCACGCGTTGTTCGAGGCGGGGGCCGCCCGCAGCCTCACGCCCACCGGAAGCATCACGCCCGGCGGAAGCTGAGCGTCTCCCCCGCGGCACCCGTGCGCCACAGGTCGTTGCAGGCCTCGGCCATCCGGTCGAGGCCGTCGACCACCTCGCCCCAGACGATGCCGGGCACCCAGCCCACGTCGCCGTTGAGGAGGAGGTTGTTGCGCTCGTAGAAGAGGGCCAGGTCGACCAGGGTGGTGCCGGGGCGGACCTCGCGGTCGTAACCGTAGGCCCGCGTGCCCAGTTCGGCGCCGGCGAAGGAGAAGTAGCAGAGGTCGCCCGGGATCGGGGTGACCGTCGGGTTCTCCAGCGGGGGCTCGGTGGCGGCGAACGGCGGGAACAGGGCGTAGATCTCGTTGCGCGCGTACTTCGCGTGATAGACGTCGCCGCTCAGGGGCAGTGCGTCCCACACCGCGGCGCAGGTGAGCGGTGCCCGGTCGGCGAGCAGCCGCGCCGTGCAGCGCACTCCGCGGCGGTCGAGCGCCACTTCGACATGGCGGTCTGACATTCCCTCTCCTCACGTCTGCGCGGGTGCGTCTCCACGTGCTTTCTCCATGTGCCGTCTCCGCGGGTGCGTCTGCCCGGCCCGCCGCGGCTCAAGCGCCTCGCGCACCCGGCGACTGGACACAGATCAGGGCCGCGTAGATCACGGTTGGGTTACGCCCCCCAGTCTCACCGCATAGTTCACGGAGATCGGGCAGGCGCCACCACTGGTTTACGGCCAGACCTGGCAAGGCTCTCTCTGGAGGTTGCGCGCCCATGTCCGAGTTCCCGAACCTGTCCCGCCGCGGCTTCCTCACCAGAAGCGCGGCCGTCGGTGGTCTGCTGACCGTCCCCGGGCTCCTGACCGCCTGCAGCAAGACCAGCACCGGCGACAGCGGGGCCTCGAAGCTGGCGCAGCTCAAGAAGCAGGGCTATGTGCGGGTGGCGTACGCGAACGAGGCCCCCTACGGCTACGAGGAGAACGGAAAACTCCAGGGCGAGGCGCCCACCCTGCACCAGACGATCTTCAAGGCCTTGGGCGTCGACGAACTGCGCCCGACCTTCGCCGAGTTCGACGGCCTGATCCCCGGTCTGCAGGCCGGCAAGTACGACGTGATCAGCGCCGGCATGGCCATCATCCCGGACCGGTGCGAGAAGGCACTGTTCTCGGAGCCGGAGTTCATCTCGCCCACCGCGATGATGGTCAAGAAGGGCAACCCCAAGAACCTGACCGATCTGGCCTCCGCGAAGAAGGCCGGAGCCACCGTCGGAGTGCTGGCGGGCGCGGTCGAGAAGAGCTACGCCACCGCCGCCGGGTTCTCCGAGGGCGACATCAAGACGCTGCAGAAGCAGCAGGACGGCGCGGACGCGGTCAAGGGCGGCCGCATCGACGCCTTCGTGCTGACCGGGATATCGCTGCGCTGGCTCGCCCGGACCAACCCGCAGGTGGAGGTCACCGACTCGTTCGTGCCGGAGGTGGACGGCAAGAAGCAGTACAGCCCGGGCGGCGCCGTCTTCCGCAAGGGCAGCGAGGAGTTGCGGGACGCCTTCAACGCGCAGCTGAAGAAGATCACTTCGGATCCGGCGCAGTACGTGCGGCTCATCGGCCGGTACGGCTTCGGCAAGGACACCATCCCCCCGGCGAGCCTGAAGACCGCCGACCTGTGCAAGGCCTGACGGGCCTCGCCGGTGAGTGATTCCATGAACGGCTTCTACTCCTATTTCTTCGGCCATGTCTCCCAGGTGTGGTCCGGGCTGACCGTCACACTGGAGGCCACCGTCCTCGGTTCGGCCGTGGCCCTGACCCTGTCCTTCGTGTTCGGCTTCATGGCGAACAGCAGGCCCGTGCTCGTGCGAGGGCTGTCCCGGGTCGTCGTGGAGTTCTTCCGCGGCACCTCGCTCTACGTCCAGCTGTTCTGGCTGTACTACGCGTTCCCGCTGCTGACCGGGTACGAACTCACCCCGCTCGTCTGCGGCGTGGTGGCGTTCGGCATGAACTACGGCGCCTACGGCTCCGAAGTGGTGCGCGGCGCGCTGAACGCCGTACCGCGGGCGCAGTGGGAGGCGGCGGTCGCGCTGAACCTGACGCCGGCGCAGCGCATGCGCCGGGTGATCCTGCCCCAGGCCTGGGCGCAGATGATCCCGCCGTTCACCAACCTGCTGATCCAGCTGCTGAAGTGCACCCCGCTGCTGTGGCTGATCTCCGCCGCCGACCTGACGACGGTGGTCCAGCAGATGCGTGACCGCACGGGCTCGACCACCTGGGCCTATCTGACCCTGCTGGTGATGTACTTCGTGCTCGCCTACGCGCTGACCCTGCTGATGAACGCGCTGGAGCGGCACGCCAAGACGAAGCTCGGCCAGCACACCGGCGCCGGCAGCCTGCTGCGCAGCCGCAGCGCGCAGTCGGCGGAGCGGCCCGAGGTGACGGCGGGAGGCGCCCTGTGAACTACAGCTGGGACTGGGGTGCCGTCCGCGAGTCGCTGCCGCTGCTGTGGCACGGGTTTCTCACCACCCTGCTGGCCACCGTCCTCGGCACGCTGGTGGCCGCCGTGCTCGGGCTGGTCGTCGCCGTGGCGGGCCGGGCGCCGACCCGGCTGGTGACCGTTCCGGTCCGGGTGGTCACCGAGTTCGTCCGGTCGACCCCGCTGCTGGTGCAACTGGTCGGCGCCTACGCCGTCTTCAACACGGTGGAACCGCTGACCATCGGCATCGCGGTGCTCGGCATCCACTACGCCGCGTATCTGTCGGAGGTGTACCGGGCGGGGATCGACGGGGTGCCGAAGGGCCAGTGGGAGGCCTGCCGGGCGCTCTCGCTGCCACCGCGCCGCACCTGGCAGGCGGTGATCCTGCCGCAGGCGGTGCGCAGCGTGCTGCCCGCGCTGGGCAACTACGCCATCTCCATGTTCAAGGAGACCCCGTTCCTGGCCGTCATCACGGTCACGGAGATGGTCGCCGAGGCCCGCGAATACGGCGCGGACCACTTCACGTACGCCGAGACGTTCACGCTCGCGGGCCTGATCTTCCTGGCGGCAAGTTATCCGACCTCGCTTCTGATGAGAAAGCTGGAGCAACGCCTTGGCCATTGACCCTCTGCAGAAGCCGACCAGCCAGGACGGGACCCCGGGCACGCCCGCCGACCTGGTGCGCTTCGACCACGTGGTCAAGCGCTTCGGCGACCATGTCGTGCTGGACCGGCTGGACTTCGGCGTCCAGCGCGGCAAGCACGTGACGCTGATCGGGCCGAGCGGTTCCGGCAAGACGACCATCCTGCGGCTGCTGATGACCCTGGAGCGGGTCAGCGACGGCGTGATCTGGGTGGACGGCGAGCCGCTGTCCCACATGCGCGGCCCGGACGGCGGGCTGAAGCCGGCCAACGAGAAGTACCTGCGCGGGGCCCGCAGGAAGATCGGGATGGTCTTCCAGCAGTTCAACCTGTTCCCGAACATGAAGGTGCTGCAGAACATCACGGAGGCACCGGTCAACGTCCTCGGGCTCGGCCGCGAGGAGGCGGAGGCGCGGGCGCGCGAGCTGCTGGACCTGGTCGGGCTCTCCGACAAGGTCGACGCGCACCCCGCGCAGCTCTCCGGCGGCCAGCAGCAGCGTGTGGCGATCGCGCGGGCGCTCGCCATGCGACCGGAGATCCTGTTGCTGGACGAGGTGACCTCCGCGCTCGACCCGGAGCTGGTCGCGGGCGTGCTCGACCTCCTCAGGGACATCGCGCGCACCACCGACATCACGATGCTGTGCGTGACCCACGAGATGGGTTTCGCCCGGGATGTCTCCGACCAGGTGATGATGTTCGACTCTGGCCGGATCATCGAGGCGGGCCCTCCGGAGAGGATCTTCAACGAACCGGAACAGGAACGCACCCGGGAATTCCTCAGCGCGGTGCTGTGACCACGAGGTGTGAAGACGGGAAGAGCCGAGGTCCAGGCGGTGGGTGATGACCCTGGCATATGCCAGAGGGTCTGCGCCGCAGTTGGGAGGGGGGCGGCGGGCAACGCAATCTCGCCAACCCCCTCTTCCTCAAGGGCCTTTGCCCGTTATCGTGGTAACGATCCGCCGACCGGATGTAGCGGCCATGAGAGCGAGCGCAGGGGGAACCGTGGCGCTGATGCACGAGCCGACCGCCCCGTACCACTCGGCCCAGGACGCGCTGCGCGTCCTGGAGACCGTGGCCCGTCACTCCGCCGGCATCACCGACACGGAGCTGGCCCGCCGCACCCGCCTGAGCGCCGAGCGGCTGACCGCGCTGCTGCGCATGCTGCGCCGCGAGGGCTACGTCGAGCAGATCACCGACGGGGCGTACGTCACCGGTGACACCCTGCGCCGGCTCACCTCGGCGCACGACCGCGAGCGGGCCCTGCGCGACAAGATCCAGCACACCCTGAACCGGCTGCGGGACTCCGTCGGCGCGGCCGTCTACATGAGCCGCTACGTGGACGGCGAGGTCCGGGTCACCCAGTACGCCGCCGGACCGGCCACCCCGGCGGTCAACGAGTGGGTCGACTTCCGCTACTCCGCCCACGCCACGGCCGTCGGCAAGAGCCTGCTGACCCAGCTGGACCACAACGGCCGCCGCGACCACCTCTCCCGTCACAAGATGCCCCGCCTCACCTCGCGCACCATCACCAGCGACAAGCTGCTGCTGTCCCGCCTGGAGGCACAGCCGCCCACGGTGCCCGTCCTGGACCTCCAGGAGTACGCGATCGGCACGGTCTGCGCGGCCGTCCCGATCACCGCGGGCGCCTCGGTCGGCTGTCTGGCGCTGTCCCTCCCGGTGGAGCACGCGCACCGGCTGAAGCAGGCCGCGGACACGCTCAACCGCAGCGCGGCGCCGATGCTGCTGTCCCTGACGATCTAGGCCCACTCAGGGTGGTCACGAGCACCCCTCGGGACCAGGTAGTATTTTCTTCGTCGCCAGCCGTGGGAAACCGACGGAGGGCGGGAGTCATGCGCCGCTAGCTCAGTTGGTTAGAGCAGCTGACTCTTAATCAGCGGGTCCGGGGTTCGAGTCCCTGGCGGCGCACAGATGAAGGGCCCTTCGCGGAAGCGAGGGGCCCTTCGGCGTGCTCGGTGCCCGCCGCATCCTCGGCGTCTTCGCAGGTCAGCCTGCGGTAGGCGGCCTCCCCCGGCGGTCGCCACCACACCGGGTCGGCGCACCGGAGTCCCTCGCACCGCAGCAGTGCCCGGTGGATCTTGTTGGTCGCCGTCACCGGCATCCGCTCCACCACCCGCACGAACCGGGGCGCCATCTTCGTGCCGAGGTCCGGCTGGGCCCGCAGGAACGCCTCGAACCCCTCCGGGTCGAAGGTCCCGGCGACCGTCGCCATCACCTGGTCCCCGGTCACCGGGTCCGGCACCCCGTACACGGCCACGGCCTGCGCACCCTCGTACCGGGCGAGGATGTTCTCGATCATTGCGGCGGCCAGGTTCTCCCCGTCGACCCGGATGCGGTCGTCGGTGCGGCCGGCGAAGTAGAGGTAGCCGTCGGCGTCCCGGTAGAAGAGGTCCCCGGTCCAGTACGCCCCGTCTCGGCGCCGCTCGGCCTCGGCGGTCGGGTTGCGCCAGTAGCCCTCGAAGGGGTTCGGGCCCCGGTTCACCAGCTCGCCTATGGCCTCGTCGCCGTTGAGCAGCCGTCCGGAGGCGTCGAAGGCGGCGGGCGGACACTCCCGTCCGGAAGCGGGGTCGAGGACGACGAGCCCCGGGCCCGCCGGTCCCACCGCTCCCTTCGGGGTCCCCGGCGCCCACTGGACGGCCGCCCCGCCCTCCGACGACCCATAGCCCTCCACCAGCCGCACCCCGAAGCGCCGCGCGAAGGCCTCCGCGTCCACCGCTCCCGCCTCCGTCCCGAAGCCGAGCCGCAGCGGGTTGTCCCGGTCGTCGGGCCGTTCCTCGGTGGCGAGGACGTACTGGATCGCCCGCCCGACGTAGGTGAAGTACGTCGCCCGGAAGCGGCGCACGTCCGTGAGGAACCCGGACGCCGAGAACCGCCGGCGCAGCGCCACCCCGGCCCCGGCGGCCAGCGCGGGCGCCCAGTCCGCGATCACCGCGTTGCCGTGGAACATCGGCATGCAGACGTAGTGCACGTCGTCGGGGCGAACCTGGAACTGCCGGACCAGGGCCTCTCCGGCCGCCGCCAGCCGGCCCTGCGAGCAGATCGCGGCCTTGGGCGCGCCGGTGGACCCGGAGGTGAAGTACAGGAGCATCCGGTCGGCCGGGGCGGCCCGGGACGGGTCGGGCACGGCGCCGGCGTAGGGGGCGAGGAGGGCGGCGTACTCCCGGGTGTCCGTGACGAGGATCCGCACCCCGGGCAGTTCCAGCCCGGCCAGCAGCGGGAGGTGGGCCCGCTCGGTGATCAGCAGCGGGCACTCGGTGTGCCGGATGTCCCGGGCCAGCTCGGCGCCCCGGCGCGTGGGGTTGATCCCGGCGACGGCCGCTCCGGCGAGCGCGGCGGCGCCGAGCCAGAGCGGGAACTCCTCGGTGTTGTCGAGCAGCACCCCGACATGCGGTAGGGCCCCCGCGGGCAGCAGGTCGGCGAGCAGCGCCGCCCGGGCCGCCGCGCCCGCCGCCACCTGGTGGTGCGTGAGCACGCGCTCCTCGCACCACATCCCCGGCCGCCGGTCCCCCCAGCGCGCCGCGACCAGCCCGGCGACCGTGCGCGTCCTGGACTCCATGGAGGCGCACGGTAGCTGACGTCACGTCAGATGTGGAGGCTAGGGCAGGATCTCGTCCGCCGCCGAGAACATCAGATGGGCGACGACCATGAAGGTGACGCAGCCCGCGATGAACACACCGAAGAACGCCACCACGCAGCCAGCCTCGGCCGCGAGCTTCCCGCGCGCGGGGGCGTGCGCCGTCGCCCGCTCGGGATGCTCGGGCGTGTAGTGCACGGTGACGATGTCACCCTCGACGATCGTCGCGGGGCCGCTGCTCTCCTCGAAGCGGACGGAACGGCCCTCGCGGGTGGTGAACTCGTACACGTGGTGCAGCGTCGTGCTCACGGAGGTCTGGCCGCCGCCGCTGGTCGTGGTGTACGAGCGCAGACACCGCGCCTCGGCCGTCAGCCCGCCGTTCCAGGCGCTGCGCACCTCCCGTGAGCGGCGGAGAATCCTGACCAGCGCGAAGACCGCCATCGCGATCATGAGCGTGGGCACGACGTAGAACAGCGCTTCCATGGATCCCCCCGGAACTCCGTACGCCGCCCGGATCGGCCGGCGTGGGAGGACCCTACCCACGCCGGCCGCGCCGTTGGCTCAACGGAGCCTCAGAAGGTGACGTCGGAACAGGCGTAGAACGCGTTGCCCGTGTCGGCGATCGTCCACACCGCGAGGATGACGTGGTGACCGCTCAGCCCGGACGGCAGGGTGCCGCTGTGGCTGAGGGTGGCCGGCGGGCGCTGGCCGTTGTACGGCACCGTCAGGAACGGGGTGAGGTTGAGGTCCGAGCGGGACAGGTTGTGGTTCTGGTTCCAGCCCGGCTTGGTGACGTAGTACTTGAAGTCGGTCGTGGCGTGCATGGCGGTGAACTGCCAGCGGAAGGTGTACGACTGACCTCCCGTCACCCTGGTCGTGGGCCAGGCTCCGCCGGACGGGGTCCTGGGCGAACTGAGCTGGGCGAAGCGGCTCAGGCCGCCGTTGCATATCTGGCCGTCGGCGGGTCCGGCGGCCGGGAAGCCCTTGGGGCCCTCGACGCTCTGCGGCTCCCACTGGATGTCGCCGCAGTTCGTCACGGTGCCGTTCTGGCAGAGCTTCTGCCTGCTGATGGGGAGGTCGGTGTAGCCGTGGCCGCTGGCGCCGCCGGTGGAGAGCGCGAAGGCTCCGGCGGTCACCACGCCCAGCACGGATGCGGATAACGCAGACAATCTGGTCTTCGTGCGCATGCTGCCGCTCCTGGAGAACGTGGGGAGTTTCACTGAGCTGAGCTGTGCGTGCGGTACGTAGGTCTAGACCAAGTCCCAGATTATTGCCGACAGTTGAACATGTCCATACCAATCGCGGGAACGGCCGCCGGTCCGGTCACGCCGGTTCCCCGCGTCCCGAGCAGAACGCCACCGTCAGGTCCCGGACCAGGACCTTGCGTTCGTAGTCGTCGAGTTCGACGAGTCCGCGCGTGGTCAGCCGGGTCACCGTGTCCTCCACCGAGTCCACGACCGAGCCGAGCATGTCGGACCGCTGCTGCGCGTCCAGCGCGGCGATCCGGCGCCGGTGCATCGCGGCGGCGATCTCGGGGGCGTACTCCACCCGCACCGGCTGCACCGAGAACACCTCCAGGCCGACCGGCGCCGCGTCCGCCGCCACCAGCCGGGTCAGCGCCTCCCCCGCCGCGTCCACCCCGCCCCGCGCGCCGCCCGGCGGTTCCACCGGCACCCGGGCCAGGGCCGCCTCCACGCACCCGCGCAGATACGACTCGTGCTCCTCGACCCCGAGCAGCGCCCGCGCGGTGTCCCGCACCCGCCACACCACCAGGACGACCACCCGCACCGCGACCCCGTTCGCGTCCGCCGCCGGCATCACCTCGCTGCGCCAGTGCCGCAGCCGTACGTCCGCCCGGCGCCGCCGCAGCAGCGGGTTCACCCAGAACAGGCCGGTACGGCGCACCGTGCCCTGGTAGCGGCCGAACAGACCGAGCACCCAGGCCCGCCCGGTCTTCCCCCGGGCCAGCCCCCCGAACCCGGCCAGCCCGAGCGCCCCGGCCCCGGCGTACGCCGCCCACTGCGCCGGGCCCGGCCCCGCGCCCGTGGACACCTGCAGGCGCAGCGCCTCCACCGCGAGCGACGGCAGCACCCCCGCCCACCACGAGGTGGCCAGGCACCCCGCCACGCCGCTCACGCCGGCGAACACCCCGGCCGCGCCGGGCAGCACCCGCGCCGGGCGCTCCACCAGCTCCGGATCGACCTGGGCCACCGGCCGGCCGCGGACGGGGGCCTGGCGCCCGAGGCGCGGCTGCTCGCCGGTGCCCTGCCGCCGGCCCACCACGGCGGGCTTCAACGGCACGGACACGGGGGCGGGTTCGTCACGGAAGAGCAGATGGACGGGGATCTCGGTGGTGGCCTCGTTCTGGATGAGCCGGGGCGGACGGGTGGTGGTGCCCGTGGCGAGGGGCGTGCCCTCGGGGAGTTCCTCGGGCTCGGGCGTGTGTGACGTGGTCGTGCTCGTACTCATGCGTGCCTCCAGCCTCCGCGCCAGATGCGTCATGACTTGGAAATGAGAACGGGGGCGGGGATGCGCCACCCCCGTGGGACCGCCTGCCGTGAGAGCGCCTACGCGAACAGCCGGCGCCAGGTCTCCGGACCCGGATAGCCGTCCGCCGCGCCGCCGCGCCAGCCCTGGCTGCGCTGGAAGGCCTCCACGGCCCGCCGGTCGTCCTCGCCCCAGGCCGGACCGGGCCGGTCGTCGTAGAACCTGCCGAATCCTTTCTCCACCAGCCGCTTCCCCAGCTGGGTGACGTAGGTGTTCTCCATCCCCGGCCGGAAGTAGTTCCGGCCGGGGTAGCCGGGCACGCCGTGCGAGGCGGGCTGCCCGGGCTTCTTCGTGCGGGACCCGATGTCCTTGCCCTTCCCGGTGACGAGGAGGTCCCAGGTGGCGGGGCCCGGCAGCCCGTCGGCGTCCGCGCCCGTCCAGCCCTGGGCCTTCTGGAACGCCTGGGTCGCCAGCCGGTCGGCATCGCTCCAGACCGGGCCGGGTCCCTTGGTGTAGTAGGAGCCGCCGCCCCGGGCCACCAGCATCTCGCCGAGCATGGTCACGTACTTGTTGTTGGCGCCGGGTCCGAAGTACGAGGCGCCCGGGAAGGGGACCGCCTTGGCGTCGGTGGCCGGTTCCGCGACCGGTTTCGGGGCCTGCTCCGTGCCCTGCTCCGTGCCCTGCTCCGTGCCCTGCTCCGCGCCCGCCGTGCCGTCAGTGAGTTCCTTGTAGCGGTAGGGGATGTACTTACTTGCGTTGGTCCAGTACTGGTAGGGGGTCGGCTGGGTGCGAGCGTGCGGCGGCGTCTGCTCGTACACCGTGTAGTAGGTGTGCGTATAGTCCGTCCAGCCGCCGAAGATCACGACATGGGATCCCTTCTCCGGGTTGTCCGGGTTGTGGAAGAGCAGGATGTCGCCGGGTTGCAGCTCGTCCTTGGTGATCTTCACGCCGAACTGGTCGAGGCTGCCCGTCCACTCGTTGGATCCCAGCCCCCAGGCCATGGACACAAAGCCTGAGCAGTCCTGCCGGTACCCGTCGGTCCAGTAGTCGGACATGCTGTACGGCACCCTCGCGCCGATCCAGATCTTGGCCCGGTTGATGATCGCGGTGCGGGTGGTGGTGGGGGTCTTGGCCGAGGGCTTGATCGGCTTGCCCGCCGGGCCGTGCAGCGGGGACCTGGGGCCCTGCGGGGTGTCGTGCTGATCGTCCGCCGTGTCGGCGCCGGGGCGGGGTGGGGAGTGGAGGGCGGGGAGTGCGGCGGCCGGGGCCACCGCGCCGAGGGCGGCGGACGCGGCGGCGGCCGCGACCATGACGCCCCGGATCGCCGGGTGACCGCCGCGGCGGCCGGACAGCCGGCGGGGGGTCGCCCGCCGCACGTGAACGCAACCGGGGCAGGCGCAGTCGCTCACGGGATCGAATTCTTCGAACACCGGAGCGTCCATGCGATCTGCCTCACATTCGGAGTTGATTTGTCCGTGAGTGTGCACGTTGATCAGTTTCACAACTGTCTTCGGGACGCGCATGTTGACGGTCCGAATGATGTACAGCCCCCGACGGCCCGCCCTCCGGATGCGGCAGGGTGGCCGTCCGGCGGTCCGAAGCACCCCTCCAGGTCATGTAGAGTTTTCCGTGTCAGCAGGCGCCGCTAGCTCAGTTGGTTAGAGCAGCTGACTCTTAATCAGCGGGTCCGGGGTTCGAGTCCCTGGCGGCGCACAGACAGGAGAGGGTCCCTCGTGCAAACGAGGGACCCTTTCGCTTTTGGCCGACTCGGTGAGCCGTAAGAGACCACTTCGGCACCATCCGTACCCGGCTGTTCCCCTCAGCCCCATGTGATCGGTGAACACCGGAATGCGCATCTTGCGATCATGGCGGACGGCGTAGAACCCTGGATGTTCAACGTGCCGCCGGTTCGCGGCAGTTGGGGGGAAATAAGCCGGAAAGCACGGTTCCATGGCGCCGGGGCGTGGAAGACATGGCTTCGGTGGACCACCAGAACCGCACGGACACGCGCTGACCAGCGTGTGGGGGGATGACTCATGACGTCGACGCCGTCGGGCGCCGGACACACCCATCGTTCATCACAGACCGCACACGATCGATCACAGACCATCCAGCTCAGGGTTCCCGCGGGCCGGGCCGGCGGCACGGGGACGTTCCACCGGCTCAGAAAGAGCCTGCCGAGATACGACTATGAGCACTACAGCCGACTGGCGGGCCCTCTCACCCAGCCAGCCCCGGGCGTGCCGTACACCGTGCGGTACCGCTCGCTGCTCTCGCAGGAGCCGCACCGGATACGCGCCGCGCTGATGCTGGGCGCCGCCCCGCTGCTGTCCCTGGTCCTGCTGGCCTGGCTGCTCCAGCCGGAGCACTGGACCGCGCGCGACCACCCGGCCCACGCCTTCCTGCCGGCGCTCGACACCGTCATGCTCGTCTCGATCGGACTGATCGAGTTCTTCCGCTGCATGAACGTGCTGTCGAACGCGCACGCCACCCTCGTCGCCCGCGACCCCGTCCCGGTGGTGCCCGAGACCGGCACCCGGGTCGCGTTCCTGACCTCCTTCGTGCCCGGCAAGGAGCCGCTGGAGATGGTCACCAGGACCCTGGAGGCGGCGGTACGGCTGCGCCACCGGGGCCTGCTGCACGTCTGGCTGCTGGACGAGGGCGACGACCCGGCCGTCAAGGAGGTCTGCGCCCGGCTCGGCGTCCACCACTTCTCCCGCAAGGGCGTCGAGCGGTGGAACCGGCCCAAGGGTCCGCACCGCGCGAAGACCAAGCACGGCAACTACAACGCCTGGCTGGAGGCGCACGGCGGCGCCTACGACTACTTCGCCTCCGTCGACACCGACCACGTCCCGCTGCCCAACTACCTGGAGCGGATGCTCGGCTGGTTCCGCGACCCGGACGTCGGCTTCGTCATCGGCCCGCAGGTCTACGGCAACTACGACACGTTCGTCACCAAGGCCGCCGAGTCGCAGCAGTTCCTCTTCCACGCGCTCATCCAGCGCGCCGGCAACCGCTACGGCGCCCCGATGTTCGTCGGCACCTCCAACGCCGTACGCATCAGCGCCATCCGGCAGATCGGCGGCCTGTACGACTCGATCACCGAGGACATGGCCACCGGGTTCGAGATGCACCGCGCCAGGAACCCGCTGACGGGCAGGAAGTGGAAGTCCGTCTACACACCGGACGTGCTCGCCGTCGGCGAGGGGCCGGCCGCCTGGACCGACTTCTTCACCCAGCAGCTGCGCTGGTCCCGGGGCACGTACGAGACGATCCTCAAGCAGTACTGGAAGGGCCTGTTCACCCTGCCGCCCGGCAAGCTCTTCAACTACACCATGATGATCATCTTCTACCCGATGTCCGCCCTCAACTGGATCCTCGCGGCCCTGAGTTGCGCGCTGTTCCTGGGCCTGGGCGCATCCGGTGTGAACATCGACCCGACCGTGTGGCTGATGCTGTACGGCAACGCCTCCGCGCTCCAGATCGGCCTGTACATCTGGAACCGGCGGCACAACGTCTCCCCGCACGAGCCGGAGGGATCGGGCGGCGTCGCGGGCATGGTGATGTCGGCCCTGTCCGCGCCGATCTACGCCCGCTCGCTGACGGACGCGGTCCTGCGCCGCAGGAGCAGGTTCGTGGTGACCCCGAAGGGCGATTCGGCCAGCCCCGACACGCTGTTCGGGACCTTCCGGATCCACTGGTTCTTCATCCTGGTCTTCGCCGGTTCCCTCGCCGCCGGCTTCCTCCTCGGGCACGCGCACCCGGCGATGATCACCTGGGCGTCCCTCGCCCTGCTGATCACCGCCTCGCCGATCCTCGCCTGGCGGTACGCGCTGCGGATGGAGAAACGGAAGGCCGAGGCGCCACAGGCCTCGCACGCTCCTCGGCAGCGGCCCACCATGGGCGCGGGGCACGTCGACCAGACCATGCAGATCGCTCTCGGGGGACGTAAGGAATGAACGACCATGCCGGCCGCCGCCGTGCCCGACGACTCGCGATAGGCACGGGGGTCTTCCTCGTGCTGGCCGCGATGAACGGGCCCTGGCTGTACCGCTTCGGAACCGAGCGGTACCACCAGTACAAGATCGACAGACCCGCGTACAAGGCCGCGAACGGCCACTGGGAGATCGTCGAGTTCCCCGAGAAGTACCGCCAGGACACCATCCACGCGGCCCTCCTGCACACCGGCAAGGTGCTGCTGGTCGCGGGCTCGGGCAACAACCAGGCCAACTTCGACGCCAAGAAGTTCGACACCCGGCTCTGGGACCCGGTCAAGGGCACGATCAAGAAGATCCCCACGCCCAACGACCTGTTCTGCACCGGCCACACCCAGCTCGCCGACGGCAACCTGCTGATCGCGGGCGGGACCAAGCGGTACGAGAAGCTCAAGGGCGATGTCACCAAGGCCGGCGGCCTGATGATCGTCCACAACGAGAACCCGGACAAGCCGATCACCCTGCCCGCGGGCACCAGGTTCACCGGGAGGAGCAACGGCAGGACGTTCGTCTCCAAGGACCCGGTGCTCGTACCCCGCGCGGAGAAGGTCTTCGACCCGAAGACCGGGGCGTGGCTGCGCAACGACCCCGGTCTCGGCCGCATCTACGTCGAGGCGCAACGCAGCGGCACACGCTACGAGACCGGCACCCAGGACAACTACCGCATCCAGGGGCTGTCCGGCGCCGACGCGCGCAACACCTACGGCATCGCGCAGAAGCTGGCACTCGACAAGAAGGACTTCCAGGGGATCAGGGACGCCTACGAGTTCGATCCGGTCGCCGAGCGGTACATCAGGGTCGACCCGATGCACGAGGCCCGCTGGTATCCGACGCTCACGACACTGTCGGACGGCAGGATCCTCAGTGTCTCCGGGCTCGACGACATCGGGCAGCTGGTGCCGGGCAAGAACGAGATCTACGATCCCGGGACCCAGACGTGGGCGTACACGAGGAAGATCCGGCAGTTCCCCACGTATCCGGCCCTGTTCCTGATGCAGAACGGGAAGATCTTCTACTCGGGGTCCAACGCGGGGTACGGGCCGGACGACGTGGGCCGCGATCCCGGGATCTGGGACGTGGACAGCAACAAGTTCACCAAGCTGCCCGGGCTGAGCGACCCCAACATGATGGAGACGTCCGGCACGGTGCTGCTACCGCCCGCGCAGGACGAGAAGTACCTGGTGATCGGGGGCGGCGGGGTCGGCGAATCCAAGCTGTCGAGCAAGGTGACGCGGCTGATCGACCTGAAGGACAAGAACCCGAAGTTCGTGGACGGGCCGTCGCTGGAGAAGGGCACGCGCTATCCGCAGTCCTCGATCCTGCCCGACGACACCGTGCTGGTGTCCGGCGGCTCCGAGGACTACCGGGGGCGGGGTGCCTCCGACATCCTCCAGGCCCGGCTGTACCACCCCGGCAGCAACAGCTTCACCCGGGTCGCCGATCCGCTGGTGGGGCGGAACTACCACTCCGGGTCGATCCTGTTGCCGGACGGGCGGGTGATGTTCTTCGGGTCCGACTCGTTGTACGGGGACAAGGGGAACACCAAGCCGGGGAAGTTCGAGCAGCGGATCGAGATCTACACCCCGCCGTATCTGTACCGGGGGTCCCGGCCGGCGTTGAGCGGGGGGCCGCGGACGATCGCCCGGGGTGCTTCGGGGACGTTCACCTCGAAGCACGCGTCGAGGATCAGGAAGGTACGGCTGATCCGGCCGAGCGCCTCGACCCATGTGACGGACGTGGATCAGCGGTCGATCGCTCTCGGCTTCAGGGCGGACGGCGACAGGATCACGGTCACGATGCCGAAGAACCGGAATCTCGTGCAGTCGGGCTGGTACATGCTGTTCGTGGACGACGCCCGGGGGACGCCGTCCACGGCGCAGTGGGTCAAGGTGCCGTAGCTACTCGCTGTTCCTGGCCAGGGCGAGTGCGTAACTCGCCCACCAGTCACCCGCCTTCGGGCCTCCCTTGCAGGTGCCGTCCGACTCGCCCGGGCGCTTCACCCACAGGTAGGCGTCCACCAGCGGGTCCGCCGTCCTCGTCGTCGGGGGTTCGCCCAGGGCCCGGCCGGGCGGGTTGCACCAGCGTTCGGCCGGATCGCCCTGGGCGTAGGGGCCGTTGCCGTTGCGGCTGGTGTCGATGACGAAGTGTTTGCCGTCCACCTTGGCGGAGAGCTGCTTGCCGTAGGCGAGGGAGTCCTGGGTGGAGTAGAAGTTGGCGACGTTGACGGAGAAGCCGTCGGCCTGGTCGATGCCCGCCCGTCGGAGGGGCTGGAAGATCTGGTCGGGCCGGCCCCAGCCGGCGTTGCCGGCGTCCAGGTAGACCTTGGTGTTCTTGAGGGACGTGAGCTTGGTGACGGCGCCCTTGAGGAGGTCGTAGCGCTCCTCGTGGAACTGGGCCGGGGTGCAGCCGTCCACGAGGTGGAGTACGGCGTCCGGTTCGAGGACGACGGTGGCGGCGCGGTCGCCGATGCCCCGGGCGACCGCGCCGATCCAGGCGCGGTAGGCGTTGCCGTCGGCGGCGCCGCCCTGGGAGTACCGGCCGCAGTCGCGTTGCGGGATGTTGTAGAGGACGAGCAGGGCCGTGCGGTCGGACTGCTCGGCGGCCTCGGTGAAGCCGCGGGCCTCCTGCTCGGGGTTCTCGGGGCCGATCCACTCCCCCGTCGGCTGCTCGGCGATCTTGCGGATCTGCCGGGCCTCGGTCTTCCTGCCGGCCTTCACATAGGCGGCGACCTGGCGGGCCGCGGTGCCGTCCGGGTTGACCCAGAACGGGTCGGCGGACTTGGGCTGTTGGGTGATGCGGGCCCCCAGGTTCCCCCCGCCGTCGCCGTCGCCTCCTCCCCCGCCCCCTCCTGATGAGCAGGCCGCCAGCAGCAGTGCCGCTCCCAGTAACAGCGCCGACGCCCGGGCCCGTGGCACCGGGCGCGCCCCCCTGATGTCGTCCATGCGTGTCCCCCCTGGGCGCATCGGTCCGAGCGCCAATCGTGACATACCGGCCGTGCCGGACACGAGGGCGCGCGGGGTCGCGGGTGGTCGCGGCCGTGGCGGGTGGTCAGGGGTGGTCAGCGAGTCGTGCCGGTGAGGTAGGCGGAGACGACCACGTTGGCGGTGTAGCTGTGGGTGGCGCGGTCGAAGGTGCCGCCGCAGGTGATCAGCCGGAGTTCGGCGCGGCCGGGGACGCGGGGGCCGTAGGCGAGCTGGGCGTCGAAGTGGTCGACGGGCAGGACCCGGACGTCGTCGATGGTGAACTGCGCGACCGTGTCGTCGGAGCGCACCACGCGGACGGTCTCGCCGGGCTTGAGGGTGCTGAGCTGGTAGAAGACGGCACGCCGGGTCTCGGTGTCGACGTGTCCGACCATGAGCGCGGTGCCGGCCGCGCCGGGTGTGGTTCCGGCGCGGTACCAGCCGACCACGCCCGGCTGGTCGAAGGGCGGCGGGTCGATGGCGCCCCGCGAGTCCAGGCCGCGGGCCGTCACGGGGGCCTGGACGCCCAGTTCGGGGATGTCGATCCGCTGCGGGAGCGCGCTGCCCAGCGGCTCGGCCGGGGCGGGCAGCTGGACCGTGCCGAGGCCGGCCACGTCACCGTCGGCGGACCCGGCGGTGGGCAGGCCGGTCAGGTCACGGCCCCACAGCCACAGCCCGAGCAGCAGCACGGCCCAGGCGAGGGCCGTGATGAGGCGTCCGGTGCCGGTGGTGTGCCCGTCGTCGGACATGGCGGCGCGGGCCCTCAGTCCGTGCCGCGGCTCCGGCGGGCCCTGAGCACCCCGACGGCGGCCGCGGCGCATCCGGCGAGGGCCAGGCCGGTCACGGCCTGGGCGGTGTCGGGGCCGGATCCGGTGGTGGCCACCGTGGCGAAGTGGGCGGCGCCGCGCTCGGCGGCTCCGTCGTCGGCCGCGAGGCCGTCCGTCGCGGGGCCGTGGGGCGCGGTGCCGCCGCCGCCCGCGTGGACGGGGGCGAACGGCGAGGCGGGGGCGGCGGGCTCATTGGCGTCCGAGGACTGCCCGGACTGGCGGCCCCCGCCGGACGGGTCACCGACCGTGATCCGCTCGGTGAAGGACCGGCCGGCGCAACTGACCCTGACGTCGTACGCGCCGGGCTGCAGGGAAGAGCGCACCCGGGTCTCGCCGCCGAGCGCGCCCTGGGCGCCGGTCAGGCGGGCGTCGGAGACGAACGCGTCGGAGACGGCGGTGCCCTGCGACCCAGAGCAGCCGCGCACCCGCAGGGAGACGTCGTTGCCCGGGGCCGGTGCGGCCGGGGTCACGGTGACTCCGCCGTCGTTCGTGCCCCCGTCGGCCGCGTGGGCCGCCGGGGTGAGCGCGGCGACGGCGAGGATTCCAGTACAGAGAGTGAGACGTAGTGAGCCCATCGTGAACCTCCAGATACTGGGAGGCTCCCCCGTACCGTGCGCCTCCGCATCCTCGGGAGGCGCACGATTGCTCCATACGGGTGGCTCGGAGTTTGCCGGTCCCTGCTCAGACCAGGTCGACGATGTCGGCGATGGAGTCGACGATCCGGGACGGGCGGAAGGGGTAGCGGTCGATGTCCCCGGGCTGGGTGACGCCGGTCAGCACCAGGAGGGTGCGCATGCCGGCCTCCAGGCCCGCGAGGACGTCGGTGTCCATGCGGTCGCCGATCATCGCGGCGGACTCGGAGTGGCCGCCGATCGCGTTGAGGCCCGCCCGCATCATCAGCGGGTTGGGCTTGCCGACGAAGTACGGCTTCTTGCCGGTCGCGGCGGTGATCAGGGCGGCGACCGAGCCGGTGGCGGGCAGGTCGCCCTCGGTGGAGGGGCCGACGTTGTCGGGGTTGGTGGCGATGAACCGGGCGCCGTTGTTGATGAGCCGTACGGCCTTGGTCAGGGCCTCGAAGGAGTAGGTGCGGGTCTCGCCGAGGATGACGAAGTCGGGCTCGTGGTCGGTGAGGATGTAGCCGACGTCGTGCAGCGCGGTGGTCAGGCCGGCCTCGCCGATGACGTAGGCGGTGCCGCCGGGCCGCTGGTCGTCCACGAACTGGGCGGTGGCCAGGGCCGAGGTCCAGATGTTCTCCACCGGCACGTCCAGGCCCATCCGCTGCAGCCGGGCGTGCAGGTCGCGGGCGGTGTAGATGGAGTTGTTGGTGAGTACCAGGAAGGGGCGGCCGGACTCGCGCAGCTTCTTCAGGAAGGCGTCGGCGCCGGGGATCGGCACGCCCTCGTGGATCAGGACGCCGTCCATGTCGGTGAGCCACGTCTCGATGGGCTTGCGGTCTGCCATGTGTGCGTCTCCTGGCGTGCGTACGGTCAAGAAAGGCTGGGGCGCCGGAACCACGGCGTACCGACGCCCCAAGCCTAATCAGCGGGGCCTGATCTTGACCCCGGTCAGAACGGGCTGATCCGCGCTCCGCCGATCACCCGTCGACCACCCGTCGACCACCCGCGGGTCAGCTGCCGGTGGCGGACTTCCAGTCCTCGATGTACGTGGCGAGGTTCTTGTCGATGTCGTTCCAGTCCGGCGTGAAGATGTCCACGCCGTCCATCAGCTTGGTGAGCGCGATGGCGTTGGCGTCGGTGGCCTTGACGTCCTGGCGGGCGCTGAAGCCGCCGCCGATCTCGCTGACCCCCTGCTGCTGCTTCTGCGCGAGCATGAAGTCGAGCAGCTTCTTGCCGTTCTCGCCGTGCGGGGCCTTGGTGACCAGGCCGGCCGCGTAGGGCAGGGCGAACGTGGTGGGCTTGCCGCCCTGCTTCGCCGGGAACCAGATGCCGAGATGGGGCATGTCCTTGGACTGGGCGTAGTTCATCTGCACATCGCCGTTGGCGACGAGCAGTTCGCCCTTGTCCACCTTGGGGGCGAGCTTGCCGGTGGAGGCGGACGGGCCGACGTTGTTGGCCTGGAGCTTCTTCAGGTAGGCGAGGGCCGCGTCCTTGCCGCCGAAGTCGTGGATCGCCTTGATGAGGACGGCGGTGCCGTCACCGGCCACACCCGGGGTGGAGTACTGGAGCTTGTTCTTGTACGTGGCGTCGAGCAGCTGTTCCCAGGTGGTGGGGGCCTGCTTCAGCTGCTTCTTGTTGTAGACGAAGCCGAAGTAGTTGTTGACGACGGAGATCCAGGTGCCGTCGGGGGCCTTGTCGGCTCCGTTGACCTGCGCGGAGTCCTTCGGCTCGTACTTCTGCAGCAGGCCCTTGCTGTCGGCCTGCTGGATGAACGGCGGCAGGGTGACCAGCACGTCGGCCTGTGGGTTGCTCTTCTCGCGGACGGCGCGCTGCACCATCTCGCCGGAGCCGCCCTCGACGTACTTGACCTTGATGCCGGTCTGCTTCTGGAAGTCCGCGAAGACCTTGTCGTACCAGCCGTCGCCGTTCTCGCCCTTGAGGCCGTCGGCGCTGTAGACGGTGACGACCTTCTCGTCGGAGGCGGCGGAGGAGCCACCGCAGGCGGACAGCAGCGGGGTGGCGATGAGGGCGAGGGCTATGGTGAGCGTGACGCTGTTTCTGGGCATGGCGAGGCGAACTCCTTGCAGGTGAGGGCGGGTTGGGCGGGGGGTTGGACCGGGGTGGCTCAGCGGTACGACGCCCGGGTGCGGACCCGGGAGACGGCGAACAGGACGAGCAGGGTCGCGGCCATCAGCACCACCGCGACGGCGGAGCCCACGAACAGGGCGCCTCGGTCGGTGGCCGCGTAGATCAGGACCGGAAGCGGGGTCCAGTCGGGCGGATAGAGCATCATCGTGGCGCTCAGCTCGCCCATCGACAGGGCGAAGCAGAGGCCGGCCGCGGCGGTGAGCGACGGCAGCAGCAGCGGCAGCCGCACCCGCCACAGGACGTACGACGGGCGGGCGCCGAGGGAGGCGGCGGCCTGCTCGTACGCCGGGTCGAGGCGGGTGATCGCCGCCGACACGGACTGGTGGGCGAAGGCGGTCACCAGCACGGTGTGGGCGACGATCACGATCCACCGGGTGCCGTTGAGCAGCAGCGGCGGCTCGGAGAAGGCCACCAGGACCGACAGTCCGACCACCACCGACGGCACGGCGACCGGCAGCACGAACAGCGCGTCCAGGGCCCGGCGGTGGCGCTTCTTCAGGGCCGCCCCGGCCAGCGCGGCCCAGGTGCCGGTGGCCAGCGCGAGCAGGCTGGCGGTGACGGCGGTGACGAGACTGGTGGTCAGGGCCTGCAGAGCCTCGCCGCGGGTGGCGGCGCGGTAGTGGTCGGCGGTCATGCCCGAGGGCAGGACGCCGGCCCAGTGGGTGGCGAAGGACGCGCCGAGGACGACGAGGAGCGGCAGGGCGAACAGGGGCAGGAAGAGGAGCAGGAACACCGCCCACACGGCCCACTTGGCCCTACGGCTATGCACCAGCACGACGGCTCACCACCCGGTACAGGCCGTACAGCCCCACGGAGATCAGGACGTTGACGACGGCGACCACGCACGCGCCCGGATAGTCGGACTCCAGGATCGCCTTGCTGTAGACGAGCATCGGCAGGGTCGTGACCCCTTTCGCGCCGGTGAACAGCACGATGCCGAACTCGTTGAGGCAGAGGACGAGGACGAGGCTCCCGCCGGCCGCGAGCGCGGGCAGCGCCTCCGGCAGGATCACCGTCCGCACGATCCGGGGCGCCCGGGCCCCCAGCGAACTGGCCGCCTCCAGTTGCGCGGTGTCCAGTTGCGAGAAGGCGGCGAGCAGCGGCCGCATCACGAACGGCGTGAAGTACGTGACCTCCGCCAGCAGCACCCCCCACGGCGTGGTCAGGAACTGGAGGGAACCGACGACGCCGGTGACGATGCCCGTGGTGCCGTAGATGAACAGCAGCGCCAGCGTGATCAGGAAGGACGGGAAGGACAGGTACACATCGATGAACCGCGCCACCCCCTTCGCCCCGGGGAAGGGCACGAACGCGATGACCAGCGCCAGCAGGAAGCCCAGGACCAGACAGCCCACGGTGGAGGCCGCCGCCAGCCAGACGGTGGTCCACAGGGCGTGCCGGAACGCCTCCGAGGCGAAGACGTCGGCGTACGGCTGGAGGGAGGTGCCCCCGCTGTCGGGCCGGCAGGACTGCTGGACGACGAGGGCGAGGGGGCAGAGGAAGAAGAGGGCGAGGAGGGCCACCGGGGGCAGGGCCCAGAACAGGCGTCTACTCATGAGTGACTCCGGCGGGCAGCAGCACCGCGTCGTCCGGGGCGAAGTGCAGGGCCACGACATCCCCGAGCGACGGCGGGTTCTTCAGCTCCCGCAGGTCGGCCATCAGGCTGTGCCCGTCGACCTCGACGTAAAGCCGGTGCGTGGCGCCCCGCCACTGGATCTCGGTGACGGTACCGGCGACCCGGTTGGGCCCTTCGCCGAGCCCGACCAGATGCGGCCGTACGCACAGGGTGGCCCGCGCCCCGGCGAGCACCGCGTTCGTCTCGACCTTCAACTCGGTGCCCGCGAAGGAGACGGACCCCGAACCCACGGTCACCGGCAGCAGATTCGCGCCGCCCACGAAGGACGCCGCGAATGCGTCGGTGGGCGCCCGGTACAGCTCCCTCGGCGTCCCGCACGCGCGCAGCCTCGCCTTGTCCATGACCGCGATCCGGTCGGCGAGCGTCAGCGCCTCGACCTGGTCGTGCGTGACGTACAGCATCGACACGTCCGGCAACTCCCGGTGCAGTCGGGCCAGTTCGGCCAGCATCCCGGACCGCAGCTGGGCGTCCAGCGCGGACAGCGGTTCGTCCAGGAGCAGCACGTCCGGCCGGATGGCGAGCGCGCGGGCGATGGCGACGCGCTGCTGCTGGCCGCCGGACAGCTCGCGCGGGTGCCGGCGGGCGTAGGCGGCCATGCCGGTCATCTCCAGGGCCTCGGCGACCCGCCCCCGGATCTCTCCCCGGGGCATTTTCTGGGCCTTGAGTCCGAAGGCCACGTTGTCCTCGACCCGCATGTGGGGGAAGAGGGCGTACTGCTGGACGACCATGCCGATGCCCCGGCGGTACGGCGGCAGGTCCGTCACGTCCCGGCCGCCGAGAAGCACCCGCCCGGACGCGGGCCGGACGAACCCGGCGACCGCCCTCAGTGCGGTGGTCTTGCCGGAGCCGGACGGCCCGAGCAGCGCCATGACCTCGCCGGACTCGACGGTCAGGTCGAGCGAGTCGAGGACGACGTTCCCGTCGTAGGCGACGGTGACGGAGTCGAAGCGGATGCCCATGTCACCGGTCTCCGGTGAGCAGCGCGGGCAGGTCGGCGACGGAGCCGAGGACGTGGGTGGCACCGGCGGCCCGGAACTCGGCGTCCCCGTGGGCCCCGGTGCGGACGCCCGCGACCAGGCCGGCCCCCGCCCGTACCCCGCTGAGCACGTCGTAGGAGGTGTCCCCGACGACGGCGACCTGCCGGACGTCCTCGGCCGCCTTCGTCCGGACGAACGCCTCCAGCACCATGTCCGGGTACGGCCGCCCGCGCCCGCCCGCGTCGGCCGGGCACAGGGTGAGCGGGACGAGGTCCCGCCAGCCGAGGGCGGCGAGGATGGCGTCCTGGGTGACGCGGGCGAAACCGGTGGTCAGGACGACGGTACGACCGCTGCCGGCCAGTTCCTCGATGGCCTCGCGGGCGCCGGGGACCGGGGCGATCAGTCCCGCGTCGACCAGGTCGCCGTACGCCTTCTCGAAGGCGGTGTTGGCGCGCTGGGCGAGGTCCTCGGCCCCGAACAGGTGCCGGAAGACGGAGATCTTGGACTCGCCCATCGTGGCGCGGACGTAGGCGAGGTGTTCGGCGTGCCGGGGCGAGCCGGGCTCGACGCCGAGTTCGGCGGCGGCCGCCTCGAAGGCGCGCTCGACCAGGCCGCCGTCGGCGACGGTGGTGCCGGCCATGTCGAGGACGACGAGGTGGATGTCTTGGGTGTCGGCGGTCATGCCTGTGGTCATGTCGGTGGTCAACTCCCTCACCAGCCCAGTTCGTTCGCGGTGGTCTCGGCGATCGCGGGCGAGCAGGTCATGCCGCGCCCGCCGGGCCCGGTGACCAGCCACACCCCGTCGCTCACCTGCTGCCGGTGCACCACCCGACTGGTGTCGGTGCACTGCGCGTACACGCCGGCCCAGCGGCGCCGGATCCTCGGCAGCGGGCGGCCGAGGAGGGACTCGACGACCTCGGTGAGGTGGTCGTAGGGGTCCTCGACGGTGTCGAAGGCGAAGGGATGCTCGTACTCGTGGGTGTCGCCGATGGTCAGGCCGCCGTCGGCGCGCTGCACCATGAGCAGCTGCATCTTGTGCTCGGCGGCGGTCGCGGCCTGGGGTTGGCGGGTGTTCAGCTCGTCCAGCGCCGGGGAGGCGTAGGCGGGGTAGTACCGGAAGCTGTCGGCGTCCGCGACCGAGGTGGTGAGCGGCTCGCCCAGCGGTTCGGTCTGCATCATCTGGAGCCGGACGCGGCGCACGGGCAGGTCGGGCCCGGCGAGTTCGCGCACCAGTCCGCCGAGCCAGGCGCCGGTGCACAGGACGACGGCGTCCGCGTGGTGCACGTCGCCGTGGTCGTCCCGGACGGCCCCGGCACCGACCACCTCGCGCACCTCGCGCCCCGGCAGGAAGGTGTAGTTCGGGGACTTCAGCAGCTCTTCGCGCAGGGCGAGCTGGGCGGTGCGCGGCTCGACGGCGGCGTCGCGCTCGCAGTACAGGGCGGCGGTGAACTCGCCGCGCAGGGCGGGGTTGAGGGCGCGCGCCTCGCCGGGGGTCAGCAGCTTGTAGCCACGGGCGGCGGCGTCCGGCCGGGCCACGGCGGCCTCGGCGACGGCGAGTTCGAGGTCCCCGCGCACGGGGGTCAGGGAGCCGTTGGCGCGGAACCCGAGCGCGGGCACCCGCGCGCCGATCCCCTCCCACAGCTCCCGCGCCCGCAGCGCGGTCTCCAGCTCTTCCCCACCTGCGCGGCCACTGACCCAGATCTGTCCGAAGTTGCGCAGCGAGGCGCCGCGCGCCTCCGCCTCACGCTCGATCTGGACGACCTGGTGGCCGCGTTCCACTGCTTGCCAGGCGTGCATGGTGCCCACCACGCCTGCTCCGACGACTGTCACTCTCACGGCTCAAACGCTCCTCGGGGTCGGGTAACCGGAAGGGTCCGGCTGACAACGAGAGCGTGAACGACCCATCACGTTTGGGCTAGACCCGTTATCTTTCCGTGATGTGGAGCGGGTTGGGGGGTGGCGGGTGTCTGGGAGGGCTTTTGAGGGGATTTGTTGAGGCTTTTGTCGGACTTTGGGTCGACTTTCAGCCCTTGAGGTGGGTGGTGAACGAGAACCGGTCACCGCGGTACAGGGTGCGCACACGCTCCAGCGGACGACCCTCCGTGTCCCGGGACACGCGGTGGATCAGCAGCATCGGCAGGGCGGGCGGGGTGCCGATGAGCAGAGCCTCGCGGGGCGTGGCCAGCACGGTCTCGATGCGCTCGTCGGCGTCTCCGAAGGCGATGCCCTGGGCGTTCAGATAGGCGTAGAAGGAGGAGTCGGGGTCGAAGTCGCGGTCGAGGCCGGGGACGCGGTCGACGGCGACGTACGTGCTCTCCAGGCCGACCCGCTCGTCGTCGGCGAGCAGCACGCGCTCCAGGTGCCAGACGGGTTCGCCCCGAGTGAGGCCGGTCTCGGCGGCGAGGGGCTCCGGGCACGGGAAACGGTCGAGCGTGACGAGGGTACGGCCGGGGGTACGCCCCTGCCTGCGGACGCCCTCGGTGTAGCTCGCGAGGGACAACGGCTGGGCCAGCTTGGGCCCGGCGACGACGGTGCCCCGGCCCCGCCGCCGCAGGCGGCCCTCCAGCACCAGCTCCCGTACCGCCTGCCGCACGGTCTCACGGGCCACGTCGTACTGCTCGGCGAGGTCCCGTTCGGTGGGGATGAGGCTGCCCTCCCCCAGCTCCTCCAGCAGCGCGGCGATGCGCGCCTTCACCGCGTAGTACTTGGGGATGCGTCCGTGCTCGGGGATGCCGGAGCGGACGGGGGCGCCGGGGGCCTGGTCGTTCGGGTAGTCCACGGGGGGATCGTCGCAGACGGGGTGGGGGCGGCGGGCGGAAGGGGTGCGGCATGAGTTCGCTCAGCGGCGTCTGCGGGCCAGGAGGAACGCGCCACCGCCGACGGCGAGGACCGCGGATGCGGCCGCGAGCAGCCCGCGCGAGAGACCGGGGCCGGTACCGGCGAGTTCCCGGGCCCGTTCGCCGGCTTCCTGGGCGTCACGGGCGAGGGGGAGGGAGGAGTCCGGGGCGGAGCTGGAGGTGGGTGTGGGGGTGGAGGCTGAGGCGGTGGAGTTGGGGGTGGAGGAGGTATCGGCCGACCCGGTCGCCGTACCGTCCGCGTCCTCCGACGCGTTCGGCTCCTCGGTACCCCCCGTGTCCCCCGTGGCCTCCGTGTCCTCCGTCTCCTGCGCGTCTGTGTCCTGGTCGTCGCCGACGCCGAAGCGGTAGTCGTTGGACTCGCCGATCCAGTCGCCGTCCTGGCCGCGGCGCTGGACGACGGCGGCGTTGGCGGTGATGTGGTCGGGGGCGACGTCGGAGGCGAGGGAGAGTCTCAGCTTGACGGTGACCGTCTTGCCGGGCGCCACGGTGAACCCGCCGAACCCGTCCGCATCGAGCACGCCGACCAGCTCCTGCTCGTCGGTGCTCTCGAACCGTACGGGTCGGGCGCGGGAGCCGTCGTAGAAGTCCAGTTTGGGCTGGGACGGTTTCAGGGCGCGTTTGTCGTCGACGAGTACGACGACCGGATGGACATCGGTGCAGGTCTGGCGGGTGGTGTTGGTGAGGTCGATGTACCAGGTGCCGTAGTCTCCGCCGGCCTCGTAGGAAGCGGGGCCGTCGTGGATGCGGGTGGTCAAGGGGAAGGCATGGTCGCCGGGTGCGGCGCAGGAGGGGGAGGAGGGGGAGGGGGAAGCGGAGGCGGGGGCCGCGTGGGCGAGGGCCGGGGAGAGGGGGGCGAGGGCGGCGGCGGTGGCTGAGGTGGTGGCTGCGGCGAGACAGAGGGGCAGGGACAAGAGCGGAGGCGTGCGCAATCGCATAAACACATAACCCTGCTAAGTAGAGCGGGGTGTTGGAGGTGCCACTCCGTGGCGGGCGCCAAGTCCGCTCGATCGGCGGCTGCACGGCCGCGGGGAGTCATGCGGAAGCGCAGCACGGAAGCATGACCACTGCCCGCTCATCCGTTCGAGCCACGCAGACATGACACGCACAGCCTAGCTGTGACTGCCGGTTTCCGACTCGCTACGTAACGTGAAAGAGCCGGAAGTCAACCTCAACGGAAGGAACGGCAGTTGAAGCGCTCGATGGTTCTCGCTGTGGCAAGCATCCAGATCGCACTGGCGATGGGCATGGCAGCCACGGCATCTGCGGCCGACAAGAAGGACGGGCCGGACAAGCCCGGGCAGGGCACGACGACCACCTACTACGGAGATCCGGTCAACCTGACGCCGGGGGCGCACGAGACCGCGTGGGTCCAATGCCCGACGGGAACCGCTGCCACCGGCGGCGGAGGCATCACCTCGGGCGATGACGCGCATGCGACCTACCTCACGAGCTCCTACCCCACGGACTCGACGGGCGACCCTTCCTCCAACGGCAGCACCCCGACGGGCTGGACCGTCTGGGCCACGAACAACGGAAACGTGGTCGATTCGAGCGAACTGCAGGCGTACGTGGTCTGCGAGAAGAAAACCAAGTAAGGCGCCAGAGCTCGCCGACCGCGCGAGCCTGACGGGTCAAGCCCTCCGCCCGCGCGGAACCCGCGCGGGCGGAGGCGCGGCCGTGCCGGACCAGCCCGCCGGCCGCTGCAGGACCTGGTCGACGGCGTGCCGCTGCCGGTGCCCGCCCCGCACCTCAGGGTTCTGTCGCTCGTCCCGCGGATCCGCTCATACAGTCACTCACGCGAACCGTGCACCCGCAGTCCCCACGCCGGCGGACGCCCTCAGCTCCCCGCCCGCCCGAACACCGGCGCCAGCAGCAACTGCGCGGCCCCCTCCGCCACCCCCCGCTCTCCGCCCGGCGCCACCCGCACAGGCACCGTCTCCCCGGGCAGTCCCTCCCGCCGCGCCCGGGCCGCGAGCACCTCGGCGACCCCATGGACGTAGGCCTCCGGCGCCGAGGCGATCGTGCGGCCCCCGAGCAGTACGAGGTCGATGTCGAGCAGGCCGACCAGATTCCCGGCGCCCACCCCGAGCACCCGCGCCGCCTCCTCGGCCTCGCCCCGGGCCACCGCCGCCAGACACAGCGCCTCCATGCAGCCCCGGTCACCGCACTCGCACGGCGGCCCGTCCAACTGAATCACCTGGTGGCCGAACTCCCCGGCCCCGGTCCGCGTCCCCCGATGCACACGTCCGCCGATGACCAGGCCCGCCCCCAGCCCCGTACCGAGGTGGAGGTAGGCGAAGGACCCGCCCTCACCACGCACCGACAGCCCGAGCGCCGCCGCGTTCGTGTCCTTGTCCACCACGACCGGCACCCCGAGCCGCTCGGCGAGCGCGTCCCGCAGCGGAAACCCTTCCCACTCCGGGAACCCGGTGACCCGGTGCAGCACGCCCCGGGCATGGTCGAGCGGACCGGGCAGAGCGACCCCGACCCCGAGCAGCGATCCGAACTCCCCAAGCTCCCGACCGCCGTCGCCCTCGTCCTCGCGGCGGTCCTCGCCCTCGTCCTCGTCCCCGCGGCGGTCCTCACCCCCGCCCCGGCTCCCGAGCACCTCCTCCACGAGCCCGGTCACCTCCCCGGCGACCAGCCCCAGTACGGTCTCGGCGTCGCCGCCCAGGTCGACGACACCGCGCCGCTCCCCCACGACCGCGCCGTCCAGGTCGACCAGCACGACCCGCAGCTCGTCCCGGTCCAGATGCACCCCCACCGCATGCCCGGCCTCCGGCACCAGCCGCAGCACGGTGCGCGGCTTGCCGCCGGTGGACGCCCTGCGGCCGGCCTCCGCCGCGAACCCCTCCTCCCGCAGCCGCGCGGTGATCTTGCTGACGGCCTGCGGGGTCAGCCCGGTCCGCTCGGCCAGTTCCAGCCGGCTGATCCCCTCCGCCCCGGCGCCGCGCAGCAGATCGAGCACGAGCGCGGTGTTGTGCGACCGCACCGCGAGCAGATTCGCGCCCACCGGGCCGCTGCTCTGCCCCGGCTGCCGTCCCGCATGCCGCCCCGGCTGCCGCCCGGCATGCTTCCCGGCCTGCCGACCCACCTGGTCAGGCTGGCCGACCTGACCGGCCTGGCCAGGCTGACCCGCTTGGGCCGCTTGGGCCGTCCGGCCCGCCTGGCCCGCCCGACCGCTCCCGCTCTTCGTCCTGTTCACGCCACCCATTCTCCCCGCCGCTTGCACTTTGGCAACAGCGTTGCGAAAGTAGGACGCATGACTGGTACCCCCCTCCGCGTCGGCCTGGTCGGCTACGGCCTCGCAGGCTCCGTCTTCCACGCCCCGCTGATCGCCGCGACCGAGGGCCTGGCCCTGGACACGGTGGTCACCTCGAGCCCCGAGCGGCAGGAGCAGGCCCGCGCCGAGCACCCGGACGTCCGCGTCGCCGGCACCGCCGAGGAGCTGTTCGGCCGCGCCGACGAGCTGAACCTGATCGTCATCGCGTCCCCGAACAAGACGCACGTCCCGCTCGCCACCGCCGCGCTGAAGGCGGGTCTGCCGGTCGTGGTCGACAAGCCGGTCGCCGGTACCGCGGCCGAGGCACGCGAGCTGGCCGCCCTCGCCGAGGAGCGGGGCCTGCTGCTGTCGGTCTTCCAGAACCGCCGCTGGGACAACGACTTCCTGACCCTGCGCGCCCTGCAGGACAAGGGCGAACTGGGCGACGTCTGGCGCTTCGAGTCCCGCTTCGAGCGCTGGCGCCCGCAGCCGAAGGGCGGCTGGCGCGAGTCCGGCGACCCGGCGGAGATCGGGGGTCTGCTCTACGACCTCGGCAGCCATGTCGTCGACCAGGCCCTGGTCCTGTTCGGCCCGGTCACCGAGGTGTACGCCGAGACGGACATCCGCCGCCCCGGCGCCGAGACGGACGACGACACCTTCATCGCCCTCACCCACGCGAACGGCGTCCGCTCCCACCTCTACGTCTCCGCCACCACGGCCCAGCTCGGCCCGCGCTTCCGGGTCCTCGGCTCGCAGGCGGGCTATGTGAAGTACGGCCTCGACCCGCAGGAGGCCGCCCTCAGGGAAGGCCTGCGACCGGGCCCCGCCTGGGGTGTCGAGCCCGAGTCCCTGTGGGGCCGGATCGGCTCCGGCGAGTCTCCGCTGACGGGCGGCGGCCGCCCCGTACCGACCCTCCCCGGCGACTACCCCGCCTACTACGCGGCCGTGGCCGCGGCCCTGACCGGCGCCGGCCCCAATCCGGTGACCGCCCACGAGGCGGCCGCCGCACTCGACGTACTGGAAGCGGCCCGGCGCTCCGCCCACGACAAGGTGACGGTGACCCTCTGATGCACCACCCGCAGATCACCCCGAAGTTCGCCCCCGAGATCACCCCGAGTGTGGAGGAGCTGGAGGCACAGGAACGCCGCCTGGTCTTCCGGCAGTTCACGTACGACGACGCCTGGGCCCTCGGCTCCCTCCTGGTCGAGCTGGCCCTGGAGCGCCAGGCCCCCGTCGCCATCGACATCCACCGCGCCGGCCAGCAGCTCTTCCACGCGGCCCTGCCCGGCTCCACCCCGGACAACGACGCCTGGATCGCCCGCAAGCGCCGCGTGGTGGAGCGGTACGGCGCCGCCTCCTACCTGGTCGGCGCCCGCTTCCGCGCCAAGGGCACGACCTTCGAGGAGTCCTCCCGCCTCGACCCGGACACCTACGCGGCGCACGGCGGTTCGTTCCCGATCAACGTCGAGAACGTGGGCGTCATCGGCGCGGTGACCGTCTCCGGCCTGCCCCAGCTGCAGGACCACAAGTTCGTGGTGGAGGCGCTGGAGCAGTTCCTGGGCGAGTAGCCCGTCCGCGGGATTACCGCGCGGCTCCCTCCGGTTGGGACCGATGTGCCGAACGATCATGGCACGACACCCACCGGAGGGAAGGAACGCGATGACCAGCGCACACTCCGTCAAGGACGCCCGCTCCGTCAAGGAGAGCATCGGCCGGTACGGCGTCTGGAGCGTGGGGCTCCGCTCGGAGGACCCGGCTCGGCGCGGCGACATCGCCGAGGCCGCCGCGGAACTGGAACAGCTCGGGTTCGGAGCCGCCTGGCTGGGCGGCAGCAGCGCCGCCCGGCACGCCGCCCCGCTCCTCGAAGCGACGTCCCGGCTGACCGTCGGCACGAGCATCCAGAGCATCTGGCAGTACGAGGCCGACACGAGCGCCGCCGCCTTCGCCGAGGTGGACGCGGCCCACCCCGGCCGCTTCCTGCTCGGCCTCGGCGTGAGCCACGCCAAGCTCGCGGACCAGTACCGCCGCCCGTACTCGGCGCTGGTCGCCTACCTGGACGCGCTGGACGCGGCCGGTGTCCCGGCCGAGCGCCGGGTGCTCGCGGCCCTCGGCCCGAAGACCCTGGAACTGTCCCGGGACCGGGCGGCCGGCGCGATCCCCTACCTCGTCACACCGGAGCACACCGCCCGGGCCCGCGAGATCCTGGGCGAAGAGCCGCTGCTGGCCCCGGAGTTCGGGGTCGTCTGGGAGAGCGACCCGGCCCGCGCCCGCTCCCTGGCCCGCGACCACTTCGCCATGTACCTCACGCTCCCCAACTACACCAACAGCCTCCTGCGGCTCGGCTACACCGAGGACGACCTCGCCGCCGGCGGCAGCGACCGCCTGGTCGACGCGCTGTACGCCTGGGGCGACGAGGACCGGATCCGGGACCGCATCAACGCCTTCCACGACGCGGGCGCGGACCACGTGGCCCTCCAAGTGGTCGACGGCGGCACCCGCGACGACCTGCCCCGCGAAACCTGGAGGAAGCTCGCTTCCGTACTGCGGTAAGCGGTCCCACCCACGGGGCGCGGGGCAGCTCCCCACCCTTTAGGCGCTCTTCACCGCTCAGGCAGACTTCAGCTCCTGCCGCTGCCGCCCCAGCCCCTCGATCTCCAGCTCCACCACATCCCCGGCCCGCAGGTACGGCTTCGGCTCGGGCTGTCCCATGGCGACCCCGGCCGGCGTACCGGTGTTGATGACGTCACCGGGGTACAGGGTCATGAACTGGCTGACGTAGCGGACCACTTCGGCCACCGGGAAGATCTGGTCGGCGGTGCTCCCGTCCTGCTTCAGCTCCCCGTTGACCCACAGCCTGAGCGGCAGAGCCTGCGGGTCGGCGATCTCGTCGGCGGTCACCAGCCAGGGTCCCAGCGGGTTGAACGTCTCGCAGTTCTTGCCCTTGTCCCAGGTCCCGCCCCGCTCGATCTGGAACTCCCGCTCGGACACGTCGTGCGCCACCGTGTACCCGGCGACATGCGCGAGCGCCTCCTCGGCCGACTCCAGGTAGCGGGCCGTACGTCCGATGACGACGGCCAGCTCGACCTCCCAGTCGGTCTTCACCGAGCCGCGCGGCACGAGCACGGTGTCGTGGGGCCCGACGACCGTGTCCGGCGCTTTGAAGAAGACGACCGGCTCGGCGGGCGGCTCGGCCCCGGTCTCGCGGGCGTGGTCGTGGTAGTTGAGCCCGATGCACACGATCTTGCCGATCCGGCCGAGCGGGGGCCCGATCCTGAGGCCCGCCGCGTCCAGCGCGGGCAGTTCGCCGGCCTCGGCCGCCGCCCGTACCCGGCCGAGCGCGGCGCCGTCGGCGAGCAGCGCGCCGTCGATGTCGTCCACGAGGCCCGACAGGTCCCGCAGGGTCCCCTCGGCGTCGAGCAGCGCGGGGCGCTCCGCACCGGCCGTACCGACTCGCAGCAGCTTCATGGTCACAATCTCCCTCGATCGCGGGGGCGCCCCGGCCGATGGGTGCGGCCACCGGAGGACTTGGCCGATCCTCCAAGGGCACGGTCCACTCCGCAAGACCATGTTCACGTACTGGACCGTAACCCGGGCACCCCTGGACGATCCGGGCACCCGGGGCCTCCGGGAAGCCGCTCAGCGGTACAGCACGGCCCGCTCCACCGCACTCCACGCCGTGCTGGTGACGACATAGAGGGCGGCCGCGAGCGGCACCACCGCGACGGTGACGAGCGTGAAGAAGGACATGAACGGCATGACCTTGTTGACCGCGCCGAGCCCCGGCAGCTGCCCCTGCCCCTGCCCTTGCCCCTCCCCGTCACCGGCCCCGAGGGTGACCGGGTTCGCGGCCATCATCCGCTTGGTGCGCAGGAAGTTGAAGGTGGCGACGGCCGCGACAAGGACGAAGAGGCCGAGGTAGACGAGCCCGGCGGCCCCGAACATTCCCTCGCCGGCGAGGGCGTCGGTCCAGCGGCCGCCGAGCGGCGCGGCGAACAGCGAGTGCGTGAGCAGCTCGTTGGCCTCGCCGCCGATCGAGGTGTTGGAGAAGAGGTGGTAGAGGAGGAAGAACGCGGGCAGTTGGAGCAGGCTGGGCAGGCAGCCGGAGAGCGGCGAGACCTTTTCCTCGGTGTGCAACTCCAGCACCGCCTTCTGCAGCCGCTCGGGATCCTTGGCGTGCTTCTTGCGCAGCTCGGCGATCTTCGGCTGCAGTGCGGTCCGGGCCCGCTGACCGCGGGCGGCGGCCCGGGACAGGGGATGCACGAGCAGTCGTACGAGCGCGGTGAACAAGACGATCGCGGCGGCCGCGGCGGACGCGTGGAACAGCGGCGTGAGCAGGTCGGCGAGCTGCTCGACCAGGTGGGCGAAGACGGACAAGGGTGGACCCTCCGTGACGGGGTGTGTCGTCGTGCGTGCCGGTGCGACCGGATGGCCGGATCCAGGAGATGCCTGGACCGGGGAGGGCCGGACCGGAGATGGCATGGCGGCATGACGACCCGCGCGGGGGCCACGTGATCACGCGATCACGCGCTCACGTGCTCACGTGAGGGAGCGGAGATCGGTCGGGATGCCCTACGCGCAGGTCGTCGCGAGGGCGTGTCCGGGTGCCCGGGGCCGGGGGCGTCCGGAGGCGTCGGGATCGCGCTGGGGCAGGAAGGCCGTACGTCTGGCCCGGTCGCGTATCGCCGTACGGACGCGGGTGGGCGGGACGGCGGGTGCGCAGCGGGAGATGACGAGCGAACAGACGGTGAGCGCGGACCCTGCGGCGGCGGTCGCGGCGAGCGCGACGGTGGTGGAGAGGCTGCCGGTGTCGAGGAGCACGGCCTGGAGCAGGAGCAGGTTCACCAGGACGAGCATCAGGGCGACGGGACGCGCGACGCCGACACGACTACGCACCACGACTCACCCCCCATCCCGCTGACCTGTGCTTCTCCCGCACTTCGGCCGCGCTGCTTCTGTCTCTCGGTTATACCTGATCGATCTCCAGGGGCTCCAGGAGCCTCTTCGGCTTGAGCAGCGCCCTGCTGACCGGATCCGCTGGGTCGGGATCGAGTCCCGGGCCCGGCACCATGACAACGTCCGGAGCCGCCACGAAGGTTCCGCACGCGGGACATTCGCCGTGCGAGCCGATCTCAGTACCGCAGTCCGCGTGCTGAAAGAACCGCAGATGGGCCTCCTCGATGTTGTCGCGGCTCCACCGCCCGAGGGCCCGCAGCACCGGCCACAGCGCGATGCCGCGCTCGGTGACGACGTACTCGTCACGCGGCGGCGACTCCTGGTACCGGCGCTTCACGAGGATCCCCTCCTCGGTGAGCGTCTTCAGCCGGGCGGACAGGACGGCGCGTGGGATGCCGAGGTGGACGAGGAAGTCGTTGTAGCGCCGGACGCCGTAGAGCGCGTCGCGGACGATCAGGAGCGTCCACCGCTCGCCGACGACCTCGAGCGCGCGGGCGACCGAGCATTCCTGCGTCACGTAGTCCTTACCCAGTGCCATGCCGTCCACTGTAACCATTTTCCGGCTATCAGTTCAATGAACGAACCGACAGGTGTACGGTACGAGGCATGACCAAGTTCAGTGAACGAACCCTCTCCGCGCAGCAGGCCACCGCGACCGCCAAGGCCGCACCGGCCTCCTCCGCCCCCGCCCCCGCAGGCCATCCCCGCGCCACCCTGGCCCTGACCAGCGCGGTGACGGCCGTGACCTTGATGACGTACACCGCCCCGATGGTCACGCTCCCGGACACTGCCGCCGCCCTGCACACCCCGCTCTCCGCCCAGGCCTGGCTGCTGAACGGCACCCCGCTGGGCCTGGCCGCCCTGCTGCTGGTCGCCGGCAGCCTGGCCGACGACTACGGCCGCCGCCGCGTCTTCCTCGCCGGCACGCTGGCCCTCGGCGTGACCACGGCCCTCGGCGGCCTGACCACCTCGACCTGGCTCTTCACCCTCGCCCGCATCGCGCAGGGCGCGGCGAGCGCGGCGATCCTGGCGAGCAGTCTGGGCCTGATCGTGGCGGCGTTCCCCTCCCCGCGCGGCCGGCTGCACGCGACCGGCGTGTGGGGCGCGTTCGTGAGCGGCGGCATCGCGGCGGGCCCGCTGGTCGCCGGCGCGATGCCGTCCTGGCGGGTGGCGTACGGCGTCCTGGGCGCGGCGGCACTGCTGCTGGCGGCCCTGGGTGTCCGGGCCCTGCGGGAGTCGAAGGCGCCTCGGGGCGGACGCCCCGACATCCTCGGCGCGCTGACGTTCGGCGCGGCGCTGGTGGCCCTGGTCGCGGCGCTCACCCTGGGCCGGGACGGCTGGCTACGGGCACCGGTGGGCCTGCTGCTGGCGGCCACCGTGGTCCTGTTGACCCTGTTCACACTCGTCGAACACCGCTCCCGCACCCCCATGATCGACCTCTCCCTCCTCCGCCACCCCCGCTTCCTGGCCTCCTCGGCCGGCGGCCTCTTCACCGGCCTGACGGTGATCGGCTTCTTCAGCTACCTCTCCCCCCTGCTGCAGCAGGCCCGGCACATGTCGGCGATCAACACGGCCTGGCTGCTCCTCCTCTGGTCCGGCCTGTCCTTCACGGTGGCCCTCCAGGCGAAGCGCCTGGCCGGCCGGGTCAGCCCCCGATGGCAACTGGCCCTGGGCTTCCTCCTCCACGCCGCGGGCACGCTGACCATGCTGGGCTCGATCGGCGCGGACTCCTGGACCCGGCTCCTGCCCGGCCTCGTCATCGGAGGCGTGGGCAGCGGCCTCCTCAACGCCGCACTCCCCCTCGTGGCAGTGGAATCCGTCCCGCCCGCCCGCGCCGCAATGGGCTCCGGCGCCCAGCAGACCTTCCGCTACATCGGCTCCTGCGCGGGCGTGGCCCTCACGATCGCCCTCGTCACGTCGTCCGGCGGCGGCCTGGCCCGCGGGGCGGACGTCGCGATGGTGGTGTCGGCGGGACTGGCCGTGCTCGGAGCGGCGGCCGTAGGCCTGCTGCGGGAGCGGGGCTGAGCCGGCCCGGGCGAAACGACAGGCACCCCTCTGGCCGGGGGCCGGGGGCTACCCCCTCCCTGGCCGGGGGCCGGGAACTACCCCCTGGGCCGCATCGACACCAACTTCCCCCACACCACCATCCGGTACCGCGAGGTGAACTCCGGCGTACAGGTGGTCAGGGTGATGTAGTACCCCGGCTCGTCGTACCCGTAGCCCGCCCTGACGACCGAGCGCGGTACCGGTCGCACCACCCCCGAATCCCGGGCGGACGTGTGCGGCAGGATCTTGTCGACCGCATACGTGTACACCGCCCCCTTCGTCTCCACCTGGACGGTGTCCTCGCGGCGCAGCCTCGGCAGATACCGGAACGGCTCACCATGCGTGTTCCGATGCCCGGCCACCGCGAAGTTCCCCGCCTGGCCGGGCTGCTGCGTCCCGGGGTAATGCCCGACGTACCCCTTGTTGAGCACGTCCGCCTTGCTCACACCCTCGGCAACCGGGACACGGAGGTGCAACCGGGGGATGGTGAGGATGGCGTAGGCCTGGGAGAACCGAGGCGGACCGGACCCGATGACAACAGAGCGAGAGCCGTACGACGACTGCCCCCGCGCCCGCTCGGGAGCGGCGGACCCCGCAGACGGCGACGAAACGGAACCGGAAGGCGCCGCATCCCCACCTACAGATCCACCCCCACCCCCGCCCTTTCCCTCCCCCCACTCCTCCTCCAGCGCCTCCACCTTCCGCTCGGCGCCCCGCCGAGCCTCCCGGTTCGTCCACCACAGCTGATGCACGACGAGCAGCATCACCACCACACCAACGGTGACGAGCACCTCACCCCCGCCCCACACCCCGCGCCGCCACCTGGCCCGCCTCCGCCGATCACGGTGCCGCACGACCCGCATCATCCGTACACCCGCCTCTCCAGAAGCCGCCCGCACGATAAGGGCGCGGGCTTCAACTGGCCATACACAAAAGGCCGATCGCGACAGCGACCCTCTTTCCGCCCCGGCGGCCGAACCGACGACCACCGATGACCAGCACGTACTCCACCTCCGTCACTGGTCGGCAGTACCGTGTCCCCCATGCGCCCCGACACGCCTGCCGAGAACGTCGACCACACCGCCGAAGCGGCACGCCTGGAGCGGACCGCCGGCCTGTATCCGGAGGACGCCGAGGCCCTCCTGCTGCGCGCCGCCGCCCACCTGGAACTCTCCGGCGACCGCCCCGCCGCGACCGCGCTCTACGACCGCCTGCTGTCCGACCCCGCCGCGCTGGAGCACCCCCACCTCGTCCGCGCCCTGAAGGCCTCGAATCTCTGGGAGTACGACCACGAGGCCGAAGCGCGAGCCATCATCGACGGCATCCGCACCGCGGCCCCCCGCGACCCGGCCCCCTGGGTGATCGTCGCGGAGTCCCTGGAGGCCCACGACGAGCTGGAAGCAGCGGCGGAGACGTTCACTCAGGCGGCGAGGCTGCTGCTGACGGACGCAACGGAAGCCCCGTACCCCACCCACCCCCTCCTCTACGGCCGCCACCGCGTCCGCCGCATGCTGGGCCTGCCCCACGACGACTGGGACACCCTGGCGGACTCCCTCCACACGTCCCCCGTATCCCTGGACGAACTCCACGACCCCAAGCGCGTCTGGTCCCTCGGCTCGAACAACCCGGCGGAACTGCAGGCCGAGATCTCCCGCCTCCGCGCCGAACTCGGCGCCTACCGCGAAGCCCTCTCCCGCCCCTTCCCCGTCGCCGTCCTCCACTGGCCGGCCCCCGAACTGGCCGAACTCCTCTCGGCGTACCCGACCCTCTCCACGGAATACCCCTCCCACGAGGAACACCTCGCGACCATAGAGTCCTCGCTGCGCGAACTCTCCTCCTCCGGCACCCCCAACCTCGGCATCGTCACCGGCACGGTCCCCTCCTACGAGGCCTTCGCGGCCTCGGAGGGCTCATCCCCGGCAGACGTGACCCTGCTCCCGCAGTACGCGACGACACTGGCGGCGCGGGGACGGGCTGTGGCTTGGCCGCCGCAGAGGGGGGTGGAGTGTTGGTGTAAGTCCGCCCAGCCTTACGAGAGGTGCCACGGATCGTAACCGCGAGCCCAACCGCCAAGGGGCACCGCATACCGCCTTCCCGGGACCACCCTTGCCGTGCTCGTGCAGCCGGGCACAAGGGCGGTCTGGGGACCCGACGAGATTGGCATGCCGAAGCCCCCTATCTGATAAGGGACTTATCGCCCTGCTTCGGCATTCACCTCCCCCTATGTCCAACCTTTGCAGTATCGTCACATCGGAACCGTTGTAAGGGGCTGCTAGTTACGGAGCATGCCCTGACCTGTGCATCCTGAGGAAACATGGCCTACAAGCCCGGCGCCGAGTGGCAGTACGACGTCCCGACAACCGGCAGCACACACCTGCCGCCAGATGCGGGTTACGGCAGGGCTCTGACCAATCAGGGCTACGGCTTCGAGGTCGCCGTTGCGGACCTCATCGACAACTCCATCGACGCGGGCGCCGACACGATCGTCGTGCACTTCCTGCGTGATGCCGGCCGCATCCTCACCCTCCTGATCATCGACAACGGCACAGGTATGGATGAAGAAGGCTTGGACTCGGCGATGACCGTAGGGCGCCGCCGTGCCTACGGCGAAAACGCCCTTGGCATGTACGGCACGGGGCTGAAGGCCGCTTCACTGTCCCACGCGTCCTCACTAACCGTCGTCAGCCGCACGAAGCGAAGCCGTGCGGCAGGACGCCGCCTCACGGCTGAGGGCATAGAAGACAGCTTCCGCTGCGACACGGTCGATCCGCGCTATGCGCAGGATCTCGTGGACCGTTATGACGGAATCATCGAATGGCACGGCACCATCGTGCGGTGGGACGGCGTTCGCGCCTTCGAAACAGTCGCTCGGGGCCAGAGCGACCAGTTCCTGTCCAAGGCGATATCCCGCCTCGAGACCCATCTCGGCCTCTACCTTCACCGCTATCTGCAACGCGGCCTCAAGCTCGACATCGCCGTATGGGACGTGACCAGCGGAGAGGACGGCCTCGGCGAGGAGGTGGACCACATCGCCGTGGAGGCCCTCGATCCCTTCGGCTACAAGGTGCCTGGCAAAGCCGGCTACCCACGCGAGTTCACGGCCCCCGTAGAAGGCCTTGGGGACGTGCGGCTGACTGCCCACATCTGGCCAGCCAAGTCCAAGCTGGCGGGCTTCCGGCAGATCGGCGCGCTCACTGAGAGACAGGGTTTCTACTTCTACAGGAACGACCGCCTGGTACAGGCCGGCGGATGGAACGGCCTGCGCAACCCCGAGGGGCACCTCGTTCTCGCACGGGTCGTGGTCGATCTCCCTACTGCCGACAACAACGTCCTGAGCCTCGACGTGAAGAAGGAACGCGTCACCGTCACCCCCGCATTCACGCTTGGCGTGGAGAAGGCGACCGACTTTGCGGGGCACACCTTCCACGCGTACCTTTCTGACGCGGAGACGGCCTACAGGGATGGCTCAAGACGCAGCGAAATCGTCCGCAAGCCGGTGACTCCTCCCGGCAAGGGCATCGACCCGAAGATCAAGCGAGTGGTCAAGGAGGAGCTGCCCGAGAAGCATGGCGAAGAGCCCATCAGCTTCACGTGGGATGCGCTTCCCCCTGACCAGTTCTTCACCCTGGACCGCGAACACAACGCTGTCATCCTGAACAGGAGCTACCGCGAGGACTTCAATGACGGACGGCGGGGCGGCGCAAATGACGCACCCGTCACAAAGACCTTGCTGTACCTGCTCCTTGAGGACTGCTTCGGGCTTGGACGCTGGGAGCGTGGCCGCCAGGACCGGGTGGACTACTGGAACACCATCCTCCTGGCGTCGGCGGAAGCGCAGCGCGCGCGGCGTGCGCAAGCGCTCTCCTGACGCAGCGCAGCTACTCCCAGTTCACCACTGATCCTTGACCGAGGACTTCACATGAGCGAGACCCCAGCAAGCGCACTCCTTGAGATTCACACCTCCGCACTGGCGGGCATGGGGAGCGTCCCAAAGCACTTCGCGCGATGGGCGGCGCTTGCTGCCGACGAGGACTACCCGGACGCGGACCTGAGCGAGGAACTCTTCCACACCCATCTCGCAGGCGGCGACGAGGCGCTCACGGCTCTGTGGAGCCGCCATCTCACTACCTGGGACTTCACCGAGGAGCCCCGCTGGGCACTCGGCATCCCGGCCCGTACCGACGACCGGCGTGCAGCCGTGTACGACCGTCTCCGCTTCGGCAGCGATCTGCGCAAGGCCCTGGACAACTTGGTGCCTGTGGCAAAAATACCGGGCCCGACTGTGATCACTCGTGAGTTCACTCCTTGGTACGCGCCTGAGCGAGCGGCCGCCCGGTCCTTCTACTGGACGTCGTATGAGCAGAAGCTCCGGGCCAAGGGCTGGTCCGAACCCGCCATCGCGAGCTTGGACGAGGCGAGCCGTGCCGTTGTCGAACGTTTGACGGACCCGGAGCAGTCGGCGGCCCGTCAGGCCAAGGGTCTGGTCGTCGGGTATGTCCAGTCGGGCAAGACGGCGAACTTCACCGGCGTCGCCGCCAAGGCGATTGATGCTGGATACCGCTTGGTCATCGTGCTCGGCGGCACGCTTAACCTGCTGCGCCGCCAGACCCAGCGCCGACTCGACATGGAGCTGATCGGGCAGGAGAACATTCTGCGCGGTGCCGATATCACGGACCTCGACTCGCTCGTAGGCATCGACTACGTAGGCGACGACGAGGACTGGCCCACATTCGTCCGGCACGGGGGACGTCCTTCGGCACTGGGTGCGTTCGACATCGAGCGGCTGACAACCCGCGACAACGACTACAAGAGCCTGGCACAGGGCATCCGGGCGCTCGAGTTCGAAAAGCGCGAACCCACACGTCCGCTGCATGATCCGGCGAACCTCCATCACACGGCCGCCCGCGTCCTCGTGGTGAAGAAGAACAAGTCGGTGCTGACGAAGCTGGTGAAGGACCTCAAGCAGATTCACGGACTGCTCGGAGAACTGCCCGCCCTGATCATCGATGACGAGTCCGACCAAGCCTCCGTTAACACTCTGGACCCGAAGAAGTGGGAGCAGGGAAGCACTGAGCGGACGGCCATCAACGGGCTCCTCTCCCAACTCCTCCAGCTTCTGCCGCGCGCACAGTACGTGGGTTACACGGCTACCCCGTTCGCCAACGTCTTCATCGACCCTGGCGACGACGAAGACCTCTTCCCCAGCGACTTCCTGATCTCTCTTCCGCGCCCTGCCGGGTACATGGGCGCCCAGGAATTTCACGACCTGGATTCCGGCATACCGCAAGAGGAGCGCACGTACGCTAACTCCCAGGAGAAGGCGCATATACGAGGCATATACGATTCCACGGGTGACCGTCTCCAGGAGGCCATGGATGCCTTCGTACTGTCCGGCGCACTGAAGCTGTACCGGGCCGACCATGGTGTGCCCGACGGGCCGTTCCGGCACCACACGATGCTCGTCCATCAGTCCGTGCGCAAGGATGATCACGCAGATCTGGCGCTGCGCATCAATTCCATGTGGCATGAGGCCGGCTACAGCTCGTCAGCCGGACACGAACGCCTCGCGGCATTGTGGGCATCCGACTTCGCTCCCGTGAGCGAGGCGCGCGCCTCAGACCTCCCGGCTCCTGCCACGTACGAGGAGCTGCGCCCGTACGTGAACGCAGCACGTCAGCGCATCGGATCAGGAGGCCAGCCCGTCATCGTCGTGAACGGAGACTCGGACCGCTATTTCGACCAGCTGGATCTCGACTTCGACGGGACCGCGAACGTCTGGAAGATCCTCGTCGGCGGCACGAAGCTGTCTCGCGGCTTCACGGTGGAAGGCCTCACTGTCACCTACTACCGGCGTACCACCCAGCAGGCGGACACCCTGATGCAGATGGGTCGCTGGTTTGGCTTCCGGCCCGGCTACCGGGACTTGGTGCGCCTCTACATCGGCAGGGAGGAGCCCTTCGGGCGCGACAAGTACGCCGACCTGCATGAGGCATACGAAGCCATCTGCCGCGATGAGGAAACGTTCCGTGAGCAGCTGGAACAGTACGCCGTTGTGGTCGACGGCAAGCCGCAGATCACACCTACGCAGGTGCCTCCGTTGGTGGCGCAGCACCTGCCCTGGATCAGGCCATCGGCGCGCAACAAGATGTTCAACGCCGAGCTGGTCGAGGTCCGGTCGCCCGGCCGTCCCATCGAGCCTGCTTCGTATCCCCTGAGCAACGCGGTACTCAAGCAGAACACGGAACGCTGGCGACCTCTGCTCGACGCATTCACGCCAGAACCGGTTTCGTTCAGCAATCCGCCGGATGACTCCAGTTCTCTCACCCGGACCTTTGAGGCACTGACCGGCACCGTCTCTCACAGCGGACTTGTCGGCGTGCTGTCCCAACTTGAATGGGAGCGATCCGGGCACTTCGCGCCCCACCTGACCTACCTCAGCCAACTGGACGGCACGCTGGCCAAGGTGGACGACTGGCTTCTCATCTCGCCCCGCTTGGCAGCGAGCACGCGTGTCGAGGCCAGCATTCTCGGTTCCCTGCCGCTGTCTCTGGTCCGGCGAAGCCGGCAGACTGGCAAGACCTCCTTCGGCCGCATTGCCAGTGTCGAGCACCGCACCGCGGCGCAACGCCTGATCGACACAGCCTCCTCGACGCCGGTCGCGCCTGCTGACGGCGGGCCCGCCATTAGCCCTACAACAGGTGTGGTGCTCCTCTACCCCGTCGTAGAAGGAGACAGCCACAGTGACGTCCACGCGGTCGTCCGGAACGGCGCGGCCGACCCCGCGAAGATCGTCATGGCATTCACCTTGATCCCGCCGACCTCGGCCACGAGCGGGGACCGTCGCTTGGTCCGCTTCCGCGCCAAGAACTCGCGATACGAGGACGAGGCCACGATTCCGTACGCTGCGTCCTGAGTAAGTCTCGCGTGGGAGGTCGGCAAGCACCCAGGCCTGCCTTCCACGCGCTGCGGCGGTATGCCGGCCTCTAGGCTCTAGATGTGTCCGAAGAAACGCAGTGGGAAGCACCAGCCGGTTCGTGGGCCTCGTCCGCGGCTCGCCGCCGCAACATGCAGGCGATCCGGAGCCGCGACACAAAGCCCGAACAGCTGATCCGCAGACTCATCCATGCCCGTGGCCTGCGATACCGGGTCTGCGCACGCCCGTTGCCTGACCTGCGCCGGACGGCAGACATGGTATTCCGTCCCGTGAAGGTCGCCGTATTCGTCGACGGCTGCTACTGGCACGGATGCCCCGAACATTACATTCCGCCGAGGACTAATTCCGGTTACTGGTCAGAAAAGGTGTTGCGAAACGTCGCACGAGACCGCGACACCGACCGGCGCCTCAACGAGGCGGGCTGGCTGGTGCTCCGCTTCTGGGAGCACGAGCCATCAGACGCCTGCGCGGACAAGATCGCTGCGGTAGTGAACCGACGGCGCGCTGCTCTCAGACGCCCTACCTGATACCGGCAAGGCCATCTGTTCCTGTTGCGGAAGGTCTACGACAGAGTCCCTACTGTCCAGTTCGTAATCACGGAGAAGCTCATCACGGCACTCCGACCGCAGAACCGCAGCAATTGCTCGACCCACTGCTTCGGCAACAAGAGGCGGAAAGGCATTCCCCACCTGCCGGTACTGTGCGGTCTTCCTTCCTTGGAATTTCCAGTCCGGCGGAAACCCCTGGATCAGTGCGGCCTGCTCCACAGTGAGCATGGGCCCCGCAGGACGGAAGAGGTCCCGTTCCGGATCGCACTTCTCGGGGTCGTTGGCAAGGCCCATGCCATCGACCCCCAGAGCCTCCCAAGCCCGCTTGGCCCTGGTCGGCCCGAGGTCTGCACCACCGTGCTTTTTCGACCCTCCAACCAGGGTCGGAGCGATACCCCTGCCCAACTCGGCAGCCTTGGAAGCCTTATCCAGCCAGTCCTGGTAAACGTCTTTCCCGGTGCGCTCCCCCGGTTTTGCGCGCTCACCATTCTTGTTTTTCGTCCAGTACTTCCGGCAGCGCGCTTCCATGCTGACAGCAAGCTCTCCGACTACCGTTGCCTGCTTACCTTTAACCCTGGACGGCCATACGAATTCGATGCCGGAATCGTTAAGCACATCTTCACGAATTACAACCAGGATAGCCCGGGGGCGCAACTGAGGGACACCGAAGTTGCTTGCATCGATCCGGCGCCAAACCTTCCGCATGGCACGGTCTTGCTGCTCAGCCGACCAGCTCTTCTTGATTTCCGGTACCGCATAACCGAGGTCCCGAAGTTCACCCAAGATATCTCTGCGATAGTCGATGAAAACCTCCGGAGGCTCAAGAATCCCCCGGACATTTTCAATCATGACCGCCTCTGGCATGAGCTCGTCGATGATCCTCAGAGCATCCGGAAAAAGATCACGTTCGTCATCCTTCCCCAGCCGCTTACCTGCCAGCGAGAAGGGCGGGCACGGCACACCACCTGCCAGAAGATTCAGTTTCTTTCTTTCAATCCCGGGATTTTCAATCCCGCCAGGCTTAAGGAACTCCCGCACGTCCATGGACCTGAGCTCCTTAGCCCGCTCTTCACTCCACCCAGGCCAGTCACCAACATTCGCCCGCAGGGTGTCCACCGCATGTGGATCCCACTCCACGAGAGCCAAGTGGTCAAACCCCGCGTTATGCAACCCAACGGCTTGGCCGCCCGCACCGGCACAGATCTCCACCGAGGTCAGTGGCCGGGTGAACTGCGGACGCTCACGACCGCTGGCGCTCATAGTGTTCCTTCCAGGAGTGACTCAAAACTGATCCCAAGTGTCCCAGAGGCCGTGATCACGTGCAGGCTCTTGAGCACTCGACACCCACGAGTCTCCCACTGTCTCAGCCCTGGCCATCCAGGGGGGCAGGGCTGAAGTCATCGAACACTTCGGCATCCCTGTGATCTCACTCACCAGAGTTTCGGCAAGCGATTCAGGCCGCGCACGCTTGAGGCGGCTGGCGTCGAGGGTTCTTCTCCGCCCCACTCACAGCGGGGCCTGGCCGATCGGACTCATGAGCAGCGGAAGCCAAGCCGATCAGCCGATCGGCTTGGCGCGATCCCGTGATCCCACGAGCCGAGGGGGTGGTGCCCGCACTACGCACCGCCCATGTGCCGCAGCAGCGCCTCAATGTCCCCCGGCGCGAGTCCGGCCGCCACGGATGGCTCCTCCTCCAGGTCAGCTAGTTGCTGGACCGTGGGGTCGTCAAGGATCTTCCCCATGAACTCAAGTTTCTGGTCCATGCGCACCTTGACCACCTCATCGATCGTTTTGCTCGCGGCGATCACGGTGACCCTTGTTTCCGTGTCCGGTGCTAGACCGAGCCGGTGGATACGGTCAAGGCTCTGGAGGTATCGGCCGGCCATGAAGTCCCGGTCTACATACACGGCGTCGTGACACACGTGGTGGAGGCTGATCCCTTCGCCCAGAGTCGCCGGGTTGGAGACCAGCACCATGCAGCTGGGGTCTTCACGGAAGCGGCGCAGCTGCTCCTCCCTGTCAGGCGTACCTCCGTACACGACAGCCGGGCTGTACTTCTCCAGCATCCGTTCCAAGGTCGTCAGGCTGCGTACGAAGGTCGTCCAGACAAGCGTTTTGCGGCCCTGCGCGGCGTTCTCGGCGACGATCGCCAGCGCTTCCTTGTACTTGGGGGACAGCTCGTAGTCCGGAAGGTTCTGCATCAGCGAATACAGCGAGCTTCCAGCCGGGATCGGGAGCGGGGGCAGTTGGTAAGCCAGCGGCTCATACTTAGTGGCGCCCTCCAGCAGCAGTGCCGGACTGGTCGCCGCCATCAGCAGACGCAACGCCGTCTTGCCGAGCGCGCTCAGGTCGTCCCGCGCCGTGCCGTTGGTCATGCCGCCCACCAGAGAGCTGTAGATCTCGGCGTGCAGGTCCGGCATATCGACGTAGCGCATCCGCAGGGTCATCGGCGGCAGGCCGAGCTCCTGCTTGGTCGTTCGGGTGAACAAGGGACGCAGGACCGTGCTTGCGTAGGCGAGGTCGCCGCCGGCCACCGCCCGCGTGACCGTGCGCTGGCCGTGGCCCGGCCAAACGAAGCCCAGGAGGTTCTCCAGGTCCTTGGAGCCGTTCGGGGCCGGCGTTCCGGTAAGGATCAGCCGACGTTTTGCGAGCGGGCCCAGCGCCATGCACGCGGCACCGTACGTACCGCGCGCGCCGAGCTTCATGCGGTGGGCCTCGTCGAGGATGATCATTGAGGGGGCGGACTTCAGCCAGTTCGCGAGCAGGGACAGCGAGCGGTCCAGCCGCTCGTAGTTGACGATGAGAACCTCGGCCCACTCGTCCAGGGAGCCGTCCAGTACATGGGTGCGCAGCGGGTAGCTGAAGCAGACGGCGGTTTCATAACGCCAGGACTCGTAGGCGGACTTGGGGCAGACGACTAGCAACCTGCTGGCGGCGCCCTTAGCCCGCTGCGCGGCGTACACGGCGAGCGCCACGCGGGTCTTACCAGCGCCAGGCACGCTGAAGTTCGCGCCGTGCCCGAGCGAGAGCAGCTTGGCGACGTCCCGGCGCTGAAAGGCATTGAGATCTTCCTTCCAGGTGTCTCCCAGCATGCTCAGCACATCGCCAGTGGCGACCTCCGGAGGTGCGCCAGAGCCGGCCAGTCGCTCCTCGACCAGTCTGGCGTCCTTGACCACACCGGACACGAGGTCCAGCAGTTCCGGAGCCCACACGACACCCGCAGGGTCCGGCCAGCTGCTGAGGAAGGTCAAGTTGGCTAGGAGGTCATCGAGCGCGATCGAGGCTGCCAGTGGGCCAAGCTGGCCGCCGGTACGGAACCGGGCGGCCAGCTGGACGAGGTCCTGCCGGTACCGGTCGGTGATCCGGAGGACCACACGGGTTCGCGAATCGTCGAATCCCAGGTGCAGGGACGTCTCCGTCACCGGGTGCCCTCCGCAGCGACGGCCGCCAGGAGCCAGGAGACGCCGTCGCCGGGGTTCGGGATCCCGCGCCCAGCCTGCTGGGCAAGCTTGAGCAGACTCCCCCGGAGCTTGAGTACGGCCTCGTCGAAGGCCTCCTCATCCAGGCTGTTCGAAGTACGGGCCTGAACCAGCTCGATGACGCACTGGTCGATGTTGACGCACGCGTCCGCGAGCCGGGCCGGCGCGAGCTGCTTGCGCTTGCGGAGCCTGGCGTCGCGGCCCGAGTTTTCGATCGCCCGGTCGAAGGCGTCCCTGGCCTGATCGAGCAGCACCTGAGCCGAGGCCTTTTCGCTGTCGGGCAGCCCCGGAGTAGTACTCCGGACGGCAGCCGCCGCCCGGAGGATACGGTCATTCAACGCACGGGCCGCCGATACGGCCGACGAGGCGGCCGGCACTTCCAGGCCCAGCCCCGGGATGGACACCGACTCGGGCTGGGCGGCCGTCCCGTTGTCCGCCAGCTCCGTCGGCAGCTCCTTCTCCAGATACCCCTCGGTCAGGAAGGTCTCGTCGATGTGCCGCACGTCCGTCTTCGAGAAGTTCAGCAGGATCGCCGCCAGACGCCGCTCCTTCAGGATTTCGGCCTGGTCCCGGTCCAGGTTCTCCAACTTCATGTAGAGCCGCTGGAGTTCCTTGAGGCGCTCCTGCGCTCCCTCCCAGTCAACCAGCCTCAGCGCGACGCCCCCACCGCTCGCGCTGCGGTCGTTCAACTCCTTGATGGTGCTGAGGATCCACCGCTCCTGGTGGTACGTCGCCGTCCGGATCCGGAACTCCTTGGCAATCTGCTCGGGCGTCCGGCCCAGCGCCGCCTGCTCCTCCATGGCGAGCAGCCGGTTGATGTACGAGTAGTCACGCCGCTGGTCCTGGCGGAGCTGGAGCGCCAGCTCTACAGCGTCAATGTCGTCCCGGGTGAACGACGAGGGGAGTACGCCCACCCTCATCGACTTCTTGCGCAGCTCCCGCAGGGCAACGGCGCGCGTGTTCCCGTTCACCAGTACGCCGTGATGGGTGACCAGCCCCGGTTCGTTCTGGCCGAACTTATCCAGATCCTCCTTCAGCTTGTCGAAGTCGGGGTCTCGCAGCTCCGGGTCAGAGGGCTTCGCCTGAAGCAGGCTGCGCAGGTAGTCCTGGCCAGCCTCCCCGAACGGGTCCTTGTCCAGATTCCGGTCCTGGTCCGGCTTGTGGGAGCGCTGGGCGCGGATCCGGTGCGTACCGGGGTTGAGGTAGAGGTCGTTCAAAGGGAGGTCGATCACATCGACGTGGATCTGCTGCCCGTTCCAGTCGACCGTGACCGTCTCCCGGGTGCCTCCGGTAGCCCTTACCTCTTCCAGCCTCTTCTTGATCAGCTCACTGAACTGCCCCGCCCGCGGCGGCGGCGGAAACTCCCGCACCATGTCTTCCCCGTCCCTTCTGTCGCCGGTCCTGTCAGCTTCCGTTGCCGGTCTTGGATCAGTCGGCCATGTCGTCGATGGCCTGCGCCACCGCAGCGCGAGATTCCTGGGGCAGCGTCCGGTAGATGCCCCAGATCTTCTCGATGGGGCTGAACGAGCGCTGATCGGCGTCGATCCACTTCGCGAAGAGGCGCAGCTCCATCGAGGAGAGGTTCTCCACAAGCTCCAGCAGAGCCCCGAGGTCAACCTCACGGTCAGCCCCTCCACCGGTCCCACACCTCTTGCATTCGGTGACGAGCTGATGTTCAGCGGTACCGTCGGAGTGGAGCACCTTACGCCGGGAGACATTGAGCTTGGAAAGCTCAACACCGCCGTCGTCGCCGTACGCTTCGCCGGCACCAATCCCGCAGGACCGGCACAGGTGGTTGTCGTCCTGGAGTACCTTGGCACGCTGGGCGGCGGTCAGGCCGACCTTGTGCTTCGGCGCCTTCGACTTGCCGGGGATCCAGACTTCGGCACCCCTGGCCACGAACCGCTGCTCCTGCTGGCGCAGGGAGGGGTCGTCCCGGCTCGTGTCGAAGCGCCAGCCGTGGTCACGCAGATCCCGCTGCCTGCGGTCGATCTGCGCGACGTCCGGAATCGCCTCGCGCAGCTGAGCCTTGGTGAAGATGTTCCCCTCCCCCACCACGGTGGCCAGCCACAGCGCGGCCCGCGCCATGCTTCCGAGCTTCTTGTCCTGAAAGGACGGCATTGCTTCCACTAACGCCTCCGCGAACTCGCGCCAATGACACGCTTTTTATTTCGGAGAGTGCAGCAACTGCGACTGACAGTACACGGCACATGGACTCCGCGTTCCCCCCGCTCCTCAGCGGCTCGTCCAGCTGACACCACAACACGGGCAGACGTCCAGCCCTTCACGGCTTGCTCGAGTAAAGCAATCCCGAGGTGCCGGACTTGCTCACGAAAAGCAAGTCCGGCACCTCGAAGAAAGCCGGGAATTACAGGAGTAGCGACACCACCCTGAGGCACAATTGCCCAGTCACAGGCAGAGCTTGGGGCAGCTGGCCTCACCCTGCCTGAGTAGTCCAGGGAGGGGTAATCGCATGTCATCAGCCGGAAGCAGCACTGGCAGACTTGGCTGGCTGGCCCCCGCGAAGGGGTTCGCAGACGACGTACCCCCCAGGAAGCGACAACTTGCGTTCGCTCTTCGGGCGTTGTGCCGTCTGTTGAAACCGGAAGACCCGGATAAATCAGGAGAAGGCCTACCTACACAGGCAGAGGCGGCAAAACGGTTGGGCTGCACCGCGGATATGTTGTCGCGGTACCTGAACCGCCTCAGGGTTCCGGGCCGGGATTTCGTCGAGCGTCTGTACAAGGAGGCTTGCGCTGACGCAGCCGCCAGCGGTCAGAACGTCGGCTTCACCCGCGAAGCGCTGCTGGCCCTCCACGCCAGCGCCGCAGGGGAGCGGCGAGGCTGCGAGCACTGCCCGGAGCTGGGCGGACGAATCGATTCGCTCACCCAGCAGCTCAACGCCCCGTGCCCGGCATGCATGGCGCACCAGCGAGAGCAGGAAACCTGTCGGCGGCAGCGGAAACAGGACGCCATGCGGTTGCGGTCAGCCAAGAGAGAAGCCGCAAGACTGCGGGCAGCGGTGACGGACATGAAAGCCGAGCAAGCTGAAATGCTGGCCAATGAAGCCGGCCTGCGAGAGCGTCTGGCGGCGGCACAGGCAACCAGGACTCTGCTGCCGGTCCCCCGTCGGCCAGGGGACCGGCAGCAGAGCATGAAAGACGTGTCGGCGGCACGGCAGCTGGTGGCACAGGCCGGGGAGCTGGACAGCGACGGACGGGAGGACCTCGCGTTCACCTTGCTCCGGCAGAGCACGACAGAGCTACTCACCCCGGCTGAGACCGCGCAGGTCGTGGTGGAGCTGAGGCAGCGTGAGCGAGGCCGGCTGGCCGACGACCTGATCCACGTCTACGGGCGGGACCAGGAGAAAGAGGACGTTATGGCAGTGGCACTGGAACTGCACAAGGAAGGGGCGACAGATGATGCCGGCGCCATACTGCGAGCCGCGCTTGGGTAGCACGTCGGCGCCGCACCTACTTGTCAGGCCGCATCCGCTTCGGCCTCGTAGTGCATCTGGGCACGGTCGAGGATGTCGTCCGGGTCGTGCCCGCGTGCAGCGGTCCAGTGGAGCAAGTCAGCGATCAGCTCGACTGCCGACTCCTCCAGGCCGGCATCCCGGGTCCGACCTTGCCGGCTCGCATGGTTCCCGACGCTCTGGTAGCTCTCCAGCACCTCCACGGCTCGCTGGATCCGTCGGCAGCCCCTCCTCGCGCTGAGCGGCATTTCGCACCAAACCGCCTTGCCGATGGCGGTGAGAACCGCACCCCAGTCAATGGCCAGTCCTGCCACGAGGTGCAGGCCTCGGCCACACTCCTCGTAACACTCCGCGGTCCTGGGGGACGGGAGGGCAGGGCTCCTGTCGTGGACCTCCAGCCGTAGCCGGTCACCCCTCCACTCCAGCACCAATGTCGCCAAGGCGCCCTCCCCTACATGCTTGACGACATTGGTCGCTAGCTCCGTGACGATGACTTCGGCTTCGTCGACAGCTACCGGCATTCCCCACCTGACCAGTTGCCTTGCGGCAGCTCTTCTCAAGAGCACTACCTCTCCCGGGACGGCCTCGAAGGGCAGGACGCAACGGAGTCGGGGATCGGTCGTTCCGGAGACGGGCATGCCCAGTCCTCCCTCCCAGGCCACACACATGCCTGCGCCCGCCGTATCTGAACGGCTGCAGTGCGTAGCGGTCTGGAGTCGAGCATGGCACAAGAGAAGTCTTGCCATGTAACTTCTCATGAGAATCGATCGGGTGAAACCGATGGTGCGCCTGGTTCGCCGCTGCCTAGCCTGATGAGGATTTCCGGGCTATCACCCCGGCGCACGCTGAAGGAGTCAGATGTCCGAGCGGACCACAACGCGTCGCCGCCAACTAGGCGCCGTGATGCGCAAGCTGCGTGCTCGCAAGGGGTTGACCCTCGAAGAGGCCGGACGACTCGTCGGCGTCTCCAAGGCGACGGTCAGCCGCTACGAAACCCAGGCGGGACCAGTCAAGTGGATCGTCGTTGAGGCGCTGTGTCGCGCGTACGAAGCAACTGATGCCGAGCGGAAGACCGTTGTAGGCCTGGCGAAGGATGCCAAGCAACAAGGCTGGTGGAACTCCTTCGCAGACTCCATTCCCGAGAGCATGAACCTGCTGCTCACCCTTGAGGACGAAGCAGTACGCGAGAGTCACTTCTCCTGCGTCTACGTCCCCGGTCTCCTGCAAACGCGTGCCTACAGCACGGCACTGCAGAAGGCCAACGAAGTGCCCCTGGACCAAACGGAGATCGAGCGCCTGGTCGACATCCGTATGAAGCGGCAGGAGATCCTCACCCGCCCGAAGCCACCGCGACTGTGGGCAATCCTCGACGAGTCCGTCATCCGCCGCGTCGTCGGGTCACCCCAGACCATGAAGGAACAGCTCGCGCGCCTGCTCGACGCGAACGACTCCCCTCACATCACTCTCCAGGTGCTGCCGTTCTCCAAGGGAGCCCACGCCGCCGCGCTGGGGAGCTTCGTCATCATCGGCGGCCCCGAGCCGGCCCTCGATGTGGTGTACGTCGATTTCCACACAGGCTCCCTGTTCCTGGAGAAGGACGAGGAACTGAACCGATACAGACTTGCGTTCGAGTACCTCCAGGCTCAAGCGTTGGACATGGAGGCATCCTCCGCCATGATCCATCGCGCCCTCAAGGAGCTGTGAATGTCCACCGGCCCCCAGCCCGCCTCCGAGCCCAGATGGTTCAAGTCGTCGTACAGCGGTGGCAACGCGACTGAGTGCGTGGAGGCGGCGTTCGTTTCCTCTGGCGTGCTCGTACGTGACTCGAAGAGCGGCAGCGGACCCGTCGTCACTGTCCGGGGCCCGGCCTGGCACGCGTTCTCGTGGGCACTGCGAAATGGGACGTTCGAAGACTGAACTCTCGCGTGATCAGTGGAGTCGTCTTCGCTGGTGAGTGTCTCTCAGACGAGGCCCGAGAGCATGGAGCTCGGGCCGACTGGCTCGGGGTTCCCATCACACGTCTCCGCCGTTGGCAAGACGGATCACCTGCTGCAGTGAGACCATCCTGGATACGACACCCGTTCTCAGCGAGCAGAGCCTTTGGATGAGTCCCGCTGCTACGGTCACCCTCATGACGCTCTCGGCATCAGCTCGATCCGTCGACCTACGGGTCGACTCGGTTGATCAAGTGCTCGACCATGTGGAGCGGTCGCTTCGGACTGTCCTGGATCGCGACACGATGGTGCGTAAGCGCCGCACCGTCGGAGCGCGAACGGACCGCGACACCTGGGTGCGTGTCGAGAGACGGGCGATCGACAGCATCGGGGTCCAGGGGTGGAACGGCACGGAGTGCGCCGCTCGCCTTGAAGGCATTGCGCAGCCCGCATGGCTCGGGTGCATGGTCTGGCAGGACGCGGAGGAGCCCGTCATGTGGCGGGCCGACGAGACCGGGCTTCTGCCTGGAACGCCGGTCGGAACCGCCGTGCTCAGCGAAGCCCCGGTATTGCCGGCTGAATGGTGGCAAGGGCTGAACGCCTCGTTGGACGCCCTCGCAGCCCAGAACACGAAACGCGTCGCCACGCCCGACACCGTCACCATCACCCAGGCGCTCGTCACCAAGTCCATCCGCAGCGTCTTCTCTGACGGATTCGATACGACAGTCGAGCGGTGGGTGCCTGCCCACGCGGATCTGAACTGGGCCAATGTGACCGCGCCGACGTTCAGCCTCTTCGACTGGGAGGACTGGGGGATCGCACCCCTGGGGTTGGACTCCGCTTCGCTGTGGGCAAGTTCCCTTGCCGTCCCGGTTCTGGCCGATCGTGTACGGCACGAGCGTCGGTCCGACTTCGAGAGCCGGGACGGCAAGCTGATGACGCTGTTCGTCTGCTCGAAGATCCTCGGGCCGTACGCGCACCCGGAAGACCCTCGGCTGAAGCCGGCGCGGCGCATGGCGGAGCAGGTCGTCAAGGAGCTTCAGGCGGGCTGATCGCGCAGGCGGTCTCGAAGGAGAGTCCGGTACTCCTGGATGGTCCGCTCCTCGACTTCGCCGACCAAGGCGCCGACGAGTTCGCCCAGATGGGTGGGTTCATCGGTGCCCACGGCGATGGAGTCGACCTTCGGCAAGTGGTAGGCGGCCCTGAAGGCTGCCTGCACGCGGGAGAGCCTGCTGCGGTCTCGTAGGAAGACGCGTGGGTCGATCCTGGCCCACACCGGGGCGCCGGTGCTGCCTCCGAAGGGGCTCATCCCCCACACATCACCGTCGCCGAGGTCCCATGCCTGAATGAGGGCCTCCGCTGCATCCAGCGTTCTGCCTCCGACGAGCAGGCCGGCGCGGACCATGAGGACCGATGGCCTCGGTGCGGTCGCATCGATCAGGCTGAGCACCGGTGACGGGTCCCAGGACGCCACGCCCCATGCGGCGCACAGACCCTCCGTTGTCGCGTCATCGAGCGCGGTGCATGCCTGTGCCAGTACGTCCCGGTGGTGAGACGCGGCTTCGCGGAGCGAGTGTTCCGGGTTGTGCAGGAACACCAGGTCCGGCTCCCGTCCGAGGTCCTCGGCCGCCTGTTCCACAGCCGCGCGCAGTCGTACGGGGTCCAGGGAGTGTTCCACCCCATCCGGCCCCAGGAAGTAGCCGACCTTCGTGGAGATCGTGAACTTGGGCAGCAGGTCACCGGCCGTCCGCGCCAGGACCCGATGCGAGCTGAAGCCGAGGTAATTGGTGCTGGTGTCGAGCGCAATGACGCCGAGGTCCAGCGCTCCGGTCAGGAGACGGCGTTCGTGACGAGACCGGTGTAGCCCGAGGACAACTCGGGGGTCAGCACCGCGCACAGCTCCTCCTTCACCAGGATCTCGGCGACCTCCGTCACTTCCGCCCCGACGACGGCCGCAGCACGTTCCAACTCCACCGGCCTGCCGCTCAGCAGCAGACGTAGTGCGGGCAGGGCCTTTGTCGCGAGGGTGAGCTTCTTCCCCGAGGCCACGACATCGACGGTCTCCCCGCACTCCTGGATCCGGGGAGGGAAGTGGGTAGTGCACACCACGGCGTCGAGCGGCCCGAGTATGTCGAGGTACGGCACATGTCGAGGCAGCGTCGTCTCCTGCTCGTACGCGGTCAGGAAGTCCGTCGGAGAGCGTTCGCCGACGAGCTGGGCGGCCGCCGCAGTCAGGGCTTCACCGCCCCTTCCGTGCCGGCGGTCGAGGTCGTGGCGGAAGATCTCGCGCTCGCGGCACCAGTCGGCCAGCCAGGCGAGCCAGCTCGCTCCCGTGCGCTTGGTGATGCCGAAGGTGACGTGAAGGCTCTTGCCGGAGCCACTGCCCGTCCGTGTCGCCTGATGCCAGTGGCCTCGGGGGATGTGCATGACATCGCCGGTCCGCATGACGCCGGACCAGATGATCTCACTGCTCGGGGTGTTGTTGGGGTCCGAGTCCCGATACATCGGGGCCGTGCGGGAGGGCGCGCGCACCTCCCACTCCTTCTCACCCGCGACCTGGACGATCACCACATCGTGGTCGTCCCAGTGCAGGGGGAAGCCGGCGGCGTCGTTCGTCGTCAGGTACGCGTTGACCTGGACCCGTTCGTGGGACCACCACTGCAAGGCCCGGCACGCCACCTCCATCGTCGGGTCGAAGACGTTGACCTGGTCCAGGATGAGCGTCGCGCCCTCCCGCAAGACCCGGCCCAGGCTGCGCATGTTGACCATGGGGATACTCTGTCCCCTGGGACTGACGCTGTCGGTGTAGTAGATGGCCGGATGGACCTCCTCGCCCTTTTGAAAGCACCGGAACTGCGGGCGGCTCAGGCTCCTGCGCATCGCGATGTCGAGCAGGCGGTTCGGAGTCATGACGCGGGAAACGAGTGCGGGGTCACCCAGGCTCCCGCGTACGAAGCCCTCGCCCAGCTCCTCCACTCCGCTCCACCCGAGCGCTGTCTCGATGGCGCTGATCAACCGATGTTCCATCGCTGCGTCCTCCATGGGTTCGACCTCGTGTCACGGACACGGTGGGGCCGGCGCAGCCGACCGCTCCGACCCCACCGCTCGGTGCCTACTCGCTGTCGTGCAGGTTGCCGTCACCGCCCGGCCACGGCGCGTCGCCGGAACTTCCGGTGTTGTCGGACCGCAGGCTGTCGTACCGATCGTGGACGGCGGTCAGTTCTTCCACCGCCACCAGGAGGCCGCTCCGGGCCGGAGGCGGTGTCGTACGCTCTGCCACCTCGTGCTCCTTCCTCTTCGGTTGTCCCGCCGGAGCTACGGCGGGAGGTGGGTGGCCGCCCGCAGCCGTGGGAAAGGGTGGGCTGCAGTGGGACGGCGGTCATTGGGCTGCGCGATGAGCCGCAGTCCTGGACCGACGACCGGGCAAGTCAGCGGCTCGCGGCCCAATGATCGAGTGCATGCCGCTCGGCAGAGCGGGTCCGATCAGTGGCACTGCCCGACCGATGCCCCTTGGGCGGCTGAAGCCCAGTCAACGGCCCCAGAACGCATGCCGGAACGTTTCCAGGGGGTTTCTGTTGGGGACGCCCTTCCCGTGAACGGCACAGGGAGTAACCCACCATCTAGGCCATGAGCAGATGACGGGAGTGATGACGTGCCTGGTGAGCCGTTAGCGGTCCACCCGCTGAGCTTTGTCCGTCAGACCCACGGATGGGGGAAGGCTGAATTCGCGCGGCTCATGCAGGCGCACGGAAGGTCACTCGGAATACCACTGGCGACCAACCGGACGACCGTATGGAAGTGGGAACAGGGGCAGGAGCCGGACACGGATGCCCAGCGCGTACTCGCTGACTTGCTGCGCGTCCCGTACGAGCAGGTGCGTGTGGAAACGTGGCCCCGCTGGCTCCCTGTCTGGGAGGTGACGGGACTCGCCGCCCCGTGGACCGAGCTCGGCACCGTTGAGGCGTTGTCCGAACTGGTGGGGAGCGGCCGCATGGATCGCCGAGGCTTTCTCACCATCACCGGCGCCGCCCTTACAGGGCTCGCGGCGAGCTGGGTGGAAGCGCCCTCCGCCTTTGCCTCGGCGCTCAACGGGGATCGAGTCACGGACACTATGGTCACGACGATCGAGCAGCGCATCGGCACGCTTCGCACGCTCGACGACCACCTGGGAGGCGCCCGCCTCCTCGAGCAGGCACGCGGCGACCTCGCCCTGGTCACCGGTCTCCTCAGCGCCGGACGGTACACGGACAGGGTCCGGGTCCGCCTCTACGCACTGGCAGCCCGGGTTTCGCACCTGACTGGGTGGATGGCCTACGACGCGGGTCTGCGGTCCGCCGGTCAGCGGTACTACGTCGGAGCGCTGCGCAGCGCCCGCACTGCTGGAGACGATGCCTTCGGCGCCTTCGTCCTCGCGGAGATGGGGGTGCACGTCTCCGAGGCCGGACGGACCGCCGAGCGCGTCGACCTCATTTCGACCGCCGTCGACAACGCTCCCCGCTCGCTGTCGCCCTACACCCAGTCCTTCCTCTACCTGCACCAGGCCGAGGCACTGTCCCGCGACGGCGACCATCGCAAGGCCGGAACGGCACTCAACCGTGCCGTGTCCCTCTGGGACCGCCACACGGCGGAGGAGAACCCGGACTGGCTCGACTGGTTCGGCGAGGCTCAGTTGAAGTCGACCGAGGGCAAAGTCCTGTTGCGTTGCGGGCAGGTGGAGCGCGCGACGAGTTCCCTGGAGACCTCCGTGGAGAGCGCGGCTCCTCGGGACAAGGCCGTACGGTCCAGCCGCCTGGCCGAGGCCAGGCTCGCCGGCGGTGACCTGGAGGGGGCACTGGACGCCGCGAACTACGGTGCCCGCCTCCTGGAGGACAGTGTCAGCTCCGTCCGGGCCCTGGATCGTCTGAAGGAGTTCTCCGCGCGGCTCGAAGCACACAAGGACGTCTCGTTCGTCCGTCAATTCCGCGAGCGTCTTCAGGCGCTGTCCGTCGCAGCCTGACAGTCGCTGACTCGGCCTTCGAGGGCGAGCCCGACCCGTCGCAGCAGGCAGCTCGAATGCCAGGATTGGCACCATGACGACGATCGACGGTGAGGTCGCGGCAGGGTTCGAACCGGTGCGCGAGGCGTTCGCAGAGAACTTCGTCCGGAACGGGGACATCGGCGCGGCGGTATGCGTGTACCAGTACGGCCGACCGGTGGTGGACCTGTGGGGCGGGGTCGCCGACCCGGAGACCGGTCGTCCGTGGACGCGCGACACGCTGCAGCTGGTCTACTCGGCGACCAAAGGGGCGACTGCGACTGCGACGCACATGCTGGCGGAGCGCGGCCAGTTGGACCTGGATTCGCCGGTGGCGAAGTATTGGCCGGAGTTCGCCGCGAACGGCAAGGCGGACATCCCGGTGCGCCAGCTCCTGGCCCACCAGGCCGGCTTGGTCGCACTGGACCGACCTGTGCCGCTGGACCAAGCGTTGGCCTGGCGCCCGATGGTCGCCGCGCTGGCCGCGCAGCGCCCCCTCTGGACTCCGGGCACGGCTCACGGGTACCACGGCCGGACGTGGGGCTGGCTTGTCGGCGAGGTGATCCGCAGAGTCTCCGGCCGCACGCCGGGCCGCTTCTTCGCCGACGAGATCGCAGCCCCCCTGGGGCTGGACTTCTTCATCGGATTGCCGACGGGAGAACGCGACCGGGTCAGCCGCATGGTGTACCAGCGCCCGGACGTCGACCTCACCACCGTGCCCGCCGAGTCGATTCCCGAAGAACTCCGCGAAGTGGTCGCCGCTTGGCGAGACCCGAACTCGTTCAGCAACAGGGCGTACGCGGTCACCAACCCTCCCGAAATCAACTTCGACTCGCCCGAGGTGCAGGCCGCGGAGCTCCCGTCCTCCAACGGCATCGGCACGGCACGCGGACTGGCTCGCATGTATGCCGCGCTGATAGGCGAGGTGGACGGCGTGCGCCTGCTCACCCCGGAAACCCTGGAGTCGGCGACCAAAGAACAGGCCTGCGGGAGAGACCAGGTGATGCTCATCCCGAGCCGTTTCAGCTCCGGATACATGCTTCCCACCGAGGCCACCCCCATGGCGGGCTCGGATTCCTTCGGCCACACCGGCAGAGGCGGCTCGCTCGGCTTCGCCGACCCGGAGCACGGCATCGCCTTCGGTTACGTGATGAACCACGTCATCGGCGGTACCGGCGATGAGCGTGCGGCGATACTGGTCGAGGCGGTCCTACGGTCGCTGACGTAGCCGGCCAGGACACCTGAGGAAAGCGGGCCGACGTCGACCGCCCTCGGGAGGCGCTGTCATGCGTGAGCAACTCAAGGTGCTTCCACTGTCGGCCCAGGCCTCCGAGGCTCCGTTCAACACCTTCACCATGTACGACACGACTCTGGCATTACCGGTCACGCGTTCGTGGTGGAGATCCCCCGACTCGTGATCCAGTTCTTCGTGGAGGTACAGCGTGACCGCGGTTCCGACGTTTGAGGAACTGTTCCGCGACTGCCGTGAATCGGCTGTCCATCTGGAGATGCGGGACGCCTACATGAAGTCGGACCCGGCGTACGTCGACTGGGACGCCGACGTGGTGATCGAACCCGGCGAAAGGTGGGCGGACTGGCTCGCCCTGGTGTCCAAGGCGACGAGCCGAGGAGTGACGGTCCGCCGCGCCCGTATCGTGTCCGAGCCGGTGAGCAAGTACATCCGGTTCGAGTACGAGGTGACGAACGGCCTGAACATCGCCGCTGGCGAAGAAGTGCGCTGGCTGCCGCGCAGGAAGGCCACCGGCGTCGCCTTGCCAGGCAACGATTTCTGGCTGTTCGACTCGTCCCTGCTGCTGGTGAACCACTTCGATGGCGAGGGCGAGTGGCTGGAGACCGCTCTCAGCTCCGACCCCCAGGAGATCAAACTTTGCGCGAGCGCCTTTGAGGTGGTGTGGGAACTGGGAATCCCCCACGCCGACTACCAACTCTCCTGATCGGGAAGAGTCCGCCTATCCGGCCCCGAGCCTGGAGGGGGGAGAAGGCGGCACCGTGATCTCCAACCGTCGAGAACTGCTCTGTCAGTGCCAGGTGACATGCTCTGCCGCCATGAACAAGCAGCAGTTCTGGGAGCTCATCGCGGCGGCCCGTGAGCAGGTGATCGACCCGCAGGAAAGCGAAGCAGTCGCTCGCGAGGCGACCTCGCTGTTGTCCAGCCGGCCGGTCGAGGAGATCGTCGCCGCTGAGCAGGTGCTGTGGGACCTGATGGTTGAGTCCTACACCAGCCCTCTCTGGGCCGCTGCCTACATCGCCAACGGCGGATGCTCCGACGACGGCTTCGACTACTTCCGCGGCTGGCTGATCGCTCAGGGGCGTGAGGTCTTCGAGCGTGCAGTTGCTGATCCTGATGCCCTCGCGGAACTGCCCGTCGTTCAAGCCTCCGCGGTCGACGGCGTCGACCTGGAGGGGGAGGACATGCTGGGCATCGCCTGGAACGCGCACATCACAGCGACCGGTGATCAGCTTCCCCCAGGCTCACCCACCATCCGCTACCCGCAGTTGGACCCTGCCTGGGCCTTCGACTGCTCCGACTCGAACGAAATGGCTCGCCGCCTGCCGCGTATGGCTGCTCTCTACCTGGAGTAACTCGCGGCCGGATCCGCTCGAAGCCTGAAGAGCGATGCTGGACTGACCGTTGGCTGTGACGTGCCCATGGCCGCCCGGCTTTTCTGAGGGTGGCGGTTCCGGGGCGAGCGTCAAGAGCGCCCTTCGGGCGTCGGCTTCGCCGACTCGCTTCGCTCACTCTTGACCCTCGCCCCTCCACCGCGGAGTTATGTGCAGCCGGGCGGCCCAGGGGTGGGGGCGGCGGAGATGCTGGGCAATGAGTTGCGGTTCGTGGCCGGGTGGCCTGTCAGTGGCTTTCTGCGGCCACCTCCAATGTCTGCCGGTGACGGACGTCACGGCGGGCCTGGGCATCGGCCCGCACAGCCCGGAGTGGGCCGATTCGCGCTTGGTCGCCCGTCAGGACGCTGTCGGTGTGCCGGTTGAGGCCGGCGTTTTCCCGGGCTGGGTGGGCTGCCCGGTGAAGACGGCGAGGTGCCAGATTCCGTTGTCCCGGGTCACCGTGAAGGTGTCGGTCATGGGTTTGCCCACCTTGTCGGTGGCGGAGAGATGGGCGCTTCCGGTGTTGGGGCCCATGTCGTGGTTGATCTCGAGGTTGCTGATCTTCCATCCTCGTCCGCCTTTGTCGGCGAGGATCTTCGCTGCTTCCCGTCGCGACCAGGGCTCGTCCTTGACGCCGGCGATCCGGACGAGGCCGGTCGTACTGCGTGCGTTGAGAGCGGAGATGTAGTCGGTGACGGCCTGGCGTGCGCCGTCGGTCGGTGAGGCAGTGGGTGTGGCTCCGACTTTGTCCGACGAGCAGCCGGACAGTGCCAGTAACGCGAGCGTGGCGAAGGCGAGTCCGCGCTGCGCAGGACGCATGAGACCTCCTGATCATGAGCTGACTGATCGTCGTCAGCCTGCGTGAGGGGAGATCAAATCCGGGCGGGACGGCGTTCCGTTCTGGCTCCTTTCCGCTTGGGAATGTCCGATTCCTCACTGCGTGAGGATCCTGTGCCAGAGGTCAGCCAGTTCCGCCGCAACCCCTGGTGCCGAGAGCAGCAAGGGTTCGTCGTATGCCGGGACCGATGGGAGTGCCACCGCGCCTGCCTCCGTCGCGATCAGGTAGGCCGGGAGGCCATCTACGGCGTGGAATTCGCCGATGGCGGCGGCGGTGGCTCGGCCGGCGGCTACTTGGGCTAGGGAGAGGGCGGTGGAGCCCATGACACGGGCTGTGCAGTGGCGGGCGGAGAGGGTGGTGAGGAGGGGGTCGAGGCCGGGCCAGTGGGAGTGGGCTGCCCATTCGGTCAGGAAGAGGTGGCCGGTGAGGGTGGTATGGGTGGCGGCGTGGATGGGGTGGCCGTTCAGGTGGGCGCCCTTGCCTTTGATCGCGGTGAAGGTTTCGGCGCGCCATGGGTCGGTCACCAGGCCGAGCAAGGGGGTGCCGTCGGGGGCGGCCAGGCCGAGGGAGAAGGAGCACCAGCCGATGCCGTGGGCGTAGTTCGTGGTGCCGTCGACCGGGTCCACGACCCAGTAGGGGGCGTTCGGGGTTGCCGGCTCGTCGGTGCCGTATTCCTCGCCCTCGATTCCATGGGACGGGAAGACTGCCCTCAGGACCGAGCGGACGTGTGACTCGATTGTCTCGTCCGTCTGCGTGACGAGGTCCGCTGGGCTCGCCTTCTCCCGTACGCCGTCGTCGCCACGTGGACCGCGGATCGCCTCCGATGCCCAGGTGGCCAGGTCGGTTGCGACGGCCAGGGCTTGGGAGAGGTCGAGGTCGGGAACCAGGTCGTGGTCGCTCACAGGGATTCACCGCCGGTCTGTTCGGGGACGGGACGGGCCTGGGGAAGGATGGCATGGGGGTGTCATCGACGAATTAGGCTTCGGGTGTCTTGAAGTGGTCAGTGGAAAGCGGGGGTTGGGTCATGGGTGCCACGGTCGCGGCTGTCAGTAGCAACGGGGAGTACTCCTTCACCAAGCCGAACCGGGAGAGCATCCGGCTGCTCGCCGGGCTCGGGGTCGAGGGGGATGTGCATGCCGGGGTGACCGTGAAGCATCGGTCTCGGGTGGCGCAGGATCCCACGCAGCCCAATCTGCGGCAGGTGCATCTCCTTCATGAGGAGCTGTTCGAGGCGGTCGCCGGGAACGGGTTCCGGGTGGCGGCCGGGGAGCTCGGGGAGAACATCACCACCCGGGGGATCGATCTGCTGGGGCTGCCCACGGGGGCGTTGTTGCGGATCGGGGACGAGGCTGTCGTGGAAGTGACAGGGCTGCGGAATCCGTGTGCTCAGATCGACAACTTCCAGCGGGGACTGCTGAAGGAAGTCGTGGGACGAGGGGAAGACGGGCGCGTCGTCTACAAGGGCGGGGTCATGGGTGTCGTGACCGTGGGGGGTGTTGTGCGGCCGGGGGACGGGATCGTCGTGGAGCTTCCCGAGGGGCCTCTGTGGCCGCTCGAGCGGGTCTGAGCGATCTCTGCCGAAAGAGTCTGTTGGTTGGGGGCTGCCGGAAGCTTGACGACCCTCGCGCGTTAGCCTCGGCCGAGATAGGACGAAACGTCGGACACGGGCAGACACAGGCATACAGGAGGCACTCATGGCCAGGGTTCCCAGCGCGGTCGTCGCCGCCACCGGGCTCGTCGGCGGGTACGGGGTCGCCCGCTGGACCAAGAAGCGGCAGCTCGGCGGGGCCGTCCTGGCCGTCGCGGGTGCCGCCGCCGCGCAGCAGTGGCGCAAGCAGGCGGGCGGGAAGGCCGCCGGTGCGCTGACCGCCGCGTACGTCGCCGCGTTCGCCGGGTCCCACCCGCTGGCCAAGAAGGTCGGTGCCTGGCCGTCCGTGTTCGGGGTCGCCGGCGCCGTCGCCCTCGCCTCCTGGGCCATCGCCGACCGGCGGGGATGAGAGCGGAAGGCCCAGGTCAGGCGATTGGTGTCGCCGTGTCTCCCGTCGGTCTGAAGGAGCGACGGTAGGTCTGCGGGCTCGTCCCCACCACCCTGCGGAAGCGTTCACGGAAGGCCGTCGGCGAGCCGAAGCCCGCTTGGGCGGCGATCCGCTCCACCGGGTACGACGTCGTCTCCAGCAGATACTGCGCCCGCCGCACCCGCGCCCGGTGCAGCCACTGCAACGGCGTCGTACCGGTCTGCTCGCGGAAGCGGCGGTTGAGGGTGCGGGCGCTCATGCCCGCCTGCGCCGCGATCTCGTCCAGCGTGAGATCGCGGTCGCAGTGGTCCTCCAGCCAGCGCAGCAAGGGCTCCAGCGTCGCGCCGGCCGGGGTCGGGGGCGGGTCCTGGACGATGAACTGGGCCTGCCCGCCCTCCCGCTCCAGCGGCATCACGGACATCCGGGCCGTATACGCGGCGACCGCCGAACCGTGGTCCTTGCGGATCATGTGCAGGCACATGTCCATCGCCGCGGCGGCGCCCGCCGAGGTGAGGAGCTGGCCGTTGTCGACGTAGAGGACGTTCGGGTCGACGGTCACCTTCGGGTACCGCTCCGCGAGGTCGCCGGCCGCCATCCAGTGCGTCGTCGCACGCCACCCGTCCAGCAGGCCGGTCGCCGCGAGGACGAACGCGCCCACGCAGATCGACGCGATCCGCGTGCCGTTTGCCGCCGACGCGCACAACGCCTCGGCCACGCCCGGCGGCAGCGGTGCGGTCGGGTCGGCCACGCCCGGCAGGACGACCGTGTCCGCGTCCGCCATCGCCTCCAGGCCGTACGGCGCACGCACCGCGAAGGCGCCCGCATTCACCTCCCCGGCAGGCGAGCAGACCCGTACCCGGTACGCGGGGCGGCCGTCCGGCAGCCGGGCCCGGCCGAAGGTGTCGACGGGGACGGAGAGGTCGAACGGGATGACCTGGTCCAGCGCCAGGACGGCCACGGTGTGCATGGCAAGAACCTAGCGGTACGACGGATTGCCGCCACCCCTGGCACCTACGCCATCCGTGGCACCTCGGCCATCGCTGGCACACCTGATGGCCGCCGCCCCATGACGGATGCCCCGGCCCCTGCCGACCTGCCGAGTCCCCGGCAGGGTTTGGCGAGAATCCGTCGACCCCTGGCAATCCCGCCACTTCTCCAAGATCCGCCGCCCGCCTACCGTCGGCCCGTGACCAAGTTCCTCCTCGCCGTCCACGTCCTCGCCGCGATCGTCGCGATCGGGCCCGTCACCGTCGCCGCCAGCATGTTCCCGCCGGCCGCCCGCCGGGTCCTGGCCGACCCGGACGACGCCCGCGCCGCCGGGACGCTCCAGTTGCTGCACCGGATCTGCCGGGTCTACGCCGTCGCCGGGGTCGTCGTCCCGGTGTTCGGGTTCGCCACCGCGAGCGAGATGGGGGTGCTCGGCAGTGCCTGGCTGATCGTGTCGATCGCGCTGACGGCCCTCGCCGCCGTCGTCCTGGCCGCGCTGGTGCTGCCGGCCCAGACCGCGCTCGTGGAGGGTCTCGGGGACGGCCTCGGGGAAGGTCCCGTGGGAGGTCCCATGGAAGGCATGGGCACGCGTGCGAAGACCGTGCGGCTGGCCATGTTCACCGGGGTGTTCAACCTGCTGTGGGCCGCGGTGACGGTCCTGATGGTCGTACGACCGGGGTCGACGACCGGAGCCTGAGCGGACAGTCGGCTCAGGCAGCTCATGCAGCTCAGGCAGCTCACACGGCACACGCGGCCCACCCCGCTGCTCACGCACCCAGCGTCTGCGTCACCGTGTAGATCAGCAACCCCGCCAACGATCCCACCACCGTGCCGTTGATCCGGATGAACTGCAGGTCGCGGCCGATGTGGGCCTCGATCTTGCGGGTGGTGTGCTCGGCGTCCCAGCCGGCCACGGTGTCGGTGATCAGGGAGGTGATCTCCTTGCGGTACGTGGTCACGACGTGGACCGCCGCGCCCTCGACCCAGCTGTCGACCTTGTCCTGCACCTTCGGCTCGGTCGCCATCCGCGTGCCGAGGGAGAGCAAGGCGGCCCGCACGCGGAGGCGCAGCTCGCTGCGCTCGTCCTCGGCCGCCGCGACGATCATGGAGCGTACGGCGCCCCACGCGGACGCGATCAGGTCCTGCACCTCGCCACGACCCAGCACCTCGGTCTTCAGGCGCTCCACGCGCTCGCGTGTGTCCGTGTCGGACTGCAGGTCGGAGGCGAAGTCGTTGAGGAAGCGGTCGAGGGCGCCGCGGGCCGGGTGGGAGGGCATGTCGCGCATCTCGGTGACGAAACGCCGCAGCTCCTTGTAGACGCGCTCGCCGACCTTGCGGTCCACGAAGCGCGGGGTCCAGCCCGGGGCCCCGCCCTCCACGGCGTCCATGATCTCGCCTTGGTGCAGCACCAGCCAGTCGTGGGCGCGGGTCACCAGCAGGTCCACGGCACGTCTGTGGCCGCCGTCGGCGACGACCTTCTCCAGCATCTTGCCGATGCCGGGCGCGATCTCCTGCGCGTCCGCCCGCCGGGTGATCGCCTCCCCCACGACCGCCTGCACATCGGAGTCGCGCAGCACGGTCAGGGCGCCCCTGAGCGCCGTGGCCAGCTCGGCGGTCACGCGGTCGGCGTGCTCGGGCTCGGCCAGCCAGGCGCCCAGCCGGCTGCCGATGCCGACGGCGCGCAGGCGCTGTCGTACGACGTCCTCTGAGAGGAAGTTCTCGCCGACGAACTCGCCGAGGGAGATGCCGAGCTGATCCTTCTTGGTGGGGATGATCGCGGTGTGCGGGATGGGCAGGCCCAGCGGGTGCCGGAACAGCGCGGTCACCGCGAACCAGTCGGCCAGCGCGCCGACCATGCCGGCCTCGGCGGCCGCCGCCACATAGCCCGCCCAGGCGCCCGCGCCCTCCTCGGAGGCCCACTTCGCCAGGACGTACACCACCGCCACGAACAGCAGCATCCCGGTGGCGGTGAGTTTCATGCGCCGCACCCCGCGCCGGCGCTCCTCGTCGGCGGGAGTGAAGGCGGTCATGGTCCGGTAGGACGGGGTGCCACCCGAGGCTCCTGGGGCCCCCGGCGTCCCTGGTGTTCCCCGTGTTTCCGTTTCCGTGCGTTCCATCTCGCTCCGCCCGTTCGGTGATCCCGCACACACATTGTCCCTTCCTGCACGACTCCCGGAACGGAACAGGAGTTCCCGGCGTCTGTCGGAAAGGAGTTTTGGGCAGGGTCCTGTCAGCTCTGCCAGACCCATGAAGGATCATGGGCTCATCACATCGGAGCCTCGGGCTCCCACCTCCCGAGGAGAACAACAAAAGCGTGACCAAGCGTCATGACGGCGGTGCGGGGATGACCCCCGCACGGCACATTGCGGTGCTGAGTGCGCTCGTCGCGCTCGTCGTGGCCCTGTCCGCCGCCATCTACGTCACCGTGGCCGCCGACGACGGCACCCCGCGCAACACCCTCGCCGGCAACCGCCCCCACCGCGGCTCCACGGTCGCCCCCGCCTCCACCGGCACCTGGGTCGGCTCCTGGGCCACGGCGCCCGTGGGCGGCGAACCGGGCACCGAGACCGAGGGCCTCGCCGGCCACTCGGTGCGCAACGTCGTCCACGCGAGCACCGGCGGGACGAGCGCCCGCATCACGCTGTCCAACCTCTACGGCCAGACCCCGCTGACCATCACGCACGCCTCCCTCGCCCTCGCCGCCGGAACCGGCACCGCGGCGGCCGACGCGGAGACGATGCGCCGCCTCACCTTCGACGGCGGCACCGGCGTCGTCATCCCGCCCGGCGGCCAGGTGCTCAGCGACGCCGTGCGGATCGTCATCCCGCACGACACGGACGTCCTGGTCACCACCTACTCCCCCACCCCGTCCGGCCCGGTCACCTACCACCCGCACGCCCGGCAGGTGTCGTACGTCGCCGAGGGCGACCGCACCGAAGACGCGACCGGCACGCCGTACACCGAACAGACCCAGTACTGGCGCTATCTGACGGCCCTTGACGTGCTGAGCAACGAGGCCGACGGCACGGTCGTCGTGTTCGGCGACTCCATCACCGACGGCATAACCTCCACCGTCGGCGCCAACCGCCGCTGGACCGACGTCCTCGCGGGCCGCCTGCGCACCGCCCTGGAAAGCGGCCAGACCCTGCCCCGCTACGGCGTCGTCAACGAAGGCATCAGCGGCAACCGCGTCCTCACCGACGGCCTCGGCCGGCCCGCCGAGAACCAGAGCGGACTCGGCCGCTTCGGCCGCGACGCGCTCTCCCGCACCGACGTCAAGGTCGTCGTCATCGACCTCGGTATCAACGACATCCTGCGCACGCCCGGAGTCGCCGACCCGGACCGGATCACCGAAGGACTTCGCACCCTGGTCCGGCAGGCCCACGCCCGCGGACTGAAGGTCGTCGGCGCCACCCTGATGCCCTTCCGCGGCCGCGACGGCTGGACCCCCGCCCGGGAGGCGGTACGCCAGCAGGTCAACGCCCGGATCCGGGCCGAGGGCGTGTACGACGCCGTCGTCGACTTCGACCGGGCCCTGAGGGACCCGTACGACCCCCGCCGGCTGCGCCCCGAGTACGACTCCGGCGACCATCTGCACCCCAGCGACCTGGGCTTCCGCAGAATGGGCGAGGTCTTCGACCTGAGCACGCTGAAGGGAGCGGGGCAGGCCGAGCTGTAGCCGGCCGGGTCAGCAGGCTCCCCGCGAGCCCCGGGATACTGGCCCCATGACCCGCTTGATCCTCGCCACCCGCAACGCCGGAAAGATCGCCGAGCTGAGGGCCATCCTCGCCGAGGCAGGACTGCCGCACGAACTGGTCGGCGCCGACGCCTTCCCCGACATCCCCGACGTCAAGGAGACCGGCGTCACCTTCGCCGAGAACGCCCTCCTCAAGGCCCACGCCCTCGCCCAGGCCACCGGACTGCCCGCCGTCGCCGACGACTCCGGTCTCTGCGTCGACGTCCTGAACGGCGCCCCCGGCATCTTCTCCGCCCGCTGGGCCGGCCGCCACGGCGACGACAAGGCCAACCTGGACCTGCTCCTCGCCCAGCTCACCGACATCGACGACACCCACCGAGGCGCCCACTTCGCCTGCGCCGCGGCCCTGGCCCTGCCGGACGGGCGGGAACGCGTGGTCGAGGGGCAGCTGAGGGGAGTCCTGCGCCATGCCCCGTCGGGGACCAACGGCTTCGGCTACGACCCGATCCTCCAGCCGGACGGCGAGACGCGGACGTGCGCCGAGCTGACCCCGGCCGAGAAGAACGCGATCAGCCACCGCGGCAAAGCCTTCCGGGCCCTGGTGCCGGTGGTTCGGGAGCTGATGGGCTGAGATTGCGGAGAGGCCCCGCACCTTTGAAACGAAGGTGCGGGGCCTACTTTTTCTGTGGGCCCGGTGGGACTCGAACCCACGACACACCGGACCTAAACCGGCGCCCTCTTGGCCAGCTGGGGTACGGGCCCGCAGCGCCGCCTACTCTACCGGCCCTCGGCGAGCCAGTGTGCGACAAGATCGATTCGCGTAGGTGTCCGTCTGGCTGTGGCAGGAAGGGCACAGATACCGGAGGTTTTCGCGGCGGTTGTCCAGCCAGTCACCGCTGATGTGATCGATCTCCAGCACCAGGCGCTTGCCTTGCCAGATGTCGCTGATGCCGCACCCAGCGCAGATGTGCGGCACACCGAGGTCGTCGAGGGCGCGTCGCAGCAGGGCGGTCTTGGTGCGGTTCGAACCTGGTTCCTCTCGTCGCAGAATCTGGTCGGCGGACTTTCGATGCCGAGATACGGAGCCGCGAAAGTGGCCTTGCCCGGTGAAGTGACCAGTGGCGATACCGTGCGCCTCCAGACTGCGCTTTACTCGTGCGCGGGCGGCGCCATTGGTATCGCGGTAGCCGAGGATCTTGAGCAGGCTGGAAACGCTGGTGGCTCGTGCGGCCGCCGAAGCGAGAACGTCCCGGGGAAGGTCTTCGAGACTGCGCCCCCGTCCACGGGTGAAGTGCGATGTGTCGATTCCGAATTGGTCCAGTCGCCTTCTGACGAGCCCATAGGGACTGTCCTCGGGCGGATAGCCCAGGTACTCGAACATCTCGCGAATGCTGTGCGACCGGGCTGCCGCCTCTTCCAGCAGTTCGCGTGCGTAGGACCGCTTCTCCCGGGGCGGGAGTGGCTCTTCGACGAAGTGCGAGGTGTCGATTCCGTAGTGCTCCAGTCTGTGGCGCAGGTAGCTCCGAGGACCGCTGCCCAATGGCGTGCCCAGCCGTCGCATCAGATCCACCAGGCTGGCCGAGACGGCGGCGGTCCTCATCAGCTGGTCCCTGGGGTACTTGGGAGTACTCATGCGCCCCTCCGCCTCCGGCGTCCCCGGTAAGTGTCGGTCGTAGCGTGACAGTTGGGACACAGCAGCCGCAGATTCTCCGGGCGGTTGTCCCACCAGTCACCGCTGATGTGGTCGACCTCGAGGCGGAGCGGTTTACTGTTCCACTCCGGTCCTGTGCCGCACACCGCGCAGACCTCACGGACTCCAATTCGCAGAAGCTCTCGGAGCAGCCGCTGACCAGGGAGCCTTCCGTCTTCGGGGCTGCGCAGGGTGAGCAGGCCGCCGAGTGATCCCTTCGGGCGCCGCTTGCCTGCAGGTGTGAAGTGCCGGGTGTCGATTCCGAGCGCAGCGATGCGGCGACTGATGTGCGTTTGGTTGCCCCCTACCTGGCTGATTCCGAGATGGCGCACGACGTCCTTGATGCTGGTCGACACCGCCACGGCCGCGCGTAGGCGCTCTTCCGTATGCCGGATCTGGTTCGTCGCGAGGTGCGAGATGTCTACGCCCGCCTCGGCCATCTTCTCGCGCAGGTAGCGCCTGCTCCCGGGAGTTGGTCTGCCGCCGCACCACCGAACGGCGTCGTCGATGTGCCCCGTCTCGCGGGCGGCTTCCTCCAGCAGTTCGCGGGTGTACCTGACGGCCATGCCCCCTCCGTTCCGGCTGCACGTTCGCAGCTCGTACGGAGTAACGAACCGGTTATCGGACAGTCACGCACGGAAATGAGGAAGCGGCTCGTGCCGGGTTGTTCCGGTGCGAGCCGCCTGTGGGGGATTCAGGTCCTCAGATGCCCAGGTCCTTGATGATCTTGGCTACGTGGCCGGTGGCGCGGACGTTGTAGAGGGCGCGTTCGACGTGGCCCTGTTCGTCGACGATGATCGTGGAGCGGATGACGCCCATGTACGTCTTGCCGTAGTTCTTCTTCTCGCCATAGGCGGCGTAGGCCTCGGTGACCTTCTTGTCCGGGTCGGCCAGCAGCGTGACCTTCAGGGACTCCTTGTCGCGGAACTTCGCGAGCTTCTCCGGCTGGTCGGGGCTGATGCCGATCACGTCGTAGCCCGCGGAGGCCAGGACCTCCAGGTTGTCCGTGAAGTCGCAGGCCTGCTTGGTGCAGCCCGGGGTCAGGGCGGCGGGGTAGAAGTAGACGATGACCTTGCGGCCCTTGTGGGAGGAAAGGGACACCTCGTTGCCGTCGGCGTCGGGGAGGGTGAAGGCGGGGGCCACGTCCCCCGGCTGGAGTCGCTCGCTCATCTGGCCAGCGTAACCGGGGCCCCTTGCGGTGCGCCGGGAGGAGAAGCTGACAGACTGTCCGGAACAGCATCAGGAGACTTCGGAGGCCGTACGGTGGCGGACACGTCGGACACCAGAACCCCGGCGCAGATCGAGGCGGACATCAAGCGCCGCCGTGACGTGCTGGCCGAGACGCTCGACGAGATCGGGGTGCGGGTGCATCCGAAGACGATCGTCGGAGACGCCAAGGCGAAGGTCGTCGCGAACCTCGACCACACGGTGGGCCGAGCGTATGTGCAGGTCAATCGGGTGGTGAGCGAGGTCCGGGCGCAGTTCGTCGACGAGAAGGGCGGGCTGCGGATGGAGCGGGTCGTGCCGGCCGCGCTGCTGGCCGTCGGTGTCGTCGGGCTGCTCGCCGTGGGCTCCCGGCGGCGCAGGGGCTGACCCGGACGCGTACAGGTGTGGTGAGGACAGGTAGGTTCGAGGCGTGAGCGCCAAGAGAAACGAGCAGAGCACCCCCCAGCACGACAAGCTGCCGATCCGGATGCTGCACGACCGGGTTCTCGTGCGGCAGGAGACCGGTGAGGGTGAGCGGCGGTCCGGGGGCGGCATCCTGATTCCCGCGACCGCGGCGGTCGGGCGGCGGCTGGCCTGGGCCGAGGTCGTCGCGGTCGGGCAGAACGTACGGACTGTGGAGCCCGGTGACCGGGTTCTGTTCGATCCGGAGGACCGGGCCGAGGTCGAGGTGCGGGGCGTGGCGTACGTGCTCATGCGTGAGCGTGATCTGCACGCGGTGGCCGCGGACCGGTTCGAGGGGTCGCAGGACTCCACGGGCCTGTATCTGTAGAGCAGCGACAGCGACAGCGACCGAAGGGGCTGGTGATCGTCGTCACCGGCCCCTTTTGCATGCCTTTTGCTATGTTCGGAAGGGAGCCCGACGAGACGCGCCGTACCGGGATGCAGGCAAAGACGACGCACCGGAAGAAGTGTCGTCGTTCGTCTCGGAGGTGCCTGTCATGGCCTGGGTTCTGCTCGTCGTCGCCGGTCTGCTGGAGGTCGGCTGGTCGATCGGCATGAAGTACACCGACGGGTTCACGCGGGTCGTGCCCAGTGTGCTCACCGGTGCCGGGATCGCCGCCAGCATGGTGCTGCTGTCGTACGCCGCGAGGTCGCTTCCCATCGGTACGGCCTATGGCGTGTGGGTGGGGATCGGGGCGGCTGGGGCGGCGGTGCTCGGCATGGTGGTGCTGGGTGAGCCGGTCACCGCCGCCCGGGTGTTCTTCGTGTGTCTGCTGCTGGTCGCCGTGGTGGGGCTGAAGGCGACCAGCGGTCACTGACGTCGGCTGGTGAGCTGTTGGCCTCCGGGGCCCGCTGTGGTGCCTGTCGTGGTGCCGCCGTCGGTGGTCGTGCCGGTGGTGCCTCCGCCGATCGTGCCGCCGCCCGGGGTGCCGGCGGTGGTTCCGCCGTCGGCCGTGCCGCCTCCGGTGGTGGTGCCGCCCGCGGGCGTGCCGCCGGTCGTGGTCCCGCCGCCGGTGGTGGTCGCTCCGCCGTCGGTGGTGGTGCCGGTGGTGGTGCCGCCGTTGACCTGGCCGCCGTCGGTCGGCGTGCCGCCGCCGGTGGGGGTGCCGGAGGGGGTTCCGGTGGTGCCGCCGTTGTCCTGGCCGCCGCTGTCCGTGCCGGGCGTGGGGCTCGGGGACCGGGTGCCCGGAGCCTGAATCTCGGCGCCCTGCTGCAGCTGGAGGTCGAAGTCGGTGGCCGGCTTGCCCTGCAGCGCGTCCCGCGTGTACTGGGCCCAGATCTCGGTCGGGGCGCCGCCGCCGTTGATGCGCGGCAGGCCGAGCGCGCCGTACAGCGGCTTGTGGGCGGCGGTCACCGGGTCCTGGCCCATCACGGAGACCACGGTCGCCAGGTCGGGGGTGTAGCCCGCGAACCAGGCGGCGGTGTCCTCCTCGGCGGTGCCGGTCTTGCCCGCGGCCGGGCGGCCCGCCGCCTGCGCGGCGGTGGCGGTGCCGCTCTGGACGACGCTCTGCAGGATGGACGTGGTGGTGTCGGCGGCCTCGCGGCTGACGGCCTGCTTGATCTTCCGGTCGGGCAGCTGGACCTGCTCGTTGCCCTCCTTGGCGATCTTCTCGATCATCGTGTACGTGCCATGCTTGCCGTGGTTGGCGAGGGTGGCGTAGGCCTCGGCCATGTCGAGGACGCTGGCGTTGGCGGTGCCGAGGGCGATGGACGGGTACGGCTGGAGGTCCTTGGTGCCCTCGGGGATGCCGAGGTCGACGGCGGTCTGCTTGACCTTGGCGGGGCCGACGTCGACGGCCATCTGCGCGTACACGGAGTTCACCGACAGGTCGGTGGCCTTGCGGACGGTGATGTCGCCGTAGGACTTGGAGTCCTCGTTCTCGGGGGCGTAGGGGCCGCCGCTCCAGCCCTGGACGGGCCGCTTGTTGGTGCCGTCGTAGTAGGTGTTCGGGGTGATGGTCTGGCCGCCCTGGGTGGTCGAGCCGTTCTGGACCGCCGAGGTGAACACGAAGGGCTTGAAGGTGGAGCCGACCTGGAAGTCACCGCGGGTGGCGCCGTTGGTGTACTGCTTCACGTAGTCGATGCCGCCGTACAGGGCGACGATCTTCCCGGTCTTCGGGTCGACGGAGGCGCCGCCGGCGCGGACGGAGGCGTCGACCTTGTTGTTCTTCTTGTCCAGCTTGGACATCAGCCGGTCGTTCACGGCCTTGACGAAGGCGTCCTGCTTGTCCTTCTGGATGGTGGTGGTGATGCGGTAACCGCCGCGCTCCAGCTGCTCCTTGGTGAGGATGTTGTTCTCGGTGAGGTAGTCCTTGACCGCCTCGACGAGGTAACCGCGCTGGCCGGACAGGCCGGTGGAGATGGTCTGTTCCTTCGGCATCGGGAACTTCATGCCGGCACGCTCGGACGCGCTGAGCCAGCCCTTGGAGACCATGCCGTCGAGGACGTAGTTCCAGCGGGCGAGGGCGGCGGGCTTGTTCTCCGGGTGCGCCACGACGTCGTACTCGCTCGGCGCGTTGACGAGCGCGGCGAGGTAGGCGGCGCGGGCCGGGTCGAGGTCGATGGCGTCCCTGCTGTAGTAGGCCTGGGCCGCGGCCTGGATGCCGTAGGCGTTGCGGCCGAAGTAGCTGGTGTTGAGGTAGCCCTCGAAGATCTCGTCCTTGGACTTGTTGCGGTCCAGCTTGATGGCGATGAAGAACTCCTTGGCCTTACGGGTGACCGTCTGTTCCTGGGCCAGGTAGTAGTTCTTCACGTACTGCTGGGTGATGGTGGAGCCGGACTGCTTGCCCTTGCCGGTGGCCGTGTTCCAGCCGGCGCGGATCATCGCCTTGGGGTCGACCGCGGACTCGGTGTAGAAGTCCCGGTCCTCGGCAGCCAGTACGGCGTGCTGGGCGTCCTTGGAGACCTGGGCGAGGGTGACGTTCTCGCGGTTGATCTTGCCGTCGCGGGCGAGCTGGGAGCCGTCGGCGTAGAGGTAGACGTTGCTCTGCTTGGTGGCCATGGCGTTGGCGGGCGGGATCTTCACGAGGGAGTACCCGAGGAAGAAGAGCCCCATGAGCAGCAGGACGCCGACGAGGAAGGTGCCGAGCACCATGCGCCAGGTGGGGATGATCCGCCGCCATCCGGTGCGCTTGCGGCGCTTGGGCTTCTTGCCGTTGCCGTCGCCGCTGCCGCCGGTCGCGGGGGCGGCGGGGTCGGTGGCGGGGGTGGTGGGGGCACCGGCGGACGGGGAGGCCGCGGAGGCCGCCGGGGTGGCGCCGGTACGGGAGGCGTGGGGCGAGGGGGCCGTGGAGGCGGCCGGGGACGCGGGTCCGGACGGGCTCGCCGCCGCGGGCTTGCCCGCCTGGGCGGCGGCACCCGCGAGTCCGGCCCGGGCAGCCCTGGCAGCGGCGCCGGCACTGGCTGCGTGAGCCGCACCGGCCCCGGCACCAGCACCGATACCTCCGCTCTGGGAGGCGCCGGAAGCGGGCTTGCCGCCCTGGCCGGGCTGCGCCGAGTCGCCCTTCCGCGGCGCGTTCACCCGCCGCAGCACCTGAGTCGTCTCGGGAGCCTGCCCCTCCCCCGCCTGCTTGGGCACGCCGGTTCCCTGCGGCGCCTTGATACGCCGCAGAACCTGGGTGCTTTCCGCCGACTGGGGCTGGTCGGAGGACTGGTGCTTCTTCGGTGCCTCGGGCTTCTCGGAGGCCGGCCCCTGGTCGGCGGCGCGGCCGCCTCCCGTGTCGGAGCGGCCGGCGCCGGTCGGTGTGGAAGGCTGCTGCGTCGGCGCCTGCGACTGCTCGGCGGCCTGGCCGCCCGCGTCGGGCCGCCCGGCCCGGCCCGCCTGCGCCGCACGGCGCACCTGGTCCAGCCGACCGGTGCGGGCCGCCGGAATGGTCGGGTTCTGGGAGGTCCGGGTCGCCTGGGCTGCCCGGTCCTCCGCCGGGGACGTCTCGCCCGCGGCCGGACGACCGGCACCGGGCCGACCATCTCGGTCCGCCGGGCCGCGCTCGGCCCGGCCACCCGAAGCCGCCGAACCCGACTGCGCCCCGCCACCCGAGGTCGCCGAACCCGACGACTGTGCCCGGGCAGCCGAATCCGCCCGGTCGCCGTCACGGCCCGAGGGCCCCGCCTGATTCCGTTCCGCCTGATTCCGTGACGACTGATTCCGTTCCGGCCGGTCCGCTCCGGGTACCCGGCCGCCCAGCCCCTCGGCCTCGCGCTGCTCGCCCGGGCCGCCCGGCCTCCGGCCGCTCCGCTCGGCACCCTCGCCGGACCCATTGCCCGATCCCCTGCCGGACCCCTCACCGGGGCCCTTGGCGGAGTCCTCACCGGAGCCCTTGGCTGAGCCCGCACCGGCGCCCTTGGCTGAGCCCGCACCGGCGCCCTTGCCGGAGTCCTTGGCGGAACCGGAGTCCTCGGTGGATCGCTCGGCCGCTGCGGCGGGCCGCTCGACGCCTCGCTCGGTGCCTCGGTCGGCTCCCTCGGGCCGGCGCCGGGTGGGCGAAATCGCCGCGTCCGTGGGCGGGTTCTCGCGGTGGCCCGGCTTTCCGGGTTCCTCAGCCGGCAGCGGTTTTCTCGGCGCCCCGCCCTCGTTCGGCTGCTGCGGCTGCGGCTCGTCGCTCATGTCGTGCACGGACTCCTGTTTCGTCGTACGTTCCCGTACGCCTCGTACGCCTTCTGCGCCCCCAGTTTGAAGACTCTCGCACCTGGCGATCCGTTCCCGGATTCCGGCACGCTTCCGGGACGGAAATTGCGTGGCCGGCAGCCTCGCCTCCGGACTAGGCTCCTGCGCTTCGGTGTCGAGCGGTCCCGGGAGGTGGACTGGCGTGGGCGCGGGACGGTTGTACGTGGCCGTCGCAGCGGGGGGATTCAGACGGTACGCGACGTATCGGGCCGCCACTGCGGCAGGGGTGTTCACCAACACGGTCTTCGGGCTGATCCTCGTCTACACGTATCGCGCGCTGTGGGACGAGCGGCCGCATCTGGGCGGGTACGACCAGGCCCAGGCCGTGACCTACGTGTGGCTGGGGCAGGCGCTCCTGTCGACGCTCGCGATCGGCGGCGGAGGCGTCGAGGACGAGTTGATGGAACGCATCCGTACGGGGGATGTGGCGATCGATCTGTACCGGCCCGTCGATCTGCAGTTGTGGTGGCTCGCGGCGGATCTCGGCCGGGCCTTCTTCCAGTTGGTGGGGCGGGGTGTGATCCCGTTCCTGTTCGGGGCGCTGTTCTTCCCGGCGTATCTGCCGACGGACGCGGGCACCTGGGCGGCCTTCGCCGTGGCCGTGGTGCTGGCGATGCTGGTCGGGTTCGGGATCCGGTACCTGGTGGCGCTGAGCGCGTTCTGGCTGCTGGACGGCACGGGGGTGTCGCAGATGGCGTGGCTGCTGGCGTTCTTCTGCTCGGGCATGCTGCTGCCGCTGAACGTCTTCCCGGGCGCGTTCGGGGAGGTCGTACGGGCTCTGCCGTGGTCCTCGCTGCTCCAGGCGCCGGCGGATGTGCTGCTGGGGCAGGCGGATCCGCTGGGTACGTATCTGTTCCAGACGGCGTGGGCGGTGGCGCTGCTCGGCCTGGGGCGGCTGGTGCAGTCCGTGGCGACGCGGCGGGTGGTGGTCCAGGGTGGGTGAGCGCGGCCGCCTGGTGGAGGGGGCGCGGGCGTACTGGTTGATCGCGGGGATGTGGGTGCGGTCGACGATGGCCTATCGCGCCTCGTTCGCGATGACGACGTTCGGGAACTTCGCGGCGACCTTCTTCGACTTCGTCGCGATCATGCTGATGTTCTCGCGGGTGGACGCGCTGGGCGGCTATGCGCTGCCGGAGGTGGCGTTCCTGTACGGGATGTCGGCGCTGTCCTTCGGGCTGGCCGATCTGATGATCGGTTCGATGGACCGGCTGGGGCGCCGGGTGCGGGACGGCACGCTGGACTCGCTGCTGGTGCGGCCGGCGCCGGTGCTGGCGCAGGTGGCGGCGGACCGGTTCGGGCTGCGGCGGCTGGGGCGGGTGTTGCAGGGGTCGCTGGTGCTGGGCTGGGCGCTGACCCGGGTGGACATCGACTGGACGGCGGCGAAGCTGCTGCTGATGCCGGTGATGGTGGTGAGCGGCTTCGGGATCTTCTGCGCGGTGTTCGTGGCGGGGGCGGCGTTCCAGTTCGTGGCGCAGGACGCCTCCGAGGTGCAGAACGCCTTCACGTACGGCGGGACGACGCTGTTGCAGTATCCGCCGACGATCTTCGCGAAGGAGCTGGTGCGCGGGGTGACGTTCGTGCTGCCGCTGGCCTTCGTCAACTGGCTGCCCGGCACCTATGTGCTGGGGCGGCCGTATCCGCTGGGGCTGCCGGAGTGGACGGCGTTCACGTCTCCGCTGGTGGCGGTGGCGTGCTGCGCGCTGGCGGGGCTCGCGTGGCGGGCGGGACTTCGTTCGTATCGGAGCACGGGGAGCTAGGAGTCAGCGCGATGGCGGACAGTGACTTCATCGCATTGGAGAAGGTCGAGAAGGTCTTCGAGGTGCGCAAGAAGACCGGGTTCCTGAAGCGGGAGCGGCGGCAGGTGCGGGCGGTGGACTCGATCTCGTTCACCGTGGCGCGCGGCGAGATGGTCGGCTACATCGGTCCGAACGGCGCCGGGAAGTCGACGACGATCAAGATGCTGACCGGCATCCTGACGCCGAGCGCGGGCCGGCTGCGGGTGGCGGGGATCGATCCGTCGCGGGAGCGGACGCGGCTCGCGCACCGGATCGGGGTGGTGTTCGGGCAGCGGACCACGCTGTGGTGGGACCTGCCGCTGATCGATTCGTACCGGCTGGCGCATCGCATGTACCGGATCCCGGACGCCCGTTACCGGGAGAACCTGGACCGGTGTGTCGAACTCCTGGAGCTGGGCGCGCTGCTGGACGTGCCGGTGCGGCAGTTGTCGCTGGGGCAGCGGATGCGCGGGGACATCGCGGCGGCGCTGCTGCACGATCCGGAGGTGCTGTACCTGGACGAGCCGACGATCGGTCTGGATGTCGTGTCGAAGGCGAAGGTGCGGGGGTTCCTGAAGGAGTTGAACGGCGAGCGCGGGACGACCGTGCTGCTGACCACCCATGACCTGCAGGACATCGAGCAGTTGTGCTCGCGGGTGATGGTGATCGACCACGGGCGGCTGATGTACGACGGCCCGCTCGCCGGGCTGCACGAGGCCGGGGACGGTGAGCGGACGCTGGTGGTGGACCTGGAGCGGGAGTTGCCGCCGATCGAGGTGCCGTCGGCGCGGGTGGTGCGGGTGGAGGGGCCGCGGCAGTGGCTGGCGTTCCCGGCGGGGCAGTCGGCGGCGCCGCTCGTGGCGCACATCGCGGCGGGGTATCCGCTGGTGGACCTGTCGGTGCGGGAGCCGGACATCGAGGCCGTCATCGCGAAGATGTACGCCGAGAAGGCGGTCTCGTAGGCTGATTTCATGACCGACGACGCAGTCCCGGACCTTCGTGCCTCCGCTGCCGCCCCGGACCTTCCTGCCTCCGCTGCCGCTCCGGACCTTCGTGCCTCCGACGCCGATCGTGAGCGGGTGGCCGAGGTGCTGCGGGACGCCGTCGCCGAGGGGCGGCTGGACATGGAGGAGTTCGAGGAGCGGCTGGAGGCGACGTACAAGGCGCGTACGTACGCCGAGTTGGCGCCGCTGACCCGTGATCTGCCGGTGGCCGGGGTCGTGGCGCCGGGCCCGGTCTCCTTCAGCAAGGAGCCGGTGGAGAGCGGGAGTTGGGCGGGCCGGATCGTGGGCGGTGAGGGCACGTCCACGGGTGCGTTCGCGGTGCTGTCGGGGTTCGAGCGCAGGGGGCGCTGGACGGTGCCGAAGCGGTTCAACTGCTTCGCGTTCTGCGGGGGCGGCGAGATCGATCTGCGGGAGGCGAACTTCGCCGACCGCGAGGTCGAGATCAACTGTGTGGCGATCATGGGCGGGATGCAGGTGATCGTGCCGCCGGGCGTCGAGGTCGTCGTGCGCGGCATCGGCGTCATGGGCGGGTTCGAGCACCCCGACTGGGACGAGCCCGGTGAGCCGGGCGCTCCGCGCGTGATCATCGGCGGCTTCGCCTTCTGGGGCGGCGTCGGTGTGGAGCGCAAGATCACGCGTGCGGAACGGCGCCGCCTGAAGGAGCAGCGCCGCCAGGAGCGGCTGGAGCGCAAGGAGCGGCGCAAGCTCGAGGGGCACTGAGACCGAGTAGGCGCCGTTCCCGCTCGTCCGGGGTCGATCCGCCTTACGGCGTGCAGACCTTGGTGAGTTCGCCCGCCGCGTCCGTGACCGGGCTGACGTCGGGGTTCTTGTCGCCGTTCTTGATGGCGGTGCGGACGTTGTCGACGGCCTTGCTGAGGTCGTCGACGGCCTTGTTGACGTCGGCGTTGTCGGTCTTGTCGCCGATCTTCTTGAGGTCCTGCTGGATGGAGTCCAGGGAGTCGTCGGCCTGGGTCGGGTCGTTCGCGGCGTTCTCCACGGCCTGCTGGAGGTCGGTGACGCTGTCGGCTATCGAGTCGGCGGTCTGCACGCAGTCCAGGGCCTTGTTCACGGCGTCGCAGCCGGTGGTGAGGCCGATGGTGAACGCGGCGGTCGCCACGACGGCGGCGACGGTGGTGAGACGGCCTCTGCGACGACTGGCGGCCATGGTGGTGTTTCCTCCCCTTTTCATGGTTGGCGGGCGCACGGTGATCCGCCGTGCGCCCGTATCCATAGGGACGCCGGGGAGGAGACGGGGGTTGCCGTCCCGTACCCCTCGTTTTGGCGCGCCCTTTACTTTGCGAGGGCGGCGCCCAGGGCGGCCTTCTGGAGCGCGGTCAGCTCGGCGCAGCCGGCGACGGCGAGGTCGAGCAGGGAGTTGAGCTCATCGCGGGCGAAGGGTGCGGCCTCGGCGGTGCCCTGGACCTCGACGAAGCGGCCGTCGCCGGTGCAGACGACGTTCATGTCGGTCTCGGCGCGCACGTCCTCCTCGTAGCAGAGGTCGAGGAGCGGGACGCCGCCGACGATGCCGACGGAGACGGCGCCGACGGTGCCGGTGAGCGGCTGGCGGCCGGCCTTGATCAGCTTCTTGCCCTGGGCCCAGGCGACGGCGTCGGCGAGCGCGACGTACGCGCCGGTGATCGCCGCCGTACGCGTGCCGCCGTCGGCCTGGAGGACGTCGCAGTCGAGGACGATGGTGTTCTCGCCGAGCGCCTTGTAGTCGACGACGGCGCGCAGGGAGCGGCCGATGAGGCGGGAGATCTCGTGGGTGCGGCCGCCGATCTTGCCCTTGACGGACTCGCGGTCGCCGCGGGTGTTGGTGGAGCGGGGCAGCATGGCGTACTCCGCGGTGACCCAGCCCTCGCCGCTGCCCTTGCGCCAGCGCGGGACTCCTTCGGTGACCGAGGCGGTGCAGAAGACCTTGGTGTCGCCGAAGGAGACGAGGACGGAGCCCTCGGCGTGCTTGCTCCAGCCGCGTTCGATGGTGACCGGGCGGAGCTGTTCGGGGGTACGGCCGTCGATTCGAGACATGGCGATGAGCCTATCCGGAGCGACGGAAGGGGCTCCTCCCGCGGCGGGAAGAGCCCCTGTCCTGGTGAACCCGGTGGGCTCACATCATGTCTTCGATCTCCGCGGCGATCGGGTCGGCGTCGGTGCCGATGACGACCTGGATGGCGGTGCCCATCTTGACGACGCCGTGGGCTCCGGCGGCCTTCAGGGCGGCCTCGTCGACCAGCGCGGGGTCGGACACCTCGGTGCGCAGCCGCGTGATGCAGCCCTCGATCTCCTCGATGTTGTCGATGCCGCCGAGGCCGGCGACGATCTTCTCAGCCTTGCTGGCCATGCTCGTACTCCCTGATCCGAACCGCTTTGTCGCAGTAACCCACAGTTGGCCCATCTTCGCGAGCGGTCATGCCGTGCGTGCCGAAGGATGGCGATCACGACAGCGGAACCGTCCGCCAACTGGTCTACACCACCGTAGGGACGGTCGCCAAACCGCGTCCGAGTCGAGCGGTCCGGGAGGACGTCCATGAGCGCCGACAGCACGGTCAGCCCCGCGCGCGCCCGATGGAACACCCTCTTTCAGGGCCTGCAGAAGATGGGCCGCAGCCTGCAGCTGCCGATCGCGGTGCTGCCGGCGGCGGGCATTCTGATCGGCCTGGGCCAGCCGGACCTGGTCGGCGCCAAGGGGCTGGGCTGGACGACCGTCTCCAACGTGATGCTGGGCGCGGGCGGTGCCCTGCTCGACGGGTCGCTCGGACTGCCGCTGCTGTTCTGCGTGGGCGTGGCCATCGGCATGGCGAAGAAGTCGGACGGCTCGACCGCGCTGGCGGCGGTGGCGGGCTTTCTCGTCTACTACGGCGTGCTGCACCGTTTCCCGGCGGACTGCCCGGTGGGCTCGAAGGCGATCCAGGACGTGGGCTGCCAGGTGGTGCGGGACGGGTCGGTGACGCCGTTCACCTTCCAGAACCCGGGGGTGTTCGGCGGCATCGTGATCGGTCTGCTGGCCGCGTTCTTCTGGGCCCGCTTCCACCGCACCAGGCTGGTGGACTGGCTGGGCTTCTTCAACGGGCGCCGGCTGGTGCCGATCATCATGGCGTTCGTGGCCATCGTCTTCGCGGCGCTGTGCCTGTGGATCTGGCCGCCGGTCGGCAGCGCGCTGGAGAGCTTCGGGCACTGGCTCCGGGACGCGGGGGCGTGGGGCGCGGGCATCTTCGGGGTCGCCAACCGGGCGCTGCTCGTCATCGGTCTGCACCAGTTCCTGAACGTGCCCATCTGGTTCCAGTTCGGCACCTACAGGGCGCCCGACGGGCATGTGGTGCACGGCGACATCAACATGTTCCTGGCGGGCGACCCGAACGCGGGGCAGTTCACCTCGGGCTTCTTCCCGATCATGATGTTCGCGCTGCCGGCCGCCGCGCTGGCCATCACGCACTGCGCCAAGCCGCACCGGCGCAAGGAGGTGGGCGGGCTGATGCTGTCGGTGGCGCTGACGTCGTTCGTCACGGGCATCACCGAGCCGATCGAGTACTCCTTCCTGTTCATCGCGCCCGTGCTGTACGCCGTGCACGCGGTGCTCACCGGGGTGTCGATGGCGGTGACGTGGGGGCTCGGGGTGCACGACGGCTTCAGCTTCTCGGCGGGCCTGATCGACTACGTCATCAACTGGAACCTGGCGACGAAGCCGTGGGCGATCATCCCGATCGGGTTGTGCTTCGCCGTCGTGTACTACGTCGTCTTCCGCTTCGCGATCACCACGTTCGATCTGAAGACGCCGGGCCGGGAGCCGGAGGAGGAGGTGGAGGACGTCACCAAGCTCTGACAGCCCCGGCCTCACCAGGCATCCAGGCCCTCGGACCACCCGGTCCGGGGGCCTTCGTCATGCCCCCGCCAGGCCACGACGAGCCTCCGGCCGGGCACTCCGCGTAGCCCTCCGGTTGCGGATTTCACGGGTTCCTTATACCCGGACCCTCGTGCTACAACAGGTCTACACCACTGAGTGGTGTAGACCACCACCCGTTGGAGGAACCATGAGCACCGCCACCGCAACGGCGGCCCCCACAAAGAAGTGGGGATCTGGCCTGTTCCAGGGCCTGCAGAAGGTCGGCCGCAGTCTCCAGCTCCCGATCGCCGTGCTGCCGGCGGCGGGTCTGCTGCTCCGCTTCGGCCAGCAGGACATCCACGACAAGCTGCACCTGCCCGACAAGGTCACGGCAGTGTTCGCCACGGCGGGTGGCGCGATCTTCGACAACCTTCCGATGCTGTTCTGCATCGGTGTCGCGATCGGCTTCGCCAAGAAGTCGGACGGCTCGACCGCGCTGGCCGCCCTGGTCGGCTTCCTGGTCTACAGCAACGTCCTCAAGGCGTTCCCGGTCACCGAGGCGCAGGTCCAGAAGGGCGCGGACATAGCCGCGACCTACAACAACCCGGGTGTGCTGGGCGGCCTGGTGATGGGTCTGCTCGGCGCCGTGGTCTGGCAGCGCTTCCATCGCACCAGGCTGGTGGACTGGCTGGGCTTCTTCAACGGCCGCCGGCTCGTCCCGATCATCATGGCCTTCGTGGGCACGCTCATGGGCGTCTTCTTCGGCCTGGTCTGGGAGCCGATCGGCGAGGGCATCTCGAACTTCGGTGAGTGGATCACCGGTCTGGGCGCCTTCGGTGCCGGTCTGTTCGGTCTGATCAACCGCGCGCTGATCCCGGTCGGCATGCACCAGTTCGTGAACACCGTCTCCTGGTTCCAGATCGGCGACTTCAAGGACGCGTCCGGCGCCATCGTCCACGGTGACCTGACCCGCTTCTTCGCCGGTGACCCGTCCGCGGGCCAGTTCATGTCCGGCTTCTTCCCGATCATGATGTTCGGCCTCCCGGCCGCCGCCCTTGCCATCGCGCACACCGCCCGCCCGGAGCGCCGCTCGGCCGTGATGGGCATGATGATGTCGATGGCGCTGACCTCCTTCGTGACCGGTGTCACCGAGCCGATCGAGTTCACGTTCATGTTCATCGCGCCGATCCTGTACGCGATCCACGCGGTGCTCACCGCCCTGTCCATGGCGATCACCTGGGCGCTCGGGGTGCACGCGGGCTTCACCTTCTCCGCGGGCGTCATCGACTACGGGCTCAACTGGAACCTGGCGACCAAGCCCTGGCTGATCATCCCGATCGGCCTGGTCTTCGGAGCGATCTACTACGTCGTCTTCCGCTTCGCGATCATCAAGTTCAACCTCCCCACCCCGGGCCGCGAGCCCGAGGAGGAGGTCGAGGACCTCACCAAGGCGTGAGGCCCGCCGCCACGGCATGACGAAGGCCCCGGAACCCGCCGTTCGGTTCCGGGGCCTTCGGCGTGCGTGGGGGTCAGAGTTCGTACGTCGTCCGCGGGGCGGCCAGTTCGACCGGGCCGGGGAAGGCCTCGCGGGCGTCCGCGAGGTTGACCTGGGGGTCGGTCCACGGGGGGATGTGGGTGAGGACGAGGCGGCGGGCGCCCGCGCGGGCCGCCGACTCGCCCGCCTCGCGACCGTTGAGGTGCAGGTCGGGGATGTTCTCCTTGCCGTGCGTGAACGCGGCCTCGCACAGGAACAGGTCGGTGTCGCGGGCCAGCGCGTCCAGCGCCTCGCTGACGCCCGTGTCACCGGAGTACGTGAGGGACTTCCCGGCGTGCTCGATCCGGATGGCGTACGCCTCCACGGGATGACGGACCCGCTCGGTGTGCACCGTGAACGGGCCGATCTCGAACGTGGACGGCTTCACCGTGTGGAAGTCGAAGACCTCGCTCATGGAGGACGCGGAGGGGACGTCGTCGTACGCCGTGGTCAAACGGTGTTCGGTGCCCTCGGGGCCGTACACCGGGATCGGTTCGCAGCGGCCGCCGTCGTGGCGGTAGTAGCGCGCGACGAAGTACGCCAGCATGTCGATGCAGTGGTCGGCGTGCAGATGGCTGAGGAAGATCGCGTCGAGGTCGTAGAGACCGCAGTGGCGCTGCAGCTCGCCGAGGGCGCCGTTGCCCATGTCGAGAAGCAGCCGGAAGCCGTCGGCCTCGACGAGGTAGCTCGAACAGGCCGATTCCGCGGACGGGAACGACCCCGAGCAGCCGACGACGGTGAGCTTCATGAAGCAGAAACCTCCGTTGGCGGAAACCGATGGGCAGGGGGGATGACAGGGGTCGTGCGGTTCGTCGAGCGTAAGGCGCGAAAGCACGGGTCGCTCCTCCGCCAGGGGCCGTTGTGGGCGAACTCACCTGTGCTGTCACCGGTTCGGCTGGACCCGGGGTGCGTGAGAACAGACAGAGGGCGCGCGTTGTGCGGCGCGCGCCGGTAACGTCGAGACCATGGACACGTCCTGGTGGCTGGCGCTCGCGGCGGTGGTACTGCTCGCGCTGGTCGCCACGCTCGTCGACGGCTGGGGCCGCGGCCGCCGGCCCGGCGGGCGACGGCTGCGGCCGCCCGGGCTCCCCGGCGGCCGGGACCGGACGGCGGCCCGCCCGCGTCCCGGCGACATCTGGTGGGCGAGCGTGCCCTACGAGGACCGCCCGGACGTGAAGGACCGGCCCTGTCTGGTGCTGGCCGTGCGCGGCAACCGGGCCACGGTCGCGAAGATCACCAGCAAGTACCACGACGAGCGCGCCGGGGTGATCCCGCTGCCGCCCGGCGCGGTCGGCGACGCCCAGGGCCGCCCCAGCTTCCTGCGGACCGACGAGCTGCGCGAGGTGCCGGTCGGCGACTTCCGGCGACGGGTGGGTGTGGTGGACCCCGTTCTGTGGGACCAGGTACGGCACCTCGCCCGTTGACCGCCTCCTACTGCTTCACCGTCACCGTGACCGTCCACTCCTGGATGCCCTCGCAGGAGACCTGGCCGGGGGCGGTGGGTTCGGCGCACAGCGGGCGGGAGGACGTCAGCTTCGCGGTGCCGGGGTGTACGGCCTTGTAGGCGGCCGTGGCGTCACCCGGCTGGATGACGAAGCCCGCGTTGATCGCCTCCAGGGCGGTGCCGCTCGTCATGACCGGCTTCCAGGGGCGGCTCTTCGTGCCGTCGAGGGTGAGCCGCAGTTCGCCGCCCAGGGTCAGGCAGACGGTGCGGCCGTTGTCGGCGGCGGTCAGTTCCGCGTGGCTGACGCAGGCGCCGCCTTCGGACGTCGTGGCGGAGGGTGACGGCGACACCTTGCCGTTGTCGTCGGTGCCGCTGCCGGGGCCCCCTCCGCTCTGGGAGCCGCAGCCCGCGAGGAGCAGCGCTGCCGCCGCGAGGGCGAGGGGCGTCGTACGGCGCATGGGGTCCGCCTTTCCGCTTCCGTCTCCGCTTCGGTCGTGTGCGGATGAGACGTACCACCGGCGCGAACGGATCCCTCGCGACGCGCGGATCCCGCACACGGACGGCTTCCGTGTGCGGGACCGGGTGGCGTACGGGTCAGCTGGTCGTCAGGGCGGTGTCGTCCACGACGAAGCTGGTCTGGAGGGAGGAGTCCTCCACTCCGCTGAACTTCAGGGTGACCGTCTGGCCCGCGAACGAGGACAGGTCGAAGGTCTTCTGCGCGTACCCGGTGGCGGCGTTGAGGTTCGAGTAGGTCGCCAGGGTGGTCGAACCGGCGGTCACCGTCAGCTTGTCGTACTGGGTGCTGGTGGTGGTCTCGGCGGTGTCGACGTGCAGGTAGAAGGTGAAGGTGGCCCGGCAGCCGGTGGGGACGGTCACCGACTGGGAGAGCGTGTCGGTGTGGGAGGAGCCGTAGCCGTCGAGCCAGGCCTTGTACGAGCCGCCGTGCGCGGCCTCACCGGTGTCGTTGGTGATGACGCCGCTGCTCGCGGTCCACGTGGTGCTGCCCGACTCGAAGCCCGGGTTGCCGAGCAGCTGCGCCGAGGTGCAGGTGCCGCCGGTGGAGGAGACGGTCCAGGTGAAGGAGGTCGAGCCGGAGGCGCCTGTGGAGTCCTTCGCGGTGACGGTGACCTGGTAGGTGCCCGCAGTGGACGCCGTACCGGAGATCAGGCCGGTGGAGCTGTTGATGGACAGGCCGGTCGGCAGGCCGGTGGCGCTGTAGGTGAGGGCCGCGCCCGCGCTGTCGGTGGCGTGGATCTGCAGGCTCGCCGAGCCGCCGGTGGTGGTGGACTGGCTGCCGGGGTTGGTGACGGTCACCGTGTTGCCGCTGGTGGTGCCGGCGGTGAAGGCGGTGGTGCCGTTCGGGGTGCCCCAGCCGGTCGGGCCGTCGTAGCCGGTGCCGGCGGTGCAGAAGTACGAGGTGGAGCAGGAGCCGTTGGAGCCGCTGGTCACGTCGTACAGGTTGCTCGTGTGCTGGTACGGGTACTTCGCCGGGTAGTCGGTCGAGCCCGGGGTGCCCGCGAGGGCGTAGACGCCGGCGACGATCGGGGCGGCGGCGCTGGTGCCGCCGTAGACCGCCCAGCCGGAGCCGCCGTAGGTGTCGTAGACCGCGACGCCGGTGGCCGGGTCGGCGACCGCGGAGACGTCGGCCTCCATGCGCTTGGAGCAGCCGGTGTCGGTCTGCCAGCTCGGCTTCGGGTCGTACGCCGAGCAGCCGGAGCCGGTGCCCTCGGTGGAGCTGGTGTGCCACACCGACTCGCTCCAGCCGCGGGAGTTGGACGCGGTGGTGAGCGCGGTGCCGCCGACGGCGGTCACGTACTGGGAGGTCGCCGGGTACTCGGCGCCGTAGGCGGAGTCACCGGAGGAGACGGTGATGGCGACGCCGGGGTGCTTGAAGTACTGGGTGTCCTCGGTCGTCTGGGAAGAGGCCTCGGAGCCGCCCCAGCTGTTGGAGACGACCTTGGCGCCGAGCGCGACGGCCTCGTTCTCGGCGATGCCGAGGTCGGTGTCGTTCGCGGAGTTGGCCTCGACCAGGATGATGTTGCAGTTGGGGCAGACCGCGCTGACCATGTCGAGGTCGAGCGCCTCTTCGCCGGCCCAACCGGTGTCGTTGGTCGGCAGGTTCGTGGTCGAACCGGTCTGGCTGACCTGCTTGAAGCAGCCGTTGGCCTTGGTGCAGGCGGACAGGCCGTAGGTGGAGCGGTAAGTGCCCAGGTCCGCTTCGGCGTTGGGGTCGTTGTACGCGTCGACGATGGCGACCGTCATGCCGGAGCCGCCCGTGGAGGGCAGGTTGTAGGCGCTGTGCAGGTTGGCCGGGGAGAGGCCGGAGGGGGCCGCGGCGGCCAGCGCGGAGGCGAGCCGCTGCTTGATGTCGGTGCGGCGCTGGGCGAAGCAGGACGCGTGGCCCGGCTCGGCGGTGGCGCACAGATGGGTCGTGGGGACCTTCTGGCCGGGCTTGCCGGTGGTGTGGAAGGTCTGCCGCTCGGGGGCGGTGAGGGCCTTGGCGTTCTGGGTGGCCTTGGTGGTGTGGGGGTGCGCCGCTGTGGGCTGGGCCCCGGCCGTCGGTGCGGCGACGAGGCCGGCGACGGTGAGGGAGAGGGCGGGGAGAGCGACGGCGACGAGTCGTCGCAGGCTCCGTCTCCGCTTGCTCGGGCGTGACTCACGCATGGGGTACTGCCTCCGGTTGACGTGGGGTTTCGCACTGGAGCAGGCCCGTGACGCGCGTAGCGGCGGCGACCGCGCAGCCATGACCATGACACTACGGGAGGACCGTAGCCCTGGCCCGGGAATCACCGGCAGTACCCAAAGAAAATCTTTGCTCGGCTATAGGAATGACTTAGCCCCCTCATGAGAGGGGGCTGACACGCGCTTGAGGCAAGTGAGGCACTAGGCCCAGAGCTGGCCCTGGAGGGTCTCGATGGCCTCTTCCGTGGTGGCCGCCGTGTAGACGCCGGTGGAGAGGTACTTCCAGCCGCCGTCGGCCACGATGAAGACGATGTCGGCGCTCTCGCCCGCCTTGAGGGCCTTCTTGCCGACGCCGATCGCCGCGTGCAGGGCGGCGCCGGTGGAGACGCCCGCGAAGATGCCCTCCTGCTGGAGGAGTTCACGGGTGCGGGTGACCGCGTCCGCCGAGCCGACCGAGAAGCGGGTGGTGAGCACGGAGGCGTCGTACAGCTCCGGTACGAAGCCCTCGTCGAGGTTGCGCAGGCCGTAGACCAGGTCGTCGTAGCGCGGTTCGGCGGCGACGATCTTCACGTCCGGCTTGTGCTCGCGCAGGAAGCGGCCGACGCCCATCAGGGTGCCGGTGGTGCCGAGGCCCGCGACGAAGTGGGTGATCGAGGGGAGGTCGGCGAGGATCTCCGGGCCGGTCGTGGCGTAGTGGGCGCCCGCGTTGTCCGGGTTGCCGTACTGGTAGAGCATCACCCAGTCGGGGTGCTCGGCGGCCAGCTCCTTGGCCACGCGCACGGCGGTGTTGGAGCCGCCCGCGGCCGGGGAGGAGATGATCTCGGCGCCCCACATGCCGAGCAGGTCCCGGCGCTCCTGCGAGGTGTTCTCCGGCATCACGCACACCATGCGGTAGCCCTTGAGCTTGGCCGCCATGGCCAGCGAGATGCCGGTGTTGCCGGAGGTGGGCTCCAGGATCGTGCAGCCCGGGGTGAGCCGGCCGTCCTTCTCCGCCTGCTCGATCATGTGCAGCGCGGGGCGGTCCTTGACCGAGCCGGTCGGGTTGCGGTCCTCCAGCTTGGCCCAGATGCGGACGTCCGGGGACGGCGAGAGCCGCGGCAGGCGCACCAGGGGGGTGTTGCCCACCGCGGCCAGCGGGGAGTCGTAGCGCATCGCTGCTCAGCGACCGATCAGCGCATGCCGCCGGCGACCGCCGGCAGGATCGTCACGGTGTCGCCGTCGGACAGCTTGGTGTTGATGCCGTCGACGAAGCGGACGTCCTCGTCGTTCAGGTAGACGTTGACGAAGCGGCGCAGCTGGCCCTCGTCCACGATGCGGGCCTGGATGCCCGCGTGCCGGCTCTCGAGGTCGGCGAACAGGTCGGCGAGGGTGTCACCGCTGCCCTCCACCGCCTTCTGACCGTCGGTGTACTGGCGGAGGATGGTCGGGATGCGGACCTCGATGGCCATGGTGGCGGGCTCCTGTCGGAAAAGGTGTGGTTCGACGATTCGGTGTGGGCGCGCGGCAGCGCGCCGCGGCTCACGGCCGTACGGCGGCAGGGAGCGTCAACAGATGGCGCTGTTCAGCCTGCACAGGTCGACGTGCAGCCGCGCCACGAGCAGCATGCCCGGCGCTTTCTCGCTCACGTCGTTCAGAACCATGGGCTCATCGTATCGATTCCCGGTCCGGGTCCTGGAATGTGATCTCGCATGGTGGATGAACTCTGACCGAACTGTGGTCAGGTCACCCCCTGGGCCGCGCTCGGCGCCCCTCTCGTACGCGCCTGGTACGCCCCCACTAGTACGCCTCCACGACCTTGACCTCCTCCTCCATGACCTCGCCCTCCACGATCCGGAACGAGCGGAACTGGAAGTCGCCGAGCCCGTCGGTGTCGGCGGTGGAGACCAGGACGTAGTGGGCGCCCGGCTCGTTGGCGTAGGAGATGTCGGTGCGGGAGGGGTAGGCCTCGGTCGCGGTGTGGGAGTGGTAGACGACCACCGGGTCCTCGTCGCGGTCGTCCATCTCGCGGTAGAGCTTGAGGAGGTCGCCGGAGTCGAACTCGTAGAACGTCGGCGACATGGCGGCGTTCAGCATCGGGATGAAGCGCTCGGGGCGGTCCGAGCCCGCCGGGCCCGCGACGACGCCGCACGCCTCGTCGGGGTGGTCCTTGCGCGCGTGCGCGACGATCTGGTCGACGAGGGCCTGGGTGATGGTCAGCATGGGGGTCAGGATAAGCAGATGGGCCGCCCCGTACCGAGGTGTGGTACAGGGCGGCCCACATGGTGGACGTCCTGAGCGGCAGCCGCCGGGAGCGCCACGAGTACTCCCGGCGGCCGGACGTCCAGGGGGTGGTCTCCCCGGGCTTCCCGAGGGGTCAGCCCACGTTCTCGAAGACCTGCTCCTGACGGTCGGCGATCCCCGGCGTGCGGTTCTTCAGGAACAGCCAGCCGATGCCGAGCGCGACCGCCCAGACGGCCATCACGTACAGGCAGACGCGGGAGTCGGCATCGTACGCGATCAGGCCGGTGACGAAGAGCAGGAAGGCGATGGCGATGTACGAGCACACCGCGCCGCCCGGCGCCGGGAAGGACGAGGCGGGCAGCCGGCCCGAGACCACCGCGCGGCGGTAGAGCACGTGGCTGACCAGGATCATCAGCCAGGTCCAGATGCCGGCCGCGGTGGCGACGGAGGTGACGTAGCCGAACGCCTTCTCCGGGACGATGTAGTTGAGGATCACGCCGATGCCCATGAAGGCCACCGAGACGGTGATGCCGAGCGCCGGGGTCTTGGTGGCGGACAGCTTGGAGAAGACGCGCGGCGCCTCGCCGTTGTCCGCGAGGGTGCGCAGCATGCGGCCCGTGGAGTACATGCCCGAGTTGCAGGACGACAGGGCCGCGGTGAGCACCACGAAGTTGACGATGCCGGCGCCGGCCGGGATGCCGATCATGGCGAACGCCTTCACGAAGGGGCTGACGCCCGCCGCGAACTGGGTCCACTTGACCACGCACAGGATGACCGTGAGCGCACCGACGTAGAAGAGGGCGATACGCCAGGGCAGGGTGTTGATCGCCTTCGGGAGCGTCTTCTCCGGGTTCTCGGACTCGCCCGCGGTCACACCGACCAGCTCGACGGCGAGGTAGGCGAACATCACGCCCTGCAGGGTCATCAGCGAGGAGCCGATGCCCTTGGGGAAGAAGCCGTCGAACTGCCACAGGTTGGACACGGAGGCGGTGTCACCGGCGGCGCTGAAGCCGAAGGTGAGCACGCCGAGACCGATCACGATCATGCCGACCAGGGCGGTGACCTTGACCATGGAGAACCAGAACTCGATCTCGCCGAACAGCTTCACCGAGATCAGGTTGGCCACGAACAGGACGACCAGGAAGACCAGCGCCGTCACCCACTGAGGGACGGCCGGGAACCAGTAGTTGACGTAGATCGCGGCGGCCGTCAGTTCGGCCATACCGGTGACGACCCACATCAGCCAGTACGTCCAGCCGGTGAAGTAACCGAAGAACGGGCCCAGGAACTCGCGGGAGTACTCCGCGAAGGAACCGGAGACCGGGCGGTAGAGCAGCAGCTCGCCGAGTGCCCGCATGATGAAGAAGATGATCACGCCCGCGAGGGCGTACATCAGGATGAGGCTGGGACCGGCCTTGGCGATGTTCGCCCCGGCTCCCAGGAACAGGCCGACGCCGATGGCGCCGCCGATCGCGATCATCTGGACCTGACGGCTGCCGAGCCCGCGCTCGTAGCCCTCCTCTGGGGCTTCGGTGACCCTCTCAGAGGTCATGTGTGTGTGCGCCTTTCTCCATGCCGACCCGGGCCTTTCGTCGGCCTCGGATCGGGTTTCGATCCCCCCGGATTGATGGAGCTGAGCGGGTTTCACTCACCCGCCCGTGCCTGGCCGACGGTCGCCGGCGCGGTGGCGCACCCGCCGAACATGGGTGGTGTTCGGTCGGGCGGTCGTGAAGATTTATCACGGCCGCAATATTCAGCGCAGGGGGCCGCTGTGGCGTATCACACAGGAAGAAGCGGACAAAGAGCGCACAAGCATGACAGAACAGGCCGCAACGGTGACGCGATCGTTATCCGGATTTGAGCGTCCTCTGAGCGAACAAAAAAACGCCGCAAATTACGGCATAAGGGTGGTCACGAGCGTCTCCTGGAGGCCGCCCAGCCACAGATAGGCCAGCACCATCGGCTTGCGCGGGTCCTCCTCCGGCAGCCGGAAGAGCAGATCGGTGTCGTCCTCGTCGGTGATCTCCAGGCGGGCGCCGATCGCCAGCCGGAGGTCGTTGAGGGCGCCGAGCCACTGCCGGGACTCGTCCGGGGCGAGCTTCAGGACCGTGCCGCTCTCGTCCACCGGGGCCAGCGCGTCCAGGCTGCGGATCACCGCGAGGGCGTTGTCCCGCTTGCCGGCCCGGAGGTCGTTCTCGGTGTAGCGGCGGAACTCGGCGGAGTGGACCTGCTGCTCCTCGGCCGCGGCCGGGGAGTCGGGCGCCTTCTCCGGGTCGCTGTAGGCGTCCGGGAAGAGCCTTCTGAGGACCGGGTCGGCGGGCGGCTCGCTCGGGCCCTCGGCGAACAACTCGGCGAGCGGGTCGGCGGGGGCGTCCTCGGCGGGGCCGGGCCCGATGAGCTCCAGGAGCTGGACCGCCAGCGACCGGATGATGGAGATCTCGACGTCGTCGAGCGCGACGGCCGCGCCGCCGCCGGGGAGCGGTTCGAAGTGTCCTGGCATCTGAGTGGGTCGCTACTTCCGGTCCTGCTGCAGGGTGGCCCACAGACCGTAGCCGTGCATGGCCTGCACGTCGCGTTCCATCTCCTCGCGCGTGCCGCTGGAGACGACCGCCCGGCCCTTGTGGTGGACGTCCAGCATCAGCTTGGTGGCCTTGTCCTTGGTGTAGCCGAAGTACATCTGGAAGACGTACGTCACATAGCTCATGAGGTTGACCGGGTCGTTGTGGACGATCGTGACCCAGGGGACGTCGGGTTCGGGTACGGCGAAGACCTCCTCCGCCGACTCGGTGCGTTCGATCTCTACGGGCGCGGGTGACGTCACAGTGCCCATGCTGCCACGCTCGCGATAAATCGTCACACTGACGAAAATGGAGTACCATCCTCGTCATGAACACAGCGGACCTTGGGCTGCCGGTGGACGTTCCCTCGACGGCGCTCTTCACGGACCAGTACGAGCTGACCATGCTGCAGGCCGCGCTGAAGGCCGGTACGGCCCTGCGGCGCAGCGTGTTCGAGGTCTTCACCCGGCGACTGCCCGAGGGGCGCCGCTACGGCGTGGTGGCGGGCACCGGGCGGGTCCTGGACGCGGTCGAGAACTTCCGCTTCGACGAGGGTGTCCTGGGCTTTCTGCGCGAGCGGAAGATCGTCGACGAGGAGACCCTCGACTGGCTCGCCGGATACCGCTTCAGCGGTGACATCTGGGGCTACCCCGAGGGTGAGGTCTACTTCCCGGGCTCGCCGATCATGCGGGTCGAGGGCAGCTTCGCCGAGTGCGTGCTGCTGGAGACCGTGATCCTCTCGATCCTCAACCACGACTCGGCGATCGCGGCCGCCGCCTCCCGGATGGCCTCCGCCGCGGGCGACCGGCCGCTGATCGAGATGGGCGCCCGCCGCACCCACGAGCTGGCCGCCGTGGCCGCCGCGCGCGCCGCGTACGTCGGCGGCTTCGCCACCACCTCCGACCTGGCGGCGGGCTTCCGCTACGGCATCCCGACCGTCGGCACCTCCGCGCACGCCTTCACCCTGCTGCACGACCGGGAGCGGGACGCCTTCCAGGCCCAGGTGAACACCCTCGGCCGGGGCACGACCCTCCTGGTGGACACCTACGACGTGGCCGAGGCGGTCCGTACGGCGCTGGAGGTGGCCGGGACCGAGCTGGGCGCGGTCCGGATCGACTCCGGCGACCTGCTGCTCGTCGCCCACCGGGTGCGGCAGCAGCTGGACGAGCTGGGCGCGCGGAACACGAAGATCGTCGTGACCTCGGACCTGGACGAGTACGCGATCGCCTCGCTCGCGGCGGCACCGGTGGACGCGTACGGCGTCGGCACCCAGCTGGTGACCGGCTCCGGGCACCCGACCTGCTCGATGGTCTACAAGCTGGTCGCGCGTGCCGAGTCCGCCGATCCGGCGGAGCCGCTGGTGCCAGTCGCGAAGAAGGCCAGCAGCGGCAAGACGTCCCTCGGCGGGCGCAAGTGGGCGGCGCGCCGGCTGGACCCGGAGGGGGTGGCCGAGGCCGAGGTGGTGGGCACCGGGCCGGTGCCGGACGAGCTGGCCGATCGGCAGCTGCTGGTGCAGCTGGTCAAGGGCGGCGAGGTGGTCGCGCGCGAGCCGCTCGACGCGCCCCGGGAGCGGCACATCGCGGCGCGGGCGAACCTTCCGCTGTCCGCTACCCAGCTGTCGCGAGGGGAACCCGTCATTCCGACGGAGTACGTCAACGTGCGGTCGGGTAGCTAGATCGGGACGTCGTCCGCAGCCGTGAAGGCCCTCTCCCGCTGGGGCCGCAAAGTCTCTAGGCTCAATTACTTAACCCACAGTCGAAGGACACCCACCATGCGTCGCGCCTTGATCGTCGTAGATGTGCAGAACGACTTCTGCGAGGGGGGCAGCCTCGCGGTGGCCGGTGGTGCCGACGTGGCCGCCGCCATCACCGAGCTGATCGGCCAGGCGGCGGGTGCTGGGTACCGCCATGTGGTCGCCACCCGTGACCACCACATCGCGCCGGGTGGGCACTTCGCGGACAACCCCGACTACGTGCACTCCTGGCCCGCGCACTGTGTCGCGGGCACGGAGGGGGTCGGCTTCCACCCGAACTTCGCGCCCGCGGTCGCCTCCGGCGCGGTGGACGCGGTGTTCGACAAGGGTGCGTACTCCGCGGCCTACAGCGGCTTCGAGGGCGCCGACGAGAACGGCGTCCCCCTCGCGGAGTGGCTGCGCGCCCGCGACATCAGCGAGGTCGACGTGGTCGGCATAGCCACCGACCACTGTGTGCGCGCCACCGCGCTGGACGCGGTGAGAGAGGGCTTCCGCACGCAGGTCCTCCTGGACCTCACCGCGGGTGTCTCGCCGGAGACCACCGAGCGAGCCCTGGAGGAGCTGCGCGAGGCGGGCGTGGAACTCACCGGCAAGCCGGTCGTCAGCGGTTAGCCGTCAGCTGTTGGCGGCCAGCGAGCCGCCGGCGGGCTGGACGACGGCGGCCTTCGGCGGGACCGGCACCGCGGGACCCCGGAGCAGGGCTCGGATGGGGTGCCACAGCTCGGGTGCGGTGACGCTGTTGTCCGGTGTGGTGCGCCATATGAGGCCGTCGGGGTGGTGGAGCACCGCCGTGATCTCGTCCGGGGTCGGCGGGGCGGCGTTGCCCCGCAGGTAGATCGCGCGCAAGCCCAGGTTGCGGAGCCTGGTCAGGGCTCGGGCGCGGTTCTGGGCGTGCACCAGGACCCGTACCCCGGTCGTGCCGTCGGCGACATGCGGCAGGTTGAGTGCCACCACCACCGTGCCGTTCGGCAGCTTGCAGAAGCCTCCTGCGGCCATGAAGTCACATCCCCGTTTCGTTCGGCGTCAATAAGCGAGCCATAGGACGCACCTAAACACGATCGGCGGCGACCCGCCAGGGGGTCACCGCCGATACGCTTCTGACCTGCGGAAATACCGCTTACTTCACCGCGGGGCCGACCTTGAGCAGGATCGTGGAGCCGTCCTTGGCCTCCTTGACGATCTTGATCTTGGTATTGGTGTCAGTGATCTTGACACCGGCGGTCGGGGTCGACGGGTCGTAGTACGTGCTGGCGTGGTCGTTGAACACCGACACGCCCTTCGACGACTTGATCTTCGTCACGACGTCCGCGTTGTGCAGCGTGATGCCGTCGGTGCCGTACAGGCTGAACGGGGAGTCATAGGACTGGATGCGGGTGCGCATCAGCGTGCCGTCGGACCACTTCAGGGCCTTCGGGTGCGAGTCGACCGGCAGGACCAGGCCGACACCCGGGTGGACGCTGGTGTTGTTGTCCGCCTGGGAGGTGTCCCACTTCCAGATCAGCAGGCCGTTCTGGTACGGGTAGTGCTCCACCCAGTCCGGACGGGTCGTCGAGAAGCCGAAGTTGTACGGGCCGACCTTGAGGGTCTTGTCGTACGAGACGTACTGGCGGTTCTCGGCGATGTAGTACTGCGCGTAGTCCTTGGTGAAGGACGCGCCGATCCGGGAGAAGCCGCTCGCGGTCCAACCGGCGTCCGCGCTCTCGGCGTTGTCCGAGAACACCGTCGCGCCGTCCGCGGTCAGCGTGATCTCGTCCGCCGCGAAGCCCTTCTGCGCCACACCGCCGTCGGTCTGGTAACGGAAGCGGACGTCGATCTTCTTGCCCGCGTAGGCGTCCAGCGAGTACGACAGCTTCTTGTACGCGTCGACCGTGCCGGTCAGTGCCGGCGCACCGCTGGCGTCACGCGGGATGGCCTGGCCGTCCACCGTGCCGTCGAGCGCGGTCCAGTTGGCGCCACCGTCCGTCGACACCTCGGCGTAGAGGAAGTCGTAGTTGGCCTCGATGTCGTACCAGCCGTCCAGGGTCAGTGCGGCCGAGGACTTGCCGGTGAGGTCCACCGAACGGGTCAGCGTGTTCTTGAGGTTGTCGCCGCTGCCGCTCCACCACTGGATCGCACCCTGCGCCGGGGCGACGATCGTGGTGGTGACCGCCTTGTCCGGCAGGGAGACCACGAGGGCCTGCTTGTCCCAGGTGTTGTACTCGGCGACACCCAGCTTGTGCGTGGACTGCTTGCCCGCCTTGGCCGTGTCGTAGTTCAGCCAGCCGAGCTGCAGCTTGTCCCAGGCGCTGAAGTCGCCCGGCAGGTCACCGATGGAGTCCTTGCCCCGGCCGAGCCAGGAGCCGGAGGACATCAGGGTCCAGAAGCCGGTGGAGTTGTCGCCGTTGCCGGTGGTGTCGTAGTGGTCCGGCAGGCCGAGATCGTGGCCGTACTCGTGCGCGAAGACGCCGAGGCCGCCGTTCTCCGGCTGGATGGTGTAGTCGCCGACCCAGATGCCGGTGTCGCCGATCTGCGCGCCGCCCAGCTTGTTGTTCGCGGGACCGGTGGAGCCCGCGTCGGTGCCGAAGGCGTACCAGCGGTGCGCCCAGATCGCGTCCTTGCCCTGGGCGCCGCCGCCCGCGGACTCGTCCTCACCGGCGTGCACGATCTGGAAGTGGTCGATGTAGCCGTCGGGCTCGTTGAAGTTGCCGTCGCCGTCGTAGTCGTAGCGGTCCCACTGGTCGTACTTGGCCAGGTCCGCCTTGATCTGCGCGTCGGTCCTGCCGGCCGCCTTCTGCTTGGCCACCCAGGAGGTCACGCCGTCGCTGACGACGTTCCACACGCTCGGGCAGTTCGTGGAGCCGCAGGCGTTGTTGCCGTAACGGGCCTCGTTGTAGGGCACCTTGACCCAGTCGGAGACCTCGCCGGACACCGAGTAGCGGCCCGAGGACTCCTTCTCGTAGAACTTCTTCATCGACTCGACGTTCTTGCCGGTGCCGAAGTAGAGGTCCTGGTAGTGCTTCCGGTTGTAGTCCTTCTGCCAGGCCGTGCTGTTGTCCTTCTTGCGGTCCGGCGCGGCGATCTTGTTGTGCAGCGGGCCCGCGGTGCCGCCGAACTTGGGGTCCGTCTGGTTCCCGAACTCCACGAGGATCGTGAAGATCTTGTCGGTCTTCTCGCGGCTCAGCTCGACGTACTTGCTGTCGCCCTTCTTGCTCTTGAGCTGGACGACCTTGGAGCCGTTACGCTCCTGCGCCTTGGCCTTGCCCGATATGAGCTGGTTCAGGGCCTCCTGGCGCTGGGCCTCCTGGGTCTTGCTCAGAGGGCCGTCGAGGTCGTGCTCCTGCTGCTTCACCGGGGCCGGGTCGTGCCGGTTCGCGGCTGCCGACGCGGCCGTGGTGCTCGCCTCCGCGACCGCGAAGGTCGCGAAGCCGGCGGAAGCCGTGGCGAGTACGACACCGATCGCCGCGGCTCTGAACGTCCAGGGTCTGCTGGTCACTTGAGGTCCTCCCCCGCGCCGCGCACGCGGACAGGGGGATCCTGGTCATGGATGGGTCCGCGGGCGCACGATCAACGCGTGTAATCAAGTGACGACATTTGACTAGAGGTTTAGAAGAAAAGACAAGATCTTGACTTGCCATGGACAAGTGCACTATGCGGAGCCGACGTTCGGTTTAACGGACAGCTCGATGACCGCCCAACGGGCGCGTGAGTCTGCCCACTTGCCGGACCCCATGACTCCGTGCGCCCCCCGTGCACCGGTACCGTGGGTTAGGTCACGCTTACCGGCCGTCCCGGTCGGGCATGCACGCCAAGAGACACGCAGGCCCAGAGAATCGAATGGCGCCCCCATCTTCACCTAGCGAGGACACGATTGCCATGCCTCGTCCGACCGCCGCACAGTTCGCCTACGGTTCGTGCACCGTGATCTTCTCGACGCTCGCCATGCTGCTGTTGTCCCAGACGAGTTCGGGCCTCGGGATCGCCGTCATCGCCCTGGCCGCGCTCGCGCTCGGGCTGCTCGTGGCCATGACCGTGCCCCTGCCCCGTCCGCGTACGGACGCGACGCCGACCGCGCCCGCGGCGGAGCCGGAGGCCGCGCGGGTGCCCGCGCCGCGCGAGCCGGTCGCCGCGACGGCCGAACCGGTGCGCGAACCGACGGCGCCCTGAAGGGCATACGGAGCACACACGTGAGCGGCGGATCCGGGCATCGTGCCGGACCCGCCGCTCAGGTATGAGACAGGCGCCCTACCACCGGGGCCTCAACGGGTGCTGACCACCACCGTCTTGGCCGCCTTGTCGTGCAGGCCCTGTTTGTACGGCTTGTCGAAGAAGCTCCAGCCGCCGCAGATCGCGGTCCAGACGCAGGCACAGCAGAAGGCGAACGGGATCCACAGGACCAGGGCGCGGGTGAGCGAGGTCTGCGTCGAGGGGGTGGAGCCGTTCTCCAGGTTGGCCACCCGCATGCTGAGCCACTTCTTGCCGAGGGTCTGTCCCGTCTTGGCGATCAGAATCGTGTCGTAGGCGACGTAGAGGACGGCGGCGGTGATCGACTGCGCGAAGGACTTGCCGACCTCGATCTTGTCCCCGTTCACCTCGTACTCGCGAACGCCGAACGCCCAGGTGAGCAGCCAGACGACGATGCCCACGAGGATCATGTCGATGATGCGGGCGAGGGTGCGCCTGCCGCTGTCGGCGAGCGGGGGCATGCCGGCGAGGGGGTCGGCGGGGTAGCCGCCCTGGCCGTAGGGACCGCCGCCACCGCCGTACGGGGGCGGTTGCTGACCGCCGTAGGGAGGCGGCTGCTCGCCGCCCGGAGGCGGGGGCGGGCCGCCGGGCGGGGGCGGGCCACCGGGTGGGGGCTGGCCGCCGGGGGGCGGGGGTTGCTGGGATCCGTACGGGGTGTCGTACGGCGAGCCCGCCCTCTCGTCCGACGGGGGCCGCTTCTTGAACGGGTCTTCTTCGGGGGGCTGTTCTCCGGAGCCGGGGGGCGGTTCGCTGCTCATGGCCCGAGTGCACCGCGACCGCCCCGGTTCCGCACGCCAAGAGCCGCCGTACGGGGGAGGACGGGCGGGCCGGACGGTCAGCCCGCGACGAAGGTGTGGGCCGCCTTGTCGTGCCAGCACTGGCGCCAGGGCCGGTCGAACAGGCACCACAGCACGCCGACGATCCCGATGCCGAGCAGACCGGGAACGCTGTAGACCAGCCAGCGGCGCAGGGCCGCGCCGAACGTCGGCGGCTCGTGGGCCTCGATGTCCCGCACCTCCACACCGCACAGCTTCTTGCCGAGGGTGCGGCCCCACTTTGCGGTCGGCAGCACCTCGTACAGGACGCCGACGACGAGGAGGACGGCGAGGACGATGCCGAGGGAGGTGCCGGTGGTGCCGTCGAGCAGCCAGACGGTGACGGTACGGCCGGACAGCTTGGCCTCGTCGATCTTGTGCTGGACGTGGTCGAGGGCCTTGGTGCCGAGCGGGACCGCCGCAGCGGCCGTGACGGCACCGAGGATCACGCTGTCGATCAGGCGGGCGGCGAGGCGCTTGCCGAGTCCGGCCGGTCGGGCCGCGGCCTGTCGGCGGGCGGCCGCCTGGAACGGGTCCTCCACCACCGGCTTCCACGGCGCCACGGGCTGCTCGTCCGCCCCGCCGGCCAGCTGGTGCACCTGCTGCGCCCAGGAGGCCTGACCGCCACCGGGACCCGAGGTCACCGGGCCCGCGGCCCCGCCCTGCTGCGGCACCGACGGGGCTACGGCCGCTGCGGAACCCTGGGGCGTCTGCGCGCCCGCGGCCCGGGCGGCGGCCGCCTTCCCGGCCCCGAAACCGGAGGCCGCGGCAGGCGATCCGGACTGTGCGGCAGGCGATCCGGCCTGCGCGGAGGGCGCCGCCCCCACCGGCCCCTGTTCCCCGAAGCCACCGGCGGCGGCCCCGCCCGCCGCCGGACCGAAGCCGCCCGCACCGGAGTTGGGTGCCTGCGCGCCGGGGCCGGCCGCCACCGGGCCGGAGGTCTGCGGGCCGAAGGCCGGACCGGGGTCCGCCGAGCGTGGGTCGGTGCCGTGCGCCCCGAAGCCGGGCGTGCCGGAGGCCGCCGGACCCGAAGGCTGGGCGGCGGAGCCGTCGGCGGCGGGTCGGCCGGAGGTGCCGGGGTGCGCGCCCGGTGTCGGGCGGAAGGTCATCGTGCCGTCGTCCTGGACGGCCGCGGGGCCCGGGACCGGGCGCCGGAAGATGAACGTGCCGGGGTCGGGGGCCGCGCCCTCCTCCTGCTGCTGCGGGAGGGGCGACTCCGCGGGGATCCTCGGGTCGGTGCCCCAGGGCTGCTGCTGCCCGGAGGCCCCCGGCCGCAGGTCCTCGTCGAAGAAGTGCGGGCCCGTCTCCTCCACGGCCGGGGCGGCGGGACGGACGCCGGGCGGCGGGGTGAGCGGTTCGCCGTCCTTCGGCGCCGGCCGGCTGGTGCCCGGCACCCAGGAGGCGCCGTTCCAGTACCGGACGTAGCCGGGGATGGACGGGTCCGGGTAGTAGCCCTCGCGGGGCCTGTCGTCACCGGGGGCCGGGGTTGGGGCGCTCATGTCCGTCGTCCCGTATCTGCTCGGGGGTGGTAAGGGGGCTCCACATCTATCAGACGCGGGCTCCCGCCACCGCCAGTCCCGCCGGACCCACCCCTTTCCGGGCGACGCCGGGCACGCCTCTCGCACGTCCGCGCACATCTCCACGCGCACCTCACGAAAAGAATTTCCCGGAACCCGCGTAATGGCCGCGCACCTGCCCCCTCTCTCCTGGCACGGGCCCACTCCGAGCGGCCCCCGCGAGAGAGGAAACGCAGGTCATGCAGCACACGGTGGTGGAGCGCGAACTCGAACTGAAGCTCATCCTTTCGCCCGAGCGGAGCGTCCCGGTCCAGGCCCGGCTCGGTTACCGCTCGGACGACCCCTACGCGGTGCACATCACGTTCCACATCAACTCCGAGTCCCCCGTCAACTGGACGTTCGCCCGGGAACTCCTGGTGGAGGGGGTGTTCCGGCCGTGCGGGCGCGGGGACGTGCGGGTGTGGCCGACGAAGGCCGACGGGCGCAGTGTCGTCCTGATGGCGCTGAGTTCGCCCGACGGCGACGCCCTGCTGGAAGCCCCGACGCCGCAGGTGTCGGCCTGGCTGGAACGCACGCTGCGGGTGGTGCCCCCGGGGACGGAGGGCGAGCAGCTGAGGATCGACGACGCGCTCGACCAACTGCTCGCCCAGTGAGGCCGGTGGGGCCGGCAAAGGCCGGTGGGGCCGGTGAGACCAGTGCCGCGGGCGCCCGCGCGAGGTCAGAACAGCTTGCCCGGGTTGAGGATGCCGAGCGGGTCGAAGACCTGCTTGACCGCCCGCTGCATCTCCATCCCGACCGGCCCGATCTCCCGCGCCAGCCACTCCTTCTTCAGGACGCCCACGCCGTGCTCGCCGGTGATGGTGCCGCCGAGTTCGAGACCGAGGGCCATGATCTCGTCGAAGGACTCGCGGGCGCGCCGGGACTCGTCGGGGTCCTGGGCGTCGAAGCAGACGGTGGGGTGTGTGTTGCCGTCGCCCGCGTGGGCGCAGACCCCGATGGTCAGCCCGTACTTCTCGGCGATCCGGTCGATCCCCTCCAGCATCGCGCCGAGCTTGGAGCGGGGCACGCACACGTCGTCGATCATCGTCGTGCCCTTGACCGCCTCCAGCGCGGTCAGCGAGAGCCGCCGGGCCTGCAGCAGGAGTTCGGACTCGGCGGCGTCCTCGGCGGGGACCACCTGGGTGGCTCCGGCGGCCTCGCACAGGGCGCCGAGTGCGGCGAGGTCGGCGGTGGGGTCCGGGGTGTCGAAGGCGGCCAGCAGCAGTGCCTCGGTGGTCTCGGGCAGGCCCATGTGGGCGAGGTCGTTGACCGCCTTCACGGTCGTACGGTCCATCAGTTCGAGGAGGGACGGCACATGACCGCCCTCCATGATCCGGCACACGGCGTCGCAGGCGGTGGCGGCGGAGCCGAACTCGGCGGCCAGCACCAGCTGCTGGGGCGGCTTGGGCCGCAGGCCCAGGACGGCGCGGACGACGATGCCGAGCGAGCCCTCGGAGCCGACGAAGAGCCGCGTGAGGTCGTAGCCGGCCACGCCCTTGGCGGTGCGACGGCCGGTGGACATCAGGCGGCCGTCGGCGAGGACGACCTCCAGGCCGAGGACGTACTCCGCCGTCACCCCGTACTTCACACAGCACAGCCCGCCGGAGGCCGTGCCGATGTTGCCGCCGATGGTGCACATCTCCCAGCTGGAGGGGTCCGGCGGGTAGTACAGGCCGTGTTCCTCGACCGCCCGGGACAGGGTGGCGTTGATGACGCCCGGCTCGACCACGGCGATGCGGTCGACGGGGCTGATCTCCAGGATGCGGTCCATCTTGGTGAGGGACAGCACGATGCAGCCGTCGGTGGCGTTGGCACCGCCGGACAGGCCGGAGCGGGCGCCCTGCGGGACGACCGGGACGCGCAGCTCGGTGGCGGTGCGCATGACGTGCTGGACCTGTTCGACCGTGCGCGGCAGCACGACCACCGCCGGGGCGCCGGCCGGGCAGAAGCTCGCCATGTCGTTGGCGTAGGACGCGGTGACGTCGGGGTCGGTCAGCACGGCCTCGGCGGGCAGGCCGGCCAGGAGCCGGTCGGTGAGGTTACCGGTGTGCGCGACGTCGTCGTCGCGGGGTGCTTCGATACGGCTCATGATCACAGCGTCGCACTCGGGGCCATCGGTGTGAACCCCGTCGCGCCGCCCTTGGGCCACCCGGACGTCCTCGGCGCGCTGGCGCACAGTGAGCGATATGGAGAACCGACAAAACGGACACTCCCTCCCCGGTACGTCCCTGGTGACCGAGCCGCCCCGGCCGCGCCGTCCCCGGCGGTGGCTGCGATGGGCGCTGGTCACGGCGGTGGCGGGTGGTACCGCCGCGGGCGCGGCGCTGATGCTGCTGCCGGCTTCGGGGCCGGAGCACCGCGCCAAGCCCCCGGCCGCGGCTCCGAAGCCGGCGGCGGGTCCCCGGGCGCCCGCGCTGACGACGGTCACCGCCGGGGTGCCGGCCACGCTCACCGACCTGGAGACGCTCATCGGGCGGCAGGAGAGCACGGTGCGGGCGCAGCCGCGCAACGCGCGGGCCTGGGCGGTGCTGGGGACCGCGTATGTGGAGCAGGGGCGGCTGAGCGCCGACGCGGCGAACTATCCGAAGGCCGAACGGGCGCTGCGGGCCGCGCTGGACATGCAGGGCCTGCGGACCGCGGACAAGGCGGCGGCGCTGGGCGGGATGGCCGCGCTGGCGAACGCCCGCCGGGACTTCCCGGAGGCCAAACGGTACGGCGAGCAGCTGCTGAAGCTGACGCCGAAGCAGTGGACGGCGTATCCGCCGCTGATCGACGCCTACACCGGGCTCGGTGACTACAAGAACGCGCGCTCCACGCTGGACAAGCTGCTGGGGCTGAAGACCGACGCGGCCGCCCGGCCGGCGGTGATGGCGCGGGCCTCGGCCGTGTACCGGGACCGGGGCTGGCGCGAGGACGCGGTGGCCCAGCTGACGGACGCGGCGGCGGCCGCCCGTACGCCCGCCGAGCAGGCCGCCTATCTGACCGGGCTGGGGCAGCTGGCCTGGGAACGGGGGGACCTGACGGACGCGCTGCGGCACTTCGAGGGTGCCCAGCGGCTCGACGCCGGGCAGCAGGCGGCGCTGGCCGGGCAGGGGCGGACGCTGGCCGCGATGGGGCGCACCTCGCAGGCGCTGGCCGCGTACCAGGAGGCCCTCGCCAAGCAGCCGGACCCGCGGTACGCGCTGGAGCTGGGCGAGCTGTACGAGTCGCTGGGCCTGAACCGGGACGCCGAGCGGCAGTACGACGTCATGCGCGAGCGGGCGGGGCAGGCGACGGCGGGCGGGGTCGACGAGGAGCTGCTGATCGGGCAGTACGAGGCGGACCACGGAGACCCGCAGGAGGCGGTGCTGCGGCTGGAGGAGGAGTGGCGCAACCAGCCCGGGATCGAGGTGGCCGACGCCCTCGGCTGGGCGCTGCACCGCGCCGGCGACGACAAGGAGGCGCTGACGTACGCCAAGACCGCGACGGACAAGGCGGAGGGCGGCGGGGTGCGCAGTGCGCTGTACGCGTACCACCGGGGCATGATCGAGAGGGAGCTGGATCAGGAGTCGTCGGCGCGGCGGCATCTCCAGGAGGCGCTGCGGATCAATCCGCACTTCTCGCCGCTGGCGGTTCCTGCAGCGCGGACCGCGCTGCAGGAACTGGGCGACGTGCCGGACGAGCCCCTGCCGGAGTAGGACTCGGCTTGCCCTACAGGTTGCCCCGCTTGGCCTGCTCCCTCTCGATCGCCTCGAAGAGCGCCTTGAAGTTGCCCTTGCCGAAGCCCATCGAGCCGTGGCGTTCGATGAGTTCGAAGAACACGGTCGGACGGTCCTGGACCGGCTTGGTGAAGATCTGCAGGAGGTAGCCGTCCTCGTCGCGGTCGGCGAGGATCTTCAGCTCGCGCAGGGTCTCGATCGGCACGCGGGTGTCGCCGACCCACTCGCCGAGGGTGTCGTAGTAGGAGTCCGGGGTGTCGAGGAACTGGACTCCGGCCGCGCGCATGGTGCGGACGGTGGCGACGATGTCGTTGGTGTTCAGCGCGATGTGCTGGACGCCGGCGCCGCCGTAGAACTCCAGGTACTCGTCGATCTGGGACTTCTTCTTGGCGATCGCGGGCTCGTTGATCGGGAACTTGACCTTGAGGGTGCCGTCCGCGACGACCTTCGACATCAGCGCACTGTACTCGGTGGCGATGTCGTCGCCCACGAACTCCTTCATGTTCGTGAAGCCCATGACCTTGTTGTAGAAGCCGACCCACTCGTTCATGTGGCCGAGTTCCACGTTGCCGACGCAGTGGTCGATGGCTTGGAAGGTGCGCTGGGCGGGGGGCTCGACGATCGGGGCGGCGGCGACGTATCCGGGCAGGTACGGGCCGTCGTAGCCGGAGCGGTCGACCAGGGTGTGGCGGGTCTCGCCGTAGGTGGCGATCACGGCGAGGACGACGGTGCCGTGCTCGTCCTTCAGCTCGTACGGCTCCTCGATGGAGCGGGCGCCGTGCTCGACGGCGTAGGCGTGGGCGGCGCGCGCGTCCGGGACCTCGATGGCCAGGTCGATGACACCGTCGCCGTGCTCGGCCACGTGCCGGGAGAGGAACTCGCCCCAGGGGGTGCTCGGCTTGATCACCGAGGTGAGGACGAACCGGGCCGATCCGTTCTCCAGCACGTAACTCGCGGTCTCGCGGCTGCCGTTCTCCGGTCCGGAGTACGCGACCAGCTTCATGCCGAAGGCGGTGGAGTAGTAGTGCGCCGCCTGCTTGGCGTTGCCCACGGCGAAGACGACCGCGTCCATTCCCTTGACCGGGAAGGGATCGGCCTGCCGGGCGGTCGCGTCGGGAGTGTGGTGAGTGGTCTGCGTCATAGCGGAAGGGTGGCCCCGGTCTGCAAGGTGCGCAATAGTTTGCGTATTCACTGGGCAATCTGTTCAGTCGTACGGCCGTCTCGGCGGCCCTTCTGTACAGGATGACCACCCCGACCCGGAGAAGGAGCAGGGGCCGTGGCGATCGATCATCTGGACGGGCGGATCATCGTGCTGCTCGCGCGCGAGCCGCGCATCGGGGTGCTGGAGATGTCCCGGCGGCTGGGGGTCGCCCGGGGGACGGTCCAGGCGCGGCTCGACCGCCTCCAGTCGACGGGGGTCATCCGCGGATTCGGGCCCCAGGTGGACCCGGCGGCCCTCGGCTACCCGGTCACCGCGTTCGCCACGCTGCAGATCCGGCAGGGGCAGGGCGCCGACGTCCGGGCACACCTGGCGACCGTGCCGGAGGTGCTGGAACTGCTGACCACCACCGGCAGCGGGGACATGCTGTGCCGGCTGGTGGCCCGCTCCAACGCCGACCTCCAGCGGGTGATCGACCGGGTCGTCGGCATCGAGGGCATCGTCCGGGCCTCCACGGCGATCGTCATGGAGAACCCCGTACCCCTGCGCATCATCCCGCTGGTGGAACAGGCCGCCGGGGAGGACGACGACTTCCAAAGAAGTTGATCAGCTGGCCGCCCACGGCTTCGTCGAGGACGCACCCGGACACGGCAAGGGGCGGGAGCGCTGGTGGTGGGCGGTGGACGAGGGGCTGGTCTTCGACGCCGAGGACTTCAAGAGCGCCGGCCCCGAGGTCCGGGGCATGGCCGAGATGTACCTCCACGAGATCGCGAACACGCACGCCCGCGAGCTGTCCACCTGGCTCAGCACCCAGGACCGCTGGTCCGAGGAGTGGTCCCGCACCGGCGACGCCGAGCTGGTCCAGAAGATGCACGACCTGATCGACGTGCCGCCCTTCGAGCTGCGGGCCCGCGTCGGCTGGACCCTCGTGGAGGTCGGCCTGCGCCTCGCGGCCGCCCCGAAGCCGGTGGTCGCGTAGGCGCGTAGGCGCGTAAGCGCGTAAAAAGACAGGCCCCAGGCCCCTAGCAGCTCGGTACCGGGCCGTGCCCCTGCTCCAGGGCGACCAGGGAGTTCACCGCGCTCTTCAGCGTGGTGACCGGGACCAGGCGCAGTCCCTTGGGCAGTTCGGCTCGGGCATCGGCGCACTCGGCCTTCGGGACCAGGAAGACGGTCGCGCCGTCGCGCCGGGCGGCCTGTGTCTTCAGGGCCACCCCACCGACCGCGCCGACCTTGCCGCCGGCGTCGATCGTGCCCGTACCGGCGATGGTGCGGCCGCCCGTGAGGTCGCCGCCGCTGCCGTCGCCGTCCAGCTTGTCGATGATCCCCAGGGTGAACAGCAGCCCCGCGCTGGGCCCGCCCACGTCCGCGAGCTTCAGCGTGACCTTGACCTTGTCGGGGCTCAGGTCCAGGTACTTCAGCGCCGCCTGGGTCGCCGCGTCCTGGGACTCCCGCATCTGCTGCACGTTGTGCTTCTCGATCTCCTTGACGTTGTTGCCCGTCGGGTAGACCGAGTCGTGCGGCATGACCGCCCGGTCCGTGCGGAACCAGTTGCCCAGCACGTCCCCGAGGCGCACCGGCGTGTCCGGGCCGGTCGCCACGATGGTCGTCATCCGCAGCTGCCCGCTGGTCGGGCGGGTCGGCGCGCCGGAGACGGTGATCACCGGGGTGCCCTTGTTCTTGCCGAGCACGTTCGCCGTCATGCCCGGCTGCGCCACCGCGAACGGCAGCGGCGCGAACAGCGCCGTGGCGAGCAGGGCCACGACGGGCAGGGCGCAGACGGCGACGGCCTGGGGGCGCGTGAGACGTGAGAGCACGGGATCACACTAACGCGACGGTCACACCCCTCCCCCGCCCCGTACGTACAGGTCCCGGCGCTCCCGGGTGAACCGGCGCAGCGCCTCCGGGAGCGGCTCGACGCCGATGCCGGGCGTGGCCGGAACCGGAAGGTGGCCGTCCTCGAGGACGAACGGCTCGGTGACGTCCTCCGCGAAGTAGCGGGAGGAGGCCGAGGTGTCACCGGGCAGGGTGAAGCCGGGCAGGGCCGCGAGGGCCAGGTTGGGGGCGCGGCCGATGCCCGTCTCCAGCATGCCGCCGCACCACACCGGGACCCCGTGCGCGTGGGCCACGTCGTGGACGCGGCGGGCCTCCAGATAGCCGCCGACCCGGGCGGGCTTCACGTTGACCACCCGGCAGGCGTCCATGGCGATCGCGGAGGCGGTGTCGGTGGCGTGGTGCAGGGACTCGTCCAGACAGACCGGGGTCGCGATGCGCCGCTGGAGCTGGGCGTGGGCGTGGAGGTTGTTCTCCTCCAGCGGCTCCTCGATGAGCAGCAGCCCGAACTCGTCCAGGCGCCGCAGGTGCTCGGCGTCCGCGAGGGTGTAAGCGGTGTTGGCGTCGACCTGCAGGGGCAGCTCGGCGCCGAAGCGTTCGCGGACCGCCCGGACCGGCTCGACGTCCCAGCCGGGCTCGATCTTCAGCTTGATGCGGACGTACCCCTCGGCGAGGTACCGCTCGACGTCGTCCAGCAGCTCGGGGACGGAGTTCTTGATGCCCACGGAGACACCGGCGGGCACCCGGTCCCGTACGGCGCCGAGATACACGGCGAGCGGCATGCCGTGGGCCCGCAGCTCGGCGTCCAGGACGGCCGTCTCCAGGGCCGCCTTGGCCAGCTCGTGCCCCTTGATCTTCGCCATCGCCGGGGCCAGCGCGGCCGTGGTGAGGTGCGGGAGGGCGGCCACGCGGGGCAGCAGGAAGTCGCGCAGCACGATCTCGGCGCCGGCCACGAACTCCGAGCAGTACAGCGGCTCGGGGTCGGCGGCGAACTCGGACCAGCCCTCGGCCGCGTCCGTGACGACGCGCAGGAGGAAGGTGTCCTTCGTCGTCATCGTGCCGAAGGACGTACGGAAGGGGGTGACCAAGGGGATCGCCACGTGCACGATCTCGACGCGCTCCAGCTTCATGCGGCGCTCCCCTCGGACGTACGGGTCTCCGTCGTACGGGTCAGCGTGTACCAGCCGTCGCGGGACATGCCGGTCGCCCGGAACCCCTCCTCGAAGGCACCCACGAACACCTCGCGCACCGCGTGCCGCCAGCGCAGGGCGAGCGCCGGGTCGGCGGCACGCAGCGCGACGATGTCGTCGGGGACGCGGCAGAAGAGGTGCGTGTCGCCGCGGCGGGCGAGCGGGGCGCCGTCGGGGGCGGTGTGCGTCACGAGCCCGCCGGGCGCGTGGTCCGGGATGTCGTACGAAGGAGTGTCGTACGACGGGGTCGGCGCCGTCAGATCCCAGGTCACCGTCAGCCGGTCGCTCTCGTCGCCGTCGTTCACGCCGTCCGTCATGGGGCCGTAGAAGTCGACCAGGTACTCCGTGCCGACCGCGCCCAGCTTGGCCAGGTTGAAGCGGGCGTTGCGGCCGACCAGCGGGTCGAAGGTCCAGCGCATGGTGCGGGCGCCGAGGCCGGCCGCCCAGGCGCGCTGGGCCTGCTTCACCGAGTGTCCGAGGCCCCGGTCGGCGGCGGCGACCAGGGAGTACGTGCTCCGTTCCGGTCCGAGCACGGCGACGGAGGCCCCGGCCGGCCGCGCGCCGTCGTACGCGGCGTGCACGGCGCCGCCCGCGTGCACCAGGCTGTGCAGCACCTCGGCCGGGTAGGGCGGGGCGGTGCGGGGGGTGTGCCAGACGTCGCTGAAGTAGTCGGCGACGGCCGCGAGCCCGGCCACGTCGTGGACGGTACGGACGGTGACTTCTGCTGTCACGGCTCCTGCTGTCATGGCACGAGTCTCGAAGGAGCCGGGTCCATGTGTGTTGTGCGAGCGGCCAAGGCGTACGTACCGTCGTTTCACCATCCGCCAACAGCCTGCTGGGGAATCTCATGGACGCCATGGCCACCTGCACCCTCGGTGACCTGCTGGACGTGGTCGGCGGTCCCGCCCTGCGCCTGCACACCGCCCCCGCCGGGCCCGGTGTGCCGGTCACCGAGGCGGTGCTGTACGACGCGCACGCCCCGCTCCCCCGGCTGCCGGGCGCGCTGCTGCTGGCGGTCGGGGTGCCGGCCGCGGAGGCCGGGCCGCTGGTGCGGGCGGCCGCCGAGGCGGGGCTGACCGGGGTCGTGGTGCGCGGTGTCGACGGGCCGGTCGGGGAGGCGGAGGCACACGGCGTGGCACTGCTGTCGGTCGCCGAGGACGCCGCCTGGCACCAGGTGCACCTGCTGCTGGCCTCGGCCATCGGCGCCCGGCCCGCCGTCGCCTCCGACACCGGCCTCGGGGACCTGTTCGCGCTGGCCGACGCGATCGCGGCGGGGGTCGGCGGGGCCACCGCCATCGAGGATCCCCGGCAGCGGATCCTCGCCTACTCGACCGTCCCCGGTCAGCCGGTGGACGAGGACCGTCGACAGGGCATCCTGGGCCTCCAGGTGCCGGCCAGCGCGGAGAACACCGAGCAGTACCGGCGGCTGTTCGCCGCCGACCGGCCGGTGCGGCTGCCCGCGCTGTCCGGCTCGGGCCTGCCCCGCCTGGCGATGCCGGTCCGGGCCGGCGGGGAGACCCTCGGCTCGGTCTGGGTGGTCGACGACGGCTCGCTCGCCCCGGACGCCGAGGACACCCTCGCCCAGGGCGCCTCCACGGCCGCGCTGCTCCTGCTCCGGGCCCGCGCCGCCCGCGAGTTGGCCCGGCACCGCGGCACCGACCTGCTGCGCCGTCTGCTGGACGGCACCGCGGACGCGGCGACGGCCGCCCAGCGCCTGGGCGTCGACGGCCCGGCCCGGGTGGCCGCCTTCGTGCTGGACTCCGCCGCGAGCGTCCCGGACGCCGAGCGCACCGCACTGCGCCTGCTGGACGTCGTACGCCTCCAGTGCGAGGCCCGCTACGGACGGCACGCGTGCGTGCTGCTGGACGGGGTGGTGTACGCGGTAATCCCCGGGCCCGGGGAACGGCACAAGCGGCTGGCCGAGGACATCGTGGGGCGGGCCGGGCAGGCGCTGCGGGTGCCGGTGCGGGCGGCACTGGGCGAGGTGGCGGCGGACGCGGGCGGCCTCGCGGACTCGCGGGCGGACGCGGACCTGGTGCTGCGGATACTGGACGCGACCCGGCCGGTCGCCACGGTGGACGAGGTGCGCCCGCGCGTGACCCTGCTGCGGCTGGCCGAAGTGATGGGCGAGCGGCGGGAGTTGGCCGCGGGCGCCTGGCGGCGGGTGCTGGCGTACGACGCCGAGCACGGCACGGAGTACGCCCGCACGCTCGTCTGCTGGTTCGACGCGGGCTGCGACATGGCGGGCGCGGCGAAGCTCCTCGCCGTACACCCCAACACCTGCCGTTACCGCCTGAGGCAGCTCCAGCAGCACGCCGGGGTCGACCTGGACGACCCCGACGAACGGCTGGTGCTCTGGCTTCAGTTGAGGACGCTGGCCGGGCTCAGCGGAGCCACGCCCTGAGCCGCTCCTCGCACTGCTCCAGGTGCGCGACCGGGACGTACTCCCCCGCCGTGTGGGCCAGCGAAGGGTCCCCCGGGCCGTAGTTGAGGGCGGGCACACCGAGCGCGGCGAACCGGGCCACGTCCGTCCAGCCCAGCTTGGGCCGGGGCTCGGCGCCCAGCGCCGCGACCAGCCCGCCGACCCGGTCCAGGTGCGGCAGGGCTCCCGCGACGACCTCGGTGACGCGCACCTCGTACCCGGGGAACAGCCCGCGCACGTACGCCTCCGCCTCCTCCGCCGAACGGCTCGGTGCAAACCGGCAGTTGACGGTCACGACGCACTCGTCCGGTACGACGTTCCCGGCCACCCCGGCGCGCACCGCGACGGCGCTCAACCCCTCCCGGTACTCCAGCCCGTCCACGACGACCCGCTCGGGCGTGTGGTCGTCCAGCAGCTGGAGCACCCGGGCCGCCTTGTGGGCGGCGTTGACGCCCTGCCAGGCGCGGGCGGTGTGGGCGCGGGCGCCCTTGACGACGATGTCGGCGGTGAGGATGCCCTGGCAGCCGGCCTCGACGCCGGCGTCGGAGGGCTCCATCAGGATCGCCAGGCCGGCCTCTTCGAGGAGTCCGGGCCGGGCGGCGGCGATCCGCGCCAGCCCGTTCCGGTCTCCTTCGACCTCCTCGCACTCGTAGAACACGTAGGTGAGATCGCGGGTCGGCGCGGTGACGGTGGCCGCGAGCCGCAGGGCCACCGCGACCCCGCCCTTCATGTCGCAGGCTCCGAGCCCGTGGACCCGGCCGTCGGCGAGCCGGGAGGGGAGGTTCCCGGCGGCCGGGACGGTGTCCAGGTGGCCCGCGATCAGCGCCCGTTCGGGGCGGCCGAGGTCCGTGCGGGCGACGACCGAGTTGCCGATCCGCTCCACGGTGAGGTGCGGAAGCGCGCGCAGGGCCTCCTCCACGGCGTCCGCGATGAGCGCCTCGTCCCCGCTCTCGGACGGGAGGTCGACCAGGGCGCGGGTGAGGCCGACCAGGTCGGCGGTGAGGTCGAGGGCGGCGGTGAGGTCGAGGGCGGCGGTGAGGCCGGGGGCGGCGGTGAGGCCGGGGGCGGCGGTCATGCGAGGTCCTGGGGGATGTGGGGGCTGTCGGGGCTCTGGTTGAGCTTGGAGTGCCGGATGCCGTAGAGGCCGTAGACGACGAGTCCGACGGCCATCCAGCCACCGAAGGCGATCCAGGTGTCGACGCCCAGGCTGAACAGCATGTAGGCGCAGAAGCCGACGCCGAGGATGGGGACGACCGGGGAGAAGGGGACGCGGAAGGAGCGGGGGGTGTCGGGGCTGCGCCGACGGAGGATGACGACCGCCAGGTTGACCAGCATGAAGGCGAAGAGGGTGCCGATGCTGGTGGCGTCGGCGAGGCTGCCGAGCGGGACGAGCGCGGCGAGCACGGCGATGAACCCGGACACGATCACGGTGTTGGCGCGCGGCACCCCGGTGCGCGGGTGCACCTTGGCGAACAGCGGCGGCACCAGCCCGTCCCGGGCCATGGCGAACAGGATGCGGATCTGCCCGTACTGCACGGTCAGCACCACGCTGGTGGTGGCGACGACGGCACCGATGGAGAGCAGGATCGGCCACAGGTTCCCGCCGCCGACGGACTGCACGAGCACCTCGCTCAGCGTGGCCTCGGTCCCCTCGAACTTCTTCCACGGCATCGCGCCGAGCGCGGCCACGGCGACGAGGACGTACAGGGCGGTGACGAGGACGAGGGAGAGGATGATCGCGCGGGGCAGGTCGCGCTGCGGATTCCGCGCCTCCTCACCCGCGGTGGAGGCGGCGTCGAAGCCGATGTAGGAGAAGAAGAGCGAGGCCGCGCCGGCGCTCATGCCCGCGGCGCCGAGCGGGAAGAGGGGCTGGAAGTTCCCGGCGCGGAACGCGGTGAAGGCGACCGCGCAGAAGAGGACGAGAGCGGCGATCTTGACGGCGACCATGACGGTGTTGGCGACGGCGCTCTCCTTCGCCCCGCGCAACAGCACCACCATCGCGAGGACGACGATGAGGGCGGCCGGGATGTTGAGGGTCCCGCCGGCACCGGGCGGCGCGCTGAGCGATTCGGGCAGGGTCACGCCGAAGGTGAGGTCGAGCAGCTCGTTGACGTACTGCCCCCAGCCCACGGCCACGGCGGCCACCGACACCCCGTACTCCAGGATCAGACACCACCCGCACACCCAGGCCACCAGCTCGCCGAGGGTGGCGTAGGCGTAGCTGTACGACGACCCCGATCCCGGGATCATGCCGGCCAGCTCCGCGTAGGAGAGGGCCGAGAACAGCGCGGTCACTCCGGCGAGGACGAAGGACACGACGATGGCGGGCCCGGCCTCGGGCACGGCCTCGCCGAGCACGACGAAGATGCCGGTGCCGAGGGTGGCGCCCACGCTGAGCAGCGTGAGCTGCGCGACCCCCATGGTCCGCTTCAACGGACTCCCGGCGGCCTCCCCCACCAGTGTGCCCACGGCTTGCCGCCGGGTCAGCCGATGTGCGCGGCCCGCCTGTTGTCCGACCTGTGGCCGACTGTCGACTCTCTCCACCGTCCGGCTCCCTCCGCCTCGGGGCTTGTATGGCCCTTGATGATGCGGAGGGGTGGACGGGAGAAGGTGCAGGGATCGGCCAAAGCTAAGGGACGGTCATTGTCGAGACGACCAAAGCACGGTCAGCGCAACGCCTCGGCGACCTCCTTGGCCGCCTCGACCACCCGCGCGCCCACCCGTTCCGGCACGGAGTCCGCCAGCATCACCACACCCACGCTGCCCTCGACGCCCGTCACCCCGATCAGCGGCGCGGCGGCCCCGCTCGCACCGGCCTCCAGCTCGCCGTGCGTCAGGGTGTAGCCGGGGTCGACCGACTGCGACTGTCGCGCCGCGAGGATCGCCTTGCCGGCGGCGCCGCGGTCCAGCGGGTGGCGGAAACCGGCCCGGTAGGCCACGTGGTAGTCCGTCCAGGTCGGCTCGACCACCGCGACGGCCAGCGCCTCGGTGCCGTCGACCAGTGTCAGATGTGCCGTCGCCCCGATGTCCTCGGCCAGCGAGCGCAGCGCGGGCAGCGCGGCCTCCCGTACCAGCGGATGCACCTGGCGGCCGAGCCGCAGCACCCCGAGCCCGACCCTGGCCCGGCCGCCCAGGTCACGCCGTACGAGCGCGTGCTGCTCCAGCGTGGCGAGCAACCGGTACACGACGGTCCGGTTCACGCCCAGTTTGTTGGAAAGCTCGGTGACGGTCAGCCCGTGGTCCGTGTCGGCCAGCAGCTTGAGGACGCGCAGTCCCCGATCGAGCGTCTGAGAGGTCTCCGCGGTCACGACGCCCACTCCTTTTGCGATGAGGTCGGCGACCCCTGAGCGAGAGATGCGTCGTCGAGTCCCGTCGGCGACGCGCTTCAGAGGCCGCCGATCGGCAGGACGGCCCGGCGGCTCCGGGCCAATGTCGCTTCACGGCTGCGCTCCGCGGCGGCGCTGCCACGGGGCGTGTGCGTAGCGGGACAGTAGCGAAGGGGGTTCGCTGAGCGGAAGTCTCGGTCCAGAATCCGGGCAAGACCAGATCCGGCCTGCCTGCATTCGTCCGGATACGCACATGCCCCATGAACATGAACCCCATGAACATGAGGGGGGTGCGGGGCGACCATGAGGGGGTCCGGGGCTGCCGGGACCGTCACCTCATACGGCCGTCACCTCATACGGGTGGCCCACTCCTGGACCTTCGCGATCCGCGACCGCAGCTGTCCCGCCGTCGCCTCCGCGCTCGGCGGTCCCCCGCACACCCGGCGCAGCTCGGTGTGGATCACCCCGTGCGGCTTGCCGCTCTGATGGACGTACGCGCTGACCATCGTGTTGAGCTGCTTGCGCAGCTCCATCATCTCCTTGTGGCTGACCACCGGCCGCCGCTCGGCGGGCAGCTCCAGCAGGTCCGCCTCGGAGTCCGGCTTCTTCCGGCTGTGCGCGATCTGCCGGGCCTGCCGCTTCTGCAGCAGCAGCTGCACCTGCTCGGGTTCGAGGAGCCCCGGAATCCCCAGGTAGTCCTGCTCCTCCTCGCTGCCCGGGTGGGCCTGCATGCCGAACTCGGCGCCGTCGTACAGCACCCGGTCGAAGACGGCGTCGGACTCCAGCGCCTCGAAGGGCAGCATGTCCTGCTCGCCGGTGTCCTCGTCCTGCTGCTTGTTCGCCTCGTCCATCTCCTTCTCGGACTCGGCGTACGGGTCCTCCTCGCCCTCCTTCTTCGGCTTGTCGAGGGCGTGGTCCCGCTCCTTCTCCATCTCGTTGGCGAAGGTCAGCAGGTCGGGCACGGTCGGCAGGAACACGGACGCGGTCTCGCCGCGCCGCCGGGACCGTACGAAACGGCCGACGGCCTGGGCGAAGAACAGCGGGGTCGAGATGGTGGTGGCGTACACGCCCACCGCGAGCCGGGGCACGTCGACGCCCTCGGACACCATGCGCACCGCGACCATCCAGCGGTCGTTGCTGCCGCTGAACTCGTCGATCCGCTTCGAGGCGCCGGCGTCGTCGGACAGCACCAGGGTCGCCTTGGTCCCCGTGATCTCGCGGATCAGCTTGGCGTACGCACGCGCCGAGTCCTGGTCGGAGGCGATGACCAGCGCACCGGCGTCCGGAATGGCCTTCCTGACCTCGGTCAGCCGCTGGTCGGCGGCGCGCAGCACGCTCGGCATCCAGTCGCCGCGCGGGTCGAGGGCGGTACGCCAGGCCTGGCTGATGGCGTCCTTGGTCATCGGCTCGCCGAGCCGGGCGGCGATCTCGTCGCCCGCCTTCGTGCGCCAGCGCATGTTGCCGCTGTAGCTGAGGAAGATCACCGGCCGGACGACGTGGTCGGCGAGGGCGTTGCCGTACCCGTACGTGTAGTCGGCGGCGGACCGCCGGATCCCGTCCGTCCCCTCCTCGTACGTCACGAAGGGGATGGGGTTGGTGTCGGACCGGAACGGCGTACCGGTCAGCGCGAGTCGCCGGGTCGCGGGCTCGAACGCCTCCAGGCACGCCTCGCCCCAGGACTTGGAGTCACCGGCGTGGTGGATCTCGTCGAGGATCACGAGCGTCTTGCGCTGCTCGACCCGGTTGCGGTGCAGCATCGGCCGCACGCCGACACCGGCGTACGTGACGGCGACCCCGTCGTAGTCCTTGCCGAGCGGGCCCGCGCTGTACTCGGGGTCGAGCTTGATCCCTATCCGCGCCGCGGCCTCCGCCCACTGCTTCTTCAGGTGCTCGGTCGGCGCGACCACGGTGACCTGCTGCACGACGTGGTGGTGCAGCAGCCAGGAGGCGAGGGTCAGCGCGAAGGTCGTCTTGCCGGCGCCGGGCGTGGCGACGGCGAGGAAGTCACGCGGCTGCTCCTGGATGTACTTCTCCATCGCCCCCTGCTGCCAGGCACGCAGCTTGCTGGCCGTACCCCAGGGCGCGCGGCCCGGGAAGGCGGGGGAAAGGTGGTGGGAGTGCGTCGAGGAAGCGGCGGTGGTAGTCACGGTCTCCGTGGTTGGGGGGTAGGGCGGCTCGGCTACGTATGACAACCGGGCCACCCTACCGGCGGCCCACCCCTGTCAACGCCCGGACGAGGCCGGGTCGCCCGTGGGTGGGACCCACGTCACAACTGCCGCAGCCGTTCCGCGATCTGCGGGATGTCACCGAGGTTGCCGGAGGCCACGTCGATGACCAGGTCGTATGCGCTGTCCTGGGCACAGCCCTCGAGGTCGACGCCGTTGACGCCGAGAAACGTCGCGGCGGCCAGCCAGGCCGTGCGCTTGTTCCCGTCGACGAGCGGGTGGTTCGTCGCGATGGCGTGCAGCAGCGCGGCTGCCTGCTCGTGGAGGTCCTCGTAGGCCGCGGTGCCGAACATGCGGGCGCGGGGCCGGTGCACGGCGGACACGAACAGCCCGCTCTCCCGGACCTCCGGAGTACGCCCGCCGAAGGCGATCCGGGCGATCTCCGTGACCTCCGCGACGGTGAGGTGCCTGGTCATTCGCCGAGCCTCCGCAGCAGATCGGCGTGCGCGCCGGCGAGCGACTCGGCCGTGACGCGCACCGGCGACGACTCGCGTGCCAGGCACTGCAGTACGGCGTCCAGGGCGATGTCCTCGGGGAGCCGACCGGTGGCGTCCGCGAGATCGTCGAGCTCCCGCCGGACGGCGGTGTCGAGACGGAGGATGAGGTCGTCCATGGCGGGAGGTTATGCCCCGCGCTCGACCGCCCACGACCGATTTACGACCATCCTCCTCGGGGCACCGGCCCTCACCGCGCCCGCAACCGCGTCGTCACCCACGCCCCCACCAGCGCCACGCCCGCCATCGGCAGGAACACGGCGGCGAAGGCGGCGGGATGGGTGCCGTCGGAGGTGGTCGCCGTGGTGGCCGCCGCGCTGCCGCCGCCCAGCGCCGCGAAGGCCGCGCCGGTCGCCGCCAGGAGGACGACGTTGGAGAGGGCGTCGGAGATCTGGAGGGCGGCGGAGTTGGCGCCGGCCTCCTCCGGGGCGGAGAGGTGCAGGAGAAGCACGCTGGTGGAGGAGATCACCAGCCCCATGCCGAAGCAGCCGAAGGCCCAGGCGACGGCGACGATCCAGACGGGCACGGAGTGCACGAGCACGCTGGGTGCGGTGACGATCGCGGCGGCGACCAGCACCATCCCGGCCGTCATCAGCCGCTCCCGGTACGGCTCCACGCGCGACCGCGACTGCACCCACGACCCCAAGGCCCAGGTGCCCCCGCCCGCGGCGAGCGAGAACCCGGCCAGCGTCGGCGACAGCCCCCGCTGGGTGACCAGCATCAGCGGCACGAAGGACTCGGCCGCGATGAACGACCCCGCGGACACCCCGCGCAGCAGCACCACGGAGGGCAGCCCGCGGGCGGCCCGGTACGTGCCGCGAGGCAGCAGGCCGAGGACCGCGGGCACCAACAGGGCCGCCCCGGCGAGACCGGGGAGCAGCGACAGCCACCGCAGGTCCTGGGCGGCGTACTGGAGGAGTCCCGCGCCGAGGGAGATGGCGAGGGCGAGCCGGATGCGCCGCCGGTCGAAGGAGGCGGAGCCGGCGGTGCCGTCCACGGGCCCCGACGCCCGCCGCCGTATCTGGGGCAGCGCGAGGGCGAGCGGGAAGACCACCAGGGCCGGGATCCCGAGGAAGACCCACCGCCAGCCCAGGTGCTCCGTCACGGCGCCCGAGGCGAGGGGGCCCACGATGGACGGTACGACCCACCCGGCGGCGAAGGACGCCATGATCGCGGGCCGCAGCCGCTCGGGGTAGGCGCGCCCGACGACGACGTACAGCGCGACGATGACCAGCCCGCCGCCGAAGCCCTGCACCGCCCGCCCCAGGATGAACACCCACATGCCCTGCGCGGTCCCGGCGACCACGAGCCCCGCCGCGAAGGCGCCGATCCCCGTGGTCAGGGCCCCGAGCGGGCCCCGCCGGTCGGACCACTGCCCGGACAGCACCATCCCGAACAGGCTGGTCGTGAAGTACCCGGAGAAGGCGAACGCGTACAGCGCCACCCCGTCCAGCTCCCGCGCCGCGACCGGCATCGCGGTGCCGACGGCGGTCGCCTCGAAGGCGATGAGCAGCACGACGGACACGATCCCGACACTGAGCGCCCGGTACGACCGGCTCAGCACGCCGCCCTCTCTGTCAGCGGCATCATCCACAACAGCGGCATCAGAGGACTCAAGGGCGGTCATGCTCGTCAGCGTAAGGCCCACCAGTGCGTTTGGCTCCTGTCGGTGGTCCCGGGGGCACTGCGACCTTGGTCGTACATCCCCCGCTTCCCCGGCTTCCCTCGCTTCCCCCGCTTCATGAACGCCGTATGGCAGTCCCGTTGCAGCCCGGGCCATTCCCTTGAGCCCCCTCCGACCGCCCCCGTACGTTCATTCCACGAACACGGCCGTGTGCCCGAGTGGCTCAGGGACGCGCCTGCAAAGCGCGGTACGCGGGTTCAATTCCCGCCACGGCCTCCAGTACGGCGTAGGGGCGGCATCCGGCGAGGGTGTCGCCCCTTCGCCGCGTGCGGGGCCGCCGAGGTCGCAGGGGTAGCCGGGGTCGCCGGGGTCAGAGGACGCCGCCCGCCTCGTCCTGGAACAGTTCCGTCCAGTAGTGCCAGTGGATGTCGGGGGACAGGGCCGTGGGGTCTATCGCGGTCAGGGTGTGGATCATGGCTGCGGCCAGCTGGTCGTAGGCGGCTGTCGTCAGTTCGTGGCCGAGGTGTTCGTCGATCGTCCGCTCGTGGTGCAGGAGCCAGAGCGTGAAGGCGAGGGTGGAGATGTCGGTGTTCAGCGGGTAGAGCGTGGCCTCGGGCTCGCTGAAGGTGAGGATCGCGCCCGTTCTGCCGTCGATCACCAGGCTGTTGTCCTCGACGAGGTAGCCGAGGCGGATGAGGTGGTCGGAGTGGGCGGGGAGGGCGTCCAGGGGGTAGTCGTCGGCGCGCTCGCCGGTGACGTACTCGGTGAGGGTGGGCAGCGGGACGTCGGTGTCGGCGTGGAAGAGGACCGCCTCTTCCGGCAGCCCCGTCTCGCGCAGGAAGCGGCGGGTCGGCTCGTGGGTGAGCGTGGCCGGGAAGTCGACCTCCTCGAAGCGGGACACCCGGCCGGCGCCGAACTCCTGGTCAAGGAGGCGGGCGGGCACGTCCAGGGTGAGGCCGGAGGCCGTGCCGGGGCCGGCGATGAGGGCGAGCGGGCGGATCAGGGCCGCCGCCTTCCAGTACGGCGGGACCCGGCCGTCCGTGCCCTCCTCGAAGAGGGTGAGGAGGCGGCGGGTGGCCTCGGTCACCGTCTTGGGGCCGTACCGGCCCGCGAGGGAGGCGAACCGGCCGCGCAGGCCCGCCAGTTCCTCGGTGACCGCGGCGAAGCGCAGGAGGGTGTCCAGCGAGGGGGCGAAGGGGCGGGGGTCGGACGGGTCGAAGAGGTAGGCCGTCGTCAGCTCGCCCGTGACGCCGTCGAGCAGGATCGACTCGCGCTCCATGCCCGCGGGGTTGAGGAGTTCGCCGATCACCAGGCGGTTGCGCAGCTCCTCCGCCAGGTGGAAGGGACCGTCCGTGGCGTCCCCGAGCGTGCGCAGGCCGTGGGTGCGGAGGGGGGAGAACGTCAGCAGGCCGGCGTCCGTGGGCAGTCCGGGACCGGTGAGAAGTTCGTGTGTCGGCGCGTGCGTGACGAGCCTGTCCAGTTCCGCCTCGGTCAGCGTGATCGCCGGAATCCCGGCCTCGGTCGTGCTCATCGCTCCCCCGCGATCTTCATCGATGCGTGCGTCCCTGGGCAGGGCATGCCCGGCCGGCCCCGGGCTCCCGTCGGAAGCGCGGCCGTCCCCCACTGCTCAGCACACTACGCGGCACCACTGACAACGCTCGAGGAATAAGGACGCCGGGCGAGCCCCGCGCGTTGCGTGGCTCAGGTGAGGTAGATGCCGCCCAGCACCACGGCCAGTGCCGCCACCAGGAACAGCAGGATCCACCCGAACAACTTGCCCACGCTGGGCGGAGGTTCGTAGCGCGGTTCCTCGGGCGGTGTGGTCACTGCGGGGTCACCACCGCGGCCTGGGGGCGGATCGGGAGGCGGTTGACCGGGCGGCCCGTCGCCGCGCGGACGGCGGAGGCGATCGCCGCCGGGGACGTCACCACCGGGACCGCGCTGACCGACTTGGCGCCGAACGGGGCGACCACGTCCCGTTCCTCGACCAGTTTCACGATCTGGATGTCCGGTGCGTCCAGCGCGGTCGGCAGGGCGTAGCCGGTGAGGTCGGGGTGGCGGACCAGGCCCCGGGGGGTGCGCAGGTTCTCGGTGAGCGCGATGCCCACGCCCTGGGTGACGCCCGCCTCGATGCGGGCCGTCAGCTGGGCCGGGTTGAGGACGCGGCCGACGTCCTGGGCGACCGCCAGCTCGACCACCCGGACCGAGCCCAGTTCGACGTCGACGTCCACCACCGCGCGGATCGCGCAGAAGGCGAGGCCGACGAACGCGTCGCCCTGGCCGGAGGCGTCGAGGGGCTCCGTGGGATGCGGGCGGCACTGGGCCGTGGCCCACAGTTCCTTGCCCTCCATCGCCTCGGTGACGGTCGTCGACAGCACGCCGTCGTACGAGGTGATCTTGCCGTCCGTGATCTGGAGCAGCTCGGTGGACATGCCGAACTTGTGCGCCAGGGGCTGCAGGAGCTGGGTGCGGACCATCTTGGCCGCCCGCTCCACCGCTCCGCCGGACACCCAGGTGTGGCGGCCCCGGCAGCCCGCGCCGGCCGGCGGCTGGTCGGTGTCGACCGGTGCCACGTGCACCTCGTCGACGCCGAGCGTCTCCTGGACGATCTGGCGGGCGAGGGTGGTGAAGCCCTGGCCGGTCTCCACGGCCGCGCACAGCACCGTGGCCACCCCGTCGTGGATCTTGACGGTGGCCGTGGACACCTCGTCCGCGCCCTCCGCGCCGAGCATGTGCACCATGCCCAGGCCGTAGCCGACGCCCCGGCGCACCGCGCCCGGCTCGCCCGCCCCCTCGGGGCCGCCGGGCAGCAGCCAGTCCTCCTCGGGGGTGTCCTTGGGCAGCGCGGGCAGCGGGAAGTCCCGGACCGCCTGGAGGAGTTCGGCCACCGGGGCCGGGCAGGTCACGGTCTGGCCGATCGGGAGGACGTCCCCGGTCGCGAGCGCGTTGCGCAGGCGCAGTTCCGCCGGATCCAGGCCCAGTTTCTTCGCCAGCTTGTCCATCTGCGCCTCGTAGGCGGCGCACACCTGCATGGCGCCCTCGCCGCGCACATGGCCGGAGGGCGGGTTGTTGGTGCGGACGGCCCAGCCCTCGATGAAGGCGTTCGGGACGACGTACGGGCCGCACGCGAAGGAGACGGCGGCGGCCAGCGCGTCGGCGGAGGTGTCGGCGTACGCGCCGCCGTCCAGCAGGATCTGCGCCTCGACCTTCACCAGCTTGCCCTCGGCGTCCGCGTGGTGGCGGTAGCGCAGCAGGGTGGGGTGGCGGTGGGTGTGGCCGAGGAAGGACTCCTCGCGGGTCGCCGTGAGCTTGACCGGGCAGCCGGTCTTGAGCGCCAGCAGGCCGAGCGGGAGCTGGAAGCCCTGGTCCTCGCGGTCGGCGGTGGCGCCGGGCACCCCGGTGACGACGATCTTGACGCGGTCGGCGGGCAGGCCGTAGCAGGCGGCGGCCGTGTTGCGGTCGGTGTGCGGGTCGGTGGAGGCCATGTACAGCTCCACGCCGCCGTCGGGCCGCGGCACCGCGAGGCCGGCCTCGGCGCCGATCGGGGCCGGGTCCTGGCGGCCGATGCGGTACTGGCCCTCGACGACGACCTCGCCGACCACGTCCGGGTCGCCGTGGCGCAGCGGGATGTGCCGGATCAGGTTGCCGTCGGGGTGCAGCGGCTCCGCCTCGAAGGACTGCTCGGGGTCGGTCACCGGGTCGAGCACCTCGTACTCGACGATGACGGCGGCGGCGGCCATCCGCGCGGTGTCCGGATGGTCGGCGGCGACGGCGGCGATGGGCTCCCCGTGGTGGCGTACGACCTCGGAGGCGAAGACCGGCCGGTCGGGGGTGCCCCGGCCGTGGCGAGGCGTGCCGGGCACGTCCTCGTGGGTGACGACGGCCCGCACGCCGGGCATCTCGCGCGCGTGGGTGGTGTCGATGGACACGATGCGCGCGTGCGCGTGCGGGGAGCGCAGGACGGCCGCCCACAGCAGGCCCTCGGCCCACAGGTCGGCGGCGTACGGGAAGGTGCCCTCGGTCTTGGCGCGGGCGTCGGCGTGCGGCAGCGAGGCGCCGAGGCCGTGCGGCAACGGCTCGGCCGCGGGGGCCGCTTCCGCAGGGGTGGTCGCGGTGGCGGCTTCGTTGCTCACGCCTGGCCTCCGTCCTGGCCGTAGTGCTGGTCGTGCGGTCCGGAGTGCGGGTCGTGCACGCCCATGTTCGGGTCGTGCGGGTCATGCGGATCGTGCGGTCCGGGTACGCCGAAGGCTTGGGAGCCGTCGAAGGCCTGGGAGCCCTCGTAGCCCTGGGAGCCGTCGAACACGCCCGGGGTCTCGAACGCCGCCGGGTTGACGCCGCCTGCCCCCGGGCCCGCCTGGTGCGGAATACGCGCCTCGTCGGCGTCCGTCTCGGCATCGGCGGCGGTGTGCGCCTCGCGTTCGGCGACGACCGCCTCGACGGCCTCCAGGACGCCCCGGTAGCCGGAGCAGCGGCACAGGTTGCCGCAGAGGGCCTGCCGGGTCTCCAGCTCGGTGGGCGCGGGGTTGCCCTCCAGCAGGTCGTGCAGGGTCATCGCGATGCCGGGCACGCAGAAACCGCACTGCACGGCGCCGCACCGGGCGAGCGCCCGCTGGACGTCGGAGGGCTGCCCGTCGACGGCCAGGCCCTCGACGGTGCGGACCTCGGCACCGGACGCGGTGACCGCCGGGACCAGGCAGGAGGCCACCAGCCGCCCGTCCACCTGCACGTTGCAGGCCCCGCACTCGCCCTGCGAGCAGCCGTCCTTGGCACCCGCCAGGCCGAGCCGCTCCCGCAGGACGTACAGCAGGGACTCGCCGATCCAGGCGTCGGTGACGGGGCGGTCGGCGCCGTTGACCCGCAGGACGTAGGAGGCGAGCGGGTGGTCGTCGTTGGGCGGGAGCGGGGCGGCGTCCGCCGGGGCCGGGGCGTCGGTCGCGGCGGGCGCGTCGGCGTCCGGGTCCTCGTGCGGGGCCCGGGAGGCCGCCGGGTCGTCCCCCGGCTCCGGGGTGCCGTGCGCGCCTTCCGCGTCGGCGGGGCCCGGCGTGTCCGCCGAGGCGGCCGCACGCGTGCGCGTGCCGGAGGGGTCTGCCGAGCCGGTCGACTCGTTGGAGCCCGTCGGGTCGGGCGTGCCGGACGCGGCGGCCGTGTCCGGCGTTTCGACGGCCTCCGGTGCATGCCGGGTCTCCTGGGCCGCGGTACGGGCTGCCGGGCCGCCAGCGGGGCTCTCAGGGCCCTGTGCGGGGCCGTGCCCGCCCAGCGTGCCGTCCTGGGCGAAGGGCGCCTCGCCGTGGCCGCCCTGCGCCGCGCGCTCGGGACCCTCGGCGCCGTCGGGCGCGTACCCGGGATGCGTGGAAGCGTCGTGGGGCGCGGGCGTGGACGCGTGATCCGCCGTACCCCCGGCGTACGCCCCCTCGGGCGCGAACCCCTGAGGCGCGTGTCCCGGCAGGCTCGCCCCCTCGGGCTCGCCCTGCCGCGGTGCCGTCTCCGGCCGGCCCCACGGCTGTCCCGCGCCCTCCGTCGCCCAGGGCGCGGGCGCGCCGCCGGGGAGGGTGGCCGGCGGGGTGCCGCCCCACTGCTCGACCAGCGAGGAGGTGGTGAACTCGCCCGATTCGTCCGGAAGATCGCCGCCCGCGACGGGGATGGACCACTGCCCGGTGACGTCGTGCCCGGGCGCGGAGGGCGCGGCGGGCTCATCGAAGGTCCACTGCTGCGTGGCGGCGGGGTTGTACGTGAACCGGTCGCCCCCGGCCTGGTCCTGCGGTACGGCGTTCGGGTCGGGCCACCGCTGTCCGTCGGCGGGCGTGCCCCAGCCGCCGTCGGCGGGGTCGCCGGTCCCCGGGGTCGGCGCTATCCGCGGCGGTACGTAGCCGTGACCGGGCGCGGCCAGCGGGCTGTCGCCGGCCAGGAGGGCGTCGATGCCGCCCTCGGGGAGCTTGACGAAGGCGGTGGCGCCGTCGTCGTAGTCGCCCTGGGGCAGCGGGTCCCAGCGGCCGCCGCTCCGGGGCGCGCCCTCTCCGTGCTGGTCGTCGGTCACGACAGCGCCCTCCCCAGTGCTCGTCGGGCCAGCGCGGCGACGGTGCGCCGCAGGTGCAGTACGGCGGGCGGAAGCGCGGCCACGGTGCCGTCCGGTTCCGGGGCCGGGTCGGGGATGCAGGCCGCGGCGACGTACTCCCCGAAGGCGTTCAGGGCCTCCGGGACGAGCGCGCGGTCGTTGTCCCAGTCGATGAGCTGCGCGACCCACTGCTCGGCCTCCAGGGGCCGCAGCGGCATCGGCGCTATGGCGCCGACCGCGCACCGCACGCCGCGCCGGGCGGGGTCGAGGACCAGCGCGACGGAGGCCACCGCGCGGCCGGGGCCGGTGCGTCCGGTGGCCTTCAGGAAGACCTGCGGGGCGTGCAGCAGCGGCACGCGCACGTAGCCGATGAGTTCGCCGCCGCGCAGCATCTCCACGCCGGCCAGCAGGTGCGACACCGGGATCTCCCGGGTGGCTCCGCCCGGGCCCGCGATGATCAGCGTCGCCTCCAGGGCGGCCAGCACCGGCAGCGCGTCCCCGGTGGGGGCGGCCGTGGCGATGTTGCCGCCGAGGGTGCCGGCGTTGCGGATGTGCGGCGGGCCGGCGGCGCGCGCGGCGGCGGCGAGCGCCGGGATCAGGGCCGCGAAGTCGGGGCGGCCCATGCGTGCGTGCGTGAGGCCGGCGCCGAGCAGCGCATGGCCGTCCTGGTACTGCCAGCCGCGGATCTCGCTGATCCGCCCGAGACCCACCAGGGCGGCGGGCCTGAGCTGACCGGAGTTGACGGCGGCCATCAGATCGGTGCCGCCCGCCACGGGCACGGCGGTGGGCATGGCGGTGAGCGCCGCCACGGCCTCGTCCAGTGTCGTGGGCAGCGTGACGGCCTGCGCCGCCTGCGGTGCGTGCGTGGTCAAACCGGCTGCCCCTTCCCGCTGCCCCACCTGGTCCCACCTGTGTGGCCGTACGGTACGTGCTCACAGGGCGGACGTGGCAACTCTGGCACATCTTCGCGAGGCCCGAACGCGGGGGTCCGCTAGGAGGCATTCGCCCACCTCACCGGGGAGATGGTCCGATTTCATCCGGCATCGTCATTGCGGCCCGATTGACACTCTTCGGTGACCCTTGGCGCCCTTTTTTCACTTACCTGTTCGGAGGCGCGCCTTCGACGGGGCGGCCCGGCACGCCCGGCCGGCGCTGCCACGGCCGGGGCCCGGCGGGCGGCCGGTAGGCGACGCCGAGGGCGTCGAGCCGCCCGTAGTGGGCGGTCATCCGGCGTTCGAAGTCACCGAAGTCGCGCTCACGCGGGGCGGGCAGGCGGCTCCAGGCGACCTCGGCGAACGCGGCGAGCCGGGGGAAGGCCTGGTAGTCCACGCGTGCGGCGTCCTCCATCACCTCGGTCCACACGTTGGCCTGGGTGCCCACCACGTGCCGGGCCTCCTCGTCGGTGAGTTGGGGCGGCACGGGTTCAAACCGGTAGACGTCCTCCAGGGTGCGCACGTAGGCGATCGGCACCGGCTCGTCCTCGCCGGGGGCCTGACGGTAGTCCAGGTAGACGTGCTGCTCCGGGCACATGACGACGTCGTGCCCGGCCCGCGCGGCGGCGACCCCGCCCCCGTAGCCCCGCCAGGACGACACCGCGGCCCCCGCAGCAAGCCCGCCTTCGAGGATCTCGTCCCAGCCGATGAGCCTGCGTCCGCGTGCGGAGAGCCAGTTGTCGAAATGGCGGACGAACCAGGACTGGAGTTCGTCCTCGTCCGCGAGCCCGAGTTCCTTGATGCGCGCCTGTGCCGCGGACGACCGGCGCCACTGTTCCTTGGGGCATTCGTCGCCCCCGATGTGCACGAACGGGGAGGGGAAGAGTTCCAGCACCTCCTCGAACACCCCCTCGTAGAAGCGCAGGGTGGTGTCGGTGGGGGCCAGTACGTTGGGAGAGATTCCCCAGTTGTCCCAGACGGTGAGGGCGGTGGTGTCGATGACGTCGGTGTTGCCGAGTTCCGGATACGCGGCGATCGCGGCCTGCGAGTGTCCCGGTACGTCGATTTCGGGGACGACGGTGATATGCCGCTCGGCGGCGTAGGCGACGATCTCCCGGATGTCGTCGTGGGTGTAGTAACCCCCGTGCGGCTTCTCCTCCCACAGCGGTGAGGCCCGGTGTCCGAATTTCGTCCGCGCCCGCCAGGAGGCGACCTCGGTGAGCCTCGGGTACCGCTCGATCTCGATCCGCCAGCCCTGATCGTCGGTCAGGTGGAGGTGCAGCACGTTGAGTTTGTGCGCCGCCATCAGATCCAGGTAGCGCAGGACGCCGTCCTTGGGCATGAAGTGCCGGGCCACGTCGAGCATCAGGCCACGCCAGGCGAACCGGGGGGAATCCTCGACGGTGACCTGCGGAAGGTCCCAGTGCTGCCCGGGTCGCACGGGTGCCCGGCGGAAGGCGTCGGGCCCGAGCAGTTGCCGGAAGGTCTGGGCCCCCCAGAAGACACCGGCCGCGCTGCCGCCCTGAATGCGGTACGGCCCTTCGTCGTTGACCAGGCGGTAACCCTCGGCCGGCAGATCCGTTTCGATGCTCAGCACGATCCGGTCGTGACCTTCGCGCGCCTCCGGAATGCCAGGTTCACCCGCCTCCGGAATGCCGCCCTCACGCGCCTCCGGAAAAGGCAGGCCGGTCGCCGCGCCGACCGTCGCCCGCAGCCAGCGCCCGACCCCTTCCGTGCCGGGCCGCGCCTCCAGGGCCGTATCGGCGTCGAGGCTCGTGTACCCGGCGGCGTTCCACGCACAGCTCACCGGGGCCGGAATCACATCCACCATGTCAGTCCTTTACCGCCCGAAGAAGATCAGCAGGGCCGCCTGATGGCATCACGAGCGGGTAAAGCGGCCACCGGACGCATGATCAGCAGGGTGGCCCCGAAGCGGAAACAAAATCAAGACCAGGTGTTGCGCCTCGTGCGACAACCGTCCCCGTCCCCGCAACAACGCAAAGGCCCCCGGGACGCGCGTCGAAGCGCCTCCGGGGGCCCGGCCGTATTCAGGTGGACGGAAAACGCCTTACTTCTTGTCGCCGCCCTTGTCGTCGCCGCCGCTGCCCATGGACTCGTAGATCTCTTTGCACATGGGGCACACGGGGTACTTCTTCGGATCACGGCCCGGCACCCACACCTTGCCGCAGAGCGCCACGACGGGGGTGCCGTCGAGGGCGCTCGCCATGATCTTGTCCTTCTGGACGTAGTGGGCGAAGCGCTCGTGGTCGCCGTCGCCGTGGGACACCTGTGGTGTCGGCTCTACGAGGGTCCCCGTACCAGTCCCGCGCTCGGGCTCAAGAGTGCTCATATCAGCAAGAGTACTGAAGCCCACAGGTATCAGTTGAGCGACGGGTCGTCCGGATATGTGGCCACCATCGCGAGCTCGTTCCGCTGGCGGCGCAGGACCTCGCGCCAGAGTCTCTCCGGGGCCGGGGAGGAGACGTCCCCCGGTTCGGACTCGACGACGTACCAGGCGCCCTCGACCAGCTCGTCCTCCAGCTGGCCCGGGCCCCAGCCGGCGTATCCGGCGAAGATCCTGAGGGAGCCGAGGGCCGAGGCGAGCAGCTCGGGCGGGGCCTCCAGGTCGACCAGACCGATCGCGCCGTGCACCCGCCGCCAGCCGAGAGGGGCCTGGTCGCCGTTCGCCCCGCCGGGGATGACCGCGACGCCGAGCGCCGAGTCCAGCGAGACGGGGCCGCCCTGGAAGACCACGCCGGGCTCGCCCGTGAGGTCGGCCCAGCCCTCCAGGATGTCGCCCACGTCCACCGGAGTGGGGCGGTTGAGGACGACACCGAGGGAACCCTCCTCGTCGTGGTCGAGAAGGAGCACCACCGCACGGTCGAAGTTCGGGTCCGCCAGGGCGGGCGTTGCCACGAGCAGCCGCCCTGTGAGCGAGGACACCTCGGTCATGCCAGACATGATCCCGCATCTTGCCTTCCTGTGGGGAGCCAATCGGTATGCGGGAGTGAATGCAGCTCAGGGCGTAAAGGTCGTAAGGATGCGCGCCCCGGCGCACGGCTCTGGGCGGTGACCCCATGTGCCCGCAATGGAACCGTTCGTGTTGTGACACAGCTATGACGCGACTGGGCCGCGCTTGGGCTTACGGGAGGGGGGTGATCGGCGATTACCCTGTCTTCTCCGGCCCCCGCGCACAGTGATCGGCCGACCCCTGCCCGACTCATCGGAACGCGAGATACATGACCGTCAACGACGATGTCCTGCTTGTCCACGGCGGAACCCCGCTGGAGGGCGAGATCCGTGTCCGCGGTGCGAAGAACCTCGTACCGAAGGCCATGGTCGCCGCCCTGCTGGGCGGCGAGCCGAGCCGACTGCGCAATGTTCCGGACATCCGTGACGTGCGTGTCGTACGCGGCCTGCTGCAGCTGCACGGGGTGACGGTGCGTCCGGGTGAGGAGCCCGGCGAGCTGGTGCTCGACCCGACCCATGTGGAGAGCGCGAACGTCGCTGACATCGATGCCCACGCGGGTTCGAGCCGTATCCCGATCCTGTTCTGCGGTCCGCTGCTGCACCGTCTGGGCCACGCGTTCATCCCGGGCCTGGGCGGCTGCGACATCGGCGGCCGGCCCATCGACTTCCACTTCGACGTGCTGCGGCAGTTCGGCGCGACCATCGAGAAGCGGGCGGACGGCCAGTACCTGGAGGCGCCGAAGGGTCTGCGCGGCACGAAGATCCGGCTGCCGTACCCGTCGGTCGGCGCGACCGAGCAGGTGCTGCTGACGGCCGTACTGGCCGAGGGCGTCACCGAGTTGTCCAACGCGGCCGTCGAGCCGGAGATCGAGGACCTGATCTGCGTTCTGCAGAAGATGGGCGCGATCATCGCGATCGACACCGACCGCACGATCCGCATCACCGGTGTGGACAAGCTCGGCGGCTACACCCACCGCGCCCTCTCGGACCGCCTGGAGGCCGCGTCCTGGGCGTCGGCGGCGCTCGCGACCAACGGCAACATCTACGTCCGCGGCGCCCAGCAGCGCTCGATGATGACGTTCCTGAACACCTACCGGAAGGTGGGCGGTGCCTTCGAGATCGACGACGAGGGCATCCGCTTCTGGCACCCGGGCGGCCAGCTGAAGTCCATCGCGCTGGAGACGGACGTGCACCCCGGCTTCCAGACCGACTGGCAGCAGCCGCTGGTGGTGGCCCTGACGCAGGCGACCGGCCTCTCGATCATCCACGAGACGGTCTACGAGTCCCGGCTCGGCTTCACCTCCGCGCTCAACCAGATGGGCGCCCACATCCAGCTCTACCGCGAGTGCCTGGGCGGCTCCGACTGCCGCTTCGGCCAGCGCAACTTCCTGCACTCCGCGGTCGTCTCCGGCCCCACCAAGCTCCAGGGCTCCGACCTGGTCATCCCCGACCTGCGCGGCGGCTTCTCCTACCTCATCGCGGCCCTCGCCGCCGAGGGCACCTCCCGCGTCCACGGCATCGACCTGATCAACCGCGGCTACGAGAACTTCATGGAGAAACTCGTCGAACTCGGCGCGAAGGTCGAACTCCCGGGCAAGGCGCTCGGCTGAGTCCGGCAGCCTGTTCTTGACGGCAACCACGATGGGGCGGCACCCGAAGTCCGGGTACCGCCCCATCGGCGTTCTCAGCGGAGCGCCAGCGCTTACTTACCCTTGGCCGCTTCCTTGAGCTTGGAGCCCGCGGAGACCTTCACGCTGAAGCCGGCCGGGATGTTGATGGGCTCACCGGTCTGCGGGTTGCGCGCGGTACGAGCGGCACGGTGGGTGCGCTCGAAGGTCAGGAAGCCGGGGATGGTGACCTTCTCGTCGCCCTTGGAGACGATGTCGCCGACGACCTCGGCGAACGCGGCCAGAACGGCGTCGGCGTCCTTGCGGGTCACCTCGGCGCGGTCGGCCAGCGCGGCCACCAGCTCACTGCGGTTCATGTTGTTACTCCCGTGTTCTTCTTGCCATTGAGGCGTGAGGTGAGAATCGATGCCGATGCGCTCGCGCCCAAAGACGCATCCTGCCCCTACCTGCGGCGGGAAAGCCAATCCGGCACCCGTAGGAGTCGTGAGAACACCCTAGGGAGTCACACGAAAAGCGCCTGCTCGGCCGTCACCCTAGAGGGCGCCCGGTGGTGGGGGGTTTCGCGACGCGCCGGTGCGAGGGCTGCCGTATCGATCCTCACAGCCTCGCACCCTACGGCACGTCCCGCCAGGACGCCGCTCCGGCCGCCCCCGAATACCGGCTCCGGCCGCCCTCAGGCGCCGGCTACGGCCGTCCTCAGGACGCCCGCTCCGGCCGGCCTCGCCGCCTCGCGCACCGCGCCGGCCACCGCGCCCGCGACCTTGTCGTTGAAGACGCTCGGGATGATGTAGTTCGGGTTCAGCTCGTCCTCGGTCACCACGTCGGCGAGGGCCTTGGCGGCGGCGAGCATCATCTCGGTGTTGACGGTGCGGGACTGGGCGTCCAGCAGGCCGCGGAAGACGCCCGGGAAGACCAGCACGTTGTTGATCTGGTTCGGGAAGTCGGAGCGGCCGGTGGCCACAACTGCCGCGGTCTGGCGGGCGATTGCCGGGTCGACCTCGGGGTCGGGGTTCGCGAGAGCGAACACGATCGCACCGTCCGCCATGGCGGCCACGTCGTCGCCGTCCAGGACGTTCGGGGCGGAGACGCCGATGAAGACGTCGGCGCCGCGCACGGCCTCCTTGAGGGTGCCGGTGAGGCCGTCGATGTTGGTGTTGTCGGCGATCCAGCGCAGCGGGGAGTCGGCGGGGGCGTCCACCAGGTCCTCGCGGCCGGAGTGCACGACGCCCTGGATGTCGGCGACGACGGCGTGCTTCACGCCGGCCGCGAGCAGCAGCTTGAGGATGGCGGTGCCGGCCGCGCCGGCGCCGGACATGACGACGCGGATGTTCTCGATCGCCTTGCCGGTGACGCGCAGCGCGTTGGTCAGGGCGGCAAGGACGACGATCGCGGTGCCGTGCTGGTCGTCGTGGAAGACGGGGATGTCGAGGGCCTCGCGCAGCCGGGCCTCGATCTCGAAGCAGCGGGGCGCGGAGATGTCCTCGAGGTTGATGCCGGCGAACCCGGGGGCGATCGCCTTGACGATCTCGACGATGGCGTCGGTGTCCTGGGTGTCGAGGCACAGCGGCCAGGCGTCGATGCCGGCGAAGCGCTTGAAGAGGGCCGCCTTGCCCTCCATGACGGGCAGCGCGGCCTTGGGGCCGATGTTGCCGAGGCCCAGCACGGCGGAGCCGTCCGTCACGACCGCAACCGAGTTGCGCTTGATGGTGAGGCGGCGGGCGTCCTCGGGGTTCTCGGCGATCGCCATGCAGACGCGGGCCACGCCGGGCGTGTAGACCATGGACAGGTCGTCACGGTTGCGGATGGGGTGTTTCGACGCCATCTCGATCTTGCCGCCGAGGTGCATCAGGAACGTACGGTCGGAGACCTTGCCGAGGGTGACGCCCTCGATGCCGCGCAGCTTCTCGACGATCTCCTCGGCGTGGGCCGTGGAGGTGGCCGCGATGGTGACGTCGATGCGGAGCTTCTCGTGGCCGGACGCGGTGACGTCGAGGCCGGTGACCGAGCCTCCGGAGGACTCCACGGCGGTGGTGAGCTGCGAGACGGCGGTTCCGCTCGCGGGCACCTCCAGCCGGATGGTCATCGAGTAGGAGACGCTGGGCGCCGTTGCCATGGCCGACTTCCTCTGCTTTCACCGTGTCGCGAGTTATGCCGTCCGATCGTCGCACCTACCACTGAGTACGTGGTAGTCGCCCCGGATTGCGGACGTTTTGTTCACAGGAGACGCGCGCTGCGCGTGCGCTTTCGGAAAACCACTTCCACCATACGAGAAACGATCAGGCAGGGAAAGGGGCCGTCCGGGCAAAGCGAGAGGCCCACGTCACATAGGTGACGTGGGCCTCCCACACGTTCATGACACCGACCCGCCATGCTCGCCTCGCGGCAAGTGGTCCCTCGCAGGGACGAAGGTTGGGCCCGGGGGCTTGGATCGAGCCGGTGCCACGACAAGGCTAACAAACAGATGCCGAGGGCCATTCCCTCTGTGGGGACTTCACAGGAATCAGTCCCTGAGCAGGTCCGGCACCCCGGCCGCGTCCGGCTCGTCCCGTTCGCCGGACACCACCGTGAGCTGCTGGGTCGCCCGGGTGAGCGCCACGTACAGCACGCGCAGACCGGCCGGGGACTCGTCGGCGATCTCCGCCGGGGACACGACCACCGTGGCGTCGTACTCCAGGCCCTTGGCCTCCAGGCTGCCGAGCGCCACCACCCGGTCGCCGAGCCCGGCCAGCCAGCGCCGGGCCTCCTCGCGCCGGTTCATGGCGACGACGACGCCGACCGTGCCGTCCACCAGCCCCAGCAGCCGCTCGGCCTCGGCCCGCACGGTCTTCTCCAGCGAGTCGCCGACCAGGCCGAAGCGCGGCCGGACCCCGGTGGACCGTACGGCGGAGGGCGCCTCGGAGCCGGGCATGGCGAGGGCGAGGACCCGGGCGGCCAGCTCGGCGATCTCGGCCGGGTTGCGGTAGTTCACGGTGAGCTGGAAGCGGCGCCTCGGGCGGGTGCCGAGGGCCTCGTCGCGGGCCTCGGCCGCCTCGTCCACGTCGGACCAGGAGGACTGGGCCGGGTCGCCGACGACCGTCCAGGTGGCGTGCCGGCCGCGGCGGCCGACCATGCGCCACTGCATCGGCGTGAGGTCCTGCGCCTCGTCGACGATGACGTGCGCGTACTCGGTGCGCTCCTGCGCGAGGCGCTCGGCCCGTTCCCGCTGGGTCTCCTCGCGCACCGGCATCAGCTCCTCCAGCCCGGTGAGCTGGTCGAGCGGGTCCAGCTCGCGCTTCTTGCGCGGGCGGGCCGGGAGGCCGAGGATCGCCTGGAGCTCGTCCAGCAGGGCGATGTCGTGCACGGAGTACCCGTCCCGCTTCAGCGAGCGGGCGACCCTGCGGACCTCGCCGGGGTTGAGGATCCGGCGGGCCCAGCGGCCGAGCCGCCGCTCGTCGGCCATGGCGGCGAGGACGCCCTTCGGGGTCAGCTCGGGCCACCAGGCGTCGAGGAAGGCGAGGAAGGCGTCCTCGGTGGTGATGTCCTCGTCGAAGGAGGAGCGCAGCTCGGCGGCCAGCTCCGGGTCGCTGTGCCGGCCGGCCGCGCCGGACTTCGCCCACAGGGCGTCCAGCAGGAGCTTGCGGGCGCGCGGGCGCAGCAGGTTGACGGGCGCGGTGCCGCCGAGGGCGGTACGGCGGATACGTTCCAGCTCACCGGCCTCCAGTTCGAGCCGGCGACCGAAGGCGACCACGCGCAGCCGCGTGGGCGGGCCCGCGGGGGCCCCGGCCGCCGTGCCGGAGCGCTCGGCGTCCCCGTCGCCCAGGGTGTCGTCCAGGGCGAGCTGCCCGGCCGGGGCGCCGCCGCCACGGCCCAGTTCCAGCGCGCCCCGGGCCGCCTTCCGCAGCACCTTCAGCATCCGGTACGAGCCCTTGGCGCGGGCCACGGACGGGGAGTCGTACAGCGTGGCCTCCACGCCGTCCACGAGCGAGCCGATCGCGCGGATCGCGACCTGGCCCTCCTCGCCGAGCGAGGGCAGCACGCCCTCGGTGTAGGCCACCAGCAGCGGGGTCGGCGAGACGATCAGGATGCCGCCCGCGTAGCGTCTGCGGTCCTGGTAGAGCAGGTAGGCCGCGCGGTGCAGGGCGACCGCGGTCTTGCCGGTGCCCGGGCCGCCCTCGACGTAGGTCACGGAGGCGGCGGGGGCGCGGATGACCAGGTCCTGCTCGGCCTGGATGGAGGAGACGATGTCCCGCATGGTGTGGCCGCGGGCCTGACCGAGCGCGGCCATCAGGGCGCCGTCGCCGATGACGGGCAGCTCCCGGCCGTCGAGGGAGGCCTTCAGCTCGGGGCGCATCAGGTCGTCCTCGACGCCGAGGACCCTGCGGCCCTTGGAGCGGATGACCCGGCGTCGTACGACCCGGCCCGGGTCGACCGGCGTGGAGCGGTAGAAGGGCGCGGCGGCCGGCGCCCGCCAGTCGATGACCAGCGGAGAGTAGTCCTCGTCGAGCACGCCGATCCGGCCGATGTGCAGGGTCTCGGCGATGTCGGCGGTGTTGTCGTCCCGCACCGCGCCCTCCGCGGGCTCCACCGCCGTGTACGCGCCGTCGGGTCCCTTCTTGCCGTCCTTGCCCTGGAGCAGGTCGATCCGGCCGAAGAGGAAGTCCTCGAACTCGTTGTTGAGCCGGTTCAGGTGGACGCCGGCCCGGAAGACCTGCGCGTCCCGCTCGGCCAGCGCGCCCGGCGTGCCGACCTGGCCGCGCTTGGCGGCGTCGTTCATCAGGAACTCGGCCTCGTGGATCTTCTCCTCGAGCCGCCGGTACACCCGGTCCAGGTGTTCCTGTTCGACGCCGATCTCTCGGTCACGCACGGAATCGTGTGCATCGCGTACCGAGCCGACCGCGGACTGCTGAACCTGAGCGGCCACCGGGCCCCCTTCTGACGTGCTGGGCAGCCGTCAACCGTACGCGAAGGGGACCCGGCAAAGCTACGGCGGCCGCGTTACGCGTCCACCTGGACGAGCTTCTTCCCGTCGAAGGTCATGACCTCGAAGTGGGCGATCTCGTTCGGCTTGAGCGCCGCGCCACCGCCGATGTACAGCGGGTTCTTGGACTCCTCCTGCTTGGCCTCCGGGATGCCGTAGCCCCACTTCGGGACGGACCAGGAGCTGAGCGTCTGGCGCTCGCCGTCCTTGCCGACGGCGACCAGGGAGCACTTGAGCGGCCCCTTGACGCCCTTGAGCTGGAGGACCGCGTCAGTGCCCCACTTCTTCTCGGCCATGGCGATGGTGGCCGAGACGCCGGTCGTGGAGTCCGTGGCCGAGACCTTGTCGGTCAGCGCGTCGAAGTGGGACTGCGCGGTGGCCGCCAGCGGGGTGGCCTGCTGGCCCGAGTCGCCGCCGCCGTTCGTCGCCATGACGACCAGCGGGCCGCCGATGATCAGCGCGGCCGCGGCCGCGACCAGGTAGAAGCCCTTGCGCCGCTTCTGTGCCCGGCGCTCGGAGACCTCGTCGACCAGCTTCTCCACGAGGCGCGGGCTGGGCCGGGCGGACAGCGACTCGCCGATCGCGGGCGTGCTGCCGGTGCCCGGCAGGTCCGCGAGGGCGGCCAGCATCGGCTCCATCCCGGCCAGCTCGTCCAGCTGCTGGGCGCACCACTCGCAGCCGGCGAGATGGGCCTCGAAAGCGGTTGCCTCGGCGTCGTCGAGAAGCCCGAGGGCGTAGGCGCCGACGGTCTCGTGCTCGTTCGGCACCTCAGATCCCCCAGATCCCCGCATGGACCCAGACATACCCGTACCACCCGCACCGAATCCCTGATTGCCCCCGTACACACTCATCACGCCGTCACCCCCCGCTCCTCCAGTGCCAGCTTCATCGAACGCAGGGCGTAGAACACCCGGGAGCGGACCGTGCCGCTGGGTATGCCCAGCGTCTGGGCCGCCTCGTTGACGGTACGCCCCTTGAAATAGGTCTCGACGAGAACCTCCCGGTGGGCCGGGGTCAGGTCGTCGAGCGCATCGGACAGCGTCATCAGCCACAGCGCCTTGTCGATCTCGTCCTCCGCGGGGATGACCTCCAGCGGCGACGGATCGACCTCCTGCGGCCGGGCCTGCCGGCTGCGGTGGCCGTCGATGACGATGCGGCGCGCGACCGTCACCAGCCAGGGGCGTACCGAGCCGGTCGCCCGATTGAGCTGACCGGCGTTCTTCCAGGCTCGGATGAGGGTTTCCTGCACGACGTCCTCGGCGCGCTGTCGATCACCGGCGACCAGCCTGAGGACATACGCGAGCAACGGTCCCGCGTGCTCCCTGTACAGGGCACGCATCAGCTCCTCATCCGGTTCCGAGGGCTGTGAGGACATGCGATGTCGGGCCCTCGATCCACGTTCATTGGCCACGGCCGCATCCTTGCGCACGCCCACCTCCGGTGTCCGGGGGTTCCCCCAGTCGGTCGCTCGCCCACCCGTACGGGCGGAGGCGGGTTGGTGTTCAACGTGGGGCGAAAGTTTTCGCGGGAGTGACGTGACGAGCGGGACATGGGCGCACATTCCCACCGCGTGATCTTTACAATTCCGGCACATTGCCGGGGGTGGGCGCGGACCTCCGGGCTGCCCGCGCGGAGCCCGCGACAAACCCGGTGTTACGCAAATCACTCCGGCCGACCCGGGAGTGTCGGGCCCTCAGATGGACCTCGGGTGACCTTGAGGTGGCCCTTCAGGCGCGCGCGAGGGCTGCCCGGCGCCGGTGCCGGGCGACCCGCTCGCGGTTCCCGCAGATCTCGCTGGAGCACCAGCGCCGCCGGCGCCCACGGGAGGTGTCCACGTACACGACGGGACAGTTGTCCCCCTCGCACTCCCGCACGGCCGCCCGCGCCACCGGATCGGTGAGCAGTTCCACGGCGTCCCGGGCGACGACGGCGAGCAGCGCCGCGCAGGCCGGCGCCCCGGCCAACTCCCGCACCAACGTGCCGTCCTCGCCCCGCACCGCGCGCGGGACCGGGGGCGCGGCCCGGGCGATCTCGTTGACCCGGCCGAGCGCGAGCTCGTACGACGGCACACTCGCCGATGCCGTGTCGTACAACGGCACGCCGGTCGATACCGCTCCTCGCACCAACTGCCCGATACACGCCCGCAGTTCCCGGAATCCGGCCAGCCAGGAGGCGTCGGCGTGGCCCAGCGGGGTGCGGGGCGGCACCAGACCGGCGCCGGTGATCCAGGCGCACAACGGGCCGACGGCGTCGAGCCGTTCGGCCGGGTGCGTGGTCGCGAGGAGATCCAGACAGATCCGTCCGGCGTCGAACCGCAGCTCGTACGGGGCCGTCGTCGCCGTAGCCGCCGTAGCCGCCGTAGCCGCTGTGGCCGCCGTGGCCGTACCCAGTGCCATGTGCCTTCCACCGCCTAGGGTCACAGGGTGGGCATCCGTTTTCCCTCTCTCACAGTGCCCGCCCCGCACCCGTCTCCGGAACCCCTCGTACCGCCACCGGTACGCCCGCTCGGGCCGCGCCGTCCCACGCCGTCCGCACCGGCCCACGACGTCCCCGCCCGGCCCGTCCCCGGCGGGGTCGGCGGAGCCCGGAGCGGGGGCCGTCCCCTTCCGGTCCAGAAAGGCCGTCAGCCCTCGTCGGCGCCGCCCCCGGCCACCACGCTGTGTCCTGCGAAAGCACCGGAGCCGCCCCAGGGGGGACCCCGCAGGGGACGGCGGTTCAGAAAGGACACCTGCATGAGCATGCGCACCAGGGCCGTCGCCCTGACGACGGCCGCGCTGCTGGGCGCCGGGGCCACCGGCATCGCCCTGGCACCCGCCGCCGACGCCGCCGCGTACCACGGCATCGACGGCAGCGGTGCCGTCGGCAACGACTGGCAGGACGAGGAGAACCTCGGCGTCGACGACTACACCGCGAGCAACGCCACGGCCCTGTGGCAGACCGTCCTGTACGCGGACGGCGCCAAGTGGCAGGACGACGACGGCGACGAGCACAACTTCACGAAGGGCCAGATCGACGGCACCTTCGGCCCGGAGACCGAGTCGGCCACCCAGTGGTGGCAGGAGCACTACAACATCAACGAGAACGACGGTGTCGTCACCGACCCGAGCTGGGTGTTCGCCCAGCGCTGGCTCTCCGGCCCCACCTCGGGCGGCAACGTGACCTACGCCGGCGACGTACGCAACGTCACCTTCAAGCGCGTCAGCGGCAAGTACCGCGTACGGATCAAGGGCACCGGCCCCTGGAAGAACGCGTACTACGACAAGCTGGGCTGAGGACCCGGCGCAGCAGCAGCGTCACCAGCAGCACGAGGAAGGCGGCCCCGGCCAGGGCCGCCTTCCGGCATGTCGTCCCGTGCCCGATGCCGGGCGCCACCGGCACCGGGCCCGGCTCTGCCACCCCCTCTGTTTCGACTGCGACTTCGGGCTGCCCGGCGGGTGTCGTCGTACCCCGCACCCACGCCTGATCGGCCAGTTCCCACAGCGCCAGCAGCCGGGGCTGGTCCGCGCCCGCGAGCCGGCCGAGCCCCTGTGCCGCTCCCCTCGGCGGCGGTTTGGCCCCGCTGAGGTACCGCTGCCAGGACGACTTGCTGTACGCCGTGTGGCGGGCCAGCTCGGCGAGGCTCAGCCCGGTGCGGTCCTTCAGCACGCGCAGCTGCTCGACCAGGTGCCGGACCTCGCGCGGCAGCGCGTCCGGCAGAGGCTGCCAGCGTGTCATTTCTCGTTCCCCCCACGTGCTCGCCGCCCCACCCCCGCGAGGCGGCCCGGCACGTCAGCCTGCCGTCGGCCGAGGGCAGCGGGCAGAGCGCACGTTCGGCCCGCCGGGGCACGCGAGGTCGCACGGGCACGGACGCGCGAGGCGGCCGAACCCGCGCGGGGGAGGAACCGACCCGAGTGATGAGCCGAACGCACCCCTCTGCGCCGAACCCCTCATCCCGGCCTGGACGCATGCGTATGAGGGCGCGCGCTTCGGCCATGTCCGGCGCCGGGCCGTTCCGGTTGGCTGAAGGACATGACGACGACGACACATACGAGGCATACGACGGATCCGAGGAACAGGAACGGCAGCACTGTCGTACTGAGCGCGGCCACGATCGCCATGGGCCTGATCGCCGGGGTCTTCTACATCTTCGCCTGCGCGGTGATGCCGGCGCTGGCCCGCAGCGACGACCGGACGTACGTCGAGGTCATGCGGAACATCAACACCGTGATCCAGAACCCGGTGTTCTTCCTGAGCTTCATGGGCGCGCTGGTGCTGACGGCGGTATCGGCCTGGCAGCTCCGTGGCTCACCCTCCGCCCGCTGGATCTGGGCCGCCCTGGCGTCGTACGCCCTCGTCTTCCTCATCACGATGGCCTTCAACATCCCGCTGAACAACGCCCTGGCGTCCAAGGGCAACCCGACGAGCCTGCGAGACCACTTCGAAGGCCCATGGGTGGCCTGGAACGTGGCACGGGCAGTTGGCTCGACAGTGGCGCTCGGTTTGCTGACCCGCGCACTACTGCTGCGCGGACGCCCCGGCCTTCACCTCACGCGTCCGCGTACTTCGCGTCTGCTGCGGGGTCCAGGGCCAGGCGGTAGCCGCGCTTGACCACGGTCTGGATCAGCTTGGGTGTGCCCAGGGCCGTGCGCAGTCGGGCCATGGCTGTCTCCACGGCGTGTTCGTCGCGGCCGGCGCCGGGGAGGGCGCGGAGGAGGTCGGCGCGGGCGACCACCCAGCCCGGGCGGCGGGAGAGGGCGCGTAGGAGGGACATGCCGGCTGGGGGGACCGGCTTGAGGTCGTCGTCGACCAGGACCGCGTGGCCGCGGATCTCCACGCGGTGGCCGGCGATGGGCAACGACCGTGCCCGGCCCGGCAGTTCCTGGCAGAGGAGCTGGACGAGCGGGCCGAGGCGGAAGCGCTCCGGCTGGACGGTGTCCACGCCCCGGGCCTGGAGGGGGATAGCGGTGACGGGGCCGACGCAGGCGGGCAGGACGTCGTGGCCGAGTGCGGTGAGCAGTTCGGGGAGGAGTCCGCGTTCCTCGGCGCGGGACAGCAGGGAGGCCGCGGCGGGCGCGCTGGTGAAGGTGAGGGCGTCCAGGCCCCGGGAGACGGCCGCGTCCAGGAGGCGGTCCACGGGGGTGATGTCCTCCGGCGGGAGCCAGCGGTACACCGGCACCGGGACGACCTCCGCTCCCCCGGCCCGCAGTGCCTCCACGAAGCCGGGCAGCGGTTCCCCGTGCAGCTGTACGGCGATACGGCGGCCGTCCACGCCCTCCTCCAGCAGCCGGTCGAGCACCTCGGCCATGGACTCGCTCGACGGCGACCACTCCTCGGTCAGGCCGGCGGCGCGGACCGCCCCCTTGACCTTGGGGCCGCGGGCCAGCAGTTCGACCCCGCGCAGCCGCGCCAGCAGCTGCTCGCCGAGGCCCCAGCCGTCGGCGGCCTCGATCCAGCCCCGGAACCCGATGGCGGTCGTGGCCACGACCACGTCCGGCACCTGGTCGATGATCTCCTTGGTGGCGGCGAGCAGTTCACCGTCGTCGGCGAGCGGAACGATGCGGAGGGCGGGCGCGTGCAGGACGGCGGCGCCGCGCCGCTGGAGCAGCGCGCCCAGCTCGTCGGCGCGGCGCGCGGCGGTGACGCCCACGGTGAATCCGGCGAGGGGGCCGTGTTCGAGCCGTCCGGCCGCCTGCTGCAGTTCATCGTCCATGGTTCTGGTTCTCCTAGCTGACCCGCATGTCGAACGAGCCTGTCAACGGCGCGTGACAGGCTCGGTTCGCCATGATGTCGCGGGTGTTACGTCACACCTCTGCGTAGCTGAGCTGCGGCTTCGCCTCCGAAGCGGCCTCCGTGGCCTGCGTCACGGCGGCCGGGCGGCGAAGGTATACGGCCCAGGTGACCACGAAGCATGCGCCGTAGAAGGCGAGGAAGGCGACGAAGGCGCCGGTGCCGGTGCCGTACGAGAGGAAGGACTGGCGGAAGGCGAGGTTGATGCCGACACCGCCGAGCGCGCCGACCGCGCCGATGAGGCCCATGGAGGCACCGGAGAGACGACGGCCGTAGGCGGCCGCCTCCTCCCCCGTCAGCCCCTTGGCCAGGGCCTTCGTCTGGAAGATGCCGGGGATCATCTTGTACGTCGACCCGTTGCCGAGTCCGCTGAGCACGAAGAGGACGACGAACACGGGCACGAACAGCGCCAGTGACTTCTGCATGCTCGCGACGACGAGGACGGCGGTGGCGGCGGCCATGCCCACGTAGTTCCACAGCGTGATCCGCGCGCCGCCGTAGCGGTCGGCGAGCCAGCCGCCGACGGGGCGGATGAGGGAGCCGAGCAGCGGGCCGATGAAGGTGAGGTACGCCGCCTGGAGCGGGGTCCGGCCGAACTGGTTCGTCAGCACCTGCCCGAAGGCGAAGCTGTAGCCGATGAAGGAGCCGAACGTGCCGACGTAGAGGAACGACATGATCCAGGTGTGCGCGTCCTTCGCCGCGTCCTTGGCGGCGCCGGTGTCGTTCTTCACGGACGCGATGTTGTCCATGAAGAGCGCGGCGAGGACGGCGGCGACGAGGATGAGCGGGATGTAGATGCCGAGCAGCAGGCGCGGCCCGCCGCTCGCCCCGATGATCGCGAGCGCGACCAGCTGGATCACCGGGACGCCGATGTTGCCGCCGCCGGCGTTGAGCCCGAGCGCCCACCCCTTCTTACGGAGGGGGAAGAAGGCGTTGATGTTGGTCATGGAGGAGGCGAAGTTGCCGCCGCCGAAACCGGCCAGCAGGCCGATCCACAGGAACGTGTCGAAGGAGGTCCCCGGCTTCATGACCGTGTACGCGGCGACGGTCGGGATGAGCAGCAGACCGGCCGAGATGATCGTCCAGTTCCGCCCGCCGAAGATCGCGACGGCGAAGGTGTAGGGGATCCGGACGGCGGCCCCGACCAGCGTCACCATCGACGTGAGCAGGAACTTGTCGGCGGGGGTCAGCCCGTACTCCGGGCCCATGAAGAGCACCAGCACGGACCACAGGGTCCAGACCGAGAACCCGATGTGCTCCGAGAGGACGGAGAACAGCAGGTTCCGGCGGGCGACCTTCTCCCCTGTCTCGTTCCAGAAGGTCTCGTCCTCCGGATCCCAGTGCTCGATCCAGCGGCCTCCCCTGCTGCTGGGTGCGGGGGCTGTACTCGGGGCTGTCATGACGCCTCCACGGGGGTTCCGGGTGCTCGCTCTGTCGACGAGGGGACTGAGCCCGAAGGTAGGGAGGACGCGTTTCTGACCTGTGGCTGTGGGTGACCGGAAGGGAACGTTGCTCTCACGTACGGGGGAAGCGCTCCGTGAGGGAAATCCCGGGGTTCCCTGCCCTTACGCGGCCTGCCGCCGGCCCGCCCCCCGCTTCGCCCCGTTCGGCCACAGTCTCGGGCTCCGCTTCGCGGCGATGTCCTCGATCCAGCCGAAGGCCAGGATGGTCAGCCCGATCAGCGGCCAGACCAGGAAGAACATCCACACCATGTAGGAGGTGTCGAGCGCGGCCACCGCGCGGTCGCTCTGCATGAAGGGCAGGTTGTAAGCCTGGTCGATGATCGGGACCGTGGCCATGATCAGGAAGTTGTGCCACAGGTAGATCGTGACGGCGCGATTGTTGGAGAGCGTGACCAGCTTGTCCCAGCGGGCCAGCCGGCCGGGCAGTTCCTGCCAGGACGGGGAGTACTGGAGCAGGATGACCACGAACCCGAAGGACCAGCAGGCCTGCGCCAGCGGGATGTCGTTGAGGTCCCAACCGTCGGGGCCCAGGTGGCCGGAGGCCCACCACAGGCCGAAGGCCATCAGCAGGGCCGAGCAGGAGACCGCGACGTAGCGGGGGATCCGCGCGAGCAGGCCGTCGTGGTGGGCGAAGCCCAGGACCCAGCAGCCGCCGTAGACCGCGAAGTCCGAGACCGCGTTGCCGGTCTCGCCGGGGATGGTGACGATGCCCGTGCCGACGATCGCCGTCAGGCCGAGCGGGGCCAGCAGCGTGGGCCAGGGGAAGCGGCGGAACGCCCACAGCAGCAGCGGGGACGCGACCACGAACCACAGGTATGCGCGCAGGTACCACAGCGGACCCGCCGCCTGCACGGCCCAGGTGTCCTCCAGCAGGCCGGACTTCGAGCCGAGGTGCCAGGGGAAGGGCGGGGCGCCGACCGGGACGACGTAGTCGATCAGCTTGACCAGGCCCCAGGTGCCCCCGTTGTCCGGGTCCTTCACCGGGTTCCAGCCGCCCGCGAACATCAGCGTCAGTGCCGCCGCGCTGAACGCCCAGAGCGGTGGCAGCAGCCGTCGGACACGGCTCCTGATCACGCTGAACGCGGGGCGGTTCAGGGACCGCGCCATCAGCGAGCCCGCGAGCGCGAACATCACGCCCATGGACGGGAACAGGACCGTCAGCCAGGCCCAGCCGAACAGGTGGTAGACGACCACGCGGACCAGGGCGATGGAGCGCAGCAGGTCCAGGTAGCGGTCCCGGCCCGGCTTCTTCGGGGCCGGAGCCGGGGCCTGGGCGGGGGCCGGGGTCGGTGCCGGGACCGGCTCGGCGGCCCGCTGCTGCGGGATGCCGTACGACGGCGTCGACTCCGGGGTCCCGGTCGTGTATCCGTGGGTCATGCCACGGGCCTCCGATCACTGCTGCTCTCGCGTCTGCGCTGGGTCGGCACCGGCCCGCCTGGGGCCTCGACGACGCCCGTGCGCCGCAGCTTCTGCCAGCGCAGGCGGCCGCCGGTGAGGGCTGTGATCCAGGACTGGAGCAGCACGACGTACATGAGTTGGCGGTAGAGGATCTGCTGCAGGGGCAGCGAGATGAGATGGGTCATGCGTTCCTTGTCCAGGCGGAAGGCGTAGGCCGCGCAGACCGCCTGGACGGCGAGCACGCCGAGCCAGGCCACGATGGTCTTCTGCGTCGGGCCGAACACGACGCCGTAGAGCAGGAACACGTCGATGAGCGGGGCCAGCAGCGGGGCGACCACCATGAAGAGGGAGACCAGCGGCAGGCCCACGCGGCCGAAGCGGCCCGAGGGGCCCCGCTCCACCACGGCACGCCGGTGCTTCCAGATCGCCTGCATGGTGCCGTACGACCAGCGGTAGCGCTGGGACCACAGCTGCTGGACCGACTCCGGGGCCTCGGTCCAGGCCCGCGCCTTCTCGGCGTACACCACGCGCCAGCCGTCGCGGTGCAGGGCCATGGTGATGTCGGTGTCCTCGGCGAGGGTGTCGTCGCTCATGCCGCCGACGCGCTCCAGGGCCGAGCGCCGGAACGCCCCGACCGCGCCCGGGATCGTCGGCATGCAGCGCAGGATGTCGTACATGCGGCGGTCGAGGTTGAAGCCCATCACGTACTCGATGTGCTGCCAGGCGCCGATGAGCGAGTCGCGGTTGCCGACCTTGGCGTTGCCGGCGACGGCGCCGACGCGCGGGTCACCGAAGGGCTGGACGAGTTCGCGGACCGTGGACGGCTCGAAGACGGTGTCGCCGTCCATCATCACGATCAGGTCGTAACGGGCGTTGGCCAGGCCCCGGTTGAGGGCGGCGGGCTTGCCCGCGTTCAGTTGGCGCACGACCCGGACGTTCGGCAGGCCCATGGCCTCCACGATCCGGGCGGTGCCGTCCGTGGAGCCGTCGTCGACGACGACGATCTCGATGGGGTGCTCGCTCGCCATCAGGGAACGGACCGTGTTCTCGATGCACTTGGCCTCGTTGTACGCCGGGACCAGCACCGACACCGGCTCGGTGACCGGCGCTCCCCAGCTGAAGTCCTTGCGGCGCACGCGGCGGGCGTGGGCTCCGGAGAGCAGGAGCATCAGGCCGAAGCGGGAGATGACGAGGACGCCGATCACCGCGAGGCCGACGACCAGCACGCCGGTGATGTCGTCGGCGGCGGAGACGAGGAAGATCCACGCCTTGCCCTTCCACAGGCCGAGGCCGGTCACCTTGGTGTGCGCGCTGGGCGCGTCCAGGGCCTCGGTGAGGTTGTCGAAGGCGTAGCCCTGCTGCTGGAGCATCGGCAGGAACCTGTCCAGCGCCTGCACGGTCTGGTGGCGGTCGCCGCCGGAGTCGTGCATCAGGACGATGGCGCCCTTGCCGCCGTGCGGGGTGGCGCGGCGGATGATCTCGTCGACGCCGGGCTTCTGCCAGTCCTCGCTGTCGGTGTTGTTGACGACGGTGATGTAGCCCTTGGTGCCGATGTACTCGGTCACCGGCCAGGACTTGTCGTCCATGGCGTCGGCGAAGGAGGAGTACGGCGGCCGGAACAGGGAGGTGCGGATGCCGGCGGCGCCGGTGATGGCGAGCTGGTTGGTGGACAGCTCCCAGTCGATGCGCTTGTGGCTCTGGAAGGACAGGTCGGGGTGGTTGAAGGTGTGCAGGCCGACCTCGTGGCCCTCGTCCACCATGCGCTTGACCAGCTCCGGGTAGCGGGAGGTCATGGTGCCGGTGACGAAGAAGACGGCGTGCGCGTGGTGCTTCTTGAGCACGTCGAGCACCTTCGGGGTCCAGGTGGGGTCGGGACCGTCGTCGAAGGTGAGGACCAGGCGGTGCTCGGGGATGCCCATGCTGGTGGTGCGGCCGCTGCGGGTGTCGATGACCGGGCCGCCGTCCAGGATCTTCTCCGGCACCTTGTCGGAGGCGGCCTCGGGCTGGATGCGGTGGTCGGCGAGGATCTCGCTGTGGACGAAGCCGCGCAGCATCAGCATCGCGATGAGCGCGACGAGGACGAGCAGCGGCAGCAGCAGGCGAAGGGGCAGGCGCCGGCGCCGGAAGCCGTCACGGGCTCCGGGTCCGGCATCGTGACGGCGGGTGCGGGTTGCCATCAGAGAGTGTGCTCCGGGACGTTCGAGGGGTGGAGGAGGAGGCCGGGGCCTGCCGCTAGGGGGCGTCGTCTGGATCAGGCGCCGAGCGCGTTCCCGTAGGCCACGGCACCGCCGCCGTGACCGGTACCGGCGCTGCCGCCGATCGGGAACGAGGGGCTGGGGAAGCCGGAGCCGCCGGCCGGGGTGCTCTGGCTCGGCTTGGTGCCGCCGGCGGGGGTGGAGGGGCCGGCGTCGGGGGACGAACCACTGGTGCCGCCGCCGGTGGCGGACGTGGACCTGGTCGCCGTCGGGCGGGCGTCGGCCGAGGCGCCCGGCTTGGCCGCGGCCGAACCGGAACTGCCGCTGGGCGCCTGAGCGGTGGCAGCCGACGACGGCGTCGTACCCGCGCTCGCGGTCGTGCCGGGGTCGGGGGAGGCGGTGCCGGTGCCGGACGGCGGGGTGGAGACCTGCGGCAGCGGCGAGATGTCCACCTGGCCGGCGGGATTGTCCTTGTTCTGCGGTACCGGCAGCCAGGGCGCGTCCGAGCTGCCGGACAGCAGGGTGCTGATGATGACGACGGCGTAGACAGCGCAGGCGACGGCGAGGAGCACGCCGAGGCGGCGGAAGGTGCGGCCGCGGCGGCCGGACGCGTCGACGAACACCGGCCCGTCGGAAGCGTCCCGCCCGGCCCCGTGCGGTTCGGCGGCCGGGCTCAGCCGGACGTCGCCGAGCTGGACGGCGTCGAGCTGGATGGTCACCTCGTGCGGATCGTGGGTGGAATCACCGGTGTCCGGAAACATTCCGGTCTCCGGGAAGGTCCGGGTCTCCGGGAAGGTTCGGGTGGAGGCACCCGTCACTCGCAGGCCCCCGGCCCCGGATGAGACTTCCGGCCCTGTCGGTTGGGCGTCTTCTCGCCACTCTTTCACGCGCGCACATCCCCCCACGGGACTGTTCCGGGTGCGCTACGACTCGAGCACCCGTCGACCGAACCAGGCCCCCACCCGGTCCGAGCGCCCCCTGTACCACACCGTGCTCAGGCCAAGAATGTAGCGCAGGTGGAGGTGCCGTGTTCGCCACGTCTCAGGTGTGGACGCGCATCACTTCTATATCAATGGCTGGAATCCATCGGTCCGGGGGCTGTCGGAGCCAGTTCTCGGTCCGGGCGATCTCGGTCGCCGCCCGGCGCAGCGCGGCCAGCCCGGGGTGGACCAGCCCCTTCCGCCACACCAGTGAGACGGGCGAGAGCGGGACGGGGGCGACGAGGGGTCGCACCACCGTGCGGGGCATGGCCGGAAAGTCCACCACGGCCAGGATCGGGTTCCCTGTCTTGGCCATGATCCGCTCGAACTCCTCGTCCCCGACTGCCAGCGGAAGGGGTGGGGCGAGTCGGATGCCGTGTCCCTCGAAGAGATGAAGAGCGAGGTCGGTCCACTCCGGGGTGCGCGGATTGCCGGCCCCAGCGTAGACCGTTTCGCCGGCGAGCGCGGCCAGCGGCACCTCGGGCAGGGCGGCCAGGGAATGCTCCTCGGGCAGGACGACGGCCATCGGCTCGCAGCGCACGGGCTGGTGGTCGAGGCCGGAGCGCAGGGCCGGGTCCAGGCCGGCGTAACGGCCGAAGGAAACGTCCAGGCGTCCGGACAGCAGTTCGGCCGCCGCCCCGGTGAGCCCGCTCTCGTAGCGGGCCATCAGTTCGCAGTCGGGCGCCAGCTCCCGGGCCCGGTGCAGGACCCGGCGTCCGGTGACCAGGCCCGGGGAGTTGAGGTCGACCAGCAGCGGCCGGGCCTGCCGGAAGGCGGCGAGCAGGTCGTCCTGGGCGGCGAGGACCCGGCGGGCGTACGGCAGCAGGCGCTCGCCGTCCGAGGTCAGCGTCACCTGCCGGGTGGTCCGTACGAACAGCTCGGCGCCCAGCTCCCGCTCCAGCCGCCGCACGTCCCGGCTGAGCGCCTGCTGGGCGACGTACAGCCGGGCCGCGGCCCGGGTGAAGTGCAGCTCCTCGGCGACGGCGACGAAGGAGCGCAGGAGGCGGGGTTCTATGGCGGCGGGCGCGGACATGGCGGCGAACTTACAACACGGGTGCGTGAATGGCCGCTCATTAAGTGTTGGACGCAGTGATCCGCTCGGGGCGAGCGTGGAGCCATGCCGAGACCACCGACCACCGACGACGACCGACAGGCGACCACCGACGACGACCGAGAGGCGGCCACTGGCGACGGCCCAATGACCGCTGCCGTCGAGCGACTGGCCACCGTCTACGAGCGACTGGCCACCCACGACGACCGGATACCGGTCGGCCACGGCCGACCCACCGGATACCGCCGACTGTTCTCCCACCCCGGCGCCCTCGCCTTCACCGCGGGCAACCTCATCGCCCGTCTGCCCATAGGCATGTTCAGTGTGAGCGCGGTCGTGATGATCGCCGGGTCCCGGGGCTCGTACGCCCTCGCCGGCGCCGTCACCGCCATCGGTCTCACGGCGACCGGGGTGGCCGGGCCCTGGATCGCGCGGCTCGTCGACCGGCACGGGCAGGCCCGGGTGGCCCTGCCGGCCACGCTCACGGCCGTGCTCGGGAGCCTCGCGCTGCTGCTGTGCGTGCGCTACGGCGCCCCGGACTGGACCCTGTTCGCCGCGTATGCGGCCACCGCCGCGACCCCCAACGTCGGCGGACTGTCCCGCGCCCGCTGGGCCCATCTGCTGCGGGAGGACTCCGGCGCGCTGCACACCGCGAACTCCTTCGAGCAGGCCGCCGACGAACTGTGCTTCATGCTCGGCCCGGTGCTGGCGTCCTTCCTGACCGGCACCTTCTTCCCGGAGGCGGGCACGCTCACCGCGGCCGTGCTGCTGGGGGCCGGCATGCTGCTGTTCACCGCCCAGCGGGCGACCGAGCCGCCGCCGGTGGCCCGCAGCAAGGCGCCGTCGCCGCTGCGGAGCCCCGGCATCCCGCCCCTGCTGGCCTGTTTCGTGGCCACCGGCGCGGTGTTCGGCTCGATGGAGGTCGTCACCATCGCCTTCGCCGACGGGCGGGGACACCGCGCGGCGGCCGGGGTGGTCCTCGCCCTCCAGGCGGCGGGCTCGGGCGCGGCGGGCCTGCTGTTCGGGGCGCGGAGACCGGCGGGCCTCGGCTTCTCCCGGTGCCTCCTGGCGATGGCCGCGCTGATGACCCTGCCGTGGCTGGCGGCCACCACCGCCGGTTCGCTCCCCGCTCTGGCGGGCGCGCTGCTGGTGGCGGGCATGGCCACCGCGCCGACGATGGTGACCGCGATGACCCTGGTCCAGTCCCGCACCCCGGCCGACCGCCTCAACGAGGGCATGAGCCTGGTCGTGACCGCCCTCCTCACCGGCGTCGCCTGCGGCAGCGCGGCGGGCGGCTGGGTGGTCGAGCACCTCTCGCCGACGGCCGCCTACGGTGTGCCGGCGTCAGCGGCGGCGCTGGCGGGGCTGGTCTGGTTCGCCGGGCGGCCGCGCGACGCCCATGCCCCGGCGACGTGAGGGGGACGCTCCCGGCGACGCGAAGGGCCGCCCCCGGTGAGGGGAGCGGCCCATGACGCGCCTGAAGCCGAGCCGGTGAGCCCGGCCCGGAATCCGGATCAGAACAGGATGCGGTAGGTGTTCCAGCCGCTGGTGCCGATCTTCACGCGGGACGCGTAGGGGGCGGTGGCGTTGCCCGTGCCCTTGTACAGGTACAGGGCGCCGGCCGTGTCACGGGCGATCAGGTCGGTGGTCCCGTCGAGGTTGATGTCACCGACGGAGATCAGCTTGTTGTACGTGTTCCAGCCGGCGCCGATGCGCGTGCGGGACGCGAAGGGGGCCTTGTAGTTGCCGGTGCCCTTGTACAGCCACAGCACGCCGGAGCTGTCCTTGGCGACGATGTCGTCCTTGCCGTCGCCCGTCAGGTCGCCCTTGCCGGCGAGGTCGGAGTAGATGTTCCAGCCGGTGCCGACCTTGTAACGCGTGGTCAGCTTGCCGTTGCCGTAGCCGAGGTAGAGCCACAGGACGCCGGAGCTGTCGCGGGCGATCAGGTCGTCGGCGGCGGCACCACCGAGGTTCCCGGCCGACAGGAGGCGGTTGTAGATGTTCCAGCCGCTACCGACCGTCAGCGGGGTGTCGCTGTCCCAGTTCGTGTAGGTGAGCCGGCTTCCGGTGACATCCCAGATGCCGTCCGCGGAGCCGTCCGCGTCGTTGTCCGTCTGCGTGATGAACTTGGCGGTCTGCCAGCCGTAACCGGTCTGGACGCGAGAGTCCAGGCCCCCCTGGCCGTTGGGCGGGTAGCCCCAGAGCCTGCCACTGCTGTCCACGCCGTACAGCGCGTTGACCTGGGCGTCGGCGGTCTCGCTGGTGAGGCTGAACTTCGACACGCCCGACGGCTTGGCCTGGGCGGAGACCTGAGACACGGACCGGCCGTTCGCGTCGGCGGCGAAGGCGGCGGTCGTGCCGGTCGCCACCAGCGCGGCGGTGAGCGCCGCGACCGTGCCGCGCGCCAGGGCGCTCCGCGCGTTCAGGCCCGAGCTTTTGACCACGTGGGTCCTCCAGTGGGTCGCAAGGAACAGGAAGCCTCCATGATCCGTATACCTGTCCTTTACATGTCAACGAAGTCTCCGCCCTGTGAAGAAGGCGGGACAAAAGTGGGACGCAAGTGAAACCGTGCGCCGTACAACCTTTTGCGCGGAAGCCGCGACGGGCCGGCCCGGGTACGGCGAAGGCCCCGCCGCTTCGAGCGACGGGGCCTGTGCCCACATGGGGTACCCCCGGAGGGGGTTGGTGGAGATGGCGGGAATCGAACCCGCGTCCAACGGTGCGGAATCAGGGCTTCTCCGTGTGCAGTTCGCTGCGCTTTTCTCGGCCCCGGAGATCACGCGAACAAGTCTCCGACGGGCTCAGCCACTGTTTGGTTTCCCTCTACACCCCGTGACCGGGTCTAGAGGTTTAGTTCCCTAGCTGATGCCAGGATCCGGGTCGGGAACAGCCCCGGGCTGACACTTCGCAAGTCGCTACTTAGGCAGCGAGGGCGAAGGAATCGCGCTTGGTGTTGGCGATTATTTTTTGCGACATGTGGTTTACGAGATCATTGCCGCTTCCTCGACACGCTTCCCCTGCTTCGACAGCCGCTGTCGAAACCGATCATCCCCATGTTGATTTTTCAAACCCTCCGAGGAGGGGGCGTGCACCCTCTGTGAGGTGCAGTGCCATCGTACGGGAACAACGCATGGCTGTGCCAGCGTATTCCCCGCTCAGCCGCGCTGCCTGCGCTTGGCCGCCGCCATCGCGCGGTCCGACTCCCGCCGGTCCTGCTTCTCCCGCAGGGTCTGCCGCTTGTCGTACTCCTTCTTGCCTCGGGCGAGGGCGATCTCGGCCTTCGCCCGGCCGTCCTTGAAGTACACCGCGAGGGGCACGATCGTGTGACCCGTCTCCTGGGCCTTGGACTCCAGCTTGTCGATCTCCTCGCGGTGCAGGAGCAGCTTGCGCTTGCGGCGCGCGGAGTGGTTGGTCCAGCTGCCCTGGTGATACTCGGGGATGTGGGCATTGTGCAGCCACGCCTCGCCCCGGTCGATCTGGACGAAGCCGTCGGTCAGCGAGGTCCGTCCCTCGCGCAGCGACTTGACCTCGGTGCCGGTCAGCACGAGCCCGGCCTCGTAGGTGTCGACGATCGCGTAGTCGTGCCGGGCCTTCTTGTTCTGGGCGACGATCTTGCGCTTGCCGCCCTTCTCGCCGTCCCTGGCCTTCGCGGCCCCTCCGCCCTGCTTGGGCTGGGACTCCTTCGGTACGTACATTCCCTTGCTCATAGTGACGACATTTTCTCACCACACCAGGGGTGCGAGGGAAGCGTATTTAAGGGGACTGCGACAGTTCGAGGGGGCTACGACGGGTCGCCGAGGCCCGTCAGCACCGTCTCCGCCCGCTGCAGCGCCTCCGCGCCCGCCTCCAGGTCCGGAGTGATGCCCCGGCCGTCGACCGCGCGGCCGGAAGGGGTGCGGTAGTGGCCGACGGTCAGCTCGGCGACCGAGCCGTCGGGCAGGGCGGTCGGCATCTGGACGGAGCCCTTGCCGAAGGTGCGGGAGCCGATCACCACCGCGCGGCCCCGGTCCTGGAGGGCGCCGGTGAGCATCTCGGCCGCGCTCATGGTGCCGCCGTCGACCAGGGCGACGAGGGGGCGGGCGGTGTCGCCGCCGGGCGCGGCGTGCAGGGCGCGCTGGGCGCCGTCGACGTCGTAGGTGGCGACCAGACCGCCGTCGAGGAAGGCGGAGGCCGCGTCGACCGCCTCGGTGACCAGGCCGCCGGAGTTGCCGCGCAGGTCGAGCACGAGTCCGGCGTCCGCCGGCGCCTGCCGTACTGCGGCGCGCACGGCCTCGCCGGAGCCCTTGGTGAAGGCGGCGACCCGGATCACGACGACCCCGGCGGCCGGCCTGCGGACGGTCACGGAGTCGGTGGACAGGCGCGCGCGGTGCAGGGTCCGCGTCCACGTGCGCGTGCCGCGCTGCAGACCGAGCGTGACCGTCGTACCTGCGGCCGCGTCCTCGGCGTCGCCGCGCAGTAAGGAGACGACCTCGGTGACCGGCCGGCCGTCGACCTTCTCGCCGTCGACGCTGCGCAGCCCGTCGCCGCTGCGGATCCCGGCGTCGGCGGCGGGCGAGCCGGGCTGCACCCGGGTCACCTCGATACGGCCGTCGCGCTCGCGCCGCGCCCACAGGCCGACGCCGGTGTACTCACCGTCCAACGCCTCCTGGAACTCCTGGTACTCGCCCTCGGAGTAGACGGCGGCCCAGCGGTCCCCGCTGCGGCTGACGGCCCGCTCGGCGGCCTCCATCGGGGACGTGCCGTCGGCCATGGCCTCGGCGGCGGCCTTGCGCACGGCCTCGTGCCGGGTGGCCGCGGGCGACGGCCCGGCGCTGCTCCTGCGGCCCGACTGGCCGGGCTGGGCCGCCTGTCCGGCGTCCGGGAACGAGCCGGTGGCGGCGCCGGCGGCGAGCAGGCCGGCGAAGACCAATGTCAGGGCGGCCCCGCGGCGTTTGCGGCGGGGCTGACAGAACAGGTCACGACCTGACATGGCGGTGAGTCTAGGACAACGCGAAGGGCCGTACGGTCGGATGTCCGTACGGCCCTCTTGGGATGCGTCACACCTTCAGGTACTTGCGCAGCGCGAAGAACGCCGCCAACGAAGGCATCAGGACACTCGTGGCCAAGATCAGCGGGAGCTTGGTGAACACCGCGTCCCAGCCGACGAAGTTGATGAGCGTGAGCTTGGTGGACAGGCCCATGCCGTGATCGATGGTGAAGTACCGGCCCACGACGAGGAAGACGCAGGCGAGGCCGCCGCCGATGAGACCGGCGACCGCGGCCTCCATGATGAACGGCGCCTGGATGTAGAAGCCCGAGGCGCCGACCAGGCGCATGATCCCGGTCTCACGCCGACGGCTGAACGCCGAAACACGCACGGTGTTGACGATCAGCAGCAGCGCGACGAGCAGCATCAGCGCCATCACGCCGAGTGCCGCGCGGTTCATCAGATTGAGCAACTGGAAGAGGTTGTCCAGGATGCCCTTCTGGTCCTGCACCGACTGCACACCGTCACGGCCGTTGAACGCGGTCGCGATCACCTGGTACTTCTGCGGGTCCTTGAGCTTGATCCGGTACGACTCCTGCATCTGGTCCGGCGTGAGCGAGCTGGCCAGCGGGGAGTTGCCGAACTGCTCCTTGTAGTGCTTGTACGCCTGGTCCTGCGACTCGTACGAGACCTTCTCGACGATCGACATCTTGTGCAGGTCGGAGAGGATCTGCTTCTTCTGGTCCTCGGTGACCGCGCCCTTGGCGCAGTTCACGTCCGACTGCGCGTCACTCTTGTTGCACAGGAAGATCGAGACGTTGACCTTGTCGTACCAGTAGCCCTTCATGGTGCTCACCTGGTCGCTCATCAGCAGCGAACCGCCGAACAGGGCCAGGGACAGGGCGACGGAGACGATGACGGCGAAGGTCATCGTCAGATTGCGGCGGAGACCGACACCGATCTCCGACAGGACGAACTGGGCGCGCATGGCGTCTGGTTAAGCCTTTCCGTGGACGGGGCTCGGGCGGCGGGTCAGTGCTGGTAGCCGTAGACGCCGCGGGCCTGGTCGCGGACGAGGCGGCCCTTCTCCAGCTCGATGACGCGCTTGCGCATCTGGTCCACGATGTTCTGGTCGTGCGTCGCCATGATGACGGTGGTGCCCGTCCGGTTGATCCGGTCGAGCAGCTTCATGATGCCGACGGAGGTCTGCGGGTCGAGGTTGCCGGTGGGCTCGTCGCAGATGAGCAGCTTGGGCCGGTTGACGAAGGCCCGCGCGATGGCCACGCGCTGCTGCTCACCGCCGGACAGCTCGCCCGGCATCCGGTCCTCCTTGCCGCCGAGGCCGACGAGGTCGAGCACCTGCGGCACGGACTTGCGGATCTCGCCGCGGGACTTGCCGATGACCTCCTGCGCGAAGGCCACGTTCTCCGCGACCGTCTTGTTGGGCAGGAGGCGGAAGTCCTGGAAGACCGTCCCGAGCTGGCGACGGATCTGCGGCACCTTCCAGTTGGAGACGCGCGCGAGATCCTTGCCCAGAACGTGCACCTGACCGTGGCTGCACCGCTCCTCGCGGAGGATGAGCCGCAGGAAGGTGGACTTTCCGGAGCCGGAGGACCCCACGAGGAAGACGAACTCGCCCTTCTCCACCTCCAGGGAGACATCCCTGAGGGCTGGACGAGTCTGCTTGGGGTAGACCTTGGAGACGTTGTCGAATCGGATCACGGATGCACCACGGGTCGCCGGGGGTAGATGAGCGTGACCATACGCGAACCAGGTGCGCAAGTGCAGTCGCCGGTTGCGCTTGGGGCAGACTTGTGTCTTTTTGTACGGAACCGGATCCGAGTTTGCGCCGGGCGGGAACCGGGCTTCTCCGGACGCCCGCGCCCTTTCCCGGGGAACCTGGCAGAGTGGAGGGGGAACGTTCTGGTTCCCGCAAGCGTTGTATGCATGATGGCCGGTGCAAGGAGGGCGAGCGCATGACGTACGACCGGTTGGTGTGCGCGAACTGCGCGGCGCCCGTGAGCGAGGGCCGGTGCCCGGTGTGCCGCGCCAACCGCGAGCGACTGCAGCAGCAGGGCTTCTTCGCGGGGCTGAACCCGATGGCGTTGATCGCGCTGCTCGCGGTGCTGATCGCCGCGGTGGCGCTGCTGGCGCACCAGACCGCGTAAGCAGGCACCGAGAAGACAGACCTCAAGAACGGCGGAAGGGCCCGGAGCGCGACGCTCCGGGCCCTTCCGTCTACGCGTTGCGCACAGTGCGTGAGCGTGAGGCTACGCTCAGGCGGCCGCGCCGCCCCGGCCGTTCACCAGACGCGGCAGCACGCGGAAGGCGATACCGCCGGCGATCATCGTCGCGGCGCCGACGAGCAGGAACGCGGTCTGACCGGCACCGGTCTCGGCGAGCTGCTTGTCACCGCCCTGGGCCGAGGTGTCCGAGCCCGTGTCGGTGAGGGCCGAGGAGCCCTCCTCCTGGGTGCCGTTGTCGTTGCCGCCACCGTTCGGGGTGGTGTGGCCGTTGCCACCGTCGGTGCTGGAGCCGCCACCGGAGCCGTTGCCGCCGCTGTTGCCGTGACCGCCACCGTTGCCGTTGCCGCCACCGTTGGAGCCGTTGCCACCGTTGCCGTTGCCGCCACCGATGCTGGCGTCACCGCCGTTGGAGCCGTTGCCGCCGTCGTTGCCGCCGATGGAGGCGTCACCGCCGTCGTTGCCACCGATGCTCGCGTCACCGCCGTCGTTACCGCCGATGGAGGCGTCACCGCCGTCGTTGCCACCGATGCTCGCGTCGCCACCGTCGTTACCGCCGATGGAGGCGTCACCGCCGTCGTTGCCACCGATGCTGGCGTCACCGCCGTCGTTGCCGCCGATGGAGGCGTCGCCACCGTCGGTGCCGGCGATGACACCGCCGATCGAGGCGTCGCCGCCGATGCTCGCGTCACCACCGTCGGAGTTGCCCCCGTCGGAGTCCCCGCCGTCGGAGTTGCCCCCGTCGGAGTTCCCACCGTCCGAGGTGCCGCCGTCGGTGCAGACGGCGACGAGGTCGCAGTCACCGTCCGCGCCGGCGGCCTTCGTGCTCGCGCCAACGCTGAGCGGGCCGGCCTTGACATCGAGGTCCAGGGCGGACGCCGCACCCGCGGCGGTCAGCGAGGCGCCGGCCGCGATCACGGCACCGGCCGCTATCCGCGCGACGCGGATCCGCGTCTTCTTGGTCATATGGTTGCTACCCCCAGTAGCTATTCGTCAATGTGGGCCGCGCTCGGGGGCAGGCCGTGATCGACGGGGGCAGCCGATGACGCCGGAGTCGACACCAGTGTCGGCGCCGGCATCCACGTCACCCTATTCCCCCGGTTCACATGCGCCCCAGAGATACGCATGCCACGCTTCACCCTTCCCATTTTTCAAAGCAACGTCAAGGTCGTTGCGCGCGCAATGTCCGATGGGGCGGCGTTTGCCGGGAGTTGGAGCCTGTGAGTGTGATGTAAAACCCAGACATATGACAACTGCCGCCACAGGGGCGGCAGTTGTCATGTCGACAAAGTTACTTCTCTTGCTGCTTGCGCCAGCGAATGCCGGCCTCCAGGAACCCGTCGATCTCGCCGTTGAACACGGCCTCGGGGTTGCCGACCTCGTGCTCGGTGCGCAGGTCCTTGACCATCTGGTAGGGGTGCAGCACGTACGAACGCATCTGGTTGCCCCAGGAGTTGCCGCCGTCGCCCTTGAGGGCGTCCATCTTGGCCTGCTCCTCCTGCCGGCGCCGCTCCAGCAGCTTGGCCTGGAGGACGTTCATCGCGGTGGCCTTGTTCTGGATCTGCGACCGCTCGTTCTGGCACGAGACCACGATGCCGGTGGGGATGTGCGTGAGCCGCACCGCGGAGTCGGTGGTGTTCACGCCCTGACCACCGGGTCCGGACGACCGGTACACGTCCACCCGCAGCTCGGACTCGTCGATCTCGATGTGGTCGGTCTTCTCCACGACGGGCAGCACCTCGACACCCGCGAAGGAGGTCTGGCGGCGGCCCTGGTTGTCGAAGGGCGAGATCCGGACGAGCCGGTGGGTGCCCTGCTCGACGGAGAGGGTGCCGTAGGCGTACGGCACCTGCACGGCGAAGGTGGTCGACTTGATGCCGGCCTCTTCGGCGTACGACGTCTCGTAGACCTCGGTCTTGTAGCCGTGCTGCTCGGCCCAGCGCAGGTACATGCGCTGGAGCCGCTCGGCGAAGTCGGCGGCGTCGACGCCACCGGCCTCGGCGCGGATGTTGACGAGCGCCTCACGGGCGTCGTACTCGCCGGACAGGAGCGTCCGGACCTCCATCTCGTCCAGCGCCTTGCGCACGGCGGCCAGCTCGGACTCGGCCTCGGCGCGGGTGTCCGGGTCGTCCTCCTCCTCCGCCATCTCGAAGAGGACGGCGAGATCGTCGATCCGGCCGCGCAGCGCCTCCGCCTTCCTGACCTCGGCCTGGAGGTGGGAGAGCTTGCTGGTGATCTTCTGCGCCTCGTCCGGGTTGTCCCAGAGGGACGGCGCGGCCGCCTGCTCCTCGAGCACGGCGATGTCTGCCCTCAGCTTGTCGAGGTCCAGGACGGCCTCGATCGACTCCATGGTCGAGGAGAGGGACTTCAGCTCTTCGGATACATCGACGACTGCCACGCCTCCAGCGTAACGGCTCCGCCGGGCGACGAAGCCCGGGCCGGGGCTGCCGCCCCTGGGCCCCTGCCGGGGACTGCCTCCCCCGGACCCCCGCAGGGGCCCTGAACAGGCCTCGTCCTCGGCCGCCGTAACGGCTGAAGGGCTGATCGACGGCACCGCTCGCTGGACGGGAGCGGGTGCGAAGCGGCGTGCGGGGCGGGGGTCCGGGGCGGAGCCCCCGGGTTCACAGGGCGGAGCGGTTCACGGGGCGGAGCCCCCGGGTTCACAGGGCGGAGCCCGGGGTCACCGGGCGGAGCCCCCTGTGGGTTACCGGGCGGAGCCCCCTGGGTTCACGGGGTGGAGCCCTGGGTCACCGGGCGGAGCCCGGGGCTCACGGGGCGGAGCCCGGGGCTCACGGGGCGGAGCCCGGGGTTCACGGGGTGGAGGTGCTGTGGGTGTCCTGGGGAGGTGTGTCGTCGTCCGAGGTCGCGGCCCAGGCGCCGATGCCGATGGCCGCGGCGAGGACGACGGCGGCGACGCTCAGGGTGATCCTGCGGCGCCGGGCGGCCGCGCGGTGGCGGGCGGAGCCGGGCCGTGGTGCTCCCGAGGCCCGCGGCGCCCGGGCCGTACCGCGCGCGCCGCCCGCCAGCTCGTCGGGCCCCGGTACCCGCATCGAGGTGTGCGTGTCCCGGTTGGAGTCGGGCTTGGCGCCCGGCACCAGCGACACCGCGCCACGGCGCCGTACGGGCTCCCCGGAGTCGGCCGGCGGTGCCGACGCCTCCTCCGGGCCCTCCTCGGCCGCCTCGGACTCCGGCTCGTCCACGTCCAGCGGCGGCATCCCCGCGAGCGTCGGCAGCTGCTCCCGCAACCGCGCCGCCAGCTCCGAGGCCCGCAGCCGGGAGGCGGGGGCCTTCGCCAGGCACTGCACGATCAGCTGCCACAGCTCCTCGGGGATGCCGGGCAGCGGTACGACGGTCTCGGTGACGTGCCGGCGCAGGACCGCGCCCGGATGCCCGCCGCCGAAGGGGGTGAAGCCGGCCAGCAGCTCGTACAGGACCGTGGCCAGCGCGTAGATGTCCACGGCGGCCCGCGGCGGCAGGCCCTCGACGATCTCCGGGGCGAGATAGTCCGGCGTACCGATGATCTTCGTGGCCCGGGTCCGCCTGGGCGAGTCGATCAGCTTGGCGACGCCGAAGTCCGTCAGCAGGGCCGGGTGCGCCCCGCCCGGCCCCAGCGGGCCCTGCATGTCCAGCAGGACGTTCTCGGGCTTCACGTCCCGGTGGACGACCCCGGCGGCGTGCGCGGCCGCGAGCCCGTCGGCGACGTCCGCGACGATCGCCACGGCCGCCTCCGGCGCGAGCCGCCGCTCCCGCTCCAGCCGGGTGCGCAGGTCCGTGCCCCGGACGAGGTCCATGACCAGCGCCAGGTCGTTGCCGTCGACCACCAGGTCGCGCACGGTGACGATGTGCGGGTGCTCCAGGCCGAGCAGCGCGGTGCGCTCCTGCACGAAGCGCCCCACGAGCTCCTGGTCGGACGCGAGGTCCTCGCGCAGCAGCTTGATCGCGACGGGACCGTCCGGTCCCTCGCCCAGCCACACCGTGCCGGCGCTGCCCCGCCCCAGGATCTGGTTCGCGGTGTACCGGCTGCCGATCTTCCGTGCCAAGACTGCTCCTACAGACGCGTGTTGTCGCGTGGTGTCGTTAAAACTACGCGTCCGACGAGCCAACCTTCACCGCGGAGACAGAAATCACCCGCCAGATGTCGACAAATCCCCAAACCTGCGATCAGTTGGCGCCCTGCGATCAGTTGCCGTTGCCGGAGGAGCTCCCCAGCTTCTTGACCCAGTGGCCGACCTTTCCGGCCCAGTCGCTCATCTGGTCCCAGTAGCCCTTGCCCTGTCCGACCCAGGTGTGCAGCGGGGTCAGCTCCCAGACCAGCCAGCTCGCGACGACCAGGATGACGATCGTGAACAGGCAGCCCTTGAGGCAGCCGAGCCCGGGGATCTTCATCGGGTTGGCGCTGCGCTGCCGCGGCGGCCGGGGCTCGCGCACGGGCCGCTGCGGCTCCGGCGCGTACCGCTGCGGCTGGGGGGCGTACTGCTGCGGCTGCGGGGCGTACTGCTGGGGCTGCTGCGGCGCGTGGCCGTACCCGGCGGGACGGCGCTGCTGCGGCTGCTGCGGGCGGGCCTGCGGGGCCTGGCGCGGCTGCTGCTGCGGGCGGGCGACCTGCCGCTGGGGGCGGCGGCGCAGCGGGTCCTCGTTCGGGTCGAGGTACTGGATCTGCGTCTGCTCGTTGCGGTCGCGGGCGGCGCGCAGCTGGGTCTGCCAGGGGTGCGGCTGCTCGGGCTGGGGCCCCTGGCCCTGCTGTCCCGGCCGGCCCTGGGGCATCGGCGGGAGGACGGCGGTCGGGTCGGCCGCGCCCGTGTTCGGCAGCACGGCGGTGGGGTCGGCGGCGCCCATCGGGTCGCCGGGGCCCCCGGTGTGCGGCAGGACGCTGGTCGCCGCGTTCGGATCGTGCCCGCCGTACGACCCCTGCGGCGCGTTGGTCGGCAGCACCTGCGTGGGGTCGGCGGCGCCGGGCACGCCCGGGACGGCGGTCGGGGCCGGGTCGGGCGCGAGCAGGGCGCCGACGCCCTCGGCGGCGGCGATCTGGGCGGCGTTCGCGTGCACGCCGACGCCCTCGGCCACGACCCGCAGCCCGCGCGCGAGGTTCTCGGCGCTGGGCCGCTCGTCGGGGTTCTTGCGCAGGCAGCGCTCTATGACCGTCCACAGCGGGTCCGGGACGGTGGAGGGGCGGCGCGGCTCGGCGCTCAGGTGCTGGTGCAGCACTTCGAGGGCGGTGCCGCCGGAGAACGGCGGACGGCCGGTGACCAGCTCGTACAGCAGGATGCCGGCGCCGTAGATGTCGACGGCGGAGGTCTGCGGGCGGCCCTCGGCGGACTCCGGCGCCACGTACGCGGGCGTGCCGACGAACTCGTGGGTGCGGGTCAGGCCCGGGGAGTCGGCGAGGCGGGCGATGCCGAAGTCGGTCAGCATCGGGTGCATCCGGCCGTCGTACTGCTGGAGCAGCACGTTGGCGGGCTTCAGGTCGCGGTGGACGACGCCGTCGGCGTGGCTCGCGGCGAGCGCGTCGGCGATCTGCGCGGTCATCAGCGCGGCGGCGACCGGCGTGAAGGAGCCGTTCTCGCGCAGGTAGCGGTGCAGGTCGGGGCCGTCGACGAGGTCCATGACCAGGGCCAGCAGATCGCCCTCGACGACCAGGTCGCGGACCCGGACGATGTTCGGGTGGGTGAGGCGGAGCAGGACGGAGCGCTCGCGCAGGAAGCGCATCACGATGTCCGGGTCGCTCGCCAGCTCCTCCTTGAGGACCTTGATCGCGACCGTCTCGCCGGGCTGGCCGGGCACGGCCGCCTCGGCGCCCGCGGTCTCGCGCTGGCGGGCACGCCAGACGGTGCCCGTGGCGCCGCGTCCGAGCGGCTCCTCGAGCAGGTACTTGCTGCCGACTGGCCGCACGTTCCGCGCTCCCTGCTGTCTGTTCGGCTGTGGTTCCGGTGTTCCGCTCCACTGTAGTGCCGCCCCCCAGGGCACTACGTAAGCGTTCCCGTCCATGTTCGAAGGAAAGACGCTCACCTCGGTCCCCTGGTTGCCAGGTCCGGGACGTGACCGATCTCAAGTGATCGCCGACGCGGTCCTGGTCAGGCACTTTTGGGGGCAGAGCTGACCAATCAAGATCACTTGATGCCGGGTCGCGGGCGTGTTGTCAGTGACAGGTGCGAGGATGCCTGCAGTACTGGCCGACGTGCTCGTGTGGGGTGGGGAGTCCGCGCCCGGGCAGAAGGGACCGCTGACGGCGATGCAGATCCGGCTGACCGTCGTAGACCCGCTGGGCCCGGCCCCGCAGCGGAGCCGCCCCGCGAGCCGGGACGTGCTGGTCACGGCGCCCGTGGGCACGGACCTGGCTGCGGTGGCGTCGGCGCTGGCCGCGGCGGTCACCGGAGACGGCGGCGCGGGCCGGGAGGCCTCCGGCGCGCCGGTGGTCCTGTACGCGGGCACGGAGCGGCTGGACGCCCGCCGCCGCACCCTCGGCGAGCCCCCGCTGGTCGACGGCGCCGTGCTGTCCCTGGGCGCCCCTGCGGCCCCCGAGCCCCATCCCGAGCTGGACGACGCCCCGACCCAGCTGCACGTGGTCGCGGGCCCGGACGCGGGCGGCGTCCACCTCCTGCACGGCGGCCGCATAACGGTCGGCCGCTCTGTCGACGCCGACGTCCCGCTGGACGACCCGGACGTCTCCCGCCTGCACTGCGCGGTCACGGTCGCCGCCGACGGCGCCGTCTCCGTCACCGACCTCGGCTCCACCAACGGCACCACCCTCGACGGCGCCCGTGTCACCGACCGCCCCCAGCGCTTCCCCGCGGGGGCCCTGCTGAGGCTCGGCGAATCCGCCCTGCGAGTTACGCCGTCCGGGGGCCCCGGGGCCCGCGTGCGCACGGTCCCGGACGGCGAGGGGTGCGTACGGTTCCCGCTGGGGGCCGGGAGCGCGGAGGGCGCCGGCGCGCCGGGCACGTCCGCCGGTTCCGGAGCTGACGCGGTACCGGGCGCGGGGACGTCTCGGGGTACGGGCGGTGCGGGTGCGGCGGGCGCGACGGGCGGCATGGTCGATACGGCCGGTACGGGCGCCACGGTCGGTACGGCGGAAGGCGCCGGAGCCGGCGTCGACGCGGGGCACGCGCGCGTGGAGCACTCCGCGGCCACGGGCCCGTCCGGGCCCATCCATCACGCGTACGGCACGGCGGCCTGGGGCGCCTCGGGCGCGGGCGCCCAGGAGCACGGGTACGGCGAGCAGCCCTCCGTCCCCGGCCAGGCGGGGACACCGAGCATCGAGAGCCGGGGCGCGGGCACGGCTTCTGTCGGCTGGGCCACTGGCGGCTCCGGGACCGGCGAGCCGGGCAGTGGGCAGCGGTCGGCCGGGGCATCGGCAGGGGCACCTGGTTCGGCCGTGAGCTCGGCTCACGGGTACACGACCGCGGGCCCCCTCGGGACCGACGGTCTCGGCGGCGGACTCGGGGCGGCCGGGGCATCCGGTTCCGTCACGGCCCCCGATGGCCACACGGGCGCGGTCCGCTTCGGAGCGGGCGAGCCTGGCAGGGATCTCCGGACGCCCGGGACTCCCGGCCCGGCTTCCGGCAGCGGGGACACGCACGCGGGACGCCACGGCATCTGTGGCCCCGGCGGCCTGGCCGAGGGCCCGTACGCAGCCGGTACGACGGCCCACGCCCCGATGCCGCACGACACCGGCTCGCGCGCGGGCGTCGGCAGCACGGGTTCCGGCGGGCCGTCCCAGGACCCGTACGCCGGTACGACGACCGGCGGCCCAGGGCCGCGCGACAACGGCGCACACCCGGGCGGGAACACCGGCTCCGGTGGTCGTAAGAGCACTCCCGTCCGAGGCACCGACGTTCCCCAGGGCGCCCGGCGCCGGGGTGGACTCGGTGCGTGGGCGCGCAGGCTCGCCGGGGGGCGCGGGGAGCAGACGGCGGCCGAGCAGAAGGCCTACGGAGCCGGGGCCGCCGCCACCGGTACCGCCGGCACCCCGGCCGGTGCCGTCCCGCAGCAGCCCGACACCTGGCCCGACCCCGCCGCGCTGCTGCTGACGGCACTGGGGCCCGGGCCCCGGCTGTGGGAGCGGGGAGCGGGGCATCCGGAGACGCTGGTGGTACGGCTCGGGACGGCCGACCGGGCCGCGCCGGACGGCTCGGGTCTGCTGCCCGCCGTACCGGTGACCGCAGCGCTGCGCGAGGCGGGCGCGCTGGGCCTGGCCGGTCCGCGCCCCCGGCTGTCCGGGCTGGCCCGCGCGGTGCTGGCCCAGCTCGCCGCGCTGCACTCCCCCGACCTGCTGGAGATCGTGCTGATCAGCGCGGACCGCTCCCGCCCGGTGGAGGAGCGCACGGCCGAGTGGTCCTGGCTGGGCTGGCTCCCGCACGTCCGTCCGGGCCACGGCCAGGACTGCCGCCTGCTGCTGGCCTACGACCGCGAACAGGCGGCGGCCCGCACGGAGGAACTCCTGCGCCGGGTCGAGGACCACGCGGCGACGGGCAGAAGCGCGGCCCGGCCGGCGACGGCACGGATTGCTCCGACGCCCACAGGGGCGGCCTCGCCGGCAGGCGCGGGCCCGCTCGGCGCCGACGCGTCCCCGACGGCCACGGCCCCCGCCGCCACGGCCTCGCCCGGTACCACCCACCCGAACGCCACCCCCGCCCACGGAACCCGCCGTCCCTCCTGGGCCCGCGACGATGCCGGTCCGGACGGTGTCAGTGGGTACCCGGGGCCGTACACCGTGGTCGTCGTGGACGGTGATCCCGGTGGGGCCGCGCTGCGGGAGGCCGTGGCGCGGCTGGCCGTGGCCGGGCCGCGGGCCGGGATCCACGTGGTGTGCCTCGCCGAGACCCCGGCCGCCTCCCCCTCTTCTCCGGTCGCGGAGGTGTACGAGGCCGCCTGCGCGGTGACGCCCACCTTCCGGCACTGCGGGGCCGCGGCGCTGCTCGGCGGTGATGTGGCGAGCGTGCTGCATCTGATGCGCGTGGCGCGCGGCGGCCCCGTCGGCCCGGGCGTGCTCGCCGCCGTGGACGCCGTCTCCCCCGCGTGGGCGGAGCGGTTCGCGCGGGCGCTCGCGCCGCTGCGTCCGGACGGCCCCGCCGGAGAGCGGCACGCGCGCGTGGCCGTACCACTGCCGCAGTCGGCCCGTCTGCTGGACGAGCTGGGGCTGGCCCGGGCCACCCCGGCGTCCCTGATGGCCCGCTGGGCAGACGCGGCGGACGACACGGAGTCGCTGGGCGGCCGGGCCCGGGCGGTGCTCGGTGCCGGGCCGCGCGGCCCGCTCACCGCCGACCTGGTGGCCGAGGGGCCGCATCTGCTGATCGAGGGCCCGGCCGGCAGTGGCCGTACCGAGCTGCTGCGGGCCGTGGTCGCCTCGCTGGCCGCCGCCGAGCGGCCCGACCGGCTGGGCATGGTGCTGATCGACGGCCGGGACGGCGTCGGCACGGCCGCCGGCCGCGGCGAGGGACTGCGGGTGTGCACGGACATACCCCATGTGACGACCCATCTGATCGCCAACGACCCTGTGCGCATGCGGGAGTTCGCGCAGTCGCTGAGCGCCGAGCTGAAGCGGCGGGCCGAGCTGCTGGGCATGACCGACTTCGCCCAGTGGCACACGGGACGCGAGGTGTCGGGCCGGATCGTCGCGCAGCGCACCCCGGGCGGGCGGCCGGCCGCACCCGGCTCCGGTGCCGGCGACATAGACGCGCCGCCCAGCTCCACGCTGCGGCTGCGGCCCGGTGCCGCGGCCCGGCAGCGGACCGAGGCGGCGCCGCCGCTGCCCCGGCTCGTGGTGGTCGTGGACGACCTGGACGCGCTGGTCTCCCCGGCGCTGGGGTCGCCGGGCCGGCCCGCCGCCGGGTCGGTGATGCGGGCGTTGGAGGCGGTGGCCCGGGAGGGCGAGCGGCTCGGCGTGCACCTGGTGGCGGCGGCCGGGACGGGCGGTCGTACGGCGGAGACGGAACCGGCCCGGCGGGCCACGCTCCGGGTGACGCTCGACGCGCCGTCCGCCGGACCGGACGACCCGGCGCCGGGGCGGGGCAGGCTGACGCACCCGGACGGGCGGGGCACCGCGTTCCAGGGCGGCCGGGTGACGGGCCGCATCCCGCGCACCGCGACCCAGCGGCCCACGGTGCTGCCGCTGGAGTGGCAGCGGATGGGCGATCCGCCGGCCCGCCGGCCGGTGCGCGAGCTGGGCAACGGCCCCACCGACCTGGCCCTGCTGGCCAGCGCCGTGGAGCGGGCGGCCCGCGAGGTCTCGGCGGCGGAGGTGCCCTCGCTGCTGTAGCCGGAACCGGCACGCATACGTCCCTGATCACGAGCGGGTCACGATGACCCGCCGGACGGCGTCGGCGCTCTTGCCGCCCCTGTGCGGCCCGGCGTAGACCGGAGCGCACGGGACAGTCTTCTGACGTTCAACGGAGAACGACGAACGGGGAAGTGATGCGTAACCAGAGCAGCACCATCCGGACAAGCAGGACCGTCACCACCCTCGCCGCGCTGCTCGCGGGAGCCCTCGCGCTCACCGCGTGCTCCAGCAGCGACGACAAGAAGGACAGCGGCGACAAGAGCAGCGCCAGTGCGAGCGGCTCCACCGTCTCCCTGCCGAAACTGAACGGCGAGAGCCTGGAGGTCGCCGCCGTCTGGACCGGCACCGAACAGGCGAACTTCAAGAAGGTCCTCGCGGAGTTCGAGAAGCGCACCGGCGCGAAGGTGACCTTCGTGCCCGCGCAGGACCCGATCATCAACTTCCTCGGTTCGAAGATCGCGGGCGGTCAGCCGCCGGACGTGGCGCTCCTGCCGCAGCCGGGCGCGATCAAGCAGGCCGTGGAGAAGAAGTGGGCCAAGCCCCTCGGCCCGGAGGCGCTCCAGGAGCTGCAGAAGAACTACGCGCAGGGCTGGCAGGACATCGGCAAGGTCGACGGCAAGCAGTACGGCGCCTACTACAAGGCCGCCAACAAGTCGCTGATCTGGTACAACGCCAAGGCGTTCGAGAACGCGGGGGCCAAGGAGCCGAAGACCTGGCCGGAGCTGCTGAGCACCGCGCAGGCGGTGTACGACTCCGGGGTCACGCCGTTCTCGGTGGGTGGCGCGGACGGCTGGACGCTGACGGACTGGTTCGAGAACGTCTATCTCTCCCAGGCCGGTCCGGAGAAGTACGATCAGCTCGCCCAGCACAAGATCAAGTGGACCGATCCGTCGGTGAAGCAGGCCCTGACCACGCTCGCCCAGATCTGGGGCAAGAAGGACTATGTGGCGGGCGGCGCGGACGGCGCCCTGCAGACCGAGTTCCCGGCGTCGGTCACGCAGACCTTCACCGGAGGCGACCAGCCGAAGGCGGCGATGGTCTACGAGGGCGACTTCGTGCAGGTCAACATCGGTGACACCAAGGCGAAGGTGGGAACGGACGCGAAGGTGTTCCCGTTCCCGGCGGTCGGCTCCAGCGCGCCGGTGGTCTCCGGTGGCGACGCGGCGGTGATCCTCAAGGACTCCAAGGCGGCGCAGGCGCTGGTCACCTTCCTGGCCTCCCCGGACGCGGCGACGATCCAGGCCAGGCTGGGCGGCTATCTCTCGCCGAACAAGAACGTCCCGGTGTCGGCGTACCCGAACCAGGTGCAGCAGACCATCGCCAAGGCGCTGATCGCGTCCGGTGACAACTTCCGCTTCGACATGTCCGACCAGGCCCCGCAGGCCTTCGGCGGCACGCCGGGCAAGGGCGAGTGGAAGGATCTGCAGGACTTCCTGAAGAACCCCAAGGACGTCGCGGGCGCCCAGGCGCAGCTGGAGAAGGACGCGGCGGCCGCGTACGGGAACGGGGGCTGATCCGGCGATGACGTCGGCAGCGGCGGCGGGGACCCCCGCGGGTCCCGCCGTGCCGAAGAGCCGCAAGAGCGTGACCGGCACGCGCCGGACGGTGGCAGCCCTGTTCCTGCTGCCGGCGCTGGTGCTGCTCGGCGCGCTCGTGGTCTACCCGATCGGGTACTCGGTCGTCCGCAGTTTCTACAACGCCTCCGGTGACGGCTTCGCCGGGGTCGACAACTACAAGGCGCTGTTCACGGACGACGGCATCCGTACGGCGCTGAAGAACAACATCATCTGGGTGGTCTTCGCGCCCACGGTCTCCACCGCGCTCGGCCTGATCTTCGCCGTGCTGACCGAGCGGGTGCGCTGGGGCACGGCGTTCAAGCTCGTCGTCTTCATGCCGATGGCGATCTCGATGCTGGCGGCCGGGATCATCTTCCGGCTGGTGTACGACCAGGACCCGGACAAGGGGGTCGCGAACGCGGTGTGGGTGGGCGTGCACGACACGTTCGCGCAGTCCTCGGCGTTCCCGAAGGCACACCCGGGCCGCGATTCGCCGCTCAGGCCGGACCAGGGCGGGTTCGTCACCACGGCCCCGGTGCACGCCGGGCAGCCGGTCACGCTCCCGCTGGTCGGTGTCGCCCCCGACCAGATGCCCGACGGCGCGAAGAAGGCCGTGGCGGCCAAGGCCGAGCCGGGGAAGATCACCGGCACCACCTGGCAGGACTTCACGCGCGGCAAGGGCGTCGGGAAGCTGGGCTCCCCCGACCCGTCCGAGCTGGGCTACGCCGGGATGCGGATCGAGGCGGTGAAGGACGGCAAGGTCGTTGCCTCCACCAAGGCCGCGGGCGACGGCACCTTCACGCTGCCGGCGGCGGCCGACGGGGCCCGACTACGGCTTCCGGCGAGCAACTTCAAGGAGCCGTACAACGGCCTCGACTGGCTCGGCCCGTCGCTGGTCACCCCCGCGATCATCGGGTCGTACGTGTGGATGTGGGCGGGCTTCGCGATGGTGCTGATCGCGGCGGGGCTCGCGGGGGTGCCCCGGGAACTGCTGGAGGCCGCGCGCGTGGACGGGGCCAACGAGTGGCAGGTGTTCCGCAGGGTCACCGTGCCGCTGCTGGCGCCGGTGCTCGCGGTGGTCGTCGTCACGCTGATGATCAACGTGCTGAAGGTGTTCGACCTCGTCTTCATCATCGCCCCCGGCTCCTCCCAGGACGACGCGAACGTGCTGGCCCTGGAGCTGTACCGCAAGGGCTTCGCCGAGAGCCAGCCGGGCATCGCGAGCGCCATCGCGGTGTTCCTGCTGCTGCTGGTGATCCCGGTGATGCTGTTCAACGTCCGTAGGCTGCGGCGGGAGGTGCGGCGATGACGGCGACCGCCGGAAGCGTCGGGAAGGTGGCACCCGCCGACACGGCGGTGAAGGCCCGGCAATCCCTCGGATCGAAGATCACCGAGAAGCTCAGCGGCGGACTGGTCCGCGTCTTCCTCATCGTGGTGGGCCTGTTCTGGCTGGTGCCGACCATCGGTCTGCTCATCTCCTCCCTGCGCTCACCGGAGGACATGAGCGCGAGCGGCTGGTGGAAGGTGTTCTCCCAGCCGTCCCAGCTGACCTTCGACAGCTACCAGAAGCTGCTGGAGAACAGCGACATCACCAACTCCCTGGTGAACACCGTGCTGATCACGGTCCCGGCGACGGTCCTGGTCGTCGTGATCGGCTCGCTGGCGGGCTACGCGTTCGCGTGGATGGAGTTCCCTGGCCGGGACTGGTGGTTCCTCGGCGTGGTCAGCCTGCTGGTCGTGCCCGTGCAGGTGGCGCTGATCCCGATCGCCGAACTGTTCGGCGACATCGGCCTGTTCGGGACGATCTTCGGGGTGATCCTGTTCCACGTGGGCTTCGGCCTGCCGTTCGCGGTGTTCCTGCTGCGGAACTTCTTCGCGGAGATCCCGAGGGAACTGCTGGAGGCGGCCCGGCTCGACGGCGCCGGTGAACTGCGGCTGTTCGCACGGGTGGTGATGCCGCTCGGCGGGCCCGCGATCGCGAGCCTCGGCATCTTCCAGTTCCTGTGGGTGTGGAACGACATGCTGGTCGCGCTGGTGTTCACCAAGTCCGGCTCGCAGCCGATCACGGTCGCCCTGCAGACGCAGGTACGGCAGTTCGGCAACAACATCGACGTGCTCGCGCCGGGCGCGTTCATCTCGATGGTGATCCCGCTGGTCGTGTTCTTCGCGTTCCAGCGGCAGTTCGTGTCCGGGGTCATGGCAGGCGCGGTCAAGTAGCCCCGGAAGGGGCACTCTCCGGGGGGCGGGCCTTCAGGTGCCCGCCCCTTCGCCGTGGGCCTGGGGGTGCCCCCCGGAGAACACGGCACCCTTGTCCCCCACTTGCCGCACGAACCGTAACCAGGCCACCCTATCGGCCGTTCCCGGGCAAAACGCCCGAACCGACCGACCCATGGATGTCCCTTGCCCAGGTTCAGTGTCATCGTCCCCGCGTACAAGGTCCAGGCGTACTTGTCGGAGTGCCTGGACTCGGTGCTCTCGCAGTCGTACGACGATCTCGAACTGATCGCCGTGGACGACTGCTCCCCGGACGCCTGCGGGGCACTGATCGATGAGTACGCGGCCCGCGACGAGCGCGTCAAGGCCGTCCACCTGGCCGAGAACCAGGGCCTGGGCCGCGCCCGCAACGCGGGCATGGCCCTGGCGACCGGCGACTACCTGGTCTTCCTGGACAGCGACGACACCCTCACCCCGGACGCGCTGCGCGCCGTCGCCGACCGGATCAAGGAGACCGGCGAGCCGGACGTCCTGGTCTACGACTACGCGCGCACCGACTGGACGGGCGAGGCGAAGCGCAACAAGATGGCGGCCCAGCTGACCGAGAAGGGTCCCGTACCCTTCCGGCTGGAAGACCGCCCGGGGCTGCTCAAGGTCGTCATGGTGGCCTGGAACAAGGCGTACCGGCGGGAGTTCGTCGAGGCGAACGCCTTCCGCTTCCCGCCCGGCTACTACGAGGACACCCCCTGGACCTACCCGGTCCTGATGGCGGCCGAGTCGATCGCGACACTCGACCGGGTGTGCGTGCACTACCGGCAGCGTCGGCAGGGCAACATCCTCAGCACCGTCAGCCGCAGGCACTTCGACATCTTCGACCAGTACAACCGGGTGTTCGCGTTCCTCGACGAGCGGCCCGCGCTCGCCCGGTGGCGGCCGGTGCTGTACCGCCGCATGATCGACCACTTCTCCACGGTGTTCACCAAGCGGGACCGGCTGCCGCGCGGCGCCCGCGCCGAGTTCCTGCGCCAAGCCCGCGCCCACTGCCGCCGTCACCGCGCCCCGGGCGTCCGCGTTCCCCTGCGCTCCCAACTGCGGCACGGCCTGGTCCGCTACGGCCTGCACCGCACCTTTCGCACCCTCCAGCTGGCGATGTCCGCCCGCCGCCGCACCCTCAAGGCCGCCCACAAGCTCACCCGCGCCCTCAAGGCTGTCGTCCTCCAGCTGCACTACCGCATCCAGCTGCGCCTGCCCCTGCGTCGCGACCGGGCCGTCTTCGCCGCCTACTGGAACCGCGGATACGGCTGCAACCCCGGCGCCCTGGAAGAGGCGTTCCGCACCCACGCCCCGCACATCCGCACCGCGTGGATCGCCCACCCCGAGCACCAGCACACGATCCCGCCGGGCCCGCGCCGGCTGCGCCCGGGCACCTTCGCCTACTGGACGGCGCTGGCCCGCTCCACGTACCTGGTCAACAACGTCAACTTCGACCGGCGGCTGAAGAAGCGGCCCGGCCAGGTCTTCGTCCAGACCCAGCACGGCACCCCTCTCAAGCACATGGGCCTCGACCTGCAGGAACGCCCGGCGGCCTCCGGAGACATGGACTTCGAGGAGTTGCTGAGGGGCGTCGACAAGTGGGACTACGTCCTGTCCGCCAACCGCCACACCACCCTGACCTGGGAGCGCGTCTACCCCGGCCGCTACACCACACTGGAGTACGGCTATCCGCGCAACGACATCTTCCAGCGGGCGACCTCGGCGGATGTGGCCCGTATCCGTTCCTCGCTCGGCATCCCGCGGGGCACGGTCGCGCTGCTGTACGCCCCCACCCACCGCGACCACCGCCGCACCCAGCACCCCGTCGTCGACCTGGACCGGGTCGTGCGCCGCCTGGGCCCGCGCTTCGTGATCCTGGCCCGCGCCCACTACTCGCACGGGCGTCCACTCGGGGACGGCCCCCGGATCATCGACGTCAGCGACCACCCGAGCGTGGAGTCCCTGTGCCTGGCCTCGGACGCGCTGATCACCGACTACTCGTCGATCATGTTCGACTACGCCAATCTGGACCGGCCGATCGTCGTGCACACCGAGGACTGGGAGGTGTACGAGGCGGCCCGGGGCATCTACTTCGACCTGCGGGACTTTCCACCGGGCGCGGTCGCGCGCACCGAGGACGAGCTGATCGACGTCTTCGCCACCGGCCACTGGCGCGGCTCCCGCTCCAACCAGCTGCGGGCCGCGTTCCGGGAGCGGTTCTGCCCGTACGACGACGGACGCGCCGCCAGACGCGTCGTACGACATGTCGTGCTGGGCGAGACCGAGGGGCTGTCGCCGTTCGTTCCGCTCGCCGAGCGCCATCCGGTGCCGGCGGCCATGTCGGGGCGCACCCCGCTGGCCACCGTGCCGCAACCTTCCCGTCCTCTCCCCGTCACCGAGAGCCGCTGAACACCGTTGGTCCTTCCGGGAGTTCCCATGCCCCTCAACTCGACGCGGCCCACTCCGATCCGGCCGCCCACCTGGCGTCCCGCCGGACGGCCCGGCCGCGTCCGCAAGACGACAGAAAGAACAGAATGCCCCGCTTCAGCATTATCGTCCCGTCCCACGGGATCTCGGGCCGGCTGTCCCAGGCGCTGGACTCGGTCCTCGGTCAGTCCTTCGGCGACCTGCAGCTGATCCCGGTCCGCGACGCCCCCGACGCCCCGGCGGCCGCCGTCGCCGCCGGACACGCCGAGCGGGACTCCCGGGTGACACCGGTCGACTCACCACCGTCCGCCGGTCTGAGCGGGGCGCGCAACGCCGGGATGCGGGCGGCGACCGGCGCGTACGTGCTGTTCCTGGACGGCGACGACCTGCTGCTGCCGGGCGCGCTGGCGGCGCTGGACGCCCGGCTGACCGAGACCGCCGGCGTCGACATCCTCTACGTCGAGCACGAGCGGACCCCCTGGTGGGACAGCGAACCGAGCAACCCGGCGGCCCCGCTGCTGGCGAAGGCGCCGAAGGGGGCCTTCGACCCCGGTGACGCGCCCGGGCTGACCGGTGTGCAACTGCCCGCCTGGAGCGCGGCCTACCGCCGCGCCTTCCTCACCGAGCACGAACTCGCGTTCCCGGACAGCCACTTCACCGACCTCGGCTGGGGCGGCCTGACCACGATCGCCGCCGAGCGGATCGCCGTGCTGCGCCGGCCCGTCGTACGGCACCGGCTGCGCCGGCAGGGCAGCCGTCTCAACCTGCCCGGGCCGCACCAGCACGCCGTGCTGGACCAGGTGGAGCTGGTGCTGAGCCGGGCGGCCGAGGCGGGACTGCCCGCCGAGCGGACGGGGGCGCTGTTCGAGCAGCTGTTCACGCATGTGCTGAAGACGGCATCGCGGCCGGAGCGGCTGCCCTCCGGGCACAGGGCGTTCTTCCGCCGGGCCTGCCGGCTGTACCGCCGCCACCGCCCCGCCGGCTTCCGGCCACCGGGCGGCAGTCTGGGCGTGCAGCACCGGCTGCTGGCGGCGGGCGCGTACACGGCGTTCCGGGCGCTGCGCGGCGCCAACCAGGCGGCGGCCGGCACCCTGGAGCGCGTCCCGCGCCCCCGCATCCTGCGCACCCGGCTGCGCTACGCCCTCGACCTGCGCCGCCCGCTCGACCCCGGCCTCGCCGTCTACTGCGCCTACTGGGGCCGCGGCTACGCCTGCAACCCGGCCGCCATCCACGCCAAGGCCCGCGAACTCGCGCCGCACATCCGCTCGGTGTTCCTGGTGGAGGCCGACCAGGCGCACGCGATGCCGAAGGACGTCGAATACGCGGTGATCGGCTCCCGCCGCTACTGGGAGGTGCTGGCCCGCGCGAAATACCTGATCAACAACGCCAACTTCGCCGAGGGGATCGTCAAGCGGCCCGGCAGCGTGCATCTGCAGACCCAGCACGGCACCCCGCTGAAGACGATGGGCGTGGACCAGTCGACGTACCCGGTGGTGGCCGCGCAGTCCGGCAGCTTCACCAAACTGCTGGGGCGGGTGGACCGCTGGGACTTCAACCTCTCGTCCAACCGCCACTCCACCCAGATGTGGGAGCGCGCCTTCCCCGGCTCGTACGAGCATCTGGAGTACGGCTATCCGCGCAACGACGTCTACTACACGGCGGCCGCCGACGACGTCGCCCGGATCCGGCGGGAACTGGGCGTGCCCGAGGGCAGCACGGCCGTGCTGTACGCCCCCACCCACCGCGACCACCACACCGGCTTCGAGTCCGGCCTCGACCTGGAGGCGTTCTGCGCGGCGGCCGGCGAGGACGTGGTCGTCCTGCTGCGCGCCCACTACTTCTACGACCGGGGGCTCTCCCGCGCATCGGGCCGGACCGGCCGGATCAGCCGGATCATCGACGTCTCCGCGCACCGCTCCGCCGAGGACGTGTGCCTGGCGGCGGACGCGCTGGTCACGGACTACTCGTCGATCATGTTCGACTACGCCAACCTGGACCGGCCGATCGTCGTGTACGCCGACGACTGGGACGTCTACCGGGAGACCCGGGGCGTCTACTTCGACCTGATGGCCGAGCCGCCCGGGCCGGTCGCCGGCACCCCCGAGGAGCTGGCACGCCTCTTCCGGGACGGCTCGTGGGCCGGGCCCAAGGCCAGGGCGCTGCGCGCCGCGTTCCGGGAGCGGTTCTGCCAGTTCGACGACGGGCAGGCCGCCGAGCGCGTCGTACGGCGGGTGCTGCTCGGCGAGCCGCCGGAGGCGATCCCGCCGGTGATCCCGCTCGCGGAGCGCCTCCCCGCCCCCGCCGCCGCGACCCTCGTGAGGAGCTGATCCGCCGTGCCCCGCTTCAGTGTCATCGTCCCCTGTTTCAAGGTGCAGGGCTTCCTGCGCGAGTGCCTGGACTCGGTGCTGTCGCAGTCCTTCGGCGACCTCGAACTGATCGCCGTGGACGACTGCTCGCCGGACGGCTGCGGCGCGATCCTCGACGAGTACGCCGAGCGCGACCCGCGCGTGAAGGTGCTGCACCTGCCGGAGAACGTCGGCCTCGGCCGCGCCCGCAACGCCGGGATGCCGCACGCCACCGGCGACTACCTGTTCTTCCTGGACAGCGACGACACACTCACCCCGGACGCGCTGCGCGCCATGGCCGACCGGCTGGCGGAGGCCGACGACCCGGACGTGCTGCTCTTCGACTACGCGCGCACCTACTGGTGGGGCGGCACCCGGCGCAACGTGCTGGCGCACGTGCTCGCGGAGGCCGGCGCGGACACCTTCACGGCCGCCGGCCGGCCGGAGGTGCTGGACCTGCTGATGGTGGTGTGGAACAAGGTCTACCGGCGCGACTTCGTCGAGGAGCACGGCTTCGCGTTCCCGCCCGGGTACTACGAGGACACGCCCTGGACGTTCCCGGTGCTGCTCAGCGCCCGGCGGATCGCCGCCCTGGACCGGATCTGCCTGAACTACCGGCAGCGCCGGCAGGGCAACATCCTGTCCACGACCAGCCGCAAGCACTTCGACATCCACGACCAGTACGAGCGGGTCTTCGCCTTCGTGGACCGGCACGAGGAGCTGGCGGCCTGGCGGCCGTACCTGCACCGCAAGATGGGCGAGCACTGCCTGGACATCCTGGCCAAGCCGGACCGGCTGCCGCCCGCCGACAAGGGCGAGTTCTTCCGGCGTACGGCGGAGATGTTCCGCAGGCACCGGCCGGAGGGCGCCCTCGTGGACGGGGAGGTCGCCCTGCTGGAGGGCGGCTACGCCGGGTACCGGCTGAAGCGGCAGGCGGCGCGGGCCGGCCGGGAGGCGGCGCGGCGGGCGGCCGAGGTACGCAAGGCCGCCGGAGACCGGGCCCGACGCGGCTGGGCGGGGCTCCACGCGCACCGCCCGCTGGACGAGCACCTGGTGGTGTACTCGGCGTCCTCGCACCGGGGCGTGCTCGGCGACCCGGCGGCCGTCTACCGCAAGGCCCAGCAGATCGCGCCGCAGCTGCGCGGGGTGTGGGTGGTGCGGGACGAGGAGACGGCGGCGGAGCTGCCGCCCGGGGTCGAGCACGTGCTCTTGGGCTCCCGGCGCTTCCTGGAGGTCGCCGCGCGGGCGAAGTTCTTCGTCAACGACGTCAACTGGCCCGGCACGCTGGCCAAGCGTCCCGGCAGTGTGCACATCCACACCCACCAGGGCACCCCGCTGAAGTACATGGGCGCCGATCTGCTGGACAAGCCCGGCGCGCGGCTCGGCTTCGACGTGCCGCAGATGCTGCGCCGGGCCGACCGCTGGGACTACAGCCTGGTCGCCAACCGCCACTCCGAGCTGGTCTGGGAGCGGGCCTACCCGTGCCACTTCACCTCGGTGCGCACCGGCAGCCCCCGCAACGACGTGCTGGTGCGGGCGGATTCCGGGCAGGGAAGCGACTTCCGGCTGCGGCACGGCATCCCCGAGGACCACACCGTGGTGCTGTACGCGCCGACCCGCCGGGACTACCGGCGCGCCGGGCACGTGGACCGCGTCGACCTGGCCCGGTTCGCAGCCGACCTGGGCGAGGGGCACACCCTCGTCGTGCGGCTGCATCCGACGCTCGCGAGCGGTCCCGCGCGCGGGATGGGCCTGGCGGAGCTGGCCCGGCGCGGGATCGTGGTCGACGCGACGGACGAACCGCACGTGGCGGAGGTGCTGCTCGCCGCCGACGCGCTGGTCACCGACTACTCGGCCCTGATGTTCGACTACGCCAACCTGGACCGGCCGATCGTGGTCCTGGCCGACGACTGGGCCGCGTTCACCGCGAGCCGGGGCGCCTATCTCGACATCACGGCCGAGGCGCCGGGCCATGTCGCGCACTCCTACCGCGAGCTGGCCCGGCTGTTCGGCTCGGGCTCCTGGCGGGACGAGGAGTCCGCGCGACTGCGGGCGGACTTCCGGGCCCGGTTCTGCGAGTACGACGACGGGCACGCCGCCGAGCGTGTCGTACGGACGCTGCTGCTGGGCGAGTCCATGACCGGGCCCGCGTCGGTGCGGATCCCGGGGCAGGCCGTCAGCGGTGACCTGCTGACCCCGGGGACCGCTCGCTGACGAGTCGATCTGCTCGATCTACTCGATGACGAGGTCGACCTCGATGTTGCCGCGGGTGGCGTTGGAGTACGGGCAGACCTGGTGGGCGGTCTCGACCAGCTTGCGGCCGGTCGCCTCGTCCACGGTCTCGGGCAGCTCGATGCGCAGCGTCACCTTCAGGCCGAAGCCCTCGCCCTGCTTGCCGATGCCGACCTCGGCGGTGACGGCGGCGTCGCTGACGTCCACCTTCGCCTGCCGGCCGACGAGGCCGAGGGCGCTGCCGAAGCAGGCGGCGTAACCGGCGGCGAAGAGCTGCTCCGGGTTGGTGCCCTCGCCGTTGCCGCCCAGCTCCACCGGCGGGGCCAGCTTGAGGTCGATCTTGCCGTCGGAGGAGACGGCACGGCCATCGCGGCCGTGGGTGGCGGTGGCGACGGCGGTGTAGAGCGCGTCCATGAAGACCATCCCTTTACGAGTCTGGGTCTGAGCCTGGGTCCCTGTGGGTCCGTTACGACCGCAAGTGAAGCACACAATTAAGTTGTGCACAACTAAATGGCTCGCAAGAGCTACCCTGGACCCATGACCGCCACCCAGACCCCCGCCGCCCCCGACACGGACTGGCTCCGCCTGGACCGCCAGATCTGCTTCTCCCTGAACGCCGCGTCGCGCGCCTTCAACAGCGTGTACCGGATCGTCCTCAAGGACCTCGGGCTCACCTACCCGCAGTACCTGGTGATGCTGGTGCTGTGGGAGCAGGGCGAGCTGCCGGTCAAGAAGCTCGGCGAGCAGCTGCGCCTCGACTCCGGCACGCTGTCCCCGCTGGTCAAGCGGCTGGAGACGGCCGGCCTCGTGCGCCGGGAGCGCAGCGCGCAGGACGAGCGCTCGGTCCAGGTGAGCCTCACCGAGGAGGGCGCCGCGCTGCGCGAGCAGGCCCTTCAGGTGCCGCGGCGCATCGCGGCGGCGACCGGGTTCGCGCCGGAGGAGATCGGCGAGCTGCGCGAACGCCTCGACCGCCTCACCGACGCGCTGGACGCGGCGACGCAGGACTCGGCAGCGCTGGACCCGGCGGCGCTGGAGGAGACGCCGGGCTGCGGCTGACGGCGGACCGGCGGACGTAGAGCCGTACGGTCACAGCCCCGCTGACCGACTCCTCGACGGGCACGAACTCCTGGGTCAGGAGGGCGAGTTTGGCCTGCTCGGCCTGGCTATTGGGGCTCCAGCGCCCCGCCAGCAGATTCCGGTCCGCCACGACCCACACCCGGTCCAGCCGGGCCACCCTGCGCCGCAGGGTCCCCGCATCGGCCTCTTGCCCGTACAGCGTCCCCGACTCCGCCGCCGACACCCCCAGCCCCACGTCCCGCACCCCCCGGAACGCCCCCGGATACGCAAGCGCCGCATTCCGCGCCTGCACCGGCAGAAACAACACCGGCTCCCCGGGCCGCAACACCCGCGCGGCAGCCCTGGAGACAGCGGCAAGATCATCCGGCCGGTGAACGGGAACCCGGTCGTCCCGCAACAGGGGCAACTGCTGAACGACAGCGAGAAGAACGGCGAGGACGCCGGCGAGGGTGAGGAGGGACTGCAGCAGAGGGAGCGCATACGACTTGCCGTCGTCGTGTGGGCAATCGTTCCGCAGGGCGGAACGGGTGGGCACACGGCGACCACCGGGCCGCAGGCGCCCGACGACCCCGGCCACCCGATCCGCGCCCGCCGCCACCAACACCGGCGCCCCGCTGAGCGCGTACAGCACGTACCGATCGACATACAGCGGCGAAACCTGCGACACCAGCATCAGCACAACCGGCGGCACAACCACCAACGGCAGCGCAACCCCCGCACAGGTCAGCTCCCCCCTCCGCCCCACCAACCCCACCATCCCCACCACGGCCAACCCCAGGCACGTCCAGTACACCCCGTCCGTCGGCCCTAAGAACGTCCGCAACACCCCCTGCGCCGTCTCCACCGTCGGCCTCCGCACCCACGCCAACTGCGCGGACTGGGCCCGCGACACCAACGCCATCGGCACGAGCAGCACCCCCACCGCGACCGCCGCACACCCCCAGCCCCGCCACACCCGCACCCCCGCCCGGGCGATCGCCAGCGACACCCCATGAGCGAGCAGCAGCAGGACCGCGAACTCGTGCAGCCAGCAGGTGAGTCCGAGCAGGACGCCGTACGCCCACCAGGGCCCGCCCCGCGCGGCCCGTACGAACAGCAGCGTCGCCCCCGTCGCACCGGCGGCGACCAAGGCGTAGGAGCGGCCCTCCTGCGCGTAATGGCCGGCCATCGGCGAGACGGCGTACAGCAGCCCGGCCCACAACCCGACCCGCGGCCGCGCCAGCCGCGCGCCGAGCGCGGCGACCAGGCCCGCGGTGACCGCGGCCGCGCACACCGACGGGAGCCTGAGGACGACCTCGCCGGGGTGGACGGCGAGGACGGCGTGCATGAGGAGGTAGTACAGGCCGTGCACCGCGTCCACGCCGTGCAGCAGCCGCCAGATCTGCGGGACCGTCCGGCGCGCGACCTGGAAGGTGACGGCCTCGTCGCGCCATATCCCGCCCCGGTCGAGCCCCCAGAGCCCGAACCCGGACATGACCAGCGCGGGCACGGCCACGGCCACGGCCCGCCGGACGCGCCCCGGCACTCGTCCCGGCTCGCCGGCCGGCGCACCGACCGGTGCGACATCTGTTGCTCCAGCCGCCCGACGCGGCTGTGGTTCCACGAGAGGCCCGACGTCCACCACGGCCCGTTCTTTTACGATGAGACAATATTTTCCACTTAATGACGGCGTATCTGCGGGGATACACCATCCGCGCGGATTAGGCTCCCACGCGATGAACCGTCTCCGTGTCACCTCCGGCCCGGTCCTCGCCCTCACCGCCGCCTGGCTCGCCACCCGCGGCCTGATGCTGTGGCTGCTCGTCCAGGGCGGCGCGCGCCTGCTCGGCAAGGGTTCGGTGACGCGTGAGGTGTGGCGTCTGTACGCGCACTGGTACGGCCTTCTGTCGCACGGCAGTTTCCCGGTGGACGACACGACCTGGCAGTACCCTCCGGGCGCGGGACCGGTGCTGCTGGCGCCTGGGCTGCTGCCGGACCTGGTACCGGGGTTGACGTACTTCGAGGCGTTCGTGGCGCTGACGCTGGCCACGGACGCGCTGATCACCGCGGTGCTGGCCGGCGCGGGGACGCGGCCCGGGCGGAGCCTGCGCGGCGCGGCCCTGTGGACGGGCGGTCTGCCGCTGCTGCTGCACCTTCCGCTGGCGCGCTACGACGTGCAGGTCACCGCGCTCGCCGTCATCTCCCTGTTGACGCTGAGGCGGTTCCCGCGCGCGGGCGGGGCGTTCGGGGCGCTGGGCGCCCTGGTGAAGGTATGGCCGGCGCTGGTGCTGCTGGGCACGCCCCGGGGGCGGGCGACGCGGACGGCATGGACGTGGGCGATGGCCGCCGGGGGCGCCTCCCTGGCCCTGCTGGCGGTTTCGTTCAACAATCCCTTCACCTTTCTGCGGCAGCAGGGCGGCCGGGGCGTGCAGATCGAGTCGCTCGGCGGTACAGCGCTCAACCTGGCGCGGCACGCCGGATGGTCGGGCCGGGCCCACTACCAGTACGGCGCGATCGAGCTGGTGGGTCCGCACGTGGAGGCGGTCGCCGCGCTCTCCCTCGCGCTCACGGCGGCCGCGTTCGGGCTGCTGGTGCTGTGGAGGGCGCGGGCGCGGCACTGGAGCCCGGCCACGCCGTACGACGCCGCGCTCGCCGCGGTGCTCCTGTTCACCGTCACCAGCCGGGTGATCAGCCCCCAGTACCTGGTCTGGCTGCTCGGGCTGGCCGCCGTGTGCCTGACCTCGCGGCACACCAGCCAGCGCCCGGTGGCACTGCTCGTCCTCGCGGCGAGCGCGCTGAGCAGCGTGGTCTTCCCGATGTACTACGCCGAGGTGGTCGCCGGCACCTGGACCGGCTGCCTGCTGACGCTGGCCCGCAACGGGCTGCTGACCGCGGCGGCCGTGCTGTCCTTCGTCCGGCTGTGGCGCGCGGCGCGGCCCCCGTCCGGAAAGACGGCGCCGACAACGCAACCCCGGCCGGATTCCGACCGTCTTCCTGAGCGCGTGCTGAGCATCTCTTAACGGCGTATTACCGAACATTTCTACGCTCCCCGTCCGTGGACCCCATGCACCCAGACCCGCGAGACCCGAAAAACCCGGCAGACCCGCGAGACCCGGCAGATCCGCAAGACCCGACAGACCCGACAGACCCGCGAGACCAACGCGACCCGCGGGATCAGCGCCCCGCGCCGCAGGCCGCGGTCGTCGTCATCGGCTACAACGACGCCGCCCACGTGGCCGACGCCGTCCGCTCGGCGCTCGCCCAGGGGCCCGCCGTCGGTGAGGTCGTCGCCGTGGACGACTGCTCCACGGACGGCAGCGGAGAGCTGCTGGCCCGGCTGGCCGCCGAGGAGCCCCGGCTGCGGGTGGTGCGCCGGGAGGTCAACAGCGGTGGCTGCGGCAGCCCGCGCAACACGGGGATCGACGCGGTGACGATGCCGTACGTGATGTTCCTGGACAGCGACGACGTGCTGCCGCCCGGTGCGGTGGACGCCCTGCTGCGGGCGGCCACGGGGGCGCGCGCCGAGGTCGCGAGCGGCCTGTGCGTGCGCCGGGAGTTGCCCTCGGGCCGCGAACAGCCCTGGCAGGCGTCCCTCTACACGGCGCACAGCGTCCTCGCGCACCCCTCCGAGCACCCCCGGCTGGTCCACGACACGCTGTGCGTCAACAAGCTGTACCGCACCGGCTTCCTGCGCGAGCACGGCATCCGGTTCCCCGAAGGGCGCTTCCTCTACGAGGACTTCGTCTTCACCGCGCGCGTGCTGGCCGCCGCGCCGCGCATCGCGCTCGTACCGGACCGGGTGTACGTGTGGCATGTACGCCGGTCCGCCGAGCAGCTGTCGCTCTCCCTGGACCGGGACCGTATCGACAACTGGAAGGCGCGTACGGAGGCGTGCGCGCTGGCGTACGACATCCTGCGGGGCGCCGGGCAGACGGAGCTGGCGCGGGCCGCGCGGGCGAAGTTCCTCGACCACGAGATGCGCATGTACGCGCGCGAGCTGGGGTTGCGCGACGCGGACTACCGGCGCGCGTGGTGGGCGCACACCCGCGAGTACCTCGCGCGCTACGACGCCGCCGACTGGGAACCGGACCCGACGGCGTCGGGCCGGCTGATCGCCCGGGTCGTCCTGGAGTCCCCCGAGCCGGTCGACCTGCCCCGGCTGAGGGAACTCGCGGCCCGCCCGGCCCGGCTGCTCCCGCCCTACGCCCGCACTCCCGACGGCACACCCGTCTGGTCCGCCGACCTCCCCCAGATCGCTCTCGCCCCCTTCCTGACCCGCCCCACCTCCGTCCTGCCCCTCGCGCTGGACGCGGAACTGCGCCCCCGCGCGCGTGACACCCGGCTGCGTCTGCGGCTGCACGAGTTGTACGGGCGGGTGGCCGAGGCCGCCCCGCGCGAGGTGGAGCTGGAATGGCGGTCGCGGGAGAACGGGCGCGCGACCCAGCGCACGACGACCGCCCTCACGCCGTCCGGCACCGACACCTGGTCGGCCGAGGTGCCCGTCGACCTGGCCGCGCTCGGCGCGGGCACCTGGGACCTGCGCCTGACGGTGCGGTTCGCGGACGGCACGCGGCGGCACGGCACCGCCCACGCGCGCGCGGGCGCCGGCCGCCTGCGCCGGCACGCCGTCCCGAGCGCCCGGCACGGTCTGCTGCTGGTCCAGCCGTACGCCACCCACTCCGGCGCGCTCGCGCTGCGCGTGGCGACGGGGCTTGGAGGAGCCCTGACCGTCGCACGCAGCCGCCTCCGCCGCCTGCTTCACTGAGAACCACCGGCCCCCACAGGCCGGCCGACGAGGGGACGCCCGCACATGACCTGGCTGATCACCGGCGGCGCCGGATACATCGGGGCGCACGTCGTCCGCGCGATGACGGAGGCGGGCGAGCGGACCGTCGTCTACGACGATCTGTCCTCGGGCGCCGCCGCGCGCGTACCGCAGGATGTCCCCTTGGTCGCGGGCTCCGTCCTGGACGGCGAGAAGGTGGCGCGCACGCTCGCCGAGCACGAGGTGACCGGGGTCGTCCATCTGGCCGCGAAGAAGCAGGTCGGCGAGTCCATGGACCGCCCGCTGGACTACTACCGGGAGAACGTGGAAGGCCTGCGCGTGCTGCTGGAAGCGGTGACGGCGGCCGACGTGCCCACCTTCGTCTTCTCCTCCTCCGCCGCGGTGTACGGCATGCCGGACGTCGACCTGGTCACGGAGGAGACCCCCTGTCTCCCCCTCTCCCCCTACGGCGAGACCAAGCTGGCCGGCGAGTGGCTGGTCCGCGCGACGGGCCGGGCGACGGGCCTCGCCACGGCCTCCCTGCGCTACTTCAACGTGGCCGGCGCGGCCACCCCCGCGCTCGCGGACACGGGCGTCTCCAACCTCATCCCCATGGTCTTCGAGAAGCTCACCGAGGGCGCGCCTCCACGCATCTTCGGCGACGACTACCCCACGCCCGACGGCACCTGCGTCCGGGACTACATCCACGTGGTCGACCTGGCCGAGGCCCACGTGGCCGTCGCCCGCGCCCTCCACTCCACCCCCGGCCGCGCCCTGACCCTCAACGTCGGCCGCGGCGAGGGCGTTTCGGTCCGCGAGGTGATCGACCAGATCAACGCGCTCACCGGCTACGACCGGCCCCCCACCGTCACCCCGCGCCGCCCCGGCGACCCCGCCCGCGTCGTCGCCTCCGCCACCCGCATCTCCACCGAACTGGGCTGGCAGGCCAAGTACGACCTCTCCGACATGATCACCTCATCCTGGCAAGGCTGGCTCCGCCTCCACCCAGAAGCGGCGCGAGCGTAGGCTCCCCCGGACGGGCGGCCGAAAGCTCTCCGGATCGGCGGTCGTAAGCTCCCCGGATGACCGCTCTCTCACGCACCGAACGCGCCGTCGGCGCCCTTCTCGGCTCCGCCGTGGGCGACGCCCTGGGGGCGCCCTTCGAGTTCGGCCCCGAAGGCGCCTTCTCGGCCCGCTTCCCGCGGCCCGGGCACGGCGGCGAGATGTGCGGGGGCGGCGGCTGGGATCCCGGCGAGGCGACCGACGACACGCAGATGGCGGTACTGACCGCCGAGTCGCTGCTGGAGCGGGGCGGGCTGGACCTGCCGGACCTCTTCCGGCGCTTCCAGCGGTGGGCGGCGGCCGAGCCGAAGGACATCGGGCTCCAGACGGAAGCCGTGCTGAGCAGCGGCGATCCCTGGGACACGGCGGCGGCTCTGCACTTTCAGGTCAGCCAACGGGCGGCCGGGAACGGGGCGTTGATGCGGGCGGCCCCTTCGGCGGTGCACTTCGCCCGCCACGGCCGGGAGGCCACGATGGACGCCGCCCGCCGGCTGTCCGCCCTCACCCACGGCGATCCGGCGGCCTGGGAGGGCACGGCCGTCCTGCACGAGCTGGTCCGGGTCGCCCTGACCGGCACGGATCCGCTCGCAGCCGTACCCGACACCCTCGCCGTCCTCCGTGCCGACCAGCGGGACCGGTACGCGACCGTTCTCGCCCCCGACTGGCACCCCGACCTGGCCACGGAGTTCAACGGCGCGGTCTGGCCCTGCCTCGGCTCGGCGGTCTGGGCCCTGCGCACCACGGCGTCCTACGAGGAGGCGGTCCGCGCGGCCGTCGACCTCGGCGGCGACACGGACACGGTGGCGGCGGTCACCGGGGCGCTGGCGGGAGCGGTCCACGGGGCCGGGGCGGTGCCGCCGCGCTGGGCCGAGGCCGTGCACGTGCCCCTGCCGGGGTTCGGCGAGCGGGTGCTCCGGGCGCGGGATCTGACCGACCTCGCCCGGCGACTGGCGTGACCGCGAGCAGAACGCCCCCGGCCTGCCGCAGTGCAGGGTCCTCTTACAGCGCCTTCAGTGCGCCCGCTGTCGCTCGGGCCAGGTTGTCCAGGTAGCCCTTGGGCAGTTTGGGGGTGCGGATGACCACCGAGCGCCAGTACAGGGGGCCGGAGATGAGGTCGAGGGCGAGGTCGGCGTCGAGGCCGGCGCGGACCTCGCCCCGCTGTTCCGCCGCCGCGACGATCTTGCTGGCGACGCCGTCCTGGCCGTCCCGGAGGGCCTTCTGCAGGGCTTCGGCGATGTCGGGGTTGCGGGCCGCCTCGGCCTGGAGGTCGGGGATGATCTGGGAGGCGACGGGGTGGCGCAGGGCGCGGGAGGTCACCTCGTAGAGCAGGCGCAGGTCGCCCTCCAGGGAGCCCGTGTCGGGGACCGGCAGGCCCAGGACCGCCATGGCCGAGACCACGTCGAGGACGAGGTGCAGCTTGGAGCGCCAGCGGCGGTACACCGCCGTCTTGCCGACACCCGCCCGCCGCGCGATGCCCTCGATGGACATGCGGGCGTAGCCGACGGCCGCCAGCTCCTCGAAGACGGCCGCGCGGATGGCCTCGGTCACGTCCTCCCGGAGCACGGCGGCCCCGGCGGGTGCCCGGCGGCGCGGACGCGTCGAGGGCTCGTCGGCGTTGGTCGTCATGCGGACCAGCATAGGGCGTTACGACGAAACGGTTGCGTTCCGACGTCGGATGGGCCTAGTCTCGCGTTGCGACGATACGGTCCCGTCCCGACGTAAGAGAACGTGAAGAGAAGCGTAAGGAAACGCCGGGCGACGGACGGGGACCGCACAGGCCCGGCGCGAGCCGGACCCCGCACCACCCCCCTCCCCCGAGCGAAAGCAGCGGATGTGAGCCAGGTCCTCGACACACCGCCCCCGACCCAGGTCTCAGCCGACGACGACCTCGCGGCGCTGGCCGCCCGGCACGGCCTCTCGGTCAGCGGCGCCCGCCCCTCCCTGCCGGAGTACGTCGGCCAGCTGTGGGCCCGCCGTCACTTCATCACCGCCTTCGCCACCGCCAAGCTCACCGCCCAGTACAGCCAGGCGAAGCTCGGCCAGGTCTGGCAGGTCATGACCCCGCTGCTGAACGCGGCGGTCTACTACTTCATCTTCGGCGTCCTGCTCGGCACCAAGCAGCAGGTGCCCGACTACGTGCCGTTCCTGGTCACGGGCGTGTTCATCTGGACGTTCACGCAGAGCTCGATCATGGCGGGCACCCGCGCGATCTCCGGCAACCTCGGCCTGGTCCGCGCCCTGCACTTCCCGCGCGCCGCCCTGCCGATCTCCTTCGCGCTCCAGCAGCTCCAGCAGCTGCTGTTCTCGATGGCCGCGCTGCTCGTCATCCTGCTCTGCTTCGGCGTCCCGGTCTCCGCCTCCTGGCTGCTCGCGATCCCCGCGCTGGTGCTGCAGTTCGTGTTCAACGCCGGCGTGTCGATGATCATGGCGCGGATGGGCGCGAAGACCCCGGACATCGCCCAGCTGATGCCGTTCATCCTGCGTACCTGGATGTACGTCTCCGGCGTGATGTGGAGCATCGACAAGCTGACCAAGAAGGGCGATCTCCCGCACGTCGTGACGATCCTGCTGCAGGCCAACCCGGCCGCCGTCTACATCGACCTGATGCGGTTCGCGCTGATCGACAGCTTCCACGCACACCAGCTGCCCCCGCACGTGTGGGCCACCGCCCTGTTCTGGGCCCTGCTCGCCGGCGTCGGCGGCTTCATCTACTTCTGGAAGGCTGAGGAGAGGTACGGCCGTGGCTGACACCGCGAACGACAAGATCCCCACCGTCGTCGCCGACCGCGTCGACATCGTCTACCGGGTCAACGGCACCGGCGCGGGCCGCGGCTCCGCCACCGCCGCCCTCAACCGCATCCTGCGCCGCAAGCAGGCCGAGAAGGCGGCCGGCGTGCGCAAGGTGCACGCCGTGAAGAAGGTGTCGTTCGTCGCCTACAAGGGTGAAGCGATCGGACTCATCGGCACCAACGGCTCCGGCAAGTCGACCCTGCTCAAGGCCGTCGCCGGCCTGCTGCCCGTGGAGAACGGCCGCATCTACACCGACGGCCAGCCCTCCCTGCTGGGCGTCAACGCCGCCCTGATGAACGACCTCACCGGCGAGCGCAACGTCTTCCTCGGCGGCCTCGCCATGGGCATGTCCCGGGAGCAGATCAAGGAGCGCTACCAGGACATCGTCGACTTCTCCGGGATCAACGAGAAGGGCGACTTCATCACCCTGCCCATGCGGACGTACTCCTCCGGCATGGCCGCCCGCCTGCGCTTCTCCATCGCCGCGGCCAAGGACCACGACGTCCTGCTCATCGACGAGGCCCTGGCCACCGGCGACCGCAAGTTCCAGGTGCGCTCCGAGGAGCGCATCCGCGAGCTGCGCAAGCAGGCCGGCACGGTGTTCCTGGTCAGCCACAACAACAAGTCCATCCGCGACACCTGCGAGCGGGTGCTGTGGCTGGAGCGCGGCGAGCTGCGCATGGACGGGCCGACCGAGGACGTCCTGAAGGAGTACGAGGCCTTCACCGGAGACAAGAGCGACAAGGCCAAAAAGCCCGCGCCGAAAAAAGCCGCCCCGGCACCCACAACCTGAAGCGCCCTCGGCTCGTCTTACTTCGTAAGCAAAGCTCTTACCTCAGGCGTGGTTATCCCTTTCATCCCTCTAGTCACAGTATGTTAGGAAAGGTGCCCCTGAGACGACGAGCCGAAGGAGTCCTCCGTGATGCCCCAACTCAGCGTGATCGTCTACGGACCGAACGCCCAGGGGCATCTCACCGAGCTACTCGACTCGTTGGAGGCCCGCCCGGTCCCGGACACCGAGCTGATCGTCGCCGCGGTCGGCGACTGGGCGCGGGAGACCGCCGAGGCCCACGCCCCCGAGACGGTCGTGGTGCCCCTGCCCGACGGCACCGGTGACGCGGCGGCCCGGGCGGCGGGCGCCGCGCGGGCGTCCGGCCGCTGGCTGCACTTCGTCCACGCCAAGGACGGCCTGCCCGCCGGGTCGTCCCGGCTGATCATCGAGCGGACCGCCGAGCTGGACGACGCGGACAGCGCCGAGCGCGCCGTGGACGTCCTCCTCCTCGACCACGTCACCACCACCTGGCGGACCGCCGCCACCCCCTCCCGCGACGGCCGCCTCCTCGCCGGCGCCGGCCGCACCGACCTCGCCCTGAACGACGCGGCCGACCTGCTCCGCCTCACCCCGCTGCTCGGCACCCGCGTCCTGCGCGCCGCGTTCTGGCGGGCGCACGAGGACCGGCTCACCACCGACGACGAGCCGTACGCCGCCCTCGCGGCCCTGCTGTACGCCGGCCGCGTCGCCTGCCTGAACCAGGCGGCGTACGAGAACCGGGTGCTGCGCCCCGAGAGCCTGCCGCCGCGCGGCGCCGAGGACCGGTTCGCGCTGATCGACCGCTACGAGTCGCTGCTCCCGCTCGCCCGGGACCGCCGCGCCGCCCGCGTCGTGCTGTACGACCTGATGGTCCGTGACCTGGTGCGCACCTTCGCCCGCGAGGACCTGCCCGACGCCGTGGCCCGCGAGTTCTTCCGCCGCGCCTCGCTGGCCGCCGTCCGCTGGCGCCCCGAGGGCCACCGGCGCCCGGCCGGCCTGGAGGGCATCCGGCACGCGCTGCTCGAAGAGGGCGCCTACACGCGGTACCGCGCCTTCCAGGCCGCCAACCGCACCCGCCGCGCGGCCCGGAAGGCCGTGCGGTCCCGTAGGCGCCAGTTCGGCGCGAAGGTCCGCGACCACCAGTACCGGCGCGCGCTGAGCCGCCCGGTCGATCCGAACCTCGCCGTGTTCACGGCCTACTGGGACCGCGGGATCTCCTGCAACCCGGCCGCGATCGCCGCCAAGCTCGCCGAACTCGCCCCGCACATCCGCAGCGTGTGGGTGGTGAGCAAGGAGAACACGGCCCTCCTCCCGCCCGGCACCGACCACGTCGTCCCCGGCACCCGCCGCTACTGGGAGACGCTGGCCACCGCCAAGTACCTCACCAACAACGTCAACTTCCCCAATTCGGTGGTCAAACGCCCCGACGCGATCCACCTCCAGACCCACCACGGCACCCCGCTCAAGCGCATGGGCCTGGACCAGATGGACCACCCCGCCGCCGCCAAGGGCCTGGACTTCGCCGCGCTGCTCGCCCGCATCGACAAGTGGGACTACAGCGTCAGCGCCAACAGCCACTCCACCCGCATGTGGCAGCGCGCCTACCCGGCCCGCTACACCTCCCTGGACCACGGCTATCCGCGCAACGACGTCTTCTACACCGCCGGCGCAGCCGACGTCCGCGCCGCCCGCGAGCGCCTCGGCATCGCCCCCGGCAGGAAGGCCGTCCTCTACGCCCCCACCCACCGCGACTACGAGGCCGGCTTCACCCCCCGCCTCGACCTCGCCGCCCTCGCCGACCGCCTCGGCGAGGACACGGTCCTCCTCGTCCGCGCCCACTACTTCTACGGCGGCGCCGCCTCCCCGCTGACCGGCCTGCGCCGCTCCGGCCGGATCATCGACGTCTCCTCCTACGACCCCGTCGAGGAGCTGTGCCTGGCCGCCGACGCGCTGGTCACGGACTACTCGTCGATCATGTTCGACTACGCCAACCTCGACCGCCCGATCGTGATCTACGCCGACGACTGGGAGACGTACCGCACCACCCGGGGCGTCTACTTCGACCTGATGGCCGAGGCGCCGGGCCGGGTCGCCCGCACCCAGGAGGAACTGGCGGAGATCTTCCTCTCGGGCACCTGGCGCGACGAGGGCGCGGCCAAGGCGCGGGCCGCGTTCCGGCGCCGGTTCTGCGAGTACGACGACGGACGCGCCGCCGAAAGGGTCGTACGACGGGTGTTCCTCGGCGAACCCGAGGACGCGCTGCCCCCGGTGCTCCCGATCGAGGACCGCACCCCCGCCCCGACCCCCGAGGAGGCCACCGCATGACGACCCCCGACGTGACGGTCACGGTCATCGTCTACAACGACGCGGCCCGGCTGCCCCGCGCGGTCGCCTCCCTGCGCGCGCAGACCCACGCAAACATCGAGATCATCATCAGCGACGACCACTCCACCGACGAGACGCCCACGGTGGCGCGGGAGTTGGCCGCCCAGGACCACCGCATCCGCTACCTGCGCCTGCCCGAGAACAGCGGCGGCTGCAGCGCGCCGCGCAACCGGGCCGTCGAGATCGCCCGGGCGCCGTACCTGATGTTCCTGGACAGTGACGACGAACTTCCGCCGAAAGCGGTGGAGTTGCTGCTGGCCGCCCACCGCGAGCGCGAGGTGGACTTCACCATGGGCGCGGTACGGCGGGTCCGGGTGGACAACGGACGCCGCTCGACCTGGATGCCGCACCTGGTCGCCGAGCGCCGGACCGTGGAGGGCATCGAGTCCGACCCCCGGCTGCTGTTCGAGCACCTGTCGACGAGCAAGATGTACGCACGGGCGTTCCTGGACCGCCACCGGCTGCGCTTCCCCGAGGGCATCCACTACGAGGACCAGCTGTTCTCGGCTCAGGCGTACTGCCTGGCAAGGGCGTTCACGATCATTCCGGACCCGGTGTACGTCTGGTACATCGAGCCGTTCGCGGAAGCGGCGTCGGCGTCGATCTCGAACCAGCGGCACAAGATCTCCAACGTCCGTGACCGGGTGCATGTGCAGCGCCTGATCGACGAGTTCCTCGTCAGCAGGGGGCACGGATCCCTGCGCGAGGACAAGGACTTCAAGTTCCTCAAGCACGACTTCCGGATGTACGCGGGCGACCTGCCCTACCGGGACGACGAGTGGCTGGAGTCCTTCGCGGAGATCATGAAGCCGTACCTGGACACGCTGGCGGACGGCGCGTACGCCCGCCTTCCGCGCCCGGAGCGGGTGGTCCTCCAACTCCTGCGCGACGGCCGCCTCGACGACGTACGGCCGGCGGCGCGGGGCCTCGGCCACGGGGTGGCGCCGAGGCGGGTCACCGCCGACGGCACGGGCGCCACGTACTGGGGCGACACCGTCCCCTCCTCGGCCCGGGCCCGCCGCGAACTGGACGTCACGGACCTGGAGTTGGACACCCGACCGTTTCCGAGCGCGCACTTCCGGCACGAGATCACGGGGTTGACCTTCGGCGGGAGCGGCGCCGCGGTGACCCTCGCGATCCGCACGTACGACCCCGGTCTACGACTCCCCGTGGGCCCGCAGCGCGCGGCACTGGTGCTGGCCCCCGGCCGGCGCCGCCTGACCGTCCCCTTCCGGCTGGACCCGGTCCGTCCCGGCGTCTTCGAGGGCCGCGTCCACCTGGACCTGACCAGGGCTCAGCTCCCCCTCCACGGCTTCGAGGGCATCCGCCACCCGTTGCTCCGCCTGGAACAGCAGGGCCTGGCCCACTCGGGCCTCCTGCTCGCCCCCCTGGACTTCCCCGCCACCACTGCCCGGGTCGACTACCGCTCCGGCACCGCCCCCCATGACGTCACCATCGAACCGGAGGGCCGCAACCCCGGCCGCCTCCAGATCCGCTGGCGCCCGGCAGGCGTGACGGCCCGCGTGATCCGACCGATGGTCCAAAAAGTCGCCCGCCCGAAAGTCCGAGAGGCCGCGCGGCTGGTGGCAAGCGTGCTGAAGTAGCTGGGCCGATACCCAGCACCCGGCAAGCGCCGGTAAGCGTCCCCGCCCATGGCCGGCTGCAGCGCCGGTCAGCCTTGTACCTCGTACAGCACCTGCCCGCCCGGGCCACCGGCCACCTTGCGGAGCCACGGCTCAGCCGACCCACCCACGACCCACCGCACCCCGTACTCCCGCACTATCGCCCGCCGCCCGGAGGACGACGTATCCGCCGCGAAGTACTCCCGCACCGCCGCGTCCCGCCGCGCCGCATCCGGCAGGAACACGTCGGGATACCCGGGAGCCACGGTGTACGCCCCGTACGCGGGGATCTGCCGGGCCGGGAACTTCGGGGCCATGACCACGTCCCCGTACTTCACCCAGGGCGTGATCCAGTGGTACCCCACCCACGGCGTCCGGTACTTCGCCGCGACCGCACCGGGGAGCGCGTCCCGTCCGACGACGTATCCGAGCGTTCCCGCCTGCGCCCACGCCCCCACGGCCAGCGCGGCGCCGAGCACGCACGCCGAGCCGACCCGGACCGCCCGCTTGCCGGCCGACACCACCTCCAGCGCGGCCGCGAGCTGAGCCGGGATCAGGACCGCCGGCAGGGCGCGGCCCCACGAGTAGTGCCCGGTCAGGCCGCCCGCGGCGAACACCAGCACGCCGAGGAGGAAGAAGAGGACCAGGGGGTCCCGGTGGTCCCGCCGCCAGCGCAGGACAAGGGCCCCGACGCCGAGGAGGATCAGGCCGAACCGCCCGGGCACGTGGCGGTACAGGGAGCGGTGGATCGCCTCCAGGTCCGTGCCCGCGGAGAAGAGGGAGAAGAAGTCGTAATACGGCCAGAGCCCCAGCAGCAGCACGCCCACCGCGAGAGCGGCGCCGAGGCGCAGCAGCGTCCGTCTCCCCGGCCGTGCCGCGATCACCGTCGCCAGTGCGCCGAGGGACGCCACCACGCCGGTGAACTGATGGCACAGCAGGATCAGCGCCCACAGCAGACCCAGCCCCAGCCACTCGCCCCAGCCGGTCTCGGCGCGCAGCGCCCGCGTGAGCCATGCCCAGAAGTGGAAGGACAGCCCGATCGCGAACACGCTGGGGTACGCCACCGTCAGCGCGAGGGAGTTGAGGCCGATGAAGCCGCTCCAGTTGAACAGGACCGGGCCCCACAGGAAGAGCAGGCACAGGAGTGCCAGCGCGGGCGCCGCGCGGTGGGCGGTGAACGTGCGGACGTAGCTCCAGACGCCGGTGACCAGCAGCCCGAGCCCGACGAGCGCGCCGAGGCGCAGCACGACGAAGACCGACAGTCCGGTGAGCTTGGCGACGCAGCCGAGCACCAGCATCCACGGCGAGTAGTAGGGGCTCGGCGTGTCCGCGTCGACCAGCGGGTTCCCGGGGTGCAGCAGACTGTGCCGCAGCCGCTGCACGGTCGCCGCGTGCATGCCGAGGTCGCCGGCCCAGGGCAGGCGGACGATCACCAGGAGGACAAGGACCAGGACGAGCGCGGCGGCGGCCTGGGGCAGCGCCCGGCCGGCGCTCGTCGCACTACGCGGCTCGGCGCGCATCCTGCTGGAACACCCAGGTGCGGTAGACCAGGAAACGGAACGCGGAGGCCAGCACGATCGACCCAGCCTTCACGGCATTCGATTCGAACGCGCTGTGCAGTCCGAGCCCGCGATAACCGATCCAGAACAGGCCGCTTTCCATCACCACGCCGAGTCCGCTGAAGACGAAGAACAGCACGATCTGGCGGCGGGTGCGCGAGGACCGGTCGCGATAGGCGAAAAAGCGGAAGCCCAGGTAATTGGTCGCCATCGCGATACAGCTGGCCAGGACCGTCGCGGACATCGCCTGCCAAAGCAGGCCGTGCAGCAGCAGGTTGAACACCAGGAAATTGACGAGGACACCGCTGCCGCCGACGATCCCGAATTTCACGATCTCCAGCGCGACGCGCGTGACGGACCGGGCCGGAGCGGAGACCGGAGCCGATGCGGGCGCCGGTACTGCCGGGCGGGTCTCGGTGAGGTTCGCTGTCACAGCGCAGACCCTATCGGAAAAGCACCGATCAGCAGGAAACGGTAAATTCACCGCGCGTTTTTGCCTAAGGGTCGGCAAGAAGACAAGAAGAAAGGCGCCCCGGGCCTGACCGGCCCGGGGCGCCTTCAGCGTCGTACGGCCATCACCGCCGTACGGCTACCTCGTACGCCTACGAGTGCGTGCGCAGCAGCGTCCGCATCGTCCGCATCGCCACCGACAGGTTGGCGAGGTCGAAGGTCTCCGAACTGCGGATCTCCTCCAGGGTGGTGCGCGCCCGGGTCAGGATCGCGTTGTTCTTCTGCTCCCAGGACTTGAAGCGCTGCTCGGGCGTCGACGTGCCGTTGCCGACGGCGAGGATGTCCGCCGTGAGCGCCGCGTGGGCCGCGAAGAGGTCCTCGCGGATCGAGGCGCGCGCCATGGACTGCCAACGGTCGGCGCGGGGCAGCTCGATGATGCGGTCCATGAGCTGGGCGATGCCGAGGCGGTCGGCGAGGTCGTAGTAGACCTCGGCGACGTCCAGCGGCTCCTTGCCCATGCGGTCGGCCACCGAGACGATGTCCAGCGCCGGGAAGGCCGAGGAGAACCCGGCCACGCGGGCGGCCAGTTCGTCCGGGACGCCCGCCGCGGACAGCTCGTCGTACACGTGCTGGTACCACTCCAGGTCTGCGCCGCGCAGCAGCTTCGGCAGCTGTTGCCAGACCTGCTCGACCCGCTCGGCGAAGAAGTCGACCGTCTCGGCGAGCTCCAGCGGCTGCGGCCGGTTGTTGAGAAGCCAGCGCGTGCCGCGCTCGACCAGACGGCGCGAGTGCAGCCGGATGCGGGTCTGGACGGCCGCGTCGACCTTGTTGTCCAGCTCCTCGACCGCGTCCCACACCGGTGCCGAGCGGAAGATCGCGCGGGCCACGGTCTGGGCGCGGACGATCTCCTCCAGCGAGGCGCCGGTCTCCTCGCGCAGGCGGTGCAGGTACGTCGTACCACCCGTGTTGACCGTGTCGTTGACCAGCACGGTCGTGGTGATCTCGCGGCGCAGCGGGTGGCCGTCCACGGCCTCCGTGAACCGCTCGCGCAGCGCCGTCGGGAAGTACGCGTGCAGCAGGCCGCGCAGGTACGGGTCGTCGGGCAGCGAGGTCGCCAGCAGCTCCTCGGCGACCGTGATCTTCGTGTACGCCAGCAGGACGGCCGTCTCCGGGCCGGTCAGGCCGTGCCCGGCGCCGAGGCGCTCGCGGATCTGGCGGTCGGTCGGCAGAAACTCCAGCGCCCGGTCCAGGTGGCCCTCGTGGACCAGGTGGCGGATGTACCGCTGCTGCGCGTGCAGCATGTCCTTGGACTGGGCGAGGGCGTTGGCGATCGCCACGTTCTGCGCGTAGTTGTTGCGCAGCACCAGCGCGCCGACCTCGTCGGTCATCTCGGCGAGCAGCTTGTTGCGCTGCTTGACGGTCATGTCGCCGTCGGCGACCAGGCCGTTCAGCAGGATCTTGATGTTCACCTCGTGGTCGGAGGTGTCCACGCCGGCGCTGTTGTCGATCGCGTCGGTGTTGATCTTGCCGCCGTGGCTGGCGAACTCGATGCGGCCGAGCTGGGTCAGGCCCAGATTGCCGCCCTCGCCGACGACCTTGACCCGCAGGTCCCCGCCGTCGACACGGATGGCGTCGTTGGCCTTGTCGCCGACGTCGGCGTTGGACTCCGCCGACGACTTCACGTAGGTGCCGATGCCGCCGTTCCACAGCAGGTCCACCGGGGCGCCCAGGATCGCCTTCATCAGGTCGGCCGGGGTCATCTTGGCGATCTTGTCCTCGATGCCCAGCGCCTCACGAATGTGGCTGTTGAGCGGGATCGCCTTGGCGCTGCGCGGGAAGATCCCGCCGCCCGCCGACAGCAGCTCGGTGTTGTAGTCGGCCCAGCTGGAACGGGGCAGCTCGAACAGACGGCGGCGCTCGGCGTAGGAGGTGGCCGCGTCCGGGGTGGGGTCGATGAAGATGTGCCGGTGGTCGAAGGCGGCGACCAGGCGGATGTGTTCGGAGAGCAGCATGCCGTTGCCGAACACGTCACCGGACATGTCGCCGATGCCGACGACCGTGAAGTCCTCGGTCTGCGTGTCCACGCCCAGCTCACGGAAGTGCCGCTTCACGGACTCCCAGGCGCCGCGGGCGGTGATGCCCATGCCCTTGTGGTCGTAGCCCGCGCTGCCGCCGGAGGCGAAGGCGTCGCCGAGCCAGAAGTTGTACTTCTCGGCGACCCCGTTGGCGATGTCGGAGAACGTCGCCGTGCCCTTGTCGGCCGCGACCACCAGGTAGGTGTCGTCCTCGTCGTGGCGCACCACGTCCTGCGGCGGCACGACCTCGCCGGCCACCATGTTGTCGGTGATGTCGAGCAGCGCCGAGATGAACGTCTTGTAGCTGGCGATGCCCTCGGCCAGCCACGCGTCCCGGTCCACGCTCGGGTCGGGCAGCTGCTTGGCGACGAAGCCGCCCTTGGCGCCGACCGGCACGATGACGGTGTTCTTCACCATCTGCGCCTTGACCAGGCCCAGGATCTCGGTCCGGAAGTCCTCGCGCCGGTCGGACCAGCGCAGACCGCCGCGCGCGACCTTGCCGAAGCGCAGGTGCACGCCCTCCACCCGCGGCGAGTACACCCAGATCTCGTACGCCGGGCGCGGCGCGGGCAGGTCCGGGATGGCCTGCGGGTCGAACTTCATGGACACGTACTCGTGCGGCTGCCCGCCGCGCGCCTCCTGGAAGAAGTTCGTGCGCAGGGTGGCCTTGATGACGGTCAGGAAGGAGCGCAGGATGCGGTCCTCGTCGAGGCTCGCCACCTGGTCCAGGGCCGCGTCCAGCTCCTCCAGCAGCGCGTCGGTGATCTCCAGGCCGGCCTTCTGCCGGTCCGGGGACATCCGCGCCTCGAACAGCGAGACGAGCAGCCGGGTGGTGTGGACGTTGTTGCGGAGGGTGTCCTCCATGTAGTCCTGGCTGAAGGTGGAGCCGGCCTGCCGCAGGTACTTGGCGTACGCGCGCAGCACCGTCGCCTGCCGCCAGGTCAGCCCGGCGCTCAGCACGAGGGCGTTGAAGCCGTCGTTCTCCGCCTTGCCGGTCCAGGTCGCGGCGAACGCGTCCTGGAACCGCTCACGGCCGCCCTCGCCGAGGTAGTCGCCGGTGCCGCCGACCGACGACTTGGGCAAGCGCAGGCCGAAGTCGTAGATCCAGGCGGTGGTGCGGTCCGCGCAGCGCAGCTCGTACGGCCGCTCGTCCACGACCTCGACGCCGAGGCGGTTGAGCACCGGCAGCACCGCGGACAGGGAGACCGAGCCGCCCTTGCGGTAGATCTTGAAGCGGCGCTCGTCCGGGGAGGCGCCCACCGGCTCGTACAGGCTGAGCGAGAAGTCGTTGCCCTCCTCGTCGCTGAGCCGCTCCAGGTGGACCAGGTCGGCGACCGCCGCGCGCGGGGTGTGGTCGGCCTTGTAGCCCTCCGGGAAGGAGTTGCCGTTGTTGTAGCGGCGCAGCAGCTCGGCGGCGTGCTCCTCGCCGCACTCGGCGGTCAGCGCCTCGGCGAACCCGTCGGCCCAGGAGCGGGCGGCCTCGACCAGGCGGGCCTCGATGCGCTCCTTGTCGGCGTCGGACAGCTGGGGCAACTCGGTGCCGGGCTGGACGCGGATCACGAAGTGCAGCCGGGACAGGATCGACTCGGTGTTCCAGGCGGTGAAGTCGACGCTGATGCCGCCGAGCTCCTCCTTCAGGATGTCGATGATCCGCAGCCGGACGCCGGTGGTGTAGCGGTCGCGCGGCAGGTAGACGAGGGCCGAGTAGTAGCGGCCGTACTCGTCCTGGCGCAGGTAGAGCCGCAGCCGGCGGCGTTCCTGCAGGTAGAGGACGCTCGTCGCGATGGCCTGCAGCTCGGCGGGCGGGGTCTGGAACAGCTCGTCGCGCGGGTAGGTCTCCAGGATCTGGAGCAGGTCGCGGCCGTCGTGGCTGTCGGGCGAGAAGCCGGCGCGGTGCAGGACCTCGTCGACCTTGCGCCGGATGACCGGGACGCGGCGGACGGACTCGGTGTAGGCGGCGGACGAGAACAGGCCGAGGAAGCGGCGCTCGCCGATGACGCTGCCGTCCGCGGCGAACTTCTTCACGCCGACGTAGTCCAGGTACGACGGGCGGTGCACGGTGGCGCGGCTGTTCGCCTTGGTCAGCACCAGCTGCTTGTGCTCGCGGGCCTTGGCGCGGGCGTCGGCCGGCAGCCGCTCGAAGGAGGGGCTGACCGGGTGCTGGTCGTCCTCGGCGTGCTTCGGGTCCGAGCGCAGTATGCCGAGACCGGTGCCGGGCACGGCGGCGAGCGTGTCGTCGTCGCGCAGCTGGTACTCGCGGTAGCCGAGGAAGGTGAAGTGGTCGGCGGCCAGCCAGCGCAGCAGCTCGCGGGCCTCCTCGACCTCGGGCTTGGGCAGGTCGACCGGATGGGGCTCGCTCTCCAGCTCGTCGGCGATCCGGGTCGCCGCGTCCCGCATCTTCTCCCAGTCCTCGACGGCCTCACGGACGTCGGACAGCACGCGCAGCAGATCGACGGTGATCTGCTTCAGGTCGGCGCGGTCCGTCTCCCGGTCGATCTCGACGTGGATCCAGGACTCGATGTGCGCGTCGTGCGGGAGGTCGCCGGTGGGCGCGGTCGGCAGCACCTCGATGAGCTTGCCGGTGAGGTCACGGCGGACCACGAACTGCGGGTGGATGACGACGTGGATGCCGCGCCCCTGCCGGGTCAGCTCATTGGTGACCGAGTCGACGAGGAAGGGCATGTCGTCGGTGACGACCTCCACGACCGTGTGGCTGCAGGTCCAGCCGTTCTCCTCCACGGTCGGGGTGTGCACCCGGACGTTCGCGGTGCCCTGGGGGCGGTTCTCGGCGAGACGGTAGTGCGAGACCGCGGCACCGAAGGCGTCGACCGGGTCGCGGTCGGCCAGGTCTTCCGGTGCGGTGTGCAGGTAGTAGCGCTGGAGGAACGCGAGCACGGATTCGCTGTCCGGGGTGCCGGTTGTGCCCTCGCTCGTCGTCCCAGTCGGTAGGTGCCCCCCGACCGGGCTGTTCTCAGCTACCCGAGCGGCCCGTTCGAGCAGCTCGGCCTTGGCTTCGTCCAGCTTGGTCTGCATTGTCCTCTGGCTCCTGTCGCGCGCCGTTGCGTGACGTAGAAGGAAAAACGGTGCTTTCCCCTCCGGCTCGACGCCACGGCCCGGGATGTCCGGTCCGATCCGACGCTATGCCGCGAGGTGAGATGAGCGGGGGGAATTCGGCCATTGTCGACACATCCGCCGGGTGTGACGCTGCTCTCGGCACTGCCGTCTCCCGGACCGCCGTCGGCGTCCTGGGGGCTTCGGCGCCCCCGTCCCGCCCGCGAGGACCAGCGACCGCCGCCCGGTCACGGAGGTGTTCCGTGCAACCCGGGCGCAGGGCAGGAGCGGAAGCGCCCCCGCGAGATATCGCGCTGATCACGCCACCAGGCTATCGCTCATTACCCCGGGCCCGTCATGAGCCGTATGTGTACAAAACCGAGGGGTGAAGTTTGACGTTCTGCACAGGGGCGGAGCGGGGCCGGGTGACGTATTCAGCCATCTGGCGGGTGGCGGCGGTGCCGGGTGCATGCGTGCATGCGGGATGCACGGGGGTGCAGGGGCCTGCGTGCCGGGTGCATGCGCGGTGCAGGGCCTGCATGCGGGGGGAGGGGCCGGCTGGCAGGGTGCAGGGCTGCGAGGCCGCGGATCCCGTGCGCATCGGTCGCGTCCGGACGGCCGGGGACGCACCCTGAAAGCGACGGGCCCTCTTGGCAAGCGCGCCGCGCCGAGGCACGTTGCCGTGGACAGCGCCCGTCCCCCGCGGAGGGGCCGTGCCCAGTACGGCCCGTGCAGGAGGAGCCGACATGCCCGCGAAGATCCTCATCATCACCGGCGACGCAGCGGAGTCCCTGGAAGTCCTCTACCCCTACCAGCGCCTGCGCGAGGAAGGCTACGACGTCGACATCGCGGCCCCCACCCGCAAGACGCTCCGCTTCGTCGTCCACGACTTCGAGCCAGGCTTCGACACCTACACCGAGAAGCCCGGCTACACCTGGCCCGCCGACCTGGCCTTCTCCGAGGTCGACCCCGGCGACTACGCGGCCATCGTCGTCCCGGGCGGCCGTGCCCCCGAGTATCTGCGCAACGATCCCGAACTACGCAAGATCCTCAAGGCCTTCTTCGACGCGGACAAGCCTGTCGCCCAGATCTGCCACGGCCCCCTGGTCACCGCCGCGATCGACAGCCTGCGCGGCCGCAGGGTCACGGCGTACCCGGCGCTGGAGCTGGACATGCAGTCCGCCGGGGCCCACTTCGAGGACGCGGAGGCGGTGGTCGACGGCACCCTGGTCTCGGCCCGTGCCTGGCCGGACCATCCGGCATGGATGCGGGAGTTCCTGAAGGTCCTCCGGGCCAAGGCGCCAGTGACCTGACGCCCCACGGTGCGGCGGACGGCCGACGGCGAGCGACCTGACGGCCAGCGGCGCCAGGCGGCGAGCGGCGGCCGACGCCGGGCGGCTGGCGGTGCGCGGCGGGCGCCCTGTGCGCGGCGGGCGAAGCCCATCTCCGCCCGGCCGCGGCCGCCGCGGCCGGGCGCTTCGCTCACGCCACCAACCGCTGTGCCTCCGCCACCGCCTCGGCCAACGTGTCCACCACCGGCACCCCGACCTCCTCCAGGCTGGCCCGGCCGTGCGACCCCCCGGTGTAGAGCACGGCCCGGGCCCCCACGTGCCGAGCGGCCACCGCGTCGTCCGCCGCGTCCCCGATCACCACGGTCCGCGCAGCCTGCACCCCACCGGCCACCAGGGCGAGCGCCTCCAGATGCCGCACCATGTGCTGCGCCTTGCTTCCCCCGGACGGCCCCGTCCGCCCGTCGACGCGTATGAAGTGCGCCTCGATACCGAAGCCCCGCACGAGCGGCACCAGCTCCTCGTGCCCGTACATGCTCAGCAACGACTGGCTGTGCCCCGCCGACCCCCACTGCGCGAGCAGCTCGGCCGCCCCCTCGGTCAGCCCGCAACGCACCCGGTGCTGGGCATAGTGCTGATGGAAGACCCTGTCCATCAGCTCCCACTCGGCATCGGTCGGCAGCCGGCCCAGCAGCCGCTCGTAGAACTTCGGCACCGGCACGCAGTACAGCGCCCGGTACTGCTCCAGCGTGATCGGCGCCAGCCCCAGCTCGGCGAAGGCGGCGTTCGTCGCCCCGATGATCGCGTCATTGTCGTGGAACAGCGTCCCGTTCCAGTCCCAGACAATGTGCGCGCTTCCGTGCTTCCCCATGCCCAGAACCGTACCCGCCACCTCTGACAATCCCGGCAGGCGACGGATCGCCGCAGGTCAGCCCAGGTCCACCAGGTTCGGGATCTCCTGCGTGGCGAACCACAGCAGCTCATGGTCGTCGGCCCCGTCCACGACGAACTGCGCGTCGTCGTCCCCGGCGTCGGCCGCCTCCAGCGCCCGCGCCGCCGCGGCCACGTCCTCCTGCGCGTCATCGGCGTCGACATGCACCGCGGCCGCCTTCGCGAGCGGGACCGTGACGGACACTGTCACCTCGCCCAGCGTGGCCGGATCGAGCCCCCGGTCCGGGTCCACGCGCGCCGCGCTGTCCGGCACGTCCACGGCGACCACGACCCGGCGCCGTACCGCGCCCGCGTCGACCGCCAGCAGCCGCAGCGAGGCCAGCGCGGCCCGGCTGAGCGCGGCGTACTCCAGTTCCTCGAGGTCGTCGGAGACGTACCACTCGCGCAGCGCGGGCGTGACGGCGTACGCGACGAAGGGGCCGCTCCCCAGCTCACCCGTCTTGTGCGCCTCGGCGAGACCGGGGAGGGTCAGGGGGACGTAGACGCGCATGGCTGGCCGCTCTTTCCTGGTCACCGACGGGCCTTCAGGATACGTGCGGCCGTCCCCTTTCGAGTCCCCGCCCGCACCCCTGACGACGTCCACCCCACGCCCCGCACCTCACCCGGTCCAGCTGCGCAGCCACGGGGATTCCGCCTTCCCGCACCACCCGGATAAGTGAACGCGCCAGGCCCCTGACCCGCGGCCGCGTCTTCCTTGCCCTGCTGGTCCCGGCCCCCGTACAAGATCCCCACCAGCGAGTTACCGCCCGGTATCGCCCGGGCCGGCCGAACGGGGACCCGTATGAACAAGGTCATGAGCCGCAAGCCCCAGCCGCAACCACGCCCGCGCCACCGCCCACCGACCCGCCGCGACTCCCGCCGCCCCGGCAGCGCACCGCCCCGGACTCCGATCAGGGGCAACGGCGACACCACCGCGAAGCAGCAGAGCACGACCCCCTCCACCCGAACCGCGCACACGCCTCCCACGGCGACTACGACAGCCGTCCCGGCCTATCGGCCCACCGACCTCTTCGCCGACCGTCTGCTGGCCGTCCTGAGCGGCCGGCGCCCCGTCCACTGGATGCTCCGCCACACCGCGGGCCGCGCCTACGACGACCTCGCCCACCTCGCCGAACACAGCCCGCTGCGCACGCGCGGCACCCGACCCGTCGTCCACGACATCGGTTACTACGTCCCCAGCGCCGGCGCCCTGGAAGTCTTCGCCCGCATCGCCGCCGGCTCCCGACTCCGCGCCATGGCCTTCCGCCTCGAAAAAGGCCCAGATCTCCGCTGGCGCTGCACAGCAGTAGACCTGGGCATCCCCCTCCCCCCACGCACCCCCGAGGACTGACACCCCACAGGCCCTCGTAGTGGCCCAAGCCAAGGGGCCGGGCTCCCCGAAGGAAGCCCGGCCCCAGGGCCACGGCTAAGGCACCGCAGGTCGCGTTACTTCTTGCGGCGCCGCCCACCCTGCTTGGCCTGCCGGCGCCGCTCCGCCCGCGTCAGCCCGTCCGCCTCGGACCGCACCGGCTCGTCGTCCTCGAGGTCCCGCTCAAGGATGCCGCCCTCACCGTCCACGGTGGGCGCGGAGAAGTGCAGATCCCGCCGCTGCGGAACATCCAGCCCCTTGGCCCGGATCTCCGGACGCGCACCCGCCTGCGCCGGCACCGTGTCCTGGACGGCACCCTCGGCCACCGGCTGGACCTCCTCGACCGGAACCTCCTCGACCTGCTGCTCGACCTGGACCTCCAGGTTGAACAGGTAGCCGACGGACTCCTCCTTGATGCCGTCCATCATCGCGGTGAACATGTCGAAGCCCTCGCGCTGGTACTCGACCAGCGGGTCCTTCTGCGCCATCGCGCGCAGGCCGATGCCCTCCTGGAGGTAGTCCATCTCGTAGAGGTGCTCGCGCCACTTGCGGTCCAGGACCGACAGCACGACCCGCCGCTCCAGCTCCCGCATGATCTCGGAGCCGAGCTGCGTCTCACGGGACTGGTACTGCTCGTGGATGTCGTCCTTGATGGACTCGGAGATGAACTCGGCGGTCAGACCGGCGCGGTCACCGGCCGCCTCCTCCAGCTCCTCGATGGAGACCTTCACCGGGTACAGCTGCCGGAAGGCGCCCCACAGCCGGTCCAGGTCCCAGTCCTCGGGGAAGCCCTCGGCGGTCTCGGCGGCGACGTACGCGTCGATCGTGTCGTCCATGAAGTGCTGCACCTGCTCGTGCAGGTCCTCGCCCTCCAGGACGCGGCGGCGCTCGCCGTAGATGACCTCGCGCTGCCGGTTGAGCACCTCGTCGTACTTCAGGACGTTCTTACGGGTCTCGAAGTTCTGCTGCTCGACCTGCGACTGCGCGGACGCGATCGCGCGCGTGACCATCTTGTTCTCGATCGGCACGTCGTCCGGCACGTTGGCCATGGACATCACGCGCTCGACCATCTGCGCCTTGAACAGACGCATGAGGTCGTCACCCAGCGACAGGTAGAAGCGGGACTCGCCCGGGTCGCCCTGACGGCCGGAACGACCGCGCAGCTGGTTGTCGATACGGCGCGACTCGTGCCGCTCGGTGCCGAGCACGTAGAGACCGCCGAGCTCCTCGACCTCGTCCTTCTCGGCCTTGACCGCGAGCTCCGCACGCTCCAGAGCGGCGGGCAGGGCGTGCGCCCACTCCTCGATGTGCTCCTCGGGGTCGAGGCCGCGCTGGCGCAGCTCCGCCTCGGCGAGGTCCTCGGGGTTGCCGCCGAGCTTGATGTCCGTACCACGGCCGGCCATGTTGGTGGCCACGGTCACGGCGCCCTTGCGGCCGGCCTGGGCGACGATCGAGGCCTCGCGCTCGTGGTGCTTGGCGTTCAGCACCTCGTGCTGGATGCCGCGCTTGCTGAGCTGCTGGGACAGGTACTCCGACTTCTCGACGGACGTCGTGCCGACGAGGATCGGCTGGCCCTTCTCGTGCTTCTCGGCGATGTCGTCGACGACCGCCTCGAACTTGGCCACCTCGGTGCGGTAGATCAGGTCCGACTGGTCCTTGCGGATCATCGGCTTGTTCGTCGGGATCGGGACCACGCCGAGCTTGTAGATCTGGTGGAACTCGGCGGCCTCGGTCATCGCCGTACCGGTCATGCCGGACAGCTTCTTGTAGAGGCGGAAGAAGTTCTGCAGGGTGATCGTGGCGAGCGTCTGGTTCTCGTCCTTGATGTCCACCCCTTCCTTCGCCTCGATCGCCTGATGCATGCCCTCGTTGTAGCGGCGGCCGGCGAGGATACGGCCGGTGTGCTCGTCGACGATCATGACCTCGCCGTCGATGACGACGTAGTCCTTGTCCTTCTTGAAGAGTTCCTTGGCCTTGATGGCGTTGTTCAGGTAACCCACGAGCGGGGTGTTCACCGACTCGTAGAGATTGTCGATGCCCAGCCAGTCCTCGACCTTGGAGACGCCGTTCTCGTGGATGGCGACCGTGCGCTTCTTCTCGTCGACGTCGTAGTCGCCGGTCTCCTCGATGCCCTTGAGCGGGTTGCCCGCCTCGCCCTTCTTCAGGCGCGTGACCAGCTTGGCGAAGTCGCCGTACCACTTGGTGGCCTGGTCGGCCGGGCCGGAGATGATCAGCGGCGTACGGGCCTCGTCGACCAGGATGGAGTCGACCTCGTCGACGATGGCGAAGTTGTGGCCGCGCTGGACGAGCTCGTCCTTGGACCACGCCATGTTGTCGCGCAGGTAGTCGAAGCCGAACTCGTTGTTCGTGCCGTACGTGATGTCGCACTGGTACTGCTCGCGGCGCTGGGCCGGCGTCATGTTGGCCAGGATGCAGCCGACGCTCAGGCCCAGGAACTTGTGGACGCGGCCCATCATCTCGGAGTCGCGCTCGGCCAGGTAGTCGTTGACCGTGATGAGGTGGACGCCGTCGCCGGAGAGGGCGTTCAGGTACGCGGGCAGCGTGCCGACGAGGGTCTTGCCCTCACCGGTCTTCATCTCCGCCACATAGCCGAGGTGCAGGGCGGCGCCACCCATCAGCTGCACGTCGTAGTGCCGCTGGCCGAGGACGCGCTTGGCGGCCTCACGGACGGTGGCGAACGCCTCGGGGAGCAGGTCGTCCAGGCTCTCACCGTCGGCGTAGCGCTGCTTGTACTCCTCGGTGAGGGCGCGCAGCTCGGCGTCGGAGAGGTCGACGAAGTCCTCTTCGATGGAGTTGACCTGGTCCGCGATGCGGTGCAGCTTGCGCAGGATCTTGCCTTCGCCTGCACGCATGATCTTCGAGAGGACGGACACGGGGGCTGGTCTCCTTGCCGGTCGGGCCTGGGACGGTCGGTTTTCGATTTGACGTACTGAGCAACGGCCATCGTATGCGAGGACCCCGCTGTGCCGGGAGGCCTGGCGGTTCGACGGGCTCCTTCACCCTGGACAACGGGTGGCCCCTGCGGATAGTGCCGCATCGGCCCAAGGAATTGCGCGAATTGTGATGGCGCGCTCACTCACGGCGAAAACCTATGGCGGGGCGCGGGGCGTCGGACAAGAATCGGCCGATGGAACCCGTCACGCTGACCACCGACCGTCTCTTCTTGCGCGCCGTGGGCCCGGCCGACACCGAGGCGGTGTACGCGGCCGCCCAGGATCCCGACATCCAGCGCTGGACCACGATCCCCTCGCCCTATCTGCCCGAGCACGCCCGCGGCTTCACGGAGGAGATGGTCCCCGACGGCTGGTCGCAGGGCTCGATGTTCACCTTCGGGGTCTTCCTCACCGGCGGAGAGCTGGCCGGCATGCTCGGCCTGACGATGCGGGCGCTCGGCGTGGCCGAGGTCGGCTTCTGGGCGACCAAGGAACACCGTGGCCGCGGCTATGTCACGGAGGCCACGCTCGCCGCCTGCCGGTGGATCTTCACGGAGCTGGGCGTCGACCGTGTCGAGTGGCGCGCCGAGGTCGGCAACGCCGGCTCGCGCGCGGTGGCCGAGCGCGCGGGCTTCACCGTCGAGGGCACCCTGCGCTCCGCGATCAACAACAAGGGGGTACGACGGGACTGCTGGGTCGGCTCCCTGCTCCCCTCGGACCTGGGCCTGCCGTCCACGGCCCCGTACCTGCCCGCGCCCTCCTGACCTCCGCCGGACGAAAGCGCAGCTCACCGCGGACTGTCAGTGGCACCCCCTATCGTCCGACCCATGACGACCCTTCCGCGCCCCACCACCTCGCTCACCACGGACGACGCCCGCCGTATCGCCCTGCGGGCCCAGGGCTTCCTCGGCGCGCCCGACCGGCGGGGCGGTGTCCGCGGGGTGCTCCGCCACCTCGGCGCGGTCCAGCTCGACACGATCTCGGTGCTCGCCCGCTCCCACGAACTGGTCCCGTACGCACGCCTGGGCGCGGTCGGCCGCAAGACCGTGGAGTCGGCCTACTGGAGCGACACGCACGCCTTCGAGTACTGGTCCCACGCCGCGTGCATCCTCCCGGTCGAGGAGTGGCCGCACTTCGCCTTCCGCCGCCGCGGCTACCGCAACCGCCCGCACTGGAACCACCAGCTGCCCGACGGCGCCTACGACCAGGTCATCAAGCAGCTGCGCGCGGAAGGGCCGCTGACGGCCACGGAGCTGGGCGGCGCGAAGAAGACCAACGACTGGTGGGACTGGTCCGGCACCAAGGTCGCCGTGGAGCGCGCCCTGATGTACGGCGAGGTGGTCTGCGTCCAGCGCCGTGGCTGGAAGCGGGTGTACGACCTCGCCGAGCGCGCGATCCCGGAGGCGCTGCTGCACGACGAGCTGGACGACACCGAGTGCGTGCGCCGTCTGGTCCGCCTCGCCGGTGAGTCGCTCGGCGTCGGCACGCGCGCGGACATCGCCGACTACCACCGTCTCAAGGGCGAGCAGGTGGACGCGGTGATCGCCGACTCGGGGCTGGTGCCGGTCGAGGTCGAGGGCTGGGGCAGGCCCGCCTGGGCGGACCCGGCCGCCCTGGCGACGCCGCCGCGGGGCCGGCACCGGACCACGCTGCTGTCCCCGTTCGACTCGCTGATCTGGGAGCGGGCGCGCACGGAGCGGATCTTCGGCTTCACCCACCGCCTGGAGGCCTACGTCCCCCGGCAGAAGCGGGTGTACGGCTATTTCGCAATGCCGGTGCTGGCCGGCGGCCGGCTGGTCGGCAGGGTCGACCCGGCGCGCGAGGGCCACACCCTGGTGGCCAAGCAGGTCACCCTGGACGGCCCGAAGGCCGTCCCCGCGGTCGCGCAGGCCCTGATCGAGGCGGCGACGTGGGTGAACTGCACGGACGTCCGGGTGGAGCGCGTGGACGCCCCCGAACTCCGCGAGCCGCTGACCAGAGAACTCGCCCGCGCCCTCGCCTAAGCGCTAGCGGATCTCGAGGATCTTCTCCCGCATCGCGTAGACGACCGCCTCCATCCTGGAGTGCAGCTGCAGCTTCTCCAGGATGTTGCGCACGTGGTTCTTCACGGTGTTCTCGGAGATGAACAGCTCCTTGGCGATGTCCCTGTTGTTCATCCCCGTGGCGACGAGCTTGAGGACCTCCAGCTCGCGGTCGGTCAGCCGGGGCGCGGGCACCAGCCGGCGCTCGTCGGTCCGCTGGATCATCGACTTGAACTCGGTGAGGAGTTTGGACGCCATGGACGGGCTGATCTGCGACTGCCCGTCGGCCACCGCGCGGATGGCGGTGGCCACCTCGTCCGTGGAGATCTCCTTGAGCAGGTATCCGGTCGCGCCCGCCTTGATCGCGTCGTAGAGGTCGGCCTCCTCGTCGCTGATCGTCAGCATGATGATCTTCGCGCTGGGGGCGACCTCCTTGATGGAGGTGCAGGCCTCGATCCCGCCCCGCCTAGGCATCCGTACGTCCATCAGCACGATGTCGGGCAGCAGGTCGGCGGCCTTGTCGACGGCCTCGGCCCCGTCGCCCGCCTCGCCCACGACCTGGATGTCCTCCTCGGCCGCGAGCACGATCTCCAGGCCACGGCGGAAGAGGGCGTGGTCGTCCACGACCAGGACCCTGATCGGCTCCTTGCGTGGAGAGTCCGCGTCCGAACCCACGCCGATGAGGCCGTCGTCGGCGTCCGCGTCGCGCATCGGTCCGAAGGTGTCCGCCATCGTTCCTCCCCCTGAAGGCTGTGGCCTGTGGTCCTGTGCCATCGCCAACCCAAGGCAGCGGCCCACCGGTTGGGCCGGTGCGGCCATGATTTCATGCCCGGACGACACCGAGGTGACGTGCGGGGCGCGAACTGGTCGCACACCGGTGCCCCTGGGGGCGCACACGCGCTCCAGGGGCACCTGCTCCGCTTCGGCCGGACGGCTCAGCCGCCCAGCGTGCCGCCTGCCGCTGGCGGCGCCTCAGCGACCATCGCTTCCGTGCTGAGGTGGATGACGCCGTAGTCGTAGGCGTGGCGCCGATAGACGACGCTCGGCTCCTTGGTCTCGGAGTCGACGAACAAGTAGAAGTCGTGGCCGACCAGCTCCATCTCGTAGAGGGCCTGGTCGAGGCTCATCGGGGCAGCGACGTGGGTCTTCTCGCGGACGACCAGGGGACCTTCGCCCTTGACCTCCAGCGAGCCGATCTTCTTGGTCGGCACCCCCTCCGTGTCCTCGTCGTGGACGGGAACGCCCGTGCCGTTGAGCGTCGCCACGCCGGGGACGCGATCGGGGACCTCGGCCGCCGGGATCCGTCGTGCGCCGCGGCGCACCACACGCTTGTCGTGCTGCTTGCGCAGCCGGGCGTCCAGCTTCTCCGCGGCGATGTCGAGTGCCGCGTACGGATCGCTGGCCGACGCCTCCGCCCGGATCACCGGACCGCGGGAGCGGAGCGTGATCTCCACTCGGTCACAGCGGTCGGACTGTCGGGGGTTGGGCTCCTTGGACACCTCGACGTCGAGGCTGATCACCTTGCCATCGAGCTTCTGGATCTTCTCCAGGTTCAGCTTCTCGGCCACGTGCTTGCGGAACCGCTCGGGCACCTCGGTCTTGCGGCCTTTGACGACGATGTCCACGCAGAACTCCGTTCCCGGATCGCTCCGCTCCAAGGCGGAGCGTCTCCCTTTTGCACCAGGCTCCGGAAGCCCCGGAACCTCGGACTCGGTGACTCCACCTCCTCCTCCCCCATGGGCAAGATCTCCACCCCGCCGAAGGGGGTGATTGCGCAAAACCCGCAGCGCAGCATTCGGATATGGGAGGTGTGGCCTGCGCCTTTCCTCTCAACCGAACATATCTCGCCCGGCCGGATGTCGTCACCCTCTACTGCGGCGTACCTCCGTTCAGGTGAATTGACGCTCTCGCTACCTGCAACGATGCAAGTTCGCCCTCAGTTCCTGTTTATTTCGAAAGAATCCCTGGGACCGGCGACCACGGCGGCGTGGAGCGCCTCTCCGTTGACGTTCGGCGCGCCCTTTTCCGGTGCCCCATGCACCGAGTTCCCCCTCCCCGATCGTGGTCCCGTCCGTTGTTCCCCCCTTCCTTCCCGAGTTGCGGCTTCGTACACGGTCCGTGCCCCCTCACTTTTGCCTTCGCGGCGGGAACCGGTCGTGTCCCGCAGAGCCCGTGCCGCCTCCGCGAGACTGGCGCCCGTCGTGATCAGGTCGTCGACGAGCACGACACGGCCTCCGTCGAGCAGCCGTGCCCCGCCGGCCGTCACCTCCAGCGCGCCGGCGACGTTCTCCAGGCGCCGCCGCGCACCCAGTCCCGCCTGGTCCGCCACGGCCCGCCGCTGCCGCAGCACGGCCGCCACCCGGGCCGGTGTCCCGGTGCGCCGCAGCTCCCCGGCCGCGGCGAGCGCCATCCGCCGCACCGGATCGTGCCCCCGCGCCCGCACGGCCCACCGCGCGGAGGGCACCGGCACGAGCACCACGGGCCCGGACCCCCGCCGTCCGGCCGCCACAGCGCCGACGTCGCCGGCCGTACCACCGGCATGACCGACACCACCGGCACCACTGTCACCACCGACCGCGCCTGTCGCGAGACCCGCGCGCACGGCTCCCGCCAAGGCCGAGCCCAGCGCACCCGCGAGTGCCAGCGCACCCCGCTCCTTGTGCGCGAGGAGGAGCGCCCGCACCTCCTCCGCGTACGGCGCCGCCGCGTGCACCACCGGCAGCCCGGGCGGCTCCGGCATCGGTCGCACCCGGCGCGGCACGGCACTGCTCAGGGCCGCCCGGCACCGCGGGCAGAGGACCGTACGAGGTGCTCCGCAGCCTCCGCACTCGGCCGGAAGCACCAGGTCGCTGAGGTCCTGCCACCACCTCCGCATGGCCACCACTGTGCCAAGACCCGGGAGGACCGGCCACCCCTGTGGACAACGCCCTGTGGACAAGCCGGGACAGCGCCGTATGCTCCTCACCCGCACGCGTGAGGCCGGTTCAGGCGGGGCGCAGCTCAGCCCGGATAGACCGGCGCCGTCCCGTCCTTGTCCACCTTCTGCCACTGCGCGCCGGTCGGCAGCCGCACGATCCCGTCCTCCGAGTAGGCCACCAGCGGCACCCGTTCGTCCTCGGAGGCGGCGATGGCCTTCACGCCCGACAGGGCGGCGGGCGCGGGGCCCTCCAGCGTGGAACCGTCGACCTGGACGTACCGCATCTGGTGCACGCCCCCCTGTTCACGGCCGACCACGACCAGCCGGCTGTCGCCCGCCCAGGACATCGCCGTGACCAGCTCCATGTCGGGGGCGGCCGGACGCGGGTCGACCACCGCCGGGCCGTCGTCCGACTCGTCGTCCCGCTCGATCCTGCCGATGAGCAGCGAGTGCTTGCCGTCCTTCTTCGCCACGACCAGCGCGACCCGCACCCCGTCGGCGGCCACCCGCACGTCCTCGATGCGGCCGGGCAGATCCGGCAGGGCGACCTCCACCGGCTTGTCCCCGCCCTGCTCCAGGACGTACAGCCGCTGATGGCGCGGATCCCGGTCGGCCACCCACAGGTCGCCGCGGGCGTCCCAGCTCGGGTTGGTCAGCCGGTCGTGCTGCGCGTTCACGCCCTGGCTGGTGACCACCGGATTCCCGAGCGCGGCGCCCACGGCCATGGAGGTCACGTACAGCCCCCTGCCGTCGGCGCTGACCCCGGCCACGGTGTACTCGTCCCGTGAGACGGCGACCGACCGCAGATCCTTGACTCCCTCACCGAACACGCCCGGCACCGGAGCGCCGCTGGTCCCGGTGGAACCGGTCGGCAGCCGCACCAGCCGGTGCTTGCCGTCGAGGAAGTACAGGTACTGGGGGCTCTGCGCCGAGGCGTGCCAGGCACCGGCCTCCGCACGCTCCTCCGTCAGCTCGCACAACCGGTGCCCGCCGGGCCCCTGCAACTCGACCGACTCCAGCGTCGGCGTCAGGTTCCGCAACGTGAACAGCAGCTGGGTTGCCATCTCCGTGCACCGGGCCAATCCGACCCGGGAGGCCTTGTCGTTGAGCGGCACCGTGAGTCTGTTCTGGTCGTCCGGGGTCAGGCCCGTCGTGTCCTTCTGCAGGGCCGTACCGGTCGGGAAGCTGGACCTGACCACCGGTTCGAGCCGGCTGGTGGGCCCGCTCAGCAGCGAGCGCACCATCTGGGTCATCGGGTCGACCTTGCTGCGCACGAACACCGGGTCGGCGACCGCCACCGGCTCCCCGTTCGCCCCGACCCTGGTGTGCGTGGCGAAGTAGTACTTGTCGACGGACGTGTAGTTGCGCTGGAAGTCCGACTTGCCCATGACGATGCCCTCGGGCGGCGCGTCGATGCGCCACTGCCCGCTCTTGGGGTCCTTCGTCAGGTGCACCTTGGTGCGGTAGGAGCCGTCGGCGGGCGCGTAGGCCTGCTGTGCGTCCACCGTGGCGACCTGGTTGCCCGCCAGGACGTAGGTACGGCTCTCGGCCTGGTCCCGGCCGCTCGGCGGGGAATCGGTGGCGATGCTCGGCCCGTCGGCGAGGACGGTGGTCAAGCGCTCCGGTCGCCAGGTGCGCGCGGCGTCGGCCGTGAGGTACTTGCGGGCCGTGTCGTACCGCGGATCGTCGCTGGTCATCGCCTCCAGGAAGCCCTGCATGATCTCGCTGTAGGAGGCGTTCTCGGCGGGCGGCATCGCGAACACGCGCACGCCGGTGTCCTGCCGGGGTGTGGACTCGACGTTCCGCAGGTCCCCGCTGTCGGGCATCGAGGCGCAGCCCGCCAGCAGTACGGCCCCACAGGCGGCGTACGCCACCGCGCGTCCCGGCCGGCGCCGGGCGCCCCCCTCGCGGTCAGCGCCCACGAAATGCCTCCCCTGGCTCGGTCGAGTCCTGCTGTCCGGGCGAATCCGGGCGTCCCTTGCCCGGGCCGGACGACGGCCCTGCGGGCTTGTCGTCGGGGCGCTGTGCGCCACCGCCGGGCCGAGGCACCACGCGCGCGCCGTTGCTGTTGCCGGGCAGGGCGGTCGGGTCGGCCACGGGGGTGGCACCGGCCCGGCGCGCCGGGATCTGGGCGCCCGGCGGCAGCGGCGGCACCTGGCCGCCGGGCTGCACCGGAACGGTCGCCCGCTTCTCCCCGCTCCCACGGCGCCGACCCTCGTCGTCGAGTCCGCGGTTGCGGCGCGAGTCCTTGGGCTCCAGCGGTATCGGCGAACCCCGCAGCGGCTCGTCCGCGGTCCGCGGCAGCGTCAGCCGGAACTGGGAGCCGCCGCCCGGCTCGCCCCAGGCCTGCAGCCAGCCGCCGTGCAGCCGGGCGTCCTCCAGGGCGATCGACAGCCCCAGGCCCGTACCGCCGGTGGTACGCGCGCGTGCCGGGTCGGCCCGCCAGAAGCGGCTGAAGACGCGGGTGGCCTCGCCGGGCTTGAGCCCGACGCCGTAGTCGCGCACCGCGATGGCGACCGCGCCGCCCGCGGCGGCGAGCTTGACGATGACGTCCTTGCCCTCGCCGTGCTCGACGGCGTTGACGACGAGGTTGCGCAGGACGCGCTCCACGCGCCGGGCATCGGCCTCGGCGACGACGGGCTGCTGGTCGCCGATGACACGTATGTGGCTGCCCTTGCGCTCGGCGAGCGGCTCGGCACCGCCGACCACCCGGCGCACGACCTCCCTGAGGTCTATCGGCTCGGCCTCCAGCGCCGCCGCGCCCGCGTCGAAGCGGCTGATCTCCAGCAGGTCCGCGAGCAGCGACTCGAACCGGTCCAACTGGTCGGCGAGCAGCTCGGCGGACCGCGCGGTCACCGGATCGAAGTCCTCGCGGGCCTCGTGGATGACGTCGGCGGCCATCCGCACGGTTGTCAGCGGGGTGCGCAGCTCGTGCGAGACGTCCGACACGAACCGCCGCTGCATCCGCGACAGATCCTCCAGCTGCTGGATCTTCAGCTGCAGGTTCTGCGCCATCTTGTTGAAGGCCTCCCCCAGACGGGCGATGTCGTCCTCGCCGGTGACCTTCATCCGCTCCTGCAGCCGGCCGGCGGACAACCGCTCCGCGATCCCGGCCGCCATCCGCACCGGCGTCACGACCTGCCGCACCACCAGCCAGGCGATCGCCCCGAGGAGTACGACGACGAAGAGCCCCGCGGTCGCGAGCGTGCCCTTGACCAGGCTCAGGGACTTCTCCTCCTGCGTGAGCGGGAAGAGGTAGTACAGCTCGTACGGGTGGCCGTTGGGGTCGTTGACCTGCTTGCCGATGACCAGCGCGGGCTGGGACTCCTTGCCGTTGCTGTAGACGATCCGGGTGTAGCTCTGCGCGGCGGTCGTACTGCTGTTGACCCGCTCGCGCAGCCCGGCGGGCACGCTGTCGGTCGGGCTGACGTACCCGGAACCGCGCGGGCTGCGTCCGCCGCCGCTGTCGTCGCCGACGGGCAGCGTCACCACGTCGAAGGCGCCCGCGCCACCGCTGGACAGCGACTCCACGAGGTCGCTCATCCACTGAATGACGTTCTGCGACTGCTGTCCGTCGGTGGCCGACACGCCGTCGGCCGCGCCGTTGCCGTTGGCGCCGGCGGCGGCCTCGTCGGCCTTCTGCTTGGCCACCGCGAACCCGCCGGTGGCCTGGCTCTGGGAGGCCTTCACCTTCGCGTCCAGCAGGCCGTTGCGCACCTGCCCGATCACGACGAAGCCCAGTAGCAGGACGACACCCAGCGACATCAGCAGGGTCGTGGCGACGACCCGCAGCTGGATGTTGCGCCGCCACAGCCGCATGACCGGCAGCAGCGGCCGCCGCACCCACCGCATGAACAGACGGACGACCGGGCTGCCCTGGACCCCGCCCTGCAGCAGCCCGCCCTCGAAGAGGCGTCCCCAGCGCGAACCCGCCGACTTCATGCCGACAGCCCGCCCCGGGCGGTCCCCGGACCGGCCGGGAGCCGAAGCGGCACTGTCCCCGGACATGTCAGCTCGGCCCGGCCTTGTAACCGACGCCGCGGACGGTCACCACGATCTCCGGCCGCTCCGGGTCCTTCTCGACCTTGGAGCGCAGCCGCTGGACGTGCACGTTGACGAGTCGCGTGTCGGCCGCGTGCCGATAGCCCCACACCTGCTCGAGCAGCACCTCGCGGGTGAACACCTGCCACGGCTTGCGCGCGAGCGCGACCAGCAGGTCGAACTCGAGCGGGGTCAGCGCGATCGACTGCCCGTCCCGCTTCACGGAGTGCCCGGCCACGTCGATCACCAGGTCACCGATGGTGAGCTGCTCCGGCGCCGGCTCCTCCGACCGCCGCAGCCGCGCCCGGATGCGGGCCACCAGCTCCTTCGGCTTGAACGGCTTCACGATGTAGTCGTCGGCGCCCGACTCCAGGCCCACGACGACGTCGACGGTGTCGCTCTTTGCCGTGAGCATCACGATCGGCACCCCGGACTCCGCCCGGATCAGGCGGCACACCTCGATGCCGTCCCGGCCGGGCAGCATCAGGTCGAGCAGCACCAGATCTGGCTTGGTCTCGCGGAAAGCGGCCAGCGCCTTGTCGCCGTCGGCTACGAAAGACGGCTCAAAACCTTCACCACGCAGCACGATGCCGAGCATCTCGGCCAGTGCGGTGTCGTCGTCGACGACAAGGACTCGTCCCTTCATAAACGACATCATCCCATTCTCGTAACGACGACAGAGGCGCAGGTGAGGCAGGTCACTGGCCCGTGACGATAGTCGTACGGGGCCGTCACTGTCTGCCCCTGTCCGCCGACGTGGATGTCAGTCGCGGATGTCAGCTCGCCTGCCGGATGTCCCGACAATAGCGAGCGATGTACCGCGACTGCGTGGGGGCCAGAGGCAGGCTCCGAGCTTGGCTCGATCGACTCTGCCACTTCCGCACATACGCCCCTACTGTTCGCATCCATGACGAAAGCGGTGCGTCTGTACTGGCGGTTGCGGCCCTCATCGTCGCGTGCGCGCAGGGGATCTTGCGCACCGCACGAGTGCTCGATACAACCGCCTTGTGGCAAGCAACTCCGAGCTGAAGGCACGGTGGACCAAGGATAAAGCGGGAGCCGTCCTGGCCTCCACAACCGCCTTTCTCTTCACGTCCAGCCCTGCCCAGGAAACGGCGAACCACCTGCACTACGAGTACGCCCATACGGTCGCCGCTCTCGTCAGCTTGGCGGTTGCATACATCGCTTACTGGGTGGGCTGCGCGCAATGAGGAAGCTTCCCTGACGGTTCTCGGTCGGTTCAGCGGAGCTGGCGTGCCCGACGGGTCGGCACGGTCCCTGCGACTCTCCCGGCTACGCTCGCGCGGGAGCGCCCCGCAGCGCGTGGCTGCGGGGCGTTCCTAGCGCCTAGTGGGGTTTAGTCGACCGGCTGCCCGTTGCCCGTGCCGCCCCTGCAGGTCCCGGGAGCGCCCGGAGTCGGTTTCGACCAATCGACCGTTCCGCCGCCCTGCTCGCACTCACCGGGGGTGAGGGCGGCGCCGCCGCCCTGACTCGGGGTGAGGCTGGTGGCGGTGGCGGTGGCGGCGCCTGTGAGGCCGAGTCCGGCGAGGGCTGCCGTGGCGATGCCGGCGGCGAGGATGCGTCGAATGCGCATTCGGTTCCCCTTTCACGGATTGCCTTGATTGGGGCACTAATCAGCTTGATGTTCATCCATGTGGGTGGCGCGTCATGTTGGGCCGTTCGGGTGACAGGGCTGTCGGATGCGGGGTCGGTGGGGCGACCCGCCGGACAGCACACCTAGGTCGGCGTAGCGACTTGGCCGGGAGCTGCTTTGGCGCGAGTGATCATGGCCCCTTACGCTGGCCCGCGGATCGGGCAGGCTTAGCAACCGCCTCGTACCGTCCAAGCCCCTGCATCGGACACTCCCGCGAGCACCCCCGAAGACGCTCGGGCCAAGGCCGTACGACAGCTCGTAGAGCCGGGCAAAGAGCGGGTCCGCCTCGCCTCCGAGTTGGAGCGGCTGGACACCCATCTCCGCCCCTTGATCCTCGAAGCCATCAGCGCCGGCGTCCCCACCCGCCGCGTCGCCGAACTCACCGGGATCTCCCGCGCCACCGTGGCCCGTTGGGGCAAGGACGCGGAGAAGTGAAAGTTAGGCCGCACCCGTCGACACCGAGCGCGGCCTCGTCCGATTCGAAGGAGTCGAGGCCATCGCAGAAGAGTCCTGCCCGACCTGTTCCGGCACCTGCGTCACCACCGATGATGGTTCCGTGACCGGAAAGCCCGGCAAGTCCGTCCCCTGCTCGTGTTCCCTCGGCTCACACAGCCTCGACGGGGCGCCCGAGGGGGCCCACTACACCGTGAGCCTGCGGCTCTCCCTCAACCCCGGCGAATGCGCATGTGGGGGCACTGGGTGGCTGCACGGCGGCTTCTACGCCTGGCAAGGCGAGGTACACCTTGCAGCGGACGAACGATGCCCTCTTCACGCCACCTGATATGGCATTGCCCTGATGTCAGCCACAGATGTCGGCAAGAGCCTCCCGTGTCACGGGCGAAACAACGCCCTCTTCGGTGACGATCGCCGTCACCAGCTCGGGCGGAGTCACGTCGAACGCCGGGTTGTACGCCTGGGTTCCCAGGGGAGCCACCGGAATCCCGCCTCCCGCTCCCGTCACCGGCACCTGGGGTGCTGTGACCTCGGTCACCTCATAGCCGGGGCGCTGCTCGACCTCGATGGATACCCCGTCCGGCGTCTCCGGATCCACCGTCGTCACCGGCGCCACCACGATGAACGGCACATGGTGGTACCGCGCGAGCACCGCGAGCGGATAGCTCCCCACCTTGTTCGCCACCGAACCGTCGGCCGCGATCCGGTCCGCACCGATCAGTACCGCGTCCACCTCTCCCGCCGCGAACAGCGAACCGGCCGCGTTGTCGGTGAGCAAGGTGTACGCCATGCCGCTGCGAGCCGCTTCGTATGCCGTCAGGCGAGCACCTTGCAGCAACGGACGCGTTTCGTCCACCCACAGGCGCCTCAGCCGCCCGTCCCGATGTGCGGCCAGGGCCACCGCGAACGCCGTTCCCTCCCCGCCCGACACCAGCGATCCGCTGTTGCAGTGGGTCAGGATCCGGTGCCCGCCGCCCGGCAGCAGCTCGTCCAGCAGGGCCAGTCCGTGGGCGGCCATCCTGGCGCTGGCCTCGGCGTCCTCCCGGTGCAGCGTCCGCGCCGCGGCCAGCGCCGCCGTCGCCGCCTCGCCGGCGTCGCCGGTGGCCGCGAGCGAGGCCCGATAGGCGGCCTCCGCCCGGCGCACCCCGACGGAGAGGTTCACGGCGGTCGGCCGGGCGCCCTCGAGCGCACGGGCGGCCTCCTCCACGTCGAAGCCCCGCGCGGCCGCCAGCGCGACGCCGTACGCCCCCGCGATGCCGAGCACCGGCGCCCCGCGCACGGCGAGCGAACGGATCGCCTCCACCAGCGCCGGCGCGTCCGTGCACACCAGCTCGACCTCCTCGGCCGGGAGCTTCGTCTGGTCGAGAAGGACCAGTACGGGACCTTCGGGTGGCTCCTCCCATCGCAGAACGGGTATCCCTGTCGGCCGCTTGTCCTCGTCCGGTCGCGCGCGCTGATCAGCCATGCGGTCAGTCTGCCCCGTATCCACCGGACAATTGAAGGAGCGCAGCCCCTACCGCTGCCGGTCACGCGGAGACCGCCCCATGGCACGATGTCTGCCAACCTGCCGCCGCGACCGCGGACGGGCACCGTGAAGGAGCTTCGATGACTGACACTCCGGGCTGGGCGTCGCCCGGATCCGCCCCGTCGAACGACGGGCGGGAGCCCGGTGCGCCCGGCCCCGCCGAGCCTGCCGACCGTCCTGGCCCCACCGAGCCCTCCGCACAGCCGGGCGCGCATCCGCAGGGCCCAGGCGCGAAGTGGTCCGACCAGCAGCCACCGGCCGGCCAGTGGTCCGCGCCCACCGGAGCACCGAACCCCGGCCAGACCCCGCCGCCTCCGCCGCCGCCCGGCCCGGGCTGGGGCGGACAGCCGCCCGGCGGCCCCACCGGCCCCGGCGGCTACGGAGGCCCCGGCTGGGGCGGCCCGGGCGGTTACGGTGCCCCCGGCCCCTACGGAGCCTGGGGCGGCGGCTGGGGCGGTCCCCCGCCCGCGGCCAAGCCCGGCGTGATCCCGCTGCGCCCGCTCGGCGTCGGCGAGATCCTCGACGGCGCCGTCTCCACCATGCGCACCTACTGGCGCACGGTCCTCGGCATCTCGCTGACGGTCTCGGTCGTCACCCAGCTCGGCGTGATCCTGCTGCAGGGCGTCATCCTCGACGACACCACCAACACCCTCAACGACCCCAGCGCCTCCGCGGAGGAGATACTCCGGTCCTTCGGCACGATCATGGCCGGCGCCGGTGTCGTCGCCCTGGTCACCGTGATCGGCACCATCATCTCGACCGCTCTGCTGACGACCGTCACCAGCCGTGCCGTCCTCGGCAAGCCGGTCACCGCCGGCGAGGCCTGGCGCGAAGCCCGCCCTCAGGTCCCGAGGCTGTTCGGTCTGCTCCTCCTGCTGGGCCTCATCTCCGTCGGCGTCCTGGTCGCCGGCGCGCTGCCCGGCCTCATCGCCGCCTTCGCCGGCAACGAGCCGGTCACCATCACCCTGCTCGTCCTGGGCATCCTCGCCGCCATCGTCGTCATGGTGTGGCTGACGGTCCGCTTCTCCCTGGCCTCGCCGGCGCTGATGCTGGAGCGGCAGGGCATCGTGAAGTCGATCAGCCGGTCCACCAAGCTGGTCCGCGGCTCCTGGTGGCGCATCCTCGGCATCCAGTTGCTCGCCGGGATCATCGCCAACATCGTCTCCTCGATCGTCGTGATCCCCTTCACCTTCATCGCGGCCGCCGTGAGCGGCGAGGGAATGACGGGCCTGTTCGCCACCAGCCCGCACCCCGCCAACTGGTCGTTCCTGATCATCACCGGCATCGGCTCGGTGATCGGCTCCATGATCACGCTCCCGATCAACGCGGGCGTCACCGTGCTCCTCTACATCGACCAACGCATCCGCCGCGAGGCCCTCGACCTCGAACTGGCCCGCGCCGCCGGTGTCCAGGACTACGGCGTCGGCGCCCCCGGCCCGGTCCCGGGGAGCTGATGGGGTGAGCCTGACGGGGGGAGTTCTGACGGCGGCGCCTGCCCTGCCCGGCGCCGCCGGCTCGGCCGTACAACGCCTGCTGCGCTCGGCGGACACGGCAGCCACGGCTGTCACGGCACTCGGCGGCTCCGGAGACGAGCCGCCCGTGACCATCCCGCGCGACCCCGCGCGTGAGGCGGCACGCCGCGAGCTGTCGAAAGGGATGTACCACGAGAACGACCCCAGCCTGTTCCAGCGTGCCCTGAACAAGTTCTGGGACTGGATCGGCCGACTCTTCGACTCGGCCGGCTCCGTGACCCCGGGCGGCACGCTCGGCCTCGTCGTCGTGGTCCTGTTCGTCGTCGCCGTCCTCGCCGCGCTGTGGTGGCGCCTGGGCACTCCGCGCCGCCGACCCACCTCCGCCGCCACCCTGTTCGACGAGCGCCCCCGCAGCGCCGCCGAACACCGCGCGGCCAGCGAGGCACACGCCGCCCAGGGTCACTGGAACCAGGCCGTCCAGGAACGCATGCGGGCCATCGTCCGCTCCCTGGAGGAGCGCGCCCTGCTCGACAACCGCCCCGGCCGCACCGCCGACGAGGCGGCGGCCGAAGCCGGACGCGCCCTGCCCGCGCACACCGACCGACTGCGCTCCGCCGCTCGGGAGTTCGACGACGTCACATACGGCGGACGCAGGGCGAGCGAACTGTCGTACCGGCGCATCGCCGAACTCGACATCGACCTGGAACGCACCCGCCCGACCCTCGCGAACAGCGCCTCCAGCACAGCCCACAACACCCCCCAGGGGGGCGCCAAATGAGCACCCGGGCCATGGCAGCGCCGACCACTTCCGTCTCGCCCACCACCCGCCAGGTGTGGACCCGCGCGCGAGGCATCGTCCTCGCCGTCGTGCTGCTCCTGATCGCGGCCGTCGCGATCGCCGTCGTCCGCTCGCAGACCCGGCACGGCGACCTCGACCCACGCTCCGCCGACCCCTACGGCAGCCGCGCCGTCGCCGAACTCCTCGCCGACCGGGGCGTCTCCACACGCGTGGTCACCTCGCTCAAGGCGGCGCGTGCCGCGGCCGGCCCGGACACCACCCTCCTCGTGGCCGTACCCGACCTTTTGACCCACCGTCAACAAAGCCAACTGCACTCCGCGACGGCATCCTCCGGCGGGCGCACCGTCCTCGTCGCCGCCGGCGCCTGGTCGGTCGAGCGACTCGCCCCCGGTGTCACCGCGGATCCCGCCACCAGCATCGACTCGGCACTCGACCCCGACTGCACCCTGCCCGAGGCCCGACGCGCCGGCCGCGCCGACACCGGCGGCGTCCGCTACACCACTACCGACCTGGACGCCGACTCCTGCTACCCCAGTGGCCGTCTCGCCACCCTGATCCGCGTCCCCGCGGCCTCCGGGAACGGCGACACCATCGTCCTCGGCGCGCCCGACATCCTCCTCAACGACCGCCTCGACGAGCAGGGAAACGCCTCGCTCGCCCTCCAACTCCTCGGCTCCCGCCCCCATTTGGTCTGGTACCTCCCCTCGCTCGCCGACTCCCCCGTCACCGACTCCGGCGACCGCAAGAGCATCCTCGACCTGCTCCCCTCGGGCTGGCTGTGGGGCACACTGCAGCTGTTCATCGCCGCGGCCCTCGCCGCCTTCTGGCGGGGACGCCGGTTCGGCCCCCTCGTGGCCGAACGACTCCCCGTCGCGATCCGCGCCTCCGAAACCGTCGAAGGCCGCGCCCGCCTCTACCGCAAGGCCAACGCCCGCGACCGCGCGGCCGCCGCCCTGCGCTCCACCACCCGCACGCGCCTCGCCCCCCTCGTCGGCGTCCCCGTCGCCCAGGCGCACGCCCCCGAAGCCCTGCTCCCCGCCCTGTCCGCCCACCTGCACGGCGACGGACAGAATCTGCACTCCCTCCTCTTCGGACCGCCGCCCGGCGACGACGCGGCCCTCATCGCACTCACCGACCAACTCGACGCCCTCGAAAGAGAGGTACGCCGTTCATGATGGACCCGACCACTGACAACGCCGGGAACCACGGGGACGCGGGCGCCGCCCGAGCTTCCCTCGAGGCCCTGCGCGCCGAGATCGCCAAAGCCGTGGTCGGCCAGGACCCCGCCGTGACCGGCCTCGTCGTCGCCCTCCTCTGCCGCGGACACGTTCTCCTTGAAGGAGTCCCTGGAGTCGCCAAAACGTTGCTCGTCCGCGCACTCGCATCCGCGCTCGAACTCGACACCAAGCGTGTCCAGTTCACGCCCGACCTGATGCCGAGCGACGTCACCGGCTCCCTCGTCTACGACACCCGCACCGCCGAGTTCTCCTTCCAGCCGGGCCCGGTCTTCACCAACCTCCTCCTCGCGGACGAGATCAACCGCACCCCACCGAAGACCCAGTCCTCCCTCCTGGAAGCCATGGAGGAACGGCAGGTCACGGTCGACGGCACCCCTCGTCCCCTGCCCGACCCGTTCCTGGTCGCGGCCACCCAGAACCCGGTCGAGTACGAGGGCACCTACCCCCTGCCCGAGGCCCAACTGGACCGCTTTCTCCTGAAACTGACGATCCCTCTGCCGTCCCGGCAAGACGAGATCGACGTCCTCACGCGGCACGCCTCGGGCTTCAACCCGCGCGATCTGCACGCCGCCGGCGTACGCCCCGTCGCCGGACCCGCGGACCTGGAGGCCGCCCGCGCCGCCGTCGCCAAGACGGCCGTCTCCCCCGAGATCACCGCCTACGTGGTGGACATCTGCCGCGCCACCCGCGAGTCGCCCTCCCTCACCCTGGGCGTCTCCCCGCGCGGCGCCACCGCACTCCTCGCGACCTCGCGTGCCTGGGCCTGGCTGACGGGCCGTGACTACGTCATCCCCGACGACGTGAAGGCCCTCTCCCTGCCCACCCTGCGCCACCGGATCCAATTGCGCCCCGAGGCCGAGATGGAGGGCGTGACCGCCGACTCCGTCATCAACGCCATCCTCGCCCACGTCCCGGTACCCCGCTGATGGCGCTCACCGGCCGCGCCGCCCTCCTGGCGGCCCTCGGCTCCATTCCCGTCGGCGTCCTGGAACCCGGCTGGACGGGCATCCTCGCGGTCAACGGGTCCCTGGCGCTGGCCTGTGCCTGCGACTACGCGCTCGCCGCGCCCGTACGACGTCTCGTCCTGAGCCGCTCCGGCGACACCTCCACACGGCTCGGCGAGACCGCCGACGTCACCCTCACCCTTGCCAACCCGTCCCGCCGCCTTCTGCGGGCACGCGTGCGGGACGCCTGGCCACCCAGCAGCTGGCAGCCCGGCACCGAAGTGGAAGGCTCCCGGCATCGCATCACGGTCCCGCCCGGCGAACGCCGCCGTGTGACCACCCGGCTGCGCCCCACCCGGCGAGGCGACCGTCAGGCCGACCGCGTGACCATCCGCTCCTACGGCCCCCTCGGCCTCTTCTCCCGGCAGGGCGCCCACAAAGTGCCCTGGACCGTACGAGTCCTGCCCCCGTTCACCAGCCGCAAGCACCTGCCGTCGAAACTCGCCCGATTGCGTGAACTCGACGGTCGCACCAGTGTGCTGACCCGCGGCGAGGGCACCGAGTTCGACAGCCTTCGCGAGTACGTCCCCGGCGACGACACCCGCTCGATCGACTGGCGGGCGACCGCCCGCCACTCCACGGTCGCCGTACGCACCTGGCGGCCCGAACGCGACCGCCACATCCTCTTGGCCCTGGACACCGGTCGCACCTCGGCCGGCCGTGTGGGTGATGCACCCCGCCTGGACGCCGCTCTGGACGCGGCCCTCCTCCTGGCGGCACTCGCCTCCCGCGCGGGCGATCGCGTGGACCTGCTGGCCTACGACCGCCGGATCCGCGCCCTGGTCCAGGGCCGCTCCGCCGGTGACGTCCTTCCATCCCTGGTCAACGCGATGGCGACGCTGGAGCCGGAGCTCGTCGAAACCGACGCCCGCGGACTCACGGCGACGGCCCTGCGTACGGCTCGTCGAGGTTCACTGCTCGTGCTGTTCACGTCGCTCGACGCGGCACCGGTGGAACAGGGCCTGCTACCCGTGCTCCCACAGCTCACCAAGCGCCACACGGTTCTCATTGCTTCCGTGGCCGACCCGCACGTCGCCCGTATGGCGCAGGCCAGAGGGGACGCCGAGGCGGTGTACGACGCGGCGGCAGCGGCTCAGGCGCAGAGCGAACGGCAACGTACGGCGGAACAGCTGCGCCGGCATGGGGTGACGGTGGTGGACGCGACCCCGGACGATCTGGCGTCGGCGCTGGCGGATGCCTATCTCGCTCTGAAAGCGGCGGGCCGACTTTGATGCATCAATGCGTCGAGGCGTCGTGATCCGCTCCCCTCTTCGGAGGGAAACCGCTCCTGAACGCAGAAAACCCCCGCATCGTTGATGCGGGGGTTTTCCCAAGAATTGTTCGGCGGCGTCCTACTCTCCCACAGGGTCCCCCCTGCAGTACCATCGGCGCTGTGAGGCTTAGCTTCCGGGTTCGGAATGTAACCGGGCGTTTCCCTCACGCTATGACCACCGAAACACTATGAAACAATCAACAACCGTTGGCTGTTCGTGGTTTCAGAACCAACACAGTGGACGCGAGCAACTGAGGACAAGCCCTCGGCCTATTAGTACCGGTCACCTCCACACGTTACCGTGCTTCCAGATCCGGCCTATCAACCCAGTCGTCTACTGGGAGCCTTACCCC
>NZ_JBEYUW010000010.1:0-344705 GCF_040643735.1 Streptomyces sp. NPDC047085
GGCGGGCATGAGGGTGAGGGCGGCGGTGGCGGCGCCGGTGGTGGCGAGGCCGGTGAGGGCGAGGGTGCGCAGGCGGGCGGTGCGGGTGCGGGTGGTGGTGGTCATGCGGAAGCAACTCCAGTGGGGGACGACGTCGGCGCCGCCGCGTGGGGTGCGGTGGCGGAGGGGCGGGGCCCCGCGCTGGAGTCCGCAAGCGGGTGGGCCGAGGGTGTTCGGCCCGTTCGCTGCGGTGGCTCCTAGCGACGACAGACATGGTTAGCGGGGGCGGGTGGGGGGCGCAATGATGTGGCGTACTACCCGCCTTCGGAGTAATGCCCGTTATGGGATGTTCTGGGATGGTTGTGTGCTGTTCGGGGCGGTGTGGTTCTACGATCCCGGGTAGGACGTGATGTGCGTCCTGTGCGCGGCGTCACCCCTCCAGGCCCCTCCAGCCCCCCTCCACGCCCCCAACAGCCCCCTCCAGGTCCCCGTTCGGTGTCGTCAGGGCGCCGTCCGGAGGCCCGTGCCGGGTGGTGCGGCCGAGGAGAGCCAGGTGATGACCCGGCTGACGTCCGAGCTGGTGACGATGCCGACGGCGTGGCCCTCCGCCAGGACCACCGCCCGGCGGGCGGGGCTGGCGTCCAAGGTGGGCAGGAGCTGGACCAAGGGGTCGTCGGGGGCGGCGGTCGGGATGTCGCCGATGGGGACCATCACGGCGTCGACCGAGGTCGGGGCGCGGTCCTCCGCGGGTACCTGTCCTGCCTGCCGCACGCTGACCAGCCCCACCGGACACCCGTCCGGATCCGTGACCGGGAAGGCGGAGTGGCGATAGCGCCACGACGGACCGCTGAGAAACTCCTGGACGCTCGTACCGGCCGGAACCGTCACCGGATCCGGGGTCATCGCCTGCCGCACCGGCACGGAGCGCAGTAGCTCACGGAGCTTGGCCTGACTGCCCTCCATCGTCGCCATGGCAGCCATGAACCAACCGATGAGCAGCAGCCAGATGCCGTTGACGAACCTGCCGGCCAGAGCCACGTACAGGCCGACGGCGACCAGGATCCAGCCCAGCACGCGCCCGGCGCCGGTGGCGACGTCGGTGGCGCGCAGCCGATTGCCGGTACGCCACCACACCAGTGCGCGCAGCAGCCGTCCGCCGTCCAGGGGGGCGGCGGGCAGCGCGTTGAACAGCGCGAGCAGGATGTTGATCGCCGCCAGCCAGGCCAGCGCCTCGACCATCAGCCCCGGGCCGCGCAGCGCATGGGCCCACCACGTGAACAGGGTGAAGACCCCGCCCAGTACCAGGCTCACCAGCGGCCCGACTCCCGCGATGCGCAGTTCCGCCGCCGGGGTGGGTGCCTCGCTGTGCAGACGTGCCGCACCGCCCAGCAGCCACAGCGTGATCTCGTCAGCGCCGACCCCGTTGCGGCGGGCCACCATCACGTGGCTGATCTCGTGGGCCAGCAGGGACAGCAGGAACACCAGTGCCGTCGCCAGGCCCGTCAGCCAGTAGGCCCAGGCCGGACCGCCCGGGTGGGAACGGGGCAGGCGCCCCTCGGCCAGCCCGAAGGCGATCAGCGCGATGATGACCAGGACACTCCAGTGGACGCCGACGCGGATACCCGCCACGCGGCCGAGCGAGAAGGTCGTGCCCACAGCCGACACCTCCTTCGTCGCCCTGCACGGGTACCCAGAGTCAGGCGTCGTAACTGCGACCGGGCCGCGTGGGCCGGGCTGGTCTCCACGCTCGTCTGCGCGCGGGTCTCGTCGATGGTCCCCTCGCCGGTGCCCTCGCTGGTCTCCGCGCTGGTCTCCTCGTGCGGCAGACCGTGGCTTTATGGTGGGCGTGAGGGACTCTGTCCGTCATTGAGCGGGGCGGCGTGCGCTGCTTCGTCGGCCGCGCTAGTCTGCCCGTCCGCCAGGGGCCGCCATGCGAGTGGAACTGATCCAACGGGCCGCCAACGTGCTCTTCGACGTGCCGGACGAGATGCACGAGGAGATCATCATGCTCATCGACGGGGTCACCAAGGACTCGGAGGCCCATATGCCGGACCTGGCGGCAGCGTTCGGCGAGTGGTGCTGGCTCGTCTACTCGGTGCACGGCGACGTGATCGAGGTGCTGGACGTCGGCTGCGCGCGGTGAGGCCGGATCCGGCGTTCACTCCGACACGGCGGTTCGGTCACCCGGCATCCCCGGCATCCGGCCGGGACTCGTAGCGCAGGCTGTGGAAGCGGCCGTCCTCCTCGATCCCGGCGGGGTCGCGGCCCAGTGCCCGTACGGCCTCGAGCGCGAACCGTCGTTCCCGCTCGTCGTTGAAGAGCCGCTGGGGGTAAGTGCGGGAGACGTCGAGGGTGGTCCGCAGACCGTGCGCGGCCAGGGCCCGGACGATCGGCTGGTAGGACACCGTCCGCAGCACGAACGCGCTGACCCATACGGGTCGGCGGGTACCGTCCAGCAGCGCGGTGAACGTGCGGGCGGTGATGTAGCTGCCGCCGCCCGTCAGCGTGATGAGGCCGACCTCGGCGAGCGCGCGGCTCAGCGCGGGACTGGGTGAGCCCTGTTCCAGGTCGTCGGTGAAGGCGGCGTCCAGAAGTCCCACCTCGACCGCGTAGTGCACGGCGGCGGCCGCGACGTCCAGGCCGAACGCGGGCACCGCGTCGGGCCGGCGCCGCTCGGCATAGAACACCTTGTCCCGCGCCGCCAGCTCGGCCGTCGACAGCGACTGGAGATCGGGCGAGGTGTACCGCTCGTACATCTCCGCCAGCGTCACGTCGTGATTGAGCAGCGCGGCGTTGATGCCGTACGAGCAGCACACGTCCAGCACCGCGGGCGGGTGGGGGTGGCCGTCGTCGAGCGCGGCCCGTTCGGCGGCGACCTGCCGGAAGATCGGCTGGGCGTGGTGCGGGATCTCGTACTCCAGCGGTGCCAGCCGCCGGAAGTAGGCGCGAGGGTCCGGCTGGTCGTAGATGTCGTCGAACCGCGCCTTGCCGCCCGCTGTGCCCTCGGTACCGCCAGAGCCCGACAGCGCCATGCCGTACACCTCCTCGCAGAGCGCACCCGTACATCCATGATGTCCCGTATGTCCTGCCTTCTGTGCCCCAGGATGACCGCCATCCAGGGGCAGCGCATGCGCAGTGAGCTGCTGCGCCTGCGTCGGTTGCGGGCACCGGCCGCGCGTGGTGCACCGCATCGCCACGCAGGCGCGATCGGGGCGCCGGACCTACCGTGGTGGAAGTGACGCCGACCAGCCGAACCGGCGTCGTGGAGGAGGCTGGGATGGAGGAGCACTTCGTGTGGGTGACGGCGCGCCGCATTCGGCCGGGCACCCTGGAGGACTTTGAGAAGGCGTGGCGTCCGGCCCCCGCTCCGCAGGGTCTGCGCCGGGCCTTCGCGTACTGGTCCGAGGACGGACAGGAGATCATCGGGGTGTCGTTCTGGGACTCCCAGGAGGCGTGCGACTCCTGGCGGACGTCCGAGCCCGAGGCGCAGCGCCGTGCCGACATGGCCCCGTACGTCGTCGAGGAACGGGAAAGCTTCTACCGCGGCCGTGAGCTGGCGATCCCCCAGCGGTAGCCATGGGCGAGCGGGGCCGTCGCAGCCGGCCTGGTCGGTCCGCGACCGTCCGCCCGTACGGCGCCTCCACAGCCGTCCGTGTCCGTGTCCGCGTAGCGCCCATGATCATCGGACCCCCTGCCGCCGACGGTATACGGCGCGCGCGGGCCGGCGCATGAGGTGCTCGGTATGGGGCACCCAGTAGCTATGGAAGGCGCGCCAGTCATTGTGCAGCCGCCGGGCACCGACGGTGGCAGGCGGGTCACGATCCGCGGTGAGCACGTGGGCATCGCGTATCACCTGCTCGACGTGGTCGAGTTTCTTCGCCGAGCGGGCCTGCCCGAGGTGAACACGACCGTCGACGACCCGGAACTGATCGAGTGGCGAGGCGGTGGGCCGACGGCGTGGACGGCGGCCGAGTGAGACGCGCCGGGCCGCCGCTGCGGGCGGCTCGCCGCCTCGGCCTCCTCCATCCCGATGCCCGAGAACCGACGGACCGTCGGCCACCTCGCGCCGCGGGCGAGCGGGGGAGACCGGACCAGGGGCTGGTCAACGAGCGTACCGGTGGTCCAGGCTGGCCTCTGCCCGATCACACGTCCGCAGGAGCCATCCATGCCCAAGCCCCGGTTCGCCGTCCTCGGCGCGGGCAGTATCGGCTGTCATCTTGGCGGCCACCTCGTCGCCGCCGGGTACGACGTGGCATTCATCGGCCGGTCCGCCGCCATGGATGTGCTGCGCGAACGCGGGCTCACCCTCAGTACCTCCGTCCGGCCGCCCGTCCACCTCACACCGGACCGGCTGACGCTGGCCACCGGCCCCGAAGCCGCGGCGGGCGCCGACTATGTGCTGATCACCGTGAAGACCGCCGGCACCGAGGCCGCCGCCAAGGAGCTCGCCGCTCATCTCGCCCCCGGCGCCGTCGTGGTCAGCTTCCAGAACGGGCTGCACAACCCCGCCACCCTGCGCGCCGCGCTCCCCGGCCACACCGTGCTGGCCGGGATGGTGCCCTACAACGTGGTGCAGTCCGAGCCGGGCACCGTGCACCAGGGCATGCCGGGCAGGCTCATGACCGAGCCCGACGACGCGCTCCTCGCCGCCTTCCGCGAGGCACACCTGGCCATCGAGGCGCGCACCGACATGTCCGAAGTCCAGCACGCCAAGCTGCTGATGAACCTCAACAACGCGATCAACGCGCTCTCCGGGCTGCCCCTGCGCGACCAGCTCGGCCGGCGGGCGTACCGCCGCTGCCTCGCCCTGTGCCAGCGCGAGGCCCTCGCCGCCTACCGCGCCGCCGGGATCACACCCGCCCGACTCGGTCCCACCGCGCCCGGCGTCACCCCGTACGTGCTGAACCTGCCTGACGCCCTCTTCCGCCGAGTGGCGGCGGCGTCCTTCCGCATCGACGCCCACGCGCGCTCCTCGATGTGGGAGGACCTGCAGCGCGGTCGGCGCACGGAGATCGATTCCCTGCAGGGCGAGATCGTCACCCTCGCCACAGCCCACGGCCGGAGCGCGCCCGCGAACGCGCGTCTGGCCGCTCTGGTCCACGAGGCGGAGTCCACCCCACACACCTGGACGGGACCGGAGCTGTACGCCGAGCTGCGCGCGGCACGCTGAACCTCAGGATTTGCCGCGTCAGGAATCCGCGCCATCGCGCATGCGCTCAGCAGATGGCATGCGTGTGCAGCCACGGCAGAGAGGCCCAACTGCCGTTGCCGCGTGCCGGGTCAGGTGCCGTCGATGCGGTCGAGCAGTGTCCGGGCCTCGGCGGTGCGGCGATGGTCCGGGCCGAAGGTGCTGAGGCAGGCGTCGTGGGCGGCCGCGGCCCGGGTGCGGGCCTCAGTGGCGCGGCCCAGCCCCAGGAGAGCGGTGGCCACGGCCATTTCGGCGGCACCGGTCTCCGCGCGGCGCTGCTCCGCGGGCAGGCCGCGGTGCAGTTCGTCGGCGCGCTCCGCCTCGGTGAGCGCCTCCTCGTGGCGGGCCTGGCCGTTGAGACTGCGGGCCAGCCCGAGCCGTAGGACCAGGGCGAAGCGGTCCTGTTCACCGTGCGCGGCGAGGCCCTCGCGGGCGAGCGTCTCGGCCTCGGGGTGGCGGTCCTGCGCGCAGAGGGCGTAGATCAGCCCGTTGCGGGCGGCCGTCGCTATGAGCGCCAACTCCGGCCCCGAGCCGCGGGCCGCGGCCCGGGCGACGGCGGCGCACTCCGCCTCGCATTCGGCGTGCCGGTCGAGCGCGCTCAGCGCCTGAGCCCGGTCCGAGCGCAGTTTCAGGGTGTGCGGATGCTCGGCGCCGAAGATCCGGCCGAAGACCGGCAGCAGTGCGTCGTACGCGGTGACGGCCTCCCCGTGACGGCCCTGGGCGCCCGTCGCGAGCGCGGCGATGCTCAGCGCCAGCGGTCCGTACCCGTCGTCGCGCGACCGGGACCGGGCCGCGGCCACGGCACGCGCCTCCACCTCCGCTTCGGCGTAACGCCCCGCCAGGTACAGCGCCATGGCCTGGGCCAAGGGGGATCCCGTCAACTGCCCAGCGCCGCTTCGGCCGCGCGATCGGAAGAGTTTCATGCCTGGAGCATACGAATGCTGCACACGCGCGTTGGGGGAGGGGGAGGGGGAGGGGGAGGGCTGGGGAGAAGCGGGCGGGGGACACTCGAAGCCTCGCGGTGCGTCGGGACTTCGCCGAACTCTCCGCCGCCAACGAGCTGGACATCGTCGCCGTCAGCCGCGAGGCCCGCGCCCGCCACGGCGCGGAGCTACGTGACCTGGTCCCCCGATGGCGGCTGCTGCTCTCCGAGCCGGCCTGGGCATACTGACGTGGCGTGCTGGACCAGAGCGGCCACTGACTGCCCCAGACCGGCGACCCAGCAGCCTCGGCCGCCCTCACATCCCGGCCATGCCGCCACCCGTGAGGCCCGGAGCCAGGCCCGGGACCCAGAAGACGGCAATGGCCAGGGCGATCGAGGCGATCCCCGTGGCACGGGCCACCAGGCGGCCGACGGGGGCGAGCTTCTCGGCGGTGATCACGGCGGCCAGGACCACCATGGCCCACAGGTTCATCAGGCCGAACGCCGCCAGCAGGACCATCAGCGACCAGCAGCAGCCCAGGCAGAAGGCTCCGTGGTGGGCCCCGGCGCGCAGATCGCGCGAGGGTCCGGGGCGTGCGGCGCAGTGCAGGATCAGTCCCAGCGGAGAGCGGCACCGGGCCAGACAACGGTCCTTGAGGGGCGTGAGCTGATAGACGCCGCTGATCGCGAACACGGCCGCGGCGACTGCGGTTCCCGCCGTGGCGGGAAGGTGCGCGGCGTGGCCCAGGCCGACGGCCAGCGCGTACGCCGGTAGCCCGGCCACGGCCCAGACGAGAAGGTAGCCGACCGTGAACGCGACCATGCGCGGCGCTCGGTGCGCGGTGATGGTGCGTGCGTAGAGCGAGGCGACGGCCGCTGTGGCGGGCAGCATCATCGCGGCCGTCATCAGCGTCCACACGGCCAGGAACGCCGGCAGCTCCAGGCCCATGGTGCCGGGTTCCGCCCGCATACCGCCCCAGCGCGCCACCATCCAGACCCAGGCGGCGGCCGCCATGACCAGCAGCAGTCCGGCGGGGCCCGCCGTGCCGCGGCGGACGGTGGCCGGTCTGCCGGTCACGCGGACCATGTGAAGGGCGCCGAGTGCCCGTTGCGACCGGTGAAGTCCCAGGACCGGCCGTACACGCCGTTGCCCGTCGCCCGGGTGGACCGGGCGATCGTCAGCGTGCTGTTCGCCGGGTGGAACATGCCGGTCAGGCCCATCACCGGACCGTCCTCGCCGAACTGCGGGGCGACCTGGTCCTCGATCTCGATGTCGATGGCGTCACCCACGCGCGCGGCGTGGCGGCGGCCGTCGTCGCGGTATTCGATGGGGGCACGCTCGACGCCGAGGACCTCGCCGACAAGGGGAGTGAGCGCCGCCATCGGCCCGCCGGCCTGGCCGGAGAAGATCCTGCCCAGCGCCTCCGCCTGGCCGTCGTCGGCCGAGGCGTCGACATACAGCGCCACCTGCCAGCCGCCGTCGGACATCACCTGGGGCGCCTCGATGAAGACGGCGACACTGCGGTCGGAGACGTCCACGCCGTCCACGGTGCCGCTGTCCACATGGAACACGAAGGTCACCTCGCAGCGATCATGGTCGGCCGGCGCGGTGAGGCCCGAGGTGGTGCAGGGACACACGACGTCGCAGTTGCAGCTCTCCAGATACGTGCCGTTCAGATTCCAGGGCATGGCACTGCCTCCCTGCCTCGCGTCCCCCCGGCGAAGGGAATGCATCGGGAGGTCGGTCGCCGTCCCGGTGCCGCTCCCTTTCAGGCTATTCCGACGCCCCCCGTCGCGCAGATCCGCTGCCCACAGCCCACCGACCTGGCCGGTCTGGGCCGGCGAACCGCTGAGCGGGCGGAATCGGTCTAGCCGTTGATGTCCAGGGCCGTTCCGTACAGTCGATCCACTCGCAGCCGGATCACGACGCGGCGCTCGGCGACTTGCTGCGCGAGGAAGGCGTCCTCGTTCTCCGGCCTGGCGGACGGCGCGATCATGGCGAGCAGTTCCCGTCCGACCGCGTCACCGGGCACCGTCGTGATCTCGGAAACCTCGGCGGACCCCTCGGCGACGGCGAACGACCACACGTCACCGCCCTGCACATGCAGCGCCGCCCGCGGATCGCGCCGCAGATGCTTCGCCTTCACACGGTCGGCCGTCGTGGACAGCCGCACGACGCGGGCCTCGGGATCCCAGGCGTAGAGCATGGTGGTCAGGTGGGGGTGGCCACTGTGCTTGACCGTGGCGAAGGTGCCGAACTGCTGCTTCGCCAGCAGATCGGAGAGGGCTTCGTCGGACAGGGGCCGGGGCGCGGGTCCTTGAGTCATGTCGTGATCAACTCCCGTCAGTGCGGCGGGTATTCCGCCGGGCGGACGCGCCGCGACGAGTGCGCTCCCGCCTACCCGGTGGCGGCGGGGGCGGGGCAGGACGCGACCGGAGTGACGGAGTCGGCCTTGGACAGGTCCACGGTCGTGGCGACTCCGTCCACCTTCAGCTCGACCGTTCCCCGGCGGGCCGAGACGACCTCTCCGCACACGGAGGTTCCGCCCTGCCGGATCAGCAGTCCTGGAGGATCTTTGGGCGGGGCGTACCAGGTGACGCCGACCGCCGTCACGAGAAGCGCCGTGCACAGGCAGGTCAGGACGATCCCCGTGCGCAGGAAGCGGGCGCTGGCCAGTGCCTCCTCGTGGTCCTCGACCTCGAGCGGCCGCCCGGTCGCGTCGTCGGTCCCGGACAGCCAACGGGCGTACGGACGACCGTGCGCCGCGCGCAGCAGGCCGAGGGCGCCGGCTCCGCCCACGACCAGCGCAGCCAGGAGCAGCAAGCCGGCGGCGACGGACCAGCCAGGGGCGATCTGCCCGACGTCGCTGCGGCCCTTGATCAGGCTGAACCCGACGAGTCCGGCCAGGATCGCGCCGAGCCCGTTGCGCCAGGCCACGGCGACCTCGCGCACCCGGGGGAGCTCCCGCTCCAGGGCCCGCCGCACCGACCTGGCCCGCCGCAGCTGGGCGGCCGTCGGTGTGGGGCCGGGCTGCAGACCGCCGCTCATCCGCCTGCTCCGGCGGGGAGCGTCAGGCTCCAGAAGGCGCCGCAGCCGGATGTGCCGTCGGGTGCGCCGTCGTACACCGCTTCGGCCGTGCAGTACATCACGACCGGACGGCCGGGCACGGGATCCGCCCCGGTGCCGTCGCCCTCTCCCGTGCCGTCCCGGAACAGCTCCTTCACCAGCATGAAGTCCATCTCCTGGCCGCAGCGCGGGCAGGGCCCGGACAGCATCAGCGCGGAGTCGAAGTCCTCCAGGCTGAAGGTGTCCGCGGCCCGCTGCGCGAACTGCGGGTCTGTGCCGTGCTGGTAGCGCAGGGGCGGGGGTGTGCTCATCGGTGCTCTTCCGTGGTGTCCCGTCGGGGGTGTCCGTGTGGTGGGCCGGGGTCGGCGTGGCCTGTGTAGGTGAACGCCCCCCAGTCGGAGAGGGCTTCGAAGGGGCGGGCGGGGGCCTGCGGGGGAGGGGCGAGCGGTGACTCCGTGGTGAGCGGGCCGCGCATCACCCGCAGCCGCCTGGCCAGTGCGCCGTGCGGCAGATCCCGTAGTCCGGTCTGGGCGGCCCGCAGCGCCTCCGCCGGCGGTGTCCCCTCCGCCCACCGGCCGACGAAGTCGGTCATCACCAGGCAGGCCGCGAGGTCGTTGACCGGCCAGGCCGCCGACACCACGCCCCGCGCCCCCGCCCCGATGAGGGTGCCCGGCAGGCCCACCACCTCGTCGGGCAGCTCCCGGCCGGCCACGGAGGTGGCGCAGGCGGAGAGGATCACCAGGTCGAGTCCGCCTCGCAGGTCCAGCAGATCCCGTACGGCGAGGCGCGCGCCGCCGCCGAGGACGAGCGCGGAGGAGAGGGGCTCGGCGGGGTCCGTCTCGGCGTGGCAGGCGAAGTGAGCGACCCCGCCGCCCTGTTGCAGCCAGCCCAGCACCCGCTCGGGCGTGGCCTCCTCGTCCACCAGCAGCAGGGACTCGGCGAACCGGTCGGCAGCCGCCCGTACCTCCCGCTCGGCAAAGGGCAGTTCGCGCAGGCCCGTGCCGTGCCCCACCGCCACTCCCAGATACCGAGGTGCCCCGGCGGTGCCGCCCCTGGGCAGCACGCGCAGACAGGGCGCGAATCCGACCGCGTGGCCGTCGAGCAGGAACCGGGACGGTCGGCCGGGGCCCGGTGCGTACGCCGTCTGCCAGGGCAGGTGCACCAGCTCGCCCACGGGGATCAGCGTGAACGGCGTGCCCTGTGTCGGCACCACCCCGGTCAGGACGTGCTCCCACGCCCACCGGGCGAACCGGTCGAGTCGGTCGAGCTGTCCGGAGTCATTCCATGTCCCGTCCTGCCACGGGGCGAGTGCGGTCGCCCCCAGGCCGTCGAGGGGCGTGGCCCGGATCGCTGAGCCGGTGACCGAGAAGGCGACGCCTGCGTCGGGGCCTGGGACGAGGTAGATGACCGTGCCGCTGCCGGTGCCGATACCAGTGGGCGTGGGAGCGGGGGAGTCTCCCGTGCCGTCCATGTCATTCGCGCCGGTCGCACCGTCGGCCACCGCCGTTTCGCCCAGCCCGAGGCGCTCGGCCAGCAGCAGTGCGCGGGTGCGTTCCAGGCGGGTGACCGCGCCCGCCGCGTCGCCGGCCCGCCACGCCGCCACGGCCACCGCCGCGGGCAGGCCGCGTGAGGTGCGCAGCCACGTCTCCTTGGCCGCGCGCTGACCCTGCTCGGCGACGAGCCGCCCCACGGCCCGCTCGGCGAGGTCGAAGGCGGCCACCGCCTGCGGATGCCGCTCCAGCCGGGACTGCCACAGCCCCCACTCCATGGCGCCCTCGGCCGCCGCGGCCGGATGCCGGTCGCGGGCCACTTCGTAGCCTTGCCGGTACAACTCCTCGGCCTCTCGCAGCAGTTCCGGGGCGGCGGTCAGCGCATGGCGCAGCCGGGCCAGTCCGGCCAGCACGAACACGGCCGACACCCAGGACCGTGACGCCGGGTCGGAATCCGCTCGGGCCGCTTCAGCGTGCTCGGTCGCCTCCTCCGCCAGCGCCGTCGAACCGGTGCGTTCCGCCTGCGCGCCCAGTGCGAGTGCCAGTCCGATACGGGCGTTCACAGCGGAGCCCGCCTCCGGCTCAGGCTCGGCGAGGGCCTCCCGCTGGGCGGCCACGGCGCGGGCCAGGTCCCGTTGATCGTCGGTGGCCTCGTAGCGCGCCTGGTGGGCATGGCCGAGGTTGCTCAGGACGGCTCGGCGTTCGGCCGGGTCCGCCGGCAGCACGGCAGCGGCCGTCAGCCGCTCCACGGCCTCGTCCAGGTCGGCGGCCGTACCACGCCGCTCGTATCGCTGGTGCAGGGCCACGCCCAGCCCGCTGTGCGCGGTGACGGTGTGCGGCGATCCCGGGCGGCGCCGGTCGACGGCCTCCTGCCACAGCTCGATGGCCTCGTCCAGGTCGGTCATCGAGCCGCGGGCGAGGAACCGCTCGTACAGACCGGCCGCGAGATTCCCCGCCGTCCTGGGCCGGTCGGGGAGTCCGCCCGGGCCGGCCAGCGCGCGGCGCAGTCGGTCCACGCCCTGGTCGAGGGCATCCGCGTCGGAGGTGAGGCTCGCGAGCCGGACCAGGGCGCTGCCCCAGGCGTCGTGGAAGGAGGCGACCAGCAAGCCGTCCCCGGCCGGCAGATGCGGCGCCGCGGCCTCCAGCCGCCGGCAGGCCGCCTCCAGTTCCGCCGCGCCGCCGCCCCCACCCTGTGCCTGGCGGGCGATCCGCGCCTCGGCCGCGGCGGCGACGGCCACGGCGGACAGCGGAGACCGAGGCAGCAACGTCGCGGCCGCCTCCTCGGCCAACTCGACCGCATGGCCGAGGAGTTCCAGCCCATCGGCCGTACGGGCGGCGGTTTCCCGGAGTACGACGGCGAGATTGAGCTGTGCGCCGGCACGTGCCGCCGAGCCCTGCGGCAGGTCCTCCAGGGCCCGTTCGAGCGCCGTACGGGCCCGCACCAGGTCGTCGGGGGCGCCCAGCAGGCGGTACCGCTCGAAGTGGGCGATGCCCAGGTTCACCGCGCGCGCCGCCGGGTTCTCCGCCTGGGCGACCGGCGCCGAGGGGTCGAGCAGCCGGATGACCTCGTCGAAGTCCTTCTCCGACTTCCGCCACATGGCGCGCACGAGCAGGGTGCGGGCGAGTCCCTTCTCCGGCGCCGCGCGCAGGCCAGGGTCCTCCTGGGCGAGGCACAGCGCCTGGCGGGCACGGTCCAGGGCCTGCGCCAGCAGCTGTTCGTCGTGGTCGAGTTCGGCCTGCTCGCGCAGGCATTCGCCGAGCACGTCGAGGGCGGAGATCCAGGTGTGGAGCTCCTCTAGATCACCGTCCGCACCAGCACCGTCCTCACCGACACTGGCGTCGGCGTCACCGTCCTCGGCCTCACCGGCCGCGGACGGCGCTTCGCCCGCCACATCGAGTTCCCTCTCCAACAGCGCCCTGGCCGCCTCCAGATCGCCCGGATCCCCGCCGGCCGCGAACCGGTCGACCAGGCACCGCCCGAGATGCCCGGCGGCCATGAGACGCGGCCAGGTGCCCTCGTCCGCCACGGCCAGCACCGCCCGGAACAGCCCGATCGCCGCCCGGGCATCTTCGAGGTCCCCGCGTTCGCTGAACCGGGAGTGCAGGGCGACACCGAGCCGGAACTCCGCGTCCGGCCGGTCCTCGCTGTCGTCGTCGAGTTCCGCCAGACCGGCGCCGAAGTGGTGCACGGTGCCGTCCAGGTCGCCCAGCCGCTCGCAGACCGCGCCCACCATCGCGTACCACAACTGCCGTTCCTGCGGCGCGAGATCCTCGGGCGGACCCTCCGCGGCCCGGTCCCGTACGGGACCCAGCACCCGTTCGGCGAGTTCCGGGGGCGGAACCCGCAGCTCCATCAACTCCCCCAGCGACAACCGCACTTCGCTCCCCCTGCGACGCTCGCACCCGGCCCACGTCCGTGCCGCGATCCTACGGCGCCGGGTAGGCCCGTACCGGCGGTCGATCACAAACTCGTCCCTCCGAGTGGCCTGTCGGAGGCGACCACTACCGTTCCTGTGACGTCGTACCGCGACGGCGGCTGACTCGGAGGGGTGCAGGGTGGGCGCTTCGGCCTGGGACTACTACGTGCCGTACCAGGAGGATCTCGGCGCCGCGCTGGAGGAGCTGCGGCACGAGGTGTTCCGCGCAGGTGACTACTACTGGGTGCGCGGCGGCGACTGGCTGCCCGAGGAGGAGCGCCGCCCCCGACCGGTGACCCTGGACGAACTATGGGCTGACGAATGGACGCAGCACTCCGGCACGCACTCCATCCTCGACGTCTTCCAGGTCCAGCACGAAGACGAGGAACCCGAGGCGTGCGCGGTACAACCGGTGACCGCCGAAGAAGCCCGCATGGCCACCGGCACCGAGCGTCTGACCCGCGCACACGTTCCAGCGATCCAGAACCTCGCCAGCGAGCGCTGGTACGGCCGCTGCGCGGTACTCCATGACAACCACGGCACGCCACAGGAGATCTACTTCTGGGGCTGGTCCGGAGACTGAGCCCTCTGCTGGAACTCGAAGGGAGCGAAGCGGAGGGGGACGTAAATTACTGAGAGTCGCGAAAGCGTCGCACATCGCATCCAAGGGGGCCGGTTGGGCAGGCACGGAATTGTTCGGAACCCTCGCGTGCTGATGTACCCGGAGGGTGTGGGAGGCGGACAGTGTGCGCGCTGAACAGCCCGAATGAACGAGGCGACAGATATTGGAGGGGCCGAGATGGCAACGCAGACGCAGAGGGCCGTGCTGGCGGGCGGATGCTTCTGGGGGATGCAGGACCTGATCCGTCGGCTCCCGGGCGTGACGGCGACCCGGGTCGGCTACACCGGAGGTGATGTGCCGAACGCGACGTACCGCAACCACGGGACCCACGCGGAGGCCATCGAGATCCTTTTCGACCCCGAGAAGACCGACTACCGCACGATCCTGGAGTTCTTCTTCCAGATCCACGACCCGAGCACCAAGAACCGCCAGGGCAACGACATCGGCCTCAGCTACCGCTCCGCGATCTACTACGTGGACGACGAGCAGAAGCGGATCGCCGAGGACACCATCGCGGATGTGGACGCCTCCGGACTGTGGCCCGGCAAGGTCGTGACCGAGGTCGAGCCGGTCGGCCCCTTCTGGGAGGCCGAGCCCGAGCACCAGGACTACCTGGAGCGCTACCCGGACGGCTACACGTGCCACTTCCCGCGCCCGGGATGGCGCCTGCCCGCCCGCGCCAAGGACTGACCGCTCGGCCGACCCGTCCCTGGAACGACGGGTGCCATGCCCCAGGTGTGCTGTTCGGGCAGGTTGCCCGACAGCGCCGGCTGGGGTGTGGCCGACCATTCGGCGCGGGCTGGTGGTGGTCGTACCGCGTCGGCGTCGACGAGCACGCTCCGTACCGTGACGTCCGAATGCCGCGCGTGTGGCATGGTGTCGGCCATGACATCTGAGCCGAGCGGTCCGGCGCGTCACATCGACCACGGACGGTGGCTGGCGCAGTTCGCGGGACGCATCCTGGTGGTGTGCCCGCGGTGCGCGGGCCGTGCGCTCGTCGTGCTCAGGCCAGATCTCGAGGCACCCAGATATTTCAGTCAGCTGATGTTCATGCCGCGCCGTCTCGTGTGCGCGGCATGCGGGGCCGTCGGCGAATGGGAAGCCCGGGTCAGGGGCACCGCTCGTGTGGGCGTGGCGCTGGGCGGCACCGAGGATCCGTTCTTCCGGCAACCCCTGTGGCTGCAGACCCGGTGCGTCGGGCACATCCTGTGGGCGTACAACGAGCAGCACATCGATGAGCTGGCGGCCTACGTCGGCGCCGTACTGCGGGAACGGGACGCCTCGCCGACGATGGCGATGTTCGCACGGCTTCCCGTGTGGATGAAGCGGGCCGACAACCGTGCCGAAGTCCTGGCAGGCCTGGGGAGGTTGCGGGCACTCGCTGAACGCTCGGCACCGGACGAGCGCTCTGATGCCGCGCATCCGAGAGACGGCGGGCCGCGTATACGCGGGGGCCTGTACTTCCGGTGATCAAGTATCACCAGGCACCGATGAACCACACATAGCCGCCCGTCGCTGCCCCGCACTCTTCAAGAAGTTCGGCGAGGTCAAGAAGTGCGGCAAGGTCACGCGAGCAGCCGCCGCGATGGCGGCGCACATGGTCCTCGCAGGCCTGTCTCACCCCTCCGGCACCCCGCGGCGACGGCCACTGGGGTGGTCCGCGGCGGCTACGGCATCTCTGAGCGGCGCGGGTGCGGGGAACCCGCCCCGGATCGGCGTTGAATCGCGCCGGAGATCCAGAACGCCGACGCGGCGCGCCGACGGGCGGGGATCTCCGCGCCACGCGCCGCATCGCTTGAGGGAGATTGCCATGAGCGGCATCACGACCTTGCCGACACCGTCCGGTCCCTACCTCGGTGAAGGGCTGCTGCCTGCCGACTTCTACGCCTACGAGGAACTGCTGTCGGACCGGGAACGGGAGAGGATCGAATCCGCCCGCGAGTTCCTCCGCACGCAGGTCGCTCCGGTCGTCGACGACTACTGGGTCCGGGCAGCGTTTCCCTTCCAACTCGTCGAGGGCTTCGGAAGGCTGGGTCTGCTGGACTGGGCCGACCCGAAGTCCCCGGAGTCGGAATCCAGGCCCAGCAACCTTCTCGCGGGCTTCATGGCGCTGGAGTTCGGGCATGCCGACGCCTCCATCGCGACGTTCTTCGGCGTGCACGCGGGTCTGGCCATGGGCACCATCCTCACCTGCGGTTCCGACGAGCAGAAGCACCGGTGGCTGCCGGCGATGAGCCGCTTCGAGAAGATCGGCGCCTTCGCCCTGACCGAGCCGCACGGCGGCTCCGACGTGGCCGGCGGACTGCGGACGACCGCGCGCCGGGACGGCGACGAATGGATCCTCGACGGAGCCAAGCGATGGATCGGCAACGCGACGTTCGCCGACCTGGTCGTCGTCTGGGCCCGCGATGTGGACACGAAGCAGGTACTGGGCTTCGTCGTGGAGAAGGGCACCCCCGGGTTCACGGCGACGAAGATCGAGAACAAGATGGCGCTGCGCATCGTCCAGAACGCCGACATCGTGCTCGACGGCTGCCGCGTCCCGGAGGCCAACCGGCTGCAGAACGCGAACTCCTTCAAGGACACCGCCAAGATCCTGCGCCAGACGCGCAGCGGGGTGGCCTGGCAGGCGGTGGGAGTGATGTTCGGCGCCTACGAGATCGCCCTGAGTTACGCGAAGGAGCGCGAGCAGTTCGGGCGGCCCATCGGGGGCTTCCAGCTCGTGCAGGACCTCCTGGTGAAGATGCTCGGCAACGCCACGGCGTCGTGCGGCATGGTGCTGCGCCTGGCCCAGTTGCAGGACGCCGGGGTCTACCGGGACGAACAGTCCGCACTGGCCAAGGCCTACTGCACCGCGCGCATGCGCGAGAACGTCGGATGGGCGCGTGAGCTGATGGCCGGCAACGGCATCATCCTCGACTACAAGGTCGGCCGCTTCGTCGCCGACGCGGAGGCTCTCTACTCGTATGAGGGCACGCGGGAGATCCAGACCCTCATCGTCGGACGCGCCGTGACCGGCGGCCTGAGCGCCTTCGTGAGGTGACGACGACGACCACCGAATCCACGTCAACCGCTACGCGCCTCCGGCGGGCGCGGACGTGTTCGGGATCCTTGCCCGACGTCACGTACGCGCCCTGCCCGAGGCGAGGAGGTCAGCGTTCGTCGCCCCCGTGGTCCCGGGGGCGGGCGGAGGCGCCGGGGCGGGTGTAGGCCTGCCGGGGAGTGAGCGGGTCGCGCCCGCCGGAGCAGACGACCACCGCCTCGACGGCTTCGCCGCAGTCGCGGTGGCGGACCTCCAGGGGCGGGCCCTCCGGATCCGCGGTGTAGCGGTCGCCCCACTGCTTGAGGGCGATCATCGCGGGCCACAGGTCCCAGCCCTTGGGCGTGAGCCGGTACTCGTTACGGGTACGGCTGCCCGGTTCCTGGTACGGCACGGTGTCCAGGATCCCGGCGGCGACCAGCTTGCGCAGCCGGTCCGACAGCACCGCCTCGGACATGCCCATGTGGCGGCGGAAGTCGTCGAAACGGCGCACTCCGTTCATCGCGTCGCGCAGGACCAGCAGCGTCCACTTCTCGCCGACGAGGTCGAGGGTGCGCCGCACCGTGCAGTTCTCGGTACTGGTCTCCAGCCAGGTCATACGGCCATCGTAGGCTGACTTCGGCATTGACAGCCAGAGAAGAGGGCAGCTAGCTTCGAATGTCGTAGTCAGCACATCCGGAGGGAACGTCGAATGCCGAGGTCACGCACATACGAGTGGGGGGACCCCAAGGTCTCCGCGGCCGCGGTCGGACGGGCGAGCGGTCTGGAGTTCCTCCGGGACGTGCTGGCCGGCCGTATGCCCGCGCCGCCCATCGCCGCGACCCTCGGATTCGCCCTGGAGGAGGTCGAGTCGGGCCGCGCGGTCTTCGCGATGGAACCGGGGGAGGAGCACTACAACCCCATCGGCAGCGTCCACGGCGGCGTCTACGCCACCCTGCTCGACTCCGCGGCCGGCTGCGCCGTGCAATCCGTCCTCCCGGCCGGCATGGGGTATACCTCGCTCGACCTGAACGTGAAGTTCCTGCGCCCGATCACCGTCGACACCGGCAAGGTCCGCGCCGTCGGCACCGTCCTCAGCCAGGGCCGCCGCACCGCCCTCGCCCAGGCCGAGCTGTTCGACGCGACGGACCGCCTGCTCGCCCACGCCACGAGCAGCTGCATGATCTTCCCGGTCCCCGCCCGCTAGGACCCGGAGCGGCCGCGCCGGGCACTAGCGTGACCGGGGTGACTGAAGCCAACAACGCAAACAGCGACGACGAGACAGTGATACTGCGTCCCGTGCGAGAGGGCGACCTTCCCGTACTGGAAACGTTCCTGACGAATCCGGAGGCCGGTGGGCCTTTTCAGTGGTACGGCTGGACGGACGTGAAGCGCTACCGGCGTCGCTGGTCGGAGAACGGACTGCTGGCCGATGACGGCGGACAGCTCATGGTGACCACGGGCACTGAAGGTCATGGAGTGGTGGCGTGGCGGAAGATCACCGTCTCGGCCACCTCGTACCACTGGAACATCGGAATCCAGTTGCTGCCGCAGGCCCGGGGCCGGGGGATCGGTACCCAGGCCCAACGGCTGCTCGTCCGCTACCTGTTCGCCCACACGCCCGTGGTCAGGATCGAGGCGGACACCGAGCGCGAGAACGTCGCGGAACAGCGCGCGCTCGAGAAGGCCGGTTTCCGGCGCGAGGGGGTACTGCGCAGCGTCACATTCCGGGACGGGCGCTGGCGGGACGGCGTGCTCTACAGCGTGCTCCGCGACGAGTTCCCCCTCACCTGAGAGACCGGCGGTGGAACCCACAGGCGCCGTCCGGATGGACGGCGCCTGCGACTTCGGGCGGCATCCCGCCACGGGGTGGGCCGCGGCGCAGCCGGCGGCCCCGGCCCCGGCCCCGGCCCCGGTCACATGGCGGACAGACTCCACTCCCCGGCCGAGCGCACCTGGTAGTAGCCACGGCCCGGCCACTGGAACGTGTGCTCCCCGGCGCGGACCTCGGCCAGCGTCACCCGGTAGGCGAGGCCCTCGTCGAGAGCCTCGAGCTGGAGCAGACTGGGGCCCGTGTACCGCAGGATGCCGGGGCCGGGTTCGCCTCGGTAGTGCACGACATCGGATCCTGCGCCGCTGATCCGGTCGTGGAATCGGGGGACTTCCCGCAGCGGTGCGGTCGTTGCCGTCCACGATTCAGGGCCGTCGGCGACCAGCGACAGCCGGAAGGCGGCCGACCTGTTCTTCACCGGCAGCGGAATCCGGGCGGTGACCGGAGCGGCGCCGCCGCCGGAGCCGCCACCGGACAGTCGGTAGAGGCGTGAGGAGCGCCCCTTGCCCCCTTCGAGGCGCAGGTGGACCTGTGCGGGCCCGCTGGTCCGGAGGACGAGCACGGCAGGGTGGTACGGCGGCATCGCCAGCTGGTGCAGCTGGTCCAGTTGGTCGCCGCCTCCCTCCCCGCTGACCTGCGCTTGGGGGACAGTGCCCGGCGTGGCCCAGCGAGGCTTGGCCCTGCGCGGCCGAGCGCGGACTGTGCTGTCTCCGTTGCTTCCGCTGCTTCCGCTGCCCGGGCCCGGCCCCGAAGGCCCGGCGCCCGTCCCCGAAGTGCCCGGGCTCGGTCCACGTGTGATCCGGTCCGGCACCGGCTCTGGCCCCGGAATGATCGTCCCGGAGCCCTCCGCCAGGCGTACCGCGTCCGCCGCGCACACGGCGATGTTGCGTACGACGCCCCCGGGAGGCGCCCAGCTGACCTGCTCGGTGGCCCGCCCGTGCCGGGCGTCGAAAAAGCACAGCGGCATGCGCTTCGGCAGGGGCCGGCCGGCGAGCAGGGCGTCCAGACAGGCCAGTGCGTGCCTGCCCTCGTCCAGTGCGCGCAGGACATCGAGTACGTCCGTCCGCATCCGGGCACCGGCGAAGTCCCGCTTCGCCTGCTCGTACGCGTCGAGGGCACGCGCCAGCTCGGCCCGCATCCCGTCCGTGGCGCCGGGCTGACCGGGCCTGAACGGGTGGACGTTCAGAGCCTCACCGAACGCGGTGATCTCGGCCTCGATCTCGGCGAGCGCCGACTCGTCGCGCTCACGCCCGCTCCACCGCCACAGTCGCCGGAACCCCCCACCCACCCCGCTCCGCATGGTCGCCATCATGCCCTACGACCCGGCAGGCACCACCTCAAGTCCGCCGACGCGACGGACCGTTGATCACACAGTGAGTCGCGCCGGGGGAGAGGATGTCGTGCCGACGCCGACGGGTCGGCGTCGGTGCTGGTCAGGCACGGTGGTACTGGATCGGAGAGGCGACTTCGCCGCCGAGTTCGTGGGCGGCGCGCTGTGCCCAGAACGGGTTGCGGAGGAGCTCGCGGCCCAGGAGGACGGCATCGGCCTGACCGGTGGCGAGGATGTCCTGTGCCTGGGCCGGCTCGGTGATCAGGCCCACCGCCGCGACGGGCAGGTCCGTCTCGCGGCGGACCCGTTCGGCGAAGGGCACCTGGTAACCCGGGCCGGTCTCGATCTTCGCGTCGGGCAGGTTGCCGCCGGTGGAGACGTCCAGCAGGTCCACGCCGCGGGCGTGGAGCTCCTTCGCGAAGAGCACCGTGTCGTCCGCGGTCCAGCCCGCCCGGTCGTCCTCAGGGTTCTCGTCGACCCAGTCCGTCGCGGAGATACGGAAGAAGACCGGCAGTTCCTCGGGCCACACGGCCCGCACGGCGTCGACGACCTCCAGGGCGAAGCGCGCCCGGCCCTCGAAGGAACCGCCGTACTCGTCGGTGCGGTGGTTGCTGTAGGGGGAGAGGAACTGGTGGATGAGGTAGCCGTGGGCGCCGTGGATCTCGGCGACTTCGAAGCCGGCGGCGAGCGCGCGCCGGGCGGCGTCGGCGAACTGCTGGACGATCTCGGCGATCTGATCCCGGGTGAGCTCCCTGGGCGTCGTCGACTGCTCGCTGTAGGCGACGGCACTGGGGCCGACGGGGATCCAGCCGTAGGGCTCGTCGGGGGCGATCGGGCGTCCGCGGTCCACCCAGGTGCGCTCGGTCGAAGCCTTCCGTCCGGCGTGGGCCAGCTGGATGGCGGGCACGGTGCCCTGCGTCTTCAGGAACGCGGTGATGCGCCGGAACGCGGCGACCTGGGTGTCGTTCCAGATGCCGAGGTCGTAGGGGGAGATGCGTCCCTCGGGGCTGACGGCCGTGGCCTCGGTGACGATCAGTCCGGTGCCGCCGGAGGCACGGGCCGCGAGGTGCGTGAAGTGCCAGTCCGTCGGAGCGCCGACGGCATCCCCTTCCGGGGCGGCACTGTACTGGCACATGGCCGCCATCCAGATGCGGTTGGGAATGGTCAGCGACCTGAGGGCATAGGGAGCGAAGAGAGAGCTCAACGGAAAGACTCCTAGTACGTGCCTGAGGCGGTCCTGCGACCGGGAGGTGGAGATCAACCTGTGCCGGCCTGCCGTACACGGAGAGATAGTTGCACACGCCTTATATTTGCGCAAGCTCCTAGTTGTGTGTGAATGCATCGACGCCCCGCCGACGAAAGCCGCACCAGCGCTCACCCAGGCCCCTCCACGAGATCCCAAAAAATCTTGGACGGCGATGTCGAGAACCTGTGATCGGCTCCGTCCCCGCTGTGAACGCGACAACAATGGGTCGCACCAGCACCGAGGAGAAGCACGATGGCCAAGTACCTGCTGCTCAAGCACTACCGCGGCGCTCCGGCTGCGGTGAACGACGTGCCGATGGACCAGTGGACGCCGGAGGAGATCTCGGCGCACATGCAGTACATGCACGACTTCGCGGCCCGGCTGGAGAAGACCGGCGAGTTCGTCGACGGCCAGGCGCTCGCGCCAGAGGGGACGTGGGTCCGGTACGACGGCGAGGGGCGCCCGCCGGTCACCGACGGACCGTTCGCCGAGACGAAGGACCTCATCGCCGGCTGGATGGTGATCGACGTCGACAGCCACGAGCGCGCCGTCGAGCTGGCCGGGGAACTGTCGGCCGCCCCTGGCGCGGGCGGCAAGCCGATCCACGAGTGGCTCGAGCTGCGCCCGTTCCTGACCGCGTCGCCCACCGTCACCGAATGCCATTGATGAACGAGGCCCTGCTGAGGAGCCTCACGCCGAGCGTGCTCGCCGTCCTCGTCCGCCGCGGAGCCGACTTCGCGGCGGCCGAGGACGCGGTGCAGGACGCGCTGGTCGAGGCGGTCCGCGTCTGGCCGGCCGACCCGCCGCGGGACCCGAAGGGCTGGCTGGTCACCGTGGCCTGGCGCCGCTTCCTCGACGCCACCCGGTCGGACGCGGCCCGGCGCCGGCGAGAGGACGTCGTCGACCAGGAGCCGGCGCCCGGGCCCGCGCCCGCAGCGGACGACACGCTCCAGCTCTATTTCCTGTGCGCCCACCCCTCGCTGACACCGTCGTCCGCGGTCGCGCTCACGCTGCGCGCCGTGGGCGGTCTCACCACCCGCCAGATCGCCGAGGCCTACCTGGTGCCCGAGGCGACCATGGCGCAGCGCATCAGCCGTGCCAAGCGCACCGTCTCCGGCGTCCGCTTCGACCAGCCCGGCGACGTCGCCACCGTGCTGCGCGTCCTCTACCTGGTCTTCAACGAGGGCTACTCCGGCGACGTCGACCTCGCCGCCGAGGCCATCCGGCTCACCCGGCAGCTCGCGGCCGCGCTCGACCACCCCGAGGTGGCGGGGCTGCTCGCCCTCATGCTGCTCCACCACGCCCGGCGCGCCGCCCGGACCGCGCCCGACGGCAGCCTCGTACCGCTCGCCGAGCAGGACCGCGCCCGGTGGGACACGCGCCTGATCGCCGAGGGTGTCGCCATCCTTCAGGCGGCCCTCGCCCGCGACCGGCTGGGCGAATTCCAGGCCCAGGCCGCCATCGCGGCACTCCACGCCGACGCTCCCACCGCCGACGAGACCGACTGGGTACAGATCGTCGAGTGGTACGACGAGCTCGTGCGCCTGACCGACAGCCCGGTCGTCCGGCTCAACCGCGCAGTCGCCGTCGGCGAGGCCGACGGCCCGCGCGCCGGCCTGGCGGCACTGGCGGAACTGGACGACTCGCTGCCCCGCCACGCCGCGGTGGCAGCCTACCTCCACGAACGCGACGGCGATCTGGCCACAGCGGCACGCCTCTACTCCGAGGCGGCCCAGAAGGCATCCAACCTCGCCGAACGCGACCACCTGACACGCCAGGCCGCCCGCCTCAACTCCCGCCGGCGTCGCTGACCGCTTGCGCCGCCCGGTGGCGGGAGCGGTCCCCAGCGGTCCCCTCGAAGTGAGGAGGCGGGACGTGCTCACCAGGCATGCCGTCGCGGGCACGACGTGGCACGTCGTCGCGTCCTACCGCTCCGGATCCCAGGCCACGAGCTGGTCGAAGAGACGTCGGTTGCCGTCGAGCTTCAGGGAGTCCAACGGAATACGGCCGACGAAGGGAGGACCAGCTCGTTGGCCGTGCCTCGGGCGGAGGCGTCAGCGGCGTCCGGGTCCTCATCGGCGGCGGGTGCGGGGGCGGGCACGGTGCCGGGTATGGGCAGGCGGGCGAACCGTGCGCTCGTCGGAGAGCCAGTGGCGCCAGGAGCGGCCCTCGGTGGCGTGGTAATCGACGGCAGCGGGCTCGTGCGGCCAGGCCTCCGTCGTCGTGCAGAAGGTGGACGGGAACTCCTCGACGCCGTCGAGCGCCACCTCGTCCGGCAGCGGCTGCGGGGCGCCCGGAGCGAGCTGGGCGTCGTAGGTGTGCACCGCGATCTCGTGGAGCTGGCGCCGGGCGACGGCGCCGCAGGTCCGCGGCGACTACGACTTACTCCACCACGCCCAGCAACCGCGATCCGGGCCGGCCTCCCACAGCGCGTCCAGGAGCCGCTGCGTCGACGCGGCCAACCAGGCCAGCAGGGCCTCGCGCTCCCGAGGTGCTGCCGGCTCGCCCTGCGGTGCGGCCTTGGCCGTGGCGTCAGGCCCCGCGGCGATGGTGGCGGCCCAGGCGCGGCGCCCGATCGATCGTCGATCAGCCGCAGCAGATCGGGAAACCCCAGAGGCTTTGGCACGGGGCGCCGAACCCCCAGCGGCTCCCAGCGGCATCCAGCGGGCGCAGGCGGCGGAAAGCAGCGGGCGACGACGGGTCGCGGTGCGCCACGGCCGCACCAACTGAGGCGACGGCATATTGGTTTGCCGCCGAACGACCCGGTCGGATAGGAAGCTTGCATGCTAAAGGGCAGCAAAGTTGGGCTCAGGGCCCGGCACGAGGACGACATCCCGATCCTGCGGGCCGAGCTCTATGACGACGTGGTCAACTCCTCGCGGGCCGAAGGCGGGCCGTGGCGGCCGATCTCGCCCGGCTCGAAGGATCCGCGGCTCGTCGTGGACGACAGCGAACAGGGGCGCGTCTCGTTCTCCGTGGTGGAACTGGAGGGCGGCACGCTGGTCGGCACCGCGGCGCTGTGGGGCATCGACAACCACAACCGTTGCGCGCACATCGGGCTGGGGCTGCTGCCGTCCTCCCGCGGCAAGGGCTACGGCACCGACGTGGTCGCGGTGCTGTGCCACTACGGTTTCGTCGTGCGCGGCCTGCAGCGACTGCAGATCGAGACGCTGGCGGACAATGACGCGATGCTGCGCGCCGCCGAGCGCAACGGCTTCGTCCGCGAGGGCGTGCTGCGCTCCTCGGCCTGGGTGATGGGCGAGTTCCTGGACGAGGTACTGCTCGGACTCCTCGCCCAGGAATGGAAGCCGGACTCGAAGGGCTAGGTCGCCGTCCGAACGCAAGCGCACGCGGTCAGGTCGCGTACGCGGCCGTCCTGGGCCGATTCTCGGCAGCCCCCGGACCGCTAGCAGGCCCCCGGACTACCGGTCCGGGGGCCTGCTCACTCATGTGCGAAGAAAGGACGGGACCTGCGGGTCAGGGCCTCAGGGCCGGCCTACCTCGAGCTGGCGAAGATCGTTTCCCGAGAGAAACTTGATCGCTTCCCGCCGCTCGGATGAGCTGACGCGGACTGGGCACTCTGCGCGCGTGCAGGCGTCCCTGAACGCAGGAGAGGAACCAATGCCGGTGCTCCCTGGGGACTGAGGTAGCCGAGCCGGACGTCCCAGCAGCCGTCTCGCCAGGTGAGGGAGACCGCGGACAGCGGTGGCACGGCGAGATGCCAGAAGGCTCGTGCCGGCACGGCCAGCGCATGTATGAGCGCGGCCCGGATCACGGCTGCTTCGGTGATGGCCACGGTGTGGCTCGTTCCGGGCGCCATGCTGCTCAGCCAGTCCGCCGTCCGGTGGCAGAGCCGGCGTACGGACTCACCGTCGTGTGGCGCGGCATCCGGGTCGGTGAGCCAGGCGGTGAAGCCGTCGGGGTCGGTTACGGCGACGTCGTCGACGGTACGACCGCGCCATGTGCCGAGGTCGAGATCGCGCAGCTCAGGCTCGGACACAGCTACCAGGCCCAGGGCGTCGGCGGTCTGCGAGCAGCGGAGCGACGGCGCCCGTACGGCCGACCCGCGGGGAGCGAGGGCTGCGCCCGCGGCACCCACCATATTCAGGCTGCGCCGGCTCAGGGGGGCGTCGCCGAGGAGCGGGTCCAGGGTGGGGTCACCACCGGGAGCGCACAGAAACGTCAGGTTGATCGTCATAAGACCGACCTCCTTCTTGACCCGGCATGACTCCGGAGAGGAGTGAAACCACGCGACGATCGCTTGATCAGCTGGGCCGGCGACCTGGTCGGCAGGGCGACCAGGGCAGCGGAGCGGCTTCGAGCCGGCACCCGGGCCAGCGGATCATCCCCACGACGGCGTGGGAGCGACATGCGCCACGAACCTGCCCAGGACTGGCCGACCCGTGCCGGACAAGCACTGGTCAGCCGCCCTCCCACAGAGCAGTCGGCCCCGGCAGCGGATGAAGCGGCCGCAGCCACGTCGTGACCCATGTGCTCCAGAGTCGGCGAGAGCCCTTCGCTGCAACATCCATCAGGTGACCGGAACCACCCCGCCGACCGGCCGACGCGGCCCGGCCACCCGGCCGAAGGGCGCGCCGACGTGCACGCAGAGGATCCGTACGACTACGCCCACCGCGGGCTCGACGACGTCGTCATCGTCGAAACAGGCCCGGCACGGAGGACCCCACGCACCTTGACCATCATCGTCGAGTGCTGGTCACCGGCCTGCCGCCGGCCTACCGCAAGGAGCCCGCGCGGGCGGATATCGACCTCGTGACCGGCACCAGCGGCCGCTTCCCGGGACACGGCCGCTGGGTGCACGGCCTCTGCCGCGACCGGTCGGCCGCCACCCGACCCTACGGCTCATCGACTGCGACCCCTCGCCGCACCTGCTGCGCCGCCTGGCCCGTCCCCACCAGGGAAGGGCGACCACCTGGCGCTCTGTCTCCCCGACCGGACGGATCGTCCGCCCCCGGTCCAGGAGCAAGTGAGAATTTCATCCGGCGGACGCCCCGCGGGGCGATCTCGTGTGGGCAGGGGGCAGGGGGCAGGGGGCAGGGGGCAGACGGTGTGCGTAGTGGATGCGGCGGCAAAAAGGCTGTCGTCCCTCACGTGATTCGTCTGGCAGCCGTCCCTCACACCGCGGTGCGCCCAAGGCATTGACGGCAGCCGGCCCTCTGGGACCGGGCCGGACTCTCACGACATGTAGACGCTCCAAAACCCTGCCGTTAACCTGCATGAGTCACGTCGGGGGGCATGCCAGGGGGCTGGCTGTATGGACATTGATGGTCGCATCGACTCGTTCATCGGCCGTGACCCTTTACGAGCCGTGGTGCTGTCATCCCTGCGCGGGAGAGACCTCTGCGTTCACCGCAACGCCCACCAGGTGTTCCCCGCCGCCAGCCTGATGAAGGTACCCCTGGCCGTCACCGTGCTGGAGCGCGCGGACGCCTCACGCGTAGTCAGACGGTCCGACTTGGAGCGCACCGCCTACCCGTCGCTGCTTGAGGTGTTCGACCCGCAGCACGAGTTCACGCTGGCAGAACTGTGCGGTCTGATGCTGGCCACGAGTGACAACCCCGTCGGCGCCTTCCTGACCGAACTGGTCGGCATGGATGCGGTGACGGACACGGCCGCACGAGCAGGCGCACAACAGACATACATGCGTACGGGATTTACCGACGTCGAGCTGGGCCCGACGTCCAGAGACAGCACCACGACAGCCCACGACATGGCCGCCATCCTGCGCTATGCGGCTACTCAGCCTCGACTGCACGGCATGATCAAGGCCATGCGCAACAGCATGCGCAACTTCCGTCTGCCGCTACGCCTTCCTGACGACATGCACGTCGCTCACAAGACCGGCAGCCTGCGTGGCCTCGCCCATGATGCCGGCATCCTCTATGGACTCAACAGTGACGTGATCGCCGTGTTCCTCACCGACAACCAGCAGGACACCGCCACCGTGGGCATCCAGATCGGTGACTGCATCGCCGATGTGTGGCGTCTGCTCGGCGAAATGGCGTAACTGGACTTGCGGACGGGAGTCCTTGGATGACTGACCAGCGCAACGTCATCGCGGAAGTCCGGCGCACGGTGCGCATCTATAACCTTCTGATACTTGTCATGGGAACGATCGCTCTCGTCATCTCGGTGAACCGCGCCCACGACGACGTGATCGTCAAGTGTTTGGAGGTGATCGGCAGCACACTTGTCTCGGCAGCCGTGGTCAGCATCATCTTCGGCCAGATCACGATCCGCGACACAACGCTTCAGGTTGATCAGGCCATCGACCACGCTCTGCGTGAAGTCCTCGAACCCATAAGGGAAAACCTCTTCGCGGGCGCCCTCGCCCGCTATCGGTGGGACTGTCACCTGGACGGCCTCGCAACCGACGGATACGCCGTTCAGGCCATGCGCGTCTCCTACCAAGTCTCAAATCTGCCCACGGAACTCCGCTTCGTCTGTGTTTCGTCACTGTCTGACGAACCCTTCAGCACACTGGCCGGCGACAACAGATACGTGTTCCGCTGGCAGATCGACGAGGGACTCGCGCTGACAGACCGAAACTGCTTCCGCGTCGATCACGTCCGCATCAACGGCCAGGAACTCCGGCAAGTGCCACCGCGTCAGACGGCCCTGCGCGGATCTCCCGCGATCGAATACCGATTTCCGCTGTCCGAGCAGCGCCGACATCACGGTCTCCACTACGTCGAATTCCACGTCGTTGCCCGAAAGTACCTCGGATCCGACCGCGAAATCCGGGTCCAGGCCACCACCTTCAGGCCCATCCTGGACGCGGAGTACCGCCTCACCGTGGGCGAGACCATCGGCTCTCAGATCCTGAACACGCAGGTGTCCGGACTGAGCCGACTCGGTGCGAGCGGACTGACCCAGCACGGCCGGACCTATCCCGAAGCGTTCGGTCAGGTTGCCGGCTACGCCATCTTCACCACGCCGCTGCAGACGGGAAGTACCGTCGTATTCACCGTCGACCGCGGCAACCGGCGTCGGACAAGCCCCACGGGCGGAACGAACTGAGTTACAGCCATCAACGGCGCCGGCGTCGGATCGCACTCGGTGGCCACCGACCGATCAGCCGCGTGAACAATGCTGCAGGCCGATGCACCTAGACGCGGCGGGCGATCACCTCCATGCATACGCGGTACCGCTCGCTGACCGAGTAGTGCAGGGGCTTGACGCCGTGCTCGTCCAGCAGGTCTAGAGACGCTGACGGCTGAAGTTGTGGAAGTGCTCGAGCTCTCCCCAGTAGGGGTTGGCGTTGCCCGCGTCGAGCAGCCGCCAGGCCGCGCAGTCGTAGCTGGGCATCGACGCGAAGATCACGCCGTCCTCACGCAGCAGGCGGTGCGCGGCGACCAGCCCGTTACCGAGGCCGACATCCAGCCAGCGGCCGTCCGCGACGTACTGCGCCACGCGCTCCACGATGCGTGCCGAGACATGGCGGTTCTGCTCGAACGACGCGCCCGGCAGCTGGCCCGGGTTGGTCGAGGAGAAGACCTCCGCGCAGACCTCACCGGAGAAGTAGCCGTCGGTGAAGACATGTTCGCAGGCGGCACAGCGCATCCACGTCATGATCGGCCCGACCACCGGCTTGTACAGCGGGTGTTGGGAGCAGTCCTCCGTCCGAAGCGTGGAGTTGCTCGGGGCGGAGCAGAGCGGACAGGCGTCGTACAGCACGCGCGGCTTGGGGATGGCCGGTGCCGTGACCTGGGGAGCCGTGAAGGATGAATCGAGGAGCATGCCCGGAAAAATATCCATTGTCCCAGTTCATGGCATGGCGACGCGCTCACGTCCTCATGGGCGACCGCCGAACTGCCAGTGGTGGACCTCGATCTCGGCATACCGGTCCGGGGTCAGAACGGCACGTGCCGTGTCCGGGTCGGGCGCCCTCACCAGGGCTGCCGTGCCCAGCCAGGTGGTGGCGTCGTCGGACAGCAGTGGCCCGTAGGCGATCAGTTCGTCCCGGTCGGCCGGCACGGTGAGGTCGGCGGCCGTTCCGTGGGCGTGGCCGAGGCCGAGGACCAGGTAGCGCCGGCCCACGGTCGGGCCGCCGGGGAAGTCCCACATGGTGCGCCCCAGCAGGTTGCGCCACCGGCGCAGCAGCACGTCCCGGTAGACGCCGGCCTGGTAGCCCGGCTCGTCGAACGCGAACGCGCGAGCGGCGGCGGGATCGGGCAGGTCGAGGATGTGGACGCTGCCGGTCGGTGTGTCGCCGTCGTCGGCGAGGGTCGGGCCGCGGGCGATCATTTCCTTCTGGTACTGGTCCATGTAGGACCAGTGCGCTTCCAGCAACTCCATGCGCAGCGCCAGGGAGCCTTGCCGATCGCGGTGATAACAGAGGAATTCCATACCGGCAGTCTCCCGGCCCTGGGTGCCTGGGCACAGCGGTTATTCGACGGGATCGATCTTGATGGCCCGCAGCGCGCGCCCCGCAGATCGGCTACCTGACTCAACGGGGCCGACGCCGCCACCTCAGCACCGGACCGCTGGGCCACCAGGACACCGGTCCACCACCTCACTGGGTCACCGGCCCGACCGCGGTTGATCGTGACCGGAGCCAGTCGGGACCCTCCTCGAAATCCCATACGCCACAGGCGTTTCAAAGGTCGGCGATTCGGCCAATCCGCGCCACCCGAGGGCGGCCCCATCACGGCGGCCACGCGTGCGACTCCTTGTGATTCAAGGGCTCAAGTGCGTCCGGAATCGAGTGCGTTCGAATCCCGTGGCGCGTCGTTATGCCGTGCACCGCCGAGCCATCCAGGTACGGCACCGACCCCACGGAGGGATGCAGGTGACTGTGACCGACGCCTCGACCGCAAACGCGGAGACGCCGCCGCCTCCACTCCCGGCCACCATCACCTTCGAGGGGAAGCACGGGAAGAATCCCCTGGCGGATGCCAGCTTCCGGGCCATGTGCCGACGCCTTCCCTCCGTGCTCGGGCACACGGCGCGGATGGCCTGGGCCGTCGACAGGACCGGCGTCGTACTGCTCCTCGCCTGCCAGTTGCTCACCGGCGTCGCGGCCGCCGTCGTCCTCGCGTTCACCGCGCAAGCGATGACCCGCATCCTCGCCACCGGCACCGTGTCCGAACGCCTGCACGCCGCACTGCCCGCACTGCTCGTCGTGACGACGGCCGCGGGCATCGGCCGGATCAGCAGCGCCCTGTCGTCCTACGCCGACGGGCGCATCACACCTCTGCTGATGACCGAAGCGGACATCGCCCTCGTCGCCGCCGTGTGCCGCGTGGAGTCCGCGGCGTACGGCGAGGACGGATTCGCCGACCGGCAGGAGGCCGCCGAAGTCGGGGTCACCCGGACCCGGATGATGGTGCAGGACGCTCAGCGGTTCATGTCCGCCCTGATCCGTATGATCGCGGCGAGTGGGGTCGTTACGGCGCTGCACCCCTTGATGCTGCCCCTGCTTCTGCTGGCCGTGCTCCCGGCCGGCGCCGGCGCCGTGCTCTCCGCCCGCGTCGACTACGAGACGCACTACCTGAACGTCGGCGACCGCAACGTACGCTCCATGATGCGCTGGTGGGCCACCTACTCCCGCTACGGCGACGAGGTCCGCGCCAACGGGATGACGAGCTACCTGATCTACTGGTACCGCGCCCTGTCCGACCGGATCGACCAACGCACCCTCACCGCGGCCCCGCGCATGCTGCGCATCGTCCTCGCCACCAGCGCCCTCGGCGGGATTTTCCTGCTGTGCACCTGGGGCACCCTCGCCTGGCTGGCCACGACCGGCCGGGTCGCCCTGCCCGTGGCGGCCACCGCCGTGGTCGCCGTCCAGACCACACTGGGCGCGCTCTCCCAGTTCGTCATCCACGGTGCCGCGATGTTCCACACCTCGCTCTACCTGGCCGACATGCGCTCCTTCCTCGACATGGCCGGCGAACGCGCGCCCAGACGAGGGGAATCGACCATCCCTGACCGCGTGGACGAGATCCGCCTCGACGAGGTCGTGTACCAGTACCCCGGCAAGGAGGAACCCGCCGTCGCGGGGGTGTCGCTCACACTGCGTCGCGGCGAGATCCTGGCCGTCGTCGGCGAGAACGGCTCGGGCAAGTCGACCCTCACCAAGCTCATCACCGGCATCCTCCTCGCCGACAAGGGGCGAGTCCTGTGGGACGACGTCGACCTCGCCCAAGCCGATCCCGACGCCGTGTGGAAGCGCACCGCACTCGTCCCGCAGGGCTTCGCGTGCTGGCCGGTGCGCGCCCGCGAGAACATCACCCTCGGCCAGCCGAAGACGTACGACGACGGACCGGTGTGGGACGTCGTCGACGCCATCGGTATGCGCGAGGTGATCGAGAAGCTGCCCCAGCAGCTCGACACCCTCCTCGCCAGGGAGCTGTGGGGTGGCGCCGAACTGTCCGGAGGACAGTGGCAGCGACTCGTGTGCGGACGAGCGTTGTACCGGCGGACGCCCCTACTCATCCTGGACGAGCCGACCTCGCAGATGGACGCCCGTGGGGAACACGGCATCTTCCTGGCGATCAAGCGGATCGCCGCCGAACGCATGACGATCGTCGTCACCCATCAGCTCGAGAACGCCCGGCTCGCCGACCGCATCGTGGTCATGGACAAGGGACGCATCATCGAACAGGGCAGGTACGAGGAACTGGCGAACGCCGGTGGCCTGTTCGCGGAACTCGTCGCCCTGGCCAAGGACCGGTGACCCGGTGACACCCATGGACGTCGCCACCTGGAGGCGCGTGCGCCGCTGGGCACCGCGTGGTTCGCGCCCCACCACACCACACGACACAGAATCGAGACCCACGTGACTGATACCTGGCAGACGATCACCCGCCTCGCCGTCCGCCTGGAGGACCATTCCACGCTCCCGCACGAACAGCGCATCCTCCTGCAACTGCTCAAGATCCAGGAGGAGGCCGGCGAGGTCGCCGAGGCCGTGATCGGCGCCATGGGGCAGAACCCCCGGAAGGGCCACTCGCACACCTGGGAGGACGTCGAGGCCGAGGTCTGCGACGTCATCGTCACCGGCATGGTCGCGCTGGCCCGCATGAATCCCGACGCCGCGACCGTGTTCGCACGGCACATGGAGCGCATCGCCGCGCGAGACCTGGGCGAGGCCACTCAGTGCACTCCGCAGTGAATCGGCTTGAACAAGAGGACCTTGGAGGGTTCCGGTGACCACACACGATTCATCCGGCAGCGCCACGACTTACCTGCCCCGCGAGGAGTGGATCAAGACACAGCCCCAGGCTCTCATCGCCTCCTGCGTTCTCGTGCACGACAGCAGGAGCCGGATCCTCCTGCTCCGCTACGGCCCGGGCGAGGCGAACGCCGGCACATGGTGGCTGCCGGGCGGGATGCTTGACCACGGCGAGGACCCCAGCAGCGCGGCGGTCCGCGAGATGCGCGAGGAGACGGGCGTCGACTTGGAGACCACGCTGCAACTGATCGGCATCGACCACCGCGTCGACGTCGGCGGCACAGGACCGGTGCTCGACTGCTATTTCTACGGCGGCACCCTCGACGAGTCCACCGCACTCCGCCTGAGCCCTGAGCACGACGACCACGGCTTCTTCGGTCTCGGCGAGTTGCACGAGGTGCTGGAACCCTCCCACGCACGCACTCTGCGCGCCCTGCACGCCGCCGCCATGGCCGGGAGGGCGGTCTGCCTCCGGGAGGGCCAGATGTCATAACGGATCCGCCGCCGGTGACGGTCCGCGCGGTGACGAGGGGGCCGGTCCTCTGCCAACTCGCAGCGCTCAGCGCGGAGGAGCGGGTAATGACGCTTGCCGCGCCACCCCTCTCGCCGGCACCGGCGGAGGGTGCCACGCCTGGCGGGAACGAAGTGAACTCGGTCGTGCAAGGCCGTTGACTCCGCGGACGCGTATTGGTTGAGTGGCTCATCCACTGAGCCACTGGAGGACGGCGTGGAGGCACTGCCCCGCGAGACCATCGTCGATGTCCTGGAAAACCGTCTGCGTGAGGACATCCTCACCGGACGCCACCCCGCAGGGAGTTACCTGCCGCCCGAGCGCACGCTCGCCGACGGGTACGGCGTCACCCGCACCACCCTCAAGCACGCCTTCGGCCGGCTTATGCAGGCCGGCCTGCTGGAGACCCGGCACGGCGTCGGCACCCGTGTGCGGGACTATCTGCGCCTGGGCGGCGCCGACTTGCTCCCCATGCTGGTACGGCACAGCCCCGACTGGATCGGTGAGGTCTTCGAAGTGCGGCGTAGCATCGGCGCGTTGATCGCCGAGCGGGCAGCGGCGCGGGCGACCGACCGGCAGCGAGCGGAGCTGCGTACGCTTCTGACGGCCGTGGGGGACGCGGCGGACCCCGATGCCGTACAGCTCGCGGACGTCGAGGTCCACCGGGCTCTCGCCCGCGCCACCGGCAACCGCGTCTACGTCCTGCTGACCAACACCCTCTTCAACGCCTATCTGCCGGTGCGTGCCGCGCTCAGAGGCCCGTTCATGGACGCGGCGGTCGCCCGCGGGCGCCTGGAGCCGGTGGTGGACGCGGTGGCGGCCGGTGACGAGGCCGGCGCCCGGCGAGCGGCCGAGCACTATCTGACGGCGACCGAGCGGATCATGCTGGAGGGTCTCGCATGAGCGCGGCAAAGACCTCGCGCAAGACCTCACGCGAGACCTCACGCAAGACCTCACGCACGGCCACGCGCACCGGCGCGGCCCCTCGTGGCACCACCTTCCGAGAGACGATGCTCGGCACGCTGCGACTCGACGACGAGGACCGCACCCGCCGGGTCCGCCTCGACCTGACGGTCTCCGCCAGCCACTTCCTGCGGCTCCTCGGTACGACCGAGGCCCGCGCCACCGGCCGGATACGCATCGCGGACATGACCGACGACCCGTACGCCGAGGGCGAGTTGGAGATCTCGCCGCTCGCCCGCCGCCGTATCCGCTACCGCATCACCTTCACCGCCGACGGCCGCACGCTCACCCTCGACGGCTGGAAGTCCGTCACCCCGCGCAGCCCCGTGGCCTCGATGACCGTGCTCCCGTACACCCTTCACGAGGACGGCGTGCGCATCGGCACCGGCACCCTTCGCTTCCCCCTCGGCACGCAACTCCTCCCCTTCCTGGCCAGTTTCCGCTTCCCGCGGCAGGAGGATCCCGCGGCGTTCCTCGCACCCCGCTGGCACGGCGAGCCGGGCCGAACCGAGGTCTGGTACACCACCCTCACCGACCCGGCCACCGGCACCGGACTGTGGCTGCACCACGAACTGACCGCGCCGGCCGACGGATCCGAGCTGTACGCCCACGGCTGGGCCGCGGTGTTCCCCAAGGACGGCCCCGTGCGGCACGCCCGGTTCGGCCCGGCCACGTGGACGCCCGACGAGTCCGGCTTCAACGCGGACGGGGTCGACGTTCGCGCCGGACGCCTGTCCGGAGGGGCCGAGGGCGGCGCCCTGCACTGGGACCTCGCCGAACGACCCGTCGGCGAGCCACTGTTCACCTTCCCCCGCTGGTCCTGGCGCCGGCCCCTGCTGCCCGCCGCCCAGATGCTCCCCGCAGCCCGGGCCCTGTACGACGGCACGTTCACCCATGACGACACGACGCTCACGCTCACCGCCGCCCCGGGGGCATCCGCCCGGATCTACGGTCACGGCAACGCCCGACGCTGGGCCTGGCTGCACGCCGATCTCGGCGGGGGAGACGTCCTGGAGATCGTCGCCGCCGTCTCGATGCGCCCGGGCCTGCGCAAGCTTCCCCCGTTGGTCTTCCTCCAGTTGCGTCGGCAGGGCCGCAGCTGGCCGCGCCGCCCCGAACGGTCGGCGGTCGGATGGGCCGGAGTCGGGCGTTTCCGTGCCGGCATCGCCCTGCCCACCTGGACGGTCACCGGGCGCACCGGCCTGCGCCGGATCCGGGTCGAGGTCACCCAGCCGGCGGACCGCACCCTCGCCCTCGACTACACCGATCCCGACGGCGGACACGCGACGTGCCGCAACAGCGAACGCGCCGACGCCCACGTCCTGTTGGAGCGGTGGTGGTTCGGCGGCTGGCGCACCGAGGCCGAGTGGACGCTGGACGGTACGGCCCACGCGGAGGTGGGCACACGATGACGCTCACCGGCCTCGTGTCCGCCCTCATCGCCGACGACGGCAGCACCGACTGGCCCCGCCGCGTCCCCGCCAGGCTGGAGACGGTGCTCACCACGATGCCTCTCGCCGCCCGGGCCGGTTTACGAGCAGCAGCGCGCGGCGTCGACGCATACGCCCTGGCGCGCACCGGACGCACCCTGAGCGCGCTCGCCGCACCCGAACGGGAGTCTGTACTGGGCGACTTGGCCGCTCGGCCCGCCCTCCTCCCGCTCCTGGACGTACTCAAGGTGCCCGTCCTTCTGGCGGCCGGAACGGAGCTGATGCTCGAGGACGGCCCCACACCGCGCGGCCTCACGCGCCCGGACCCGCCGCTCGACCTGACACCCGCACACAGCTGGCCTGCTCGCTCCACCGCCGATGCCGTGGTCATCGGCTCGGGGGCGGGCGGCGCGACGGCCGCGCGGAGCCTGGCCCGGGCGGGGCTCGACGTCGTCGTCCTCGAAGAAGGCCGGCACCACTCCACCGAGTCGTTCGGCCGGCGCACGCCCCTGGAGCGGTTCACCGAGCTCTACCGGGACGGCGGAGCGACCGTCGCCGTCGGCAATCCACCGCTGCTGCTGCCGACGGGCCGAGCCGTCGGAGGCACCACGGTCGTCAACTCCGGTACCTGCTACCGCACTCCGGACCACGTCCTGTCCCGTTGGAGCAAGAACTTCGGATTCACCCCCGCCGACGGCTTCGACCAGTACCTGGACGAGGTCGAACGCACCCTACGGGTCGCCACCCAACCCCTCGACGTCCTCGGCAACAACGGCCGTATCGCGCTCAGGGGCGCGAGCGAACTCGGCTGGCAGTCCGCGCCCCTGCGCCGCAACGCGCCCGGCTGCCAAGGCTCTTGTCAGTGCGTGGTGGGCTGTCCGACGGGCGCCAAACAGAGCGTGCAGCTCTCGGTGCTGCCCGACGCCTGTGCCGCGGGCGCCCGCATCGTCACCGGAGCGCGGGTCGAGCGGATCCTCGTCGACACGGACGGGCCCGGAGGTCCGCGCGCTTCAGGGGTGCGCGTACACCGGGGGAGCGGCGGGTTCGAGATCCTCGCACCCCTGGTCGTCGTCGCGGCGGGCGCGTTGCAGTCCCCGCCGCTCCTGCGTCGCTCCGGCCTCGGCCGGCATCCTCGCCTCGGCCGCAATCTCAGCGTCCACCCGGCCACGAGCGTCGCCGGACGCTTCGCCGAGCCGGTCACCGCCTGGCAGGGCGTGCTGCAGAGCGTCGGAGTGGAAGAGCACCACGCGCACGGCATCCTGATCGAGGCCACCGCCACCCCGCCCGGCATGGGCTCCTTCATCCTCCCGGGCGTGGGCAGTGAGCTGCGCCGCGAGCTGGAGAGCGCGGGCCACCTCGCCACGCTCGGCGCGATGATCGCCGACCGCCCCTCCGGTCGCGTCCTCGGCCGCGACCGCACACTGCTCCGCTACGACCTGGACCACCGCGACACGGGCCGACTGCTACGCGCCGTTCGCGCCATGGGCGAGCTGCTGTTCGCCGCCGGAGCCGAGGAAGTCCTCACCGGCATCCCCACCACGCCCCGCGTACGCAGCCTCGCGGAACTCGACGCGGCCCTCGCCGGCACGAGCGCGCGCCAACTTCACCTGTCGGCCTACCACCCCACCGGCACGGTCGCCGCGGGCGCCGACCCGCAGCGCTTCCCGGCCGACCCCTGGGGCCGGCTCCGCGGAGTACACGGCGTGCTGGTCACAGACGCCTCGGTGCTGCCCAGCTGCCCTCAGGTGAATCCCCAGCTGAGCATCATGGCGGCGGCACTGGCGCTCACGGAGGCGGCTGTCCGCGCATGAGAACCAGCAGGGCCCGGGGGACCCGGCTGAGGCGGTCATGGCGCTCGCTCATGCGCGAAGCCTCGGCCGGGCGGGGCGGAGGATCGCGAGGGCATCGCGTTCCGCCCCCCGATGGCCACCAATCATCACCGCTCCGGTGGCTCGTACCCGCCGCCGGCCGGATCCGGTCCGAGATGGCGGCGCACCGCACCGGTGCCCAGGTCGATCGTCGCGCGCGTCCGCATGGGGCCGTCACCGCGGCGGGAGAGCAGTACGACGTCGTCCACACGCGCGTGCAGCACACCGAGCCGGGCGGCGCATTCGGCCGCGAGGACGCGCGGGTTGCGGGTACGCCCGAGCGACAGATGCGGGGTGAAGGTGGGAAAGCGGTCCGTGCAGGACGGGAAGGGTTCTGCCAGCGCGCGCTGGAGGTCCGTCCAGGGCGCGGCGCCGGCCGCCGCGGGGTCGAGCCATACAGTGGAGTAGGACCGGTGGCGGAAGGAACGGACCCCGCCGAGCCGGATGTCGAAGGGCTCGCACTCCGCGGCCGCCGCAGCCAGCAGCGGGAGCGCCGCCGGGAGGTCCTCCTCCGGTACGAAGCCGAAGATCAGGTTCACGTGGGGCGGCCAGCGGCGGATCTGCGGGTCGTGCTCGGCGCGGATGGACTGGATGGCGGGCCACAGCCCGGCCGGGGGCAGCCACGCCACGGCGGTCCGGGGCGTAGGGGCCGACTCGAGGCGACCGAGGGCCCCGGCCGGGCCGGAGGCCTCATCCGGGCCGGACGTCGGAGGGCGGGACACACCGCCATCATGCCCCGGCCCGCAGGCGGCCGCCGCCCGATCGGTCGTCGGGCGGCGGGTGCCCGCTGAGCAGGCTGGCCTTCGGGTCGAAGGTCCAGCGACGGCATGCTCGACGCAGGCCGTCGGTAGGAGACGTAGACGTCCGCCTTCCCGGCACGCGCTCGCGGCGGTGCGCGATGACGAGGCCGGGTGCCTCGATGCAGCCGGTGAGCACGGCTTCAGCAGACCCAGGGACCAGGCAGGTCTTGACGCAACGTCTCAAGATCAGCTTCCGTGGCGCAGGTTGCCGGTTACAAGGTGAGCAGCGCGCGGCGGGCCATGTCCGGGCCCTGGAGCGGTCTGAGGACCAGGCGCACCAGGGCGAGTGGGTTGTCGTCGCCCGCGATGCGGTTGGCGCTCAGCTCACCGCAGGTCAGGCACTGGTGGATGAGCATCCACTCGCCGTCGGGGCGCGCGGACATGCCGAGAGCCTCCATGCGCCCCCGGCAGGCGGAGGCCCGGTCGCCCGGGATGCGGGCGTCGACATGCAGGCTGGCCAGGCAGTTGGGGCAGTGGTTGCGGTGCCCGGTGCCAGGCGCGTCGAGGGACACGTCGAGACGGCAGTCGGCGCACTTGAAGTCGTTCGCGCGGTGGCCGCCGTGATCGTGGAGCACGTCCTTGTGCCGCTGCGGACGGCGTCGGGTCTCAGCACGGCGCTGTGTGGTGTTGCGTCGAGGCATCGTCGTCTCCTCCTTCCCGGCCCGGGTCACAGCGTGCCGAACGCTTCGAGCGGGAACGGCGGTTGAGCGAGCGGACGGACGGCCATGCGCATGAGGATGAGCTGGTTGTCGTCCGCGCAGACGGGGTTGGAGGTGAGCTCGTCGCAGCGTACGCAGCGGTGGATGACCATCCAGTCACCGGTGCGCAGCACGGCGATGGCGATCGGCGACATCCGGCCGTGGCAGTCGCTCGGACCGCCCTCGACATGGTCGATGACGTGCAGCGAGTGGAGGCAGGACGGGCAGTGATTGCGACGCGTGCCGTCGGCGCTCGCGGCGGACACGGTCAGGCCGCACCACGCGCAGGCGAAGGTGTCGATCTTGAGAGTGTTGTACGAGTCGCTCTGGCGAGCGTTGGTGTTGCTGGCGTTGCCGGACACCCGGGTGCTCCTTGCTGAGAAGTGTGCGATGACAGCAAGAGCAGGCCGAGCGGCCTCGGTGAGAGGATGCGCGGACACACCACGCCTACGGAACGGGGCGCGGGGTACGGGCGATTCAGGGCACCGGGAAACCCACGTTCGGTTGCCGCGCGAGAACGGCGGCGGGGAAACGGACAGTTACGCGGTGCGGCGAGGCGCGCTCGGCGCGGTCCGGGGCATCAAGACACTCTTTCCAGGGCGCACAGGCCCGTCAATACGGTTCGCGATCTGCGAACTCCGATCACCGTAGCAAGATCACCGCGACGGGTACCAACGATTTTCCGCGGTCGCGTCCGAAGCAGAGCGGGCGCGAGACGCGCGGGGCCACATCGATCGTTCGCGCGCCGCCCTCCTGTCCATGGCGCATCAGGAGCACCCCGCCGCGGGTGACGAGCGGCGAGGGCGGGCCGGAGAGGACCCCACCCGGCCGGAGCGCGGCAACTGCGCCACAACTGATCACCGGCGGCTTTTGAGCGCCCTCCCACGGGGCCCCACGGCGGCGATGGGAGGGCGCGCGTGTCGGGCGCGACCAGTGGTGGGGACCGGGCGGAGGGGTGTCCACGCCCATCCGAACGGCCACCGTCGACTCGCCGGGCGCGGTCTCCGCACGGACGATGAGGGTGATTGGTCGTACATGACGTAGGGGATGACCTATGCTCCCAAGCTCCTCCGCCTGCCTCCGCACCATCGGTCACCGAGCCGCCGTGGCCGCGCTTGGCTGCGCCCTCGGGGCACTCGCCCTGGTGGGTTGCGGCGGTGGCGGTCAGAACACCGGCTCCTCGCCCCCGCCGACACCCAGCAGTCCCAATGCGGCCTCCTTTTCCGGGCTGCCGCCGTCGGCGCTCGCCTCCGCGGCGGCTTCCGCGATCGCCTCCGCCCACGCGTCCGCCTCGGCAGCGGCATCCTCCGCGGCCGCCCGCGCCTCGGAGTTCGAGGCCTCCGTGGACGCCGAGGCCGCCCGGGCCGGCGCCGCCGCCGAGAACGCGCTCAAGAACGTCCAGGGCCGTGGCAACGCCCTGTCCGAAGTCAGCCTGACGGGCATGCCCCGGAGCCAGACGAGCGGGCTGCTCGCCGCCCTGGTCACGATCACGAACAAGACGCACCAGAAGGCGTCCTACGCTGTGCAGGTCGACTTCGCGGACTCCGCCGGCAAGGTCGTCGAGACCAGGTTCGTGGGAGCGGAGAACCTGGAGCCCGGTCACACGGAACAGCCCATCGCCTTCAGCAGACACCCGCAGAGCGCCCATCTGACGGCGCGTCTCGCCAAGGCCCAGAGGTACTGACGTGCGTGAGGAAGCGCTGTGAGCAGCTTGGTCGTCGTAGGAGTGGACGGCTCGTCGTCGAGCCATGCCGCGGTGGTCCAGGCCGCCCGGGAGGCCCAGCGGCGCCGTGCGGAGCTGCGTGTGGTGCACGCCTTCAGCTGGCCGGTCGCGCCCATGTACGCGCCGCTGGACCCGTCGCCGCTCAACGGCCTCGCGCACGACGCGGCACAGGACGCCCGGCGCCTGGCGCCCGAGGTGGAGGTCGGCGAGGCAGTGATGATCGGCGGGGCGGTGTCGGTGCTGACGGCCGAGTCGCGCGCCGCGGACCTCGTGGTCGTCGGCCGCCGGGGCATCGGGGGCTTCGTCGGGATGCTGCTGGGTTCGACAGCGGCGTCCCTCGCCGCCCACAGCCACTGTCCGGTGCTGGTGGTCCGCGAGGAGACGGACGATGCCGGGCCGATCGTGCTGGCCGTCGACGGCTCCCCCGAAGGCGAGGCGGCGGTCGACTTCGCCTTCGCCGAGGCAGAGTTGCGAGGAGCCGAGATCGTCGCCGCGCACGCGTGGCTGCCGGACCACGCGTCGGCCGGTACGGGCGTGGAGAGCGTGGAGCGGCTGCTGGCCCACGCGGTCGCGGGCCGTGCCGAGCGGCATCCGGACGTGACGGTCAGACAGGAAGTGCTGAGCGGCGAAACCCGCGAGGTCCTGATCGAGGCGAGCAGGAAAGCCCAGTTGACGGTGGTCGGAGCCAGAGGGCGCGGCGGCTTTTCCGGGATGCTCCTGGGTTCGGTGAGCCAGGCGCTGCTGCACCACGCGCACTGCCCGGTCGCCGTCGTACGCGGCAGGGCCTGACCAGAGCTGTGTGCGCGGCCCTCAGGCGAAGACGACGCTGGATGCCGCCGGTACCGGCAGCGAACCGGCGCGGTGCGGGATGCCGGTCGCGGGGTCCACGTCCAGCCAGGTGACGTCGCCCGAGCGCTCGTTGGCCGCGTACAGGCGCGTGCCGGACGGGTGCAGGACCAGATCGCGCGGCCATCGACCCCCGCACGGCACCGTCGCGACCGGCTCCGCCTGCTCCCCGGCCGCGTCGAGGGCCAGGACAGTGATGGTGTCGGTGCCCCGTACCGCTGCCCACAGGTGGCGGCCGTCGGGCGAGACGACCGGCGCCGAGGGGGAGACGGCCGCGTCGGCGCCGTCCGGGAACAGCGGCGCCGTCCCCACCGGCTCGAGCACGCCGGCATCGGTGTCCCAGCGGCACACGATGACGGTCGGCTCGAGCTCTCCGAGAACGTATGCGTGGCTTCCGGACGGGTGGAAGGCGAGGTGACGCGGACCCGTGCCGGGCCGCAACGAAGTCTCCCCGTTCGGCGCCAGCCGGCCCTGCTGCGGGTCCAGGGAGAAGATCCTCACCTTGTCGGCGCCGAGGTCGACGCTGAGCACCCACCGTCCCGAGGGGTCGGGCAGCACCTGGTGCGCATGGGGACCGGACTGGCGGGCACGGTCCGGTCCGCTGCCCGCGTTGTGCCGCACGTCTGAGGCAGCCCGCGGGCCGCCGTCGGCGGCGAGAGGCAGCACGGTGACGCTGCCGGAGCCGTAGTTGGCGGTCAGCAGGTGGCCGCGGACCACCGAGAGATGCGTGGGGGACTCCCCTTGCACGGCCACGGGGGCACCGATCGGGCGGGGCCGCGGACCGGAGATGTCGTACGCGGCGACCGAACCGTGCGCCGTTTCGGAGACGGCGTAGAGGACCGGGCCCACCGCGGTGTGACCGACGGTCAGGTAGGACGGGTCGGGTACGGCATCGATGACGCCGGTTTCGGTCAGTGCTCCCGTCGCCGGTTCCACGGCGGCCACGACGATGCCGCGGCCGCCGTACGAGGTGAACGAACCGATGAAGGCCCGCTCCGTGTCCTTGCCATCCACAGCGTCCTCCGCCCTCGTCCTCCGCCCTCGCGCGCACGAAGCCCGACGCTAACGGGTTGTCCGCGCCGCCGGGGGCAGGCGGTGCGGGCGTGCCCGCGGCTTCAGCAAGATGGCCCCGGGCGACCTCCGGCCCGGATGACACGCCGGTTCCGGCAGCAGCCGGGGTCCACGGTGCGGTCGGGTCGCGAGCGGCCTCGGGCCTTGCGACAGTGGTAGGAGTGCCCGGCTGATGCCGGATGCCGGAGCCGATTCGGCCGACACGGGTGGCCCCGGCCGGGAGGAGGGACAGGCGCATGAAGGCGTTCGTGATGAAGGAGATCGGCCGGGTGGGCTTCATGGAGAAGCCGGTTCCGGAGCCGGGTCCGGTCGACGCCGTGGTGAAGACGACGAGGGCCCTGATCTGCACCTCCGATTCCCACACGGTTCACGGTGGTATCGGCCCGAGGCAGAACCTGACGCTGGGCCACGAGGCGGTGGGCATCGTGCACGCCGTGGGCAGCGAGGTGAAGGACTTCCGGCCCGGAGACCGGGTGCTGGTCGGCGCCATCACCCCCGACTGGGGCGACCTGGCCTCCCAGAACGGGTTCCCGTCGCAGTCGGGCGGACCGCTCGGGGGGTTCAAGTTCGCCAACCGCAAGGACGGGGTCTTCGCCGACTACTTCCACGTCAACGACGCCGACGCCAACCTGGCGAAGATCCCCGACGCCATCAGCGAAGAGGCGGCGGTCTACTGCGCCGACATGATGTCGACAGGCTTCATGGGAGCGGAGAAGGGAGACATCCCGGTCGGCGGGACCGTGGCCGTCCTCGCGCAGGGCCCGGTGGGCATGATGGCGACGGCGGGTGCCAGGCTCCGCGGCGCCGGCCGGGTCATCGGGGTCGAGTCGGTCACCGACCGGCAGAAACTGGCGCGGGAGTACGGCGCCGACGAGATCGTGGACTTCACCAGTGAGGACGTCGTCGAGCGGATCAACGAGCTGACCGAGGGGCATGGGGTCGACACCGCCATCGAGGCACTGGGCGCCGACATCACCTTCCAGACCGCCGTGAAGATCACCAAGCCCGGCGGCACCATCTCCGTGATCGGCTACTTCGGCGAGGGCGAGTTCATCCGCATCCCCCGCGTCGAGTGGGGCGTCGGCATGGCGGACAAGACGATCGCGACCGGGCTCTGCCCCGGCGGCCGGCTCCGCATGGAACGGCTGCTGCGGGTGCTGGAGGCGAAGCGCCTCGACCCGACCCACATGACCACCCACACGTTCTCCTTCGACGACATGGAGCGGGCCTTCGAGGTCTCGGACAAGAAGCTCGAAGACGTGGTGAAGGTGCTGATCACCTTCTAGCTGTGTCCTTCGGACCTGTGCAGCGCGCCGGACGGTGGTGTGCGGCGCCGCGAAGCGAGGAGCCATGTACGATCCCGAGCCTCCCTTCCGCGCGGTCCGCAGGCGGGAGGGCTACCTGCCGCTGGAGGACCTGGGCCTCATCGGGGACGGTTCGACCACCGCGCTGGTCGGCCTGGACGGCTCGATCCCTTGGATGTGCCTGCCCCGCTTCGACTCCGACCCCCTGTTCTGCGGCCTCCTGGACCACGCACGAGGCGGGCACTTCACCCTCGCGCCGGAGGACCTGGTGGAGGCCCGGCAGCGCTACGAGCCCGACACCGGTGTGCTGACCACCGAGATGCGCGGTGCCACCGGTCTGGTGCGGGTCACCGATGCGCTGACCGTGCGGCCCGGCGCCGACCTCACCGACGACGCTCCCGCCGCGCGGTGCGAGCTCGTCCGGTCGGCCGTCGTCCTGTCCGGGCGGGTCCGCCTCCGGGTGGACCTTGAGCCCCGCGGCGGCGGCACGGCGCAGGCACTGTTCAGCGGCCTGGAACTGCGGCCCGCGCGGCGACCGGATCTGCGCCTGCACCTGCGCTCCAACCGCCCCCTGTCCGGCCTGCACAGCACCCACGAGCTGAGCCAGGGCGAACGCCTCGACCTCGTGCTGTCCTGGGGCCGCTTCCACCGCCACCACCGGTTCGAGGCCGAGGCGATGCTGGCCGACACCGCCGACGCGTGGCGGCGCTGGATGCGGCACTTCGACTACTCCGGTCCCCAGGAGGCACTGGTCCGGCGTGCCGCCATCACCTTGAAGCTGTGCGACGACTGGGCCAACGGCGCCGTGGTCGCGGCGCCCACCTCCTCCCTGCCCGCGCCGATCGGCGGAGTCCGCAACTGGGACTACCGCTACGCCTGGATCCGGGACGCCGCCTACGCCGTGTTCGCCCTGCGGCGCATCGGCTTCACCGGTGAGGCGGACGCCTTCCTGGGCTGGGTCCTCGACGCCGTCGAGCAGAGCCGCAGCCCCCGGATCATGTACAACCTCGACGGCGGCCCCGTACCCGACGAGATCGAGGACACCGAACTGGCGGGCTATCGCCGCTCCGCCCCGGTGCGGTGGGGCAACGGCGCGGCCGACCAGCGCCAGCACGACGTCTACGGCGAGATCCTGGACTGCGCCGACCAGTGGCTGCGCACCGACCATTGGCTGGGCACGGGCAGACAGGTGCAGCCCGCGCTGTGGGCGGGCCTGGCGGGACTGGCCGACGCCGCGGAGCAGGCATGGCGCCAGCCCGACCAGGGGATCTGGGAGGTGCGCAGCGACGGCCGGGTGTTCACCTACTCGGCCGGAATGTGCCAGGTGGCCCTGGACCGGGCGGCGGCCGTCGGCGAACGGCTCGCCCTGCCCGGGCCGATCACCGCCTGGCGTGCCGCGGCCGACCGGCTGCGCCGGCTCATCCTGGAGGAGTCCTGGGACGAGGACGCGCAGACACTGAGCGCGCATCTGGACGGTGGCGGCGTGCTGGACGCGAGCCTGCTCGCGCTCCCGCTGCGCCATGTGGTGCCGGCCGACCACCCGCGGATGGCGGCGACCACCACGGCCATCGCCGAGCGTCTGGGGGCCGGTGACGGCCTGCTCTACCGCTATCTCCACGACGAGTCACCCGACGGCCTGCCCGGCGACGAGGGCGCCTTCGTGCTGTGCAGCTTCTGGCTCGCCGACAACCTGACCGCCCAGGGCAGGATCGACGAGGCCGAGAAGGTGTACGCCTCGCTGTGTGCCCGTACCAGCCCGCTCGGACTGCTGCCGGAACAGATCGACCCCACCTCTGGAGAGTTCATGGGCAACTTCCCCCAGGCGTTCAGCCATATCGGAATCATCGCCAGCGGCGTGAACCTCGCCCGGGCGAGGGCGGGCACCCGGTCATGATCAACCGGCTCGCCGTCTTCGGCGCGACAGGCGACCTCACCGCCCGCTATCTGCTGCCGGCCCTGGCCGCCCTGCGGGCCGCGGGACACATCGGCGACGGCTTCCAGCTGACCGGCGCGAGCCGGGAGGACTGGGACACCGGCCACTTCCGCGGATGGTGCGCCGACCGGCTCGACCGCCACGGCGGCTCCTACCCCGCCGATGCCAGGAACGCCGTCGTGGCCTCGGCCCGCTACCGGCAGGCCGACGTCACCGACCCCACGGACGTCGCCGCGGTCGTCGCCGGCGACGAACCGGTCGCCGTGTACCTCGCCCTTCCCCCGGGGCTCTTCCCGAACATGGTCAGCGCCCTGCACGACGTAGGCCTCCCGCCGGGCAGCCGGATCGTGCTGGAGAAGCCGTTCGGCGAGGACCTGACGAGCGCCCGCGAACTGAACCGGCTGCTCGTCGGTCTCGTGCCCGAGCAGGCGGTGTTCCGGGTCGACCACTTCCTCGCCATGACGACCGTCCAGAACGTGCTCGGCAGCCGGCTCGCCAACCGGGTCCTGGAGCCCGTCTGGAACAGCACCCACATCGCGCAGATCGAGATCGTCTGGGACGAGACCCTCGCCCTGGAAGGCCGAGCCGGCTACTACGACGGCGTCGGCGCGCTGAAGGACATGGTGCAGAACCACCTGCTGCAGCTGCTGTGCCTGGTGGCCATGGAACCCCCGATCACCCTCGGCGAGCGGGACCTGCGCGACCGCAAGGTCGACGTGCTGCGGTCCGTCCGGCTCCTCACCGACTACGACGTCCTGCACCGCACGCGCCGCGCCCGCTACCTGTCCGGCCGGATCGGTGACCACGCCGTCCCCGCATACGTCGACGAGGAGGGCGTGGACCCCGGGCGGCGCACGGAGACCTTCGCCGAGGTCGAGCTGGAACTGGACAGCTGGCGCTGGTCCGGGACGACGTTCCGGCTGCGCAGCGGCAAGGCGCTCGGACAGGACCGCAAGGAGGTCGCGGTGCGTTTCCGCGCCGTGCCCCACCTGCCCTTCGGTCACGAGGGAGAGGCCCTGCCCAACGTGCTGCGCTTCGGACTCGAACCGGAAGGGTTGTCCTTCGACCTCACGGGCATCGGCGCGCGCGCCCAGGCCCTCACCCAGCTCTCGCTGGCCGCCCGGATGGAACCGCCCGACCTGCCCGCATACGGCCGGCTCCTGATCGACGTCATGCGGGGTGATCCGGCCCTGTCCATCCGTGCCGACGAGGCCGAGGAGGCATGGCGGGTCCTGACCCCCGTCCTGAGCGCGTGGGAGAACAACCTCGTTCCGCTGGAGGAGTATCCGGCCGGCTCCGACGGACCGCCTCCCCGGCCGCACGAGGCTGCGCAACGGCAGCGCCGCGACCTGCTGCATCCCGAAGCGCTGCCGGATGATGGGCCGTACTGAGCGTCGACCCCCGTGCGTCGTGGTCACGGGCGTCGCAGGGATCGGCAAGACCACGGTGGCCCGCCTGCTGGCGCAGCGGCTGGGCGTCCCCTTCGCGGACGGCGACGACTTCCACTCCGCGGCCGAGATCGCCAAGATGTCAGCCGGCACACCGCTGGATGACGACGCCCGCCGGCCCTGGCTGGAGTCCATCGGCCGCTGGTTGCACGAGCGCGACCTGGCGGGCACCGGTGCGGTGGTCGCCTGCTCCGCGCTCAGGCGACGTTACCGGGACACGTTGCGAGCGGCATGCCCGGGCGCCTTCTTTCTGCACCTGACGGCCGACCGCGCGCTGCTGGCGGACCGCCTCGGCCGGCGCACCGGCCACTTCATGCCGCGCTCGCTCCTCGACTCCCAACTGGCAACGCTCGAACCGCTCGAACCCGACGAGCGAGGAGCCGACCTCGACGCGACCCCGGCACCCGACACCCTGGCCGACCTGGCCGTGGACCTCCTGGAACGACAGCCGTAGCACCGACCTTTCGCGGCTCCATCGCCACCTTCACACGCTTCGACTTCCACCCGGCCCGGCACTCTCCGGCACCCGGCCAACGAGCTGGATGCGGTCCACGACCGATATCCGTACCGTGCGCTGGTCTACCCCGGCGCCGGGCACGGCGTCGGCACCTTCCCCTTCCTCCCGGAAGGCACAGTCGACCCCAACTCCAGCGGCAACACCGAGTCCCTGGGCGGCAACCGCGCCGCCACGGCTGCCGCCGAGGAACGGGGCTGGCCCAAGGTCCTCGCCCTCCTCGCCGGCACCCAGAGGTGAGTGCCACGGCAGCTCTGGCGTTCCTCAGTGTCGCGGTCCGCCGGGCTGCGTTGTCCGACGCCGGCAAGGACCCGTGGGACACCTGGCACCTGCACCTGTGACGCCTCGCCGAGGCACGCACCTCGGCGAGGGACTTCCACAGTCCGACAACGCCACCGCCGACGACCAGAGCGCGCGCGGCGGGTCTGTCAGTCGGGTGGGCAGCCGAACCAGTTCACCGTTCCGTTGCCGGAGGTGTAGCCCAGGCACCTGATGGTCTTGTTGTGCAGGGTCTCGGTGCGGTCGACCTCTCCGTTCAGATGCTCCGTCTTGTGATGGGGCTGTACGAGGGTGTCGATCTCGACGGTGTACCAGCGGCGCTTGGTGTCCGGCAGGCTGCAGCCGTGGCCGGTCATGTTGCGGCTGGGCCCGTCGCTCCAGATCGGGCGTTCGGCGCGGTCGCAGTGCGCGCTGTGCGAGCGGTGCGAGCTGTGGCCGGCAGCTCCGGCGTCGCCGGCGCCAGTGCCGAGCAGGGCTATGGCACTCGTGGCCACTGCCGCGGTGGCGCCGAACATGCGCTTGAGAGTGGGGTTCATCGATTGGCCCTCCTGCCAGCTTTGGTGACGGTCGGGAGTCGCCATGTCACCGTGGAGTGATCGTCACACCGATCCGGGACGTCCCGCTCGGCAGGCGGTGGCGCAGTCCTCCGACCCGGTGACATCGGTGCTGCCAATGCAGCAGGCCGCGGTCACACCCCGGCCGGCCCCGGAGCGCGCCTCGGCCCGTGCCGAGGCGCGTGGCCCCATCCTGATCACCGACGGCGGCCATGGCAGGCCGATGAAAGCCGCGCCCAGGACCTCTCACTTCCGCCAGAACAGGTGGTGCGTCACGCCGCTCGGGCTCGGTACGACCTCCAGGTGGAACCGATCGAGCAGCTCATCCGGGGACTCCCAGAGCCGTAGTCCGGACCCGAGCTTCACCGGCGAGACCGCCACATGCATGGTGTCGACGAGGTCGGCATCGAGGAACTCCCGGACGGTGGTGACCCCGCCGCCGAGTCGGACGTCCTTGCCCTGCGCCGCCTCCCGCGCCTGCGCGAGGACCGTGGCCGGGTCGCCGTCGACGAAGTGGAACGTGGTGTCGGAGAGCGTGAACGACGGACGCTTGTGGTGGGTCAAGACGAACACCGGGGTGCGGAACGGGGGCTCGTCCCCCCACCAGCCGCGCCACTCATGGTCCTGCCACGGCCCGCGCTGGGGCCCGAACTTGTTGCGGCCCATGATCTCGGCACCGATGTTGCGGGCGTAGTCCCGCGTGAAGTAGTCGTCGAGGCCCCGGCTCCCGCCGGGATCGGTGCGCATGGGCCAGCTCGCCGTGGCGCCGGCCCAGGCGAACAGCCTCTCGGGACCGACATGGCCGAACGGATTCTCGAGACTCTGGTCCTCACCGGCACCGATGCCGTCACTCGACACGTTGAAGTTCTGGACTCTCAAGAGCTGAGGCACGTGTTCCTCCAGTGTTTTCGGACAACGGGGGTGAGACTCTCCGGGCCGGGGAAACTCATCGCTGCGTTCATAGTCTCTTCGGCGGATGCCCCCTCATGCGTCGGAAACGGTCCACGGCGCACGCGTTCGCTGGACAATGCGCTACCGGGGGGGTGCCATGACGCAGGCGAATCGTACGGGTGTGTCGCTGCGGGTGGTGGTCGCCGCGGTGGGGGCGGCGGTCGCGGTGGCGGTGCCGGCGGTCCTGGCCGCGGTCGGCGTCACGCTGTGGTGGCTGCTGGGCCTGGGCGCGGTGGTCGCCGCGGTCGCCGGCGTGTTCGCGCCGGGACTCACCGACAGCTACCGGCGGGCCAGAGAGCGGGGGGAGAACACCCGTCTCGCGTTGGCCCGGGATTCTCTCGTCCTTACGGTTCGCGAGGTGACGGACCCGCTGTTGCTGGGTGTGCATCCCGCGCGGCCTGCCGATGGTCCCGGCAACGCGGACGGGGCGAGCGGCCGCGTGCCTCCCTACGTGCCGCGGGACATTCATGAACAGCTGGTCGAGTTGCTGGCGGGCGGCGGGTTCCTCCTGCTGGTGGGGGAGTCGACGGCCGGCAAGTCACGTGCCGCCTACGAGGCGATGCGGGCTGCCCTTCCCGATCACACCCTCATCGTCCCGCGGGACAAGGCGGTGCTGCCCGACGCCGTCGAGCGGGCCGCGGCGCTGTCCCGCTGTGTGCTGTGGCTGGACAACGCCGAACGCTTCCTCGGCTCGGACGGCTTGACCCGGGTCGCTGTCGCCCGACTGATCGGCGGGCCCGGCCATCACCGGGTCGTCCTGGCCACCCTCCGCTCCGCCGAGATGGCCCGCTACACCGACAGCGCGCACCCGTACGCCGCGGACGCCGCGGAAGCCCGCCAGGTGCTGGAACAGGCCACGCGCCTGCGGCTGCGGCGCCCTCTGAGCACGGCGGAGCGCGAGCGGGCCCGCACCCGCGTCTGGGACAGGCGAATCGCCGACGCCCTGGAGCACACCGACGAGTACGGCCTGGCCGAATACCTGGCCGCCGGTCCCGAACTCCTCAATGACTGGGACAACGCCTGGGAAGCGGGCCATCCCCGGGCCGCAGCCCTGGTCGCGGCGGCCGTCGACTGCCGGCGCGCCGGACTGACGCGACCGCTGCCCCGGCCGCTGCTGGAGGCGTTGCACGGGCATTACCTGACGCGCATGGGCGGCGACCGGCTCGGCGCCGAACCCCTCGACGAGGCATGGGCCTGGGCCACCCGGCCGCGGCGCGCCACGACCGCCCTGATCACGGCGAGCGCCGATGCGGCGGCCGTGGAGGTGTTCGACTACCTCGTCGACGCCACCCAGCAGGCCGCCGGCCCCGACAACCAGGTGCCCGAGCAGACCCTGACCGGCGCGCTCGCCGAGAGCGACGCCACCGAGTCCGGCGAGATCGGCGCCGTCGCCTACGGCTACGGGCTCTACGAACTCGCCGCCCGCGCCTTCGCGCGAGCGGCGGACCTGGCGGAGGCCGACCTTGGCGCGGACCATCCCGAGACGCTGACCTTCCGCAGCAACCGTGCGGTGATGCTCAGCCCGCTCAACCGCCACGAGGAAGCCGAGGCGGAGTTCCGCACCGTACTTCAGACACGCATCCGGGCCTTGGGACCCGACCACGCCGACACCCTGGCCACCCGTACCAACCTGGCGATCGCGCTGCGCGGCCGTGGCGAGTACGTACAGGCCGAGACCGAACTGCGGGCCGCGCTGGACGGGTTCACCAGAGTTCTGGGCCCGGATCACGCCAGCACGCTCGCGACCCGCAACGCGCTGCTGGTCACACTGCTGTCTCGGGGGCAGGCCGACGCCGCCGAACCCGAGGCACGTGCCGTGCTCGACGCCCGGATCCAACTGCTGGGCCCGGAGCACCCCGACACCCTCGTCAGCCGCCACAACCTCGGCACGGTGCTGGAATACCTGGGCCGCTACGACGAGGCCGAGGAAGAACTGCGCATGACACTCGAGAGCCGCATCCGCACGATCGGTCCCGACCATCCCGATGCCGCCATGACCCGCCGCTGGTACGCCGACGTCCTGGTCAGCCTGGGGCGGCTTGAGGAAGCCGAACATCAGGCGCGTACCGCGCTCGACGCCGAGACCCGCGCGCTGGGACCCCAGCATCTCGATACTCTGAATGCCCGCAGCGAACTGGGCATCCTGCTGCGCAGGCTGGAGCGGTACGAGGAGGCGGAGGCCGAGCATGCCGCGGTGCTGGAGGCGCGCACCCGGCTGCTGGGACCCGAGCATCCCGCCGCCCTGCAAAGCCGCAACAACCGGGCTGTCGCCCTCTCCCACATGGGGCGCGGCCAAGAGGCGGCTGCCGAGCACCGTCACGTCCTGGCGGCCCGCACCCGGCTGCTGGGCCCCGAGGATGCGGAGACGCTGCGCAGCCACGCCAATCTCGCCGTCACGCTCGGCGAGCTGGGCCGGTTCGAAGAGGCTGAAGCCCACGCACGCATCGCCCTCGAGGCTCGTACGCGCCTCCTCGGCCCCGAACACCCCGACACCGCCATCAGCCGGGACACCCTGGCCGCCTGCTCCGAGATCAGGGCCGGGACGACGAGGCCGACCGCATCGATCACATCCGCTGACCTCACGACCGCCGCACCTGTTCGAGCGCCGCATCTGGTCAGGCGACCCAGCAGTAGACGCCCTGGCTCTGGCGCCGGGCGCTGCTGACGAGTGCAGCCAGATCGCCCAGGATCGCGTCGGCGACGTCCGTGTCGATGACCTCGCCGTCCTCCGCGCGCTCCACGGCCCAGGAGGCCGCGATGTCACGCAATGTGGAGCGGTCGGCGCCGGCGAGCGCGTTGGACAGGCGGGGCGAGATGGCGAAGACCACGCATCCGTCATCGTCCTGCCCGGCGACGATACGAGGCTCACCGGCTTCGACAAGTTCCTCGAAGCTGCCCCCGGCAAGAAGGCATTCCCACTCCACCACGGCCTCTTCGGGATCGAAGTTACCGAAGGAGAGCGACTCGAACGCACGCCCCGGCCCAGTCTGGAGAGCCGAAGCCGCTGACGCGTCATCCGGCGCCGCGAAGAACTTGACGATGATGCTCACCAAGGCATCATGCCCGACCGCCCACGACCGTGACCGGCGAGTTCGACGCGCTGCACACGCTGCTCTGCCGTTCACCAGAGGATCGCCCTCAAGCACAAGGGGGCTCTTCGGCTTGGCTCGCGTCCTTCGGATGGCGTACTGAAAGAACGATTTGGTGGGTGAGATCGGGAGGCGTGCAGTGGATCGGACTTCCGTATGGCCTGGGGGCCAGACTACGAAGCGTGTATGGGCCCTGGCAGGTCTCAGTCGATGACGGTACGGGACACTGTAGCGTCCGCGGGTGCCCGTACCGCGTTGAGGACGACGGCGGCCACCGACTCGGGGCGCAGGAACTGCTCCGGGCGGTACTCGCGGCCGGCCCGTTCGGCCGCCCTGCGTTGCAGCTCGGTGTCGGTCGGCCCCGGGTGGATCGACGTCACTCGGACTCCGTTGGGGCTCTCCTCGGCCTGAAGGGTCTCGGCGAACGCTCGTAGCGCGTATTTGCTGGCGGCGTAGGCGCCGCGATGCGAGGTGATCCGGAGGCCGGACCCGGCGTTGATCAGGACCACATGCCCTCGGCCCCGGCGCAGGGGTGGCAGGAGCAGCCGGGTGAGTTCGGCGGCGGAGAAGAGGTTGACGGCGAAGACGCGCTGCCACACGTCGAGCGAGGTGTCGGCGATGGTGCCGGGTTCCGTAACGGCCGCGTTGTGCACGAGCACGTCCAGTCGGTCGATGTCCGTCGTGGCCCGGGCGAGTGCCCCGGGATCCGCCAGGTCGGCCACCCAGGGGCCGGCGTCTCCGGGCAGCTCGTGGGCGATCGCCTCGAGCGACCGGACATCCCGGCCGCCGAGGAGCACGTCGTGCGTGGGGGCGAGGGCACGGGCGATGGCGGCGCCGATCCCCCGGGAGGCGCCGGTCACGAGGGCGCGCGGTCGTGGGCTGGTCACGTTGGTCACGGTGGGCACGGTGGTCATGGCGTGGCACCTCCTGTAACGGGTCGGAAAGTGACCGGCAGGTTGGTCAGGCCACGCATGAACCGGCTGTACCCCCAGGTCAGTTCGCCGGGGTCGGCCGCGAGGGCCAGTTCGTCGCAGCGTTCCAGAAGGGTGCGCAGCCCGATGGTCGCTTCCGCCTTGCCGAGTGGTGCGCCCAGGCAGTGGTGTATCCCGTGTCCGAAGGCGAGGTGACCCCGGCTGTCGCGGCGGATGTCGAACCGGTCGGGGTCGGTGAAACGGGCGGGATCGCGGTTGCCGGCGCCGTAGGACAGCAGGACGGCCTCTCCGCCGCCGGGAACGGTGACGCCTCCGATCCGTACGTCGCACGTGGTGAACCGCAGGACGGGTGCCATCTTGATGGGGCCGTTCCAGCGGAGGATCTCCTCGATCGCCTGCCCCATGAGGTGCGGCTGGGCGCGGAGCATCGCCAGTTGCCCGGGATGCTCCAGCAGGGCCAGTACGCCGTTGCCGATGAGGTTCGCGGTCGTCTCGAAACCGGCCACCAGGAGGAGGAAGGACATGGCGACCAGCTCGTCCTCCCGCTGATCGCCCGCGAGCAGGCGCCCCAGCAGGCCGTCGGCGCCGGCGGTGGCCTCCCTCTTCTCCTTCAGCAGTCCGATGAGGAAGTCCCGCATCTCACCGGCGGCGCTGGGCATGCGGCTGCGGTCGCCCTCGCTCATCTCCACGTAGACGCTTGCCAGACGCGCGAAGGTGTCGCGCCCTTCGGCCGGTACGCCGAGCACTTCGGAGATGACAGTGAGCGGCAGACGCTTGGCGAAGTCGGTGATGACGTCCAGGCGCCCCAGCGGCAGGACCGGGGCGAGGAGATCGTCGGTGATCTCCTGGATGCGGGGACGCAGGGCCTCGATACGGCCCGGGGCGAACTCGCCTGCCACCAGGGCCCGCAGTCTGGTGTGGTCCGGGGGGTCGGAGCGGAGCATGTTGCGTGTGACGGTGTAGGTCTGGTCGGCGAAGGCCCATGGGGCGGACCGGACGGTCTCGGTGGCGTGCCCCGGATCGTTGCTCAGCCGGGGATCCTTGCCCGCCGTCCGGATGTCCTCGTGGCGCGTGACGAGCCACACCGGAGCGCCGGCGAACATCACGCGCTGTACGGGGCGTTCGGCCCGGCGGGCGGCGAGCAGCTCATAGGGGGCATCGACATAGCTCTGCTGATCCATGAGATCGGCGAGATCGGCGGCATCGTCGAGACCTGCGTGCCGCGCGGTCGCGGGGTGTCCGTTGCCCCGGGCGTGGGCGGGCAGGGCCAGGCGCACCGGCAGCGCGTCGCAACGGGGGTTCGAGGGGTCGGCGGCGTTCGGGGTCCACGCACCCCACGAGTGGTACATGCTGCGGTTGCGTCGCTCCAGGTAGCAGATGAGGTTGACCGGCCATCCCGTGTTGTTGAACACGTACGTGTCCATGCACGTCGGGTGCTCGCTCAGCTGGGGGCTCCCGGCCGGTGAGTCGATGTTGTGCCAGTCGGGGTGGAGGTGGATCGACCCGAGGATGTCCAGGCCGTCCGCCTCGGCGCCCCGCAGGATGCGCAGCAAGTCGGTGGAATCGCACCAGTACCCGCGATGCGGGTTCTCGTAGGCCGTCCCGAAGCAGGGCACGATGCGTTCCGCGAACTCTCCCAGGGCCGTGTTGTCGGTGGCTCGCACGTTGCGGCCGAACTCGACGCGCTCGATACGGGCGTTGTCATCGTGCATACGGCCGACCAGCACGCCGAAGCAGGGGTAGGGGCAGCCCGGTCTGATCGCTTCGTAGACACCGAGTGCGGCGTCGAGGAACGCGGAGCAGGCGGTGCGCTCGAGGAAGACCTGCACGCTCTCCGGAGATGTGCTGGGACTCCTGTGGTTGGTCACGATCAGCGCTCCGTTCGCATGACGGGGAGGGACGTGAACCCGCGCAGCCGCCCGTACCTCTGGGCAGGAGGCTGTGCCTGCGCGAGACCGGGGAGCCGCTGTCGGAGCCGCTGCAACAGCATCGCGATCTCGAGGTGCACCAGTTCGGCGCCGAGGCAGAAGTGGGCGCCTCCACCGAAGCTCAGATGACGTGGCCCGCCCCGTCCCGGCAGGAACTCGTCCGGCCGGGAGTACACGGCGGGATCCCGGTTGGCGGCGCCCAGCACGGGCCAGACCCGCGCCCCGGCCGGTATCGTCACGCCGCCGATGACCACCGTCCTGGCGGGAATGCGCGGGGCGGGGGTGAACTGCACCGGTGCGTCGTAGCGGAGCAGTTCGTCGACGAACAACCGGGCGCGGGCCGGGTCGTCCAGGAACACCGCATGCTCGGGGTGACGGATCATCAGGACGATTCCGGTCTCGATCCCTGCGGCGATCTGCGGGAATCCGGCGACCGTGAGGCCCGTGAGAATGCTGACCAGTTCGTCGTGCGGCAGGGCCTCGGGGCGGGCGGTGTGCACACGCACGAGTTCGGACGTCAGATCGTCGCCGGGCGTACGGCGCCTGCGGGCCACTTCCCCTTGGAGGTAGTCGGTGAGCCGCCGCATCGCCGCCGCGCCGTCGTCCTCGTCTCCGGGCAGCGGTCCCGAGGTCGGAAAGATGTCGGCGACGAGCTTCGTGACCAGCTCTCGGTCGGTCCGGGGCAGTCCCAGCAGGTGCGTGATCGTGTCGCGGGGGAAGGCCTCGGCGACCGGGGTCAAGTCGACGACGCCGTGGCTCAGCGTTTCGATCACGGGTTCGAGCAGGTGGTCGCAGAGACTGCTGAGCCACGGCTCCCGACGCCGTACGTGCTCGGCGAAGCGCCGGGCCACTGCCGCACGCATTCTCGTGTGCCGGGGAGGATTCTGTGAGCTCATGACGCGGGACAGCACCGGCGCGGCGTGTCCGGCCGTCCCTTGGGAGGGCCGGGGAGCACGCGGCGCGAGGAAGAGCTCGCGTTCGGTCAGGACGCGCCGGCAGTCCGGGTATCGCGTCAGGAGGTAGGCGCCGCTGCGGCACCGATACACCGGTTCACTCTCACGCAGTCGTGCGTAGACGGGGTACGGGTCGCCGGCGTGCACATCCGCAAGGGCATCGACGGAGCCGATGATTCCCATGGCATCAACCCCCTCGGGGTGATGAACGCAGGGCCTCGTGCAAGTCCATCCCCCATTGACCACTCCGAACGGGTGACATGCGACTCGGCGCACGCTGGGGGTACTCCAAATGGGTGATGCGGTGCCGTCCGTCACCCCGTTGAGCTGGGACTACGTGATGCGACACCGCAAGCTTGCATTGATCCAGGACACCCGTTGTCGGTGGTCAGACGTCCGGGTGGGTGCCGCGTGCGGCGCCCGCCGATGCGGCCACCACGCACAGCACCGCGATCCACTGCGACCAGTGCAGCGACTCCTGGAGCACGATGAGGCCGACCAGGGCCGCCATCGCCGGTTCGAGGCTCATCAGGATGCCGAACACGCGTGGTGGGATCCTGCGCAGTGCCTCCAGATCCAGCGAGTACGGGATCACCGACGACAACAGCGCCACGCCGAGCCCTGCGATCAGCACCCACGGCTGAATCAGGGCCGCTCCGCTGTCGGTCACGCCGAACGGCACAGCCACCAGCGCGGCGACGGCCATTCCCAGCGCCAGACCATTGCCTTCCGTGGTGTGCCGGCCCAGCGCCGCGCCGACCAGGATGTACAGGCCCCAGCACGTTCCCGCGGCGAGGGCGAACAGAAAACCGACAAGGTTGAGGTCGCCGCGTCCCTCCATCAGCAGGACCACACCGCCTGCCGCGAGCACGGCCCAGAAGGCGTCCAGCCATCGCCTCGACCCGGCCAGGGCCACCATCAGCGGCCCCAGGAACTCGATGGTGACCGCGATCCCCAGCGGGATCCGAGCCAGCGCCAGGTAGAAGCACAGGTTCATCGAGCCGAGAATCACGCCGTAGCCGACCACCACGGTCCACGTGCGCCGATTCATGCGCAGCGACGGCCGCCACAACAGCATCAGCACCGCCGTCGCGAAGAACAGCCGCAACGCGACGGTCCCGAAGCTGCCCACCGCGCCGAACAGGTGCTTGGCCAACGCCGAGCCCACCTGAACGCTGACAATGCCCAGCAGTACCAGCGCCGTTGGCGGAATCGCACCGAAGGCACGTCCGGCGGACGCGGTCAGGGCGGATCGGGGGTACGGGCCGCGTTCAGCCCTGTCGACGTCCATGGTGGCCACGCGTGGATTGTCGACGATCGGGCGCCGGGCGGCACGTGATTTTCCCGGGCTCCGGCGAGCACGTCCTCGCCTTCGTCAGATCCCCGGCGACGTCCGCGCCTTGGTGACAGCGGGGTGGGACCCCGAGGGGTGGGACCCCGAAACAAATCGATTCTTGCCGGGCCTCCCACACGTGACAATAGGGGACCACTACCAGGAGGAACACATGAGCCAGGCATACCTGACTCTTCACGAGCTGCTGCCCCCGCAGGAGTTGGCCGCGGCCCTCGACGCAGGACACGTCACCCGCAAGGCCCACCCGGAACTGCCGCTGTCCATCTACACGTACACGAGGACGTGCCAGTACGAACGGGTGTGGAACGAGGTGACCACGCGCTGCCGCGGCCTGGTCGCCGACGACGCCACCGGCGAGATAGTCGCCCTGCCGCTGCCGAAGTTCTTCAACGTCGGCGAGCACGAGGCCGGTCAGCCGTACGCCCCGGCTCTCCCGGACGAGCCGTTCGAGGTGTACGACAAGGTCGACGGCAGCCTCGCGGTGGTCTTCCACTACGCCGGCCGGTGGCGGGTCGCCTCCAAGGGGTCGTTCATCAGCACCCAGGCCACCTGGGCCCAGCGCCTGCTCGACGGCAAGGACACCTCCGCCCTGGTTCCCGGAGTGACCTACCTCGCCGAGATCCTCTACCCGCAGAACCGGATCGTGGTCGACTACGGCGACCGCCGGGACCTGGTACTCCTGGCCGCCATCGCCAAGGACGGCACAGAGATCCCGCTGGCCGAGGCAGCGGCCGACTGGCAGGGCATAGGCTCGGTCGTCACGGTCTGGCCCGCCATGCCGCTCACCGAACTGCTCTCCCTGGCCGCGTCCAACCGGATGCCCGACGGCAGCGCCGCCACCGGCACGGACGCGGAGGGCTTCGTGCTGCGCTTCGCCTCGGGGGTACGGGCGAAGGCCAAGCTCTCCGAGTACGTACGGCTCCACAAGGTCCTCACCGGCGTCACCGAGCGGGACATCTGGCGCGGCCACGGCATCCAGCGCTTCGCCGGCCTGCCCGCCAAGCACGTGGCCCAGGCGCTGGGCTGCTCGGCGGCGGACATCGCGGCATCCGGCGGCCGGCCCCTCGACGCGCTGCTGGAGCAGGTGCCCGACGAGTTCGACGCCTGGGTGCGCGAGGTGATCGCCCGCATCGAGAAGGACGTGGCCGACCGCGAGCGCGCGATCGACGAGGCGTACCGCTCCGTCGCCCATCTCGCCGGTGACCGGGGCGCATTCGCCCGCGCAGTGAAGGCGCTGCCCGACGCGGCCGTCCGCCCCGCCATGTTCCTGCGCCTGGACGAGCGCCCCACGGAGCTCGTGACGTACCGTTCCGTCCGGCCGGAGGCGTCCGACCCGTTCAAGACCGACGAGGAGAACTGAGCGTGCCCGTAGTACCGACCGTGCCCGCCGTACACGTCATGACGGGGCTCCCCGCCTCGGGCAAGACGACCGCGGCACGCAGGCTGCAGGAGGAGTCCGAGGGCCGGATGCGCCGGGTGAACCTCGACGACCTGCGGACGATGCTCGACATCCCGGCGCCCGAGCGCGGCCGGTCGCACGCGCACGAGCAGACCGTGCTGGCGATCCAGGACGCCGCGGTACGGGCGGCCGTCGACGACGGATTCGACGTCGTCGTGGACAACACACACCTGACGCCGCACATCCCCAAGCGCCTGAAGGCCGCGGTCGCCGGACGACCGGCCACCTTCGTCGTGCACGACTTCACCGATGTACCGGTGGAGGAGTGCATACGGCGCGACGCCGAGCGGGAGCGATCTGTCGGAGAGGAGATCATCCGGCTGCTCGCCGACAAGCACACGAAGGCCAGACAGGGCGGATGGCAGCTCACCGACGCATGGCTGAACGACCAGCCGTCCGTGGATCCGTACGTCGCGGACACGGCCCTTCCGTCCGCGGTCATGTGCGACATCGACGGCACGCTCGCCCTCAGGGGAGCCCGCGGCCCGTACGACTTCACGCGCTGCGACGAGGACCTGCTCAACGTCTCGGTGCGACAGGCCCTCGACTCCTTCCGGCGCGCGGACAACGACGTCATCGTCCTGCTCTCGGGCCGGGGCGAGGAGCACCGCGAGAAGACCGAGGAGTGGCTCCGGCGACACGAAGTGCCCTACGACGAACTGTGGATGCGGGCTGCCGGCGACAGCCGGCGCGACGACATCGTGAAGGCGGAACTCTTCGACCGGCACGTCCGCCACCGCTTCGCGGTACGGGTGTCCCTGGACGACCGCGACCGCGTGGTCGCCATCTGGCGCCGCATGGGCCTGCCCACCTGGCAGGTCAACTACGGCAACTTCTGATCACGCACACCCGAAGGCGGGGATCCGGACCCGGAAGACCGGCAGCCGCTGGTACCGGGAGCTCCGCGAGCCCCGCCCCACCCCAGGAGAACTCACCTGCCTGCCCGGCGAATTGGCGTCCCCGCGCTCCTGTCGTGGAGAGGAGCCACCATGGATGTAGAGCAAACATGACGTGCGCAGTACCGCCGCCAGTGGGTGGCGGGCGCGCGTCGGTGGGACGCGAGGAGGAACGCCATGATCGTGGACTGCGCACACTACCGCGACGGGCGTCGGCAGCAGAAAGTGGCGATGTCACCGGAGCAGGCGGCCGCGTGCTGCACCGAGGGCGGATTCGTCTGGCTGGGCCTCTTCGAGCCTGGTCCCGAGGAGCTGGACAGAGTGCGCGGGAGCTTCGGGCTGCACGAACTCGCCGTCGAGGACGCCCAGGCCTTCCACCTGCGGCCGAAGGCCGAGCAGTACGAGGACGGCACCGAGCTGATCATCCTGCGCACCGCACGGTACGACGACGAGCGCGAGGAGATCGACACCGGCGAGATCAGCATCTTCCTCGCCGAACACTTCGTGATCACCGTTCGCCAGGGCATCGCCAGCGAGCTGCACGGCGCCCGCAGCCGACTGGAACGCCGGCCCGAGCTGCTACGGACCGGCAGCATCTCGACACTGTGGGCGATCCTCGACCAGGTCGTCGACAGCTACGCCCCGGTCGTCACGGAACTCGAACGCGACATCGAGCAGATCGAGGCCACGGTCTTCGCCGGGGTGGTCGCCCCGACCGAAAGGATCTACTTCCTGCGCCGTGAGGCCACCGACTTCTACCGCGCCGTACACCCGCTGCTCGCCGTACTCGCCCGCCATCTCCAGCCCGGCAAATCACCACCCGAGCTCCTGCCGTACTTCCGCGACGTGCACGACCACCTGCTGCTGGTCAACGAGGAGGTCGCCGCCCAGCGCGACCTGCTGGCCACCGTCCTGGAGGCGAACATCGCGGTGATCTCCGTCGAGCAGAACAAGATCAACCTCCGGCAGAGCGCCACGATGGAGCAGCTCACGATCCTCGCGACCGTGTTTCTGCCGCTGTCCTTCGTGGTCGGCTTCTTCGGGCAGAACTTCCCCTGGCTGGTCGGGCACATCGACGGCTTCACGGCGTTCCTCACCCTCACCGTCATCGGGTTGCTGCTGCCGTGCCTGGCCCTCTACGTCTGGCTGCGCCGACGCCGTCGCCGCCCGACCCCGCCGATGCCGGAGGCGGCGCGGGAGGCGATGCGGGAGGCGATGCGGGAGGCGCGCGATGCCGCCCTGACCAAATGAGAACGGCGAAGGTCTTTCCAGTGGACTGAATGGAGGCGGACGCGATGACTGCCCTCAGCCCTGCTCCCGCCCCGGGCCCAGATCCCGGCATGGTGCGTCACCGGATGCGGATGAGGGCGTGCTTCGCCCGCCTGCATGGGGCCCACGGTTCCCCTCCGGCCGCTTCCACCGGGGATGGCGGCTGACATGGTGGCAGTTCTCGGCGTCGACGCGTGTCCCACCGGATGGGTGGCCATCGAGCTGAAGGATGGGCGCTTCGCCCGGGCGTGGTGGGAAACCGGCCTGCGTTCTCTGCTGCGCGAGGCAGAGCAGGGAGCGGCGCGGACTGGCCTCGAGGTGGTGGCGGTGGACATGCCGTTGGGCCTGCTCGACGAGGGCTGGCGGCAAGCGGACGCGGAGGCGGCCGCTGTGCTGGGGCGGCTGCGGGGGAGCGTCTTTCGGGTGCCGCCGCGGGCCGTGTGGCTGGAGCCCGACTACGTGGCTGCGAGCCGCCGGTGCAGAGAGCTGACGGGAGCCGGGCTGAGCCGGCAGAGCTGGGGTCTGGCGGCCAAACTGCGTGAGGCGAACGCCTGCTTGGCGGACGCGAACGGTGACCGTCTCTTCGAGGTACACCCCGAGGTCTCGTTCTGGGCGTTGGCGGGTGGGATCCCACTGACGCATCGCAAGAAGAGCTGGGCCGGGCAGATGGCGCGGCGTTCACTCCTGGCGACCGCCGGCGTCGACCTCCCTGACGAACTTGGGCCGGCGGGACGCGTACCACCGGACGACATCCTGGACGCAGCGGCCGCGGCCTGGAGCGCACACCGCATCGCACAAGGCCGCGCCGGCTCCTTCCCCGATCCGCCGCAGCGCGATGGGCAAGGCCGACGGCTGGCGATCTGGTACTGACATCGGCGCGCGGAGTGCCGGGCCGGTGACGACCACGGGGTCGCGTACGTCGTTTCCAGACAGCGGAAGCCGAGGCTCGCGGGGGCCCCGAGGGCGGCGGCGAGCAGAGGAGCCAGGACGTGGTCGTGGCGGGCAGCGACGATGTCGTGGGTGCGTCCGGGCCGGGCGGCGGATATCCAGATCAGTCGGCCTCTGTCGTCGGTCAGAGCGAGGAAGCGCAGGCCGTGGTGGCGGTGTTCGCCGTAGGAGTTCCGCCGGTCGGCCTTTCCGGCGCGGCGCTGGGTGGGCTCATCACCACGGCGTTCAACGACCCAGACCCTTACCGTTTCGAATCAATAGGATCCCGCTCCCACGGGTGGGCCACTTCTTGTATCAATGTCGGGGCGGATGATTTCGCTGTGGTGAATTGCCCCTGAATTGGTCAGTGAATTGCTGCGGGTACCCTTTCCGCAGGTATTCGGAAGTCTGGGCGGGTGGCGCGGCCGCTTGGCTTTGCCACCCGGCCAGACCGGGAATCGCGTGGTACTGCCCTGCTCCGATCAGAGCCTAGCCACCAGCCCCGGCCCCGGCACCAGCCCCGGCCCCGGCACCAGCCCCGGCGCCTGCTCCAGCCCCGGCCCCGGCACCAGCCCCGGCCCCGGCACCAGCCCCGGCGCCTGCTCCAGCCCCGGTCCCAGCGCCTGCGCCTGCCCCGGCTCCAGCCCCGGCACCGGCTCCGGCCCCAGCGCCTGCACCGGCTCCGGCCCCAGCACCCGCGCCAGCTCCGGCTCCGGCCCCAGCTCCGGCTCCGGCCCCAGCTCCGGCTCCGGCGCCAGCTCCGGCTCCGGCGCCAGCCCCGGCTCCGGCGCCAGCCCCAGCTCCGGCGCCAGCCCCGGCGCCCGTGCCAGCCCCAGCTCCGGCGCCTGCACCAGCTCCGGCTCCGGCCCCAGCACCCGCGCCTGCACCGGCTCCAGCCCCGGCACCGGCTCCAGCCCCAGCGCCTGCACCGGCTCCAGCCCCAGCACCGGCTCCAGCCCCAGCGCCTGCACCGGCTCCAGCTCCGGCCCCAGCGCCTGCACCGGCCCCAGCACCCGCGCCAGCCCCAGCTCCGGCACCAGCGCCTGCACCAGCGCCCGCCCCGGCTCCGGCACCAGCGCCTGGGGCGTTGTGGTGGTGCGGCTTGTGATGGTCGTGCTTGTGGTTGTTGTTGTGGTTATGAGCCGTCACGAGATGTGACGGTGCCGGCGCCGCGAATGCGCTGGTGGGGAGGAGGACGCCACCTGCGGCAAGGGCGGCCGAGGCTGCCAGCATCGCCAGACGCTTCTTGCGGGAGGTGCGACGTGTGCGAATCATGGGAGTTCTCCTTCGGATGAGAAATGGAAAAGGATGTCGGACGGCCCCGCCCGTTCACGAGCTATTCGGTAACGGGGTGCGTTCCTTGTGATCTGCACTTCCGGATCTCCGGATGGATGGTGCAGATGGGATTCGTGTTCTGCGTGAGTCCCAGGTCCTAATGAAGCTTGTTTTATCGCGTCGCGTCATGCCCCTGGATTACGTGACTTGACAGACGGAAACGGTTCTGCAGGAGGCGGGTGCCGACGTACGGGTTCGTCCGTCGGCGGGCGGCGACAGCAGTACCCGGTCCTCCAGCGGCAGGCTTCAGGGCCGGCCTATGCGTATTGGGTCCGCGTCCTCGCGCCGCGACGCCGTGATCGGCGTGCCGAACTGATCGGTATGTGGCGGGGTTCCTGGCTATCCATCGCCGGCGGCCGGGCCACATGCCGTCGTACGCGGCGTCTAGGAACTGTGCCTGCGGCCCGCGCAGTGCGGACGCGTCGGCTGTCTCGCCCCGGGCCGCTTCGGCAAGGCGGAACCCGTAGCGATAGGCAGCGCCCCGCAGGGTTCACTTCTGGCGGCCAGGCCGGTCTCCGCCTGCCGGTGAGGCGAGGCGGTCGACGAGAGGCCGTGCAGAGGCGGAGGCTGCCCGGTCCGCCTGGAGGCCTCAAGCCGCCCTATGCCTCTAGGACTTCGCGGGCGCGCACAGCCAGGCGAGGCCTGCGGCGATCAGGTAGGCGAGCGCGCCGATGGCCATGCTGGTGCGCAGCCCGGCGGTGTAGTCGGTGGCCGTGGCGAGCAGGCTGCCACCGAGTGCTACCCCGGTGGCACTGCCGATCTGGCGGGTGGTGTTGAACAGGGCGGAGGCGGCGCCCGAGTAGGCCGGGGGAGCGGCACCCATCACCGTGGCCGTTGAACCGGTGAGGGCGAAGGAGGTACCGAACCCCGCCGCCATCATCGGGGCCACCAGCAGCGGGTAAGCAGGGTCAGCTCCAGCCGCGGCCCAGCCGGCCAGCCCCAGGGCGGCCAGGAGCATGCCGGAGGTCACCAGCGGACGATCGCCGGTGCGGCGGGTGAGCCGCCCGGACAGGACGGAGGCGAACGTGGTCATCGCCACCGCCGGGAACAGCGCCAGCCCGGTGCCGAGCGCGCTGAAGCCGCGCTGGTGCTGGAATTCCAGGCTGGCGGTGAACACCATGCCGTAGAAGCCGAAGTTGAACAGCAGGCCGATGACGGCTGCGCCGCTCATCGTACGAGAGCGCAGCAGGCTCAGCGGCAGGGCAGGAGACCGGGCCAGCCGCTCGCGCACCGCGAACGCCGCGGCGGCCAGCACGGCCAGACCCACCCCGGCGAGAACAGCCGGATCGGACCAGCCCCGCCGTCCGGCCTCGTTGAGTGCCGCGGTCAGCAGCGCCACCGCGGCCACGACGGCGCACTGCGCCGGCCAGTCCAGGGCCCGCGCGGCGCGCCGGGGCGAGCGCGCCACATGCCGCAGCGTCAGTACCAGGCAGGCCACACCGACGGGCAGGTTGATGAGGAACACCCAGCGCCAACCCGCCGTGGAGACGAGCAGCCCGCCCAGCAGCGGCCCGGCAGAGGCCGCGATGCCCGCCATCGAACCCCACAGCCCAAAGGCGCGCGAGCGTGCGCCCGGTGCCGGGTAGGCCTGCTGGAGCAGGGCCAGGGAACCGGGCACGATCAGCGCCGCGCCGAGCCCCTCCACCAGCCGGGCCGCAACCAGAATGGGCGCGCTCGGCGCGAGCGCGCACGCGGCCGAGGACACCGTGAACACCGCCACGCCCCAGCAGAAGACCCGACGGTTGCCCAGCCGGTCGCCCAGCGCGCCACCGGTGAGCAGGAACCCGGCGAAGACCAGGGTGTACCCATCAGTGATCCACTGGATGCCGGTGAGCGAGGCCGACAGTTCCCGGCCGATCACCGGCACGGCGACGTTGATCACCGTCACATCCAGGATCACCATGAAATACCCGGCGCACACCGCCAACAGCGGTGCCCATGACCGCCGCTCGGACTTCTGGGCCGCCTCGGAAGAGGGCACGGACTCGCCACTCCCGGCCGGCTCCGCGAACGCCATGCCCCCAACTCCATCCCGGCCGCGAAAGCTCTACGCCAGAGGCTCACAATACAGAACATATAAGGCATATTGCCGAATCCGGGCTGCCCGCATCCCCTGCGGCAAGGAAGCGCGCCCGAGCACGTGCGGACAGCCCGCCGCTGCGCCAGCTCGCCCCGCTTTTCGGGGTGTCCAAGTCGACCCCTGACCGCAACATCGACCACCTCGGGCCGTCTCTCGCGCTCCAGCCCCGCAAGCGGTTCCCAAAGGACCCTGTGCTGACCGTCGACGGCACTCTGGCCCCCACGCGGGTTCACACAGTTGCCGAGCACTCGAAGAACCACCGGTACTGGACCAACCACCACGTCGTCGACGCCGACACCTGATTCACCGTTGCCTTGGCCGGCCGCTCCCAGGCAACCGCAACGAGCGCACAGCGTGGGAACTGACGGGTGCGAAGGCCGCCGTCGACCGGACCACGGTCGTCGCGGACGGCGGCTATGTGCCTGTTTCTTAACGTGGGTGGCCGACTTCGAAGCCATGACAGCGCCGGACTTTTGGGAGACAGGCGCGTCGGGGCGACGCTATAGCCGTGTCCACGTGCTGGACGTCCTTGAGGAGTGCTACAGGGAGCCACCGGTCGAAGAGTGGGAGACGTCCGAATTCCAGTGCCGAGAGTTGGCCACCGACCTGTATCTCCTGACGTACACCTTGGTCCTCAACGGGCGGAGAACACGCCGGGCAACCATCTGGCAGAACGGTGCCGGCGAGTGGAGGTTCCTCTACCACCAGGGCACCCCCGTTCACGAACCGTGAAGATGAGTGCCGGGGACCTGGAAGACGCTTCGCGGCTGCTGCCTGAGGGCGACGGCATTCACGCCGCGATGCTCGGCATCGCCCGGCGTCGCAACCTCGCCCTCACGGGACAACTCCCGGCCCATACGGGACCACACGCAAAAGAGCCCCAAGAGGGACGGCTTCCACCTCTCCGTCTCTCAGGATGCTCAGTCGAGACAGAACTCGTTGCCCTCGATGTCCTGCATCACGATGCACGACTCATTGTCCTCATCGGCAAGCAGCACTTGCACGCATGTCGCGCCGAGCGCGACCAGTCGTGCACACTCGGCTTGGAGCGTGGCGAGGCGCTCTTCCCCCACGAGCCCGGTGCCGACCCGCACGTCAAGATGCACCCGATTCTTGACAACCTTGCCTTCGGGGACGCGCTGGAAGTACAGCCGCGGGCCCACGCCTGAGGGATCACTGCAGGCGAACCACGCCCCCCGCTGCTCTGGTGGCAGCGAGCGATCGAAATCGCCCCACGTGGCAAACCCCTCCGGTGGCGGCGGTGCGACGTACCCCAACACCTCGCACCAAAAGCGAGCGACGCGCTCAGGTTCTGCGCAGTCGAAGGTCACTTGGAACTGCTTGATCGATGACATCGGCGCACCATAGCAGGCGGACTCTGTTGTCCATCTCCCGGTGCGGATCCACATGTTGCAGGAGGATGGCCGCCAGTCGCAGCCGAGCGGCTGGCAGTTGGCGACCGACCCGATTCAGACTGCTTTCGGTACCAGCTTGTGTTGATGAGGATCGGCGGCCGAGGCTGTGCTGCTTCCCGGATCGATGTGCGAGGTCGGCCTGGATGAAAGGCTGTTGGGATCTCGCCAGGTCATAGTCCGGCTACGGGCCCGCCGGTACTTCTGTGACGGACAGCGGCTTCGCGATCTCCCACAGGCCGTCCGGAACTATCCAACTCCACGTACCCCGCCCCCATGAACGTACCAACGTCCGCCCCACCACGTAGGACATGGTCCTAGCGGGTCTGTGAGCTGCGGAGGCGTCTGACCTCTGCGAGGAGACGTGCGATGTCCTGCCGGGCGTGCGCGATGAAGTCCAGGTCGTGGTTGCCGGCGGGGGCAAGCCCTCGGTCAGTGGCTCGGGAGACGTACATGTCGGGCTCGCCGTCGTCGAGTCCTCCGATCCGGATGAAGTTGTCGCCGCCCAGGTGGTCCCTGCCTTCGACGAAGGACTGCCAGGGCCCTGGACTGGCCAGCGTGGAGCGCCTTTCCATCGCGTCGAGCTCGTCGTCGCTGAGGGGATCGGTGTCGCTCATGCTGTCTCCTGGCTCGGGCGTTGCACCATGATGCCGTGTTCGAGGCGGGCTTGGGCCCGAAGCAGGGCGAGGAGGTGAGGTGCATTCACGGCTCGCCACCGCTGTTGGCGGACTCTACGAGCTTGAAGACCGACGCGAGGGCATTCGCTACGCCTAGCGCTCTGACCGGGAAGGTTCGCCGGGTTGGCGGTTGGAACGGTTGGATGGGCGATGACGTCCGTCCCGACCGCTGGAGGTGTGGTGGCTGAGCCTGTGAAGGTGCGCCGACTGACCGATCAGGAGGGGCAGAAGCTGCAGCAGATCGTGCGCCGGGGAAGTACAAGCTCGGTGCGCTATCGGCGGGCGATGATGCTGCTCGCGTCGGCCGGCGGGAACCGTGTTCCGGTGATTGCCCAGCTGGTCCAGGCCGACGAGGACACGGTGCGGGACGTGATCCACCGGTTCAACGAGATCGGCCTGGCCTGTCTGGACCCTCGATGGGCGGGAGGCCGTCCCCGCATGCTCAGCCCTGACGACGAGGACTTCGTCGTCCAGACGGCCACCACCCGCCCCACCAAGCTCGGCCAGCCCTTCACCCGCTGGTCGGTCCGCAAACTCGCCGCCTACCTGCGCCGCGTGCACGGACGCGTCATCCGTATCGGCCGTGAAGCCTTACGGTGCCTGCTGTTGCGCTGCGGCGTCACCTTCCAGCGCACCAAGACATGGAAGGAGTGGCCCGACCCCGAGCGCGACGCCAAGCTCGACCGCATCGATCACGTGCTGGAGCACTTCCCGGACCGGGTCTTCGCCTTCGACGAGTTCGGGCCCCTGGGGATCAGGCCGACCACAGGCTCCTGCTGGGCGAGGCAGGGCAAGCCCGACCGTCTGCCGGCGACCTACCGCCGCACGCACGGCGTGACCTACTTCCACGGCTGCTACTCCGTCGGCGACGACCGGCTGTGGGGCGTCAACCACCGCCGCAAGGACACCGCAACACGCCGGCCGCGCTGAAGTCGATCCGCGCCGCCCGGCCCGACGGCGCCCCGATCTACATCATTTTGGACAACCTCTCCGCCCACACCGGCGCGGACATCCGCCGCTGGGCGAAGAAGAACAAGGTCGAGCTGTGCTTCACCCCGACCTACGCTTCCTGGGTCAACCCGACCGAGGCGCACTTCGGCCCGCTGCGGCAGTTCACCCTGGCCAACTCCAACCATCCGAATCACACGGTGCAGACCCGGGCGCTGCACGCCTACCTGCGCTGGCGCAAGGCCAACGCCCGCCACCCCGACATACTCGCCGCACAACGCCGGGCACGCGCTCGCGTCCGCAGCGAGAAGGGCATTCGCTGGTCGGACGCCCCCTCGCCGCCGCAGCCTGATCAAGTGAGGGATCCCGCCGCGCCCGGATGTGGAGATCAGACGGCGGCCAGGCTCTTCGCCATGACCCGCTCCCTGCCCACGCCATCGGGCAGAAGATCGCCGGGCTCACCCGTGTCCGCGAAACCGTGCCGCTCATAGAGCGCGGTCGCCTTGCGGTTGTCCGGCATGACGGACAACCGCAGCGTCGTGGCACCGCGCTCCGCCGCCCACCGCTCGACCGCCTGGATCAGGTAGTCACCCACGCCCTTGCCTCGAGCCGTGGGATTGACCCACATCGAGATCAGCTCCACGTTCTCTGCTCCCTCGCCCGGCACTCCGCTGGCCATGCCCACTGGGAGGCCGTCGAGGAGCGCGATGAGATCGTGCGCGCCAGGAATCGACAGACGGGCACGCCAGCGTTCCTCTCGGTCGCCGGAGCCCTGCCACTGGGCCAGCGTCGATCCGAACGCGTAGGGCGCGTCAGCAAGCGCGGCCAGTCGCAACTCCCGCCAAAGGGGCCAGTCGTCTGCTTCCAAGGTGCGTAGTTCAAGCATGATCCAGACCCTGCCCGCTCGACCGGGCGGGCAGCAAGTTGATTACAACCACGCAAACGAGGTCGTTCAGCCCTGCGACCAGTCGGAACCGGGGGAGCGGTGGTGCCTCACGTACCCGCAGACCACGAGACCTCGGTGAACCTATCCGGTCACGGCACTAGCATGGGCGTGCCTCCGGGTCCGTTCCGGCTGCCGCTGTCGAACTGATGTGGGCCTTGGAATGTCAGAGGCCTTCCGAGAGCCGTGCCCGGGGCTGAGCAAGCAGTCTTGGCGAGGTTCTGACCCGCGGCCTGTTGACCCGGTGTTCCGCACGGCGTTGGATCTTCCCAGTCCGTGCGGGTGTTCGGGCAGGGGAGGGCTGGGACGATGACTGGGGGCGCCGGACCCGGGCTGGTACGGGTGGTGTACTTCGAGCAGACGTTCGCGCTGATGATGGGCGTGGGCGCGGTGCTGTCCGAAGGATTGCTGCTGGCTGTGATCGGTACGGCTCACCGGTTGGAGACCCTGCTTGTGGGAACAGTTGCGGTCATCCTGGTGTGTCTGGTGCTGCTGCTGTTCGGTTTCCGTCTTCCCGCCCGGCTTCGCCGTAGGTACGAGCATGCCGCGCAGATGGACAGCCTCGACGCACCGCACGCCGACGAGGACCCGGCGCGGCGACAGTTCCTCCGGCGCGCGGCAGGATTCGTCGGCGCGGCAGCCTGCTGGATGATGGTGATCGGTTTGATGTTTCATGAGGTGATGCCCCCCGTCATGCTGGTGCCGGTGGCCATGAGCCATTGGGCGCGGTCCCGGGCCACCGCCGACTGGGAGCAGGCGAACGGGGCAGCCCTGTGGCAAGGCGTACCCGGACTGCTGGGTAATCGAGGACCGGTATTCCGTGTGCCGGCGGACTACGGGAAGTGAAGCCACGGCCTCTTCCTCTTCGTCCCGAGACAACTTGGGCGGCGGGGCCTCTGCGCGACGGCTCCACCGCGGGTGCGTGGAACTGGCTGCATGCGGGGTCGTGACTTCCGCCCGTCTCTCTGGCTAGGATCCGCTGCGACCTGCGGAAAGTCCGTACAGGCGGGCCTGCCGGAGGTGCGGCATGAAGGGAAAGAAGGCGTTGCCGGCCGGGCTCGCCCGATGGACGTGCGGCATGCTCGCCTGTTTCATGGTGATGACGGTGGCCACCGAGGTGGCGGGCTGGCGCAAGTATCGGGTGCTGCTGGCACTACCGCTGAAACGGTTGGACGACGGCGGGGAGCTGGCCAGGGCCGACATGTGGTTCGGGAACCTGACCGGGTGGTTGCAGGCGACGTTCCTCGCAACCATGCTGCTGTTCATCCTCTGGCTCGACAGCATGCGGTCGCTTGCGGACAACGTATGGCCCCAGGGACAGCGCCGACACCGTGCCTGGGTGCTTTTCGGCTGGCTGGTTCCGTTGGCGCAACTGTTCATTCCGAAGATGTTCGTCAACGACCTGTGGGCTGCGGCCCAGCCGGCGGCGCAGCGACGTCGCGGCAACGCCCTGCTTACCGCGTGGTGGCTCACCGTACTCGCCGCAGGCAGGTGGGCCACGCTCGACTACTCGCCACTGAAAGGCGCCGCAACAGCGGAAAAGGCCCGACAAGCGCTGCGACAAGTGACGCTCAGCGGTGGCCTGCACATCGGAGCCGCCGCGTTGACCGTCGCGGTCGTCTGGCGGCTGAGCGGCATGCTGCGCAGCGCAGTTGTCGAGAGGCAGCGAGGCCTGGCGGATGTGAACGCGCCCGCGCAATGACGCCGCTGCTGGTCGGTTCCTCGCACTCACCAGTCAGCCCACAGAGAAGCACCGTTCGTCAGTTACGCCACTCTTCGCGGTAGTCGGCGTGGTTGGCATAAACCGACGCAAGCAGGCGGAGAGCGGTACGAAGTCCCTCGCGGTACGCCGATGGCCCTTCCGTCCCCAGTGCGCCTTCGTAGGCGTCGACGATCGCCCGCTGGGCTTCAACCTCAGCGACCACTCGCCCGGGGTCGAACCGCGCAATGTGATCCGCCGGGCCAAGGAAAACATCCGCGATCTCGGCACCGTTGTCCAGGACGACGACCGTCCGTTCAGCCCTCCACTCCCCGCTGCCCAGCATGGCATCACGGGCATGGTTCCAGTCGTCCTGAAGCCTGGCACGGAGGAAGGCCGACACGTCCGGGGCCGGCGTCGCGTCCGAAAAGTTGTCCCGATCCATCAGTGGATGCTCGCCGCGACTTTCCGGGGCCGTCCAGGGCTACGCCGGAGACCGACGGCACCCCGGTACGGGACACCTCCAGCGACGGGTGGCCAGGCGCGGCTCCGGCGGTGAGGTCGCGCTATTCGCCAGTGGCGCCGTCGATGGCTTCGCGGAGGAGGTCCGCGTGGCCGACGTGGCGGGCATACTCCACGACCACCTCCGTCGGTGGCTCCGCCAGCGTGGTGTCCTCCACGGCATCGCCCGCAAGGGCCTGGAGCCATCGCATCGGCTCGGCCGCCACCGGTGGGTCGTCGAGCGGACCGTGTCTTGGTTCGCCGGCTGCCGTCGATTCCACCGCCGCTACGAACGCAAGGCCGAGCAATTCCTCGCCTTCGTCGGCATCGCCGCCACCCTCATCTGCTGTCGCAGGCTCGGCGACCTCGCACCGCGGTAATTCGATGGCGCGTACGGAACAGTGTGCCCACCCTGGTCCCCGTGGCAGAACCCAAATACCGGATTCGAGCCCTGCACACGGACTCCACGGGCACTGTCTACCAGGCGTACGCCCCGGAGATAGGCCTGCCGGCGGCCGGGGAAGGCCATTTCCCGGCGGTGTGGCAGCGGGACAGGATGACATGGGTCATCTGATCGTTGGTCCGGGGTTGCCGTCTCACCGTCCTTTGACAGGGCGGCCAGTCGGGCTCTCGGTGCACCTGTTCACCAGCGGTCTTCCATTCCGAGGGGCCACCCTCAGGCCGAGTCGTACGCGGTGCCGCTCGCCACGAAAGGTGGCCACTCGCGGTTCCACCGGCCGGGGAAGAGGCCCCGGCCGGGCCGAGTTCAGGAGACCGCAGACGTCAGGTACGTCAGGTAAACCCCTCCCTGGCAGTCGGGCATCTTCCGCAGGGTCCAGCGGCCCCGGACGGTCGTGGAGGAGAAGTTCGACTCGGCGTCGTCGTTCTCGACCTCACCGTCCTTCAGGGCGTATCCGGCCTTGGGGAGCTGCTTCTGCAGAAAGGCCAGGGTGGCGTCGAAGCCGCTCCGTACGACCGCGGCGACGATCAGCCGGCCACCGGTGCGGTGCTCCACCGAGGTCACGACCGCGCCCTCGGGCACCGGCAGATCCGCCGGGAAGTCCTTGGGAAGCGGCAGTGAGGCGGCGGTGGGGCAGCCGCCCGGCGCGGAGGCGGCCGTGTACGGCGTCGCACGCAAGGGCCCGGCGTTCCGGGTTGCGGGCGAGCATCCGGTGACGGCCGCCAGACCGAGGACGGCGCCGACCAGCACGGCAGTCGGGGCGAACGGCTTCACCTAGCGGCCCCCTTGGACTTCTTGTGCTTGCCGGCGACCACGGCGTCGTACGCGCCATACAGCGTGTTGCCGGAGGACTGGCGGGCGATGGAGGCCAGCGCGTCGTAGTTCTGCGCGCCACCGGTGGCGCAGGTGCCGGTGCAGCCGTCGGCGTAGGCGACGAGCACGCGGCCCTGGGCGTCGAGGGTGACGTCGATGAAGTCCAGGAGGTTGCGGTCCTGGCCGCAGGTGGTGCCGCCCGTGCAGATGGACCCCTTCTGTACCGGGTCGGTGGGGGTGGCGTCGACAGTGACCCAGGACTGGCCGCCGTCGTAGGTGGTGGCCACGTACAGGTGCCAGACGCCCTTGAAGTTGGCCGTGTCCTGGTAGTTGCCCCCGGTTGTGGTGCCCAGGAAGGCGAAGGCGGCGCGGTTGTCGTCGCCCGCCGTCACGGCCGGGAAGACGATGTTCTTGATGCCGAGGGACGCGCCGACGTTCTGGTCGTACAGCCACGTCCTGCCCTTGTCGTGGCTGACGGCGATCCGCGCGGTGCCGTCGCTGTTCTGGTAGCCCATGTACACAGTCCCGCCGGCGCCGATTCCGACGCTCGGGTCGGAGTCACCGGGGGTGCTGGACGGGTTCTTGCGGACGGTCCACGTCAGCCCGTTGTCCTCGGAGACGGCCACGGCCTGGTTGCCGCCGCAGCCCTTGTTGGGCACGTACACCGTGCCGTCCGGTGCGACCTTCACATGTCCGTGCAGGCCGCCACAGTCCAGCAGCGAATACATAGGAACGGCGGGCCCGTACGTCAGACCGCCGTCCCGGCTGACCGCGCAGTTAGCGTCGGCAATGTCCTGGGAGCAGTAGTAGACGGCGTTCGGGTACGACGTGACGGCGCCCGGCCCGCCCGTGGTGAAGGGGCCGCCACCGATGGTCTGATGGTCCACCCCGGAGTTGATGCCCGAGCCGCCTGTCGGCGTCCACGTCTCGCCGTCGTCGTCGGTGTAGCAGGTCAGGGCGGTCTTGCCGGCGAGCTGCGACTCGAAGGTGCGGTGGGTCGCCGGGTCGGTGAACAGGATCGGGTCGAGGCTAGTGGTGCTGCCCTGGGGACAGCCGTTGGCCGCGTTGGCGCTCTTGTCCTGCCAGGTGGCGGCGCCGGCGCCGTCGTAGGTGACCTTGAGCGTCGAGGTGTACGCCTGGAACATCGCAGCACCGGTCGCGCGGTCGATGCCGATCGAGGGTTCGCCGGCGTTGTGCGCGTCCTTGATGCCGTCGGGCGCCGAGGAGTTCGTGTACGTCGGAGGGGTCGCCGTACTCGGCGGCGGATCGGCCGGGTTGGTGACCAGGCTCGCGGTGCCGGTGAAGCTGTCGCCGAGCGGGGCGTACGGCACCACGCGCACGGTGTACGACGCCGTCACCGCCGGAAGCAGCACGGTCTCCGGGTCGCTGGAGGACGCGGAGGCGGCCACCTCGCGGCCGTCCGCGTCGAGGACGTACAGGTCGAAGTCGGCGGCGGAGTCCGGCCACTTGACGTCGACGCGCAGGCTGTGTCCGGTGTCGTAGCCCACGGGCACCGACACCTTCAGGGCGTAGTCGTCGCAGGGTTGCGCATTCCCGCAGCTCACCGTCCCGGTAGTGCCGGAGACGTTCGGGACGGCGAAGGGACCGGCGCTCCACGTGGTCGTGGGCGCAGTGTCGCTGACCGATCCGGAGGACGGGGTGGCGGCGTCGGCCGGCACACTCGGCAGGGTTCCGGCGATGAGTGCCAGCAACCCGACGGCGAGACGCCCCTGCGACCGCGGGTGGCGGTGAAGACGGAGTGTCGAGAGGAGAGCCACAGATACCTCGTGGGTTCGCGAGTCGGACCAGGGTTGGCGGTGCGTAGCGGTACAGGTGGTGCCTTCGACTGCTCTACGAGGGGGCATGCGGCGTCCGTCGCGAGAAACCGAACTCTTTTCGAAACGGGCCGGACAGTGCGCACGGGGTACACCGGAAACCGCTGCGGGTGGGGCACCAAAGAAGGACAGGAGACCGTCCTCGCCGTCGAGATCTCCCGTGACGGCTTCGAGTGGGCAATGGGACCCCGAACGCGACCTGCACCTTCAGGCGCTTGCCCACCGGTCGCTCCAGCTCGGCCTCGTCGGCGAAGCCGCGCGCCTCTACGCCGATGAGTGGACCGTCTCCATCACCGACGTCACATCGCTCGCCCACACGATCCACGCGCATGCACGAGACCGAGACCTGGACGCCGCACGGCAACTCCTGCCCCGTGAACGTCCCTACCCCGTGAGCGATGGGGTCCTGGCTCATCTACGCAGAGCACCGTCCCGATCGAGTTCGACATGCAGTGGGACGACGAGCACATCCCGCGCGAGTCCGCTCTGGCGCTGTTCGACGCCTTCGCCTCGAAGGAGGAGACCCTGCACGCCAACGCAGGCAAGCACAAGGAACTGCCCAGGTTCGAGGCCGACAGCGCGGTCCGCTTCTTCGCCCGGCACCTCGGCCCAGCAGCCACTGCGTCGGCCTGACGTGCGCGGTCGCGGCGCCTTGCCTGCCAGCCGGGGCGCCGCTACCGCGGCCCTGGATGGAAACCGCATCCAGATGACTGTTCCGCGTAGTAGTTGGAGTTGGAGCCCACTTGCATACGCACCCTTGTGTTGCCTTGACAACAGTTGTCGCGTCATTCAATGTGGAGGAGTGACAGCTTCCATCAGCGGTTTGCGTGATCATCTCGGCTACTGGCTCCGTCGGCTCTCCGACGAAGTCCACGGCCGGTTCGAACGAGAGCTCGCCGAGCACGGGGTGACCGTCTCCCAGTGGGCGGTTCTCATCACCGTGCACCGTGGCGATGCCGTCACCACCCGGGAGGTGGCCCGGTATCTGGACATCGATGCCGGCGCGGTCTCCCGCCTGGTCGACCGTCTGGCCGCCAAGGGGCTGATGACCCGCGAACCGGATCCTGCCTCCCGCCGCACTCTGCGGCTGGCGCTCACCGACACCGGCCGCGATCTGGTTCCGCGACTGGCCGAGATCGCTGATCGGAACGACGCCCACTTCTTCGCCGGCCTCGACCCGGTCCAGCGGCACCAGCTGGAGGAGTGGATCCGCCGCCTGGTGGGCGAAGCCCACCCGTAACCCCCACACCGGCCACCTCTTGAAAGGCGCCACTGTGAGTACCACCCCCGCCCCCACCGCGCGCTCGGTCACGAAGACCGTCACCATCGAGCGTCCCGTCGCCGACGTCTTCGCCTTTCTCGCCGACGCGGCCAACTGGCCAGCCTGGGCGATCGTCAACGTCAAGGCGATCGAGCCCTCCGACGAGCCGGACTGGTGGCTGATGACCACCCCGCGCGGCTCGGCCCGACTCCGTATCCGCGGCAACGCCGAACTCGGCACCCTCGACCACGACTACGTCGAGGACCAGGCGTCGTGGCACGTACCCGCCCGGGTCGTCGCCAACGGCACCGGTACCGAATTCATGATCACTTTCTTCCAGCCGCCGGCCTTCACCGACGCCTTCTTCGACGATCAGGTCGCCCTGGTCGACACCGAGCTCACGACCCTCAAGCGCATCCTGGAAACCGGCGCGTGAACCCACCTACTCCCTGCTCGCCGAGGCGGCGCCGACCGTCTCTATGAGCGAGCTCGCAGCGAGGCGGGCACCGCCTGGGCCGACCGACGTCGCCGGGGCGCGGCTCTATCCCGACAATCCAGGTACCGGCCGGCGGTGGGTGAGGGTGGTGCACCAGCAGGACACGGGGTGTCGCTGCAGGGCCTGTGCGTCGGTGCTCGTCCCGGTCGGCGCGGTGGGGCGGCCTGTGTGACTGTCAGGCCGTGATGCGGCGGTGGCGCTGGTAGTGGCGGGCGGAGCGGGCGCGGTTGCCGCAGCCCGCGGAGCACCACTCCCTGCGGGGGTGGTTCTTGATGAAGTACAGGACGCATCCCGGTGCCAGGCAGGACCGCAGCTGGTGCCGGGTGTCCTGGCTGAAGAGCGTGATGGATTCCTCGGCGATGGCGGAGACGGCGGCGGATGCCGTCTGCCCGCTGGTACGAGCGTGGCGTGTGGGTGCCTGGCCGGGCGTCCAGGAGAGCGCCGACCAGTGCGGAGTGTCACTGGCGGCCTGGTTGAGCACGGTCACGGCTGCCTCGAGCTCGCGGGTCTCGGACGCGGCTGCCGGGCGCGGGTCCTCGGTGGCCTCCGCGGCGAGGCGGCGCAGTGCGTCACGCAGGCCGATCAGCCGGGCGCCGAGGCGGTCGAGGTCGGACGTGGTGAGCGCGTCGAGGTCGCCCGGGGTCATCAGGTCCATTCGGGGAGAGACGGCGTGCAGCCAGGCCCGGGTGCATTCGGTGTCGCGCAGAGCGTCGTGCACGCCGTCCCGGTCGGCCCAGATGGTGTTCATCAGCTCCACGGGGAGCGGCTCGCCCAGGAGGGGTGCGTTCGTGTCCATGTTGCCGAGGCTACAGCGCTTCTAATGGTTACAGCTGGGCCCATCCGTTGACACGGGCTGCGGCGCATGTGATCGTATTTCTAACGGTTACTGGCGCAGGTAAGCGTCAGACTCGGTGGGTGTCGGTAGGTGAAGGGGTGCTGCTCGCATGGCCGGTTTCGCCCCCGGCCGGCCCGCCACCGCGACCGGCAAGGCCGCCCCGACAACCCGCCGCTGACCCCTGACCGCTGACCGACCACCCCGCCACACAGCGAAGGAGCGCCCCGCCATGACCGATGCCCGCCCGCCCTTCCCTCCGTTCGACCTCGACAGCGCCCTGGCCAAGGTGCAGGCCGCCGAAGACGCCTGGAACACCCGCGACCCGCATCGCGTCGCCCTCGCCTATACCGAGGACTCCGCCTGGCGCAACCGCGACGTCTTCCTGACCGGCCGCGACAAGATCATCGAGTTCCTCACCGCCAAGTGGGAACGCGAGCTCGACTACGTCCTGCGCAAGAGCCTGTGGGGCTTCCGCGGAAACCGCATGGCTGTCCGCTTCCAGTACGAGTGGCACAACACGGAAGGCCGGTGGTTCCGCTCCTACGGCAACGAGCTGTGGGAGTTCGCCGACAACGGCCTGATGCGCCGCCGCGAGGCCAGTATCAACGACGTGCCCATCGACGAAGCGGACCGCCGCTACTTCGGCCCCCGCCCCGAGAGCGAGCGGGGCCCCGGGCACGACATCCCCCTTGCCTGAAACGACAGCACCGTCGAGCGTCCGAGGCTTTGACGGCGGTTCGCATGCTGTCGGGCCGTTGGACTGTCGGACTGTCAGGTCGAGATCGGTCGGTCTTCGTGCGATCCGTGGCCGAAGAAATTCACTTGCGCCCCTCCGATAGCATGATCGGACTCACGACGGGCGCCCTCAGTTCCGGCCTTTCACCGGAAAGCAGTGCAGTCCGGGATGAGGAGTGACCTGTTCCATCAACATCTGACAAATCGGCCTGACAATTGATATCTAGAGCATCGCGGGTGTTTTCGCGAATCAACTACAGAATCGTGTTCGCCGCGTGGCGTCAGCCGCGGGCGGTGCTGTGGACCGCGGCGGGTGTGGTGGTCCTGGGATTCCTCATCGCGATGGAGATCGCCGCGCGCCGATACGGTCTTTCGGGGCCGATGACCAATCAGGTGCGGGAGGTGATTTTCCCTCCTAAGTCGGGTTTTCTGTTGTACGCCGGAATGGCGTTGATGATGGTGGTATTGACCTGGCGGCAGCGATTTGTCGCCTTCGGTATCGCGATCGGCATCGACGCCGTCATCCTGCTGGTGCGGTGGGCGGTCGGCGCCAGCATGACCGACGGACACCCCTTCGGTAACGGCGCGTTGTGGGTGGTGTTGGGATACGGGGTCATCGCCGTCACGCGCCGCACCGGCCCGGACCGTGTCCTGCTGCTGAAGGGTGTCGGGCTGGCCCTGCTGCTGGTGGCCGGCCGCAAGACGGGCGACACCTGGCTCGTCATCACGTCGAAGGCCCGCCCCATGGCGCTCGACCCGTATGTGGCCATGGCCGATCACGCGCTGGGCAACCCGTCGTGGCTGGTGGGCCGAATGGTCAAAGCCACCGGTTCGATCGGCGCAGTCGGTCTCGAGGTCGTCTACGGCCAGCTCGCGGTGGCCGCGGTCGTCGTCGCGCTGTACCAGCTGCGCAACGTGGCGGCCGAGGGCCGCTTCCCGAGCCATCATCTGGTGCGCACCTTTTTGGTGATCGGCCTCCTCGGGCCGGCCGTCTACATGCTCTTCCCCGTGGTCGGACCGGTCTTCGCCTACGGCCCCGGCGCCTCCGGCACCGGCGGCGTGCAGTGGGCGGTGGCCAACCTGTGGCCCGACACGCCGCCGCCTGTCACCACCCCGCACCCGGTGCTCTACGACGGGCTCACCCCCCGCAACTGCATGCCCAGCCTGCACACAGCGTGGGCCACCACGATTTTCGTTCATTCCCGCACGGGCCCACGGCTGCTGCGATACGCGGGCACGTTCTGGCTTGTCGCCACGCTCACCGCCACGCTGGGATTCGGCTACCACTACGGCGTGGATCTCGTTGCCGGCGTGGTGTTCTCGCTCACGATCGAGGCGGCGCTGCGCTCGAACGAACGGGGCTGGGACCGGTCACGAATTCAGCTGGTCACCTACGGCACAGCGGTCTTCGCCGCGCTCCTGATGGCCTACCGCTTTCTGCCGATTCACATGGCCGAACATCCGTGGGTGTTCGGACCACTGCTGATTCTGGCCATGGGTTCGGTGGTCTACGGCTACGTACGGACCACCCAACGGTGGGAACCCACGACCGTACCCGTGCGGCAACCGGAACCGCAGCCCGAACCCGTGTGAGTCCTGTCGCGTCATCCGTCATCCGTCATCCGTTCGGGCCGCCCCGCGCCGCACACGAGTGCCTGCGCATGCGGGGACGCCGAAGCGCGCGGACGCTGGATCCGCGGGCTTCGGGACGAATGGCGAGGGCGATGATCGTAACGGTGGTGTCGATGCCGGAGGTGGCCATCACCCGAACGGATGTGGCGGAGGCACGTGACCGGCTGGCCAATGACCGCTTCGTGATCGTCGACGTCGAACTGCCGGCGGAGGGGCCCGCGGAGGGGCCGGCGGGAGCGCCCTCGGTCGCCGATCAGCTGGGCCTGGACGCCGACGGCCTGGACTGGTTCGGCAGAGCGGATGAGCCCCCTCGGGCCGAGTACCTGGGGGACAGGGCCGCTCTGGTCGTGCCCGTCGTCCACGAGGAGGAGATCGCCCACCTTCACGTAGTGGTGACCGAGCGTTTCCTGGCCACCGCACACCGGGGCCAGGCCGGACTGGCGAAGACCCTCGCCGATGCGGTGTTGCACGAGCGGCCCCCCGACACCGTGGCCGTGCTGTTCCTTCTGCTCGGAGAAGCTCTGGGCACCTTCCGCCGGGCCGCCGTGCAGGCCCTGCTGGAGACCGAGGAGGTGGAGGACAGCATGTTCGAGGGACGGCGCCCCGAGCAGGTCTACCGTCTGGCGCAGCTACGACGCAGCTCCGCCCGCCTGCACCACTTCCTGAGGCCTTTCCTGGAAGTGACCGACGAGGTCCTCACCCGGCGGATGATGAGTCCCACCTTCCCGGAGGAGCGGCAACGGCTCGCCCGGGAGTTCCAGACCAGCGGAAGACTCGTGCTCGCGGACATCGAATCCCTCCAGGAGGCCACGCGCCGGGCGTTCGCCAGCTACTCCTCGCTCGTCGCCGGCGAACAGAACGGCGTGATCAACCGGCTGGCCATCGTTTCGGTGATCTTTCTGCCGCTGTCGTTCCTGACCGGGTTCTTCGGCATGAACTTCACGTTCCTGACGGACAAGCTGGAGAGCCGGGACGAGTTCTGGCTGCTCGCCGTCGGCTTGCAGGTGCTCGTCCTGTTCGTCTCCCTCTACGTGCTCCACCGCACCCGGATCTGGCGCAGGCTGCGCGAGGACGACTAGGGCCTGTCCGACGGATCATGCCGGGCCGGCCCGTCGGCGCTGAATCGCTGTAGCGACCTGCTGGACAAGGGGCTGGGTGGAGCAGGTTGGGTCCGTCGATAAATACCTCGACATCGGTCGCGGTGATCGGGGACGCTTCGCGCGATGACCAGAATCGACGACACCCCTCGCGCGTGGGACGAGCGCACCCAGCTCACCACGTTTCTCGACTACGCACGTGACACCGCCCGCGCCAAGTGCGATGGCGTCTCTGCGGAGAACGCACGCAAGGCGCTCCTGCCGGGCTCACCGCTTATGACCATGAGTGGAGTGATCAACCACCTCCGCTGGGTCGAGTACTACTGGTTCCAAGTGGTCTTCCTCGGCGAGGAAGACCGGGGCCCCTGGACCGAGGAGGACCCCGACCGCGAGATGCGTATCGCCGTCGACTTCCCGCTCACGCAGTTGCTTGACGAATACGCTGAACAGAGCGCCCGCTACCGTGAACTGGTCGCGGGGAACGGCCTGGACAAGCATGCGCAGCGAGCCGTCCGCAACGGCCTCCACGTCGACCTGCGCTGGATCCTCCTCCACCTCACCGAGGAGACGGCCCGCCACAACGGTCACCTGGACATCCTGCGCGAGATGCTCGACGGCACGACCGGCGGCTAGATCCGGCGGAGATCACGGCCGGAGTCAGAGTCGGATTGAGGCGACGGTGACGGTGCCGTGGAAGATGTAGCCGCGCTTGTCGAATCTCGTGGCCACGGCCCGGGAGTTCTTCAGTGCGTTGATTGTCCGCTCGACTTCGTTCCTTCGCTTGTAGATCGTCTTGTCGAAGCCTGCGGGCCGGCCGCCCTTGCTGCCGCGGCGTTGGCGGTTGGCCCGCTGGTTCTTTGGTTCGGGGATGGTGTGCTTGATCTGGCGTCGTCGCAGGTAGCGGCGATTGCGGCGGGAGGAGTACGCCTTGTCGCCGCCGAGATGGTCGGGCCGCGTGCGCGGGTGTCCGCCACCGGGGCGGCCGACACGGATGCGTTCCATGACCGGGATGAGCTGCGGAGCGTCGCCCCATTGGCCCGGAGTGATCAGCAGGGCCAGGGGGCGGCGTCCACCCTCACCGGCGAGGTGGATCTTGCAGGTCAGGCCGCCCCGGGAGCGTCCGAGTCCCTCGTCGGGGCGGTGCTGCCGGGGCGTGCGTCTTTTCCCGGCACTCGTGGCGGTTTCCTATGAGCGCCGGCGGCGTGCTGATGGGCCCGGCAGGAGGTCGAATCGACGCTCACCATCGACCAGTCGATCCGGCCTTCCGCGTCGGCGTCGGCCAGGACGGCCGCGAAGACCCCCTCCCAGGTGCCGTCCGCCGACCAACGTCTGTGCCGTTCGTACACCGTCTTCCAAGGACCGAAACGCGCAGGTAGATCCCGCCATGGCACCCCAGTACGATGATCCTGCGGTGACCGGCCCAACGGCCTCCCCGCTTCCCGGACGTCGGCAGATGCGGCTTCAGCCGGGCCCACTCGTCATGCGTTAAGTCTCCCCGCCCCATGCTCATGCCAACGACCCGAAGCCGCGACGGTCACATGATCCGCCGGACGGACCCTAGGGCCCGTCTTCAAACGGTGGCGCGGTTCACCTGTTGAGGCTTGCCTGGCGCAGGACGCGAGGTGTGGACACGTGGCCATCTCGAAGAACCGAGGCTTCTACAAGCACGGCGACGTCGGCGGTCAGGGAACGACTGGCGCCGTTCTCGGCCAACCAGCGGGCTGCGGCCACGGTGCCATAGGTTGACCAACCGCCGATCAGCACGACGCGAGTCTTCGGGTTGAGGGGGTTCGCAGCTCGGACGATGTAGCCGCAGTCACGTACCACCTCGCCGTCCGCGGCATCGCCTGTGTAGGCCGTCCCCTCCCAGGTGATCGCTCCTGCGCCCAGCCGGAACGGCAACGCCTCCGTCATGGCATCCAGGATGCGGCGGGCTACCTCGTTGTTCTTCGGTCCGCCCAATACGAGCAGGTCGTGCTCCATCTCGCTGCCCGGCAAGTGCGCCGACAGGCGGACCTTCTCCAAATCGAGGTCCCGGTAGGCGTGGGTGAGAGAGGGGACGAGCACGGACAGCGCCCGGACCTGTCCCAGACCGGCTACGGGTCGCTGGTAGCGGCCGGTGTCGACGTAGGAAGTGTCCAGAACGATGGAGAGTTCGCCTGCGTTCAGGTAGCGCCACGTGCGACGTGCGGGCAGCCGCTTGACCACGAACCAGCGCACCAGGGTGCCGATCCCGGTGAGCACGGCGGCCACCCCTGCACTGAGAATCTGCGAGCCCACAGCCCCCGCAATAACATTCATGGCGATCTCCCCCTCCGCGCGCCCAGACCTAGCGTTCGCGGGTTGCCTGGGTCGCTCCTATTGGATCATGGGCCGTGCATCGACATGAACTCACCGACCAGGAGTGGGAATTACTCACGCCGCTGATACCCCGGGCTGGAGCCGGCCGTCCTCGAGTAGACGACCGGCGGATCCTCAACGGCATGGTGTTCAAGATCTGTAGGGGATCGCCTGGCGGGATCTACCCGAACGCTACGGTCCCTGGAAGACCGTCTACACACGCTTCCGGCGGTACGCCCTACGAGGCGTGTTCACCCGCGTCCTACAGCAGCTCCAGACCCGGGCGGATGCGGCCGGGAACATCGACTGGCTGGTACAGATCGACTCCACCATTGTCCGCGCGCACCAGCACGCCGCCGCCACGGGCCGAACGGCCGCTCAGCCACAGCAGGAAGAACGGGACGATCACGCCCTCGGTCGGTCTCGCGGGGGACTGACCACCAAGATCCATCTGGCCTGCGACGGTCGCGGCCGCCCCCTGGCCGTGCTGCTCAGCCCCGGTCAGCGCAATGACAGCCCGTGCGCTCGCCCCTTGCTGGAACGAATCCGCGTACCGCGAGCGCCGTCCGGTCAGGCACGGCAGCGCAGCATCTCCAGCGGTGGGTGCGCGAGGAGGTCCGCCCAGAAGTCCGCGCCGAACTCACGGACGCCGGCTTCGGACACCTGCAGCGGAACCCACTCCACCGCACTGAACCCGGCCGCCCGCAGGCACTTCTCGTAGACCTCGCGGCGCGGGGCTGTGGTGACGATGCTGATCGGCTGCAGGGCGAGGAGAGCCGTGACCCGCACCCGCGGACCCGTGTCGGCTTCCTCGCCGGTCGGCTCACAGCGGAACCCGTACGTGTCCAGGGACGGACAGTCGAACCCGTAGTCGGGCTTCTGGGCGAGCACGAAGAACTCTCCGCCCGGCACCAGGCTCCGGTGGATGTTGCGGCACATCCGCTCCATGTCCGCGATGTCCTCGGCGTAGTTGAGGCACTGCACTCCCACCGCGATGTCGAAGCGCCGGTCGAGAGGCCGCAGTTCGGCCACGTCACCGACCTCGTACCGCACCCCCAGCGGGTCACGCTGCTCGCTCTCCCGCGCGGCGGCAACCATCTCGACGGAGATGTCGACACCGAGCACGTCCGCGGCGCCCCGCCGCTTGAACTCCCTGCTGTAGAAACCGGTGCCGCACGCCAGGTCCAGAATCGACTTGCCGCTCACGTCCCCGACCATGCCCAGGAAGCTCGGAACCTCCCCGTAACGCGTCAGCGGCAGGGACTTGAACCCCTCGAATGCCTCGCCGATCTCGTCGTACTGCTGCACACTCACGTGCCGCCCCCTTCTGTGCCTCGTCCAGTACGTGACCGCGCCGGCCCTCCGGATGCAGAGGGTCGCCGGGGCGCGGTCGCGGCACGAAGTCTCTCCCGATCTTGTCCGGCCGCCGTACTGGCAGATGGCACAAAGAAGTTGGCCGTGTGACCTCCTATCGGCCAACATCACCCGGTCACACACTGCCGGCTGCGGCCCGCTCACTGCTCACCCGTGCAGCAGCCGTTCCCGGCGGCGGAACCCGCGGCGGTTTCCAGACGGCAGAAGCAGGACGCCTCGATCGGCACGTCCGCCGTCGCCGCGGCGAACTTCAGCTGCTGGGCCACGATCCGCGCCTCCCCCTCCTTGCCGAGCCGCACGAGGCATTCGTGGAGGCCGTGCAGGGACCAGACGTTGCCCGGGTGCTGCAGTGGCCGCGGCAGCGTGTCGTCGAGTCCCAGGTCGGCGCGGTAGACGGCCTCGGCTTCCGCGACCAGGCCCTGTTCGAGAAGCAGCGCGCCGTATGCGTGCCGGGTGGGCTGCATCCACCCCCACGGCTCGTCGTAGGGAAGGCCGTCGTCCAGTTCGATCGACCGGCGCAGCGCCGCGAACGCCGTTTCGTACTTCCCCCTGCGGTACTCCAGCTCTCCGTCCAGCATCTGCGCGGCGATCGCCAGGATGTCCGTACAGGTGTTGTTGAACAGCATCCGTGTCTCCGGGACCCGGGCGGCGGCCTCGCGGAAGAGCTCACGTTCCGTGTCGGCCTCGGCGATTCTGCCCGTGGCGGAGAGCGCGACCCCGCGCGCGTAGCGCAGCATGGCCGTGGTCACGCAGTACAGCTGTGCGTCGGCGGGCATCGGAAGGCTCAGGATGTCGTTCCAGCGGCCGAAGCGGATGAGCACGTGCACCCGCATCGCGAGGAAGCCCTCCAGCCAGTCCGCCATGGGTGGGCTGTCCACGCGCAACAGTTCCTCGGGCACGGCCGCTTCGAGCCGGCCCGCCGTGTCGATCGCGTCCTGGAAGCGACCGAGGAACATCGCGCCGTAGATCTTGAAGTGGAGGTTGTGACACCGGTACAGGGTGTAGAAGTTCATCGCCCCGGCCCTGGCGTGGAACTTCTCGTCGGCTGCGATCGCGGCCGTGTTGTCGTCGATCACACGGCGGTAGTCGCCGCACAGCACTTCCAGATGGGACGGCATGTGCTGGAGATGCCCCGCGTCCGGCACCAGACCGCGCAGCCGGTCACCCACCGACAGGGCGGCCTCGGGGGTCGGGGACATCTCCATCAGGTGGATGTACATGTGAAGCAGGCCCGGGTGCCGTGCACCCGCCTCCGTCGCCATCGCCCGCTCGAGCACCGCCTTCGCCTCGGTGGTGCGCGCGCCCGGGGCCGGCCTGCCGGTGCGGATGTCCCACAGCTGCCAAGGCGTGAGGTTCATCAGGGCATCGGCGTACAGGGTGGCCACGTCGAGGTCGTCGGGCGCCAGCCGGTGGACCGCGTGCATGCTGTCGGCGTAGGCGGCGTTCCACACGGAACAGTCCTCGGCGTCCGGAGCCTGGGCCCGCGGATAGCGGGCCTGCAACGCATCGATGAGCGCCTGCTCGATGGGGGTGGCGCGGGCGGCCTTCGCGAGCGCGCGCTGTACGGCGGCGTGCGCACGTTCCACGGTCCGCCCCAGGTCCTGCTCGTCGAAGGACTCCCAGGGCTTGTTGTAGTTGGGGCCGAGTGCGTAGGCCAGGCCCCAGTCCGCCATGGCGCAGTCGGGATCCGCCGCGGCGGCGGCCTCGAAGCAGCGGACGGCCTCCTCGTGATTGAAGGCGTACGTCCAGTTCAGCCCGCGGTCGAACCACGTCTGCGCCTCGGCGGACGAAGTCGTCACGCACCGGCCGTGGCTGCCGAGGTCGTAGTAGTGCACACGAGCTCCTCAAGACCGACGGCCAACCGTCCCGGTTACTGGGATGGCATGACGGTGGCCGGTGCGACGACCCTAGCGACGGCGGGCGGAGATACCGCCCATTCGCGCAGGAAAACACCCGGACGCGGCGTCCCGGGCCTCGGAGCAATGGATTGTCCCGCGAACAATCTCTGGTGTGCCGGCTCACGGCTCCAGCTACCCTCCGTTCATGGAGCAGGACCATCCCCTCGTCCGCGATGTCTTCCCGGATCTCGTCGCAGAGCTGATCACTCTCCTGGAGGACGAAGGAGAACGTGAACTGGCCAGCTGCGCCTGGGACCTTCGCCTGGTCGAAGAGTGCCGCTGCGGCGACGAGTTCTGCCAGAGCTTCCAGACCACACCGCATCCGCAGGGCCAGCCGTACGGTCCCGGCCACCGGTGCGTGCCGCTCTTGTCCTCACGAGGCATGCTGTGCCTGGACGTCGTGGATGGCCGGATCATGTACGTCGAAGTCCTCGATCGGCCACCCTTGTTCCGCCTGAGTCGTTGAGTGATGAGAGGACGATAGGGCGTGGATGTGTACGAAGCCGTGGACAGTCGCCGGGCTGTACGGGCGTTCAGCGATGAGCCGGTGTCCAAGGAGATCCTCGAACGAGTGCTGACCGCGGCGACGCGGGCTCCGTCGAGCGGGAACCTCCAGCCGTGGCATGTGTATGTCGTCACCGGCGAGCCCTTGGCCGAACTGAAGCGGCGGGCAACAGCCCGGGCCCTGGCGGGCGACCCGGGTGACGAGCGGGAGTATCCGATGTACCCGGCCGAGCTGACCTCGCCGTATCTGGACCGCTTTTCCGCCGCGGCCGCCCAGCGTTACAAGGCGCTGGGCATCGAGCGCGACGACCCCGACAGGCCCAAGAAGATCGCTGCCTTGAACTCGGAGGCGTTCGGGGCGCCGGTCGTCCTGTTCTGCTACCTCGACCGGGCGATGGGGCCCGGACAGTGGGGGGACGCGGGGATGTACCTGCAGACGGTCATGCTGCTGCTCAGGGCGGAGGGGCTGCACAGCTGCCCCCAGGTGATGTGGACGATGTATCGCAAGACCGTCAGCCGGACAGTCGGAGCCGATGACGGGCTCGTACTCTTCTGCGGTGTTGCGGTGGGATACGCGAAGGCAGGCACGCCGCGGCTGCGTACCGGGCGGGCGGACCTGACGGAAACAGTGAGCTTCATCGGAGTGTGACCGCCAGGCGGTCAAGATCCGCAACAGGCCGAGTTGGTAGACGCGAACGCGCCGGCGGGAGCAACCGGCCACCTGAGGCGCTCAGCTCCACCGGGCCCGGCACCGATCGCGGTGCCGGGCCTGCGACGTCGTACGGGGCGTTCACCTGCCGTTCACCGCACAACCATCGGCCGTTGCCGTGTGTCTCACAGTCGAATCTCACCCGCCGGCGCTCGCGCTTCGACACCGCGCGCGCTTCAAGGAGGATCCGTGGGCATCCGCAGACCGGCCGTCACCACCGCCGCGGTCGCCGCGCTGATAGGGGCGCTCACCGTGCCGCTCGCCGAGGGTACGGCGTCCGCCGCCGAGGTCAATGCCACCGTGCGCGAGGACTTCAACGGCGACGGCTACCAGGACCTCGCCATCGCCGCCCCCGCCGCCACGGTGGGCGGCCACTCCTGGGCCGGCTACGTCGCGATCAGCTATGGCTCGGCGAAGGGCCTCAGCCAGGCTCGTACCGCGATCATCACTCAGGACACCCCGGGCGTGCCCGGCACCTCCGGCGACAACGACGGCTTCGGCTACGAGTTGATCCCCCGCGACCTGGACGGCGACGGCCTGACCGACCTGGCCCTGCTGACGCACGAGTACCTGCCGGCGAACAACAACGGCGGTTCCGTGATCATCCTTTGGGGCCGCCGCACAGGCATGTCCGGCAAGGACGCCGTCCGAATCCCGGCACCTGTGAACGCGTTCGTCGGCGATGACATCACCACGGGCGACTTCGACGGCGACGGGCATACGGACCTGTTCATGCAGAACGCCGAGGACTACGACGTCCGCGCAGTGCTGTACGGCCCGTTCGGCCGGAACGGGTCACCGGCGCGCGAGCAGCAACTGACCGTGTTCAGTACCGATAACACGATCTGCACCACCGCGGCAGGCGACTTCAACGGCGACGGCATCGACGACCTCGCGACCTTCTACGTCTACGAGGACCACGCCGAGGGCGGCAAGCTGTGGCTCGGCACGCGAACGGGCCTGTCCACCGTCCCAGGACGGCTGCCCTCCGCGAACACCACCGCCGTCGGTGACTTTGACAAGGACGGCTACGTCGATCTCGCCACCCGTGTCTTCCCGAACGGCGAGACGTACCTGGAGGACGATCCGGGGACGATCAAGATCTACTACGGCTCGTCGGCCGGGCCCAGCACCACTCGTACGAAGACGATCACGCAGGAGACCGCGGGCGTGCCCGGAGTGAGCGAGAAGGGTGACCAGTTCGGGGCACGGCTGAGCGCGGGCGACGTGAACGGCGACGGATACGCGGACCTTGCCGTGGGCGACCCGGGCGAGGCGATCGGCTCGGTGGCGAAGGCCGGCTCGGTGGTGGTGCTCAAGGGAGGCAAGGGCGGACTCACCGGCACGGGCGCGCAGTCGTTCCACCAGGACACACCGGGTGTACCGGGGAGCGTGGAGAAGGGCGACCTGTTCGGCGGCTCGGTACGGCTGCTGGACGTGACGGGGGACGGGAAGGCGGACCTCGCCGCGGGCGCGCCGGGGGAGAACCTGGGCACGATCGCGAACGGCGGCGCGGTGTGGCTGCTGCGCGGCACGGTCACGGGCCCGACGGCTTCGCAGGCCTTCGCGGAGAACCCGGTGGATCTGCGGGCGCCGGCGTCGAGAGCGGAGTTCGGGGAGAACCTGGGCGGGGACAACGGACCATTGCTGCTCATCCCGTAGGTCGACAAAGGTGGGCCGCTTCGGTGAGCAGAGCGCCATTACCTGGGCGGTAATCGCGTGGCCGGGCGGGGCGCGGCATGGTGAGGACATCGGGTTTCGGGCCGGCGCACTCCGGCCCGGAGCCCGCTCCAACCGACCTGCACGCCAGGCCACTTCACGGAACGGGAGTCCCCCATGTCGAACTACGCTGCTGCCGTCGCCCGCTACTTCGAGGCGTGGAACGCCACCGACGCCGACGCGCTCGCCAAGGCGGTCGCCGCGGCGTGGTCCGAGGACGGCACCTACACCGACCCGCTGGCCGACGTGCGCGGCCACGACCAGATCGCCGCGGTCGTCCGGGCCGTGCACGAGCAGTTCCCCGGCTTCGAGTTCAGGCCGGCCGGTGACGTGGACGGCAACCATCACATCGCCCGCTTCAGCTGGGAGCTGGTGTCCACCGCGGACGGCTCCGCCCCGGTCGCCGGCTCGGACGTGATCACCCTGGCCGAGGACGGCCGGATCACCTCCGTCCTCGGCTTCCTCGACCGGCTCCCTCAGGGATGAATCGTCGCCGGGCCGTAGCACCTGGAGCGTGCGCTGAAGGCCCGGCTTCGATCAGGGCAGCGGCTGCGAGCCGGACTTGCCTGCCGTCAGTCGATCAGGACCCCTGGGTTGAGGATGCGGTGGGGGTCCAGGGCGTTCTTGGCGGCGCGCAGCGCCAGCGCGAAGGGTTCCGGGCGCTGGAGGTCGTAGCCGGGGCGGTGGTCGCGGCCGACGGCGTGGTGGTGGGTGATGGTGGCCTGGTGGCGGTGGAGGACGTCGCTCGCGGCGGCTTTGATGTCGTCCCAGATCTCGAGCTCGTCGCCCGGTCGACCTGCGACGGCCACGGTGAAGTAGGGGGCAGCCCCGTCGGGGTAGACGTGGGTGAGGCGGCAGTTGATGGTGGCCGGGTGTCCGGTGGCCTTCAGTGCGGCGGCGCCGACCTGGCTGCGGACGGCGTCGATCAGGGCGGGAATCCTGTCCCAGGTGGCGGCGGTCTCGAAGGTCTCGACGACGGCGCCCATGCGGGCCAGACCGTCGCGCAGATAGGGCATGCGCAGGAACGCCGAACGCCAGGCGCTCACAGCCGCGTCGGCCGTGTCGGCCAGACCGTCGCGGTCGGCCGTCGGCGTCTTGCCGCGGCCGCCGTGGGCGCGGGCCAGATCCAGGGCGTCGGTGAGGCGGTCGTCGACGCGGGTGGTGGCGGACTCGAAGCCCAGGACCAGGACGGTGGAGCCGTCGTGCGAGGCGCCGGACAGCAGTGCCTCGCCGGGATCGAGCAGGCGGCAGTTGGCCGGGGCGAGATCTGACTGCGCGATGGCACGCACCGCGTCCAGCGCCCGGTGGAAGTCGGCGAAGGCCACGGATGTCGAGGCCTTGTACCGCGGACGCTCCTGCAAGCGCATCCATGCCTCGGTGATGACGCCGAGCGCGCCCTCGGAGCCGAGGAACAGGCGGTCGGGGGAGGGGCCCGCGCCCGACGCGGGCAGGCGCCAGGATGTGCCGGCGCCGGCGGGCGTGACCACGCGCAGGGACTGCACGAAGTCGTCGATGTGGGTGTGGCCGGTGGCGTAGTGGCCGCCGGCCCGGGTGGCCAGCCAGCCGCCGAGGGTGGAGAACTCGAAGCTCTGGGGGAAGTGGCGCAGGGTGAGGCCGTGCGGCCGCAGCTGGTCTTCCAGCACGGGACCGAGCGCGCCGGCCTGGATGCGGGCCGAACGGCTTGCGGTGTCGATCTCCAGGACCCGGTTCATCGAGGTCAGGTCGAGCGAGAGTACGGCGCGGTGGGTGTCGCCGCGGTACTCCACGCCGCCGACGACCGAGGAGCCGCCGCCGAAGGGGATGACGGCCACGCCGTGTTCGCCGGCCCAGTCGAGCAGGTCGGCCACCTGCTGGTCGTCGGTCGGCCGGGCGACGAGGTCGGGGATCCGGCCGGGCCGGCCGCGCAGGGCCCGGATGACGTCGCGGTAGGCCTTGCCCATGGCGTGCGCGGCGCGTACTTCGGGATCGGCGGTGACCAGGTGCGCCAGTGCGGGCGGGGGCGTCACGGCAGGGAGGGCGATGGGCAGGTCGGTGACCCGGGGTATCGGCAGCGGGCGGGTCAGGGTGCCCGGCAGCAGGGCGCCCATGGCGGTGCATTCGGCGTCGTCGGGGTGGGCGTCGGTATATCCCCAGCCCCACCAGGAGCGTGTGCGGGAGGCGCCGGGGTCGGACGGGATGGCAGGCATGAGTGTGCTCCCAGCGAGGTCCAGGTAATTTACCCAACGGAAAATTACCCTAGGGTAATATTGGGTCCATGACAACGCTCCCCTCCAGGGCCGGGACCAAGGGCGTGCCCAGGGCCGCGCGCGAACGACAGGTTCTGGCCGCGGCCACCGAGGAGTTCGGCCGCCATGGATACGAGGCCACCACCATGGCCGCCATCGCCACCCGCGTGGGCGTCACCAAACCACTGCTGCACCACTACTTCGGCAGCAAGCAGGACCTCTACCTCGCCTGCCTGAACCCGGTCGGCGACCGGCTGCTGGACGCCATCCGCACCGCCATGGCCGCACCCGACACCGGCGCACCGCCCACCCCCCTGCGCGTGCTGAACGCGCTGTTCACCACCCTGGACGGGCAGCGCGAGGCGTGGTTCGTCCTCTACGACGCCACGCTGCCGCCCGACAGCGACGCCGCCCGACGCGCGGCCTCCTACCGCGGCGCCATCGACGACCTCGCCGCGGCCGGCACCGCCGACCTCCTGCACGCGGCCGGATCAGGCGACCCGCTCGACGCCGACGCCCTCAAGTACGCCTGGCGCGGCCTGTGCACCGCCCTGGTCCGCTGGTGGGTCAACCACCCCGACCAGTCACCCGAAGCCATGACGCAGCGCTGCGCACGGCTCTTCGAGGCCGGCCGCATCATCCTCTCCACCGGCGACCGAAGTACGTGAGCCAGGCCGACGCCCCACCCCTTCACGCCGGCGTGGTGCCGGCACCCGGGGGCCGGCGGAGCCGGTGCAGACAGATGACCGAGGCGACGACGGTCCGCCGTTCGGAGGCGTCCAGGCGGGGGTCCGTTTCGACGACGTACTGCTGCAACCCGATCCACGAGTCGATGGTGCTCACCGTGACCCGGCCGAGTATCTCCGGCGCCGGGTCCTCTTCCGGATCGGTCTGCGTGAGATGCCATTCGGTGTTCAGGAGACTCGGTCGCGTGAGGAGGAGCCGGCGTCCCCGCTCCGTCTGGAGGCTCAGCTGCAGGGTCTTGAGGAGTCCGCGGGCACCGGCGGTGCCGACCTCCCGGTCGGCGGCGTCGGTGAAGCGGAACTCCGCGGGCCCGAACTGCTCGATACGGACGATGAGCCCGCCGGACGTCTTCGTGACGACGGAGAATGTGTCGTCGGTGTAGGTGACCCAGGCGAGCGGGGTCCCCTCCACGGTGGACACGGCCAGGGCGGGGCCCACGTATCGGCGCCACCGTGAACGCTTCGGCTGCCCCACCACGACGGCTTCCAGCGCGAACGGACCGGGTTCCGTCATCGGTCTTCCTTCCCCCGCCACGGCTTCCCCTCGACCGAGTACGTCCACTGTGACCGAGAACCGGCCCGACTCCCACCCCTCGGGCGACGGAATCGGGCCGGTTGCCGGTTGCCGGTCGCTGGTGGGCGTCTTATGGACGCCAGTCCGCTTCCAGGTCGTGGGAGTCGGTTTTGGTGAGCTTGGTCAGTCCGGTGCCGTCGGCCCGTACCAGGTAGAGGTGTTCGGGGTCCGCGTCGTCGCTGCCGCCCCTGGTGAAGACCAGGCGGCTGCCGTCCGGGGACCACGAGGGGTTCTTGTCGTTGAGGCGGGCCCCGGTGATGCGGTGCAGTCCGGTGCCGTCGGGCCGGACGACGTAGAGGTGGGCGAAACCCGAGGAGTCCAGGCGGCTGAAGGCGATGCGGTTGTTGTGCGACCAGTCGGGCGTCCAGTCGTGGGAGCTGGATGCCGTGATGGCGGTCTGGGCCAGGGTGGACAGCCGGATCCGCATCACCCTGCTGTGTCCGCCCGCGTCCGCGCGATTGAATGCCAGGTACTTGCCGTCCGGGGACCACGTCGGATGGAGGTCGTCCGCCGCGTTGTGGGTGAGCCGGGTGGCGGGGGAGCCGTCGATGTCGGCCACGTAGATCTCGCGCTGGGTGCCGACCGGCTTGGCGTAGGCGATCCGCTTGCCGTCGGGTGACCACGCCGGGTCGGAGGCGCCCTTGGTGCCGGGAACGGCCTTCAGGTCGGCGCCCGTGGTCTTCATGGTCCAGATGCCGTCGATGGCGCCCCCGGATCCGTAGCGGACGAAGGCCACCCGCTTGCCGTCCGGGGACCAGCTGGGCATCACGTCGCTGATGGTGGGAGTGTTCGTGAGCTTGACGGGCGTGCCGCCAGTGGGGGAGATCGCGTAGAGGTCTTCGATGGGCGCGGCCGCCGTATAGCGTGCGAAGACGATCGGGTGGTCACCCGCGGCCCCCGCGTTTCCTGCCGCGCCCAGGGTCAACGGTACGGTCACGGCGAGCGCGGTGGCGGCCACCGCCGCCCGGAGGCGCCCCGGTGTGCCCATTGCGCTGGTCCTGCCGGTTCTTCGAGTGTCTGCGGCGGTTCTGCCGTAGCCGCTGCTGGTGCGGTGTTGATGGCGTGTCAAGGTATCCACCCCGTTCCCTCCCTGCGGCCCGATACAGGCCGCTCCGGCCGGTAAACATCCCACCCGGCGGGGAGTTGGGGGAAGCGACGGCACGCGGCGGTACGAGGCCTGTGACATGTTCCGTACCTTGCTGTCACATGCGACGGGGGTACGCACGCGCGCCGGCGCCGACGGCAGGCCCGCGGCGCGCGGCCAGGGTTCGTCCGGCGCCGCCGCGTCAGCCGGCCGCGCCGGTGAGGGTGAGGAATTCGCTGCGGGAGCGGGCGTCGGAGCGCAGCAGGCCGAGCAGGGTGGAGGTCATGGTGCTGGATCCGGTGGCCTGCACGCCCCGCAGGGTCATGCAGGCGTGTTCGGCGTCGATGACCACGCCGACGCCCTTGGGTTCCAGGTGGGTCTGCAGCCAGTCGGCGACCTGTTTGGTCAGGCGTTCCTGGACCTGGGGGCGGCACGCGAAGTGCTCGACGATGCGGGCCAGCTTGGACAGTCCCAGGATCCGGGCGCCGGGCAGGTACCCGACGTGGGCGGTGCCGACGATCGGCAGCAGGTGGTGCTCGCAGACGGTCCGGACCGGTATGCGACGGGCCAGGACGAGTTCGTCGTAGCCCTCGTCGTTGGGGAAGGTGGTGAGGTCGAAGGGGCGCGGACTGAACAGTTCTGCGTACGCGCGGGCCATCCGCCCCGGTGTGCCGCGCAGGCTCTCCGAGGCGGTGGAGATGCCGAGGGCGTTGAGGAACTGGCCGGCCGCGGCTTCCGCGGCGGCCAGGTCGATGCCTTCGGGTTCGTGCACGACCCGCAGGGCGGGCCGTGCGGGTACTGCGTCCTCGTCGTCGTGGAGGTCTGTCCGGGCGGCGGTGGGGTGGGAACGCTCGGTCATGTCAGCTGCCTCCGATGCCCAGGGCGGTGAGCAGGACCAGGACGAGGGTGGCTACGGCGAACAGGCCGTGTGCCAGCACGACCGGGACCGGGAAGTGCCGTTCGGCGGGCACGGACTCCTCGGTGCCCCGCGCCGTCGCGGCGGCTGGTACGGCCCCCGCGGCGGCGCGGTCCCGGTGGACGGGGATCCAGCGGGCCAGCATCACGAATCCGAGCAGGGCGACCGGCAGGAGCAGGCCGAAGGAGGTCCAGGCCAGGGCGGTCTTGTCGGCCACGACGTAGATGATCCACACGACCAGCCCGATCGCGGCCAGGGCGAAGTGGCCGAAGACGACGGGTGCGGGCAGGCGGCTGGCACCGGTCTGCTGCTGCCGGATTCCGCCGCGTTGGATCCAGGTGCCGAGCATGTAGAAGCCGCCCAGAGCGGTGATCAGCCAGGCGATCAGTGCGGCGATGTCCATGGTGAACTCCGAGGTGAGGTTGTGTCGAAGACGGCCGGAACGGACCGGCCGCCGTGGCGGGGGCCAAGGGCGGGTCACGCGCGGGTGCGCGTGCTCGTGCGGCTGTGGTCGGGTGTGTATCCCTCGGCCTGGGTGCTCTCGTCGGCGACGCGCACGCCGTAGCGGTAGGCGAGCTTGCCGCCGAGAAATCCCGAGACGGCCAGGACCGCCACGCTGAGCGCGGACAGGACGAGGGGTCCGATCCCGACACGTCCACCAGCGGTGTAGTCGCCGTGGCGCCACAGGAAGTTGACGACGTAGGCGGCGGTCACCAGCAGGTTCAGCGTCATGTGCACCAGGGCGGTACGAAACGCCGGGGTGCCGGCCGGAATCGCGAACAGGTCGAGGAATCCGACCATGGCGGCCAGCAGGGCACCGATCACCCCGACCGCGATCAGCCACTCCGAGGACTGAGTCAGGAATCCGGGACGGTGCACGACATGGGAAGCGATGTCGAACACCAGGCTGGTCACCCAGGCACCGATCGGCACCGTCACCAGGATCGGGTGGAACGGGTGACCGTACGGGCCGGCGAGCAGGGCGCTGACCGGACGCTTCGCCTGAAGCTGTGGTTCATGGGCCATCGCTACCTCCCGATGAGTTTCACCAACAAATCTTGGTCTTATTACGGGAGGGCGTCAAGATGCGCAGCCGAGGGGGCGAGAAGAGTGCTTGTGCCCACGCGGGTGGGAGTTACCGTGGTCGTGTGGCTTCCGACCCGACTCCGCAGGCCGACACGGCCGATACCGCGGCCGATACCGCGGCCGATACCGTGACTGATGCCGCGGTCGAGACTGCGCCCAGGACTGTGCCCGCGACCGCGACCGACAACGCGATCGACTCCGTCAGCGTCCTGAGCGAGGACTCGCGACGGCGCATGTTCACCTTCATCCGGCGTGCCCGGCGTGCCGTCACCCGTGACGAGGCCGCCGCCAGTGTCGGCATCTCCCGCAAACTCGCCGCCTTCCACCTCGACAAGCTCGTCGACGCCGGCCTGCTGCGCGCCCGCTACGAGACGCCCGGCGGGATCCGCAAGGTCGGCAGGCAGCCGAAGGTGTACGAGCCCACCGACGCCCAGATCATCGTGAGCATCCCCGACCGTCGCCACGAGCTCCTGGCGGACCTGCTCCTGGACGCCGTCCTGACCGAGGGCGCCGACGAAAACGCCGCGCAGGCAGCCATGCGCACCGCCGAGCAGCGCGGTCGGCTGCTGGGCGAGGCCGCCCGCGTCGAGACCCGCCCGGGCCGCCTGGGCCCCGAGCGGGGACTGACCGCCTGCGAGCGCCTGCTGGACCGGTACGGCTACGAGCCCGTCCGGGAGACTCCCACCCGGCTGCGGCTGCGCAACTGCCCCTTCCACCCGCTGGCCGCGAAGGCCCCCGACCTGGTCTGCGGCATGAACCAGGCGTTCCTCAGCGGCTACCTCAGCGGCCTGCAGGTCAACGGAGTCCAGGCCGTCCTGGCCCCCGAGCCCGGCGAGTGCTGCGTCCGGCTGGGCCCGAGCGACACCGACCGCGAGGAGCAGAACCACTCCCACTGACACGGCACTGTCCGCCCTGGCGCTCGGGATACCTCGGTCGGTGCGCATCTCTCCGCCGCGGCAGCGCGGGAATCGCCGGCGTGTCAAACCGCCGCCTGCCCCTCCGTCTCATCCCTTGCCTTCATCTATCGAATCTCGATAGATTCCCATCGCAATTCGATGGAGGGGTGGGTCATGGGAAAGCTGACAGTGCGTGCGCTGCGTGCCGTGCTCGCGGTGGTGTTCGCCGGCACCGTGTTCGTACAGGCAGGGATGGTGTGGGTGTTGGCCACCGGGAACGACCCGGAGGACGGATCGCTCCCGCTGACCCCGCTGCGCGTGATCACGATCCTGGGCATGGTGTCGGCCCAGGTCGCCCTGGTCTGCGTATGGCGGCTGGTGGCGATGGTGCGACGCGGAACCGTGTTCTCGCATGCCGCCTTCCTGTACGTGGACGGGATCATCGGCGCGATCGTGGCGGCATCCCTCTTGTGGTTCACGGTCACGGCCATCAATGCGCCGGGTCAGCGGGATGATCCGGGCGTCACCGTCATCATGGGCGGGATCGGCCTGGCCATCCTGGGGGTCGCGCTCATCGTGCTCGTGCTGCGGATGCTGCTCGCCCAGGCCGTCGCGCGCGACGTCGAAGCGGCGCGGATGCAGGCCGAGTTGGACGAGGTGATCTGATGCCGATCGTGGTCGACATCGACGTGATGCTGGCCAGGCGGAAGATGTCCGTGGGCGAGCTCGCGGACCGCGTGGGGATCACGCCCGCCAATCTGGCGGTGCTCAAGAACGGCCGCGCCAAGGCGGTGCGCTTCACGACGCTCGCCGCGCTCTGCGAGGTGCTCGAGTGTCAGCCGGGCGACCTGCTGCGCTGGGAGGTCGAGGACGCCGCGGGCGGATGACGTGCCCCAGGGTGGACGGGAAACCGCCTGGCACCACCGGTGGCGACCTGACCAGGTCGGCTGGCGCGCACCTGTCGCGGCCGATGGGTGAGCGAAACCGGCCCCGCGCTGAGCAAGCGCTTAGTAATATCGGGCGCGAGTGGTCCGCCTAGCAGGGAGGTCAAACATGCCCATATCCGAAGCCGAGGCCTTCTTCGATCGGGAGGCACACGACCGGTTCCTCCCCACCGCGTACACCCGAGGGCCCTGGGACGCCGACTCCCAGCACGCCGGACCGCCGGCCGCGCTGCTCGCCCTGGCCCTCGAGCAACGGCCGGGCGGACGGCCGGACATGCGGATCACCCGGCTCACGTACGAGATCATGCGCCCGGTCCCGATACGGCCGCTGACCGTGACCACGCGCGTGTTGCGCGCCGGGCGCAACGTCGAGCTCCTGACAGCCGCTCTGACACCCGACGGCGGCCAGGAAGTGATGCGGGTGACCGCCTTGCTGATGAAGACCGCGCCGGGCTTGGTGCCGGAGGTGTCGCCGGGCCGACAGGTGCCCGGGCCCGGGGACGTACCCGCGAAAGCGTTCTTCCCCGTCCCGTGGGACCAGGGCTACCACACGGCCATGGAAGTGCGCTTCGCTGCCGGATCCTTCCTCGAGCCCGGCCCGGCCACGGCGTGGATGCGGATGACAGTCCCCTTGGTCGCGGATGAGGAGATCACGCCGCTGACCCGGGTGTTGACGGCCGCGGACTCGGGCAACGGGGTGAGCGCTGCGCTGGACTTCCATCGCTACGTCTTCGTCAACGCCGACCTCACCGTCAGCCTGCACCGCCATCCGGAGGGCGAGTGGGTTTGCCTGGACGCCCGGACGATGGTGGACGGCGCGGGCATCGGTCTCGCCGAGTCCGCCCTGCACGACGAGAAGGGCCCACTCGGCCGCAGTACCCAGAGCTTGTACGTGGCCGCGCGCGGCTGAGGTCGCGGGCGCGGCCCGCTCGCGGTGGCGGCCGGAGTCGGCGACGACACGTCAGGAAGGCGGCTGAACACGGCTTTACTCCGCTACGGATCATGGACGAGACTGGTGCGCCGCACGGCCATTGGCTCGCCACGTGCCTTCTGCGCACAAGCCCGGGCGGCCTTCGGTCGGTGTGCATCCAGCCTCGTGAGACGGTGCCCCCCACCCCGGCTCCACACCTCCGGTGAAGGACGCCCATGCGACGCTCGACCCTGATCACACGTGTCTTCGGCAGCGCTGCCCTGGCCTGTGCCGCCGTGGCGTTGTCCCTGGTCTTCATACGCTACGACGCCCCCGCCCCGCGCTGGGACATACTGTCGGCCCTCGGGGCGGCCGCTGTCGCCGCCGGCGGATGGGCGCTCGCCTGCCGTGCGGCGCCACCGCTCGGCCCAGCACCCTCGGCGGCTGCGCCGGAGCAGACCGTACCGCCGCTGCCGCGCCGACTCCCGCTTCCCGCGCGTGACGTGGGCCGTACGACGGGGACCGTTCTCCTCATGCTGACTCCCCTCGTGCTCACCCGCCTGGCTGCCGGCTCGGGCGGTGTGCTGTCCGGAGTGGCGATCATCCTTGTCTTTGTGGTGACGGTGAAGACGCTTCTGTTCGCGCGCCGCCAGGTCAGCCAGGCCGACGTACACAGCAAGCTGCGGGTTCTGTCGACCGACGCCGGCCAGGGCACGCTGCACGCCGTACGTGTCCGGGTGGGCGAGCCCGTCCGGATGCGTTACGCCCGACGTGGCGACAAGCCGGGCGAGTTGAGCGTCACGCAGTACCACTGGCTCGTCCTGCGGGCCGACGGACGCGAACTCAAACTCGCCGTCCCGCCCAAGGAGGTGGGCACGGCGGCCCTGTACCTGGGTGGCCAGGAAGGCTGGCTGTGCTGGCCGGAGCGGTGGAAGCTGATCGAGAACGAGTTGCCCGCGGCCTTCGTCGCCGACACCGGCGAGGTGGTCGCGGGACTCACGGACCCGGACGACGCACGGCCGTACCTCGACGGCACCAACCGTCCGGCCGCCTCCGACCGCGCCGTGCGGCGTCTTCCCCGCCTCGCCAAGTTCTCCGCACCCGTGCACGCCCGCATCCTGGGCGGAGCCCTGCTGGCCGCCCTGATCACCACTCCCGTTCTCTACGTCGGCCCCGACCGGATGCCCTGGGTACTCGACTGGCTTCTCTGCGCCCTGGCCGCGGTCTCGGTCGTCGTCTTGCCGGTGCGCGGAATGGCAGAGGCGAGTCAGGCGCTCCCGGACGGTGTGCCGTGGACGGTGCAGGAGGAGTCCGACCCGTCGATCGCCTGAGGCGGACGGACCGGGACACGTGGTTGTCGATGCGTGGTGCCCGGGCCGGTGGAGGGCCTGACCGTTGCGTCGAGGCCGCTCACCGTAGGCGGCGGGCACTGACCTCTTGGACGAGGCGCCAGGCGTGTCCGCCGTCGGCCGATCGTTCGTTGCGCCAGCGGAAGGTGTCGGCGGTGATGTCGCTGAAGGTCCAGCGCACGAGTTCGCCGACGGCGGCGCGTTCCATGACGATCTCGTCGTCGATCTGGCGGGCGTACATGTGCACCAGGTCGCCGCGGGCGGTGCCGTGGAAGGTGAACCGCCACAGTTGCAGGCGCGGATCCCAGATGCGCACGCACAGGCCGCACTCCTGGTCCGGAGCACGCCCCGCGGCCGGGAGTTCCTCGCGCCCGGGCCATCGCCAGACGTCCAGGACCGCTCTGCCCTCCAGGGCGTAGCCGAACTCCCATTCGCCGCTCACGAGGCGGGCCGGTGAGCCGTCGGCGTCGTAGTAGGTGATCTGGGTCGCCCAGTGCCCGGTCAGGCGTCCGAACTGCTCCATCTCGGTCGCGTACAGGTGGCTGGGACCGTCGGCGAGCAGCGTCTTCATGCGTGCGCCCCCAGAGTCGCGAGCGGGGTCAGGGCGGAGGCGAGGCAGTCGACGAGGGGAGCGGCGTACGCGCCGTCCGGGTCGAGTTCCGGATCGTAGATGGCGACGTCGAGCCCCACCACCCGGCCCGTGCCGGCCAAGGTCGAGACGAGTTCCGTGAGTTGGGCGAAGTCCAGGCCGGGACGGCCCGGGGAGTCCACCGCGGGCAGGACGCGTTCGTCGAGCACATCGAGGTCGAGGTGGAGCCAGACGCGGTCCAACTCGCGCCGTTCCAGACGGCGGATGACCCGCTCGCCCAGACCGGCGATGCCGAACTGCTGGACCTCCTGGGCCGTGAACCGGGTGACCGGGGGAGTCGCCTCGTCCTCCCGGTCACCGATCTGGATCACGTCCTCGTCGGCGACCAACGGTCGGCCCACCACCGGCCAGTGGGTGAGCAGCAGCTCACCACGGCCGGTGGCCAGGGCCAGGTCCATTCCCGCCGCCGAGCCGAGGGACGAACCGGCGTCGTAGTTGCCGGGGTGCCGGAAGTCGCTGTGCCCGTCGAGGTGAACCAGGCCGCAGCGTCCGTGACGTCGGGCCCCCAAGAGGCACCCCAGCAGGACGCTGCAGTCGCCGCCCAGCACGACCGGGAACCGGGAGGTGGCGAGCGCGGCCTGGACCGCCTCGCCGAGCCGCAGCGCGTGTTCGCGGATGGTCACCCCGTTGCGGATGCGGGTCGCCGGCTGCGCGTCGAACTCGTAGGGCGGACGGTCGAGTTCTACGACTCGGTCGGGCCGCAGACGTGCTTCCAGCCCCGCCGCCAACAGCGCTTGCGGGGCTCGCCACGTGCCGGGCTCGCGCCCCGGCGCGGGCGGCCGCAGGCCGAGATTCCAAGGGGCCGCGATGAGCTCGACGGCACCGGCCATGGGCGTCTCCTGTCCACTCAACTGGTAGGAATTCCAACCGGATAACATCAGTACACTGGTTGGATAGAGTGAGGCAAGCGCTCATGAAAGGCGGTCACGCGTGACGGGAACCATCCAGCCCCACACCTTCAGGCGCCGTGACCTGGTCGGTGGGCACATCGTCATCGACCTGGTGAACACCGTGACGGCGCGTGACGCGGAGCCGGTCGACTGGCTCGACGGTTACCCGCGCCTGCTGGAATGGGCTGCCCTCACCGGTCACTTCGCCCCCGCCGACCTCACCGACCTGCGACAACTGGCCGACACCGAGCCTGGCAGGGCCGAGCTGGCCCTGGACCGCACCCGCGAGCTGCGCGAGGCTCTGCACGATCTGATCACGGCACTGATCCACCAGGGCGCTCCAGCTCCCGCGGAGGCGGTCGACCAGGTCGAGAAGCACTGGAAGCACGCGGTCGCCCGCACGCGCCTCACCGTCCGCGGGAACACGCCACAGCTCCAAGTCGGCGTCGAGACATCGGGGCTTGACTACCTCAACCACGAACTCGCCCTGCAGGCAGGCGACCTGCTGCGGGCGCTGCCGCTGGAACGCACCCGCAGCTGCCCCGGATCGCGCTGCGGCTGGCTGTTCATCGACAGCTCCCGGGGCGGCCGTCGCCGCTGGTGCGACATGGCCACCTGCGGGAACTCCGCCAAAGGCCGAACCCACTACCAGCGGAAACGAGCCAACGGCAGCACGGACCCGGGCGCGCCGTGAGGACACTCTCCGGGAATCGGTTCGCGTCGGGGCTCAACCCGGGCCGGGGTGAGTGTCGTCGAGTTACTCGTGGAGCTGGGCGTTCACTGGGGAATGTGCGTCATCGCTGTCCGCGCCCAGGCTCGCGAGCAGGCGCAGTCCGTCCTCGGCGGGGCTGCCGGGGGCCGCGGACAGCACCAGCAGCTCCATGCCTGATTCATCTGGTAGCGCGAAGTTCTCCTGGTGCAGCTCCAGCAGTCCGACCAGCGGGTGCTGGTACGCCTTGCGCCCATGGGTGCGGGCGCGCACGTCCGCGCGGGCCCAGAGTCGGCGGAAGCGCTCGCTGCCCATCGCCAGCTCGCCGATGAGCGAGGCCAGGCGGGGGTCCTCGGGGTACTTGCCGGCGGCCAGGCGCAGGTGCCCGACCACATCGAGGGTGCAGTTCTCCCAGTCCCCGTAGAGACCGCGCTCGGCCTCCTCTAGGAAGATGTGCCGGGCGGTGTTCAGGCCCGGCATCGGCCGTCCGAAGAGGAGCCCGGCGAGGCGGTTCCCCGCGAGCACGTCCAGACGGTGGTTCATGATCAGCGCGGGCGCGTCGGCGACCAGGTCCAGGACACGCAGCACCTCCGGCCGGACCCGCCCACCCGGCGCCTTCGCGCGGCGGCGGTGCTGCCTGGCAAGGCGGTAGAGGTGCCCGCGTTCGGTCTCGTCGAGGCCGAGGACGCGGGCGAGCGCGTCGAGGACCTGCTCGGAGGGCTGGGTCGCGCGGCCCTGCTCCAGGCGCACGTAGTAGTCGACGCTGACTCCGGACAGATGCGCGACCTCTTCGCGGCGCAGCCCTTCGACCCGGCGGCGGCTGTCGGTGGGGATGCCGACGGCCGCCGGGTCGACCCGGGAACGCCGGGTCCGCAGAAAGCCCGCAAGATCGTCCATGCCTCCAGTATGGCCTTGGTGGCGCCCCTGAGGGTGGTACTGCCGTTACCAGGAAGTCCCGTCCGACGGAAGAAGCGCCCCTGAACGCCGGGCGCCGCGGAGCCCAGGATCGAAGACATCCGATCCGAAGGAGTTCCCATGAAGACGCTGATCGTCTACGCCCACCCGGAGCCCAAGTCGCTCAACAGCTCGCTGAAGGACCTCGCGGTGTCCACACTGGAGAGCGCCGGGCACGAGGTACGGGTCAGCGATCTGTACGCGATGAACTGGAAGGCGGTCGTGGACGCCGCCGACTACGGCCCCCACGCCTCAAGTCCGCTGAAGGTCGCCCTGGACTCGGGCCGGGCCTTCGACGCCGGGACGCTCTCCCCGGACGTGCTCGCCGAGCAGGAGAAGCTCCTGTGGGCCGACACGATCATCTTCCAGTTCCCGCTGTGGTGGTACACGATGCCCGCGATCCTCAAGGGCTGGGTGGACCGGGTGTTCACCTACCACTTCGCGTACGGCGTCGGCGAGCACAGCGACTCCAAGTACGGCGAGCGCTTCGGCGAAGGCACCCTCGCGGGCCGCAAGGCCCTGCTGTCGGTGACCGCCGGCGGCCCGCAGTCGCACTACGCCGCTCGCGGGATCAACGGCCCCATCGACGACCTGCTGTTCCCGATCCACCACGGCATCCTCTACTACCCGGGCATCGAGGTGCTGCCGCCGTTCGTGCTGTACGGCACCGACCGGATGACTGACGACGACTACGCGGACGTCGCCAAGGCCTGGGAGCAGCGCCTGCTCACCCTGGAGTCGACCGAGCCGATCGCGTTCCGGCGGCAGAACTTCGGCGACTACGAGATCCCCTCGCTCAACCTGAAGGAGGGACTGGAGCCTACGGGCCGTACGGGCTTCGGACTGCACGTACGCGGCTGACCGCCGACGACGGCCAGGACGAACCGGGGGCGCGAACCCGAGGAGCAGCCCGAGGGCCGCGGCAGCGGTGGGCGTGAGTGCCACCGGTCAGGGTGTACGGTCGGGTCCTTCGGGCGCGCGTCGCTTGCCGTCGCGTAGGCGGACGGCGGCAAAGCGTACGAAGCAGACGAGTGCGGGCGTCGTCGGCGTCCCGCTCGGTCTCGCGGGGGGAGGGTCAGCTCTCGGACTCGTCGGCCGATACTTCTACTACTTCGACGTGGACACACCGTGCCGGCGACGCGGTCACGCGGGCGGCAGCGGCTTGGCCTTCGATTGCTCCACCGCCGTGGCGCGGGCTGCGTGGAACGCCTCTGTCGGATCGCCGTCCTTGGACCACACCTCGGCGCCGCACCAGGGGCCCGATGAGCCGGAACTGCTCCAGCGCCGCCTCGTACATCCCGGCCTCGCCGAGGTAGTAGGCCAGCAGATGCCGGAGTACGGGGAGTCTGTCGTCGTCGGCCCGGACTGCCGCCAACGCGTCGGCGACAGCCGTGAGCCGCTTCTTCGCCGCAGCACCGGACGGCAGCGCGGCGCGGCGCTCCTCCAGACCGACCTGCATGCAACCCCGGCAGTCGCCACTGCGCCGAGTTGCAGGCCCAACGCCCAGGCGGCCTCGGCTGCACCCGCCCGGCACCGCCGCCCGAAAACGCCGTGTCCGCAGCCGTCGATCGGGTGGTGAGGTGCCGGGACGACGAGATCTCCGGGACCCTGCCGGGTTTTCCAAGGCGTCTCGAGGTGTCTCGAGGTGTCAGAGCATGAGCAAGAGGCGCGTGTTCGGGACGAGTTTGCGGTTCACGCTGGTGCTCTGGACGAAGATCGTGAAGTCGTCGTTGTGGTCCGGCTTGACGCGAATTTCGACGTTCGGTAGGCCAAGCAGGGCTCGGGCCTCGGGTCCCGTGTACACCCGGTCGGTCTTCTTCTCCAGAACCGCGATCTGCTTCTGTGCCTGGATCTTCTCCGACTTGCTCAGCTGGTAGAACGCACCACCGGTACGGTAGGTGTGCCCGCATTCGATGACCCAGTCCCGTATCGCCGCGTCACGCGTCACCGGGATCAGCCGGTACTGCGACGGGTCCGCCGGGGTGAGGCCGGCGGCCTTGATGGTGTCCTTGTTGACCGCCTCGGCACCCGTGGAGAACACCGCCCGCGATCCCCGGATGCCCTGGGTGCGGCCCACCATGAATTTCTCGGTGGCCTGCCGGATGACCTGCCCGGCCTCCTCCAGACCCTGCGTGCTCGTGGCGTCCCAGATGGCGATGTTGTCCTTCGGGAAACCGCACTGCATGGCCTCGCGCTTGCCCATCTGGTCCGGCACGAGGACGGCAAGCGTCCAGTTGTCATCCTGCGTCTTGATCATCTCGGCCACAGCCGCCACCAGTTCACGCGGATCCCTCGCAGGGGCATCCGGGCAGCGATGGCTGGCGTTCTCCTGCCCGTCGGTGAGTACGAACGTCAGGAAGCTGTGGTCGCCGTACAGTTGAGCTGTCTGCGCCAGCTCCTGTTGTGACTTCAGGGCGGCCGCCAGCAGAGCCGTCATTCCGCCGACCCGGTACAGCTGCTTCAGCGACGGCATCCTCAGCACGTCCTTGTCGTAGATGACGCACTCCACCTTGTCTGCGAAGACGTACACCGTGACGCGGGTTTCCTGGTCCAGTTCCCTCGACCGGCGGGCAAGGTAGGCAATCTGCTGGTCGGCGACCTCGACGACCTTGCGGCTGAGATGCGACATGGACGAACTGGCATCCAGCACAAGAGCAACGTGATTGATGTAGTTCTGGTTTCCGGACATCACAGCTCCCCCTCGTTCCGACTTGATGCTCCTACCGTCTCACGCACCACTGACAATCGATCTTGGCTCCAGCCGAGTTCTACGGCTGCTCGGCCCATGCCTGGAGGAAGCTGGCCTTGGGGGACGAGCTCATGGTCCCGCGATGGCCTCGGAGGGCGTGGCCGCCTCGGTGATGGGTGCGGAGCTGCGGTACAAGTCCCGGCGGGCGGGCGGGCGGGCAGGCAGGCAGACGCGCGGGCGGGCCAGGGCCAAGGGCTTGAGTCGGCAAGGGCTTGAGCCGGTCAGGGTTTGAGCAGCGCGGCCATCACGGCAGCCAGGTATGCGGGGTCGGTCGGTACGGAACCCGGGACGGCGTGGGCCAGTTGGGCGTGGCCCACGTAGCTGGTGTAGGCGAGGACGCCACGCCGACGCGCTTCGGACGGTGGGAAGCCGAGCAGTTCGAAGAGGTGGGCGAGGTAGCCGACCCGGCGCTCGGTGACGCGGGCGAGGGCCGCCGCGACCTCGGGGTGGTCGGCGGCTGCGAGCAGCCGTACCTCCAGGGGATCCTCCGTGGCAGAGGCGGTCGCCCCGCGCAGGAGCGCGCCGAGCCGGGCGGCGGGGTCGGGCTCGGCAGCCTCCATGCCCTGGATGATCCGCTCGGTGGACAACTCCTCCCAGCGGGCGAGGGCCGCCGCGACGAGCGCGTCCCGGTTGGTGAAGTGCCAGTAGAAGCTGCCCTTGGTGGTGCCGAGGCGGGCCGCGAGCGGTTCCACGGCCACCCCGGCGAGGCCGCGCTCGGCGAGTGCGGCCAGGGCCGCGTCCGCCCAGTCGTCGGCGGAGAGGCGCTTGCGGGTGGGCCGCCTCGAAGGGGCCTGCTGCTCGTGCATGCTTCCATACGCTACCGTACGGTTGAACATACGCTCCCGTATGGAGGTGGGGTATGCGCGGAACGCGCACGCTACGCAATGTTCATGAGCGGATCGTCCAGGCCCCGGCCGAGACCGTCGGCGCCCTCGTCGACCGGCTCTCCGCGCCGGACGACCCCTTGTTCCCCACGCCGGTCTGGCCCGCGATGGTCCTCGACCGACCCCTCGGTGTCGGCGCCGACGGCGGCCACGGCCGGATCCACTACAGGGTCACCGCCTACGAGCCCGGGCGGTCCGTCCGCTTCGACATGGCCGAGGACGGCCTCGGCACCGGCTATCACCGGCTCGATGTCGAGCCCCTCGGTCCTGACCGCTGCCGGATCTCCCACGTCCTCGAAGTGACCATGACTGTGGGCAAGTTCGCCTTCTTCAAACTCGCGATCGAGCCGGTGCACGACACGATGGTCGAGGAGATCTTCGACAATGCCGAGCGGGCCGCCCTCGGTTCCCTGCCGCACCCGCCGGCCCGCCGTCCGCGGCGCGCCCTGCTGGTCAACCGGCTCCTGTGGGTCCGGCCGGCCGGGGTGCCGGTCCCGCCGAACGCCCGGCTGCTCCACGGCGCCTTCGAGCGGCCCGACTTCACCGACGCCTGGCGCCTGCCGCTCGCCCCTGGCATGCCCCGCGACCCGCGGGCCTGGCGGCATGTCCTGCCCTTCACCGAGCGGGGTGCCGACGGCCACGAGCTCATGCTCGGCGAGGACGCGTCCCATCTGGACTTCCGCGCCTCGGTCCTGGTCGACGACGACTCCGTGACGCTGGCCACCGCAGTACGGCTGCACAACACGCGCGGTCGGCTCTACTTGGCGATGGCGCGCCGCGTCCACCCGTACATGGCCCGCCGCGCGCTCCGCCGGGCCCACCGCCGCATCGCGTTCGCGGCCCGGCCCGCCGGGGAGCGGAACGCGCGAACCGCCGTCTAGTGCTCCAGCCGAACTTCTGTGTCTGTCCCGGTCAATGGCCCGACGGTGGGGGAGTGGAACGCGGTGACGTGGAGGACGCGATCGCTGTGTACCGGCAGGCCGGCGACTCATCCGTTCGCGGGGGCGATATGGCCCTCCGTGGAGCACTCAAACGAGTACGCCGACAGCTGCCCGGGAGCGGATGTCCTACCGGTACTTCCTCGCCGAACCGATGGCGGCCGGCTGAAAGCGGCTGCATCGGCGGAGGTTCCGGCCTGTCCCTACGCAGATGGGTCGGCGAGGAATTGGGAGATCAGGCCGTACACGATGTCGGGATGCTCCAGGTGCAGGTCATGATGGGTCCCGCGGATGCTGACGGACATGGCCGGGACGCGGCGGCGCATCAGTTCATCGACTCGTGCGGGCGGGATGAAGCTCGACTGGGCGAGGATGAGCAGAGTGGGGCAGGTGATGCGCTCCCACTCGTGCGTGAAGGAGTGCTGGGCGGCGTCCGCCACGGACTGGACCATCACGTCCCGGTCGAAGCGGGGCCACCACTGCCCTCCGCGTTCCTCCAGGCCATCCGCCCAGCCCATACCGATCGCCCCGCCGCCGAAGAACTGGACCGCGGCATCGCGCGAGGGAAAGGGGTCGGCCACGAGTCGAACCACCGGCGGATATGAGTCGGCCATTCGGGGTCGGGACCGCTCACGTCGGCTTCGATGGCCACCAACGCGCGGACCACCTCAGGATGCCTCGCGGCGGCCAGGATGGCCGCGTGTCCGCCCAACGACTGTCCGACAAGAACAACGCGCTCCAGGCCCAACTGTTCCGCCACGGCGACGACGTCTTCAACGAAGGCGTCCCTGGAAACGTCGGAAGGGAAGCGGTCGCTGGCGCCTTGACCGCGTTGGTCGACTGCGACCACCCGATATGCCGAGCTCAGCCGTCCTGCCAGCGCGTCCCACTCGCCCGCATGACCGGCCAGTCCATGCAACAGCACCAATGCCGGTCCGTCTCCGCCCCAGTCCCGGCAGACAAGCCGCACGCCTTCCCGCTCGACCACACGCTCGGTCCACGTCACCTCGGCACCCTAGCCCGCAAGATCTCCTCACGACACCATCGGCAAGCCTCACTCCTACCGGTGACGCTCTGCCATCCCTCGACATCGAACAGCGGGATGGACGGTGGTGGCGGGGCAAGGACGGTGCGAAGGCGGTTGAGGTTGGCTCGCCACTGCTTCCAGTCTGCCGGGTCGACCCAGTTCGACGCCGGCCCGGCCTCGTCGCTGACGACCCGGGCGAGGGCCTCGTCCGCGAACATGGTCGGCCGCTGTGTCGTCGTCGAAGGCGCCAGTGTCCCAGGTGCCCATGCTGATCTCCTCGTATGGCTGCGCCGGGATCCTCGCATCAGCCGCTGACATCGCGATCACTGTCCGAGCAGTACGTGCCTACGCCGAAGGTCGAACCCGGCGCGGCGGTTCAGGCGCCGCAGCTTCTCGCGCGCGACGGCGGGTGGACACGCCGCCCGCCGTCCGACCCGGGTACGCCGGGACGCCGGGACGTTCAGCGGGGGTCCGTGCCGCTGCGTTCGGTGCGGACCCGCGCCGGCTCAGCCGATGAACTCCGCCAACTCGCCAGCCGACTCGGGGGTCAGTCGGTAGAAGCCCTGGAGGCTCACCGAGCGCTCGAGCCGGCCGTCGACCACGTACTTCAAACCGCGGGTCTGGCCCCGGCGGTTACGCCAGGTGAGCCTGGTCAGAAGATCACCAGGTATCGGCACGTCGAAGCGTACTGGCGTCGCGTCCACGTGCACTGCCGCGGCGCCGCAGCCACCGGCACCGAGCATCGACCAGTCGTCGTGCCCGGGAAACGCCGGGTCCTGCCACGTCGTGGGCGCGACGCCGCAGCATGCGCGCCGCTCCATGTCGATCACCCTCATCCGGCTCACGACATGTACGACGCACCGGTTGACGTGCAGCGCGTACACCTCGTCGTCGGCTCGGGCACCCGACCAGGCGGGCAGGGAGGAATGGACGCCGCTGAAGGCGACGGGCGGCCGCTCTCCCACGCGACCCGCTTTACGCAGGGCACGGCACGTGTCATGGGTCCACAGGACGGTGAAGGCATCAGGCATGCCGTGATCGTATGAGCGAGCACTGACAGCCTCCTGGGGCAGCGCTCCTCTCCTCCGACCTCGCTCGGAGGGAAGCCCCATCGGGAATCCCGGGATGTCGGCGCGGAGTGGTTGTTCCTGGCATGCGTCAATCCCCGTCGCCCGATGGTGGCCGGTCGGCGAAGGCTCGCAGCCTGCGGCCTGATGCCGTCTCCGCGAGCCGGAGGATTCCGGGTTCCTGGGCCGCGAGGGCCTCCCTGGCCACCTGGCACCAGTCCTCGCGGTCGAGAAGCGCGAGATAGCGTTCCCGATGGGAGCGCCAACGCTCGGCGGGACCGATCGAGCCTGTATCGCCGTGCTTTCCGAGGCTGTCGGCCAGCCAGGCGGCGGTGGAGTACCGGCTCGAGGAGGGCTCCAGACGCTCGAGGTGATGCAGATGGGCAGTCAGTACTGCCTCGGCGTGGGGGTAGTGGGCGAGGGTCATGCCCATGCCCTGGCTGTAGGTCAGCACGAGGAGCAGTCTGCCGGTGTGGTCGACGACCTCGTCGTCCACGCTGGGTCCGGTGATGACTTCGTGCACGCCGGCGGTCTCGGCGACGGGGCCGGCGAAGTACGCGTTGAGGTAGTCGCCGTCACATGCCCTGCGGAGGAGCCAGGGGCGGGCGGCAGGGTCGTCGAGTCGGCAGAGGGCTTCGACGACGTAGCCCGTCCCCAGCCGGTGACTCGGTCAGCGAGCCAGAGGAGGGCTTCGGCGCCGTCTCCGGACAGTCGTTCCAAGGCACGTGCTGCAAGTGGACCGAAGCGGTTGGACAGAAGTCCGATCGTTTGGATCAGGGGGATGTCATCGGCCGTTCCCACGGCCGCGAGGAGGGCAAGGCCGACGGTGACCGCGCATCGGTCGGTGCCGTGCCTGACGAGCCACCGACCGGTCTGGAGAACACGGTCGGTGTCGGCCCTCTGGGCAGCCGCCGTGATGTGCTCGTTCTTGTGAATCGGGACGTAGAGGTCATGGAAGGCGTGGGCGAGGTCGCTCGGGCCGGCCGAAGGCGAGGCGAGGTGAGCATCCAGGAGGGACGCCACGTCCAACCCGATCCGGCTTCGGTCATCGGGGGCCTCGGGGCGAGGTTGTCGACGGTGCGCTCGATCGTCCGGATACGGTGCTCCGTCTCGTGGAAGCGGCTTGTCCGGAACGGACTTGTGGAGCGTCAGCGCGTAGTCGAACAGTGATGCCTGTGATCCGGGAGACTTCATCCCGGTCGTCTCGCTCATCGGCGAACGGAAGGCTCGTTTCTCTTGATCATGGCCAGGAGCATGCCGCGGCAGGACCGGCGTCACACGACTCGATGGTCCTGGTCCTACTCCTCAGGGCCGGCATCGCTCAGGCCACGGATATCCCAGCTGTCGAGCGAACTCGCTTGAACCACCGCAGAGGTCACCAGTCGCTCGGGGGTCGACGCGGAGGAGATCGCGCAGCATCCGTTCGGCCTGGTCATCGGGGGCATCGTCGGTGACGGACAGGACATGGCGGAACTGCAACCATGGCCTCTCGGCACTTCCGGTCGGCCGACAGGGATGGAAGAAGGCGACGGCGACGCGGTCGCGCTCCGAGGGCAGGGCGCTGACCCAACCGAGCTCACACTGCCATTGATCAAGCCACTGGGTTTGCTGCTGAAGGCTCTTTTCCAGGAGTCGGGCGATGGTGCGGGCCGGCCATTCCCAACTGTGGTCAGCAACCGCGCGCCGAACCTCGGCTTCGTATTGCCGCGCGTCGAACCGGTACGGGGGAAGATCCAGCTTGCCGTCCGGGTTCCGCCAGTTGTCCCAAACGACAGTGTCATCCTCGCGCTTGATCGACACGTAGACGGCGCCGCAACAACCCTCCGTGCATTCGGCTACGGCGAGTCGAACCTCTCTGGGCTCGTGCGACGGCATCAGCGGGCTGGAGGAGGACGCAAGGAGGCGTCGGGGGTCTTCTGCTGGGCCCTCTTCGAAAGCGGCAGCCAGGATGTCCTGATCGTCGATGATCGGTCGGACCTCGACTGAGCATCCGTGTTGATCCGGCTCCGGTGTGACGACACGGAGAGCGAGGCGATTCAGTTCGGACGGCACGCCCCGATGGTCCCTGAGGCCCCGCCGCCTGTCACGTCATTTCCTGCTTACTGTGCCTGCCGGTGGCCTGGGCTCCGATGGAGTTTGCCGAGCGGTGAGGCGGACGCCGTGGTCGAGGGCCTTGGCGCGGGAGCCGGCGTCGGGCCGGGCTTCGGTCACGCGGGCTTGCGGCACAGATCCGGGAGAGCAGGCGGATACCGCGGTTGCGTCCATGGAGATGGTGTACGGGTTCGACCTGATCCGGGGGTTTGCTCCGGCGTCGGGATGATGCCCGCATAGATGAACGGCCACCGGCTGATCTTCGAGGTGTCGAAGCCCGAAGGAGATCAGCACGATGACCGCACCCGACAGTCTGCCCTGCACGCTCTCGCGGAAGACAACCTTGCCGCGGCGAGTCCCGATCTGCTGCCCGCGATGGTCAAAACGTTCGCCGACGCCCTCATGTCCGCCGAGGCCGACGCCCTCTGCAACGCAGAATACGGGCAGGTCAGCGACGAGAGAGTCAACCACCGCAACGGATATCGCCCGCGCGAGTGGGACACCCGCGCCGGCACCGTCAAACTCGCCATCCCCAAGCTCAGGTCCGGCAGTTACTTCCCGCACTGGCTACTGGAACGACGACGCCGGGCCGAGCAGGCCCTCATCTCGGTGGTCGCCACCGCCTACCTGCTCGGTGTCTCGACCCGCCGCGTCGAGAAACGTGCCGAGTCCCTCGGCGTCACGCAGCTGTCGAAGTCCCAGGTGTCCGCGATGGCCAAGCACCTGGACGAGCAGGTCGCCGCCTTCCGCAACCGGCCACTGGAGGCCGGACCCTACTCATTCGTCTGGGTCGACGCGCTGACCCAGAAGGTCCGTGAGGGCGGCCGCATCATCAACGTCCACGCCCTGATCGCGGTCGGTGTCAACGCCGACGGGCACCGTGAGATCCTCGGCCTGGACGTCGCCACCGCCGAGGACGGGGCCGGCTGGCTGGCATTCCTGCGCTCGCTGATCGCCCGCGGCCTGACCGGCGTCCAGCTCGTCATCTCCGACGCTCACGCCGGCCTGGTCTTCGAACAACCCGACTCCGATGCGGTGAAGGCCCAGATGCGGCACGTCCTCGACGCCCTGGAGGCCAAGTTCCCCAAGGCCGCCGAACACCTCGACGCCGCCCAGCACGAGCTGCTGGCCTTCACCGCCTTCCCCCGCGAGATCTGGCGGCAGATCTGGTCGAACAACCCGCAAGAGCGGCTGAACAAGGAGATTCGCCGCCGCACCGACGAACTCACCGCATAGCCTCAACCGAGAGATCACCGAGTGGCCGTCGATACACCACTCCAGCGGACGTGACCCACCTGGCTGCCGCCCGCCACCGGTGGTGATGTTCAGGGCGGGTGGGTGACTGTGCCCGGAGTTCACTCGGGTGGCGTAACCGGTGAATTCTCCTGACCGCAAGGACCACCGTGCGAGACAGACCACTTCCTCGCCTGTCAGGCAACGGCCGTCCCACTCGTACCGAAGCGGTGGTTCCAGACGCGCTGAATCGCTGCCCCGCAATTAACGTTGACCTCATGCGGCGCCGCTTTCGCGTCACATCCCCGGAGGGCGTGACGTAAGAGGCCCGCGAGCGGACATCGAGAGGAGCACAACCATGCCCTTCGCCACCGCCGAGGACGGCACGCAGATCTTCTACAAGGACTGGGGCTCGGGCCAGCCCGTGCTCTTCTCCCACGGCTGGCCGCTCACCGCCGACGCCTGGGACCCCCAGATGAAGCTCATGGTGGACAACGGATTCCGCGCCATCGCTCACGACCGGCGCGGTGGCGGCCGGTCCGGTCAGCCCTGGGACGGCAACAACCTCGACACGTACGCCGACGACCTGGCCGCGGTCATCGAAACCGAAGACCTGCACGACGTCATTCTGGTCGGGCACTCCACCGGCGGCGGCGAAGTCACCCGCTACATCGGCCGGCACGGCACGGCACGGGTCGCCAAGCTGGTCCTGCTCGGCGCGATCCCGCCGCTGATGCTGAAGACGGAAGCCAACCCTGAGGGCCTGCCGATCGAGGTGTTCGACGAGATCCGCCAGGGTGTGCTCACGGACCGCTCGCAGTACTACAAGGACCTCAGTGCCCCGTTCTACGGTGCCAACCGTGAGGGCTCGACCGTCTCCCAGGGAACACGTGACGAGTTCTGGCTCTGGAGCATGACAGTCGGCATCAAGGGCGCCTACGACTGCATCAAGGCGTTCTCCGAGACGGACACGACCGAGGACCTGAAGAAGGTCGATGTGCCGACACTGATCGTGCATGGCGACGACGACCAGATCGTGCCCATCGTCTCCGCGGGCGCCAAATCATCCAAGATCGTCAAGGGCGCGGAGTACAAGGTCTACGAGGGCGCGCCTCATGGCCTTGCGATGGTGCCCAAGTACGCCGAGATCTTCAACAAGGACCTGCTTGAGTTCGCGCGGAGTTAGCGACGGCTCGCACCCCGGTGAATGGCAGCACTGCCGCTGGAACTGCTGGGAACCGGCGCTGCGAACTGGCCGCCCGGGAGGGCCGGCTCATCGCCTGACAGACCGCGCGTTGGCCGCATGCGCAAAGGGCATTCGCCGGTCGGCCGCCGCAAACCTCCGTTAGCCAGCGGCGGCGGTCGGCGGCGCTCCCGAACCATGTCCCGGACAACTACGTCCGGAGCGGCTGAATCTGGCTCGGCGGCCAGGTTGATCGGTTCGCCGTGTCAGCCGACCGGGCTTGCGCCCTGCTGGAAGACGTTGATGAGATTTCCGTCGTTGTCACGGATCGCGGTCGAGATACTGCCGTCGCCGAGGTCCATCTGCTCCCAGACGGTCGTCACCCCCAGATCACGGAAGGTGCGGGTCACGCTGTCGAGGTCCTCGACACGGAAGACCAGGGCTTTGTTGCCGATCGGGCGGATGTGGGCGGGGGGCTCTGCCGTCAGTTCAGGGATCAGCACACCGTTTGCGGGCTGAAGCAGCTCCAGCCGAAAACCGGGCCCCTCCAAAAAGGCGACGTCCGCTCCGATGGCGTCGAAGCGGGACTTCGCCAGCAGGGTGAGGCCGAACACCCGATTCCACCACTGGATCGACGCGTCGAGGTCACTGACGGAAATCGTCACATTGTGAAGGCTGTAGGTGAAGGGCGGCTGGGGAGGGGTGGTCATGGTGATCACTTTTCGTTGGGCGTGTGCAGTCGTTTACGGAGGGGCACGCGAGACCCTCGCGCAGTCCCGCCCCGGCGTTTCCCTGCCGTGCAGCGGAACAGTCTGTAAAGAGAGCCGCGAACAAGGTCCTGTGCGGGAATCTGTAGAGCTCGCCCGCAGCGCTCGTGTGAAACGGTCCGGCGCCGTCGGCTGCCAGAGCGTCGTCCGGCCCGCTGTGAGGCGCAGTCGATGGCGCAGCCGCACGGCCGAAGAGGGCCGGCAACTGTGCTGGGGCGGGCGGCCGGGCCACTCGTGGGAACGTTCGGAGGGCAGGTGAGCTGGACGCTCGCGCGCCGACCCAGGCGGGCCCATCCGGATCGCTGTTTGTCGGCATATCACCTGTGGACGATGCCGACCCACAGGATGTTCAGTGCCGAGACAGCTGCTTGAGGGCGGCCTGGCCTATCTGCAGCAGAGCCGAGCCGTCCATGTCGGTCTTGGCGAGAAACTCGATGCCCTGCATGACGGCGAGGAGCAGGCGCCCGAGCTCCTGGGCGTCCGCGCTCGGTTCGACCGTCCCGTCGTCCTGGGCTTCCTTTACGCAGGCGATCAAAAGATCTTCGACCGCTTGATAGGTGGTCCGGGCCCGGGAGACCACATCCGGATCGTTGCTGTGCAGCTCGGACGTGCTGTTGACCAGAAGACAGCCGCGGCGCTGCGGGTCCTCCGTGAATCCCTTGGCCACCCCCTCAACGAGCAGGGTCAGGCGTTCGAAGGGCGTCCCGGGCCCGGTGAGGACCGCCCGGACGCCGTTCAGCTGTTCCTCGCGGTAGCCGTCCAGTACGTGCAAGAACAGCTGCCGCTTGTCGCCGAAGGCGCCGTACAGACTTCCCTTGCCCAGTCCGGTGGCGTCCGTCAGGTTCTGCAGTGACGTAGCCGCGTACCCCTGATTCCAGAACTGCTCGCGTGCAGACTCCAGTACCTGGTTGTCATCGAAATTCCGCGGTCGCCCCATGACTGCAGCCTACCTTCTTCTTGACCTATCGGTCCAGATCGTCGGGCACGCAGCACAGGCCCGGCTGCTCGCGGTGACGCGGGAGGGCCTGGGCGTTCCCCTCGTCGCCGCCGTGCGGGGTGAGGCCGGGCGATAGGGGGTGCGCACGTCAGGGGTTTTCCCGGCGCCCTCGCGGACAGGCCCGTGCCGGCCGCCCGGTCGCGCCCCGACAGCGTGCCCGCGATCACGTTTTTGTCCGTGCGGTCCATAACAAGGTTCTTTACCGTATAGTCCATAACTGGGCTCGGGGCCGTCCGGTTCGGGCTGTAACACCGCAGTGACACTTGGTGCACGACTTCTGGCGTTCGCACCGGACAGGGGTAAACGATCATGGGACAGCTTGACGGGAAGACGGCAGTCATCACCGGAGGCAACAGCGGAATCGGACTGGCCACCGCCAAGCGATTCGCACGTGAAGGCGCCCACGTGTTCATCACCGGCCGCCGGCAGGAGGCCCTCGACGCCGCGCTGGCCGAGATCGGCGGCGAAGCCACCGCCGTCAGGGGCGACGTCGCGGATCTCGCGGACATCGACCGCCTCTACGCGGCTGTCGCCGAGCGAGGACGCCCCATCGACGTACTGTTCGCCAACGCGGGCGGCGGTGAGTTCGCTGCTCTTGAGCAGGTCACCGAGGAGCACTTCGACGCCACCTTCAACATCAACGTACGGGGAATGCTCTTCACTGTTCAGAAGGCTATTCCGCTGCTCAACGACGGCGCCTCGGTGATCCTGACCGGATCGACTGCCGCGACCTCAGGCGGCGCCGCCTTTGGCGTGTACGCCGCGTCCAAGGCCGCGGTCCGTTCCTTCTCGCGCACCTGGGCCAACGAACTGAGCGGCCGCGCGATCCGGGTGAACACCCTGGTCCCCGGCCCGATCGTCACCCCGGGCATCACCGGCCTGGCTGCCGACGCCGACCAGGCCGCACAGATGAGGGACGCCTTCGCCAGCCAGATTCCGCTGGGTCGCATGGGGCACCCGGACGAGGCTGCTGCTGCCGCACTGTTCCTCGCCAGCAATGAGAGCAGCTTCGTCACCGGATCCGAGCTTTTCGTGGATGGCGGACTCAACCAGATCTGATCGCCGCAAGAGGATGCGCTGTGCCTGTCCCGGCGAAGACGACAGTCGCCCTGTCCGCGTCGCGATCACACCGGTAGTCACACCGAACCTAACGGGCGGGCGCAGCCCCGCCAGTGTGTACGCAAACGATGGCATCCGGAACCTGAGGTTGATCCGGGAGTGGACACCGGGTTTCATGCGACGAGTGACAGCGTATGTGATGTGGTCAGTTGCTGTTCGAACTCGGCTGGTGTGAGGTAGCCGAGCGCGGAATGCCGACGACGCCGGTTGTAGTACGACAGCCAGCGGAACAGCTCTAGCCGAGTCTGTGCCTTTGAGGTCCAGTGCCTTCCGTGGAGCAACTCGCGCTCGAGGCCCTGGAAGAACGACTCGGCGAGGGCATTGTCATAGCTTGAGCCGACCCGGCCCATGCCGCGGCGGATGCCATGCCGGCGGCAGACATCGGCGAAGGCGGCCGCGCTGTATTGGGCGCCTCCGTCCGTGTGGAAAACGACGCCGCGAACCCGGCCGCCGCGGGCGGCCACGGCCATCTCGATCGCGTCGGTGACCAGCGAGGTGCGCATGTGGTCGGCGACCGACCAGCCCACCACCTTCCTGGAGCAGATGTCGATCACTGGGGCGAGATAGCGCCACGTCGAGCCGACGGCTATGTAAGTGATGTCGCCGCACCACCTGGTATTCAGCGTGTCCGCTGTGAAGTCGCGCATGACCAGGTCCGGCGCGGGCGGCGCGGTCCTGTCCGCGATCGTCGTCCGCTTCTTCTTGCGTAGATGCCGGCCGACGATGTGGTTGATCCGCACCAGTCGGATGACGCGCTTGCGGCTGATCTTCCGTCCCCTCGCGCGCAGTTCACCATGGACGCGCGGAGCCCCGTATTGGCGCGGATCTCGCTCACGACCCGCTTCTCCTCGGCCCACCGCTCGGCGCGGGCCTGCTCGATGGCCAGATGACGGCAGTAGCCGGCGCGGGACGCTCCGAGCACCCGGCAGATCCGCTGCACGCCGAAGCCGGCGCGGTTCTCGGAGATGAAGTCCCAGCGGTGGGGGCTCACTTCACCTCTCGGGCGAAATAGGCCGCTGCCCTGCGCAGGATCTCGCGTTCCAGCTGCCACTCTTGCTCGGCCTTGAGCAGCCGGGCGTTCTCCGCCCGCAGCCCAGCCCAACTCCTCCGCCGCGTTCCCTCTGCCATCGCGGTCCTCGGGCGCGGCATGGGCCTCATCCTTGCGCACCCAGGTCCGAAGCGACTCGGCGGTGATGCCGAGATCCGCGGCCACCGCCCCGTACGTCCGCTTACCGGCCGCAGCGCGGTACAACGTCCTTCCTGAACTCCTCCGGATACGGAGACCTGCGTCCCACCTGGACATCCCTCCCCCCCCGCCGTAGGGCATCTGGTCGGCGCGATAGGAGGGCACGTCGCCGATCACGACTCCGCCGACTTCCAGAGCCCGATGTGCCCGGAAGGCAGCCTGCAGGGTGCGTGTGAACACCCCTGTCTGCAGCCCGTACTTGGAGTGGACTGTCCCGTAATGATCTTCAGGGCTCGGCGGTGGGCTATCCCATGACCGCTCGGGCCGTGTCGAGGAACGCCAGCCGGTTGTCCTCCAGGTAGTCCCGTACGCTCTCGCCGTCGGGCAAGCCTTCCCATACCGTCCGGTTGAGGTCGAGGAAGTACGCACGTGCCGCGTCATGCACTGGCAGAGGAAACTGGATGCGGATGAGCCGCTCGGCGACCCATAGCCTGTTCATGACGTCCTGGGTCTTGAGGTACCAGGGGTGGGTGTCGTCGAACTCGGAAGGCCGACTGAACGCGGAGCGTTCGGCCTCGGCCGCCACCTCGATGAACCGCTCCAGCAGCGCCAGTCGTTCCGCGCGCCGAGCCTCCGACAGGGTGTTCTGCTGCCGTTGCTGTTCGGCGCGTTCCGCTGACAGTTGAGTCCTGTGCTGGACGAGGTAGGACAGCATGCCGCCGAGGACAACGCCGCCCAACGATATGAGTGACACCCAGACCTGACCTGACATGGTGGCCATCGTGCCATGTGGTCGATCTTTGGGACGATCCCGCTGTGGCTGGTGTGATCACGGCGTCCGAGCCGCCCTGGACAGCCCCGTTCACCGGGATGAGCCCGCGCTGTGTCGGCAAGTTGATGACCGTGGTGCGCCGCGAGAGCGCGAACGAGACACGGCGCGGGCGCCCATGGAGCCTGCGTGGAGGCTTCGCCATGCTCAAGCCCCGTGGCTGCCAACAACGCCCGTGATCAATCGGCCTGCGCAGCCCATGGATTCGATCACGGCCTGTCGAAGGTCAGACAGTTCAAGTGATTGACGGTGTCGTCCAGGCAGATGTACAGGAAGTCCGCTCCGCCGACGACGTCTGCGGGGACGGTCACGGAGATGCCGATCGACTTGCCGCAGACGGGCTTGGTGGTGCGTTCGCTCAGCCGTGTGTAGTTGGGGCCGCCATCGGATCGGTAGGCCGCAACGTAGGTCAGGCGGCAGCTCGACGTACTGACCGATTTTTGCTCTCCGATGAGCTGGACTGACCTGTTGTACCAGGTCAGGGTCCCCTTGGTGTAGGTCTGGCCGTAGGGGACCGCGTACGGGCTCGTTGGATAGGTGACAGCGTTTGCGTGCCCGACGGGCAACAGGGACAGGACCGCGGTTGCCAGTCCCAAAGACGCGGCGCGTCCCATCGCAGCAAAGGCCATGAATCCTCCGTGAGTTGATGAAAAGCCCCGGTTGCGGCGCTTCGGGATCGGTGCAGGCGCTCTATGCGTTGACTCCAGCCGCGAGTCGGGGCTGGAGTTGAGCGTAGCGGTTGGTCTCGCGCACGAAGGTCGATTCACAGGCAGGTGCACCGAAACCTCGAGGCCGGGTCCCGGAAGGCCCTTCAGCCAGCCCCGCCACCACAAGAAAGGGACCAAGGCCAGGCGGATCCGCACCTGCGTTGCCGGGTGAGGCATCTATGGCCGAGCAGCTACGGCAGCGATGCCGGACGCCCGCAGCTTCCGGGCCAGGAGTTCCATCTCAGGAAGAGTTCCGAAGTAGTCGCCGCTCAGCACCCGGCGCAGTACACCCTTGGCATTCACCAGATCAATACCGAGTTCCGCTCGCAGCACCCGCATGATCACGACACTGCTCGCCGACGCCGTGCGTACCTGAAGCGTCGCTGTTCCATGCTCGGAGAGCATCTGATCCCGCCGTTCGCTCGGCAGATCCCCACCACACACAGCGACCGCGAATCCGCAGACGGAACACGTCGACTCGGCGTCCCACCGCAAGCGGCCGTCCACGAGGGCTTGGACACCCCAGCATTCCAGCTCCGCACCGCAGTCCTGGCACACCGCTGAGTACCTGACGGACTCGCAAACCACCTGCTCCATCCTCACCCCCAACGGAGACGAGGTTACTGACCTTCGTGGCGTGATGTCGTTGAGAGCTGACGATGTGTGATCGTCGCGGTATGCCTGTTGTGTGAGGTATCCGCAGGGTGGTGGGCTGACGCCTGAACGGCAGGCGTTTCGCGAGCGGATCCGGCTGGAGGCCGCGGAGCGATTCGCTGCGGGTGCCTCCAACGCCGAGGTCGCCAAGGACTTACGGGTGAGTATGCGCTCGGTGCAGCGTTGGCGCCGAGCCTGGCACGACGCCGGCACCCAGGGGCTGCGGTCTGCCGGGCCCGTGTCACGGCCCAAGCTGAGCGAGGCCCTGTTCACCGTGCTCGAGCAGGAACTCGCCAAGGGGCCGATCGCGCACGGCTGGCCGGACCAGACATGGACGCTGGCGCGGATCAAGACGCTGATAGGGCGCCGGTTCCACAAGAGCATGACGTTGTCGACGATCGCGCCGATGCTGCACCGGCACGGCTTCAGCCACCAGGTCCCGGCCCGCCGTGCCATCGAGCGCGACGAGGAGGCCGTGGCGGGCTGGGTGAAGGAGGCCTGGCCGCAGGTGGAAGGTCCGTGGCGGCGCTCGACGCCTGGCTGTGCTTCGAAGACGAAGCCGGCTTCTCGATGACGCCGCCCACCGCACGGACCTGGGCCCGGCGCGGACACACACCCGTCATCCGGGTCCGGGGACGCTCCCAGCGCCGCTTCTCCATCGCCGCTCTGGCCTGCTACAAGCACGGTGAACGCTCCCGGCTGATCTACCGACCCAAGCAGCATCTCGATAGCGCGGTGGCAGACGCAGCTTCACCTGGACCGACTACCGCGACCTGCTCATCTCCGCACACCAGCAGCTCGGCGCACCCATCGTGCTCGTATGGGACAACCTCAACGTCCACAAGGACCGCCGATTACGGGAGTTCATCGACACCCACGACTGGATCACCTGCTACTTCCTGCCGGCCTACGCACCCGACCTCAACCCCGTCGAGGGCATCTGGTCCTTGCTGCGGCGCAGGAGCCAGGCCAACACCGCCTTCACCGACCCCAACCATCTCATCAGCACGCTCCGACATGGTCTCCGCCAGATCCAGTACCGCAGCAACCTCATCAACGGATGCCTCGCCGAAACCGGCCTCACCTTGACGACGTCACGCCGACAACGTCAGTAGACGCTTCACGATCGCACCACCGCCACCGTCGGCCGACCTCGGCGTCCAGAAGATCGATGCGCCCGATCCGGTCGCCGCGGGCCAGAACGTCACGTACACGATCACGCTGACGAACAACGGCCCGGACACCGCCGACGGCGTACGGCTTACCGACCAGGTGCCGACCGGGATGACGTTCGTGTCGTTCGCCGCGCCCGCCGGCTGGACCACGACCACGCCACCGGCCTCGGGCACCGGTACGGTCTCGGTGACCGCGCCGACGCTGGCTCCCGGAACGGCGACCTTCACCCTCGTGGTGAGGGTGAACGTCACCGCGACCGGCACGGTGACCAACACCGCCACCGCCGCCACCGCCACCGACGACCCCAACCGGGGCAACGACACCGCCACCGCGAGCACCACCGTGACCGCACCGCTGTGCACCAGCACGGGCACTTCCCGGGGTGACGTCCTGCGAGGCACTGCCGGTAACGACGTCATCTGCGGCCTCGGCGGCAAGGACGTGATCCGCGGCCTCGGCGGCGATGACCTGATCATCGCCGGAGACGGCGCGGACATCGTCGACGGCGGGCCCGGCGCCGACACGATCCGGGGCGGCCCCGGCAGCGACATCCTCGACTCCCGTGACCGCGTCGCCCGCAACGACACGGTCGATGGTGGAGCCGACGCCGACCTGTGCCGGACCGATCCGGGCGACACCAGGATCAGCTGCCCCTGACGTACGCCGGGCTGCTCCAGCGACGGGGGAGCAGCCCGAACCACGGCAGGATGGAAAGGGTGACAGCGGGTTGGAACTCGGCATACGCCGCGTGGTGTTCGCCCATATGGTCCCGCCTCGCGCGGGTGACGTGCGGCAGCGGCGGCCTGTCCCCATGCCGGTAACCAGCGAAGCGGGCCCCGATCTCAGAGGGCGTGGGGGCCCTGCGGTCTGCTCTCGCGTCCTTCGTTGAGCCGTTCAACGAGGAGCATCGCCGCATCGTCCGCCAGGTAGCCGTGGGTGTGCCGGAGCAGTTTCTGGTGCAGCTGCTCCAGGAACTCTGACGGGGAACAGGGGTACACCGATTCTGTGGTCTTGGACAGGGGGAAGAATTCGCCGTCGGGGCTGCGGGCTTCGACCACACCGTCTGTGTGCAGCAGGAGGCGGTCACCGGGCGTGAAGGGGTAGCTGTCCGCTTGGGCGGGTGCAACGGCGATGAAGTCTTCCAGGCCCAGGGGTGGCAGTGGGCAGGCGGGGTGCAGGGCCCTTGCCTTGCCCTCGCGGACTACCAGCGGGGGCGGATGGCCGCGATTGACGACCTGAACCACGAAGGCGTCCGATACCTGAGCCACGAGCACGGTGACGAAATCCTCGGTCAGATTGTCGTCCTCGGCCTGATCAACCGCGTGGAGCGCCGCCCGCTCGCGTTTCAGCGCTGCCGCGCAGTGACTCACCACCTCCGCCAGATCCTCGTCGTAGTGCGCAGCCTCCCGGAACGCACCCAGCACGGCTGCGGCCAGGCGCACGGCGGGCAGACCCTTGCCGCGGACGTCTCCCACGATCATCCGGACCCCGTACCGGGTGTGCACCGCCTCGTACAGATCGCCGCCGATCTGCGCGCCCGTCTCTGCCGCGAGGTACTTGCTGGCCATCTGGACGGGACCGAGCTGGGGCGGCACAGGGCGCAGCAGAACCCGTTGTGCCGCCTCGGCGACCCGGCGGACCTGGTTGAGCTCGCTCTGCCTGCGCGTGCGCATTGCATTACTCATGGTGACGCTTGCCGCCGACACGACGAGGAGGGAGATGAGGTTGCTGTAGACCTGGCCTCCCCAGGTGTGGTGGAGGGTGGCCGTGATGACGGTGACGGCGAAGGCTGCGGCCGCTGCCGAAAGGGTGCCTTTGGGGCCCATCGTCAGCGAGGCCAATGCCGGTATGGCGGCGAGGATGGGACCGGTGATCACCGCGTGTGCGGGGGAAAGTTCGATCCCCAGCGCGATCAGAATGATCACGAATGGCACACACTGCGCGAGTCTGAAGAGGACCCGGCCATGATCGCCAGCCGCTGATGAACCCGATGGGCGGATGAGCGACCGCATGACTACAGCCTGCCTCCCCGATGTTGGGTGTTCCACCCGGCGCCGTTGCGAGCGCCCGGGAACGCCGTGCGGTCGCTGATGCCGGCCGGGTCGTCGGCTCGAGTCCCAGTCAGCCACCCTGCCTGACCAGCGCGGCAGCGGCCACACTCGGCGCTCAACGTCACCCGAAGGAGGACGGACACACGGCGGTGGCCCATTCCCGGCGCGATGCCCGCGCCGCGAGAGCGCCCGCCCCCCCCGGCCCCCCGTCGTCGTCGGAGATTTCGCCGCCAACACCACCCATGCGCTGTCCGGCTCTGCGACGCGGAACCGGTCGCCTCCATCGAGCCGACCCGGAAAGCCGGCAACGGGCCCACGGCGAGACCGCGACACCGCGGTGAGGGCCGTACTCCGGAGGCATCCGGGTGCGGCCCTCACCGCTGATCGTGCGCCCACGGGGCGCGTGCGTCACCTCCCCGGCTGACCGCCGGACGAGCGGGATCCCGTCGCGCCGGGCTCGGCCGGGGCCCACCGGGGCTTGGCCGAGGCCTCGGCGGGGTCGGGCTCCGCGAGGGTGAGGCCCCAGGCGTCGTCCTCGCCGATACGGGCCTCGATCTCCTTGATCTGACCGGTCTTGGCGAAGTACAGGACGACGACCTGCCGCACGGACCCCTCGTCGTAGAAGTCCGCCGTCACCTCGCCCTTGGCCGCGGCGCCGAAGGATGTCACCCAGTTCCGGGCCGTGGCCTCGGCGTCCTTGTCGTCGACGGCCAGCGCGGCCAGTCCCTCGGTGTCACCGTCCGCGAGCCGCCATACGGCCTTCTGGACGGTCTCGAGACTTCCCGTGGAGGGGTAGCCGACGACATGCAGCGGCCGGTGGTTGCTGTAGTCCGTCTGATAGCCGTGGGACTCGCCGGACGCGCAGCCCGCCGTCAGGAGCCCGCCCAGGACGGCGGCCGCCACGGCGATGCCGGACCGCCTCGCTGTGTGCGCCATGGTCAGTTTCTCGCCTTCGTGCGCCATGGTCAGCTCCTTGCCTTCGGGCGCAGCACGATGACCCGCTCGATGTAGTTCGCCTTGCCGCGGTACCGCATGATGGCGGCCGCGAGGCTGGTCCGGTTCGAGCTGCCGTGCTGCAGCAGCTGCAGACCGTGCCGGTTGCGCTCCACGATGGCCACGTGGTTGTACCCCCGTTCCTTCTTCCACTTGAACAGCACGAGGTCACCGGGCTTGGCGTAGGCGGCCGAGATGTGCTGCGCCCCGCGGTGACCGAGCATGTGGCGACGGAAGTTCTCCGCGCCGGCCCAGGTGTAGCTCTTGTTCTTGATCTGGCCGAAGAAGTAGTACTGCTGCCACCACGCGCGGTCGTGCTTGCGGCCGCCGCTGCGCATCTTCATCCCGCCGCCGTAGTAGAGGGCCTTCGACACGAAGTTGGTGCAGTCCTGGCCGTACTCCCAGCCGGTGTTGATGTTGCGGGCCGCCCACCGGACCGTACCGGAACCGGACACAGCCGCGGCGCGCTGGACGCGCACCGGGGACGCCGGGGCGGACGCGGCTGTCGGCGCGGCCTGCTCGACCGGTAGGCCGTCCGCGTCGAGGGCGATCGGCTCGTCGGGCACCTCGGTGACCGGCCCCGTCTCGTCGGTGGGCTCCACGGCGCTGTCCGCCGCGGCCGACGCCGGCAGCACGGCCTCCGCCGCGGGGGCGTCGGCCTCGATGTGCAGGATGGGGGCTCCGCTGTTCGTGCTGAAGGTGAACCGCTGCTCCCGTCGTCCCTCCTCCGGCTCGCCGCCGGAGTCCTCGGACGTCAGGACGGCCGTGTCCTCGACGACCGCGCGCAGGAAAACGGTGCCGCTCTCGTCGACGCCCACCAGCACGTCGGAGAGCTTGGTCGCCATCTCCGTGTAGCGCTGCCCGTGCTTGGCCAGCACCTCGCGGGAGGAGGCGAGGTCCGCGGCCTGTGCGCCGAGCAGGTCCTGGAACGAGGCGCCCCGGGAGCTCGCCGCGAGCGCGGCCGCGGCCGTCGGCCGGGCGCCGGTGAGCAGGGCGCCGCGGGCGTCGACGTACTGCTGCACGATCTCACGGTAGGTGGCCGCGCCACCGGGCACGGCGACGGTGGTCACCGGCTCCGACGTGGCGTCGGGACCGGTGCCGTACGGCGTCCGAGCCGACACGGTCACCCGGTAGGCGGTGGCGTTCTCCAGGCCGTTGACCACGATGTGGGGCTCACGGGTGGTCGCCCTCGCGGCCTCGCTGCCGTCCTCCTTGCGGACGACGACCGTGTACTCCGCCCCGTCGGCCGACGAGCCGAGGTCCTGCGGCGCGTTCCACGTCGCCAGCAGCCCGCCGTCGCCGCCGGTGGTCCGCAGGTCCTGCGGGGCGGCGGGCGCGGCCGGTGCCACGTAGTCGATGACGAGCCGTGGCCGCTTCGCCGTCTCAGGGCTCCGGCCGGAGTGGTACGAGACGGAGGAGGCGACGTCCGCGGCCGGCAGCCGCAGGGCCAGTCCCTCGCCCGTGCCCTCGTCGAGCCAGGACTGCACGACGGGAGTCAGATCCTGGGCGTCGGGGAGTGCGGCATCGGTGAACGGGGCGTCGTCGACCACCCCCAGCAGGCCGGTGCCGGTGCGCGGGGCGGCCCACGGCTCGAACAGCTGGTACATCTCGACCGGCCGCTGGGCGCAGGCCGCGGAACCGCACTCGGCCGGCGTCAGCAGCAACCGGGCCCGGGTGATCCGCGCGCCCGCGGGCACCTTGCTCAGGTCCGGCTTGAGCCACGCGGCCCGCTCGCCGGCGGCACCGCCGCCCAGCGACAGCCGGGTGTCGTCGACGGCGGGGCAGCCGCCCGAGGCGCAGGCGCCGCTGCCGACCGCGACCGTCGTGTCCTCCAGAGCCGCGCCGCTGAGCGCGACGGAGGTGGTCTTCGGCGCGTCGGGGTCCGGCGCGGGGGTGGCGGTGAACTCCTGCTCGTACGACCAGGCCGAGCAGCCCAGGTCGGTACAGGCACGCATGGCCCACAGGTAGGTCGTGCCCGCCCGCAGGGCGCCCTCGGGAACCCGCGCGACCGCGCGTTGCCCGCTGTCCACCCACGCCTCGGGGACGGTCACCCCGGGGAGCTGCTTGCCCTCGGTGTCCCGCACCACGAACTCGGCGCGCACACGGCCCTGTTCAGGGCTGGACACCAGACCCGACAGCAGCGGGGTGAGCGACTGCGTCGCACCGGACTCCAGCGCCTGCGGCATGTCCGGCAGCCCACCGGGACGCCGGCCGGAGGCCACCGTGAACGTGGCCCAGTCCGACCAGGCGAGGTTGTAGTGCGTGCCGTCGTACGGGCTGGTGCGGAAGCGGTAGGTCGCACCGTCCTTCAGCAGCCCGTCCGGCACGGTCACGGCCGCGGCCCGTCCGGACTCGACCCGCGGTGAGACGAGGTAGTCGCCCACGCGCTTTCCGGTCGCCGCGTCGACGATCTCGAACGTGCCGGTGACGCGGTCGCCGTCCTTGTCCGAGAACGTGTCCCGCAGGGTCGGCGTGGTGGTGTTCACCTGCCAGGTGCCGGAGGCGTCCTGGGTGAACGGCGGGCCGGCCTGACGGTTGTTGCCGGACCGGGGACGGAAGTTGTACGTGACCGTCAGCTTGGGCGGGTTGCCGGTGGCGTTGGCCGAGTTGACCCGCTTCCACTGGGCGACCGCCGTCTCGTCGGCGGCCGTCAGACCCATGCTGGACTGCGGCGCCTTCGACGAGGCCCAGGTCTGGACGAGCGAGGTCACGTCGGCGTTGATCCAGCCGTCGGCGCCGCAACTCGGGTTGCCCTTGGTCTCGGTGGACGTCGCCTGCTTGGTGTGCAGCGCGGGCGGGGAGGTCCACCGGCTGGAGGTCGAGGCCGTGTCGGCCGACCAGACCACCCACGGCTGGGCCTTGCAGTCGGTGTTGCCCGAGTGGAAGTTCCACAGGCTCAGCTTGGCGCCGCTCACCAGGGCGTCGGCGATGGGCGCCGTCCCCCAGGTGATGTACGACCGCGCGGTGCGCGGTGTGCCGTCGGCGTTCTTGGTGCCGGGGTTGCCGAAGTCCAGTTCGGTGTCCGTGGACCAGTCGCGGGTCTCGCCCTGTTGGACGTACGTGTCGAAGACGGTGCCGAGCACGGAGGTCGACGGGTCGACGGTGACCGGGTAACGGGTCTCGGGGTCGGCCAGGAACGCGGCGTCGGGCGTGACCACCAGGTCGACCGAGGAGCCCCGCTGCACGACCTTCATCGCCGCCGGCACCCGGCGCGTGTGCTCACCGGACCGCTCGTCGACGGTCGCGTCCCACATCACCGGGGCGGGCATGACGGCCCGCTGCCGTCCGGTCCTGCGGTCCGTGAACAGCACACTGCCGTCGGCCTGCTGGGTGGCCCGCAGCCCCTTGGCGCGCAGCGGCAGGGTGTAGCCGTAGCCGGTCGTGGACGGGCGCCGCTTGATCTCGACGTACTGCTCGAAGCCCGTGCGGGTCGCTTCCACGACGACGTCGGCGCCGGGGACGGCTTCCCGGTACGTGGCCCGGTTGCCGTCCAGCGTGGGCTGCGGCAGTCCGCCCTTCCACTGGAGGACGACCTGCTGATCGCCCTCGCCGAGCGTGACGAGGTTGCGGGCGGCGGCCTTGCGCGTGGCGCTCAGGGACGCCGCAGGCGTGCCGCCCTTGCCGGCGAGCGTGAGCGAAGCCGGGTGGGCCTTGGCCACCACGGAACCGTCACCGCGTTCGGTGAGGTTCGTGTCGACGGTCACCCAGCTGCCGTTCCGGTCGAACCGGACCGGTCCCGCGGTCAGTTCGGTCGTCAGGGAGCCGTCGGGGTTGACCCAGGTGGTCGTGGTCTCGGTCCGCTCGGACAGCGCCTCGACCCGCTCGCCGGAACGCTTGGCCGCGGCGCGGGCCGTTGCGACGTCCGACGCGGACACATTCCTGGCCGGCTCGCGTTCCGCGGCCGGCGCCGCGACCGCCGCCGGGGGCACCGCCATGACGGCGCCTCCGAACAGGGCCAAGGAGAGCGCGAGTAGCGCTGTGGTGCGTGGAAGGCGTGCGCGGGCACGCGGAGATAGCCGTTCCCCCGGAACGGTCGGAGATATGTGCATGCTTGGCTTTCGACCTTAGGTCAGAGATCGATCAAGAAGTCGTAAAACTAATGCGTGCGGGCCGGGCACTTGCCGCCGATAGAGGCGATCCACCCGAAATAGCACGATTGCGAAGACCGAGACCTTGATCACGCTCGTCCGAGGCAACCTCAGGAGCCGATTCGCCCTACGGCTGCCGCGCGCCGTGGAAGTCCTTGAGTGCCTGCGTGCGCAGGGTGGCGTCGGCGCTGCGGTACTTGATGAGCCGGAGGCCGACGTTCTGCCGGGACGGCAGCAAGGGTTCCGGGATGAAGCGGCGGAACGTCCAGCACGAGGCGTTCTCGGGCCGATTGCGGAAACTCGCCCCCGCCAGGCGGAAGTCGGGCAGGGCGGGTGCCTTTTGATCGAGGAAGCGCGGGCGCCACACGACGACTTCATGGACGTTGCCGCAGCAGTCCCAGATGTCGGTGTCCGTGATGCCGGCTTTCAAGAGCCCCACCGGCTTCACTTTCTGGGGCCTGCCTGGATAACGGAGGTTGGCGTGGCGGGGTGTCGGCAGCTCCGTCCCCCAGGGATAGGGCCGGCCGTCGGTCGCACAGCCGGACAGCTCCAGCCATTCGGGCGCCGTGGGCACCGCCCAGACCCAGTCCTCGTCGGACGTGGACCGGGTGAGCACCAGACAGCGGCCGATCAGATCGCGGAGGAACGTCCCCACGGCCTCCCCCCTCTCCTCGGACTGCGAGCCGAGCAGGTACGGAAGCGGCAGGTCGGTACCGACCGGTGCGGCCTTGCCCAGGAGGAGCGCCAGATGATGTTCGGTGAGCGGCATGCGCATCGCTTTGAAGGGATACGGGCACAGATTCCCCGCAGCGACGGGGACGAGGTCCGGGGCGAAGGAGCCGGAGTCGGCGCTCGACAGGCCCGGGAACCGTGTGGCCGTGTACTGTTCCCACGCCTCCCGCAGGCCGTCGCCCACGATGTCGTCGGCGGGGAAGACCCCGAACAGCCAGTCCATCAGCCTGCGCAGGCGGAGCGGTTTCGCGTTCAGTGCGTCGGCGACGTCCTTGACGATCTGCCGTGGCGGCCAGGCGCAGCGTGCCGGGTCCTCGCCGTGCAGCAGCACCTCGAACAACGTCCGCCAGATCAGCGCCAGCCGGTCCAGTTGCCCGTCGTCCTGGCCCCCGATGATCTCCTCGGTCTGCCTGACCAGCCACTTACGAGAGCCTTCGAACCAGCGGCTGCCGGGCTCACGCAACACGATGTCGGCCGCCACCAGCGCCCAGAACCGCTCGGGCGAGTCGACGGGTACGGCGATGGCGCGATGAACGGTCATGGCCTGCACGCGTACGTGGCAGCTCGTCAGGCGTCCCAGGAGCGCGGGGAATTCGGCCAGGTCACCGGTGTCCGGCCAGCCGTTCTCGGGTTCGGTGGGGACATTCCGGAGCAGTTCCTGCGGGTAGGCGTCCCGGCCGTAGTACGTCACCCAGGGACGCAGCTCGACGACGACGTCCGCGGCCGGGCGTGCGGAAGGGCGGGGCGTCACCTCACCGGCCTCGTTGCGCCTGACGCGGCGGAGGGCCTTCGTCCACGGCGCCGGATCCGCCCCCAGGGCCCGCACGAACGGAACGAGCGTGCTCTCCCGGGGGAACGACAGTCCCCGGCACATGGAGTTGGCCGTCGGCTTGGCGATCCCGGCCGTCTTCGCCACCCATCCGTAACTTCGGCCCGCCCCCTCACGCAGCGCCTGGAGATTCTGTGCCAGGTCGGCGCGGGTCTGGATGGACTCCGGATTTGGTAACCAATCGTTCTCCACCGCCGCCCCCCGCCCTCGCGGTCAACCGTTCGGTTCCGTTCGGAACTGTACCGGCGGACTGTTCGGTCCCGGTCCGACTTCGGACGACTCCCGCATGAAGCAGTGCAACCGAACGGCCGTCCGCAGCACCGTGTGGGGTGAGAACCCCGCACAATCCGTGGCGTTTCCAAGGGAGTCCGTCGTGAGCGAGCCGTCACCCCAGAACCAGCCTTCCGAGCCTCCGGCACCGAGCGGGGCACTGATGGGCATGAGGGCCGCGCTCGTGTTCCTGCTGTCCGTTCTCACCGCGGTTGCGGCCGGAGCTCTCTGGCTTGCGGCCCACCATCCGTGGCCCGAGGCCGTCGTGACCGCGGGAGGCGCCGGCGGCGGCGCGCTCGCGCTGTTCAACCAGGTCATCGAGCGGCGATGACACCGGTTGCGACGATGCGCTCACGCCCCTCGTGTTCCGTACGTCGGTCTCAACAGGCCTGCGAAGCGTGGTCGTCCACGACGGAATCGCGCGGCGCTCGTTCGCCGGGTTACTTCACCGCGGTCAGGGTTGCGAAGACCACGACGTTGCTCTGGTAGCCGGTGCGCTTGGTGTAGGCGCCGCCGCACGTGATCAGCCGCAGTTCGGGCCGGCCGGAACTGCCGTAGACCTTCTTGCTGGGGAACGTCTTCCTGTCGTAGAGCTCGACGGCGCGGACGGTGAACACCGCTGTCCGCCGGTCCGCCCGGCTGATCTCGATGGTGGCGCCCACGGTCAGGTCGCCGAGGTCGTAGAAGACACCCGGGCCGCCTTCGGGTGTGTCCACATGCCCGGTGGCGATGGCGGTTCCTGCCGAGCCGGGAGCCGTGCCGTCGCCGTACCAGCCGGCGAAGCCGGGTTTGCTGCGTGGTGGCGTCCGTAGCGCCCCTGCCGCATCGAGGCCCACTCGTGTCATCGGGGCGTTCACGCCGATGGCGGCGATCCGGAGCCGGACCGGATCCGCGGGGGGCAGCGGATGGACCGTGGGGCGGGTGGGGTCTGCGGAGGCAGTGGCAGAGCGAGAGGCAGTGGCAGAGGCTGGGAGGGCCTGGGCCGCCGATGGCTGCGGTGGCTTCTCGTCGTGCACCGCGCTGATCAGCAGAACCACACCTGTCGTCATCGCGCAGGCCAGGAGGAGGACTGCAGGGATGAACGGAACTCGGGAAGCGCTGGTGTGGTGTCTGGGTGCCATCGCGGTTGGTGTGCCCTCGCTTCGCGGCGGGTGCGTTGTAGCGGGTGGGTCGGGCCTCGCGGAGGGCTGGCCTCGCGGCCACCGGATCGATCCCTTCTCGGGGGCCGGCCGGCGGAGTCGGATGGTCAGGTTCAGTTGTCGTTCGGGCGGCGGTACATCCAGACCACACCTCCGGCGGCCGCCGTGACGAGCAGCCCACCGACCAGGGCGAGCCCCATGTCTGTGTCTTCGGCCGGTCCGAAGCCGGCGTTGACCGAGCCGTTCGGAGGACGGCCGGTGACCTGGTACGTTTCCGTGACCTTGGTCAGTGGCGGACACTTCAGGGTGATGGTGTCGCTGCCCGGCCTGGTTCCTTCCGGGATCTGGAACTGGCCGGTGAGTTCGCCCTCCTCTTCGCCTTCGAAGAGGTGGAACTCTCCTCCCACCTCCGACCAGCCCTTGCCGTAGTCCGCGTCAGGGTCGCAGACGCTCGTGCTGACCGTGACCGTCGAACCCGGGTGGGCATTCCACGGGTCGATACGGACATCCGAGTCATCACTGGCGGCAGCAGCCGGGATCTGCAGTCCGAGGGAACCGAGAGCCAGGCCGATACCTGCACCCATGTGTGTGTACCGCATGCGAATCCTCCAACGGATCAGTGTCCGGCCTGTCTGCGCGGCGCTTCTTCTGCGTTCCGTTCCCGAGGCAACCGACAGTCCCTCACCTTCGCAACCCGACGAATTGCCCCATGTGTCACCCAGTCAGGTGTCCCGGCGTCCCCGTTTGACCGCTGACGCAGGTCACCCGTGCGGAGATCGTCAATGCCGATCACCCACCACCGCGTCCCCATCACGGTGAAAGTCGACCGGGCGGCCTTGCACGGTGTGGTCTGCCGCAGACAGCCGCGCCGGGGCGGCGTGACCTTCCCGCGGCCGGGCGTCGTCGACGGCACGCGTGCTGATGCCAACCGCCTGCGGGGCTCACCGCGCGGGCACTCGCCCATGACGCCGCAGCGTTCTGGTTCACGCCGCGGCTCGGGCGGCTCGGCCGCGCTCTGACGGCCCGGTGACAGGCCCGTCGGCAGGAACGGGACCGCACGCACAAGACCGCCGTCATCGCCCATTACCTGGAGAGTCCGGGATCGCACGTCGATCCCGAGGCGGCACTGGCCGCCCGCAACAGCATCTGCCTCGTCCCGCCGGCCCGTCCGACCTGGCCGGCCGATCGGATGCGTGCGGCGGGCGAGCGGGTCCATCTCGTGTACGGCCTGGACCTGGGGTCGCCGTGGCCAAGACTCTGGCGACGCCACGCTCACGCCTGAGACTGGCGAGGAAATCAAGATTCTGCTCCGCAAGGAGTAGCCCCGCATCGTCAGCGTACGAGCACGTGAGTCGGCGAGCCGTGCCTTCCGGCAGACAGGGCAGGGGCTGCAGGTGACCCGCGGCAGGCACATGCAGGGCCACAACGACGCTTGACCTCAATCAAACTTGAGCTTCTAGGTTCCTTCCAGAGCCGCAGGAACCGACCAGCGGTGACCTATCAAGGAGGTTCGCCGTGACCGAGCGCACAGCCCACATCGAGATCCCCAACCGCTACCGCTATGCCGTCATCCCGCACATCATGGTCGACGACGCCGCCGCGGCGATCGATTTCTACGAGCGGGCGTTCGGCGCCCGTGAGGACTTCAGGATCGACGCACCGGGCGGCGGGATTCTGCACGCCGAGATCACCATCGGACGGTCGGCCCTGATGCTGGGCGACGCCAGCGTGGGCGAGGCGGAGGCCGCCTCCTTCGCCGCACCGACCTCGCTCGGCGGAGGTACGTCCGTCACGTTGCATGTCTTCGTGCCGGACGTCGACAGTCTGGCGGAGCGCGCAGAAGCCGCCGGCGCTGAGATCCTCCAGCCTCCGAAGGACATGTTCCACGGCGACCGCACCGTCATCCTCAAGGATCCTTCGGGTCACATCTGGGTATTTCTGACTCACATGGAAGACGTCTCGCAGGAGGAGCTTCGTCGCCGCCTGACCAGCGCCGGGTGACTGGACCCCGTGCAGGCAGTGATCCGGACGGAATACCGAGCGCCGTACCTGACGCAACTCAGGCGCACTTCTGGTGGCTGTGGCTTCTTCGACTGCGGGTACCTGTTTGTCGGAGATGGTGTGTGTGGTGGGGTAGCCGGGTCATCGTTGACTGCCTGCTCCCTCGCGAGATCGATGCCGGGGTTGCCGGCGGTCTCCGGGTGCGAGGTGATGCCGGTTACAGGTCGAGGGGGAGTGCGGTGAGTTCGGCGCGGGAGCTGATGCCCAGCTTGGAGTAGCAGTTTCGGAGGTGGAAGTCGACCGTGCGTGGGCTGACGAACAGTTGCGCGGCCACGTCCCGGTTCGGCAGGCCCTGCCGGACCAGGGTGGCGACCTGGCGTTCCTGTGGGGTGAGTTCGGTGGTGGTGGTGACGTCGCGGCGGCGGGCACTCTCCCCGGAGGCGCGCAGCTCCTGCGCGGCCCGCTCGGCCCACGGGGTGGCGCCGAGGTCCTCGAACAGGGCCAGCGCGGTGCGCAGGTGTTCGCGGGCGTCGACCCGGCGGCGGGCGCGGCGCAGGTGCTCGCCGAAGGCCAGGTGGGTGCGGGCCAGATTGGGCAACCGCGGCGAGTTGGCGTGCGCGGCGAGCGCCCGCTGGAAGTGGCTCTCGGCGTCGCCGTCGCCGGTGAGCAGGGCGCGGCCGTGCTCGACGACCGCGGTCGCGGCCGGCAGAGCGGTGCCCGCGGCGAACTGCTCCAGCTCGGCCAGCCAGGTGCGGGCGAGGTCGGGACGGTCGCCGCGTACGGCGGCATCGAACAGATCGAGGGCGGCCAGACGCCGCCACGCCGGCCCTTCGATCTGCGTGAGGTGATGCAGCGCGGTCGCCGGCTGTGCGGCCGCGCGCAACCCGCGGGCCCAGTACGCCAGGTCGGCGACGAGGCCGTCGGTGATGCCGACCGGGTGCTTGTCCCGGATCTCGGTGACCGTGTCCAGGTGGCGGTCGGCGGCGTCGTCTCCGCGCAGTGCCGCGAGCAGGGCGAGTTGCGCGGTGGGCAGCGCGGTCATCCCCGGGTGGGCGGTGGCGGCGGTCAGTGGCTGCGCCTCGGCGGCGGCACCGCCGGCCTTCGACCAGGCGCCGGTCGCGATCTGGAAGTGGACGCCGCGGGTGAGGGCGTGCACGACCATGTTCAGCGCGCCGGCCCGGCGGGCGGCGGTCAGCTGCTCTTCGTGCAGCCGCAGTCCGCGCTCGTCGTCGTCGATCAGCATGGCGGCGATGCCCAGGTTGGGCTGCAGCACGTGGTCGTCGACCGGGTCGGCGTCGGTGAGGACGAACGCGCACCGGAAGGACTCTGCGGCGGCCGCCCAGTCGCTGCGGGCCACGGCCTCGAATCCGTGCAGCAGGGCCCAGGCGGCCCGCACCCGGGGCGGTGCGTCGGGGGCGGGCTCCGCCACCAGCGCGGTCGGGTTCACCGCGCGCGGGGATCGGGCGCCGAACGCCGCGAGCGACGTGGCGAGCATCGCCAGCTCAGCTGCCAGCGCCGCGTCGGCGCGGGCGGCGGTCTCGGCGGCCTGCAGGACGAGGTCGTAGCCGTCGTTCAGCGAGCGGGTGTTCCACTCGATCTTCCCCTGCAGCGCGAGCAGTTGCGCCCGCAGCAGTGGATCGGTCACGTCTGCCGCGGCGGCCTGGGCGAGTGCTGAGGCGCGCGAGGGGTGCGCGCCCAGCCACGCCGAGGACGCGGCCAGATACAGCCGTCGGCCGCGGGCCTCACCACCCGCGGTGAGCTCGGCGGCGCGGGCCCACGAAGCGGCCGCAGCCTCGTGGCCACCGCGGGCCGCGGCGCGCTCGGCGACCCCGTCGAGGGCGGCGACGACCTCCGCGTCGGGCCGGTCGACGGCCGCGGCCAGGTGCCAGGCCCGCCGCTCGGGGTCGCCGGTCAGCGCGTCGGCGAGCACACGGTGCGCGGCTCGGCGCTGCGCGCTGGTGGCCGCCCGGTAGACCGCCGAGCGCACCAGCGGGTGATGAAAGACGACAGCATCGCCGTCCACGCGCAGCAACCCGGACCGCTCCACCGCATCCAGGGCGGCATCAGCGGCATCAGCGGCGTCGAGGCGCTCGGCGGCGTCGCGGACCACGGTCAGCCGGGCGGTGTCGTCGGCCGCGGCGACCAGCACAAACCGCTGCGCGGCCTCGTCGAGGCGGCGGTAACGGCTGAGGAAGGCGCGCTCCACGCCGCCGGTCAGCGGCAACGGGGTGGGCAGCGGCGCCCGGCCGGCCAGTTGGTCGGCGGTGAGCACCCCGGCCAGCTCGACCAGCGCGAGCGGGTTGCCGCCGGTGCCCGCGACCAACTGGTCGCGCACCGCCGGCTCGATGTCGGACCCGGCACGGGCGGACAGCAGCGCGTCGGCGTCGGCGCCGGTCACGCCGCCGAGCACGAGGGTGGGCAGGTCCCCGGCCTCGAAGCGCCGGGCGTCGCCGTCGCGGGCGGCGAACAGCAGCGCCACGCGCTCGTCCTGCAGCCGACGGGCGGCGAACAGCAGCGCCGCGGCCGAGGCGTCGTCGAGCCAGTGCGCGTCGTCGACGACGACCAGCAGCGGGGTCTCTTCGGCAGCGTCGGCGAGCAGGTTCAGCGTGCCGAGGAACGCCAGGAAGCGGTCCCCCTCGCCCTCGGCCTCACCCATCGCCGCGCGCAGCGCCGCAGCCTGCGGTGCCGACAGGGCGTCGATCCGGGTGCGCAGCGGCCACAGCAGCCGTTGCAGCGCGGCGAAGGCCAGCGGCGATTCGGACTCCACACCGCAGGTGCGCAGCACGCGCAGATCCCGCGCGCATGCCGACGCCTCGTCCAGCAGCGTCGACTTGCCGACCCCGGCGACGCCGCGCACCACCAGCGCGCCGCCGTTGCCGGCGCGGGCGGCGTCGAGCAGGGTGGCGATCGCCGCGCGTTCATGATCCCGTCCGGCCAGCACGAGTCCAACGGTAGCGAACGCGGTCGGGACCAGGCCCGGCCCCGCCACCGCGTGCGTGATCAGGCCGGTGGCGAGCCCGGCAGACCACCACCCCGGGTCCGAGGAGGAGGAGCCGTGCGGGCGGACCGGTTGTCACGGCCGTAGGCGTGCTGCTGGTCTTCGGCGCCGGGCGGGACGTGCGACGCCGCCCACGTGCTGCCTGGCTTCCCACTCGCCGGACATGGGCCTGTGCCGGGCCGATGTCCGGGGTTGTCGCCGTCGCCATCGCCGCCACCGTTGGCGCCCTTGGCCCGAGCCCGGCGGAAAACCCGGCGATTTCCCCGGTGAGACGCACCCGCTCCCGAGCCGAGTCTTCTGCCTGACCGGCACGACCAGCATCCCAAGGAGTACCCCTTGCCGACCAGGGCCATCAACGGCTCGACCACCTTCAACGTCGAGGGCCGTGGGCTGCGCGCACTGCCGGCACGTGGTCACCGAGCAGATCGCCGTCCGGCATCCGCGACGCCGGCTACGTCACCGCGGACCTGTCCTCCGTGAACGGTCACCGTCACCCCCTCTCGCCCCGTGGACCCCGCTGGCATCGCCGCCGCCGTCGACGAGGCCGGGCTCGTCCTCGTCCCATGACACCGTCCATCCCGCACGGCACCCGGAGGCCTACCGTGCCCAGCACATCACTCCCTTTGACCGCCAACACCGCGCCCACCGAACCCCTGGCACGTCGCACGTCGCTCCGGCTGTCCGCCGTGCTGCTTCTCGTGGGACAGCTCCTGTACATCGTGGTCACCCAGTTCCACACCGGTGGGGACGCCAATGACCACCACGCCGTCTTCGCCGCTTACGCCGACAGCGGGGTCTGGACCCTCGTGCACCTCGGCCAGTTCGCGGGGATGGCGATCCTCCTCGCAGGGCTGCTCGCCCTGTTCTTCGCTCTGGACAATCGAAGCGGAACGGCGAGATGGGCGGGTCGATTCGGCGCCGCTTGCGCGGTGGCGGCGCTGGCGTTGTACGGCGTCCTCCAGGCAGTGGACGGGATCGCCCTCAAGCAGGCCGTGAACGCCTGGGCCAGCGCCCCGGCCGCCGAGAAGGCGGCGCGCTTCGCGAGCGCCGAGACGATCCGCTGGCTTGAGTGGGGCGTGAGGAGCTACCAGGACGTCGCTCTGGGCCTTGCTCTGGTCCTGTTCGCGGTCGCCGCCATGCGGACGGCTTGGATCCCGCGGCCGATCATCCACCTGATGGGGCTGTCCGGCCTCAGCTACCTGGTGCAGGGCTGGGTCGTCGGTTCCGGGGGCTTCTCTCAGGCGGAGTCGATCGCCATCGTGCTGGCCTTCGTCGTGGACGTGTCGTGGATGATCTGGCTGGTCGTGGCCGCCTGGCGGATGCAGGAGGATCCGCAGGCCTCGCCGCTTGACCGATGAAGGCCTGGCCCGGGCGCTGGTCACCTGCGGCATCATCGGCGACCGCGCCGACGTGTAGCCGACGATCGGCCCCAGCCACGACGCGCCCCGCACAGCACCTGGGGCTGAGCCGACGCCCTGCCTTCGACCAGCCGCGGACCGTAGTGGCCGCCTCACCTGGGGCGGCTCACCGCGACGTCGGACCCGGTCTCAGCACCTGACGACACTCACAACGAGCACGCCCAGGCGGCTCGGCCGCCTCGTCGCCACCCCGCCCAGGAACACGTCCGTGCCCGCCGCCGCCCGACCCCCGCACCCGGCCTGCCGACGCAGTCGGCGATGGAAGGCCCGCAGCCACCCGTCTCACCTCGCCGTGCCCGATGGCAAGCCCGGCACCAGCGCCACCGGCACCCGAGCCACCAGGAACGGTCCCGCAAGCAGAGCCACCGACGTGGCCGATCCCGGCGATTTCACCGGTGAGACGCACCTACCGCCGCGTCGACACTTCCACCTCGAGGAGTTCCCTTGCTCTCCGGCACCCCCCGCACCTTCATCGGCTCGACCACCTTCGAGGTCACCGGAATGACCTGTGCGCATTGCGTCCGCTCCGTCACCGAGGAGATCTCGAGTGTCGCCGGCGTCGAGTCCGTCACCGTCGACCCGGCCACCGGCAGCGTCACCGTCACCGCCTCCCAGCCCGTCGACCGTGCCGACATCGCCGCCGCGGTCGACGAGGCCGGCCACGCCCTCGTCCCCTGACCCGTACCCGATCTTTGGAGACAAGCCATGCACAACCGAACCGCCACCCCCACCGCGGACCCCGCGCCCACCCATGCCGAGGCGGCCGACAGCCGCCGCCTGAGCGCCAAGAAATTCGGCCGCCACTTCGCCGAGATGGTCGTGGCCATGGCCGTCGGCATGGCGGTCCTGCACCCGGTGTGGATGTTCGTCCTCGACGCCCTCGGCGCCGCCGCACTGATGCACAACCCCTACACCGGCTCGCTGATCATGGCGACGAACATGACGGTGGCCATGTCCGCGTGGATGAAATTCCGCGGCCACCGCTGGCGGCCCATCGCCGAGATGGGTGCGGCCATGTATCTGCCGTTCCTGGTGCTGTTCGTGCCGCTGGCGCTCAAGCTCATCGACGCCGGCGCCCTGATGCTGTGGGGCCACGTGCTCATGCTCCCGGCGATGGCCGTGGCCATGTTGCTGCGTCCCCACGAATACGCCCACTGCTGAGGCACCGGCGCCGGACCGGCGACATCGCTGACACCTGGGGCACCGCGTGACCCCGACCGCAGCGGCGGGGGCCGTCCTCCCGCTCCCTCCGCCCCCGCTCACCTCACTTCGAAGGCGCCACAGCGGTCGACGAGAGCATGCTGCGTGTCGGTCGGGTCAGGCCCGCAGGTAGGTGAGGACGGCGAGGACTCTGCGGTGGGTGGTGTCCGTCGCAGGCAGGTCCAGCTTGGTGAGGATGTTGCCGATGTGTTTGCCGATCGCGGCTTCGGAGACCACCAGCTCCTTGGCGATCGCGCTGTTGGATCTGCCTTCGGCGATCAGGGCGAGAACTTCGCGTTCGCGTGGGGTGAGTTGGTCGAGCGGATCGCGGCGGCGGCGCAGCAGCTGGCGTACCACCTCGGGGTCGAGCACCGTCCCTCCGTCCGCGACCTTGTGCAGCGCTTCGATGAATTCCTCGACCTGGCCGACCCGGTCTTTGAGGAGGTAGCCGAGGCCGGTTCCGTCGCCGGAGTCCAGGAGTTCGGCGGCATACGTCCGTTGCACGTACTGGCTGAGGACCAGGACGGGGAGCGTGGGGTGCTTCTCGCGCAGGCGCACTGCCGCGTGCAGGCCCTCGTCCTGGAAGGCGGGCGGCATGCGTACGTCGGTCACCACGATGTCGGGTGCATGTTCCTCGACCGCGGCGAGCAAGTCCTGCGCGTTGCCGACGGCTGACACCACCTGGTGACCGCAGCGGCTGAGCAGGCCGATGAGTCCTTCGCGCAGCAGCACGCTGTCCTCGGCCAGCACTACACGAAGTGATCGGCCGCCTTGGTCAACTCGCAAGGAAACTCCGCACGCAACAGGGTCGGTCCGCCCGGGGGACTGGTCAGGACCAGTCTGCCATCCAGGACCGACACCCGGTCCGCGAGCCCGGTCAGGCCACTGCCGGCCGAAGGGTCGGCGCCGCCCCGGCCGTTGTCGCGTACCTCGAGGAACAGGCGTCCGTCGCGATGACCTCCGCTCACCAGCGCGCGGTCGGCCCTGCTGTGCTTGGCGACGTTGGCCAGCGCCTCGCAGACCACGAAGTACGCCGCGGACTCGACCGCCTGGGCCGGCCGGCCCGGCAGTTCGAGGTCGACGTCGACGGGGACCGCGCAGCGGTCGGCGGCGTCCGCGACCGCTGCGTGAAGGCCGTAGTCCGTGAGGACCTTGGGGTGGATGCCGTGGATGAGCTCGCGCAGCTCCGCGAGCGCTTTGCCCGCCTCCTCGTGAGCCTTGGTCAGCTGGTCGGCGAGCGGACCGGGCGGGGCATCGAGGCGGGCCAGCCCGAGGGCCATCGTCAGTGCCACAAGGCGCTGCTGGGCACCGTCGTGCAGATCGCGCTCGATACGGCGCCGCTCGGCTTCGAAGGCATCCACCAACCGGACGCGGGAGCGGGTCAGTTCGACCACCTGGGCGCCGAGCTCGCCCTCGCGGGAGGCGATCAGCAGCCGGGCCAGCTCGGCGCGCGCACCCGCCGTGACGCCGAGCAGGTACGCGCACAGGCCCATCAGGAGCAGGCCCAGTACGGCGACACCGAAAGCGGCCGGCCATGTGGTGACCGTCCACTGCTTGAGCACCTTCACCTCGCGGCCGTCGCCGACCGTGGCCATTAGCAGGGGAGTGGCGACCATGGACAGCGGGAAGAGCAGGCCAACCGTGATCGCCAGGGCGTCGATCGGCCACAGCAGCCCGGCGAACAGCAGCGCGTACCCGAGCTCCCGCCAAGTCGCCTCTTCGCGCAGCCGGGTGGTCAGCCAGGCCCACAGCCCTGGCGCGGCCGGCACCTGGTGCCGGCCGGATGCCGGGTTGCGGTCGATCAGACGCAGCCGGCGCCGCTCCACCCCGGCCACCGGGATCCCGCTGAAAGCGACCAGGACGAGCAGGGGCAGCCCGACCAGGACGATGGCGAGCGCACCGCAGACCGCTGCCACCGTCACGATCCCCACCAGGGCGGCGGCACCGGTGACCGCGCCGGTCAGCAAATACGCGGCGGAGCGCCAGGGCCAGGCCGACAGCAGGAAGCCGGGCCGGGACATGGCCTGCCACACATTGCGAGGGTTCATGCGCATGACCGTAAGCGGGCCCTACCGCTCGGTGCCATCGGCCCAGGGTCCGTATCGGGGGTATGCCTGGCCCTACCCCAGGTCTCGTTCTGGCCGTACTGCGTCTCCAAGGGCTTCCACGGTTTCGTTGAGGCACCAACGAGCCGGCGGGCCGACCGGCAAACGCGCCGACCGGCAAACGCGCCAACGGGCCAACGAGCCGGCGGGCCAACGACTCAAGGAGCACACGCCAGTGGTGCGACACATGACCAACGACGCGATCCGACTGCGTTCCGTAACCCGGCGCTACGGCTCGGGCGGCACGTCCGTCACCGCCCTCGACCAGGTGTCGCTCGCCTTCCCGAGGGGAACGTTCACCGCCGTGATGGGCCCCTCCGGGTCCGGCAAGTCGACCCTGCTGCAGTGCGCCGCGGGCCTGGACCGGCCCACTTCTGGCTCGGTCACCCTGGCCGACACGGAGCTGACCAGCCTGAACGAGACCAAGCTGACCCTGCTGCGCCGCGCGCGCATCGGCTTCGTGTTCCAGGCGTTCAACCTGCTGCCCTCGCTGACCGCCGAGCAGAACGTGGCGCTGCCGCTGCGGCTGGCGGGCCGCCGCCCGAAAAGGGACCGGGTACGCGAGGTGCTCCAACAGGTCGGACTCGGCGACCGGGCGCGGCACCGGCCGGCACAGATGTCCGGCGGCCAGCAGCAGCGGGTTGCCCTGGCCCGCGCCCTGATCACCCGCCCCGAGGTGCTGTTCGGCGACGAGCCGACCGGCGCGCTCGACTCTCGGACCAGCCGAGAGGTACTGACCCTGCTGCGCGGCATGGTCGACCGGGACGGCCAGACGATCATCATGGTCACCCACGACCCCGTCGCCGCCTCCTACGCCGACCGCGTCGTCTTCCTCGTCGACGGCCGTGTCAACGGCGAGCTGACCGGCGCCTCCACCGAGGACATCGCGGCGCACATGGCCAAGCTCGAGGCGGTGCCGTGCTGAGTACGACGCTGCGCACCCTGCGCACCCGCTGGGTCACCTTCGTCGGCAGCTTCGTCGCCCTCTGCCTGGGCGTTGCGCTGATCGCCGTCATGGGGCTGGCCCTGGCGTCCTCGCAGGACGCACCCGACCGGGGGCCCGAGCGGTTCGCCGCCGCGCCGGTCGTCGTCAAGGGCCAGGACACCCTCACGGTGCCCACCTCGATCGGTGACCGGACCCGGAAGCTCGCACAGCCGCGTCCCGTTCCCGACGAAGCGGTAGCGAAGCTACGGAACCTCGGGAACGTCGTCGAGGACCGCTCGTTCGCCGTGCGGGCCGAGGGCGGGCCCGCCGATCTGGTGGGCCACCCCTGGTCCACCGCCGCCTTCGCGCCGTACGAACTCGACGCTGGACGCGCGCCCCAGGCCGCGGACGAGGTTGTCGTCAGCGGTGACTGGGCCCGTCCCGGCACCCGGGTGCGGACCAACGGCGGCACCGTACGCGTCGTCGGCACCGTGGCCGGGCTCGGCTTCGAGCACGCCGTCTTCTACAGCGACAGCCGCGCCGCCGAACTTTCGCCGCGCAGCCTCCAACTCGTGGTCGACGCCGACGCGGCAGCCGTGCGCGCGGCACTGCGCGGCACCGAGGGCGTCCAGGTGCTCACCGGGGACGCACGCCGGTACGCCGACGCCGACCCCGACCGGGACAGCGAGGCCCTCACCGCGATGAACGCCATGTTCGGCACGGCCGGCGGCGTCACGGCCTTCGTGTCGGTGTTCGTCGTCGCCTCGACCTTCGCGTTCACGGTGGCCCAGCGGCGCCGCGAGTTCGGGCTGCTGCGCACCGCCGGGGCGACCCCGGGTCAGATCCGCCGCATGGTCGTCTGCGAAGCGCTCGGGGTCGGTGTGCTCGCCTCGGCCACCGGCTGTGTGCTCGGTTCCTACGGGGCTCCGAAGCTCGCCGAGTGGGCGGTCGACGAGGGCCTTGCTCCCCGCTGGTTCACCATCGGCGACTACACCTGGCCCTACCACATGGCGTTCTGGACGGGCCTGTTCGTGGCCCTGTGCGGCGTGCTGGCCGCGTCCTGGCGGGCGGGGCGCACCGGTCCCACCGAGGCACTGCGTGAGGCGTCCGTGGACACCCGGGCGATGACGTGGGGCCGTTGGCTGTTCGGCGCGGCCCTGCTGGTCACCGCCGCGGTGACGCTGGCCTGGTCCCTGGTGACGAACCCGGGCGATCTGCTGCAGCGCAAGACCTATGTGAGCCGGCCGATGCTGCTGATCACCGCGGTCGCGCTGCTCGCGCCGGTGCTGGTGCGGCCGCTGGCCCGGCTGATCACCTGGCTGCCCGCCCAACTGCCCTTCGCCAGCGGGATGCTGGTGCGCGAGAACGCCGCCGCCGGGGTGCGCCGCACCGCCGCCGTCGCGGCGCCCGTGCTGGTCACGATCGCGTTGGCGGGCTCGCTGCTGGGCGCCAGCGCCACCCTCAACGAGGCGAAGGCCACCGCGGAGCGCGAGCAGACGGCCGCCGACTTCGTGGTCACCCCGACGGGTGACACCGGCTTCGACGAGGCGACACTGCAGCGGCTTCGGGCCCTGCCCGGTGCCGAGGTCTCGGCGAGCTCGTCGAGCGCCGTGTACGTCCTGGAGGACGGCGTGGCGCTCATCAGTTCCGATGCCAGGGCAGCCGAGCCAGAGGCCCTTGCGGCAACGGACCAACTCCCGCTCGTCGCGGGCAAGGTGAGTGATCTGGACGACGACTCGATCATCGTCAACGAGGAGTGGGAGCAACATGCCGTGGGCGAGCGCGTCCACGTGTGGCTCGGCGACGGCAGAAGGAAGTCCCTGAAAATCGCCGCGGTCATGAGCATCGGTACCGGCAACAACGGCGTCTACGTCACCCCGCGCAACGCCCCTACGGCGCCCGTCGACCGGGTCGCCGTACGCGTCGCGCACGGCGCCGACACGGCCATCGTGGCCGCCGCCCTGCGTCAGGCGGTCCGGGCGTCGGGCGGGGAGGTTCTCACCAGGAACGCCTGGGTTCGGGCGACGTACCCCGAGACCAACCGGACGACCCGGATGGGCTTCTTCCTGGTCCTCGGGATCGCCCTCCTCTACACCGGCATCTCACTGGCCAACACGATGGTCATGGCGACCTCCGACCGGGTCCGCGAGCTGGCTGTGCTACGGCTGGCCGGCGCCACCAAGGGGCAGGTACTGCGGCTGGTGGGCGCCGAGGCGCTGATGGTGGTCGCAGTCGGCGGCCTGTTGGGAGCGCTGGTCGCCGGACTCAACCTGCTGGGCATGTGGAGCGCGCTGAGACTGCTCTCGGTGCCGACGCCCATCGAGATCCCATGGACGACGCTCGGGACGACCGTCGGCGCCTGCGCGGTGCTCGCCGTGCTCTCGGCCCTCGCTCCAGCCGGCCTCTCCCTGCGCCGCAGAGCGGTGGAGCTGGCGGGCCTACGCGAGTGACCTCTGACGGGCGCCCGCCCTGCCCGGACAACGCCCTGCCCAGCAACCGGGCTCCTGCGGCTCCATCAGCCGCTGATCACATCCAGCTGCCGACGCGCCCAAAGGCCCCGTACGTGGACTCGCGTACGGGGCCGCAGCCCGGCGAACGCTTTCGGTCGCAGCACTAGCGCGGGCGGATTGCGGGTCGCCGATGTCGCCACCGGCCGCCCCGACACACCGATCGGCCGGTACCTTCCGAAGCTGGTTCCCGGAGACCGCGGTGACGCCATCACGATCCGGATGCTGATCAACCACACCAGCGGCCTCGCTGAGTACCTCCCCTACGCCTACCCCTCCCTCAAGGCGTACCCCGTCCTCGCGGACACCGGACCCCAGAGCCTGGACGACCACCGGCTCACGCGGTTCGACCCCACCGAACTGATCGAGATGGGGGTCACCGCACCCCCCGTCGGCGTTCCGGGCGGCACTCCGGGGGTGCACTCCGGTGTGACCTACTTCCATGGCTGCTACTCCGTCGGCGACGACACGCTGTGGGGCGTCAACCGGCGCCGCAAGGGCACTGCCAACACCCTCGCCGCGCTCCGGCCCATCCGGGCTGCCCGCCCCGACGGCGCCCCTATCTACGTGATCCTGGACAACCTCTCCGCACACAACGGCAAGAAGATCCGCCGCTGGGCGAGCAACAACAACGTCCACCTGTGCTTCACCCCGACCAACGCCTCCTGGGCCAACCCGATCGAGGCGCACTTCGGACCGCTGCGGCAGTTCACCCTCGCCAACTCCCACCACCCCAACCACACGGTCCAGACCCGCGCGCTGCACGCCTACCTGCGCTGGCGCAACGCCAATGCTCGCCACCCCGACGTGCTGGCCGCCCAGCGCAAGGAGCGCGCCCGCATCCGCAGCGAGAAGGGCATCCGCTGGGGCGACCGACAGCCGAAGGCCAGCTGACCACCCATCGACGGGAGGCCTACGCTCGCCCCGTGACCGCGATATGGGAGCCCACAACGGCAGGCGTGCTGCGGCTGCCCTCAGGCCGACTCATCCGCGGCCGGGCACTGCGCCGGCCGCTGCCACAGGGCCCACGGCCCACCTTCGCGCTCTACCTGCTGGGCCACCGGCCACCACCCGTCGTCTGGCAGAACAGATGGCTCCGCTGGCCCGACTTCTGGCTGCCTTCCGACCGTGCGGCGACCGCCGACGCACTACGCGAGGCATGGGAACGCGCCGAGACCGAACGCGTCGAGATCGCCTGTGCCGGCGGACACGGAAGAACCGGCACCGCCCTAGCCTGCCTCGCCGTGCTCGACGGAGTACCCAACCAGCACGCGGTCGCCTACGTCCGGGAGCACTACGCTCCACGCGCCGTTGAAACACCCTGGCAACGCCACTACGTCTCCCGATTCCAGTAGCGGCATCCATTCATCAGCCACCAACCCAAAGACCCTTCACCGACCCGGTGAACCTTCCCGGTCACAGCACTAGCTGACCTTTGAGGGTGTCGTTCACCGACTCGATCAGCTGCCGCCCTTCTTGAGCATCGGTTCACCGTAGCGGGCCTTCTCGTCCTTGCGGGACGGCCGCAGGAGCGTGATGCCATGCTCCTCCAGCAGCGGCTCGAAGGCTCGTCCGGCGAAGCCCTTGTCACTGATCAGCAGGATGCCATCTTGCTCGGCGACCATGTCTGCCTCGACTTCAAGCATCGAGGCCAGCACCTCGCGCTCGCCGAACTTCGGATCGGCCAAAGCCCACAGGATCGGCATCCCGGACGGAGTGCACACCAGATACAGCTTCCAGCCCCCAGTAGAACCGCGAGTGGCTGACGCAGTACCCATAGCCCGCCCATCCGGCCATGTCCGAGCGCTTCACCGTTGGCCGCGACATGCCGCAGGGCACCAGGGTGGAGGCCACGATCCAGCAGCCGTCCAGCCAGAAGTCGCTCGACTTCGCCAGCATCCGGATGACCCGCTTGACCAGGCCGAGCGCGGACCGCAGCCGCTTGTTGTAGCCGGGCTGCTGAGGCAGGTACGGGAACATCCCGGTGAGGTGCTCGCCGACGTAGCGCAGCCAGTGCGTCTCGGAGGTGAAGCCGAGCAGCGACTGGGCGAGCGCGACACACACGAGCTCGGAGTCGGTCAACACCGGGGGCCTGCCCAGCCATCGTGGTCCCGCCAGCTCGTCGTCGATCTTCACGTACAGTGCGGTCAGAAGGGTCTCGATCTCGTTCATCACACAACAATCAACGAGACCCTTCTCCTTTGCGCTCGCAGGACTTCGGACCTACTCGTCTAGCCCTAACAACTGGGGTGGGGAGGGGACGCTCAGCATTCGTTACGGCGTGGGAGCGGCCCCCGCTCACAACCGGCGGGTGAACTCCTGGCGGTCGGCGAAGTTCTCGTAGCCTGCCCGTTCGAAGGCCATGATCATGGCGGTGTTGGCCGCGTCGCAGTCGCCGCGGATCTCCTCGGCGCCCGCTTCGACCAGCAACCGCGTGCCGCGGGCCACCACCGCCGTCGCGTAGCCGTTGCCGCGGCAGGCGGGAGACACAGCCACCAGGCCGATTACCGCGGTCGAGGGGTTTCGGGCGGGGAGGCTGATGGCAGCTGGCGTGCCGTCCGGAGCGTAGCCGAGTTCCCACCACAGGGGCTCGTACGAGAACTCCTCCATGTCCGTGAAGAGACTCTCCGCGGCACCCCGGGCGCCATGCCGGGCGACCTTGGCGGCGAGGTGGGCGTCGGCGCTGGTCGGCAGCGCCTCGGCGAGGAGAGCGATGAACGGCTCACGGCCCAGACTGGGCAGGGAATGCCAGGTCAATCGGTCATCATGCGTAGTGAGTTCCGCCCCGGAGTGGCGGCGGAAGCGGCGACCGTCACGGGCGCGCTCGAAGCCCGCCAGACGGAGAAGCTCGGCGCGCCGTTCCGGCTCCGCCTGGAACTGCGGCGGCTGTGTCGGCGAGTCGATGACGTGCTCCAGCTCCGTGGCGCCGAGCGAGCCGGCCAGGTCGACGGCCTCGGCCAGCAGCGCCCGGCCGGTGGCCAGGCCCGGCTCGTCCCACCGCGTCTCAAGGAGCACCAGGGCCATCGGGACGTCGTTCCCGGGGAGGGTCCACAGCGCGGTGGCCGCGGTGAGCCGACCGGCCTCGTCCTCCGCGACCAGGCACCACTCCGGCCGGGTGCACTTCTTGGCAAGTAGGTCGGTGAGGTAGGCGGCCGTCCCGGCGTTGCGCTCTGGCTGGTCGGAGTACTGGACGAGGGCAGATAGCTCGTCTGGGCGCGCGATTCGTATAGGCATATACCGGGATCATCCCATCTCTCGATGACGTAGCTGGACTTTGCATGAGACCGCCACCCAGTGGCACCGGCAGGCCTGACTATTCCTGCCCTTGTCAGACCGACCATCAGACCCGGGCTCACGGGACTGGATAATGTCGGCCTCCTGCGGCAGCGGTGGATCCCACAGCCGATCAGCGGTGGTCGTTGCCTAGCGCAGGACGGTGCAGTGTAGGCGTCTCATTCCACCGGGTAGCGCACCACCAACATCCCCTCCACATCCCTCCCCACCGCCTCGTACAGATGCGGTACATCCGCCGCCCACCGGGCGTGGCCGCCCGGGCCCACCTCGAGCGGGGCGGAAGCGGGACCAACCCGGGCCGTGCCGCTGAAGACCAGCAAGTGCTCCTCCGTGCCCGTCACATGAGCGGCCGAGCGCTGCACCGCGCCGCTCTGAATGCGGATGCGATACACCTCCGACACCGCAGCCGCGTCCTGCACGCGGTCCGTCAGTACCGCGTGCACCGCCGCGCCCTGCACCGGGGCGGGGCCGACGACCGTGCTTAGCGGCGCCTCGAGGGCCGTGGTCAGCGCGTACAGCGTCTCCAGGGTCGGATTGCGCCGGCCCGTCTCCAGTTCCGAGAGCGTGCCCTTGCCGACGCCGGAGCGGCGGGCCAGTTCCGACAGCGACAGGCCGCGGTCCTGGCGCAGACGGCGCAGCCGCGTGCCCACCTCCTGGGCGAGTTCCATAGCTTTCCGCCCCTACCGCGCCGTTGATGCGTTGCCCGTGACGCGACTATCGTTCCACAAACAGAACGTTCTGTAAACGGAACGATGATGGCGATGCACACGCACCGCCCGCAGGCGTGGGTTCGGACTTACTCGTCTAGCGCGTGTCTCTTTGATGGGTTGGCCAGTTGATCGGATGTGTCCGTCCGATTAGTGATCACCGATGCGATGTGGGACCGGTCCGGCCGCTGATGGCATCGGATCCGGTCCGCGGGCGGCGATGGGCCGACCACCGCCGCACCCTGGAAGCCATCGCGTGGAAGTACCGCACCAACTCGCCCTGGCGGGACCTTCCCGAGGAGCTCGGCTCATTCCGGACCGTTCACAAGCGGCTGATCAGATGGGCCATCGACGGCACCTGGGAAATGATCCTCGCCGCCGTTCTGGCGTCTGCAGACGCCGACGACGACATCGACTGGACGGTGTCGGTGGACTCCACAGTCGTCCGGGCCCACCAGCACGCTGCCGGAGCCCACAAAAGGGGGCACCCCACCCAGGCGAGCCCGCCGATCACGCGCTCGGACGCTCCCGCGGCGGGCTAAGCACCAAGGTTCACCTGGCAGCAGACGGCCGCGCACGGCCCCTCGCTTTCACCGTTACCGCAGGCCAGGCAGGTGATGCACCAGCCTTCGAGACGGTGATGTCCCGCATCCGCGTGCCCCGCCCCGGCCCGGTCAGGCCCCGGACACGGCCCTCGGCCGTTCTGGCCGACCGCGCATATTCCTCACGTGCCATCCGCAGCCACCTGCGGCGCGGGGGCATCCGTGCGGTCATCCCTCAGCCGTCCGACCAAGTCGGCCACCGCCTGCGGCGAGGCCGACTCGGTGGCCGTCCGCCCGGCTTCGACAGCGAGGCATACAAGCAGCGGAACACCGTCGAGCGGTGCATCAACCGTCTCAAGCAGTGGCGCGGACTGGCCACACGAACCGACAAGCTCGCGATCGCCTACCAGGCGGCACTCCACTTCGCGGACATCCTCATGTGGACCCGACGCCGACCAAAGGACAGAACCTAGCGGTGAACAACAGGCTCTGGTGCAAGGCGTGGCCCCCAGTCCGGCGGCAACAGAGCCCACGAACCGTGGTCCAACCACTCCCGGAATTGGACGGGCCGGGCGCCAGCGACGTGGTCCAAAGACAGCGGGACGATCCGATCACAAGTAGCCCGTCCGTCCCACCACACCGTGCCAGCCAGCGAGCCGGTCAGCGCCAACAGGGTGGAGAAGCCACAGCCGTGCTCCTGGATGACGACCGCACCGGCCGTCTTCAGGTCCTCGAACCTATCGGCCTCGTCGGCCCAGGCACGCCAAGCTGTCCGATACGCGGCGTCGTCCTCGAACGCCTCAGCCTGTGGCTCACGCGCCATCAGATCGTCGTCGCTCTCGGCATAGGAGTCGGGATGCGGAAAGGGAATGGCCAGCAGCTCGCGCCGCCACTCATCATTGCCGGCCCACCACCAACCACGCCCGGTCCGCTCGAGCCGGAAGAGCGCCCCGCCCGCGCTTACCTCGCGCAGATACGCCCGGTATTCCTCAGGAAAGGGCACACCGAGTTCACGTTCGGCCTCGACGATCTCGACTTCAGTGAGGGGCGGCTCTGTCATGGGGCGAGCCTAGTCCGCGTCATGCAGACCGTCGGTCCGCTCACGCGGACCCCAGCGGCACGGCCGGCTCAGGCTGCTCCCCGGCCCGCACCCCGAGCGTGCCAGCTACGGCTCCTACGCCACCTTCAGCGACCCGGACGGCAACGGCTGGGTGCTCCAGGAGATCACGCAGCGCTTCCCCGGCCGCTGACCGCCCTGTCCCGGCAGGCACACAGGGGCACGTCCCTGCGGCCGGCCGACTCCTCGAGGTCAGGCGGTGCGGTGACCCTGGGTGTCATCGGTTTTGCGGGGCGGTGGTTCGGGGTCGGGGGTGGCCGCTGAGGTCAGGGCCGTAGGGCCGTTGTGGCGGATTGGAGCAGGTGGACGAGGCTGTCGCGTTGGGTGCTGGGCCAGGAGCTGAAGCGGGTGGTCAGGGTGGTGTTGATGGCCTGCTGGAACTGGCCGGTGACCGTCTCGCCCTCGGGGGTGAGGCGGACGCGGGCCATCCGGCGGTCGTTGGGGTCGGGCTGGCGGGTGAGCAGGCCGCGTTTCTGAAGCCGGTCGACCAGGCCGGTGATATTCGTCTTGTCGCAGTGCAGCAGCGTCGCGAGTTCGCCGAAGGACGGCTGCAGATGCTGGGCGAAGCACAGCAGTTGCGCCTGCTGGGGTGTTAGTCCCAGCTGGCGGCTCGCCGTGCTGAACAGGCCGTCGATCTCCATGAAGAGGCCGATCAGCGTCTCGACGAGTTCGTCATCGGGTGTGGCGGCCATGACGGGCAGTCTACTACGTGGACAGTTGACATCCTCTACCAAATTGGTCGATGCTATGGACTATCCATAGGATCGACCAATTGGGGGAGTCATGGGTATCGAGGATCGGGTCGCAGTCGTCACCGGCGGATCGCGCGGAATCGGACGGGCGATCAGCGGTCGGCTCGCCGCAGCGGGGATGCGCGTCGTCATCGGCTCCCGCGACCAGGAGGTGGCCGCGCAGGCGGTGGACCAGATCCAGGACGCGGGCGGGCAGGCCACCGCGGTCCGCACAGACATCACCCGCCCCGAGGCGGTCACGGAACTGTTCGATGCGGCCGAGAGCCAGTACGGCCGGGTGGATGTGTGGGTGAACAACGCGGCCACGGCGACCGCTGGGCCGCTGGCCCGCACCACCGATGAGGACTTCGACCAGTACCTGCACGCCAACGTGCGGGCCACGTTCGTCGCCCTGCGCGAGGCCGCGCAGCGCATCAGCGACCACGGCCGGATCATCTTGATCTCTTCCGCCCTGACCGTGTCGCCGCTGCCCGGCATGGGGTTGCTGGCGGCCGGCAAGGCCGCCGGTGACCAACTCGCCCGTACGCTGGCCTGGGAGGTGGGCTCGAGATCCGTCACCGTCAACAGCGTCCTGCCCGGCCTGACCCGCACCGACGTCATGGCCACCGTGCCCCCGCACGTCATTGACGACGCCAAGGCCCGCACACCGCTGGGCCGCCTGGGCGAACCAGCCGACATCGCCGACGTCGTCGCGTTCCTGGCCTCCGACGCCGCCCGCTGGATCACGGGCCAGACCATCAACGCCGCCGGAGGCATGATCTGAGCTTGTTCTTTGTGGTCTGACCTCGAACGATGCCCGGAACGTGATCGCGCGTACGAGGATTCCTGGGGCGGCGTGGATACGGCCTCCGTCTGATCCTGTGCTCCCAGGGGCGTCGGGTGTGGCTTTCACGCTTCTGCGGCTTGTGGCTTGCCCGGATTGGCCGCCCGACGTCCCACGACGACTCGGCTGCCTGCCCGTGCGCGGGGACACGCCGTTCGAGCTGACCGACGCGTTGCTGTGCGCGGACGGGCCGGTGAAAGCGCCGGTAGACCTCACGCTGACGGCGGAAGGTGCCCACCGAACTCGGCCCCTTGACGTGCGCCGACGCCTCCAGTGCCGCACCGACTGGCGGCGCCGTGACCCAGGGCATGGCTTGTGGGAGACGGCCGGCGCTTGGGCGGGGGAGGGGACGGCTTGCGCTCCTGCATCGGTCCCAGCATGCGCCGAGACGCCGGCCCTTGCCGCTGTGGCCGAAGAACAATCCGCGACCGTCTGCGAGCCCGACGATGCGCAGCGATCAGCCAGTTGCCCGCAAGGGGCCGTTGATGCGGACCGCCGGGGGGCGCGGGGCGCCGTAGCCACCGGCAGCACTGACCGGGCCAGCCCTTCATGCCGCACCGGCACCGGCACCTGCGACTTCGGCTTCGGCGCATCGTGGGCGCCGAGTGCGCCTCCGTGTCCCGCCGCTCCTGGGTGACTGTCGTGCCCGAGGGCCGGGGCGGCCTGGATGCGGTCGACCTCTTCGGCGGCCCGTTCGACTCGACGACCTGCTGCGGGTCCGTGCTGTTCCGGCGGTCCGATAGGCGACGGCATCCGCGCTTTTCCCGGGGGATTTCCCGGAGAACGAGGAGAGTTCAGGCCATCACTCGCACGAGGTCACCGGCTGTGGCTCACTGGCGCAGGGCCCGGACGACACCGCATGCGGACACCCGCGGGCCGCGTAGATCCCTGGCTGGCATGACCGTCTGGGCCTCCGTGTCGGCCGCGGGGTGGACTCCGGGGACCGGCCGCCGCCCCCCGTCGCATGCGGTTCCGCGCATGCCGCGAGGAGCGACAGAAGAGTGCAGCTCAGCGCTATGCAGGAGAAGGCGTCCGATTCTTGCGATATGGGCAAGAATGTTAGCTGATGCACTATATGTGAGGTGTGCGATGGATGGTATTGCTGACATGAGAGGAACCCCGGGATGGGGCCCCATGCATCCGCCGAGACGCGATGAACCTGTTTTCGAGGAGCCCTGGGAGGGTCGGGCATTCGCGGTGGCGATCTTGGCCAACCGGGTGTCCGGAGGGAACCTGGACTCCTTCCGGCATGCGCTGGAGCGCCTTGATCGAGCCGCCTATCTGGACGACGGCTACTACGGGCGCTGGCTCAACGCCGGGGAGCTGAGGCTCCTCGACAGCGCGATCCTGGCGCCGGGTGCGGTTGACGCCCGCGCCCGCAACCTGCGTGGTGAACACGTGGAGGAGCCGCCGGTCCCGGAGCCCGCCAAGCCGGACTACGCGCCGACCGCCGAGGGTTCGCTGCGCACTGTCGGCACCGCGCCGGCCTTCACTGTCGGCGAGCGTGTACGGGCCAAGAATGTGTCCGTGCCTGGGCACACCCGGCTGCCGGGCTATGTGCGGGGCCATACCGGCGTCGTCGAGCTCGTCCAGCCGGCCCACGTGCTGCCGGACACCAATGCCCATTTCCTGGGCGAGAACCCGCAGCACGTCTACTCGGTGCGTTTCGACTCACGCGAATTGTGGGGCGCCGACGCCGAACCCTTCGCCGTCACCGTCGAGATGTTCGAGAGCTACCTGGAGACCACCTGATGACCGCCACCCATATCGACCCGGACGAGACCATTCCCGCAGCTCTGCGTACCGAGGCGCTCGAGCAGTTGCTCACCGAGCGGGGCCTGATCGATCCGACGGTGATCGACGGGCTCATCACCACCTATGAGACCAACGTGGGCCCGCTCAACGGCGCCAAGGTCGTCGCCAGGGCCTGGACGGATCCGGACTACCGTCGGCGGCTCCTTGAGGACGGCACGGCCGCCATCAAGGAACTGGGCTTCGGAGGGATGCAAGGCGAGCACATCGTCGTCGTGGAGAACACTGCCACCACCCACCACGTGGTGGTGTGCACCCTGTGCTCCTGCTATCCGTGGCCGGTGCTCGGCCTGCCGCCGAGTTGGTACAAGGACCCCGCCTACCGCTCGCGTGTGGTGAAGGAGCCGCGCACGGTGCTGTCGGAGATGGGCCTCGACCTCGACGACGACGTGCAGATCATCGTCCACGACTCCACCAGCGAGGTCCGCTGGCTGGTGCTGCCCGAGCGCCCGGCCGGCACCGAGCACCTGACCGAGGAGGAACTCGTGCCGCTGGTGACGAGGGATGCGATGGTCGGCGTGGCGAAGGTGGAAACGCCATGAGTGCGCCGCTGGACTTCGAGGGCCCGGCCGCACCGCCCCGCTCCAACGGGGAGTTGGTCTTCGCCGAGCCGTGGGAGAGCCGCGCCTTCGGCATGGCCGTCAGCCTCTACGAGGCAGGCGCCTTCACTTGGCCGCAGTTCCAGGCCGCACTCATCGCCCGGATCAGAACCTGGGAGGCCTCCGCGGCCGTGGATGAGCCGTACGACTACTACCGGCTGTGGCTGGCCGCCCTGGAGGACGTGCTCGCCGGCCTGTGTGCCGTGTCCACGGACGAGGTCACTGCACGCGCCCAGGCACTGGCACAACGCCCCCGGGGCCACGACCACCGTGACCACCCCGGCCACTCGCACTGACCGCAACACCGTCCCAGCGTCCTCCTGCGACCCGTCAGCACCCTCCTAGGGAGTTCCCGGCGAGTGAATGCAGGCACTGAAGGGCCCGGGCCCGCCACCACGAGCAGACGAGACCGCGGACCCATGCCGCGTCTTCGCCCGAGTCCCTTCGGCATCGCCCGCAGGGTCTGGCGTTACGGCGTTACGGCGTTCGGCGTTCAGCGGTCGCCGGCGACGAACTCGCCACCTACGGGCCCCCTGTGGCACCGCCGCTCTGCCCCAGGCCCTGGAAGGCGGGGATCCGCCCGGGACAGCCGGGTCAGGTCCGGCGACGGGATCCGGCAACCGGTTTGCGGCTCCCGGGAAATCTCCGGCGTCGGGGGGGCCGTCCTCTCCTCTCGACGAGTCCCAGAGTCATTCGGCCGCAGCTCTGGCGGAGCGTCCGGCTCGGCCGGGGCGGATCACGGTCAGGCTCCAGGCTGACCGACGCATCGCAGGGGCGGCAGCGCGGACTTGTCGCCGTCGGGTGGGCCTGGCGGTGTACCTCCTCCATCGCGACCTCAACCGGCTTGAGCGCGGCGGGCGTCGTCGCACGCTGAACCCTCACCTACGAAGGCAAGATCGTGGATCGCAGCCGCTACCGGAATTCATTCGCACATCGGCCTTCAGGCCGGTGGTGAAGCGAATCTGATAGTAGCGACGCGGAGCGTCGCAGACTCAGGTTAGGCGGCGCCGGACACCGCGGCTCTTCGCCTGTGGCGCGGAGCGTCGCGAGGGCTGGTCCCGGCGGAGCCGGGTGGTGCTCACACCGGCCGGTGCTGCTGTTCGATGTACTGCCTGACCACGGCGAGCGGGGCACCGCCGACGGTCCCGGCGAAGTAGGACCCGGACCAGAGCTTGTTGGCCCGCCAGTAGTGGCGCGCCAGGTCGGGGAACTCTCACCCAGCCTTCGGCCGGGAGGTACCCCCAGGCGCAGGCGGCGAGAGGAGACACCCTTGAGGGAGTTGACCAGCTTGGTCAGGGCGACCTTGGGTGGGAAGTTCACGAGCAGGTGGACGTGGTTGTCCTCACAGTTGAACTCCACCAGGTCGCACTCGAAGTCCGTGCACACCGACCGCATGATCTCCTCCATCCGCCTCAAGTGGGCATCGGTGAACACCTTGTGCCGGAACCTGGCCTCAAAGACCAAGTGCACATGCATCACGAAAACACAGTGACGACCAGTTCTGATCTCTTGCATCTCACCCATAACCCAAGTAAGAGCTCGTTACAGAATGAGCCGTTCGTGACCGGCCGGGTTTCCGGCTCCGTCCCTCTTTCCCGGGTGCGGCAACCTACCCATCGCCGACCGTTAGCCGCTTGGATAGGCTCCTCGGGAACCCTTCAGGAGGTGTCATGGCGAAGGTCACCATCAGCCTGGACAGCGATTTGGCCATCGAGGTCATGCTGCTGGCCGGCACCAGGAGCCCGCAGGATGCTGTCGAGTTGATCGTCCGGGACTACCTGGCACGGGGTCACCGGACCGAGGCTCGTGCCGGTAACGCCGCCGACCAGGAGCGCCTCACCGACCGGCGGTCAGCGCCGGAAGAGGGCCGATGAGCACTTCAGGTGAGATCGGCGTGTCGGCTGGTGGTTGAAGGTCCTTCTGGCAGGGTCCGGCTGGTGTCTATCGATCTTGTCTCCGACGACCTGTGGGAGCGAATAGCTCCACTGCTGCCAGAGCGGCCGCCCCGACGTCACCGTCATCCCGGACGGCTGCCGGTGCCGGACCGGGTTGCGCTGGCGGGCAGCGTGTACGTGCTGCGCAAGGGAGTGGCCTGGTGCGACGTCCCAGTCCAGGTCGTCGGCTGCTCGGGGGTAACCGCTTGGCGTCGGCTGCGGGACTGGACCGAGGTTGGCGTCTGGCCTCGCCTTCATGAGGCACTCCTAGCCGAGCTGCGGGCAACCGGCCTGCTGCACATGGACGATGCGGCCATCGACGGCTCCCACATCAGGGCCCTCAAAGGGGAGCTCACGTCGGCCCTTCACCCGTCGACCGCGGCCGTCCCTGCTCCACGCACCAGACCTGCTCCACCTGCGGCGTCAAAGACGGACCCACCAAACCCCTGAACGTCCGGGAATGGACCTGCACCGCCTGCGGCACCGTCCACGACCGGGACCACAATGCCGCGATCAACGTGAAGACGGCCGCCGGACTGGCGGCATCGGCCTGCGGAGCGCCGGTAAGACCAGAACCCGTTCTGGCGCAGCGCGAAGAAACAGGAAGCCACGGATTCCCGACCGAACCCCGTGCCGCGTAGCGGGCACAGCAACGATCGAGAAGGCCGGAATTCTCGGGCTTCAGACCGAGGAGCAAGTCAATGTGGCGACTCGTCTGATCTCCGCCAGATTTGGAGCAGCCCCGGATGAACAGCGCCCCTTTCCGTCTCGTCGTCACGGGCGGCGGGACCGGTGGACACACATACCCCGCGCTAACTGCGTGCGTACCCTGCAGGCCCGGCTCGCTGCCGAGGATCGGGCGCTCGAGGTTCTTTGGATCGGAACGGCCACCGGCCTGGAAGCGCGCGTGGCGCCGGCCGAGGGCATCCCCTTCACCACCGTGGTGACCGGCAAGATCCGCCGCTCCAAGAATCCGCTGAAGCTGGCGTCCCCGGCGAACGTACGCGACATGGCGCGGGTGCCACTCGGGGTGATCCAGGCCCGCCGGGCCATCGCCCAGTTCCAGCCGGATGCGGTGCTCGCGACGGGCGGTTACGTGGCGGTCCCGGCGGGGCTGGCGGCGCGGATGTGCCACCGCCCGCTGGTGCTGCACGAGCAGACGATGCGGCTGGGGCTGGCGAACCGGAAGCTGGCAGCGTCGGCTGCGCGGATCTGCGTGTCGTCGGTGTCGACGCTGGCGCTGCTGTCTGAGTCGGCGCGGCAGGTCGCCGTGGTGACGGGCAACCCGGTACGGCCGGAAATCCTGTCCGGACACGCGGACAGGGCCGTGCAGGCGCTGCAGTTGTGGGGCTTCGACCGGCAACTGCCGACCGTGTACGTCACCGGTGGCGCGCAGGGCTCGCGGCAGATCAACGATCTGGTCGGCGAGGTGCTGCCGTGGTTGCTGCAGCAGGCGAACGTGGTGCACCAGTGCGGCCCCGCCAACGTCGAGAGCCTGCAGACGCGGGCGGCTGGGCTGCCCTCCGAGCTCGCGGGCCGGTACTACCTGGCCGGGTTCGTCGGTCCGGAGCTGCCGGACGTGCTGGCCCTCGCCGATGTGGTGATCTCCCGCAGCGGTGCGGGGACGCTGGCGGAGCTGACCGCGCTGGGCAAGCCCGCGGTGTTCGTACCCCTGGCGTCGTCGGCGGGCAACGAGCAGGCACACAACGCGCGGCACCTGCAGGAGGCCGGGGCCGCGGTCGCGCTCGAAGGTGATGTGACGGCGGACCAGGTGCGCAACGCGTTGGGCCCGCTCCTTACCGATGCCCACCTTCGGTGGGGCATGGCGGAGCGGGCCCGGGCGTACGGCCGTCCGGATGCGGCCGACAGGCTGGTGGACGAGATCCTGTCTGCCGCGTCCGGGCAGCCGGTCACTGCTGGTCGACGTGGGGAGCCGTCCCCGCCTCGATGAGGACGGCGCAGGCAGTGAACGCCTCTTGGTCCTTGCCCATGGGGTCGGGGAGGTCGCGGTCGCCGAGGTTGAGCCCGAGCTTGCGCTCGTTGGCCTCGCCGTAGATCGTGCTGGTGGACTGCCGCAGCGCCATCCACCGCTCCACCTCGGCCGGCCCGGCCCCCGCCGCTGCCGAGGTTACGTGGCAAGGCGCATTCCAGGCACGGCTCCAGGGCAGGCCCTCGACATGGGCGATGCGGTGATGAGAATGGAGAGCCACATCACGCACTGGGGGCGGCGTGTCAACATATCGTCAGCAACAGGCCGGTCGGACTCGGGGCTGGTTGAGGTATTTGACCGCAGTGGGGGTGGGGGCTTGCGCGCTGGCGCTCGCTGCCACCTGGACAACTGGCCCGCTGGCCACCGGTATCGGCGCCGCCGTGACAGCCGTCTACGGTCTGGTCGCCGACTACCTGCGACCGCAGCGGTCCGCTTCGAACGCTGCGGCGGCTCTCTTACGGACCGCGTCCGGGCGCATCCCCAGAATCAATCAACTGGATCGTCCTGAACTGGCAGGCGTGCACCCTGCGGACGGCCATCATGGTCAACAGGCACCCCCCTATGTGGAGCGTGATGCCGAGCCGTTGTTACGCCACGCACTGCTGCAGGGCGGCTTCGTTCTCATCGTGGGTGAGTCGACGGCCGGCAAGACACGTTTGGCCTACGAGGTTGCCCGGGATCTCTTTCCGCGGCATGCCTTCATACGTCCCTTGAGCAGAGCTGCTCTCGCGGGTGCCCTCGAGATGGCTCGGCGTAAAAGACGGGCTGTTCTGTGGTTGGACGATCTTGAGAACTATCTGGGTGCCGACGGTGTGACGACCTCCATGTTGACCGGACTGTTTCAGGACCGGGCCGGTCGCATCGTGGTGCTGGCGACGATGAGATCGCAGGAGTATCGCCGCTACGACGCCCGAGAGGAGAGCAGACTTACCGGCTCCGACCGAGACGCATGGCGGGTTCAGCGGGAAGTGCTGCACCTGGCGCGCACGGTTCGCCTGGCGCGCCACTGGTCGATGGCGGAGCAGCAACGTGCTCGCGCGCATCAGACGGATCCGCGGATCAGATTCGCCTTGGACAGCTGCGAGCGGTTCGGACTTGCAGAAGTCGTCGCAGCGGGTCCTGAGCTGCTTGCTGCCTGGGAAAACGCTTGGGCGCCCGGCGCCAACCCGCGGGGTGCGGCTGTCGTGGCAGCGGCTGTCGACTGCCGTCGGTCGGGGTTGCGACGGCCGGTGAGCCGACAGTGGCTCCAAGAGCTCTCCCTCCCCTATCTCGCTGCGCGCGGCGGTCCAGATCTGCGACAAGCGGCCTTCTCGTCGGGAACTACAGCGACGGCTACACGGCATTCGATTACTTGCTGAATGCACCTGGATTGCCTCCAGTGCCCGACCATCTATGGGAGGCGCTGCTGTCCCGTGTCCAGTCCGCCGACGCTTACGACATGGGGCTGGTCGCCCATCAGGCGAATCATCTGACACGCGCTGCTGCGGCGCTCGAAGTGGCCTGGGCGGGCGGCGTGGCCGGCGCGGACTTCTTGCTGGCCATCGCGATCGGGGATCGTGGCTGGCCCCGACAAGCGGTGAGAAATCTGGAGGACGTCGTCGGACGCCGACAGGCAGACCTCGGCCCGCGTCATCCGGACACGCTGGCCGCCCGGCATCAATGGGCATTCTTCACCGGGGAGGCCGGCGATGCACATACAGCTACAGCCGCATTCGGTGAATTGGTGATCGATGCGACCGCGTCCCTGGGGCCGACGCATGCGGACACGCTCGCCGCCAGGCATCAGCAGGCCTACTTCGCCGGGGAAGCAGGCGAGACCCACGCAGCGGTCGGGCAGCTGCGTGCACTCCTGGAGGACCGATCACGCATTGAGGGTCCTGACCACCCACAAGTCCTCGCGACCCGGCGAAGTCTGATCTGGTTCTCGAGTCTTTGCGGGAATCTCGCCGAAGCGGAACGGGACCTGGAACAACTCCTCAAGGACGCTCAGCGATGCCTCGAGTCCACTGATCCGCACTTGCTCGCCATTCTCAGCACCCGGGCATCCTTTGCTGCCCGAGCCGGCCGGACGGCTGAAGCGACTGCGGCTTTCACGCAGCTTGTGACCGATCGCAGCCGCGTTCTCGGCCCCGACCACCCGCACGTCATACATACGCGCCTGCAGCGGTGCCAAGCCTTGATCGCCGAAGAGCACAGCACTCAGGCGTATGGAGAGATCACACAGATCGTCGATGACGCACAGCGTGTTCTCGAGCCCGGCCACCGGCACATAAACCTTGCGAGGAACATGCTCGATCAGCTGCGACAACTGCTGGACGGCGGCTGATGCACTGTCGACGGTCACACAATTCGGCTGTCGTGGATCTTGTGATGATGAGGGTGCACTGCTGATCACTCCTGACTCAGGGCCAGGTAGCCGGCGCGCAGCATGTCAGGAGGAGGCAGAGTGCCAGCTGGACCGCGCCGATGAATCGGTGTCCGAGCCGGAGCAGAACGACGCCCGTCACGCCCATCGCCAAGGCCAGAGCCCCGAGCCACAGCAGTGGTGTCCAGTCTGCGGACGGTGGGTTGGCCGCGGTCTGCGCCAGACCGGTGTCCATCCGACCCAGCCCTCGTACCGCGAGCACGATGACGACAAGCAGACCGGACGCCACGTCCGCCACCAGCACGAGCAGCAGGAGACAGCCTGCGGTGAACGGATCCTTGGTGTCGGAGGGCTGCTTGTCGGCAAGTCCGGGCATGTCCATAGGGTCGTACGGAATTGCCCCCTCCGACCGGGCCGTCGCAGATCCGCAACCCATGCGTACCCCTTCCTTCATGAGTCCGCCCGGTCCGGTATGAGGAGCCAGCCGGACGCACCGCACACCTCGCAGGGTCACAGTGACCGTCAGGAGGCCTTCGTCGAGACGGCGATGATGTGGCGGGAGCCAGCGCGGCGGGAGCGGGAGCGGCTCGGGAGCGGCTGCACGGTGTAACCCGCCGACGTGAGGAAGCCTCGTGTCTCTTGCCCCGAGTCATGGATCTCGCAGACGATCGTCGGCCGGGCCTCGTGCAACGTGTCGGCCATGCCGTGGAGGACCTCCAGCTCCGCGCCCTCCACGTCGATCTTCACGACGTGCGGTAACTCGATCTGTCCCCGACGGACCAGTTCGTCGATGGACCAGCAGCGGACGGAGATCACCGCGCGGGCCCCGGGCGGCGGTGGCAGTGTGCTGAGCCGCGCCCAGAAGGGCTCGCGACCCGGGGTCAGCATGGCCGTGCCAGGACGGTCGGCAACGGCGCAGGGCAGCACCGACACGTTGAGCGAACCGGAGAGGCACAAGTTGTGGCGGAGCGCCTGCACGTTTCCCGGCAGCGGCTCGAAGGAGTAGACGCGGCCCTGTGATCCGACGCGTCGAGCTCCGAGCACCGTGTGGAAGCCGACGTTGGCCCCTATGTCGTAGAACACGTGACCGGGCAGGAGCAGGTCGCGCAAGGCCGCCTGGACATGCGGTTCACTGGTGCCCAGGGCGAAACTCGGCGCCGAGCCACCGGCGTTGAACGGCGTGCCCGAGCAGAGACCGAAGGGGATGATCACGTCGCGTCGGCGGAGCGGCCCCAGCACCCGTCGCGCCAGGGCGGCTCCGCGGGTGTCACCGAAGCGGGGACCGACGAGGCCCAAGGCCAAGCGCGCCGGTACGAGTCGTGCGAGGCGCAGCAGCACCCCGCCGCCGACGGGAACCCGCCCGACTCCGTTCTCGTCTGGATCGTGGTGGCCCCGTCCGGATTCCGGTGTGGAGCGCATATGACCTCTCTGTTCCCGTCCAGGGCGGTGCGCCGGAGTATCTGCCACACCGACGCCCATCGCCGGACGGCATCCAGGTCGACGGCGCGGTGCGCACGGTAGGAGTCGAGGTAGGCCCGGGTCAGCATCCGACGCCCCGCCGGAGCCGCTACGCAGGCCCAGCGAGGGGTTGCCGCGGGTACGGCGCCGCGGGCGATCGTGACGAGGGTGATCGCGACATCGGCGGCGGGACTGCCGCGCGCCGCGCCGGACCAGTCGACGGCCAGCCACTCGCCGGTGGCGGGACGCCGCAGAAGGTTGGCCGGGTTGAGGTCACCGTGCAGCAGCCGACGCCCGGTGGGCAAGGTTCGTACAAGCTGTTCCAGGTGGTGCCGGAGGTGCCGGGGCAGGCGACGACAGGCGATCCGGGAGAGCACGACCTCGTGCATCGTGGGCAGGGACGCGGGAGCCGCCACGTCGTGGAGCGCCGCGTGGACGGCTCCCATGACGCGGCCGGCCCACATCACGGTCCATGGGTTCGCGCTCAGGGTGAGCAGCAGATGGGAGGGGTCCAGCCGCTCCATCACGAGCCCGGGGCGACCGGCCACGCGGGCCGCTCCGTACGGTCGGGGTACGGGGGCCCCGCGCTCCCATGCCGCGACATGGGCCTTGAGCCCCCGGTCGTCACCGCCGCCCCCACGACGGCTCACTCGGAAGACGCTGTGCGCGTCAAGAGCGAACACCTGCGCCTCGCTTCCCTCAGCGATGAGGACTCCCGACGACGCGTCCGGGCCCGCGTGCGGTCGTGCCCCGCGATCGGGCGCGGGTGTCTCGGCCATCGGGTCATCCATCGGACCGCACCGCGGTCAGCCAGTCCGGGCTCGGCAGGTGCGGCAGCGCGCTGCGATACGGTTCCCACGCCTCATCGGGCTCCGTGGCGTCCCGCCACAGGTTCTCGAACACGCGCGTGTAGAGGTTCACCAGGTGTTGGCCCTCGGCGCTGCCCGCCGTCGCGATGACCAGCGAGTTGGACGCTCCGGACAGTGGTCGGCCCCCGGGGTCGGCGAGCCCGCGGTCGTCGTACGAGTACCAGCCGACCGCCAGTACCTTGTCGGCCAGCAGCCTCCCCCTCAGCGACGCCGTCTCGGAATAGCACTTGATCTGCAGTCCGACGCCGCGAGCGCGCTCGGTCGGGATACGGTACGCCAGCGCGCGCAGTCCCTCCGCGAGCCGGTAGTCGCGCTGGTAGTCGCTGATCGCGGCGGACGGGTGCGCGACGAGGAGCCGTATCCGGCGCGTACAGCCCTCCTCACCGAGTTTCGCCAGCAGCGGCAGTGCGCCGAATGCGCTGTATTCCAGCAGGTCCACCGTGCGGGGACGCTCTTGTACGACATGGGCGATCAGGTACGGCACGGCCTCGTCGTCGTTCTTGCAGGCGGTGACCTCGGAACGCCGTTCGGCTCGGCCCTGCAGCGTGATCTCCAGCAGCATGGTGAGCAGGGTCAGGTCGGCGCCGACCATCACGGCCAGGCTGGCGGACAGACTCAGGGCTCCGACCGCCGAGGCGACCACCGAGGCGACCGGGGGCAGGGCGAGGCAGCCGAGCAGCAGACGCCGTACTCTGTGGTTCTCCAGCCTGGAACGTTCTGCGGTACTTGTCATGGCGACTCGGCGGTTGTCAGGCCGATCCGGCTGACGTCCAAGTCCACCACGACGGGGTAGTGGTCGGATATCTCGTCGGTTTCGGCGTTCCTGAGCACCCGGTAGTCGGTGATGCCGGCTGCCAGGCGGGCTGTCGCGTAGAAGTAGTCGAGCCGCAGCTGTGGGAAGGCGGCTCCTGGGACCGGTAGCGGGGTCGGCAAGGTGTGTCCGGTCGATCCCCGGAGCCGCCCCACATCCACCAGCCCGGCGGACTCCAGTCGTTCGAGGGCCCGCGCATCCACGGTCCCGCTGCCGTCCGACGCAAGGTAGCGTGCCCTGACCCGGGGCCGCATGTCCGCCACCGCCAAGGTGTGATCAGCGTGCGGGTCGGGGGAGTTGAGGTCGCCGATGACCAGGGTCTGCTCGTCGTCACGTACCAGTTTCAGCAGATTGACCGCTTCGGTGAGGCGGACGTCCGGGGAGTCCGGACACCAGTGTGCGCCGAGGGTGTGCAGGACGCCGCCGTTCGCAAGAGCGATCCGAAGACTGATGAGGGCGTGGAAGAAGTCCGGGCGGCCGAAACGTGTGCAGGTGGCGGCGAGTTCATGCCGTGCGAATGCGGCAACGTGGTAGCCGCTGTCCGCGGTGGACAGGAATCCGGCTAGTCGCAGCCGCTGCCCCACGTCTTTGAGTAGGCGCTGGTCGTGCGCGTCGAAGTTGCGGGCTTCCTGGAAGAAGACGAGGTCGGCTTCGCAGGCCCGCACGATTTCGACGGCACGGTCCAATCGATGACAACCGCCGTTGTCCTGGCCGCCGTTGAGTAGATTCCAGCTGATGATCCGCACGCGTGGATCGCCCCCGCATCAGCCCGCCCCTGCGATAGCGGAAATTTTGGATCCACGAGACAGACCAGTCAACCCTCACGCATCGGACTCTTCCTCCCGTGTGCGGACCACTTGGCCACGCCAATCCGTTGTCCCGGGGCAGTGTCCTGCCACAGCTCCAGCGCAGCGCCACTCCACCTGCGGGCTTCTCTGACTGGCTGTTCTCTATCCGTCCGTGTCGTCGATCGGCTTCGAACAGGGTGCTGGATCGGGTGACTTGGTGGCTGGTGGGGCATAGAGGAAGGGCCTCTTGGCAGCTTGCGGTTGTCGAGTCCAGCGAGAAGCAAGGGGCACCCTGAAACGAGGTGCCGTCCGGCGCGGTCAGGAACTGAATGTTGCCGCCGAAGCTCTTGTGCTTCTGGGAGAACCACAGGTCGTTGCGTTCTCCCGGACCCCGGCCAGCCGGTCGCTGGCGATCAGCCTGCCGTCCAGCACCACGTGTGTCATCCCCTGGGCGCGGCAGAGGTCCAACACCTCGTGCAGATCAGTTGAACCCGTGATGTCGGCGATGGTGCTTCTGCGGCCGTCGCCGAGATCACGTGGAGGCCGCCGGGGTCGGTGTCAGTGGACCGGTTCGAGTTGGTCGGCGCCCGGGCGCCCGGCGCTCAGGTGGGCGGTGAGGAAGCGGGCGGCGCGGTCGAGTGCGGCGTCCGCCTCGTCGAGGCGGCCGTAGTGGTGTTGGAAGACGTGGGGGAGGCCGGGGCCGACTTCGAGCGTGACCTCGACGCCGTCGGCGCCCGCGCGGCCGGCCAGCCGGACCGCGTCGTCGAGGAGCACCTCGTTCGCCCCGACCTGCACGAGGAGTGGGGGCAGTCCGGTGAGGTCGGCGAACACCGGGCTGGCCAGGGGATGCGCCCTGTCGCCTGCGCCGACGTAGAGATCGGCGTAGGCGTGCATGTCGGCCTCCGTGAAAATGGGGTCGGCGCTCTCCTTGGAGCGGATGCTTCCCCCAGTGAGGGTGAGGTCGGCCCAGGGGGAGAAGACGACCACGGCGGCTGGTTGCGGCAGCCCGGCCTCCCGGGCGGCGAGCAGCGTGGCGATGCTCAATCCGCCACCGGCGGAGTCACCGGCCATGACGAGGTCCCGTGGGTCGGTGCCCGACGCCATCAGCTCGCGGTAGGCCGCGAGCCCGTCGTCGACAGCCGCGGGAAAAGGGTGCTCGGGCGCCAGCCGGTAATCCACCGACGTCGCGCGCAGCCCGGCGCGGCGGGCCAGTTCACCGACCAGCCCTGCGTGGGTGTCCGGTGAGCCGATGACGTAGCCGCCGCCGTGCAGGTACAGCAGTCGGCCGCGGCCGGAGGCTTCGGCCGGCTCCAGCTCCAGGGTCGGCCGCCCGCCCAGGACGGTCCTGCGGGTGACCACGCCCTCCGGTGCGGGGCGGGTGACAGCCGCGGCGAAACCGCTGCGCTGCTCCTCGGGAGTGGGCCGCATCGTGCTGCGAGGGGCGGAACGGAGTACGGCGTCCAGGGCGTCGCGCTGCTGTCGGGACATGCGGGGCCTCCATGGGTCGGGGTGCGAGGATGGATTCCTTGGAATCCACCTGCCTGACCCCAACCGGATTCCAAGGAAGATGATTCCCAGGAATCTACTGGAAGGCCAATGTGAGCCACATCACTCCGATCTTCACTGATCTGGTCCGCGTCGAGACCCGGCTCTACAACGCGGTGAGCGCCCGGTTGCGCGCCGAACAAGGGCTGGGGCTGGGACAGTTCGAGCTCTTGGAGATCATCGACCGCGTGCCGGGGTGCCGCGTGCTCGACATCGTCGGTGAACTGGCGATCACCGTGGGGGCCGTCAGCAAGGCGGTCGACCGGCTGGTGGCTGCGGGCTGGTGCCTGCGGGTCGCGCACCCCCAGGACCGCCGCTCGTCCGTCCTCCGCCTGACATCCGCGGGTGAGAAGCAGTTGTCCGCTTCCCGCCCCATTGTCGAAAGCGAGCTCATCTCACTGACCGCGGCGGTTCCCCCCGACGACCTGGCCCGCATCGCCTCGACCCTGGCCACCCTCCGCGCAAACCTCGAGGCGGGCTCCCACGGCCGGCCGGGATGAGGGGACATGACCCGCGAATGGCATCCGACCCCCCAGAGCTGAGTGACGCCGCTTGGCCCCGCAATGCACATCACGAATTCAATGAGGATCTACCATCTTGAATTCGCTGGTCACGGGGCTGGTGTGTGTGGTGGGTTGTGTACTCGTGCTGGTCGGGAGTGATTGTCTGGCGTCAAGATCGTCTGTCGGCGCGCGATCTCGATGTTGGTCAATACGAGCAGGGCGGGCAGGAGCGTGGTGGCGTGACGGACGTGCAGGCGGAGCTTGGTGAGGATGCGCCAGTTCTTCAGGTGCGCAGCGGAAGACATCGACCATGCCCTCGGCCTGGTCACTGCCGGAGCCGACGCTCGCCACTCTGACCCCGGACCCGTGCTCCTTCCGGATCACGAACCCCACGCACGGCCAGGGTTGCTTGGCGCCGTCCGTTGCCCACGTCCAACACCGAAGTGCGGGGGCCTGGGTTCCCCGCGGTGAGCGCGACGGTTCCATGACCGGTGGGCGTGGTTCGGTGTCAGAGGGTTCGGGCCGCAGCGGCGTCGCGGAGGAGTCCGGCGAAGGTCAGGGCGGCGGGGGTGAGCGAGTGGTCGGCCATGCGGACCAGGAGGATGCGGCGGACGGGGGCCGGTGGCTGGAGGGGCAGGACGTTGACGCCGGGTCGGATGCCCTCCAGGGCCAGGGTGGGGGCGAGGGCGACGCCGATGCCGGCGGCGACCATGGCCTGGGCTTCCTGGTAGTCGTGGGCCTCGTAGGCGATGTGGGGCTCGAAGCCGACGGCGCGGCAGCCGCGGACGAGGGCTTCGGCCACCGGGTGATGGTCGGCGCGGGTGATCCAGGGGTCGTCTGCGAAGTCGGCGAGTGAGGCGGCGTCACGGCCGGCGAGTGGATGGTGGTCGCTGACGAGAAGGGCCGGCGGGTCGTCGAGGAGTGGGGTGACGACGATGTCGTCCCGGTCGATTCGGCTCCAGTCGTAGTCCCACATCAGCGACATTTCGATCTCCCGGTTCTCCAGCATGGTCCAGAGTCCGGCGATGCGGGCGCTGCGGACGGTCAGCCGTACGTCGGGGTGGGCGTCCCGGAAGGCGATCACGGCCTGGGGGAGGAGCGAGGCGCCGACGGTGGGGAAGGTGCCGATGCGCAGGGTTCCCGCGCGCAGACCGGCGTAGTCGGCGAGTTCGTTTTCCGCGGCCTGCAGTTCGCGTTCGATCCGTTGCCCTCGTTCGGCCAGCGCCCGTCCGGCGTCGGTGAGGGTGACACCCCGGGCGTGGCGTTCCAGCAGGGGCTGTCCTGCCTCCGTTTCCAGGCGGCTGATCTGCTGCGATACCGCTGACGGTGTGTAGTTGAGGGCGCGGGCCGTCGCTGTCACCGAGCCGCGCCGGGCGACCTCCGTGAACAGCAGGATGCGCCGGACGTCGAGCATGCCGCCACCTCCAGCGTTTAGTTCAGCTTAATAGCCATACAGATTTCCGAGATTGTACTTCACGCTGCCGTAACCCACCGTGGAGGACACCACGCACGGCGAGACCGCCGGTGGGCTTCCCCTTTCATGTCTGTGAGGAGTCAGTTGTGCTGCGTCTGCAGGGCGAGATGATCCGCGGAGGAACCAGCAAGTGCTGGATCTTCGACCACCGCGACGTGGCCGCCACGGGCGTGGACGTCGATACCCTCCTGCTCGCCGCCTTCAACGCCGCCGACCCCCGCCAGATCGACGGGGTGGGCGGCGCCTCCTCCACCACCTCCAAGGCCGCCGTCGTACAGGCGTCGACCCAGGCCGGCGTGGACGTCGAGTACGCCTTCGCGCAGGTCGGGATCGGCGACGAGCGCGTGGAGTGGGCAAGCAACTGCGGCAACTGCGCCACCGCCGTGGCCCTGTACGCCGTCCACCACGATCTCGTGCCGATCACGTCGGACACCACCACCGTCCGTATGCTCAACGTCAACACCGGGGCCCGCCTCACCGGCACGATCCCCACCCCCGCGGGCGTGGCCCCGGAGGAGGGCACGGCCGTGGTGCCGGGTACCTCGGCACGGGGCGTGCCGGTCCTGCTCGGGTTTCAGGACCCGGCGGGCTCGACGACCGGCCTCGCACTGCCGACCGGCCGGACGCTGGACGAGCTGACCGGCCCGGACGGTCCCGTCGAGGCATCCCTGGTGGACGCCGGCGCGCCGGCCGCGCTGTTCGAGGCCAAAGCGTTCGGCCTCGACGGCACGGAATCCCTCACCGCGTTCGCCGCCGCAGTACCCGCGCTGACCCTGCTGCGCCGCCAGGCAGCGCTGGCCATGGGCCTGGCCCGAGAGGGCGATCCGGTCAGCCACGCGGTGCCGAAAGCGGGCATCGTCGCCCGGCCTGCCCCCTATCGCACCGCCCAGGGCATACTCGTCAACCAGGACGAGTACGACCTGGCCGTGCGCATGGTCTCCATGCACGCCCCGCACCCGGCGATCGGCCTGACCTCCGCCGTGGCCATGGCCACGGCCGCCGCCACCCCCGGCACCCTCGCCCACCGCGTCGCCCGGCAGACCGCCGACGGCACGCTGCGCCTGGGCACCCCCGCCGGCGTGATCACCACCCAAGCCGTCCCCGCACCGGACGGCGCGTCCCCCACGGTGCTGCTGCACCGCGCCGCCCGGCGTATCGCCCGAGCCGAACTCCTCGTTCCCGTCCTGGAAGGACGCCCCGCATGAGCCGCAACGACGCCGCCCCGGGTACCGTCACCGCACCACCGGGCCGCATCCGCCGGATGCTGTCCCACCTCTACATCCAGTGCCTGATCGCCGTCCTCCTCGGCGCCGCCGTGGGCGGGCTGTGGCCGTCCGTCGGCGCTGACCTCAAGCCGCTCGGCGACGGCTTCATCGCGCTGGTGAAGATGTTCATCGCTCCGATCATCTTCTGCACGGTCGTCCACGGCATCGCCTCCATGGGCAACGCCCGCGCGGTCGGCCGCGTGAGCCTGAAGGCTCTGGTCTACTTCGAGGTGCTGACCACCGTGGCCATGGTGATCGGCCTGATCGTCGTCAACGTCGTCAAGCCGGGCAGCGGTCTGCACGTCGACCTCTCGACCCTGTCCGCCAAGGGCCTGCCGCCGGAGGCGACCACGGCCCAAGAGGGCTTCGCCGAGTTCGCCCTCGCCATCATCCCGGCCACCCTGGTCAGCGCCCTGACCGGCAACGAGATCCTGCCGGTGCTGCTGGTGTCGGTGCTGTTCGGATTCGGCCTGCACGCCAGCGGAGAAGCCGGCCTGGGCATCGCCAGGGGCGTCGAGAAGTTCTCCACGGTCCTGTTCACGCTCATCCGGTGGATCATGCGGCTGGCGCCGATCGGCGCGTTCGGCTCGATGGCCTTCACCATCGGCAACTACGGCCTGGGCACCCTGCGCCACCTGGGCCTGCTGGTCGGCTCGTTCTGGCTGACCGCCCTCTTCTTCGTCCTGGTCGTCCTCGGGGCCGTGATGCGCCTGAACGGACTGCGGCTGCTGCCCTTCCTGCGCTACATCAAGGAAGAGCTGCTGATCGTCCTGGGCACCTCCTCCACCGAGCCCGTCCTGCCGCGCATGATGGCCAAGCTCCAGCACGCGGGCGCCTCGAAACCGGTCGTCGGCATCACGCTGCCCGCCGGGTACTCCTTCAATCTCGACGGCACCGCCATCTACCTGACCATGGGCTCGGTCTTCCTCGCCCAGGCCCTCGGCATCCACCTCAGCCTCACCCAGCAACTGGCCATGCTCGCCGTCATGCTGCTCACCTCCAAGGGCGCCGCAGGTGTCACCGGCTCCGGCTTCATCGCCCTGGCCGCCACCCTCAGCGCCGTCCCGCACGTCCCGCCCGCCGCCCTCGCACTGATCTTCGGCATCGACCGGTTCATGTCCGAAGCCCGCGCCCTGACCAGCCTGGTCGGCAACGGCGTCGCCACCCTGGCCGTCGCCCGCTGGGAGGGTGAGCTCGACGAGGACCGCGCCAAGGCCGTCCTGCGCGGAGAGATCCCCTACGCCCCCACCCCCGCTCCCTCCGCGGTGACAGCCGAGCCCGGTCCGAAGGAGACACCCGCACCAACCTACGACCCCGTCCCCGCCGCAAACTGATAGTGAGTGGGCGGGCCGGCCCGGAGCAGATACTCCGGGCCGGCCCGGCCACGTCTCAACAGGATGTCGTACTCGCCGCCCGGGCTGATCAGGAACTTCTGACCCTCCGGTACGCCCAGTCTTCCAACCACTGCTCAAGTCCGGCGAACGCCGCACTGAACTCCCGCACCGTCTGCCGTTCAGGTGATCAGAGGTCCACGGATTCCCCGACGTGAGCAAGGTACCTATCCGTACGATCCGGGCGGGAGGTGCGTCAGGTGGCCAGGTATACAGAACCGGACCTTCATGGACTGATCACGGCCCGCAAGGCCGAACTGGAGCTGCAGGCAGAGAAGTTGAGCCAGCAGCTTCAAGAGGTGCGCGACGAGCTCGAGGAACTCACCGTCGCCGAGCGGGTCGCACGTCGGCTGGTCGAGCAGTTGCACGCCGAAACGAGGACGACGCCTGGGGGTGCCGGCCAGGTCGCGGGCCGCGCGGTGCTGCAGCGCGAACGCGACACCGACGAGACGGGACTGCCTGTGGACTACCAGCGGATCATGGACGTGGTGCGACGGGCGGCTACGCCGGTCATGGTCAAGCGCACACGAGCGGACAACCGCCGCAACTACAGCGGGAAACACAAGGCCCACGGCCTGCTCTTCCTCGCCCTCACCGACCGCCCGTTACAACAAGCTCGTCGAGCGCCTGCGGGCCGTCGAGCTGGGTGCCATCGGTGACCTCGGCTTCGTCGGCCTGGACGACGACCCGGACAACCCCGTGGTCATCACCGGCTACATCCCTGCGAGGAAGCAGGTCAATAAGCTGATCGCGTCTGTCCGCGCGGTCTGCGAGCGCGCCCGGCGCGAAGTAGACGTCGATCGCATGCCCGGCTTCGGCGGATCGCAACGGGTGTACATGTTGGGCACGGTCACCCCGCGCGGACCGCTGTCGCACGGGATGCTCAGGACCAGGGGGTGTCCGATGGGTCAGCGAGCCTGCCCTGCCTGGTCAGTTGACCTCACTGAATACCGGCCCTTCGTGGCCCCGCCACGACCACGTAAGCCTGAGGAGCCGGTTGCCCGCGCACCTTCGTGAACCATCGGGCTGCGTGCCGCGTCCTCCTGATGCGCGGCCCGTGCCGGGCGGGCGCTGTGCGAGGAAGAGCAGGGAACGGATGACGGGTGAAACGATCGGTATCGGGCTCGCCGTATTGGCGGGCCTGGTGAGTCTGTGGGCCGGTGCCCGGGAGGCACGGCTGCAGATGCGGCTGAGCCACTACGGGCTGCACGCCGAGGGGGTGGTGGTGGACCAGGAGCACGCGCCCGGGGACGATTATTCGACGCCCGTCATCGAGTTCACCGACCGGCAGGGCCGACCCGTCAGGTTCCGGCCCGCCGCGACAGGGACGGGACTGGCCCTCGGAACCCATGTACCGGTCGTCCACCTGCCCGAAAGGCCGGAAAGCGCAAGGGTATTCACCCGGAAGTACCGCCTGTCTCCGATCGTCGGCCTGTTCGCCGGAGCCATGATCTTCCTCGGCGTCGCGCTTGGGTGCGTGCTCACGCGCTGAGCTCACAGCTCGCAGACTCGTAGGACGGTCAGGCTGGCGTGGGGCAGCCATGGCCAGGGTCATGTGTCGGTGCCGGCCGGGGGAAGGTGATGCCGCACCAGAGACCGGTACCGGGGATCACTGCCCGGCATCGGCAGCGGCGCCCCAGGCCTTCCTCCACCAATAGGTCATGTTGCGCAGGGTGGTGAGGGTGTCGGTGTGGTCCGGGCCCAGTATCTGCCTCTGGCTGTTCAGGAGTTCGGCGTAGGCGTACGCGGCCCCGGCCGCGTCCCGGGGTGGTGTCACCGGGTCCGGAGAGGTAACGGGGGGCAGGGCACTGTCATCGGTGCTGTGCGCCTGTTGCTGGCGGGCTGTTCATCCGGCTCGCCCTCCGGGGTCGGACACCGCAGGCAAGGGCAGGACCCCGGCACGGTGGCGTCCAGGACGACTGTGTCGGCCGGGTCGGCGGAGCTCGTTCGGGGCCAGGTGCAGTGGACATCTTTTGGCTGTCGGTACGCACCAGGTGTCTCGCGAGGTGTCACAACTCTGAGGGCGGGAGTCGTTTCGAGGTGAGTGGGGGAGTCACCTTCCGACCGAGCTTGCAACATTGGATTGTTTTGACGTCACCCAGGGGCTCGCGGTGGGATGGTGGAGTGTGCTTCGGCCACAGGAGGCCCGGCGGGGATGTCGCGCTCAGCCGCGGAGTTCGTTCAGGTGACGTACGTTCCGCAGCGGTGAGCAGAACACGACGAGCCAGTTGATGGCGAGCAGGACAGCGCCGGTCCAGATCGCGGCGCGGACCCCGAAGCAGGTGCCGATCAGCCCGGCCAGCAGGGCGCCGACGGAGAGAGCCCCGGTGAGCAGGAAGCGCAAGGTGGCGTTCATCCGACCCAGCATCGCCGCAGGGGTCACCGTTTGGCGGGTGCTGACCGCGAGGACGTTGGCCAGGCCGGTCTGAACGATGGTGACCATCCAGCCGGCCGCGCCCACCCACAGCAGGGGCCCCGGGGCCATGAGAGCGGTGAGCAGAGCGAAGGGACCCGTTACCGCGCCGACGATCCACAAGGCCCGGCCGTGCCCGAGGCGCCGGCCGACGGCGGGCGCGACCATCGCGCCGAGGAAACCGCCGATACCACCGGTCGACAGCACCAGCCCCAACATTCCGGCCGACAGGTGCAGTTTCTCGGTGAACAGCACCACGAACGACACCTGGCACAGCTGGATCGCCAGGTTGGTCACAACCCCCTTGACAGCGAGTGCTCGCAACATCGGATGGCCGAGCACGAAGCGCAGCCCGGCGGCTGTATCCCGCCAGAGCCGGGGTGTGGCCGTGGCTGTATGTTGCGGGCTTGGCTCGGCGGCCCGGATCCGCGCGATGCACCAGGCCGACCACAGAAAGCCGAGCGCGTCGGCGACGATCGCTGCCGCCGGCCCGACGAACTGCACCACCAGGCCGCCAATGCCGCGTCCGGAGACATCCGCGGCCTGATTCAGCCCAGTGAGGGTGGAGTTGGCGGCGACGAGCCGGTCCGCGCCGACGAGGTGGGGGACGTACGACAGATGTGCGACGTCGAAGAAGACTGTCGCCACCCCGGTGAGGAACACGACCACGTACATCTGAGGAAGCGTGAGTACTCCGCAGACCCAGGCCACGGGGATCGAGCCGGTCAGTGCGACCCTGCTCAGATTGGCCGCGACGAGCACGGTCCGTTTGGGCATGCGGTCCACCCATGCCCCCGCGGGCAGGCCGATGAGCAGAAAGGCCGCGGTGCCGAGCGCGGACAGCAAGCCGACTTGTCCCAGCCCTGCGTGGAGCACGGTCTGCGCGAGGACGGGGAGCGCCAGGAAGCTGACCTGTGCGCCGAGCCTGCCGGCCGCGTCGGCCGTGTACAGAAGCCGGAAGTCACGGTCGGTGAGCACGCTGCGGTGCCGCCGGTCCACGGTGGCTAGTGGTGCGGGTGTGACGAGTGCGCGAGTCATGGCGCCGAGGCTCGCGGACGTATGGCACGGCTCGCCATGAGTTCAGAAATGCCTAAACTCAGCGGATGCTTGAGCTGGAGTTCACCACCGAGGACCTCGCGCTGACCCGCTTGGCGATCTCGCCGCTGTGGGAGGCGATCGCGAGCCTGCGTGTCCTGACGCTGCCGGAGGGTCACCCACTGCACGACCCGTGGCTCGCGGCCGTACGCCCTCGGTTGGCGCGGGCACGGCTGGACCTGCGGCCGGTCACCGAACTTGTCACGCCGAGGGTGGCCGCGTTCGTCGCGCCGGCTCCGGTGATCGCGGCCCCGGACATCCGTCTCGAACTGGCGGCGATGCGTACGCACCCGGTGGAAGGGATCCAGGCCGACCTCGATGTCCTGGGGCTGCCCCGGTACGCGGATCCCGTCGCAGCGATCGAACGAGTGGCCACCACCATCGAGGCCTACTGGGAGCTGGCGGTGGCACCGTACTGGCCGCGCATCCGCGCGGTACTCGAAGCCGATGTACGGCACCGGGCACATCTGCTGTCCACGGGCGGCAGCCGCCAGCTCTTCTCCGACCTGGACCCCAACCTCCGCTGGGAGGACGGCAGGCTCGGGGTCAGACTGCGCAGCAACCGCTCCGGCACCGTCGAGTTGGACGGGCGGGGCCTGGTCCTCGCCCCGTCCGCCTTCGCCTGGCCTCGCGTGTCACTGCTCACTGCGCCTCCCTGGCAGCCGCTCCTGCGCTACCCGGCGCGCGGAACCGGCACCATCTGGGAGTCACGCCCGGCCGCTCCCTCGCACGCCCTCGCCCGGGTGATCGGCAGACCCAAGGCGCGCCTGCTCACCCTGCTCCATGAACCCGCGACCACCACCCAACTTGCCGCACTCACCGGGCTCACGGTCGGCGGCGCGTCACAGCACCTCACCGCGCTCCGGGACGCGGGCCTGGTGTGCCCCACCCGGATCGGCCGCAGCATCCTGTACGCCCGGACCGAAACGGCCGAGGCGCTCATGTCCGAGGCATCCGAACACTGACCACGCCTCAGCCCGGCCCGCCGTAACCTGCCGAACGCGCCCTCGTCCACGCCTTCCCCATCCTGACTGCCACCACTGTCCAGACCGACCACTCCCGCCGGCACCGATCCCCACGCTCTACTCGCCCACCACAAGCGGCACCGCTGACGGCGGCCCCACGCAGCACCGACATCACTTCTCATCGACATTGATCATGAGAACGCGTCGCGAGTGACTCCCGGACTCACGTCGAAACAACATCCACGAAAAGTGACACAGCCAGACCTGGAGCACTTCGTCGCGACCTTCCGCCCCTCCACCCCGGCCGGCGGCGGCCTGCGTGCCTTGTGCAACCCGGAGGCGGTCGGCTTGGACGACGAAGACGGCGCCGAGGAGTGAGCCGGGCCGTCGGGTCCGGCTGGTCAGCCGTTCCCCGCAGGGCTGAGCCCGGAACTGTGGGCGTGCATCGCAAGCATCAGCGCCGAGTCGGTGTGGAGCGTGATGCGCACCGGTATGAAGGTGGTGGCGTCCACTGGCGACTCCCCGGTGCCGGGATCGCGGGCGTAGCGCGGATGGGCGCCGCCGCTGATCTGCCAGCGTATGCGGTGACCGACGGCAAATCTGTGGGCGGTCGTGCTCATCGGCACGGTGATCTGCGACAGCTCCTGCCCGTCCGTCCGCAGTCGGCCCAGCCCGTCACAGATGTTGACGGAGCGGCCTTGTGGGTCCACGTCGCACAGGCGGGTGAAGACGTCGGCATGACCGGTGTCCGTGGAGATACTCAACCGCGCCGAGACCGGCCCGAGGATGTCCACGGGCTCGGTCAGCGGGGGGCCGGTGAACGTCAGGACGTCTTCCCGTGCCTCCAGGCTGCTGTTGTCACGAGGACCGGCGGTACGGGAGAGCAGAGGGCCGCCGAGGGACGGGGTGGGGTCGCCCGGGTCGTAGCGGAACGACGCCAGTGGTGCGGAGTCCGTGGGAGCCTGCCGGGTGAGATGCCCCTGCGCGGTGGGAAACCAGGGGCCGACGGCCGTGGTCGGCGGCCAGTCGTCGAGGTCCCGCCAGGCGTTTTCGCCGCCGATGTGCACGCGCACCCTTGTGGGACGCATGCCGGAGGGGTCGGCGTACAGGTGAGCGCGCAGCCAGGTGAGGCTCTCGGCGAACACCTCGGGCCATCCCTGTTGCAGGGCGGAGGTGTGGGTCCAGGGGCCGACAAGCAGGGCGGTCTCGCATCCGGCCTGACGTAGCCGGGTGTACTGCTCGAAGGTCTGGTCGGCCAGCGCGTCGTGCCATCCGGTGATCAGGCTCGTGGGCACGCTGAGCCGCTCCGCCACCTGCGCCAGGGACGCGCCGCGCCAGTACGCGTCCTTGGCGTCCGGGTGTGTCATCACGTCGTCCAGCCAGGGCACTTCGCCCCCGAGGGCCGATGCGTACGCCCCGCGCAGCGGCTGCGCGGTGGTGACCTCACGCAGGCGTCGTTGCAGGCGCAGTGTCGCCCTCAGGAACGGTGCCATGCCCTGGTGCTGGTAGGTCATACCTACGCCGACGGCGAGTGCGGTCTCCAGGCGTAGCGCACCGTGCGCGTAGAACAGAGCGTAGGGATCGTGCAGGCCCACCTGCACCACCATTGCCTTCAGTTCTGGTGGCGGGTCCACGGCGAGGGCCCATTGCACGTAGCCCAGATAACTGGGGCCGACGGTGCCCAGTGTGCCGTTGAACCAGGGCTGCTCGCGCAGCCAGGAAACCGTGGCCTGGCCGTCAGCGGCCTCGTTGCGCCACAGGTCGAACGCACCCCCGGAACCGCCGGTGCCGCGGCAGCTCTGCAGGACCACGTGAAAGCCCTGTTCGGCGAAGAGCAGGCCGTACATGGGGGACCACGGCAGGCCCCTGCCGTACGGCGAGCGCACCAGGAGGGTGGGGAAGTCGCCCTCGGCGCGCGGAAAGTAATGGTCCGTGATCAGCGGGCTGCCGTCGTCGGCCGGCACCAGCAGCCCCGGCTCCCACCCGACATCGTGCCGTTTGGCCGGGAGGCCGCGCCAGGTCGCCCTCATTATCCGTGAGGCCAGTGGCGGCTTACCGGAAGGCGGTGCCCAGGTCGGCCTCGACGCAGAACCGTGCGTGCGTGACGTCATCGTTCCCCTCCTTGATATCCGTACGATGTACGAGAATAGAGGATGCTTGACTGAGGACCGCAAGGGCCGCCGATCAAGGAAGGAGCGTGGACCATGCCCCATGACGGAGGAGCCGGCGCCCCAGGCGTCGACCCTCAGCAGCTCTGGCTGACCTCTGTCCAGCCCCGCAGAGGTCGCAAGCCTGCCTACAGCCGGGAGGCGATCACCGCGGCCGCCGTTGCCTTGGCGGACGCCGAGGGGCTCGAAGCGGTCACCATGCGGAAAGTCGCCGCACGGGTCGGAGCCGGCGTCATGTCGCTCTACAGCTACGCCCCCGACAAGGAGACGCTGCTGAACCTGATGGTCGACCACGTCAGCGGCGAACTGCCGACCACGAACACGCTCACCGGCGACTGGCGCGCCGACCTGAAGGTCATCGCCCACCTCCAGCGCACTCACATGCTGCGACACCCCTGGCTGCCCGCTGCCCTGTCCACCCGCCGCATCCCCGGACCCAACACCCTGGCCTTCCTGGAACACGCGCTCGCCGCCCTGCGGCCCGCCGGACTGGACGGTACGGCGAAGCTGGAGATCTTCGCCCAACTCACAGCATTCGTGGCCGGGCACGTCGCCCACGAAATCGCGCAGGCCGCAGCCTCGCAGTCCCCCGACCGAGCCGCAGCCGAAGCCCGCTACCTCGCCGCCGTCGCCGCGGACGGCCACCACCCGGAACTCGCCGAAGCCCTCTCCGCCCCCGGGCGCCCCCTCACCCCCGAAGCCACCTTCACCCGGTTCCTCAACCGCCTGATCGACGGCCTCGACACCGACTGATCCCGCACCGCCTCTCACCGCGCCCGTTCTCACTAACGAACAGATGCGAGAGTTCTGCGAGAGACCCGGAGTGTGATCCGTTGCCGCAGGTCGCCGTTCGCAAAAGTCCTCTCGAAACCGGCGTGTTGTGCAAGGCATTTCTGAGAGGCTGCCGTCATGAACTGGACGCCCATCAGGCCGCATTAGCCGTCGAACGTCACGACTGCCCGAACTGTGACGCGCCGGCCGGGAGTGCCTGCCGCACCCGGGGCGGAAGGACGGCCGCGAAGTACCACACCCCGCGCTTCGTCCTCGTGCCCGCGCTGCGCGAGGAACTCGAAGTGCCGGTGCCCGCCGACCGCGGCCCCGACCGGACGTGGAAGCAGGGCCCCGCGCTCGCCGTGGTCCCGACACCGCGTACCGAGCGGCCGGTGCGCATCGGGTACGCACGGACGTCGACCGCTCGCCAGGAGCTGGCGAGCCAGCTCGAAGCCCTCCGCCGGGCCGAGTGTCACAAGATCTTCCACGAGCAGATCAGCACCCGCATCAAGGTCCGGCCCGAGTTGGAGAAGGCGCTCGCGCTGGCCCACCAGTTCAAGGAAGCCGCCCCCGAGACTTCCGTCATCTTCACCGTCCACGAGCTCAAGCGCCTCAACTGGCCCGGCGCGAGCCCGCCAGGGGCGACCGCCCGCCGGGACTCGCGGTGCACCAGTACGGTCTCGTTCACACCCACGGCGACTATGACGTGGAGTGTGACACCAGCGCGGCAAGTCCACGCGAATGCGCAGCGGATCAAGGAGATTTTCCCGCACCGCCCCAGCCCTACCGCCTTCGCTCGCCTCCGTCGACGCTACCTGGCAGGCGGACAGGAACCGTTGACAGCGTAAGGCGTGCCTACAATTATCGACCGTGCTGATCTCCTCGTCCGGAACCTGAGCCCCGAGCCGGATCCATATGGGCAAGAGCGTGCGCATGAAGACCACATATACGGCTGGAGTATGAGGCTGGTGAAGGGTCTCGCAGCTCGTGGCCCAGGCTGCGCTCGCTGATCAGCGCTCCTTGCGCTGTCTCAGATCGGGGGTGAGCGGCTCGGTCTCATGCGGGTGGCGTTTCCTCACGGTCTTGGAGTTGGGGCCGGCTCAGAAGGTGCTTTTCAACTCGCCTCTTTGGACCGAGTCCGGCGGTCCGGGGAGCGGTTGACCGGTGTTCCGGAACAGGGTGTGCCTGCCGCCGGGAGTTGATGGACTGGCTGGATGAAGATCCTGTCGCCTCGTGTCCTGCGGGCCCTTGAACGGTTCAATGCCGCCTATCCGTGGGATCACAACGCCCACTACCACCGCTGGATCCTGCGGCAACTGCCCAGACGCTTCAACCAAGCCCTGGACATCGGATCCGGCAGTGGTGAGCTCGCAAGGCTGCTGGCCGGACGTGCCGCCGCCGTGAGGGCAGTCGATTCTGATCCGGTGATCACCGCCCAGGCCCAGGAGCTGACTCCTGCTGCGCTGCCCGTGACGTTCACCGTCGCGGATGCAGTAGCCGAGTTCCCTGCCGGCTCCTACGACGTCATTACGTGCGTCGCCACGATCCACCATCTGCCGTTTGCCCAGGCACTCGCCTGTTTCCGCCGTCATTTGGCGCCGGGAGGGACCTTGGTGGTCGTCGGCCTGTCTCGCGCCCAGACCCCTGTCGACCACCTGCTCGGTGCCGTTGCCATTCCGGCCAATGCCACCATGGGCTGGCTGAAGAACAGAGGCCGTCCCTCGCCCCGGCCCGTCTCCATGACGGCCCGTACTCGCTCAGCGGACATGACGTTCGACGACATCGTCCGTGAAGCCGGAGACGTCCTCCCCGGAGCCCGGCTGCGGCGACGGCTGTTCTGGCGCTATACGCTCGTATGGAATCACCCCTGAGCAGCCTGAGACTTCCTCGACCAGCTGTCGGTGCGCGGACTCTTGCGGGTCAGGCGCCGGGTCATCATGGTGATGAGCGATCAGTTCAGGTGGGATTCGGGGTGTGGGGAAGGCGTTCGTAGTCGCGTGCGTTACGGCGGGCGTTCATGCCCCAGCCGATCGTGGGAACGGGCGATGGTGCGGCCCGTACTGGGCCTTGGCGGCCGGGCCCGCGGCGGCTGCGGCCGGCGTCCCGAAGGGGAGGCCGGCCGCAGTTGTCGGTGCAGGCCGGCGGCGGCGTTTCCGCTGGCTCTGCGCGAACCGGTGGGACTGCGTGCCCGTCTCGACGATGTGCGCGTTGCACGTGACCCGGTCGACGATCGCCGTGCAGAGACGGGCATCGGTGATGGTCTGCTTCCACTCCGAGAACGGAGCGTTCGAGGCGATCGCGATGGCTCGTCGTTCCGGCTGTGAACGCTTCGGTTGGCCACTTTGGCGCTCACGCCGTCCTGCTCGGCATTGAGGGAACGTCAGTTCCAGTGGCCCGCGGCGGCGGTCTCGGTGACGAAGGTCTCGAAAGTTCTCGGGGGTCGGCCAAGGGCTCGTTCCACGCCGTCCGAGATCGCGGCCTCCGAGCCGTTGCCGATGGCCACCAGGAGCCGCGTGAGAAATCGGGCGACGTCGGGTGAGGCGCCGACAGCGACCTGTCGCTCGACGAAGACCTCTGGATCGACGTCGACGTGGCGGATCGTACGGCCGGTGGCCCGGGCGATGAGGCCGGCCGCCTCACCGAAGCTGATCGGCCGCGGGCCGGTCAAGTCGTAGACCTGGCCGCCGTGGCGGTCCTCCGTCAGCGCCGCCACGGCGACCTCTGCGATGTCCTCCGCGTCGACGAACGGTGTGCGCCCCTCACCGGTGGGCAGGGCCAGCGTCCCGGCGAGGATCCCGGTCCGCCAGGGGCCCTCGCTGAAGTTCTGCGCGAACCACTGGGGGCGCAGGATGGTCCAGTCGACGCCGGAGCCGCGCACGGCCTGCTCGGCGGCGTGCAGGGGATGTCCGTCTTCACCCGCGCGTGGGGCGGAAATCAGCACCAGGCGGCGCACACCGGCGGTGACGGCCTCGGTCACCAACCGGGGGATGCGCGCCTGGTGATCCGTGCTCGCTGACAGGCTGGGCTCCACGAGGTAGGCGGCGGTGACACCACGAAGCGCGGGCGTCCAGGTGGCCGGGTCGTCCAGGTCGAAACGGGCGTCGCCGCCGGTTCGGGATGCCGTGCGGACCGGCAGGCCGGCGACTTCGAGGCGCCGGGCGATGCGGCTGCCGGTCTTGCCGGTGCCGCCGAGGACAAGGATGGTCTTCATGCCGTCCAGCCAACCTGAGGACCGCGTGGACGATCCATGGGAGCCCGTCGCTGATTCCTTTGTGAGCGTCTAGCGTGTCGGCGTGGACGTCCTCAGTGATCTGCTGCATCGGGCCCGGGCCAGGAATGCGTTGGTCAGGCAACTGATCCAGCGTCCTCCGTGGTCGCTGGCCTTCACCGATCCGCCACCTCTCACCGTCGTGACCACGCTCGTCGGCCATGCGTCGGTGCGGATCGACGACGCAGGCACCGCACCCGTCCGTCTCACCGCAGGCGACATCGCCCTCATCACAGGCCCCGGCTCGTACACGATCGCCGACGACCCCTGCACCCCGCCTCAGGCCGTGATCCACGGGCGCAGGAAATACTGGGTCGACGGGGTGGCGGAAACGCCTGACATGCAGCGGAACCTGGCTCCCCGTACATACGGCGATGGTCGGCCCGGGGCCACGATCATGCTCCGCGGCGCATACGACGTCCACGGCGCTGTCAGCGACCGCCTGCTCGGCATGCTGCCACCGCTGGCGGTCGTACCCGCCGGGCCTGCGACCCGCGCGGCACTGGACCTGCTCGCCACCGAGGCCACCCACGACGAACCCGGTCAGGACGCCGTGCTCGGCCGGCTGCTGGACCTCGTGCTCGTGCAGGCGTTGCGGAGCTGGTGCGCCGGAGCACAGACGGCGCCCGCCTGGTACCAGGCGCTGTCCGATCCGGCCATCGGCGAGGCGGTACGCCTGCTGCACGAGGACCCTGCCCGTCGGTGGACGGTCGCAGAGCTGGCCACCCGGGTCGGCATGTCGCGTGCGGCGTTCGCAGCCCGCTTCACCGCACTGGTCGGCGAACCTCCGCTCACCTATCTCACCGGCTGGCGGATGAGCGTGGCGGCGGACCTGCTCCGGGACACCGAGACGACCGTCGCCGCCGTTGCCCACGAAGTCGGCTACGAAGACCCCTTCGCCTTCAGCGTGGCGTTCAAGCGCATCCGAGGCGTCAGCCCCTCCACCTGGCGCCGCCAGGCGCACTGATCCGGGCGACGAAGAGGGCTCCACCCCGAGGCCGACTGTGACGCTCAAAGTGGCCAACTGAGCGGTTCTGACCGCCCATTGGTGATGGATCGACTCGACGGAGCACGGCCGACGGTGCATCCAGAGCCGTTTTCAAGAATCCCCATCAACGCGAGGCCTGCCCCCACGTACCCGAAGGGTGAACGAACCAGGCCCGGCTTGTGCGGCCCGAGGCGGGTGTACGAGCGGGATTGCTCGATAGCATGCAGCACCCCCACCCGGCTGATACGCGAGCCGCTGATCCTGTTTGAGGAGCCTTGTGTCCAGCCGGTGCACTCTGGCGATCCCCGCCGCATGGGCCCCTGTCGAGTCATGGGCGGCTCGGGACGGGCGGTATGGACACGGTGTATGCCGCGCTCGGCCAAGTCCTCGGTGGTCAAGTCGCGTTCACAGGCCATCAACAGCTCAAGTCCTGGTTGCCGCAGACCCTGCCCTGCTGCACCTCACCGACGAGATTGAGAGTTCTCGGCGAGATCTTCCAACCTCCCCGAAAGGGGGATAATGAGGGCTGTCGCTGATCTAGAGGGGGTATCCATGGCGGAGTCATACGAATCGCCTCGAGTCCTGCGCATCACGTTCGAGTTCCGCGTACCCGTCGGCCTGCGCAAGAACGTCCGTTTCGAGCGCGTAAAGGCTGCAGTGGAGGCCTTCACCAGTTCCATCCAGGTCCTGGCCGGCCAGGTGTTCCCGTGGGCCAACGAGATGAGGGTGCGTCACGAGTGGTCGTACGCCTGGTACGACCACCAGCCCGATCCCATCCAGCTCCCGGCCACGGCCGACAACACACTCCCGGTCAAGGACGAGGACGCACCGAAGTAGACATCAGCCCGGCGCTGAGGCGCCGCTGGCACAACCGGACATCCTGGCGCCACGGCCAGGTACCGGTGTAGAGCTTCCCGGCGTCGGCGAGGGTGCCGATGAGCACCACGGCATGGGGTTGCCCAGGTCGACAGAGGAGCGGCCGCCTGAGCAGTCAGCTGCCCTGGGTGACCATCATGGCGTCGGCGGGCGCACCGGCTGCTGCTCTTCCGCAGCCAGCAGCACCGGGAGGCGACCGAGGACCTCCACGAGGGCCTCGGTCGCCTTGCCTCGGCTGGTGGCTGAAACGGCACTCCTGCACCCAAGCCCCGGCATGCCGGCGCCACATGTCCGGGCAGAGAGCAGCAAAGTCGGCAGCCGCGAGGGGGACCGGATGTCATTGGACTGGGCGACGACCATCACTACGGTCGGCGGTGCCGCCGCCACGCTGATCGGCGTTGTGGCCGGCTCACTCCTCACCAGCCGCACCAACCGCATGCACTGGTTACGCGACAAGCAGATCGAGGCTTGCTCGGCGATCGTTGCCGAATCCACCCGGATTCAGCTCGCTCTTCGCCGTGCGTGGACGCACGGTGACTCCGTGGACTGGGTGCCCTGGAATGTGGCCCTGGGAACGATCTGGCTCGTCGGCAGTCCGGCGGTGGTCGAGGCGGCGGCGCGCATGGACAAGGTGTTCTGGGATTACAGCGACCGGTTCATCCGACAGACCGCAACCGGCGAGCAGACCTGGGGTCAAGCCAGAGACCAAATGGAAGCCACCCGTCTTGAGTTCATCAACGCCGCCCGTCTCCACGTCGACCCGCAGCACACGCCGATGAATCAGGCCCCCGTTGCCCGGCCGCCCCTCCCCGCCACCGGCGACCCCACCGTCGCCCCAGGCCCTGACCACGGGGCAGACGCCGACGCCGCGTGAGAGCTCGGGTGGCCCGGAGGCATCGCACCTCCCAGCGTCCCGCGAATGCCCAGCTGACCTACCCAGTTCGATACGCCGTTCGAAGTCAGTCAAGCAGCGCCACGGTGAGATCCACCTCGACGAGTTGTCCCGGAAAGCCCAGCTGGGCGACGCCCAAGAGCGTGCTGGCGGTGGTGAACGCCGGACCCAGGGCAGACTCGCTGAGCCGACGCCATGCGGCTCCGAGAATGTCCCTCTCATCGCTCCGCACGTAGATCACTGACCGCACCACATGTTCAGGCTGGGCACTCACCGCTGCCAGGGCAGTGAGCGCGTTCGCGACAACCTGGTCGACCTGCGTCTCGAGGGAACCGGAACCGACGAGGCCGCCATTCCGATCAAGCGGGCACTGACCCGCCAGATAGGCGGTACGGCCTGCCTCCACCACGGTGATGTGGTGGTAGCCGGGTGTCTCATGCAGCTGCTCGGGGTTGATGCGGGTGATCTTCTCAGTCATGTCAGCGAGTCTGCCCAGCGTGGTGCCAGCACGCACCGCATTTTCCCCACCGGCAAGCATTCCGCAGCGACGTGAGGTTAAGACGTCGTTTCACTTGGTGAGTCGGCGGCAGTTGATGAGGCTGGTGGTGAAGGCGGGGAGGTGCTCGGGCTTGTGTTGGTAGCGCCGGTTGCCGGGCGGGCACGGTGCGTGGTCCCATCTCGCCATGAGCAGAGCCGCGGACGTCATCGTGCTGGCCCCCTACTGTGACGCTGTGATGGAACCGCTGACCCGAGAAGAACCCGGGCGCAGCTGGCGGGGGCGGTTCGAACCGGTGCAGGCCCAGGAGGGCGGGTTCGGCTACGGCTGGGCGATCGAGTTCGACAAGGCGCGGGGACGGTCCGGGCTCCTCAAGGATCTGGAGTCGCTGCCTTGGCCGCATCCGGGCGGGGTGCAGGTGCTGATCCGCGACCAGGACGACGACTGCTTTGGCCTATGGATGCTGTACGACGGCAAGCTGGTGGAGGTGCCGTTGCCGCGCACGGAGCGGTTCCACCGGCCTGCACCGCCGACCGACCAGTTCCCGCCGGACCCTGGGATGCTGCTGCGCACTGACATTCGCCAGCAACTGCCCGAGCAGACCCCGTCGGAGCTCCGGGACCCCCGCCCGGCCTGGTAAGACATCGTCTCCTTTGGACCGTTGGGGTCGTTGTGCTGCGCATGACGAGTTTGATCGTGCGGTTGGTGCCGGAGGAGTTGTGGGTGTTGTTCCGGCGTGTGGTGCCGGAGAAGGCGGTCATACGCCCGCAGGGTGGCGGGCGGCGTCGGGCGGGGGATCGTGAGGTGCTGGCGGCGGTCGTGTTCGTCGCGACGACCGGATGCACCTGGCGGCAGTTGCCTCCGGTGTTCGGCCCGGCCTGGCTGGCGGCTCGGGCGGCGGTCATCCAGTCCAAGTACTACCTCCCGGAGCCGTGCCTGTTCTCACCGGAGCAGGTCACTGAATACCCCCACCCCAGGGAGCTGGACAAGGAACTCCGGGACCGGTTGGACGACTTCAGCCGCTGGGAGACGATCGACCCCGCGGTACAACACGTACGCGTATGACCCGGGCGAGCTCTACCTGGGCAACCTCTCCACCGCCCCCGGCTGGAAGACCGGCGGCTGGACCCGCTGGGACCCCACCGACCCCGTCGACCGCCCCTGCCCCGAGTGCGGCACCGAGGAGGTCCCGCTCCTCACCATCGCCTCATCGGAATGGGACGGCATCAGCAAGTCCTGGAGCCCCGAGGAGGAACCGACGAACCCGGCCCCACCTCCCCTGGGCGCCCAGGACGGCAACTTCACCTTGATCGACATCGTCGGCGGCTACAACCTCCAGCTCCACGCCTGCCCGGCCGACCCGTCCCACCCCCACATCGAGCTGGTCCAGTGACCGGCACGCCGGAAGCCGACATGAGTCTCTCCACCTCGCCCGCGTCCGGTCGACGTGACCGCGCTCTCTCCTCAACCACCTCAGGACACGATTTCTGACTTGCGTATCAGGCTCTGTCTCCTTGGCCATCCGGCGGCCGGAGCTCTTGTCCTTGGTTCATGGTGGTGCCATCGGGCTTCCGCCCGAAGGCTGCCTCAAGAACGGTGGCGAGGTCCGCCTCGGGAACTGCGGTACGCACCTCCGCCAGGACATGAGGAAAGTCGTCATCGTCGATGACGCCGAGGTACTCCTGGCGCAATCGGTGAATGACCTCGACAAGCTCGGGTCGCAGCCGCATCCAGGCGCGGGACGTGCGGATCTCCTTCTCGACCTGGTCCATGAACCAGCGCATGACCTCGTACGGGACGTCCAGGTGCCGCCCATGAGGGTTGAAACACACCGTCGGCTCCCGCGCGGGGTCCTCGTCGGGGACGATCGCGGTCACAAGGTTTCGCTGCTCGGCAACGAGGTCCAGTTCCAAGTACCAGGCGTCATCAGGTACGGAGTACATCGCGGTGATCGCGTAATCGCCGTCGGGGTGGGGATAAGGCATGGCCGCATGCTGTCACGCCCGTCTGGCGGCAAACCGGCCACATGGACGGCGTCCAGTCACGCGGTGTCACGGATCTTGGCTGGCAATCGCGCCGTTTCCGTGCCCTCGCGTGCATCGACTGCCGGTGAACGCTCCCTGAGAACAGCGCAGGACACCGTGCAACTGTCATCGATGAACTGCCAGTTCCGTCCAAGGGGGGAGGGGGCCCGGTGGCCTCGTCCCAGCATGACCTGCTTCGCCTGCTCGAGTCACTACGTTCGGCAGATGGTCGAGAACTCGCCCCCGAGGTCGCCGAGCGGCTGCCGCAGGAACTGATCGAGGCCGAGGCGACCGCCCGCATCGGTGCCGAGCGGGGCGAGAGGACCGAGACCCGCACCGAGGTCGAGGGCCGGCATTCCGGGCCGATCCGGAAGTGGATCTATCCTGAGCGCCTAGGGAGGAGGTGGCATGGAGCGAGATGTCCAGCTGGTGCTGACTGTCCCTCAGAGCAGCCGCGTCACCGAAGTTGAGCCAACGCCGCCTGCCGCGTATGAAGCCACCACCGCGTGGCTCACCCCAGCACCAACAGCACCGCCAGAGCGACGAGGAGGGAGTCGACCCGGTCGAGGATGCCGCCGGAGCCAGGCAGCCACCGGCCGGCGTCCTTGGCGCCGGCGCCCCGCTTGACCATCGACTCCAGCAGGTCCCCGAGCGGGCCGCCGACCGCCACGGCCACCGCCGTCTGCCACGTCAGGGAGGACAGCACGGCCAGCGTGACGAGACCGGCCGCGGCCCCGGCCAGCGTGCCGCTCCACCGCTTGGCAGGCGACAGCGGAGAGAGCCGGGGGCCGCCGAGACGGCGACCTGCCGCGTACGCGGCGATGTCGGCGATCGACACGGCCACGAACAGGACGAGGCCGAGGGCGCCGGACGATACGAGGCCGGCCAGGGCGCCCAGCCACACGAGCCCCAGCAGGCCCGCCCCGAGGCGGCGGAGCCCGTGCTCCGCGTCGCCCGAGAGCAACGGCACCCCGGCAATCGCAAGCGCCCCGGCCGCCGCCACCCGGAGCACCTCCCCGGGGGCCAGCCAGGCGGTGAGGACGAGTCCGACGATCGCCGCGTCCAGCACCGCCCGGTCCACCGGCCCCAGCCGGAGCAGCCCGCCGAACTCCGCCACCGCGACCACACCGACCACGGCCGCGAGCACCGCGATCCCCGGCGGACCGAGCCAGAACGCGGCGGTCACCAGGGGCACTCCGAGCGCCCACACGCACCAGCGGACCATCAGTTCACGGCGCCGGGTCGCCGCCACCGCGACGCCTCCGACCGCCAGTGCCCCGCCGAGGTACGGCACGAGACCGGCGACCGTCGTCACCGGGAGACCCGTCCCGGCGCGCCCGACACCACTGCGGCCGGCGTGCGCAGCGCGTCCAGGGCGCTCTGGCACGCCGCCACGATCCACGCGTTCTCCGCCGTGTCGCGGACGGCGATCCGGACGGTCCGCCCCTCGTACGCCGGGGACATCGGCGACAGGTCACGCAGGAACACGTCGTGCCGCCGGCACTCGCGCACCAGCCGCGCCGCGCTCGGTCCGTCCGGCGGCAGGGTCACCGTGAGGAAGTTCGCCACCCCCTCGTCGACCGAGGAGAACCCGTCCAACTCCTCAAGGTCGTACGCCAGTTGCTGGCGCAGCACAGAGGTGCGGGCCCAGCGCTCCGCGTAGTAGGCAGGGTCGCGCAGCGCCGTCACGGCGGCCAGCTGGGCCGGCAGGCTCACGGGCCACGGTGGCGTCCAGCGCCGCAGCTCCCCGGCCGTCTCCGGACCGGCCACCAGGTACGCGGCCCGCATCCCCGACAGCGCGTACATCTTCGACAGCGAGGTGCAGACCACGACCCGGGCGTCGACCGAGGCGAGCTGGGCAAGCGAGTCCGCCGGATCGACATACCCCAGGTACGCCTCGTCGATCCACCACCGGGTCCGCACGGGCGAGGCCTCGATCACCGCGCGCAGCGCGTCGGCCGGGGCGTGGCGGCCGGTCGGGTTGTTCGGGTTGACCACGACCACGAGGTCGTACCGTCCGTCGCCGGTCGCGGTGGCGAGCCGGGCCGGGTCGAGCAGCCAACCGTCCTCCCGGCGCAGCTGGAGCCGGTCGACCCGGCAGCCGATCACACGCTCGGTGACATGGGCGTACTCCCCATAGCCCGGATCGAGCAGGAGCACCCGGCTCCCCGGCGTCAGCCACCGGCCGAACGCGCGGAAGATCAGATCGGACGAGCCCGCCCCGACGACCAGCGACTCCACCGGCAGCCCGCGGACCCGGGCGATCTCCGCGAGCAGTCCCTCCGCGCCCGTCGGCGGCGAGGTCCGGGCCGCCCACCCCGGATCCTCCGAGAGGACCGCGCGGACCCCTGGGGACGGCGGGAACCAGGCGTCCAGCACATCCGCCGCGACCACCTCGTGACGGCGGGTCAGGGTCCGGAAGTCGGTGCCGATCGCCGAGAAGAACGCCCCGCCGTGCTCACAGCCGTCCGCACGCGGCGCGAAGGGCACGTCGAGCTGCCAGTCGAGGCCCGTCCGCAGCCGCTCCAGGATCCGGCCGTGGCGCTCCGCGACCGTCCTCGTCAGCTCGGCCACGGAGCCGCTGAGGACCTCGAACGAGACCGCGCCCGAGCGGACCGTGCGCCCCACCGGCCGCAGGCCGGCGGCGAGGTACATGTCGAGCAGCTCCGTGCGTCCCATCGCCACCACCCGGCGGCCGCCCCGCGCCGCGACCCAGCGCAGCGCCGCGTACATGAGGAGGGGCGCCGCCGCGGTGGACCGCCAGTGCTCCTCGACGGTCAGGACGCGGATCTCGAACGGCGCCTCCTCGGTCAGGACCGGCAGCTCCTCGCGCGTCAGGTACTTGTCGAGGGAGTAGCGGCCGACCCACGGCGGGGTGAGGCTGACGAAGCCGATCCGCGTCTCGCCGCGCGCGGCCACGAGATAGACGTTGTCGCCGTCGAGTGCGTCACTCAGCCTCCCCGACGGATCCACCGGATGCTGGCCGAGCTCCTCCGCGTAGACGCGGTGGCGCAGTTCGTGGATCCAGTCGTGATCCCGAGGCGTGGCAGTGCGCAGCTGCAGGGCGTGGTCCATGCGTATGTCCCTCTGAGACGGTCCGGCGTTCGCGCCCCAGCATGGAGGAGTCCGGCAGACGGCACCTGAGTACGCGTACTCAGCCGGACAGCCCAGGAGTTGGAAGCGGCCCAGGCCAGGGCCGAGTCCATGGGCAGGCGCCGAACCACCGGCGCCGGCCGTGCCCCGGCACAGATGTCCGGCCGCGCCGGCTTCCAACTCCGCCGGAAGCGAGTCCTGTTGTCGTGACGGACGGTGATGGCGTCACAGAAGTTGTGCCGGAGCCGGTTCTCGCGCACAGAGCACTGCAGGCGCTCACGGACTGGGCCTTCACCGCCTTCCCCGGTGACGGACTGACACGCCTTGAACTCTTGCACCAGGTGGACAACACCGCGTCATGCCGCGGCATCTTCTCCGACAACCCGTTGGATGGCGTCAAGCCGCCGCAGTGCGACCCGGCTCGGGCGGTGATCCCGTCTCTCGAACAGGTTCGAGCGATACGGACCGCGGGTGACCACGCCTTCATCCAGGCGCCGGTATGGCCGCTCAAGCATAGGAAGGCGGGGGAGTACCGCGATGTGCCCCTTCCCGCTCGCATCGGGGAGACGATCGAGTGGTACGCCGAGAAGTACGGCACGTTTGACGGTTACCTGCTGCGTCAGCCGACCGACCCTCGCAAGCCGTATCGGCATTGGGGGATGGACAACCAGTGGAAGCGGATCAGGACATCGGGGGAGGTGGACATCCCGGATGGCATGGTCCTGTACGGCAACCGCCACTTCTACGCGTCGAACTGCCTGAGCAACGGCATCCCGATCACGGACGTCGCCGAGTGGGATCCCCTGGCCTCCGCCGATGGGCTGGCGCAGGTACCTGGAGGCGAAGTGGAGGGGAGAGGTTGTCGGGCCGCTGCCCCGTGACGAACCGGAGCAGGACACCCTGTTCTGAACAGCGGCAGCGGCCCACCACAGGCCAGCGGGGCCCGAGACAAGTGTCCGGCCGGGAGTCAGCGGCTCCCGCCCGGCTGTGGCAGTTTCAGGTTCAGCGGGCCGCAGCCGAGGCGGGCTGCCTCGGCCTCGACGTAGCGGGGGAAGAGGGTGCGCAGGTCCGCGCTCATCTCGGCCTCGTTGGCCTGTACGAGGAACACTGTCGGGCCCGCCTGGCAACGGGCCCGGAAGACGCCGAGGTTGGGGCCTAGGCCGCCGTATCCAGCGGCGGAGTCCACCCGGTCGCCCTCGTGCAGCGTCATCCTCGTGAAGATCGCGGCGAGCCGTGGGTCCTCGACGGTCATCAGGCGCTGCTCCGGCTGCGAGCCCGTGATGCCCCGGTCACAGGTGCGCACCGGTCCGTGCCCATCGGTGATCATGGGGTACTTGTCCGGCTTGCGCTTCTTGCCCAGGCTCAGCCCCTTGATGCCGCAGAGCGCGTCTGGCTTCTCCGTGCGGGTATAGCGGGCGGCCTTCGGCAGGCGTTCGACCGGATCGGCGATCGTGCCGGTGCAGCCCAGGTCCGCGCTGACCTTGTTGACGAGCTTCACGACCATGCGGGCCATCGCGTCCCGCTCCTTGGTGAGCGGCTCCATGTCGGTGATCGAGCTGCCCTGGGCGATGTCCACGACGGTTGGCCCGTCGAGGTCGCCCGGGCGGCCCAGGCAGCCGTCCGGGACGGCGAGCCAGGCACGGTTGTCCGAGGCCATGCCCAGAAGGCCGCCCCCGAGCGGGGTGAGACGGGCGGAGAGGAACTCATCAGCCCACTTGTCGTCGTCGCCGGCCCGGTCGTCCAGCCGGTGCACCCGAGCGGTGAGCGCCCATTCGTCGCCGTCGCTGTTCGTCAACTGGCAACTGCCGGTGGGGCCGTCCATGGAGCGCCCGCCGTGCAGCACGGGTGCCTCGACCGCCTTGACGTCCTCGGGCTTGCGGAACGTCGGGGCGAGGTCATCGCGGGACAGCGCGCCCCAGCACACCTCGTCCGGCGCGAACGGTCCGGCCTGCGTCTGCCAGGCCATGCCTCCGGCGCCGAGCAGCGCCCCGGCGAGACCTGCGGCCAGCAGCGGCCGGACCCGGCCGCGCAGCAGTCTGCGCCAGTGCCACCGGCTCAGGCGCCGCTCGCTGAGCAGTTCCCGATCGGCGGGCAGAGGCTGGTCGTATCGGTTCGGCTCGTCAGCAGTGCTGCTCATCGGGCGGCTCCCTTGGGGGCAATGGGGGCGCAGCCCAGGCGGGCGGCGGCCGCGTTGGCGAAGGCGGCGAGGTGGCCGGGGTCGGTGGAGGCGCCCATCAGGAACGTGGCGGGCCGGCCGGCGCAGTCCGCTCGTACGATCGCGTGCTTCTCGCCGATGGTGCCCGTGCCGCGCCAGCCGCGGGCCGCGGGTTGTTCGCCCGTGATGCCGTCGAACACCGCGGCCAGCCGGGGTTGCGCGACCATCGCCAGCTCCAGGTACGGCACGCCGTCGTGATCGCCACGGACGCTGCACGTTTGCAGGTCGCGGGTGACCGCGCCGGTCTGGTCCTCGATGTCCTCCGTGTCGAGGTGCAGGCCGCGGATGCCGCAGACGTCGTCAGAGGTGCTGAAGACTGCCTCCGGTTCGCCCGGCAGGTCGTAGAGCGGCGAGCTGACCCTCAGCGGCTCGTCCGGCGCGCAACCGGCCGCCGCCATCCCACGGTTGGCCGCCGCGACGAGCAGCACCGCCGCCTGACGGGCGCCGCCCAGATCGGCCGGATCGTTCTGGGTGTACGAGGGGCCGCTGGTGTATGTGCCGGACGCCTCCATAGTGACGACGGTGGGCCGGCCGTCCTGCGTATCGCAGGACTTCGGGAGCACCAGCAGGCCACCACGCCCGTTCACCGTGCCTGGCAGGCCGTCCGGGAGCGGGACCATGTCGCCGCGCAGGAAACCGTCGAGGACCATCGCGAGCCGGGCCTCCGCGGCCTTGGGAACCGGGCCGTACTCGACGGTCACCTGCTGGTCGGTGGATACCTTGTCGCCGTCGTAACGACTCTTGTAGTCGCTGGCGATGGCGACCTCGCAGCTGCCGGTCGGGCGCTCGCGGGTGGGCGCCGTCTCCTTGCCGGTGCGTGACCCGTCGTCATCGTCGCCGAAGGCCTCGTCGCCGAGGAAGTCCGGGCCGCTGTCCTCCTCCCATGCGCCCCAGCAGTAGCGGTCCTTCGGCCACGGCCACGTGTCCGCCGCCCACGTACCGAGCCCGGTGCCCGCAAGCGCGAGCACCAGCGCTGATATCAGCGACAACCGGCCGCGCCTGCTGCTCGGCAGCGCTCCGCGCAGCCGACCGCGTGACGCGGGCGCTTCGTCTGTCTCACTCACCCCGTGATCCCCTCCGGCGCAGCAGCCGGCGCGAACCGGTCCCGCCCGTGCGCCGTTCCCGTAACTGCACACTCACCCGCAGGCACACCAAAACTGTGCATGCCCTACACGTCGGAGTGGGCACCTGCGGATCTTGACCAGCAGTGTATTCATCTGTTGACAGCAGCAAAGGGAGAGCCCGCTTCGGGCACCGAACCTTCGCCAGAGTCAGGACGAACCACCCAGCCATTTCGCGAGATGCAAGCAGCGGCCAGTCAATGCCCCCCACATGACATCGACATCGCAACAGCAGAGGGCCCGCGGCCCCCAAGTTCAGCAACCACGGGCCCTCTTGCAGGCGGGGCTTGCCCTATACCTTCGGCGCGTGCAGCGCTTTGTTCCCGGGGCGACACGCAGATCGCTGCCCTGTTGAATGCTCGCGCGGATCATGGCCGAGCACTGGGCCAGTTGCCGTTGTCCTGACCATCACGGATCGGGGGAGTCTCCTCAGCGGCTGGCTGGTCGCCGTGCTCCTTCGTCCAGGTCCGGATCGGCTGCATGTGTCCGTCACCTGTTTCCTCCGGGAGGGAGATCGTCACCCCGGGGAGGCTGCCGTGGCTGCCGATCCAGTCCCGGTAGCGGTCGAGGGCGGCGGCAGAGTCGATGACGACCGTGCGCGGATCGCGAGGGGGACGTGCACTGGACTCTTGCGCTCGGGTAGCGATGAGCCTCCCGGCCATGGCGGACCAAATAGGACGGACGGCTCTACCCGGCTTGGGTGACCATCCTGTCGGGCGTGCGCGCCCGGCTTGGGTGACCATCCTGTCGGGCGTGCGCGGGACGGCCATCTGTCGTCGAAGCCCCCCAGGGCTTCGTGCAGTGTCAATCCGCGGTTGCGATGGTGCGGGCCAGTTCGGGAGAAGCCAGTTCCCAGATCAGCACCCGCATCAAGGTCCGGCCCGAGCTGGAGAAGGCCCAAACTGGCCCACCAGTTCAAGGAAGCCGCGCCCGAGACGCCGGTCATCTTCACCGTCCACGAACTCAAGCGCCTCGCCCGCAACGCCACCGAGCTGATGACGCTGTCCGCCGAACTCCAGGCCGGCGGCGTCCAGCTCGAACTCCTCACCGGCCCGCTCACCGGCATCTACGGCCCCAACGGCATGGGCGCCATGTTCTTCGCCGTACTCGCCGTCGCCAGCCAGATCGAACGCAACTACATCCGGGAGAAGACCCTCGATGGCCAGGTCACCGCTGCCGCCAAGGGCAACCACGGCGGACGGCCGAAGGTCATCGACGACGACATGCTCACCTTCGCCATCGCCCTGAAGGACAAGGGCGTCCCCGTCCCCGAGATCGCGAAGAAGCTCACCATCAAGACCGGCAAGAACGCGGGTAAGTCCCCGTCGGTCGCCTCCCTCTACCGGGTCCTCGCCGAAGCCGAGCAGACAGCAGAGGACGACCACCTGCCGCTCAGGCCCAAGCCCGTCCGCATCCGCCGGCCCAAGGACCCGCTCACCCCCGAAGAGATCGACCTGCGCGACCGGCTCCAGACCCAGCCCCACCCGAACGCCACAGGCTCCCCCCGTGGATGACGTCGCGACCGTACGCGCGAAGGTGTATGACGAACTCCTCGCGCCAGCAAAACTCCACCCGGAAAGGCTCCGGCCCTGAACGCCTCACTCGCAGAAGCACTGTCCGTCGTCCTGCTCCTGGCGGTGCTGGCCTGTGCGGTGATCCGGCCGTGGGGCTGGCCGGAGGCGGTCGTGGCCGTCCCCGCCGCCGGGGTGGTCATCGCCACCGGCGCGATCTCCCTCGACCACGCGGCGGCCGAGGCCGCCCGGCTGGGCCCGGTGATCGGCTTCCTCGCGGCCGTCCTGGTCCTGGCCCAGCTGTGCGACGACGAAGGCCTGTTCCACGCCTGCGGCGCCTGGATGGCCCGCAGGGCGGCCGGCCGCCCCCGCCGCCTTCTCGTCCTCGTCTTCGTGACGGCCTCACTGATCACCGCGGTGCTCAGCCTGGACGCCACAGTGGTGCTGCTGACCCCGGTGGTGTTCGCCACCGCCGCCCGCCTCGGCGCCCGCGCGAAGCCGCACGTCTACGCCTGCACCCACCTGTCGAACACCGCCTCGCTGCTGCTGCCGGTCTCCAACCTCACCAACCTGCTGGCGTTCGCCGCCAGCGGCCTGACCTTCACCCGCTTCGCCGCCCTGATGGCGCTGCCCTGGCTGGTCGCGATCGGTGCCGAGTACGTGGTGATCCGCCGCTTCTTCGCCACCGACCTGGACGCGGGCGCCGAGGCCCCGCCCGCCGACGAGCCCCGCGAACTGCCGCTGTTCGCCCTGCTCACGGTGGCGGGCACCCTGGTGGGCTTCGTGCTGACCTCGGCGGTCGGCATCAACCCGGCCTGGGCGGCGGCCGCGGGCGCGGCCGTCCTGGCGGCCCGTGCCCTGGCCCAGCGCCGCACCACCCCCACGGCGATCGTCCGGGCCGCGGCCCTGCCATTCTGCGCCTTCGTGCTGGCCCTGGGCATTGTGGTCCGGGCGGTGGTCGACAACGGCCTCGCGGGCGCGCTGGGACACGTGGTTCCCAGCGGCACCGGCCTCCCGGCCCTCCTCGCCATCGCAGCACTCGCGGCCCTACTGGCGAACGTCATCAACAACCTGCCCGCCGTCCTGGTGCTGCTGCCGCTGACCGCCCCCACCGGCCCGGGCGCCGTCCTGGCCGTCCTCCTCGGCGTGAACATCGGCCCGAACCTCACCTACGCCGGCTCGCTGGCCACCCTGCTGTGGCGGCGCATCGTGCGCGAACACGACACCGACGTGGAGCTGGGCGAGTTCACCCGGCTCGGCCTGTTCGCCGTGCCCGCCGCCCTGCTGCTCGCGGTGGTGGCACTGTGGGTCTCACTCCAAGCGATCGGAGGCTGAACACCGTGACCGTCATCGTCTGGATCGTGGAGGGCACCTGGCCCGCCTGCGTCGATGCCGCGCGCACCCACGCGCCCGCAGACGCCGACTTGGTGCTGCTGCACGTCACCGGCCACGAGGTGCCGGGCGCCGCACACGGTGCCTATGCCGGACTGCTGGGCCGCGCACGCCCCGACCGCGACCCCGGCACCGCAGTGGAACACCTGGCCGCCGCCTCAGCAGAACAACTCCTGGCCAGCGCGGCCGAGCGGCTGGGACGCCCGTGTATCCGGCAAGAGCGCTCGGGCCGTGTCGAACGGGAAGTCGTGGCCGCCGCAGAAGGCGCCGACCTGCTCATCCTTGCCCGCGACGGGGACCGCACCCACCTCGGCCCCCGCAGCCTCGGCCCCGCCAGCCGCTTCATCGTCGACCACGCCCCCTGCCCCGTCCTGCTGGTCTGGCCGGACACCGCACCCAGTACAGCCACCATCCCGCCACCACCGCCTCACCCGCCGCACCACCGCTAGCCGCAGCCAGGCCGGACCCGTTCACCGGTCAAGATCAAGTCCTTAGCGCCAACGGCTGTACCGATGGTCCCCACGGCCGGGTTCCCCGGAATGGCGAGGCCTGCGAGCACCTCGCCTCACCGCGCGGCTATAGGCCGCCCCGCCCGCCCGGCAGCCGTCCGCGTCCGTGCCTGGAAGCAGCGTCTGACCGGACGTCCAGGGCGGAGCGGTCAAGATCACGCCCTTAGCGCTAACGACTGACCTGCCCCACGGTTTGGGTTCACTGAAGTCGACCGGGCTGCTGAAGGTGTCCATCCTGGATAGGTGAGCACGGTCGGCCGCACGGCGGCGGCTTCCCGCCTGAGCGGGTTCCTGGAGAGCCCCGTCGTCGGCATGGCTCCGTGGATCGTGTTCTCTCTGCTGGTCGGGCCGGGCCGCTTCGAGATCTCGACTGCTCTCGCCCTGGCATGCTCGATCGCCCTGGTCGGCCTCGGCAGGCTGGTTCACCGGGGTGGCTCGTGGAAGCTTCTCGAACTCTGCGACCTGGTCTTCTTCGCCGGCATGGCCGTCGTCGGCGTCCTGGCGAGCGACGGCACGCTGCGCTGGCTGGAGACGTACGCCGGGGAGGTGTCCAACATCGCCCTGGTGCTGATCGCCTTCGGTTCGATGGCGGTCCGGATGCCGTTCACCCTCCAGTACGCCCGCGAACAGGTCGACCCGTCCCTGTGGCACACGCCCGCGTTCCTGCGCACCAACTACGTCGTCACCGGCGTGTGGGGGCTCGCCTTCCTGGTGGCGGCGCTCGCGGGCGGCTACGGCGACCTCGTCCTACGCGACCCGGACGACCTCTGGACCGGATGGATCATCCAGATTCTGGCCATCGTCGCGGCTCTCCGGTTCACCGAGTGGTACCCGGAGGTGGTCCGCGCCCGTGCCCGGCGCGACAGCGGCCGGCCGGGCCCGGACCCGCCGCGGGTGGCCGACCTGCTGCTGCCGCTGGCCGGCCTGCTGGTCCCGATCGGGATCGCCGTCCTCGTCTTCGACACCGTGTGGTGGCTGGGTGCGACCCTCATCGTGGCCGGCATCCTGCTCACCAAGGCGCTGCGGCGGCCGGGAGCCGGTCCGGCGCCGGACACCTGACGGGTGCGGACCGCAGCCCCTGGTCCTCGATCCTTGAGCCAGGCAGTCACGAAGTCACAGCCTCTCGGACGGCGGCCCGGCGAGGAGGGTTGCCGGGTTCCCCGTCACCGCTTTCGGGCCGGGCGGTCACGCTGGTCGGGCTGCTGACGCGCTGTGCCCCGGGAGGTTGCTTGGCCCTCGACGCTGACGGAATGTTGGTCGCCGAGATCGCAGAGGCTGGGCGGCGAGCGGTGCTCGGGCTGTGAGGCATCGGGCGGAGCCACGGCTCGCTGAACCGGCCTGTGCGGGACGCGCACAGCCCGGTTCAGCAGCTGTGACGCGGGCTTCTTCGCCACGGCTGAATCCTTCGCCGCCACCATGGCCCCATTGCGAGAACGCACGTGAACCACCGGATCGACGGCGCCGCGAGAACGACGCCTACCGGGAATCTCCACAACGCAACGCGGGATCCTCGCACAGCCTGAGCCGTGTTTCTGCAGGTCAGCTAATTCCGTTACTGTTCGGCGATTGCGTCGATGCGCTGACGGAGGAGGTCGGCGTGGCCGTTGTGCCGCGCGTACTCCTCGATCATGTGGGTGAGGATGTAGCGGAGGGAGAAGACGTCGTCTCGGTAGCGCCCGGTGACGTCGGGGGAGGGGGCGGCATCCACGATGTCGCGGGATCGGGCGCACTCCTCGTGCCAGATCGCGAACGCCTCGGACGGGTCTGCGGTGTCGACGTCGAAAGCGCCGCCGTCCCTTCGGGGCCAGTGCGCATCGCTGTGCTCGCCGTTCAGCACGTTCCGGAACCAGGTCCGCTCGACGTCGGCCATGTGGCGGACGAGGCCGAGCAGCGACAAGCCCGAGGGCCGCACGGCCTTGTCCCTGAGCTGCTCGGCTGTGAGCCCCGCACATGCCATGGCCAGCGTGTCACGCTGGCGCTGCAGGAAGCCGGTCAGCGTGGCGTGCTCATCGGCCACCCGCGGAGGTTCGGTCCTTTCCGGGTTGTCCATCGGGCCATCATGGCAGCGAGGGGCGCACGGCAGTCGGATCTCTGCGGCTGATCCGGTCAGCTACCCCGGGACCCGAAGCCAAGATCCAAGGATCAGGCAGGGGGCAGGACGGCGCAGACGTCACCACGTCGCCGCGTCCAGTGCCAGTGCTGCGCCGGCGCCGGTCGCTCCTGCCAGGGCCGAGACCGAGTACCAGCCCCGCCGACTGGTGGAACGCGCGCAGTACATCGGTCCCGCGTCGTCGTTGAATGCGACGACCAGCGGCATCAGTCCGGTCAAGGGGGAGATGAAGAAGGTGCCTGCTGTGCCGGAGGTGATCATCAGTCCGTCCGGACCCCGCCCACCGGGGAGAGTGCGGCATGGGCGCCGGTACGGCGGTTGCGACCGCACCGACGGCGGAGGTGGATCCGCCCACCGAGAGGACGGCGAAGGGCATGGCCACGAGCGACACGCGCTCGCCCAGCACGCAGGGGCGGCCCGATGGGCAGGCGGGCGACCTGCGACTCGTCCGGCAGGGCGCCGGGAACTGCGGGGGTGGCGAGCGCACGCGGACGCTCCTTGCGCTGGTGAGGACGTGGCCCTACTCGGGGTCGAGCACGGCCTGGATGGCCGGGGCGAGCCCGGCTTCGATCTCGCCCGGCGTCAGGGTGGTCACGGCCGGCAGGCGCAGCAGATAGCGGGTGAGCCCGAGGCCGAGGAGCTGCGCCGAGACCAGGCCCGCGCGGTGTGCGGCGAGCTCCGGGCCGAGGGCGGCGGTCAGCGCTGGGGCGACCTGCGCCGCGAAGATCTCGTGCATCCGTGCCGCGGCCTGTTCGTTGGTGACGGCCGAGCGCATGAGGACGAGCAGCGCGTCGTCGGCCGGGTCGCCCTCCCAGCGTTCGAGGAAGTGCCCCACCAGGGCCTGGGCGAGCTCGCCCGCCGGCACGCCCGTGAGGTCCGGCAGCCGCAGGTCGATGGCGAGGGTCGCGTCGAAGAGCTGTGCCTTGTTGCCGAAGTAGCGCATGACCATCGACGGGTCGATGCCGGCGTCGCAGGCCACGGCTCGGATCGTCGTGCGCTCGTAGCCCTGGGCTGCGAATCGCTCGCGTGCGGCGCGCAGGATCGCGGCCTTGGTGCGGTCCGACCGTCTGTCGGTGCTGGTGATCTCGGTTTCTCGCGTCATGCCAACGACTGTAGGCCAACGTGTGTTGACTTTCCAGATGGCGTCGAGCATGATGTCAACGAACGTTGGCCAACAATCGTTGGCAAACGCCCGTTGACTTGCCTTCTGGAAGGAAGAACCGGCCATGAACACCACCGCACTGCCCGGCCGCACCGAGGTCGCCATCGTCGGCGGCGGTCCCACCGGGCTCGCACTCGCCACCACGCTCGCTCGCGCCGGCATCGACTTCGTCGTCCTGGACCGGCTGGCCGAGGGCGCGAACACTTCGCGCGCCGCCGTCGTCCACGCCCGCACCCTGGAGGTCCTGGACGAGTTGGGAGCCTCCCAGGAGCTGATCGCGCGAGGCGTTCAGGTCACCCGGTTCGCCGTCCGTGACGGCGCCCGCCGGCTGCTGACCGTGCCGTTCGACCAGCTGCCCACGCCCCACCCGTACACGCTGATGGTCCCTCAGTACGAGACCGAGAGCGTGCTGCTGGACCGGCTGCGCGCGCTCGGCGGCGATGTGCACCGCCCCTACGAGGTCGCCTCCGTCGTCCAGGACGAGGACGGCGTGACGCTCACCATGACCACCGGCGAGACGCTGCGCGCCGCGTACGCCGTCGGCGCCGACGGTATGCACAGCACCGTGCGCGAAGCCGCGGGCCTCGGGTTCACCGGCAGCGCCTACGCCGAATCCTTCGTGCTCGCCGACGTCGTGATGGACTGGGCCCCGGGCCCCGGCGAGGTCTCGCTCACCTTCGGCACCGCGGGTCTCACCGTCGTCGCCCCGCTCCCCGGCGCTCACTACCGGGTCGTCGCCACCGTGGACGACGCGCCCGCCACACCGGATCTCGTCTTCGTCCAGCAGCTGCTCGACGAGCGGGCTCCCGGCCAGGCCAAGGTCACGAGCCTGGCATGGTCGTCACGGTTCCGGGTGCACCACCGGGTCGCCGACCACTACCGGGCCGGCCGTCTGCTGCTGGCCGGCGACGCCGCCCACGTGCACAGCCCCGCCGGCGGGCAGGGGATGAACACCGGCATCCAGGACGGCTACGCACTGGGCCGGGCGTTCGTCACCGGGCAGCTCGACGGCTACGAGGCACAACGCCGCCCCGTCGCCCAGCGGGTGGTCGCCTTCACCCACCGCATGACCCGCGTGGCCACCACGCGCAACCCGATGGCCCGCGGGGCACGCAACATCGCGCTTCCTCTGCTCGGCCACACGGGCATGCCCAAGAAGCTGGCCACCGAGCTCGCCGAGCTCAACTACCGGTAGAGCGGTTGGCCGTTGTTCAGCAAAGGTTCTTGAAATGGCGTTGTCGGTGCGAAACGGCGAGCAGCATCCACTCCGGACGCGTTCACGCAAGGATGAATTGATTTGCCCAATAGTTCTGTTGATTCCGGCGCTGCCATAGCGATTGAAACGCTCAGTTCGGCTCATCTGGGCCACGCGGCAGAACTTCTCACGGCTCGGCATCAGCGTGACGTCACGCTTGAGCCTGCACTCGGGGGGCGCTTCAGCGTTCTGGAAGAGTGCAAGGCCCTGCTGGAGCAGGCGTGGGAAGACGGGGCTCGTGGTGCGGTCGCGGTACAGGGAGGTGAGGTGATCGGCTACCTGCTGGCCCGGCCCGGGGACGGGCAGCGTGGCCGTCATTGTTGGACACATCCGCAGGACGCCGTCTACTCGCCGGATGCGGGTCCGGTGATTCTGCAGCAGTTGTATGCCCACCTGTCGGGGCAGTGGCTTGCCGACGGACGCCTGCATCACTACACGGTGGCACCCGCCGCCGATCTCCCGCTGTGGCTGACGCTCGGATTCCCGCACGAGCAGGTCCACGCGATCATGGATGTTCCCGCCAGGACGTGGGCGCAGGCGCCGCGCGGTATCCGTCAGGCAAGTCCCGCCGATATCGACGCCCTGGAACCGCTGCTCGGTCTCATCAACGAGGCGCATGCGGCGCCCCCGGTGTTCGCTTTCACCGACCGGCCGATGTGGGACATCCTGCGGTCCGGCCACCTGGAACTGTTGAACGATCCGGCCGTGGCGTACTGGGTGTCTGAGGGACCGGAGGGCATCGACGGTTTCGTCGTCATGCGCCCCGTTCCCGACGACGAGTCCTCGATCCTCGAGCCCAAGGGCTCGGTCGAACTGATCCTGGCCTCGACGGCTCCTCACACTCGCGGCACGGGAGTCGGACGCCGGCTGACCGAGTGGGCGCTGGCGGACGCAGCACACCGGGGATTCACGGTCTGTGTCACCGACTGGCGGGCGGCGAATCCCCTCTCGTCCGTCTTCTGGCCCCGCCGGGGATTCCGGCCTGTCGCCTACCGGCTCCACCGCATCCTGGACCCGCGTCTCACGGGCCCCGAACACGTTCCGGGACCCTGAACGGACCGCGTGCCAGCTGTGATCCTTTCTGGACGGACGCGAGCATGCCCGCATATCACCGCAGTCGGGGCCGACGACCCGTCCAGGCCGAACTGTCTCCCGACTGCCTGCTGAAGGCCGACGCCGAAGCCCTTGTCGCCGCGCTGCACCAAGCGACAGCCGAGAACCAACTCCTGCGCCGGCAGATGGCAGACCGTACGGCCGTGCTCCGTTCGCTGCCCCTTCAGCGTCAGCCGGAGGCACCTCGCCCTGAGAGCAGGCAACCCGAGATCGAATTCGAGCCGTGAGGAGCACGGGGTGCGCGTGGCGGGCGCGGAGTACCAACAGGGGATCGCCGCGTCGGCAGGGCAGTTCTCGGCAATCTTGTCGGACTGCAGGGTGTTGACGGCCCGCTCGCTGAACTCCATGGCGACCGGCTGTCAAAGTCGGCTCCGGTGTGCAACTCGACGGCCTCGCCGACGTTGGGGCCACGCCGGCTGCGAACCGCATTCGGTCCAGGCTTAGGTGCCCTCAGAGGGCGTTCTGCGAGGTTTTCGCGGTTTCTGGAAGGGGTCATTGGCGACTGACCGTACGGGTCACGCCCGCGACGATCGTCGTCGCCAGAATCCAGCCGGTGATGATCAGGGCGTACGACAGCCACTGGTGCCATCCGTCAGGGGCGAACGCTGGCTCCTGGCCGAAGTTGATGATCGGCAGGAGCAGGTCGAGAGTGTAGAAGACGGGGTTGAAGTGGGGGGCCTCCTCCGCCTTGATGGGGCGTGGGTGGTCCAAGCCGTATGCGATCGATCCGATGGTCATGAGGGACAGCAGCCAGACAGCCGCGCGCAACGGGCGGAAGCCGTAGCCGACGGTGACGTCCTGGACGTACCCCCACAGCCGTCCGTACCAGGCGAGCGTGGTGCGGCGGCGGCGCTGCTTGGCGAGCTGGACGAGCCGGGCCGCGTCGTCGTCACCGATGTGGCGGTAGGCCGCGGTCAACTGCTCGTAGGCGTATGGCTCATACCGGTCGCCGTCCCGCTCCAGCATTGGAAGGCGGCGCTCGGCAGGCTCGTGCGGGGTGAGTGCGGTGTACGTGAGATTGCTGAGATACACCTGGTCCGGCAGCATCTCCGGTTCAAGGGTCAGGATCTCTATTTGAGAGCGGCGCAGATTCAGGGCACCGTCGATGCGGTCGCCCCCGCGCAGCCAGAGTTCACCGATGACACAGCTGCTCGCCCGCAGTGCTGTGTCGCCCGGATGCGACAGGTGGGCGTGGAGCAGGTCGAGACGGCCCGATATGCGCGAGCCTCGGAGCTCGATCCGGCCCTGCGCACGTACGCATCGTGCCCGTATATGGGCTCCCACGTTGAGGTTCTGGGCGTCCAGCGCGGTGCCATCGGGCTTGTTGAACTCGGCGTCCTGAACGTTGATCCGTCCGGCGATGGAGGCGCCAGTGAGCCGTACCTGTCCGTGTGCGCGCATCTCTGGCGCCCACAAGTCGTCGCCGATCGCGGCCTGGTTGAGCTGCAGCACCGGCTCGGAGTCGTCCGGCGCCGTGAGCTCCGCCCGCTCCATGAACAGCGCCCCGGAGATCCGTGCTCCGCCGAGCCGCACCGGCCCCCGCATACGGCAGTCCGTCATCCGCAGCACCCCCTCGACCCGCAAGGTCGCCGAGGTCAGGCCCGGCAGAACGGACTTGCTCAGATTGAGCTGGCGTAGCTGGGCACCGTACAGGTCGGGAGCGCCGTCGAAGTGGCAGTGGCTCAGCCGGATGGCGGCGTCGATCGTGGCGTACTTCAGGTCCAGTACGCCGGTGATCCGCGCCCCCGTGATCTTGAGCGCGGCGATCTCCCCCTCCTCCTGCGGAGCCTTGAGCAGCAGCACCCGCAGGACACTCGCCCGTACGGTCCGCTCGGCACCCCAGGCGTTCCCCAGCGCCGGATCCTCGTTCTCGGCCGCGCGGAAGTCCACGGACTCGCCTCGCGGAAAGGCCTGCCATACCCGCACCTCGGCTGGCGTAAGATCGTTGGTCTCGCTCACGCCGGGACTCTGACGTGCTGGCTTCGAGCTGTCAACTGCCGTGCGGAGCACGCCATGCTGTCCGAGAACTTCGGTGCCGCCGCGCTCCGCCAGCCCTCGCCGAGCCCGACCCCTACCCCATCGACTGCGAGTCGCTGACTGTTAGGTTGAGGCGGGCTGTGGGGCGGGGCGAGCAGGCTGCGCCAGGGTGAAGAGGCCGGGTTCGGGTTCGGTGAGGATGTCACGGCTGACCAGGCGTTTCAGCTTGGCCCGGATACCTTCGACGTGACGGGGCTCCGTCCCTGTGCCCAGTGCCTGACAGACGTCCTTCGCGCGGAGCGCGCCGTCAGCCTTTTCGAAGGCGGCCAGGATGTCCCGGTATCCGGGCGGGAGCGGCTCGGGCAACGGGAGACCATCCTCGGCGGCCAGTTCCAGGACGGTCTCGCGGGTGATCTCCAGACGTTCCAAGGTCTTCTCGGCCGTGGCGAGTTGCTCGGTGAGCTGGGCGATCTGCTCACGCAAGTGCCCGGCGGTCTCGCGGATCAGCCGCTGTCGTGTCTCGACCTTCTCCAGCAGGTCTTTCATCGACGCTCCCGCTCATTGTGGGGGGCCGGCCGCTGCCAGGGGAGTGGGTCGCGCCAGGTCGGGGTGGTCGTGTGGGTGAGGCGGCGGAGCATGATGTCGGTCATCGTCCAGTGGATCATCGCCACGGAGCTGGCTGGCAGTGTCTCGAAGTCGCGCGCGAGGCGCCGGTGTTGCATGAGGGTGCCGTAGGTCTGCTCGACGATCCACCGCTTCGGTTCCGGGGTGAACCCTCGCAGGCACCTCGAAACCCCGGCTCGTCGCTTTGGCCATGGCCGGTGATCGCCAGGACGCGGCCTGGCGGGTCGGAGCGGGTTCACGTTATCGCCTGCCCTCGGCATCGATGCGGTAGGCAGCGCGTTTTCCGCGGCATCGGTGCGCGCCCGGCCGCCGTCTCGGGTGGGGCTATGGCCGGCCGCCCGCTCTCGGGGGTGGGTTGCGGGCGCCCGGTGCTTCGGGCTCCCGTCCTGCCGGACGCCGTGATGCGACGTTACGCCGTGACGGGTCATGGAGGCCTGCGGCGGGGCGCTGTTCGGGGCAACAGCCCCCGGGGGGCCTGGCGGGGCATCTGGCGGTGCCGCGGCGGGCGAGGGCGCTTTGGACAGGTGCGAGCGGCGCACAGTGGGCGGTGTGGATGTCGAGCAGATCACCGAGGGGCTGTACGGGCTGGTGCCGGCCGATTTCGTCGCGGCGCGGGACGCGCACGTCGCCAAGGCTCGCAAGGCGAAGGACCTGGTGGCGGCGAAGGTGATCACCGCGCTTGGCAGGCCCGCGGTCGCCGCGTGGGCGGCGAACCGGCTCGCCCGTGAACGGCCCCAGGAGGCGCAGCGGTTCCTGAGGCTGACATGACAGGTCTGTGGCCGTGGCGCTCGACCGGACAGACTCGTTGGGGCTGGATGGGTGGGGAGATTGAGCGAGTGCGGGCTGAGTTCAGGCGTAGGCGTCCTCGATGGCGACTCGGCGCACTGTGCGCAGCGTCGATCGGAGGCTGTCCAGGTCGGTCGAGCCCAGGGCGAGGCGGATCGCCTGTGGTGTGTGTGTCGAGGTGGTGTACGGCTCTGCCGTGGTGACCGAGATGTGCCGGCGCGCGAGGGTGGCGGTGAGGCGGTCGGCGCGTGCGTCGTCGGGCAGTGGCAGCCAGGTGAAGTAGGACGAGGGGTGGCCGATGAGCGGGAGGCCCGCCAGCTCTTGACTTGCGAGTGCCTGGCGCGTCTTGGCGTCGTCTCGTTTCTGTGCTTCCAGTTGGTTCACCGTCCCGTCGTCGAGCCAGCGGCAGGCGATGGCGGTGGTGAGGGCGGGGGTGTTCCAGGTGGTTGCCCGGATGGCGCGTTCGAGGTACGGGACCATGGTCGGCGGGGCAAGGACGAAGCCGACCCGCAGGCCGGTGGCGATGCTCTTGGACAGTCCCGAGACGTAGACGGTGATGTCCGGTGCGGTTGTGGCCAGAGGCGGTGGAGGGGCTTCGACCAGGTAGGCGTATGAGGCGTCTTCGATGATGAGCGGACCGTGCTGCCGGGCGATCCTGATCAGGCGGGTGCGGTCGGTGGCCGACATGACCCAGCCCAGGGGGTTGTGCAGGGTGGGCATGGTGTAGATCGCGCGCACCGGGCGGGTCGCGCACAGTTTCTCCAGGGCATCGAGGTCTGGCCCGTCGGTGGTGGTGGGGATGGGCTCCAGGTCGAGATGGAAGGCGTGCGCGAGTACCTTGAAACCGGGGTAGGTGAGGGCGTCGACCGCGACGACGTCGCCGGCGCTCAGCGCGGCCATGACGGTGATGGCCAGGCCGTGCTGGGCGCCGTTGGTGATGAGGATCTGATCCGCGTCGGTGGTGATTCCCCGGCGTGTGAGGTGTCGTGCGATGGAGGCTCTGTCCTGGGGGCGCCCTCGGTGTGGTTGGTAGCGCAGCAGCGCGTTGAGATCGCCGGAGGTGGCTATCTCTCGCAGGGCCTGGCGCAGGAGGTCGGCCTGGCCGGGCAGCGACGGGTAGTTGAAGTTGAGGTCGACCGCGTCTGTGGCGACGGCCTGCTGATCGATGCCGTGACCGGCGGGGACCGCGATGTCGCGGACGAACGTGCCGCGGCCCTGTTCCCGGCTCACCAGGCCCATCGCTTCCAGTTCGGCGTACACCCGGGTCGCGGTCACCACGGCGATGCCCTCGCTGGCGGCGAGAGCGCGGTGGGTCGGCAGCCGCACCCCCGGGGCGAGCCGCCCGGCCCGGATGTCGGCTGCGAGCGTGTCGACCAGCTTCTTGTATCGCGAGGCTGCCATGCATCGGATTGTATCCATGACAATTCTTTGACTGTCCTGCTCGCGGGTTCTTACCGTCGAGTCCCACTCACCCGGAAAGGACAGCCGCCGTGCATATCGCCATCCTCACCTTCGAGGGCTACAACGAACTCGACTCCCTGATCGCGCTCGGTGTGCTCAACCGCATCAAGAGCGACGACTGGCGTGTCACCATCGCCACCCCCGGCCCCAAGGTGACGTCGATGAACGGGGTGGTCATCGAGCAGATGTCCACGCTGGAGGAGGCGTGCGCCGCCGACGCCGTCATCGTCGGCAGCGGCATCGCCACCCGCGAGGTCACCGAAGACCCGGCGATCATGAACATCCTGCGGGGCCTGGACCCCTCGCGCCAGCTCATCGCGGCGCAGTGCTCCGGCGCGCTCGTGCTGGCCAGGCTCGGTCTGCTCAACGACATCCCCGCCTGCACCGACCTGATCACCAAGCCGTGGGTCATCGCCGCCGGCGTCGAGGTCCTCAACCAGCCCTTCTACGCCAAGGACAACATCGCCACCGCCGGCGGCTGCCTGGCATCGCACTACCTCGCCGCCTGGATCATCACCCGCCTCCAGGGCCAGGAGGCCGCCGAAGGCGCGCTGCACTACGTCGCCCCGGTCGGCGAGAAGGAGGAATACATCGCGCGCGCCTGGCGCAACATCACCCCGTACCTGCCCGCTCCCGCCCCGGCGCTCGTCTGACCCACCAGCCCGCGAGCTGCGGCCGGCCAGGAAGCCGCGCCTTCGGCAGCCCGGCCGGCCGCCCGGGGCCCGCACACCCACCGGACTCTCAGGGAAGGACTACGCACGAACCGCGACGAGGTAACGGCCGCGATCGTTGCCGGCAGACTGGCCAAGGGCCTCACGTGGCAGGAGCTGGCTGACGCGATCGGCCGGCCGCTGGTGTGGACCACCACGGCATTGCTCGGACAACCCCCTTCCCGAGGACAGCGCACGTCAGGTCGCCGAGCTCCTCGACCTGCCGGCGGAAGCTGTGCCGGTGCTCGCCACCGTTCCCTACCGCGGCGGGCTGCCCACCGCGGTACCGACCGATCCGACGGTCTACCGCCTCTATGAGGCGCTGCAGGTGTACGGTCCGGCCCTGAAAGAAACTGATCCACGAGCAGTTCGGCGACGGGATCATGAGCGCGATCAACTTCAAGCAGGACATCGGGCGCGCCACCCACGACGGGGCCGAGCACGTCGTCATCACCTTCCACGGGAAGTTCCTGCCCTACAACTGGCCCAGTGACTGAGCCGCTTGAGCGGGGTCCATCGGGTCATTCCCCACGTCAGGGGAGAGGTGTGTCGCACTCTCCGCCGCAGGCGTGACGTCGCGAGCAGTAGACGGCGTTCGACCGCCGGTCCACCCGCGCCACCCAAGTCGCCCCGCAGACCAAGCACTTGGCCACACCATCGCCGTCCAGCTCGGCCGCCACCCGCTTCCGCAGTCGGCGGCTTCGACGCCACTGCCTGGCACGACACACCGCCGGGGGGTTCATCGACGGCACCCCCGCCCGCCCCGGCTGGACGAACTCGCCGACGTGTAATTCGGTCAGGTCCCACGCTCCTGCGGGGATGCTGAATCGTCAGTCTTGGTCCGAGTCGGACAGCGCCTCAGTGATCAAGCGGGTGGCGAAGTCGCGGTCGCCGGACATCCGGTTGATGTGCTCTGCGAGCAGGACGGCCGTGGCCTCCAGTGGATTCATCTCGGCGTCGGTCCAGCCTCCGTACTGCGCGCGCCACAAGTTCGGGCTCAGGCCGGTGCCCGCGGCGACGAGCAGGCCGGCCATGGTGGGAATGACCTCGGGACGGAAGGTCCTGGGCATCATGCGCATCGTGGCCACGAGGGTGGGCACCACGTATCCGATGATGTCCTTGTCGTGGTCCTCGCAGGCCGTCCGCAGCCACCTCATGAACATGTAAATGATCGTGCAAGCGCCGTCCAGCAGCGCATCGAATCCGGCAGGGCCCAAGGACGCGGCGAACTGGTCGACCAACTGCTGCTGTTCGGGGTCGGTCCCGGTCCTGCTGTCGTAGACGGCTTTGAGACGGGAGTCGATCATCATGAGCGCTGCGCCCACATCGCCGACGGGAGCGTACTCGGGATCACAGGGCGATGACACAGGACTCCTCATCGTGCGACCGGGTGGGGGGCGCGGCATGTCCCTACGGTAGACCGCCGATCGGATGGGGTCTGGCGTAATGCTCTTTCCTCGGCGTTGAGGCAAGCCAGGGCGGCGAGTGGGGGTTGTGCGCGGGCGTGCGCGGAGCGGCCCTGCGGATCGGTGAGGCATCCCGGCTGGCCCGGCCAGTGGTGCGCCGGGTGGCTGAGGGTGGCGGAGATCTTTTGCGACCTGGGCTTTCTTGGTTGTCTCACGGCCGTGTCACCATGATCAGTCTCAAGTCTGTGGCATTTCCTCGTCCGACACCGGGCAGGTCAGCGGTCGTCCAGCCCACCACCGCTGTTGGCCCACCAGGGCGCTCAGGGGCGCACGCGAATGACGGTCTTGCCCTTGCGTCGCTCGGTCGGGTTGAGCGCAGGGACGGCGTCGTCGAGGGTCGCGACGGTTCCGATGTGCGTGCGAAGGCGCCCGTCCCGCACCCGGTCGACGATCTCCACCAGCTGACTCGGAACGGACTCGACGACGAAGTCGACCGCCAAGCCGTCGACAGGGCGAGCCTCAACAGGCCCGACCACCGACACCAGCGTCCCGCCAGGCCGGATGATTCTCGCCGAGCGCCTTTGGATGTCAGCGCCGATGACATCGAAGACCACGTCGACCCCGCCGATGTCGTCGAGATCCTCGGTGGCGAGGTCGAGGAACTCGTTCGCGCCGAAGTCGAGCGCCGCCTGGCGGTCCGCCGCCCGCCCGGTACCGATGACGTAGGCGCCGAACTCCCGGGCGAGCTGCGTAACCACGGACCCGACCGCGCCGGCGGCGCCGTGTGCGAGGACGCTCTGCCCCGCCTGAAGACGACCGTGCTGGAACAGACCTTGCCACGCGGTCAGGCCGGAGATCGGCAGGCTCGCACCCACCGTGAAGTCGACGTTCCCCGGCAGCGGCGCCAGGTTGCGTGCCTCCACGGCCGCGTACTCGGCCAGGGTTCCATCGCGGTGCCAGTCCGTGATCCCGAACACCCGCTGTCCCAGCGAGAGCCCCGTCGTGCCGTAGCCGAGGGAGGTGACCACTCCGGCGAACTCGTGGCCGATGATCGCCTGGGCTCGATCGCGACCGGCGCGATCGACCCACGTCGAGGGCCACTCCCACTCCGCGGGGACGAAGCCCGACGCATGGACTTCAACGACGACATCGTTGATCGCCGGCGTCGGCTCAGGCCGCTCCGCGAGTGTGATCCCGGCTGCTTCCGCGGCCGGATCCGTCGCGACGATTGCCTTCACTGGTACCTCCGTATATCTCGTGCTCGCCGGCTCTGTGCGCCGCCCAAGCCATGGAGTGTGCTGATTAGCCCACAGAGGAACGGCAACAAGATCTGTCACCACAGACGGATGGACCACTGAAACGCGTCGAGTCCAACCGGAGCTCGACGAGCACCACACACCCAGGGCAGCAACACCCACCCACGCGCTAGTCTCACGGCGATGTCGCATACGACATCGGTACGACACGGCTCGTGCGATTACGACATCAGCCGTAAGACCCAACAGCAGGTTGATGTAGGTTCTCACTTTCGGTGCCATGCGCCGACGCTGTGACCTGGATGTTCGTCTTCAGTCTCACGACATGCCGGCCGGTGACTGTCTCGGATCGATGTCATTTCCTCAGACTGTCCAGCAGGCTGCACCGCTGCCCACTCGGTACGAGCCGGAACTCCCTCACCCGAAAGGGTGAACACCCCGACCGGCGAGTCTCACAACGACGGCATAAGTGCCATCGATGTGCCATCGGAGATGAGATTGTGCCGCGAAATTTGAGACCCCACACTGATGATGCTCGGGGTTACTGCGGAGGTTGCCATGCCCCGAGCCATCTGGTCCGGCGCCATCAGCTTCGGGTTGGTCACCGTGCCCATCCAGGTGATCAGCGCCACCGAGGATCACAGCATCAGATTCCACCAGTACCACCTGGCCGACCAGGGCAGGATCCGCTACCGCAAGGTGTGCGAGCTGGAGGACCGCGAAGTCTCCCAGGACGAGATCGGCAAGGGCTACGAGCTGACAAAGACGCAGGTCATCCCAATCACGGACGAGGAACTCAGTAACCTGCCGCTGCCCACGGCCAAGGCCATCGAGATCGATGCCTTCGTGCCGCTCCAATCCATCGATCCGCTGAAGATCGCCGAGGGCTACTACCTGCAGCCCGGCAGCCAGGTCGCGGCCAAGCCCTACAAGCTGCTCGTCCAGGCGCTCGAGCGCTCCTCCAAAGTGGCCGTCGCGAAGTACGCCTGGAGCGGCAGGGAGAGGCTCGGGCTGCTGCGCGTGAAAGACGACGTGCTCGTCCTTCACGCCATGCGCTGGCCGGACGAGATCCGCGACCCCACCGAGCTTCTGCCGACGCCCGTGGAAGTGCCCGAGGAGGAGATCGAAGCCGCACTGGCCCTCATGGACACCCTGACGACCGACTCTTTGGAGGGGGAGGACTTCGTCGACCGCTACACCGAGGCGCTGGCGCAGATCATTGAGGCCAAGCGGGAGGAGCGTCCCCTGCCCGAAGCGCCGGAGCCGGAGAAGCCGACGCAGGTTCTTGACCTCATGGCCGCGCTGAATGCATCCGTCCAGCAGGCCAAGGCATCCCGCAGGGAGGGTGAGGCTGCGGTGCACGAGTTGCCGAAGCCACAGAAGAAGACAGCAGCGAAGAAACAGCCTGCTCAGAAGGCGCCCGCGAAGAAACCAGCGGCAAAGAAGACGGCCGCCAGAAAACCCCGGCGCAGTGCGTAGCGCAGGGCCACCGGGTACGAGGATGGGGGACGCTTCGCTCACCCCTCCCCATCGGCGGCGCGGTCGAGAGGGCTCCGGTCCTGCCTGACCTCGACGCCCTCACGCGGGAGCCGTCGAATGGCTATTTCACCGATGCGGCCGATCGACTCGGGCCACGACATCGTCACTGGAGGGGACGGCGGTGCCGGCCCCTGACGCCTGTCCGACGAACTGCGCGCCCTTGGCACCGTGCCGCCGGGACTTGCAGGGGATCTGCTTAATCCTGGGACAGGTGGGGTTGGTTCGGGCAGCATCAGCAACATCGTGGCCAACCTCGTCCGCCCGTTGCCCACCTTCGACGTCGAGCAGATCGAGGACCCGAACCAGCCTGGTCACGGCATCGTGATGATCGCAGTGCCCCGCAGTCCCTCCGCTCCGCACGGGGTCCTGGTCAACGAGGGCCTGCGCTACCCTCGCCGGAACGGCGCCGGCATCAGCTCGGGGGCATGATGTCGGCCCGGGATGTCCGGTCTCCTCAGCGGATGGGGAAGGCGGAAACGTCACGCACCAGAGGCGACAACTTCGGTCAGCCCTCCGAACACGCGAGGCGGATCATGTTCCAGGAGAGTGGCTCGAGTTCGGCCTGCAGGACCCCGCCCGTGACGATGGTGCCGGTGGCGGGGTGCGGGGCAACACGGTCCGGCTGGTCCGCCGTGTTGCGGGCCTCTGGGTCGGCGTCGGCCAGGACCAGGTGCTCCACCACGGCAAGGGCCTCGAATCCCCGAAGGTCGATCTCCAGCGGCAGGGCCGCGTCCTGGCCGCGGTTGACGGCGAAGATGGTGACGGCACCGGTCTCGTCGTCGGTGACGGCGGTGGCGTGCAGCAGCGGGACGTCGCCGAAGCGGGCGGTGGGGTAGGTGGGGCTGTCCACCTCGACCCGCAGGACTTGGCCGCGTCCGTGCGCCGACGCCTGCGCGAAGGGGAAGAACGTGGTCTGCCGCCAGGCCGGTCCGCCCGGTTCGGTCATGATCGGCGCGATGACGTTGACGAGCTGGGCGAGCGAGGCAGCGGTGACCCGGTCGGCGTGCCGCAGCAGGGCGATGAGCAGCGAGCCGAAGACCACGGCGTCGGTGACGGTGTAGACGTCCTCCAGGATGCGTGGCGCCTGCTGCCAGTCCTCCACCGGGTGCGGATTGGGCCGCTGCTGATACCAGACATTCCACTCGTCGAACGACAGGTTGATGCGCTTGGTCGCCTTGAGGCGGGCGCGGACGTGGTCGCAGGTGGCGACGACCGACTCGATGAAGTGCTCCATGTCCACGGCGGAGGCCAGGAAGGAGGCGCGGTCGCCGTCGATCTCCTCGTAGTAGGCGTGCAGGGAGACGTGGTCGACGAGGTCATAGGCGGCTTGCAGGACGGTCGACTCCCAGGCGGCGAACGTCGGCATCGAGGAGCCGGAACTGCCGCAGGCGACCAGCTCCAGGCCCGGGTCGAGCTGTCGCATGGCGCGGGCGGTCTCGGCGGCGATGCGGCCGTACTCCTCGGCGGTCTTGTGGCCCGTCTGCCAGGTCCCGTCCATCTCGTTGCCAAGACACCACATCCTGATGCCGTACGGCTCCTTGCTCCCGTGGGCGGCACGGCGGTCGGACAGTTCGGTGCCACCCGGGTGGTTGCAGTACTCCAGCAGCCGCAGGGCGTCCTCCACCCCGCGGGTGCCCAGGTTCACCGCCATCATCGGTTCCATGCCGGTCTTGGCGCAGAAGTCCATGAACTCGCCGAGGCCGAACTCGTTGGTCTCGGTGGACTTCCAGGCCAGATCCAGGCGGGTGGGTCGCTCCTCACGTGGGCCGACACTGTCCTCCCAGCGGTAACCGGAGACGAAGTTGCCGCCCGGGTAGCGCACGGTGGTGACGCCGAGCTCGCGGACCAGCTCCAGGACGTCCTGCCGCAGGCCGTCCCCGTCGGCCATGGGGTGGCCGGGTTCGTGGACGCCGGTATAGACGCAGCGGCCGAGGTGCTCGACGAACGATCCGTACAGACGGGGGTTGACGCTGCCGACGGCGAAGGCCGGGTGGAGGGTGAAGCGTGCGGGGGTGGTGCCGGGGTGGGACATAGCTGCCTTTCGGACAGGTCGAGAGAGGCGGATGCCGCTGGTCAAGGGGTTCAGGGCCCCTGCCGTACGGGGAGTGGAGCAGGCCGATGCGCACGCCGCACCGAGCGCGGCAACGCGGGGAGAGGCGCACCGGCCGGCCGGTGAGGCGGCGACGGATCGGTCAGGGTGCAAAGCGGGCTGTGCGCTCAGCCCTGGCTGCAGGTCCATCAGGTGCGGGTCCAGCGTTGGTTGCTGCCGTTCGAGCAGGAGTAGAGCTGGATCAGGGTGCCGTTGGCGGTGCCTGCTGCGACGGCGTCGAGGCAGAGGCCGGACTGGACGCCGACGATCGATCCGTCGGAGTTGAGGCGCCATTTCTGGTTGTCGCCGCCCCAGCAGCTGTAGATCTGGGCTTTGGAGCCGTTGCCGGTGCCGGCCGCGTCCAGGCACTTGTTGCCGTAGACCCTGAGCTCGCCGGCGGCGGTGTACGTCCACTGCTGGTTGGTGCCGTTGTTGCAGTCCCACAGCTGGAGCTGGGTGCCGTCGGTGGTGCCGGCGTTCGGTACGTCCAGGCAGCGGCCGGAACCGACGCCCTTGATCTGTGCGGAACCCGCAGGGGGCGTCGTGGAGCCGCCGTTGAGTGCGTTGAGGACGGCGGTGTAGGCGGGCTTCTTGCTGCCGTCGCCGTTGAACAGCAGTGGCGTGTCCCCCGATCGCCAGGAGTCGGTGTCGCGCACACCCCAGACGGTGATGCCGAGGCAGCGCGGGACGGCCAGGCAGTCGTTGGTCACGTCGGCGTAGGTCGACGCCGGGGCGCCCTGGATGTCGAGTTCGGTGATGGCCACGTCGACGCCGAGGGCGGCGAAGTTCTGCAGGGTTGTGCGGAAGTTGCTGTTGTAGGGGCTGCCGCTGTTGAAGTGCGATTGGAAGCCGACGCAGTCGATCGGCACACCGCGCTGCTTGAAGTCCCGGACCATGGCGTACACGCCCTGGGTCTTGGCCCAGGTCCAGTTCTCGATGTTGTAGTCGTTGTAGCAGAGCTTGGCCGCCGGGTCGGCGGCGCGCGCGGTGCGGAAGGCGACCTCGATCCAGTCGTTGCCGGTGCGCTGCAGGTTGGAGTCGCGCCGGGCTCCCGAACTGCCGTCCGCGAAGGCCTCGTTCACGACGTCCCACTGGGCGATCTTGCCCTTGTAGTGGGTCATCACGCCGTTGATGTGGTCGATCATCGCCTGGCGCAGTGTGGTGCCGCTGAGGCTCTGCATCCAGCCGGGCTGCTGGGAGTGCCAGGCCAGGGTGTGGCCGCGCACCTGCTTGCCGTTCTGCACCGCCCAGTTGTATACGCGGTCACCGGCGGTGAAGTTGAACTGGCCTCTCTGCGGTTCGGTGGCGTCGATCTTCATCTCGTTCTCGGCCGTCACCATGGTGAACTCGCGGGCCGCGATCGACGTGTACGCCGAGTCGCCCAGCCTGCCCGAGGCGATGGCGGTGCCGAAGTAGCGGCCGCTCTGCGCCGCCGCGGCGCCGAGCGTGCTCTCGGCGGCGTGTGCGGTCGGCGGCGTGACCAGTGCGGCGGCCGCACCCAGGACGCCGACGACCAGCGCCAACAGCAGACCGCGGATCTTCCGGCGGACAACGGGGGCATACAAGCCCATGACTGTGCCTCCAAGGTAGAAATCCTGGAATGACTGAAGGTGGAGAGGAAAGCGTCGTCCGCTCCCACTCGGCACCGGGGACCGCCACGTGGCGTCGCGTACATCTCCAACTGCACGAGGAGCAGGGATGCGCTGGTGCGAACCTCACCGGAACGAAACGGGGTGGCGCAGGTGCTGTGCTGCGCGTATCTGTCGTGCGGCTGTGCGTGGAACTGCCGGTCAGTACGGATCCGCCGGGCCGAGGTGGTTCGACATTGCGAACCACAGCCGGTGTCTCAGACAGGGATGTTGAAGTAATGACGATGGATCGTCAATACTCACCGCAGAAAAGATTTCTGTTCTAGCTCGAAACTTTCGGAACCGGTCGAACGGCGAACCCACGCGCCGTCGAGCGCGACGGCGTTCGGGGGAACCGGTGTGTCACGCACGCTGGAGACACGCCTGCCGGGTGTCGGCACAGTCCGCGAGATCGCTCCGCTCCCGCATCAAGCCTGATGTGACTCCGACCTTTTGACGGTGTGACGTGCACGGGTTCGGGCATAGGGCCTATCAAACGTTTCGACGTTGGTAGCGATACATGCGAGAAGCGTTGACGCCGTTCACCGGTTCCCTATCATGCAGGTTGCTCGACACTTCGACCTTTGTTCGGCATCGCGAACACCTCGGAGTGCTGCATCGCAAAGCCGGGCAACTCCGGGTCACGCCGCCCCAACGCAGAGCCGCAAGGAGCCGCACCGGGTGGTCTGCCGTGTTGCTCACAGACCGCTGCACACCGCATCACACCGACAGTCCGGACAGCCTCTGACGAGGCCACCCGGAAACACCTACTCAAGGTTGAGGAAGTCCGCATGCGCAGTGGAAGTTTCAGCCGCAGGCATCCGTCTGTGGTGCTCGGCGCCCTGGTTGCGGTCCTGGCCGCGTTGGCGGCGATGCTCGTCGCTGCCCCGGCTCAGGCGGCTTCGAGTGGCGCCTTGCGCGGTGTTGGTTCCGGCCGGTGTCTCGATGTGCCGAACTCCAGCCAGGCCGACGGCACGTACCTGCAGATCTGGGACTGCTCGGGCGGGACCAACCAGCAGTGGACGTTGACGGACAACGGCCAGCTCACCGTGTACGGCAACAAGTGCCTGGATGTGCCGGGCCACGCCACCGCGGCCGGTACCCGGGTGCAGATCTGGACCTGTAGCGGGGGTGCGAACCAGCAGTGGCGGGTGAACTCCGACGGCACGGTCGTCGGCGTGGAGTCCGGTCTGTGCCTGGACGTGACGGGCTCGGGTACCGCCAACGGCACGGCGGTGGAGATCTGGACGTGCAATGGCGGCAGCAACCAGAAGTGGACCGGCCTGACCGGGACGCCGCCGACGGACGGCTCATGTTCCCTTCCCTCGACGTACCGGTGGACGTCGTCGGGTGTGCTGGCGCAGCCGGCGAACGGGTGGACCGCGGTCAAGGACTTCACCACCGTGACGCACAACGGCAAGCACCTGGTCTACGCGTCGAACGTCTCGGGGTCGTCGTACGGCTCGATGATGTTCAAGCCCTTCACGAACTGGTCGGACATGGCGTCGGCCGGCCAGGCCGGGATGAGCCAGGCCGCGGTGGCGCCCACGCTGTTCTACTTCGCGCCCAAGAACATTTGGGTGCTGGCGTACCAATGGGGTGCCTGGCCCTTCGTCTACCGTACGTCGAGCGACCCCACCAACCCCAATGGCTGGTCGGCGCCGCAGCCGCTGTTCACCGGGAGCATCTCCGGCTCCGGCACCGGCCCGATCGACCAGACCTTGATCGCTGACGGCCAGAACATGTACCTGTTCTTCGCCGGTGACAACGGCAAGATCTACCGGGCGAGCATGCCGATCGGGAACTTCCCGGGCAGCTTCGGCTCGTCGTACACGACGGTCATGAGCGACACGACGGCCAATCTGTTCGAGGCGCCGCAGGTCTACAAGGTGCAGGGCCAGAACCAGTACCTCATGATCGTCGAGGCTCGGGGCGCGAACGAGCAGCGCTACTTCCGCTCGTTCACGGCCTCCAGCCTGAGCGGTTCCTGGACCCCGCAGGCCGGCAGCGAGAGCAACCCCTTCGCGGGCAAGGCCAACAGCGGTGCCACCTGGACCAACGACATCAGCCACGGTGACCTGGTCCGCAACAACCCCGACCAGACCATGACCATCGACCCCTGCAACCTGCAGTTCCTCTACCAGGGCAAGTCCCCCACCGCGGGCGGCCCGTACGACCAGCTGCCGTGGCGGCCGGGCGTCCTCACCCTGCAGCGCTGAACCGTCTGATCCATGGCGATCGCGATGTGATGCGGTCCGCCGACGCGTGGACGAGCGGTTCACGGAGTGGGTGACTCCATGTGCTGACCGATACGCACCGCCCCGAGGAACCCCAGCCGTGCGTCAGCTGGGGTTCCTCCCGCCCCCGGTGCCGTTGTCGCGGCCCCTGTGCTCCCGGCGTCAGTGCGGCGCTGAGCAGGATGGTCGGTTCGTCAGCGCCGCTGTGACGTTGAGACTGGGGCGGGCTGCGACGGGGCGGCTTCGGCAGCGGCGCGGGTGAGCGCGGCCGCTTCTTCCGCACTCGGCCAGGACGCGTCCTCGGGGCGCGAGGGAAGCCGCAGCCGCAGCAGGATTCCAACCAGCACACTGGCGGCTCCCTTTGGCGAGGCACTCGTGGGGTACCGGCTGAGCCCGCACGCGGCCCCGGTAGTGGTCCTGTCCAACGGCGGCGTCCTGGCCGAGGTCCACGCCGACTCAGCGGTCAGGCTGGCACCCGTGACCCGGGACGGCCTGGCCCACGCTGCCGGTGGAGAAGGCTGCGGTGTCGGCGCCCACTTCCTTGCCGTCCCGCCCGTGTCGTTGCGGTCCACGGCGCCGACGGTGAGCACGGCCGGGGCGCAGCCTGGAGGAGCTGACGGTGCCCGTGTGCCAGCGCCCTCACCCTGTCCGCCGGCGTGGACACCGGGCAAGGGCATTCCCGACCTCGGACCGAATTTGTTAAGTGCCTTGACAGATTGGTCGCCGCTGGCGACGGTACCTGGAGCACGACGCACGTCTACCACCCACCGCACCGCACGCCCTCTGGAACCACAGGTTCACCGGACTACGGGAGCACATGGATGCCGTCGAAGCTCAGGCCCCGCCGCCTCACCCTGCTCGCCTCCGCCCTGACGCTGGCCTCGGCCGCGCTCGCCCTGCCCGGGGCCCCGGCAAGCGCCGGCACCGCGCCCGGAAGCATCGACTTCTCGGCACGCCACCAGCGCATCGACGGCTTCGGTGTCTCGCAGGCCTTCCAGCGCGCCGCCGTCATCCACGGCCTGAAGGGCCTGTCTGCCGAGAAGGGCGACGAGATCGTCGAGCTGCTCTTCTCGCGGGAGGACGGCGCGGGCCTGAGCATGCTGCGCCTCGGCGTCGGCTCGTCCACGGACGAGGTGTACGACCACATGCGGACCATCGCCCCGAACGCGCCCGCGAGCCCCGACGATCCGCTGACGTACACCTGGGACGGAAAAGATGGCGGCCAGGTCTGGCTCGCCAAGGAGGCCCGGAAGTACGGGGTGAAGCGGTTCATCGCGGATGCGTGGAGCGCCCCCGCGTACATGAAGGACAACAACTCCGACTCGGACGGCGGCACCCTGTGCGGAGTCGTCGGCACCGACTGCGCAACCGGCGACTGGCGCACCGCGTACGGCAAGTACCTCGCCCAGTACGTGAAGTTCTACAAGCGAGAGGGCATCCGCATCACCGACCTGGACTTCACCAACGAGCCCGACTGGAAGGCGTCGTACGCCTCCATGCTCTTCACCCCCGCACAGGCCGCCGATGCGGTGAAGGCGATCGGCCCGGTGCTGCGCGCCGAGGCCCCCGGCACCAAGCTGTACTGCTGCGACAGTTTCGGCTGGAACCAGGGGAAGGCGTACGCGGCCGCCATCGCGGCCGACCCGGCTGCCGAGAAGGAAGTGGCCGCGTACAGCGCCCACGGTTATGCCTCCGCCGCCACCAGCCCGCTGATCGACAGTGACAAGCCGGCGTGGATGTCGGAGTGGGCGGGCAGCGGCGTCTGGCCGAGCAAGTGGGACGACGGCACGAACGCGGCCGGTCTGTACGTGGCCGAGAACATCCACAACGCCCTCGCCCAGGCCGACGCCTCCGCCTACCTCTTCTGGCTCGGAGCCTCGATCGGCGACACCGGCGCGCTCATCCGCATGGACGGCGACAGCTACATGGTCTCCACACGGCTGCGGGCGATGACCGCGTTCAGCCGGTTCATCCGTCCCGGCGCAGTCCGCGTGGAGGCCTCCTCCGGCGACGAGGCGGTGCTCGCATCGGCGTACCGGAACACGGACGGGACCGACGTGGCCGTCCTCATCAACACCGGTACCCGGGCCACGACGACGGACATGGCCCTGAAGGCGGCGAAGGGACAGCAGGTGACCGGATACCTCACTGACGGCGATCACGACACGAGGGCGGTGGAGGGCCTCGCACAGGTCGCGGACGGACATCTGACGGCGAAACTCCCGGCCCGTTCGGTCGCCACCGTGGTCCTGGATCCGGGCCGGTCCCAGGGCTGACACCGGTTCGTCCCCGGGCTCGAGCGACAGGACGGCATCCAGTGCCGTCCTGAGGAACAAGCAGGCGAACTGCGCTGAACAGCCGGGGGACGATGACGAGCACAACCACTCCGCGAACCGACTGTCCTCACCTTCGACGCCGAACGTACAGGAAGGATCCGCCCCGAAATGACCAGCAGCGATCCCGGAGCCGTCGAGGGCGCCCTCGGCATCATGGCCCTTGAGGCGGCGGCGTCATGACCACCGTCGAAATAGATCCTGCCTGGCTGCCTGACGAGGCACTGCGCGGCGTGGGGACACGGCGGGTGTGCGTGCGCGGCGAAGGACTGCTCGTCGACACCGTACGGGCAGAAGTCGACCGCGCGTGCCGGGAGTTCGGTGGCAGCGATGACGCGGACGACACGGCGTGCGACCTGCTGCTGCAGGTGGTCGCCGGCGGTGACGACGGTCCCGAGGGGTTCACGGTGACACGGACCGCGCGGCACACCACCGTCACCGCCGCCGCCCCGGCCGGGCTCCTCCACGGCTTCTTCCACATCGTACGGATCGGCGAGGCCGCGTTCACGGAAGGCCCCGACGAGACCCACCGCCCCGCCCTCGCCCTGCGCATGCTGGACCACTGGGACAACGTCGACGTGCACCCCGTGATGGGGCAGGTCGAGCGAGGCTATGCGGGCGGCTCGCTGTTCTGGCGGGACGGACGGGCGCGAGGTGACCTCTCCAGGATCCGCGCGTACGCAAGGCTGCTCGCCTCCTGCGGCATCAACGCGCTCGCGGTCAACAACGTCAACGTCCACGCGAGCGAGACCCGCCTGCTCACCGAACGGTTCGTGGAAGTGGCCGCCATTGCGGCCGAGTTGAGGCCGTACGGCATCCGAACCCACCTCTCCGTGAACTTCGCCGCACCCCTCCAGCTCGGCGATCTCGACACCGCCGATCCGCTCGACGAGGGCGTGCGTGCGTGGTGGCGCGAGGCGACCGACCGGGTCTACGCGCTGGTCCCCGACTTCGGCGGCTTCGTCGTCAAGGCCGATTCGGAGGGGCAGCCGGGCCCGTTCGCCTACGGACGCAGCCACGCCGACGGCGCGAACCTCCTGGCCGGCGCGCTCGCCCGGCACGGCGGCACCGTCCACTGGAGGGCCTTCGTCTACGACCACCGACAGGACTGGCGCGACCGCTCGACAGACCGGGCGCGCGCCGCGTACGACCATTTCGCCCCGCTGGACGGTCAGTTCGCGGACAACGTCATCCTTCAGGTCAAGCACGGGCCGATGGACTTCCAGGTCCGCGAACCCGTCTCGCCCGTGATCGGCACGCTGCCCCGCACCCGCGTCGCCGTCGAGCTGCAGGTCACCCAGGAGTACACGGGCCAGCAGCGGCATGTCTGCGCGCTCGCGCCGATGTGGTCCCAGGTACTCGCCTTCCGGCCGGAGGGGGAGGGCGGCCCCACGGTCGGGCAACTGGTTGCCGGCGGAGGCCTCGTGGCGGTGGCGAACGTCGGTGACGACCCCTTCTGGACCGGCCATCCCCTTGCCCAGGCCAACCTCTACACCTATGGCCGCCTCGCCTGGGACCCGACCGCAGATACAGTTCAACTTCTCGACGAATGGGTGGAGTTGACGTTCACGCCGGATCTCACCGCTGACCCCGAGCGGCTGCGCTCCGGGCTTCGGGCGGTGCTGCACGGTTCCTGGGCCACGTACGAGAAGTACACCGCGCCCCTCGGCGTCGGCTTCATGGTGCAGCCCGGACACCACTACGGGCCGAGCGTCGACGGCTACGAGTACAGCACGTGGGGGACGTACCACTTCGCCGACCGCGACGGCATCGGCGTCGACCGCAGCCGGGCCACCGGCACCGGATACGCCGGGCAGTACGCGAAGCCATGGGCGGACACGTACGAGCGGGTGGAGAGCTGCCCCGACGAGCTGCTGCTCTTCTTCCACCATGTGCCGTACAGGCATGTGCTGCACAGCGGCAAGACCGTCGTGCAGCACATCTACGACACTCATTTCGAGGGAGTCGAGGAGGTCGAGGCCGCCCGCGAGGCCTGGGCCGCACTCGCCGAGCTGGTCTCGCCCGCCCGGCACACTCGGGTGACCGAGCTGTACGAGGAGCAGCTGCGCTGCGCCCGCGAGTGGCGGGACCAGGTCAACAGTTACTTCCTGCGCAAGTCCGGGGTGCCGGACGCGCACGGCCGGCGCATCTACTGAAGCCGTGGTCAGCGCGGTTTAAGGAGTACGACGCCCAGCGGGTCGAGTGTGAACGTCACGGTCGGAGACGTCATGCAGGTGCCTTCCGTCACAGGGGCATCGCATGGGCGTCGCATGGGCCGGGAAGGAGTGACCGGTAACTTTTGAGAATTTTACGGTGACGTCGCCGCAACCTGAAGCCGCACCCGATCCCGGCCAAGGGGTGTCGCACATGAGGGAGTTGGCTCCCCAGACCCGTGTGAGGTGTCCGTGCCCGCCGTCGATCTCCCCCTGGACCAGCTCGAACGCCACCGCCCACCCCTCGACGAACCTGCCGACTTCGACACCTTCTGGCAGACCACCCTGAAAGCCGCCGAGCATCCGCAGCCGGTCGTCAGTGCCGAACGGATCGACAGCGGGCTGCGGCTCGTCGAGACATGGGACGTGACGTTCCGCGGATTCGCCGGCGACCCGATCAGCGCCTGGTACACCCGGCCCGCCGGCACAGACGGCCAACTCTTGCCCGCCGTCGTGGAGTTCGCCGGGTACGGGCGCGGCCGCGGCCTCCCGCACGAGCGGCTCACCTGGGCGAACGCCGGATACGCACACCTGCTCATGGACAACCGTGGCCAGGGCGACCAGTACGGCAGTGGCGGCGCGACCCCCGACCCGCACGCGAACGCGCCCGGTGGCCCCGGCGCCATCGTGCGCGGCATCCTCGACCCGCACGACCACCACTACCGGCGGCTGATCACCGACGCGGCGTGCTCCGTCGCCGCGCTGCGCGCGCTGCCCGGTGTCGCCGCGGACCGGGTCGCGGCCGTCGGCAACAGTCAGGGCGGGGGAGTGGCCCTCGCGGTCGCGGGACTCGTCCCGAACCTGGCGGCCGTGCTGGTCAGCGCGCCGCTGCTGTGTGGCATCCGGCGCGCCCTGGACCTCACCGACGACGGGCCCTACGGAGAGGTCGCCGCCTATCTGGCCGTGCACCGGGGCGCCGAGAGGGCCGCGTACCGGACGCTGGCGTACGTCGAGGGGATCTCCTTTGCGCGCCGCGCGTACGCTCCCGCCCACTTCGGGGTCGGCCTGCGCGACACGGTCTGCCCGCCCAGTGGCGCGTACGCCGCATACCACCGCTACGGCGAGCTGACCGGCCACGATCCCGCGCGGGAGATTCACGCGTATCCGTTCAACGGGCACGAGCACGGGGACGCCACGCATACGCGGCGGCAACTTGCCTGGCTGCACGCGGTGCTGGACGGCGGGCTGGCGTAGATTCGAGCCCGCACGTTCGACGAGCCGGACGGACGCTGCCTCTACCGCGAGCAGGCCGGTGGCATGTTCTACGCTTTCCGGAAGATGTGCGGAAGTTTTCCGGACGCAGAGCTACGGAGGTGGGGATGGTGGCCCCGGACGGCGCCCAGCACAAGACAGCCACGCGGAGCTCGGACGGGCCGGCCAAGGTGACGATCACCGAGATCGCGCGGGAGGCCGGGGTCTCGGTGCCGACCGTCTCACGAGTCGTCAACGGACGTTCGGACGTGTCGCCGGCCACCCGGGCGAGGGTCGAGGACCTGCTGCAACGGCACGGCTACCGGCGCCGCCCGCCCGCTCCCGGTGCCCGGCCGGTTCTGCTCGACCTGGTCTTCAACGACCTCGACAGCCCCTGGGCCGTGGAGATCATCCGCGGGGTCGAAGAGGTCACGCACGAGTCGGGCGTGGGGACGGTGGTCTCCGCGATCCACGACCGGGCGGACGCGGCCCGGCAGTGGATGACGAATCTACGGGCCCGCGCGTCGGACGGCGTGATTCTTGTGACCTCCGTCCTGGAGCCGAGACTCCACGACGAACTGCGGCGTCTGGGCGTGCCGCTGGTGGTGATCGACCCGGCCGGCTCGCCCGCGTCCGAGGAACCGACCATCGGCGCCACCAACTGGGCGGGCGGCATGGCCGCGACCGAGTACCTGCTGGGCCTGGGGCACCGCAGGATCGGCTTCATCGAGGGTCCGTCCCGCCTGATGTGCTCACGGGCCAGGCTCGACGGCTACCGGGCCGCGCTCGACGTCGCCGGAGTACCGGTCGACGGCGAACTGATCGTGCCCGGCGACTTCTACCACGAGTCCGGGTTCGCCGGCTGCAACCAGCTGCTCGACCTGGACGACCCGCCGACCGCCGTGTTCGCGGCCAGTGATCAGATGGCGCTCGGCGCGATGGAGGCACTGCGCCGCCGAGGGCTGCGTGTGCCCGAGGACATGAGCGTCGTCGGTTTCGACGATCTGCCGGAGATGCGCTGGGCGTCGCCGCCTCTGACGACGGTCCGCCAGCCGCTGTCCGACATGGGCAAGCTGGCGGCACGGGTCGTCCTGGACCTGGCCCGGTCCGTCGTACCCGCGTCACCACGTGTGGAACTCGCCACTGAGCTGGTGGTCCGGGCGAGCACCGCGCCGCCGCGCCGGGTGTAGCGGAAGATAGCACTCCGGGGGTGTCAACGGCCCATTTTGTTAAGGGCGTTGACACCCCCGACGCGTGCCCGTAACTTGCGTGGCCATGTCCCGATAAGTTTCGTAGGACTTCCGGAAGGTGCGCCATGTCAACCTTCGACCGTGCCGCTGCAACCGCTTCCAGCGCCGCGTCATCTGCTTTCTCCCGCCGCCGGTTCCTGGGGATCGCGACAGCGGCGGGCCTGGGCGCGGCGGGTCTGTCCGCCTGCTCGGACGACTCAGGCACCACCGACAGCAAGGGTCGTACTGTCGTGGAGTGGTGGAACATCCAGACCACCGAGCCGTCCAAGAGCGTCTGGCCCGAGCGGGCCAAGGCGTTCGAGGCCGAGCACCCCGACGTGCACATCAAGCTCGTCACGCTGGAGAACGATGCCTACAAGTCGAAGATGACGGCGCTGACCAGTTCCGGAAAGCTTCCGGACATCTATCACACGTGGGGTGGCGGCGTTCTCAAGCAGCAGATCGACGCGGGCCTCGTCGAGGACCTCACCGACACCGTCAAGCCCATGGCCGGCACCCTCGTCGGGGTCTCCGCAAAAGCCTACGAGTTCGACGGCAAGTCGTACGCGATGCCCTTCGACATCGGCGGCGTCGGCTTCTGGTACAACAAGGCGCTCTTCAAGCAGGCCGGCATCTCGTCCCCGCCCGCCACCTGGGACGACTACCTGGACGCCGTGAAGAAGCTGCAAGGCGCCGGGATCACGCCCATCGCCCTGGCGGGCAAGGAGAAGTGGCCCGGCATGTACTTCTGGGCCTACCTGGCGATGCGTATCGCCGGTGTCGACGGCATGCAGAAGGCCGCCGACGCCAAGGACTTCACCGGCGACGACTTCGTCAAGGCCGGTGAACGCCTCGAGGAGCTCATCGCCCTTCAGCCGTTCCAGAAGGGCTTCCTCGGCGCCGCGTACTCCACGCCCATCGGCGAGGCCGCGGCCATGGGCAACGGCAAGGCCGCGATGGAGCTGATGGGCCAGTGGGCGCCGGTCGTGCAGGCCGACGCGGGCAAGGGCATCGGCGAGGACCTCGGGTTCTTCACCTTCCCGACCGTCGCGGGAGGCAAGGGCGCCGCAACCGACATCTTCGGCGGAGGCGGCGGCTACGCCGTGCGCAAGGGCGCGCCCAAGGCGGCCGCCGAGTTCCTGAAGTTCTTCTTGTCGACCGAGTCCGACAAGATCCTCGTGTCCAAGGGCTCGATGATGCCCGTCGTGAAGGACGCCACCGGCTCCCTCACCGACCCCAACCTCAAGCTCGTCTCCGCCGCCCTGGACAAGGCGACCGGATTCCAGCTCTACCTCGACCAGGCCTACCCGCCTGCCGTCGGTCAGGAGGTCAACGACTCGGTCGCCGCCCTCATCGCCGGCGCCAAGTCACCAGAGCAGGTGGCGCGTTCCATCACCCAGGTCGCCAAGAGCCAGTAGTCCACGATGACCTCGACCCAGATCAACGAGGCACCCGCTCTCGCCAAGGCACCGGCGGCACCGGCACACAACCGGCGACCGCTGGTGCAACGGGTCCGGGACTGGCTGACCGCCTTCTCCTTCACCGTGCCCGCCCTCGTTCTGTTCGCCCTGTTCGTCCTCACGCCGATCCTCTACGCGCTGTACGTCAGCTTCTTCAACTGGGGCGGATTCGGAACGCCTTCGGACTTCGTCGGCACCGACAACTACACCCGCTTGTTCGACGACCCGGTCTTCCTCGGCGACCTGTGGCGCGGCCTGCTCCTGGTCGTGTTCTCCGTCGGCCTGCAGCTTCCGTTCGCGCTCGCCATGGCCGTCCTGCTCAACCAGAAGCTGCGTGGCCGTGCCGTCTACCGGATGCTGTTCTTCGCGCCGTACGTCCTGTCCGAGGTCATCACCGGAGTCCTGTTCTCCATGATCTTCGCGCCGGACGACGGACTCGCCGACAAGGTGCTCGGCTCGATCGGCCTCGACAGCCTCGGCGGTCTCTGGTTCGCCGACCAGGACTGGGTGCTGCCCACCCTGTTCCTCGTCATGATGTGGAAGTACTTCGGCTTCCACATGATGCTGTACCTGGCCGGCCTGCAGGGCATCCCCGCCGAGCTGCACGAGGCGGCCCGGATCGACGGCGCAGGTCCCTGGCAGCGCTTCCGCGACATCACTCTGCCGCTGCTCGGACCGACCATCCGCATCAGCGTCTTCCTGTCCGTGATCGGCGCCATCCAGCTCTTCGACCTGGTGTGGGTCACCACCCAGGGCGGCCCCGACCACCACTCCGAGACGATGGCCGTCACCCTTTTCCAGTTCGGCTTCAAGCGCTACCAGATCGGCTATGCCAGCGCGATGAGCATCGCCATGTTCCTCATCAGCCTCGTCTTCGCCCTCGCCTACCAGCGGTTCGTGCTGCGCCGTGACACCGAAGGAGCCCTCACCACCATGCGAGGCAACCGATGAGCGGCCTGACACCCGCAGCCCGCCGGCGGCTGCGCTCCACACCGCTGTACGTCATCGTGTGGCTGGTCGGCGTCGTCATGGTCACCCCGCTCCTGTACGCGCTGGTGTCCGGCTTCAAGTCCACCGACCAGCTCTCCCGGAACGCCTTCGGGCTGCCCTCGCCCTGGGTCGTGTCCAACTACACGGACATCCTGGCCGACAGCTCGTTCTGGCGGATGCTCGGCTCGTCCACGCTGGTCGCCGTCGGCACCACGGCCCTCACCGTCGGCACCGCCGCGCTCGCGGCGTTCGCGCTCGCCCGGTTCGCCTTCAAAGGAAGGGAGTTGATGTTCACTCTCTTCGCCATCGGGCTGATGTTCCCGTTCGCCGTGGCGATCCTGCCGCTGTTCATCCTGCTGCGCACATTCGGGCTGCTCGACAACCCGTGGGGCGTGATCCTGCCACAGGCCGCGTTCGGTCTGCCCATGACCATCGTCATCCTGCGCGGCTTCTTCCGGGAGATCCCCGGCGAGCTGGAGGAGGCCGCCACGCTCGATGGCTGCTCCCCGTTCGGCTTCTTCTGGCGGATCCTGCTGCCGATGGCGCGGCCTGCGCTCGGCACCGTCTCCGTCCTCGCCGTCGTCGGCAGCTGGAACAACTTCCTGCTCCCGCTGCTCGTCTTCAGCGAACCCACCTGGTGGACGATCCCCGTCGGCGTCCAACAGTTCCAAGGCCAGTACGCCGCAGACATCGCCCGCGTCTTCGCGTACCTCGTCCTCGCCATGGTGCCCGCGCTCGGCTTCTACGCGGTGGCCGAACGGCAGTTGATCGGCGGCATCACGATGGGCGCGACCAAGGGCTGACGGCGCCGTCACCCATCAACCGGCCTACTTTCTATCGCACTTGAGGAGTTCCATGGTCGAGCCATGGCAGGACACCACCCTGCCCGCGCACACCCGGGCGGCGGACCTGCTCGCCCGGATGACCACCGAGGAGAAGACCGCCCAGCTGTCCAGCGTATGGATCGGCGCCGATACCGAAGGCGCCGACGTCGCCCCCGGCCAGCACACCTACGCCTCCCGCAGCGCCGCCCTCGACGCGCTGCTCCCGTACGGGCTTGGCCACCTCACCCGACCCTTCGGCACGGTGCCCGTCGAACCGGCCGAGGGTGCGGCCCGTCTCGCGGAGCTGCAGCGCACTATCCGCGCGGGCAACCGGTTCGCCCTGCCGGCCATCGCCCACGAGGAGTGCCTGACCGGCTTCACTGCCTGGCAGGCCACCGTCTTCCCGACGCCGCTCGCCTGGGGCGCCACCTTCGACCCGGCGCTGATCACGGAAATGGCCCAGGCCATCGGTACGTCGATGCGCGCGGTCGGCATCCACCAGGGACTCGCTCCGGTCCTCGACGTCGTGCGCGACGCCCGCTGGGGCCGCACCGAGGAGTCCATCGGTGAGGACCCGTACCTGGTCGGCACCATCGGCACGGCGTACGTACGGGGACTTCAGGCCGCGGGCATCGTCGCCACGCTGAAGCACTTCGCCGCCTACTCGGCCTCGCGCGCCGCGCGCAACCACGCCCCCGCCTCGATCGGCCCGCGGGAGCTCGCCGACGTGATCCTGCCGCCGTTCGAGATGGCAGTGCGCGAGGGCGGTGCCCGCTCCGTGATGCCCGCCTACAACGACATCGACGGCCTGCCCGCCCACGCCCATGCCGGACTGCTCACCCAACTCCTCCGTGATCAGTGGGAGTTCGCCGGTACCGTGGTCTCGGACTACTACGGCGTCTCGCTGCTCGACGAGGCTCATCGCATCGCCGACGGCGAAGGCGCGGCGGCGCGCATCGCGCTGGCGGCCGGCGTCGACGTGGAGCTGCCGGCGGCCCGCTGCTTCAGCCCCAAGGATCCGCTGCCCGAGGAGCTGCTCGACCGGGCGGTGCTGCGCGTCCTCACCCAGAAGTGCGAACTGGGGCTGCTCGACGCCGACTGGGAACCGGTCACCGGCGACCTGCCCGTCGACCTGAACCCCCCGCACATGCGGGAGCTGGCGCAGAAGGTGGCCGAGGAGTCGGTCGTCCTGCTCGCCAACGACTCCGGGGTCCTGCCGCTGCGCGACGGGCTGCGTATCGCGCTCCTCGGTCCGCTCGCCGACGAGCAGGCGGCCATGCTCGGCTGCTACACCTTCCCCCGGCATGTGGGCGTCCACCACCCCGACCTGCCGACCGGCGTCGAGGTACCGACGCTCGCCGACGCGCTCCGCGCCGAGCTGCCGGGCGCCGTCATCGGCGAGGACCTCTCTGCCGCCGATGTCTGCGTCGTCGTCGCCGGTGACCGGTCAGGTCTGTTCGGACGCGGCTCGTCGGGTGAGGGATGCGACGCCGAGGACCTGGAACTGCCGTACGGGCAGGGCAAGTTGCTGGACGAGGCGATGGCCTCCGGCGTGCCGGTCGTCATCGTCGTGCTCAGCGGCAGGCCCTATGCGCTCGGCCGCTGGGCCGACCGGGCCGCAGCGGTCGTCCAGGCGTTCTTCCCCGGGCAGGAGGGCGGCGCCGCCGTCGCGGGCGCCCTGTCCGGGCGTGTCGACCCGTCCGGGCGCCTGCCCATCGGGGTACCCCGCACGCCCGGCGGCCAGCCCGCCCCGTACCTGGCCCCGCCGCTCGGCCGGCACGGCTTCCCCAGCACCGTGGACCCGACCCCCCTGTACCCGTTCGGCCACGGCCTGTCCTACACGACGTTCGCCTGGGACGCGCCCCGGTGCGACACCGTCGAATTGCCCACCGACGGCGAGACCACACTGCGCCTCACCGTCCGCAACACCGGCAAGCGGCCCGGCACCGAGGTCGTCCAGCTCTACCTCCACGACCCCGTCGGCACCGTCGCCCGGCCCGAGGTCCGGCTGGTCGGCTACGCCCGCATCACGCTCGACGCCGGAGCGTCAGCCGAGGTGCACGCCACGTTCCCAGCCGACCTGGCCGCATACACCGGCGCCGACGGCCGCCGCGTCGTCGAATCCGGCGCCCTGGAGCTGCGCGTCGCCGCGTCCAGCGAACACGTCCACCACACCGTGCCGCTCACCCTCACGGGTCCGGTGCGCGAGGTCGGCCACGACCGCAGGATGCGCTGCGAGCTCCGCGTCAAGTGACCCCACGGACCAGCCCCGCGCAAGACAACCACACCAGCCCTCCCCACCGCTGAGGAGACGCACCATGAGCACACCCGCACGCCGTTCGCACGTCAGATCCGCCGCACTCGCCGCGTCGGCGGCCCTGCTGCTCGGCCTCGCCGTCGCCCCGGCCGCCCAGGCCGACACCGACGGCGAGAAGAGGACGAAGACGCTGCACGAGCTCGCCCGCGAGACCGGGCGCTACTTCGGCTCCGCCGTCGACAACCCGGAGCTCGCCGACACCGAGTTCGCCGATCTGCTCGGCAAGGAGTTCGGCCAGACGACACCCGGCAACGGCATGAAGTGGTACGCCACCGAACCGCAGCGCGGCGTCTTCGACTACACCGCGGGCGACGAGATCGTGAACTACGCGAAGGCCGAGCACCTCAAGGTGCGCGGCCACACCCTGCTGTGGCACAACCAGCTGCCGAGCTGGCTCACCTCCGGCACCTGGACCAAGGACGAACTGCGTTCGATCCTCAAGAACCACATCACGAACGTCGTCAAGCACTACCGCGGCAAGGTCTTCGCCTGGGACGTCGCCAACGAGATCATGAACGAGGACGGCACCTACCGCCAGAACATCTTCTACAAGACCATCGGCCCGTCCTACATCGCCGACGCCCTGCGCTGGGCCCGCGCCGCCGACCCCCACGTCAAGCTCTACCTGAACGACTACAACGTCGAGGCCATCGGACCCAAGTCGGACGCCTACTACACGCTCATCAAGCAGCTCAAGGCCGACGGCGCCCCGATCGACGGCTTCGGCATGCAGGCACACCTCGCGCTGCAGTACGGATTCCCCGACCGGCTGCAGCAGAACATCCAGCGATTCGCCGACCTCGGTGTCGATGTCGCCATCACCGAGCTCGACATCCGCATGATCCTTCCCTCCGACACGGCCAAGCTGGCCGAACAGGCCGACTGGTACGGGAAGGTGACCGACGCCTGCCTTGCTGTGCGACGCTGTGTCGGCATCACGGTGTGGGGCTACACCGACCGGCACTCGTGGATCCCGTCGGTCTTCCAGGGCGAGGGCGCCGCCCTGCCCTGGGACGAGAACCTGCAGCACAAGCCGGCGTACGACGCGATCCACGACGCCCTCGCCGCGGCCGCGCAGGAGGACTGAGACGCGCATCAGCCGCCCGGGCAGACGGCGCTCCCGGTATCCCAGTCGATGGTGAAGTCGGCGCGGGAGAAGCCCTGGTCCTGCCGGGACTGGCGACTGCTGTCGTGCGGAGCTGGTCCCAGTAGCTCCATGCCGTGCGCAGGGCCCATCGTCCCCTCTGAAGGACCAGCGGTTCCCGCCCGCAGAACGCCCTGAACAGACGCTGGAATCGGGCCCTTCAGGCCCTGATTCAGGAGGTGGAGAACATGCCCCGCACCATCACCGTGGGTCTCGACGGCTCGCCCGAGAGCCGCGCCGCCGCGGAATGGGCGGCCCGTGAGGCGAAGCTGCGCGGACTGCCGGTGAAGCGGTCGAGGGCCTGGACCTCATCTTGACGTCCTGCGCAGCAAGCGCGCCCAGGGTTGTGGAAGGAAGGGGCGCGGGCCCGGTCAGCGCAGCAGCTTGGGGTTGGCGTTGTGCACCAGCTCCAGGGCCTGTTGCGGGAACCACTTGCCGGCCGCCGGGTCCTGGTAGCCTCGCTCGGGGTCCTCGGGGCCTGCCGTGCCGCGGGTGCACTGCCCGTCTGACTCTCCGGGGATCTTCACCCACAGCCTGGCGTCGGCCAGCGGGTCCCCCGTACTGAGCGTGGGCCGGGCACCGGTGCCGCGGCCGGGCGGGTTGCACCAGTCCTGCGGGTCGGAGTAGACGCCGGTCGGCGGGGTCCACGGGCCCTGGCCGTTGCGGCTGGTGTCGGTCACGAAGTGCTTCATGGCCGACGGCGCCGCGTGCACATGCGCGTCGAGCCATGCCTGGGCGTCGTTCACCGGCCACCACTGGTTGGGGCAGTCGGCCGCCGGGCCGCCCTCCGACACGTAGCTCAGACAGGACGAGATCAGTTTGCCGTACCAGGCGAGCTCGCTGTCGGAGCGGTAGTTGGAGATGTTCAGGAAGAAGCCGGTGGCGTCGTCGATGCCCGCGGTGACCAGGCGGGGCACGATGTCGTTGACGCTGTGCCAGCCGCTGTGCCCGGCGTCCAGGTAGACCTTGGTCCCGGCCAGCGGCTCCAGGGCGTCGACCGCGTAGTGGATCTCCGTGTAGCGCTCGGTGGTTCTGCTGCCCTGCGCGTCGTCCTGGCCGCAGTCCGAGGGCAGCAGCGCGAGCGAGTCCGGCTCCAGGATCACGGTGGCGGGCAGCCCGCCGATGCCTGAGCGCACGGCGTCGATCCAGGCCTCGTACTGCGGGGTGTCGGCGGCGCCGCCGGCCGAGTACTGGGCGCAGTCCCGGCCCGGGATGTTGTAGAGCGCCAGCACCGGCAGCGCGTGGCGCCTGGCCGCGTCCACGACCGTCTCGTGCACCGACTCCCGCACCTCGTCGGGCGTGCCGTCGCCGTACCACACGGCCTGCGGAGTCAGCGTCATCGCCAGTACGCCGGCCGCGTCCTTGAACTGCCCGTGCCGCACCAGGTCAAGGATCTGGCGGTTGGCATCCGGGTTCGCGGGTGGGGTGAACAGGGCGGCGGGTGGCTCCGGGTGCGCCGGCGCCGCGGCCTGCGCGGGAGCGGCGGCGAACGCGGTGGCGGCCAGCGCGGTGGCGGCTGCGGCGACGGTGAGCAGTCGGGGGGCTCCGACGGTTCGGCCGGTTCGGCCGGTTCTGACGGGTGTTCCGGTGCTTCCGGCACGGTCGCGTGCGGTCATGCGGGCGGCTCCTCGGATACGTGGGGTGGCCGTGCGCGTTCACGCCGGATTGGGAGCGCTCCCATGCACGGCACCAAGGAATTAACTCCTCATATGGCGGCGGCGTCAATCCCCCCGACCAGCTTCAAGAAGTGAATCTTCAGAAGTGTGACGGCAACTCAGGAAGCGCCCCTTCCCGGCCGGTCGCCCGCGCCGCTTCCGCCAGACATCCGATGGCGTCCAGCGGCCCCCGGCCGACACCGTTGCGATGTCGGCCGGGGAGTGGAAGTTGTCGCCCTCCGTGAAGGGCGGCAGAGCCGTTGCGTGAACAGGCGAGGCACCGCGGTCTTCCGCCACCGGCGACGCCTGCGACCCCGATGCACGGCGGTCGACGCTCAGCGCGGCGCCCAGCGACTGGTATCCCCTCCTCCCCAATCCCGTCGTCGCCGAATCGCTCCTCGACCGACTGATCAATACCAGCCACCAGGTCATCATGAACGGCCCCAGCTACCGTCCGAACAAGCGGCCCAAGTGTCCTTGCCGAGCTCGCCGGCGGACACGCCGACCGCACCTGGGACAAGCGGCTCCGGGATACGTGAACTCAGCCCCGGGGAATTACGCGAACGTTGTCGACTCCGGTCTTCAGGTTGTCCGGGACCCGGGGCAGTTCATCGACTTGTTCGCGGGCGGCGTGGAAAGCGTCGGTGCCGGTGGCGTCCGGGATGAGGTGAGCGGGGCAGGGGATCGGCAACTGCTGCATAACGGGAATCGTGACAAAGCCCTGCCGCTCTCGGCTGTGTTGACGGGGCGGACCGCCAGGGCCGCCATGCGACCGCACCAAGCCGGCCGCCTTCACCCATGGCCGAACTGAGCCTGATCAGTACGGTCGGGTCGTTCGCTCCAGGCGGACGACGATGATGGCGATGTCGTCGTTACCGCCACTGGCGAGGCCGAGGCGGGCGAGGAGGGCGTCGGCGAGGTGTTCCGCACCGAAGTCGGTGCAGGTGGCGAGTGTCGAGGTCAGGCGGGTCAGGCCGGCGTCGATGTCCTCACCGCGGCGTTCGATCAGGCCGTCGGTGTAGAGGATGAGGGTGTCGCCGGGGGCGTAGGTCTTGTTGGCCTGGGGGCGGGGGACGTGTTCGGGGCGGGCGCCCAGGGGTGGGTCGGTGGCCTGGTCGAGCACCTCGCAGGAGCCGTCCGGGTGCAGGAGGACGGGTGGGGGGTGGCCGGCGCTGCTGTAGATGAGCAGGTGGCTGTGGCAGTCGACGAGGACCTGGACGGCGGTGGCAGCCAGTGCTCCCTCGACCGAGCGGGCGTACAGTCCGAGGACTTCCAGGGCCTGGGCGGGACCGTGGACGGTGCGGGTGGCGGCGCTCAGGGCGCTGCGGAGCCTGCCCATGATGGTGGCGGCCATCAGCCCGTGGCCGACCACGTCGCCGACCGTGACGGTGAAGCGGTCCGCGGGCAGGTCGACCGCGTCGTACCAGTCGCCGCACACGTTCAGTGATCCCGTGGCGGGCAGGTAGCGCACGGCGATGTTCGGGTGTCGGGCCAGGTCGGGGGAGTGGAGCATGGCTTCTTGGAGGGCGACGGCGATGCGCCGTTCACGGGCGTGGGCCTGCCGCAGTTCCTCGTTCAGTTGCTGCAGTTGCCGGGCGCGGGCGTACAGCTCGGCTTCCATGGCCGCTTCGCGGCCGGGGCTGATCGTGGGCGGGTGCGCGGTGCGGTGGGCGCGGACGACGTCGGTCATGTCCTCGGACCGGTGGATGATCCAGGCGACTTTTCCGTCCGGGCCGAGGACGGGCACGTTGATTGCGGTCCACCACCGCTCCTTGAACACCTCGGGATTTCCGGGGACCGGGATGTCGTACTTCTGCAACGCCATGTGATCGGTCTGGCCGGAGGACAGGACACGGTGCAGGGAGGCTTTCAGTGTGTCCACCCCGTCGGCCTCCGGGTCGGCGGGGTTGTCCGGGAAGACATCGAAAAGGTACTGCCCGAGCAGCTCGGCCCGGCTGCGTCCGGTCACCTCGCAGAAGGCCCGGTTGGCAGCGGCGATCACCAGGTCCGTGCCGAGCACCAGGCACGGGCTCGGAAGGGCGGCGAAGACCCCGGGGTAGTCGATCTTTGGTGTCACACGCATTCCCTGCCAGCGGCTTCCTCTTCAATCTACGGAAAGTCCAGCTCCCGCGCCCGCCGGGCGCGCTCGTGGGCAGCGGGTTGTACCGCTGGCTCGCGGCCCGTGTCGTGGGATGGGGTGTGGACGGCGGCGCGGGAAGAGGCTTACGCATGGCCAGGCGATGTGACGCCTGGCGCCGGGTTCTAGGCTGCAGCCATGACCGAGATCCAGAGCCCGACGCCCCGCGACGCCTTCGAGCTGCTGCTGGCCGGTAACCAACGCTTCGTCGCGGGCACCCCCGAGCACCCGAACCAGGACGCCACCCGCCGCGCCGAGACCGCGCCTGCCCAGCAGCCCTTCGCCGTGCTGTTCGGGTGTTCCGACTCCCGGCTGGCCGCCGAGATCATCTTCGACCGCGCCCTGGGCGACCTGTTCGTGGTGCGCACCGCGGGCCACGTCCTGGGTGCGGAGATGCTGGGCAGCATCGAGTACGGCGTAGACGTGCTCGGCTGCCCGCTGGTTGTGGTCCTCGGCCACGACTCGTGCGGCGCGGTCGGCGCCGCGTGCGCCGCGCTGCAGGACGGCATGACACCGGCCGGATACGTCCGGGACGTCGTGGAGCGGGTGACGCCCAGCGTGCTGGCGGCGCGGGCAGCCGGACGCGTGAGTGCCGAAGAGATCCTCGCCGAGCACATAAGGCACACCGTCGACCTGCTGCTGGACCGCTCCCGGGTCCTCGCCGAGAAGGTCGCCGCCGGCCGGGCCGCCGTGGTGGGCCTGTGCTACCGCCTGGCCGACGGCAGCGCACAGCTCGTCGCGGCCCGCGGCCTCGATGTGGCGGTGCCCGCCGCGTCCTGAGCGCCATGGCCGTGGCTGCTCGGGCACGCCACCAATCCGATGTTGGTCACGCGGAGATCCGGGGCCCTGCGGCGCGGCGGAGCCGGTTGGCGATCGCCAGTCCCAGCCCCTCCTCCACGGGCAGGGACGCGACGATGAGGTCGCACCCCTGCTCGTCGAGCTTGCGCAGGAACCCGTACAGCTCGCGCGCGTAGGCGGCCATCGAAGAGGGGACCGCCACCACGGCGTGCACCTTCACCGCAGCGTCGGCGAAGGAGGCAGGCAGAAAGACGCCCACCTGGTGCCCCAGCTCCTGCGCCAGCTCCGCTTCGGCGACGACCTTCTCCGGCTCGACGAGAACGACCCGCGCGCGGCGCGTAGTGCGACGGATGCTGGCCCGGCACCCGCACACGGCTCGTCGAAGGAACCGCAAGCGGGCACCCCAGCACCGCTTCCAGGTCCTCGCGCGTCACCCCGCCCGGCCGCAGGATGCTCGGGGCATCGCCCGTGACATCGACGATGGTCGACTCGACGCCGACCTCGCAGGGACCGCCGTCCAGCACGAAGTCGACCGCCTCGCCGAGCTCGGCACGGACATGGTCCGCCGTCGTGGGACTGACCGAGCCGAAGCGGTTGGCGGACGGAGCCGTGACACCACCGCCGAAGGCCGACAGCAGCGCGAGCGCGACGGGGTGGTCGGGCACACGCACGGCCACGGTCTCCAAACCACCCGTCGCTTCGAGGGGCACCCGTCGGCCGCGCCGCAGGACCAGCGTGAGCGGCCCCGGCCAGAAATGCTCGGCCAGCAGGCGCGCCGCCTGGGGCACGTCCTCGACCCAGTCGTCCAGATGCTCCGCGCCGCCGATGTGGACGATCAGCGGATGGGAGGGCGGACGTCCCTTGACCTGGAAGATGCGCGAGACGGCGGCGGGGTCCTCGGCGTTGGCGCCCAGCCCGTAGACGGTCTCGGTCGGGAGGGCCACCAAGCCGCCGGCGCGCAGCACACCGGCCGCCATCTCGATGTCACTGGTTCTTGTCTCCACCTTTGTAATCCTAGGTGCCTCAAGACCGGCGAGGCTCGTGATCAATCTCAGCGTCAACCACCAACGCGTCGCGCCGCCCAAGGTCCCTCGATCCCGGATTCGCAGAAGCGAGTCGTCCCGACTTCAGGAGCATCCCGTGGCCCCTCTTGGGCTCACCTCGGCGATACCCCTATGGAAGCGATGAGGGGCCGTGGACGCGACGGAAGGCCTCGTAGGCCTTTGCTACCGCTGTCCGCCCTTCAGGGGCGAGCCGGTAGGCATCCTGCACAGCGCCGACCTGGGGGTATATATGTTCGATCGCTTCCATTCAGCGCCCCCCACTTGATCACCGACGCCGCCGGCATCCCGCTCGCTGCCACCCTGACCGACGGCAACCGCAACGACGTCACCCAGCTGATCCCACTCCTGCAAGCCGTGCCAGCCGTGCGGGGCAAGCGAGGCCGACCCCGGCGCCGCCCGGACGTGGTGCTGGGCGACCGCGGCTACGACCACGACAAGTACCGCCGCCTCGTCTGGGACCTCGGCGTGAAGCCGCTGATCGCGCGACCCGGCACCGAGCACGGCTCCGGCCGTGGCACCCAACGCTGGGTCGTAGAGCGCGCCTTCGCCCATCTGCCCTGGTTTCGCCGCCTGCGAATCCGCTGGGAGATACGCGACGACATCCACGAAGCCTTCCTCACTCTGGGATGCGCACTGCTCTGCTGGCGACGCCTGAACTCAGCTGTCGCCCGCTAATTTTTCTGCAATGCGCGAGTGACACCAGCGATGACGGCGGTCGTCAGCACCCAGCCGAAGGCGATCAGCAGGTAGGCCAGCCACTGCAGGCTGTCGTTCGACCAGTACCAGGCGGTGCGCTGACCCAGGCCACCGATGGGGATCAAGAGGTCGAGTGTGTAGACGAGGGGCTCGAAGGGGGCGCCTTGACCTCGTTGGACTGGGTTGGGGGAGTGAATGCCGAAGGACAGCGTGCCCAGCAAGGTCAGCGCGAGTAGCCAGACGCCGGCCAGCCAGGGTCGATAGCCGTAGCCGACGGTAACGTCGAGCAGATGCCCCCACGCTCGCGCTGCCGGATGCAGTGTGCTGCGGCGGTGACGCTGCTTGGCCAGGAGCACCCGACGCGCATCGTCATCGTGGCCGGCCATCCGGTACCAGCTCGCCAACTGCTCGTACGGCTGTGGGCTGTAGCCGGGACCGCGGCGTATCCACTCCACACGGTAGGCCACAGGGTGTCGACGCCCCACCGCCTCCCGTCGTTCACCCGCCTCGACGGCCTTGATGGAGCCGTAGACGAAGCCGTCCAGCTCCACCACGTCCGGCCAGCTCTGCTCACTGTCGTGGAGATAGGACACCTGCGCGCCCCGCAGGTCCACGGTGCCTGACGGCGGCCGGGCGAGGGTGAAGTCAAAGTCGGCCACCCGCATCAGGAGGCCCGCCAGGGCCGTGCCGTCACCGTCGGCTGCCGCGTTCAGGACAGCTCCTTCGAAAGTCAGGTTGTCTGAGACCCGGGCGCCGCGCAGCCTCACAGCCCCGTCTGCGGTGAAGCCCCCGGAGAAGTTCAGCGTCGACGCCACGACGCTGTCCAGAGCCAGGGCCACTCCGCGCGGCCCTGGGCGTCCCAACGGTACGGGGCACTCCAGGTGTGCACCCTGCATGAACAGTCCACCTGGCAACTGCGCTCCCAGCAGGCGTATGCCGCCACGGGCGGTGAACCCGTGCATGCAGAAGACACCGCCTCCCATGCGGAGGCCGTCCGCGATCACGGCCCAGCCCTCGGACACGCACACCCGCGTGCCATTCAGCACCAACTCGCCCGCTACCGAGGCATTCAGAAGATCCAGGCATCCCTCTATGCGTGACCGTGACAGATCGAGGTGCCCCTCGACTCGAACCAAAGCGACATCGAGGCCCGGCAGCCAGCTGTCCACGATGCGGATCGTCCGGGTCGACGCCCCGTGGAGCTTCGGCGCTTTCTCGAACCAGCACTCCTCGATCCGGAGAGCCTGACCGAGTTCCAGGTCCGAGAGATCCAGACAGCCGTTGATCCGTGCACCGGCGAGCCTCAGACATGCGGCGGCGCCTGGTTGCGCGGCGTTCACACCCGAGAGCAGAGCCGCGATCACTGCGGCCCGAACCGTCCGCCCGGGGCCCCACTGCCCGCCCTCGGTGGCACGGTCATCCTCGGGCACACCCGTGCGAAGGTCCACGTGGCGTCCCTCGGGGAACGCGTCCCACAGCTCACGCTCCGGTGAAGTCAACTCGTCATATGAGAGCACTCATGCAGAGTAGTGATCTTCCTGCGCACTCGCCTTGCGCAACCTTGTGCGGATCGGAGGACGACCCATTCTGTTAACAGCACACCGCTTTTTGTCCCACGCCGACGCGGCGAACGAACCGTTCGAGGGCCTGGGCGACGCCGTCCTCGTCGTTTGAGGCGGTACGACCGCGGGCGGTCCGTAGGACGTCGGGGTGTGCGTTGGCCATGGCGTAGGACGTGCCGACCGCCTTGAGCATGGGGAGGTCGTTGGGCATGTCGCCGAATGCGGCGATCTCGTCGGCGGTGATGCCGAGCCGACTGCTCCACGCGAGGAGTGTGGCGGCCTTGGTGACGCCGGGTGCGCTGAATTCCACCAGCGACAAGCCGGTGGAGTGGGTTGTTTCGGCGCTGTTGCCGGCGCTGCGGCGCGCCTGCTCGTGGAAGACATCGAGGGGCAGTGTGGGGTGGTGGGCGAGGAGCTTGAGTACGTGGCGGCCCGGCGCCGGTGCGAGCAGGTCCTCGACGGAATCGATCAGCTCGACGGGTTCCGTTCCGAATGTTCCGAACGACCAGTTGGGGTAGTCCGGTTCGTGGCCGTATACCGTCTCGTATTCCACGGCGAACGGGACACCGGGCACGGCATCGCGCAGCCGCGGCACGAGTTCGGTCGCCGCGTCGGAGCGTATCGGGGAGATGTGGATCGTGGTTGCGTCCGGCGCGTACAGGGCGGCGCCGTTGGCGGCGATGATGTGGTGCCGTCCGATGGTCTCCAGCAGGGTGGGTACGCAGCGCGGCGGGCGGCCGGTGACGAAGGCGATGCGGATGCCGGCCTTGCTTGCCGCGGTCAGTGCGGCCCGGGTGCGTTCGGACAGGCTGCCGTCGCTGTGCAGGAGGGTGCCGTCGAGGTCGGTCGCCACCAGCTTCGGCGTCGTTGTCATGGTGCACCCTCCGAACCTGGGGGCGGGCTGGTCGAGTCGGCTCAAGTCGGCCGGGCGTGGCGCTGCACGGGTCTTTGGGCCCGGCAGCGGTAGGTGTGCTCAGTCGGTGTGGCTGGGGCGGCGGGCGAGGAGGCCGGCTGTGGTGAGCAGGGCGAGCAGGACGCCGGTGAACCAGGTCATCGCGGTGGTCACGGTGGTGTGGCGGGTGGCGATGCCCAGGCCGATCGCGGGCAGGGCGAGGCCCAGGTAGGAGATGAGGAAGAGGCCGGCGAGGGCTTCGCCGCGCTTGGCCGGGGTGGCCATGGCGACGACGGTGCCGACCGCGGACTTGAACAGGACTCCGGCGCCGCCACCGGCCACAAGGCCGGCCACGATGAACGCGGTGAGGTTGGCGGTGTGCATGCCGATGGCGAGTGCGACCACTCCGGCGGCCTGGGCATACAGGCCGATGCTCCTCCGTATCCCGGCATCGAGTCGGCTGGTGAGGGTCTGGGCCGCGGCGGAGGCGCCGAACACGGCGAACACGGTCAGTCCGGCCAGTGCGCGTGAGGGGTGGTGCAGGGTGCCGCCGACGAAGGCGGGGGCCAGCGAGGTGAACAGTCCGAAGACCGCGAAGGACGCGAAGCCCGCGGCTGCCGCGGCCAGGTATCCGGCCCGGTCGCCGTGGTCGGTGCTGACGCGCTGCGGCCGGTAGGCGGGCCTGACGGACTGCACCTGGACCGTTTCGGGGGTGAGCGCGACCGCAGCGATGCTGATGATCAGCAGGGCGCCGAAGACGAGGTAGGGCAGGCGCAGCGGCGCGTCGAGGTACTGGGCGAGGAGGCCGGCGACGAGCGGGCCGAAGCCGAGGCCGCCGATGTTGGCCGCGGTGGACACGATCTCGAACCGCTGCGACGAGGCGCCGGGGCGGTGCGCGCTGTGCAGTTCGTGCAGATGCGCGGTGGCGGTCGCGGTGAGCATGCCGACGCCGAGGCCGGTGACCAGCCGGGCGAGGAGGAGGACCGGGAGGGACGGTTCGGTGAGGAACATGACGGCGGCGACCAGTTCGAGGGTCAGCGCCGTGATCAGGATCTTGCGTCGGCCGACCCAGTCCGAGACGTGCCCGGCCAGCAGCAGACTGGCCAGTACGCCGATGGCGTAGACGGCGAAGACGATCGTGACGGTGAACGTGGAGAAGCCGTCGCGTGCCTGGTACAGGGGATACAGCGGCGTCGGGACGGTGGAGAACGCCATGGCCGTGACGAACGCCGAGGCGATCAGCCAGAACCCGGCCCCGTGCCGGCGGGCCGAGTGCCGCTCGGCGATCTGCTGGGCGGGTGCCCGGCGAGCGTGCCGGGGCGCGGACAACGACATGGGGGTGCTCCGATTTCGTGACGGAATGGCAGCCGACGTCTCGGACCGACACCGGCCGTGGGGAGCGGGCCGCTGCCCCGGGCCCACCGGCCCGGGGCAGCGAAGGGATTCAGGCCAGCCGGCCGCGGGCCTGGGCCCACTTGACTTCGGCGCCGGCGCCTTCGCCGCCGGTGGCCTCTGCCTGGGCGCGGGCCACGGACTCCATGACGGCGGCGTAGCCGGGGCTGACGCTGGCGTAGATGCCGCCCCAGGCGGCCCAGTCCTCGCGGGCCCAGGTCTTCTGCAGCTCGGCCGCCACGCCGAGGACGTCGACGACCTTCACGCCGGCGCGGCTGAGGCGCTCGATCGAGATCCGCTGTGCTTCGTCGGAGTAGGTGCCGGAGGCGTCGATGACGGCGTACACGTCGTATCCCTCGGCGAGGGCGGCCAGCGCGGGCTCGACGACGCAGACGCTGGTCATGATGCCGGCGACGAGGAGGGTGCGACGGCCGGTCTGGGCGACTGCGCTGCGGAAGCCTTCCACGTCCCAGGCGTTGATCTCGCCGTGACGCTGGACGTAGGTCGCCTGGGGGGCGTTGTCGAAGACCTCGGGGATCAGGGGGCCGTTGGGGCCCTCGGAGACCGACGCGGTGGCGATCACCGGGGCGCCGGCCAGGGTGGCGGCCTTCGCCAGGACGGCCACGTTGTTGCGCAGCTCGTGGACGTTGGTGTGGTTGACGATCTGCAGCAGGCCGCTCTGGTGGTCCACCAGCAGGACCGCGGCGTCCGCGGGATCGATGAGGCCGTTGTTCGACATGACGTCTCCTTGCTTCAAGGGCGGGCGTCCGGCACCGGGCCGGATTCCCTCGTTCACCGGCAGCTCCCTCGCTGCCGACGACCTCTTCAACCTCGTGCCCCAGCAGCTACTTCCCCCTTGGAGGAGATGGCTGCAGATGACGGTAATCTCTGTTTGAGATATCACAGCCCGACGGTCGTACGGAGGCGGAATGGATCTTCGGCAGATGGAGGTCGTCGTGGCGGTCGCCGAGGAAGGCGGCTTCAGCGCGGCGGCGCGACGCCTGCACGTGGTGCAGTCTGCGGTCTCCACCACGGTGCGCACCCTGGAGCGCGAACTCGGCGCACCCCTCTTCCACCGGACCACCCACCGGGTGTCCCTCACCCCGGCCGGCCAGGCGTTCCTCCCCGCCGCTCGCGCCGCACTGCGGGCCACCGAGGAAGCCCGCGCCGCCGTCGACCTCGTCAAAGGAGAGCTGAGGGGAGAGATCACGATCGGTGTCATGCAGGGCCTGTACACGGGCCTCGCCCTGGCGCTGGCCGCCTTCCGTCACCAGCATCCGCAGGTGACGGTCAGGCTCCGCCAGGCGTCGGCCGACGACCTCCTGCAGGCACTGCGCGACGGCACCACGGACGTGGCCGTCGTGGCACTGGCCCGTCCTCAGCAGCGAGGACTGACCGCACGCGTGCTGAAGGAGGAGGAGATGGTCCTGATCACGGCACCGAGCCGTGCCGTGGAACCCGAGCGACCGGTCACCCTCGCCGAGGTCGCGGGCCTGCCATTGGTGGAATTCCCCGTCGGCTGGGCGATCCGGCACTCGGTCGACCGGGCCTTCCGCGCGGCCCTCGTCGACCGCACCGCGACCTTCGAGGTCAACGACGTTCTGGGCGCCACCGACCTGGTCCGCCAGGACCTCGGCGTGTGCATCATGCCGGAATCCCTGGCCGCCCGCTTTCCCGACCTGCCGGCACACCGGTTCGCCCGGAACGCACCGACCTGGAAGGTGATGGTGGTGCACCCTCGCGGGCAGGTGTCTCCGGCCGTCACCGCGCTGCTGGGCCACATCAAGTAGGCAGTGGCGCGGCGCCCGGTAGGCGGGACGCGTCGGTCACATCCGCCCTCGCCGTGAGCGGTTCTTCTCAGTGCTGACGAGCGGTTCTTCTCAGTGCTTGCGCGAAGCCATGCGCTGCCGTACGGCCTCGTAGGTGAAGAGGGCGGCCGGCACCGCGACGCTGAGCGAGTCCACCTGGCCGAACATCGGGATCTTCGCCTTGGTGTGGCTACCGGCGAGCCACTGGTCCGACAGGCCGTACTTATCGTTGCCGACGAGGATCGCCGTGGGCCCGGTCATCTCGACGTCCGCCATGAGAACGTCCGTGTCGGGCGTCGTGGCGACCACGTTCACCGAGTGCTCGGCCAGCCAGTTCATGACCTCATCGGAGCCGGCGGAGGCGATCGGGACGGCGACCACCGTGCCCTTGCTGGCCCGGATCACGTTGGGGTTCCCCAGTCGGTCACGGGATTGGCCGAGATCACGGCGGTCACCCCGGCCGCATCCGCGGTGCACCGACGCTGACCCGGACTGGAACCCCGAAGCTCTGGCCAACGACACCCTCGCCGCACTCTCGCTTGAGCCGCGCCGGGCGAAGTCGCTCGCGGCTGGCTGGCGAGACCTCCCGATCGAGCAGATCGGCGATCTGCGCCGTCCCAAGAACCTCACCCCGGGAGACCCCTGAACAGCGCCTCGCCCGGTCGAAGCGCGGCAGTACGAACCGGCACCAGACGATCACGGCCCGCGCCGGGCGAGGACCTCGAACACGCAGTCGGCGTCCTGGAGGTAGTTCACGTGGGTGCGGCATTCGTCCGCGATCGCGGCGAAGCCGCAGGGTTTATGGCCGAGGCCGTGGTGAGGGACGCTCGTGCGCCCGCTCGGCTGCCCGGACGCTTGCCTCGAGTGCTGCCAGCAGGTCCAGCGCCGGCGCTGGCTCCGCTGGCTCGACGAGCTCACCGCCGGTGATCTTTGCGTCCACGAGTTGCTCAAGGGCGTGGGCGTATTCGTCGTGTACCTCGCCGACGTTGATGCCGGTAAGTTCTCGGATCAGTACTTCGGCCAGCTCCAGTTCCCGGTCGGTGACCGGCGTGGAGGGTGCGAGGTCTCCGGGGTCGCGCAGCTCGTCCTGCCACAGGAGAGTCTGAAGGATGAGCATTCCGTGGCGGGGGCGGAGCAGCGCCAGGCGCTCCCGGCTGCGCAGGGCGACCTTGGACACGGCGACGTAGCCGGTGCGGGCGAGTGCCTCGACGAGCAGGGCGTACGGGCGGTCGGCGCCCGGTCCGGGACCGGCGTAGTACGGCCGCCCGAAGCTGATCGGGTCGATGTCCTCGAAGGGCACGAAGCCGAGCACGTCGATGGTCCGCTTTGTGGGCAAGGGCAGACGTGCGAGGTCCTCCTCCGTGAGCGGCACCACGCGCCCGTCTGCCAGGGCAAAGCCCCTGCCGACTTGTTCGTAGGGGATCTCCCGGTTCTCGGCCTTGCAGAAGCGGCGGTGCTCGACGCGGCTGCCATCGGCGACATGGATCTCGTGAAGGCGCACGGGATGTTCCTCCGTGGCCGCGTACAGCCTGATCGGCAGAGCGACCAGCCCAAACTGGATCATCCCGGACCACGTGGCCTTCATGTGTCCAGAGTCATTCACCAGCAGATGGCGCGCATCCCGGTCGTGGGCCGCTCCGGCAGTGATGGGTGCTTGTGCTCACTGGCCCTAGCGAGTGGCCAGCTCTCGCTGAGCGGCACACCGGGCACGACAAGCCGAAGATGCCTGAAGAGACGCAGGTCAGGCAGGGGGTCGCGGGAGACGGGAGGCATTGGGCCGTGGATTTACTCATCTGCACGTCGCCTCCGGCTACTCGGCCCGCTACGGCGCCTCCCTCCCCGACGCGCTCGTGCAGCGGGCGGCCGAGCGCGGCTCGACGACGCTCGCGCTGACCGACCGCGACACCGTGGCTGGCGCGGTCCGCTTCGCCAAGGCCTGTTCGGCCGCCGGTGTGCGACCCGTGTTCGGTGTCGACGTGGCCGTCGCCCCGCTCACACCGCCGGATCCGCACGCGCTCCGGCCTCGTACGCCGGTGCGCGGCGGTGCGCACGTGGTGGAGCCGCCGCTGCGGGTCACTCTGCTCGCAGAATGCGGCCGGGTGGGCGGCTATGCCGACTGGTGCCCGCCGCACACGCCGAGGCCGACGACGCCCTGCCTGTCGTGTCCTGGAAAGCTGGCAAGTGATCGGCTGCGGCTGGAGGCCGTGTATCTGGGCCGGCAGGGCACCGGTTGCGTGGTGAACTGACCGTCGGTTGGTGCGATCGTCACCGTGATCGTCTGCGCGGACGTTGCAAACTGGTTGTCGATGGTGGCCCCGTCCTTCGTTCCCAGGAGCAGTCCGAGAGGCCCCGGACGTGCGATAGGTGCCCGGCGCATCTCCCCGACGTCCTCCAACAGATCCTCCTATTTCGGGTGTGCCACCACGAGGTGGCCCAGCAATGGCCCCGACTGACACGCCCCCGCAGCTCATGACCGAGCATCGCTCGAATCACCGCCCGCACCCTGGCCGCGCTCCCCTTCTGAGCGCGCGCAGGGCTTCATCCCTCCCGCCGACTGTCACGCCAATCCAGTCGTCCAACTCGCTCGCGCGACCGCCAAGACGCTGAAGCGCAGGCCCAACTTCGCCACACAGGGGCGAGGCCGCGGCCATTGATCGAAAAGTTCAACTGTGCGGCCTGCTGGGCGCCACCGCAGGCAGCCCGTCGACCATTGCCGCGAGCAGAGGCAGGAGCTGGGCGAGTCTTCCTTGGTCACCGATGGCGTCGAGAAGCCGGGTTTGGTCGGAGTGGACGCGGTGGGCGGCGCGCTGGTGGAGGATGCGGCCGCGGGCGGTGAGGTGCAGCAGGACGCGTCGGCGGTCGTCGGGGTCGGGCCGACGGTAGACCAGGTTGCCGGCGACCATGCGGTCGACGAGCTTGGTCAGAGTGGGCGCCGGCATGAGGGCGTGGTCGGCGATTTCGGACATCGGGTGGCCCTGCCCGTCGGCAACGGCCGACAGGACGCGCCACTCCTCCACCGAGCAGCCCTCCTCGGCCAGCACCGCGGCCAAGCGCCGGCCCAGGCGTCGCTCGGCGTGACTGAGGAGGTGGGCAAGGTCCGGGGAGGAGGGTTCGGAGGGCATTGCCGGTGTCCTTCCGATAGGTCTAGTGTTCGGGCAGATTACGAGCCTCCGCGAGGGTGCCGGGGCCCGGACCGGGATCCGCGCGCCCAGTGCCCTCACGGAGGTGGTCTGTGCATCCGGTACCGCCCAGAGGGAACGGCGATTCGAGCACGACGCTGGTCGTGGCCCTGGTCGTGCCGCTGCAGGGACCCGCGGGGGTCTTCGGCCCGTCGTGCGAGCTGGCCGCACAACTGGCCGCGGAGGAACTGAACGCCGTGGGCGGCGTGTTGGACCGGGAGGTCCGCCTGGTCACGGTGGACGGCGGGGCATCGCCGGAGCGGGTGGCGGCCGAGGTCGAGGCCCTGGTGTCGCTGGGCGCCGTCGACGGGGTGGTGGGCTGGCACACCTCGGCCGTGCGCCAGGCGCTGCTGCCGCGGATCGCGGGCCGCGTTCCGTACGTCTACACAGCCCAGTACGAGGGCGGCGAGCGCACACCCGGGGTCTTCCTGACGGGCGAGACCGATGCCGCGCAACTGCTGCCGGCGATGCGGCTGCTGGCCGAGGCGACCGGCGCGCGACGCTGGTGCACGGTGGGCAACGACTATGTGTGGCCGCGCGTGACCGCCCGCGCCGCACGGCGATACGTCCGGGCGTGCGGCGGTCTGGTGCGCGACGAGGTCTTCGTGCCGCTGGGGACGCATGAGTTCGGGCCGGTGCTGCGCCGGATCGAGCGGTGCGAGGCGGACGCGGTGCTGATGCTGCTGGTCGGCGACGACGCGGCACGCTTCAACCGGGCGTTCGCCGCGTACGGCCTTCACCAGCGGTGTCTGCGGCTGAGCACCCATATGGACGAGAACATCCTGCTGGCCACCGGTGCCGAGGCCACCGACGGGCTGTGGGCGACGGCCGGTTTCTTCGAGACGCTCGCGACCGCCGAGAGCCTGGACTTCAGCGCCCGTTACGCGGCGCGGTTCGGTGTGGATGCCCCTGTCGTGGGCAGTCTGGGCGAGTCGTGTTTCGAAGGGGTACGCCTGCTGGCGGCGTTGGCCGAGCGGGCGCGGTCGCTGGACGTGCGGGCGATGTGCACGGTGGGCGAAACGGTCTCCTACGAGGGCCCGCGCGGCGCACTGCGGCTGCGCGGCAACCATCTCACCCAACGGCTGTACCTGGCACGGGCGGATGCCTTCGACTTCCACATCGTCACCCAACTCTGACCCCGCTCCCTGCCGTTGACATTACCCTGCCACAGAAATACTTTCTACGGGAAGCATCTGGCGGAGGCGAGACATCCGTATTCAATCGGGCCCTTCGCTCGCCGCAGTCGCCCATGGACGGGCACCCCGGCCCACGCGGTTTCGCTCCTGTTGGCGTGCTATCTACGCGCATCGAATAAAGGCCCGTTAAAGACCTTTCCCTTAAAGGCAGCGAAACGTTCAAGAAACAGTGCGGCGTGACTCTTCCGTGCAATCACCCGGGGTCGCCCGGGTCGTCCCCAGTGCTGGGAAGAGGGAATGTCGTGACGGAGATCGTCGACAAGGAAGCGCCGCCGGTGAGTACGGGCGGACGGACGTACAACAACTGGGCGCAGAACGACACGTTGGAGGACTACTCCCTGCGCTACGCTCCGAAGTCCTTCCGCCGCTGGACCCCCTACGTGGTGGCCACCACGGCACTCGGTGGCATCGCCTACCTCGCCGACTTCGCCATCGGCGGCTCGATCGCCATCTCCAACGGCTTCTCCTCCGCGATGGTCGCGATCCTCGCCGCCGCGGTCGTCATCTTCCTGACCGGCATCCCGATCTCGTACTACTCGGCGAAGTACTCCATCGACATGGACCTGCTGACCCGGGGCGCCGGCTTCGGCTACCTCGGATCCACGCTCACCTCGGTCATCTACGCCAGCTTCACCTTCATCTTCTTCGCCCTCGAAGGCTCGATCATGGCCCAGGCCCTGGAACTGGGGCTGCACATCCCGCTCGCCGTCGGCTATCTGATCTGCTCGCTGATCATCCTGCCGCTGGTCATCTACGGCATGACGGCGCTGTCGAAGATGCAGGTGTGGACGCAGCCGGTGTGGCTGGTGCTGATGGTCGCGCCGTTCGTGTCCATCGCCATCCAGGAGCCGGACAAGTTCTCGCAGTTCACGCACTTCGCCGGCAACTCTCCCACCGGCTCGAGCATCAGCATGCTCGGCGTCGGCGCGGGCGCGGGCGTGGCCCTGTCGCTGATCGCCCAGATCGGCGAGCAGGTCGACTACCTGCGCTTCATGCCCGACAAGACGCCCGAGAACAGCAGGAAGTGGTGGGGGGCAGTCCTCTCCGCCGGCCCGGGCTGGGTGGTGCTCGGCGCGGCCAAGCAGATCGGCGGGGCCTTCCTCGCCTTCTACATCGCCGGCAGCGTGGGCCTGTCCAAGGCCAACGAGCCCATCCAGCAGTACGTCCACGGTTTCAAGACCTTCGCCGCACCCGTCGCCCTGGGCCTGGCCACGTTCTTCGTGATCCTGTCCCAGATAAAGATCAACTCCACGAACGCGTACTCCGGTTCGCTGTCCTGGTCGAACTTCTTCTCCCGCCTCACCCACCGCCACCCCGGCCGGGTCGTCTACATCTTCCTCAACGTCGGCATCGCGCTGGCCCTGATGGAGGGCGGCGTCTTCGGCTTCCTCAACACCGTCCTCGGCTTCTACTCCAACGTCGCCATCGCCTGGATCGGCGCGGTCGTCGCCGACCTCGTCATCAACAAACCGCTGAAGCTCAGTCCCTCGTACATCGAGTTCAAGCGCGCGCACCTGTACAACTTCAACCCGGTCGGCTTCGGATCCATGCTCATCGCCTCGGCCGTCTCCATCGCGGCTTACTTCGAGGCGTTCGGAGACTACGGCAAGGCATACTCCCCCTTCATCGCCCTGTTCCTCGCGATGGTCCTCTCACCGCTGTTCGCGGTGCTCACGAAGGGCAAGTACTACATCGCCCGCGTCGACGACCTGGAGGAGCCGCTGCTCGGGGCGGACGGCCTGCCCTCCGCGGTCATGCTGACCTGCACCGTGTGCACGACCGACTTCGAGCGGCCGGACGTGGCGAACTGCCCCTTCCACGCCGGGGCGATCTGCTCACTGTGCTGCAGCCTGGAGAAGGACTGCCACGACTCCTGCAAGAGCGGCTCCGGCACGGGACCGGTCGCCCTCGCCATGCCCACCGTGCGGTCCGTGGACTGACCAGCATCACCTTCCCGTGTCCCGTTTGGCTCCGGCTCGCGTTATTCGACGTGGGCCGGAGCCGACGTCGTCAGTCGGTCAGTTCTGCTTTAGCGTCGCGGGCGTACGGTGCTTCGAACGGGCATGCGTCGGTCAGCCCTTTGGCTGGTGCTGGACAGGTAGGACACGAACGACACCGTCGCTGCCGGCGGACTGCCGCAGCTGCTGGTTCTCGGCCTCCAGGACGTGCAAGGCGGGTGAGCTTGTGCTGCAGTTCGTCGTTCTTCCGCTTGAGGTCGTCGACGACCTTCGGGCGTGCATCCTGCATCCGGACCAGGGCGTAGAACAGGTCTTTCAGCCCGGTGTGCTTGTGGGTGAGTTTGTTGCGCTTGAGGTCGGTTTCCTGGGCGAGTGACTTGATGGTCGGCTGGCCGTCGGAGCGCAGCGGCGTCCCCACCAGGAGCCGGATCATCGCGTCGGTGATGGCCTCGATCTCTGCGGCATCGCCGGGCCGCGAGGGGCTCGCTGCGGCGGCGGCCATCGCGAGGACCCGGCCCACGGTCTGGGCGATACCCGCGGCCGCCGGTGGCGCGGCCGCATCCGCACTGTCGCTGTTGCTGTCCTGTCCGGTTGGGGCTGGTGCGTCGCCTGGGGCTGTCGTCATGTGCTGTCCTTGCCCGTGGCGTCGCCTCTGGGGGCAATCACGGCACGATCGCCATCGTTCCGGGTGAGTAGCTTCTGTTCCTGGCCGGTCGTTGGGCTGTGCGTGGATGCTCGCCATGATGGCGCAAAACCCTGCGCGCCCCGGCCGGGAGCCTTCCGGTTCCCGACCGAATCCTATGATCACAGCAGTGTCGCCGAGCGGGCACGTGGGAAGCTGCGGCCCAAGTCGTGGAATGGGCGGGTGGTGATGGTCGCCATCGCGGTGACCACGGTGATCCTCGCGGTGGTGTCCGTCGCCATGCGTGATCTTTCGAGGTGAGCGGTGAGCCAGCCTGATGGGTGACTCAAGGCTGTTGTTGGCGCGGGCGTCTCGGCCCGTGGGGAGCCGGCGGCTAGGTTGGGCGGGAGCCGGCCGCTGAAAGCGGTGCCGACGAGGCCCTATCTCCGGCCCCCGCAGCCCGGTCGGACCAGGGAGTGCCGACATGGACGTTCTCTTCATCACGAGCGTGGCGGTGGTCGTTGCCGACCCGTCGCTGAGCCGCAAGCTGTTCATCGAGGTTCTTGGCCTCCCTCTGGAGGGGGAAGGAAACGGCTACTACTCCAGCGGGAGCGTCCCCGGCAGCAAGCACTTCGGTCTGTGGCCGCTCTCGCAAGCAGCCGCGGCATGCTTCGGCACACCCCAGTGGCCCGCCGACCGGGTGGTCCCGCAGGCATCGATCGAGTTCGAGGTGGAGAACGCGGAAGCCGTCGCAGCCGCCGGTGCCGAGCTTCAGCGCGCGGGCTTCGAGTTGGTGCACCAGGCTCGAACCGAGCCGTGGGGCCAGACGGTGGCCAGGCTTCTCACGGCGGACGGCTTGATCGTCGGGATCTCCTACGCCCCCTCCCTGCACGACGTGCAGGGCGACCAGGTTTCCGGCTGAGCCCGGCCTGAGACGGGTGAAGGCGTCGTAGATCCCTGACGTACTCCGGCCCCGGGGATCAATGGAACCGTGGTTGGTGCCGAGATTGATCACACCCTGTCAGGAGCTCCGCAGACCGGCCATCGGCTCCGTCCGCACAGGGTGCGGGGCTTCGCGCTTCACGGGGGTTGAAGTGCCGCGTTTCAGGTCGCCTGGTGGGGTGCTGTTGCCTGGATGAGGAGCAGGGCGATGTCGTCCTGGTGTGGGGTCGCGGGGCAGTGGTTGACGAGGGTGTTGGCGAGGGCGCCGATGGTCTCGTCTGGCGCCTGTGCGAGGCAGGCGACGAGGTCGGCGGTGGCGTCGTCGATGTCGGTGCCGGGGGTTTCGATCAGGCCGTCGGTGTACAGGGCGAGGAGGGTGCCGGATGGGAGCGGGATCTCGGTGGTGGGGTAGGTGGCGTCGGGGTCGATGCCCAGGAGCAGGCCGGGGGGCAGGTGGAGGATTTCGGTGTGGCCGTCGGGGTGGCGGATCAGGGGTGGGGGGTGTCCGGCGGTGGCGAGGCGGGCGCGGTGGTGTGCGAGGTCGAAGTGGGCGTACAGGCAGCTGGTGAACAGTCCCGGGTCGAGGTCGATGAGGAGACGGTTGGTCCGGGCGAGGGCTTCGCCGGGGGGTGTGCCGGCGGTGGCGTGGGCGTGGACGGCGATGCGGACTTGTCCCATCAGGGCCGCGGCGGTGATGTTGTGGCCCTGCACGTCGCCGATCGCCGCGGCTGCGGATGCTTCGCCGCAGGGGATGAGGTCGTAGAAGTCGCCGCCGATGTCGATGCCGTGGCCGGCGGGCTGGTAGCGGGCGGCGGCCTCCAGACCGGGGATCGTGGGCAGGGTGTGGGGCAGCAGGCCGGTTTGCAGGGTGTGGGCGAGCTGGTGCTTGATGTCGTAGAGGCGGGCGCGGTCCAGGGCCTGGGCGATCAGTCCGGCCAGGGAAGCCAGGATGGCGCGTTCCGGCGCGGGGAAGGGGCGGGGCCGGTCGTAGCCGAGGATGAGCGTGCCGACGGTGCGGCCGGAGGCGATCAGGGGCAAGGTTGCGCAGGCGGGCAGCTCGTCTTTGTGAACGGCTGGGGGGTAGGCGCGTTTGAGGTCGGCGAAGGTGGCGTAGAAGCCTGGGTCGCCCGTGAGCAGGGCCCGGACGGCAGGGGTGTCGGAGGCCAGGCGCTGGGAGTCGAAGATCTCGGTGAGTTCGGCACTGAAGCCGCAGGTGCCGATGACGCGCAGCCGGCCTTCCTCCGCGGTCAGCAGGGCGAGGGCTTGGGGGCCGAAGGCGGGGACGATCTGGTCACAGGCCAGCTCGACCACATCGTCCGCCCCGACAGCCTGCGTGAGGCCGGCTGCCAGGTGGGTGAGGTGGTACAGGGCTGTCGCCCCGACCTCTGGCGCCGGTGGGCTGTGCTGCCACGGCATGGTGGGCTTGGCGTGCTCGGCCGGGACCGGGGTGATCTGGATGCTGATGCCGCTGTCGTCCGGGTGGAGCTGGAAGTACAGCCATTGGTCCGGTGGGCGCAGCATGGTGAAGGAGGTGGGCCAGCGGCTGACCACCGCTGCCCGGTACCGGTCCTCGAAGAGGGGGTTGTGCAGCCACGGCAGGCTCTCCCAGGGACGGCTGCCCAGCAAGGCGCCGACCCCCGCGCCGAGCAGGTCGCCGGCCGCGGTGTTGATGAAAGTGACGCGCCCGTCCAGATCGAGTGCGCAGCAGCCCTGCGGCAGCCGTTCAGCGAATTCGAATGCGGGCGGTGCCTCGCCCGACACCATGCGGCCGGAACGCACGGGGGCCAAAACCCGCGGCTGGTCGCTGGGCAACAACGGCTGCCCTCGGCCGGCAGCCTGCTGCAGGAGCACACCCTCGCACTCGCAGCACGTGCTCAGCGCATCCCGTTCACGTGAGCTCAGCTGCGGCGGACGCCAGATAGGCCACAGCAGCACCAGGGCACCCCACACAGTGGTGCCACAGCTGACCGGGGCAGCAGCCAACATGAATTCGTAGGGCAGCACGAGCGCCAGCTGAGGGTAGCAGCGTGCCACCTCCTCCTGGCTGCTGAGCCACACCATGCGCCGTTGTCGTACGGCGTCCGCCGCCGGCAGGGGGGCGCCCACCGTGACCCGCGCCCAGGGGGCTGCAATCTGCTGGGATACCCCGGATATCACCGTCAGCTGCAGTACCCGCTCACCGGGCGGCAGCAGATACAGAAGGCCCACCGAGGCACCAGTGTCCCGCATGACGTCTGCCAGGGGAGCATCGAGCTGCTCCAAGCCAGAGCCGGAGCCAGGGGCGAAGTCGGCAAGCTGCTGCACGTCCGTCACCTCCTGCGGACGCCGGAAGCAGCAGCACGCGTGCGCCCGAAGCGAGCGCGAGCGACCTCGCCACAGATCCCAAGTACGGCACCGATCTGCGCCCAGCCGGCGCCGGCCAGATCCGGCACCCGCGTCAGCACGACGCTGTGCCAACCCGCCACTCCTCCGGTCGGGGACGACTGCCGGACCGCCCGCGGAGTGACGGCGTGCCCCCGGAGACGTAGCTCAGCACCAGCCGCCATCATCGTTCCCCACGCCTGAGCAGCCTGCTGCCCCCTGCGACGTGCACGCCTGACCACCTGCCGATGCGCAGGCCGGCAGTGCAGGCGGTCATGCCCCATCGGCTCCTGCGGCGCAGCCCCACGCCAGCCGCACAGAGCGTCGTTCATACCCGGACACTACGCCCACATCCGGCGACCGTCGCGCGGCGGCGAATGGCGAGCAGATCGTCCAGGCCGAGGGCGAAGCACGTGCCCGGCAGACATTCGTGCGCTAGCCCGCCCCCAACGCGAAGGCCCAGACCTGCCAAGAGCCGCATCGTTCAGCCGCCACCGGGACTTTGGTCAAGGGGTGATCGGGGTTGGTGGTTGGTAGAAGGTGCCGTCGCGGAGCATGGCGAAGAGCACGTCGGCCCGACGTCTGGCGAGGCAGAGGAGGGCTTGGGTGTGGTGCTTTCCCTGGGCGATCTTCTTGTCGTAGTAGGCGCGGGAGGTCGGGTCGGCCAGGGCAGCGAAGGCGGAGAGGAAGAAAGTCCGCTTGAGCTGCTTGTTTCCCCGACGGGAGGCTGTTCGCCGCGGATCGAGGAGCCCGAGCTTCTCGTTGCCGGGGCGAGGCCGGCGTAGGCGGCCAAGTGGGCGGCGGACGGGAAGTTGGTGCCGTCGCCGACGTCGATGAGTATGCGGGCTCCGGTCCTGATGCCGATGCCGGGCATGGACATCAGGACCTGGGAAAGAGGGTGGGCCTCCAGGAGTTCCTCGATCCGGTGAGCGAGGAGTTTGCGCTGGTCGAGGACGGCTTGGAGCGAGCCGGCCAGGCTGGGAACGATCAGCGTGGCGGCATCCGTGCCCGGGACCACGACGGTCTGTTCGTCGAGTGCGGTGAAGACCTCGGCGATCAGCCGTTCTGCCATCCTGGGAGCCTTGGGGCGGATCAGGGTGATCAGCCGTCGGCGTCCGGCCCTGCGGATCTGGGCCGGGGAGCCGAACTGGCTGAGCAGTTTCAGCACGGCGGGGTGCTGCATGCGCGGGAGTAGCGGGGACCAACGGTCCAGGCGTTGCGTAACCCCAGATCAGCGACGTCCCAGCTCACCGGTGGACCACGTACGCGATCTTCCAAGGAAGGTATGCGGCGCCCGGTCGGCGGCCCGCACCTACGCAGCGCCCTCTGTCGAGGAAGCCCCGGTTCAATGCCCCCACTTCGCCAGAGGTACTGTGCCGACCCGGGAGGGATGATCATGAAGAACCCTTTTGAGACCGGCGGCTTGCTGGACAAGGCAATGCCCTACACGCGCATTGTCCTGCTGATCGGCCTGCTAGTTCAGGGTGTGCGGTGGTACCTCCACGGAAGCAGCATCCTGTGGGCGCTCGCTGCCGGGGTGGTGCTCCTCAGCGTGTTCTTCGACCTGTACCGACAGTTCCAACTGCGTAGGCTCCAACGAGGGCCGAAGTAGGCTGTCCGCTTGACCGCCTCAGCGTCTGACACCAACCGCTGACACCAACAAGCGCGAACTGTGAAGGTTAACGCCGGACCTTCACGACCGATCAATAGGCGAGTACCAGGGGACGACGGGGACGATCAAGCCCTTGTTATCGACCTGATAAGAATGAGGCCAGACCTCAAACTCTGTGTCCAGCACAGGAGTCGTCCTCAGTCGGTGGACGGTGCTGGGCATTGAGACTCCGCCGACCCTCGTGACAAGTTGACGCACTACAGGTTTCGATCAGAGAGAACGGATGCGGCCATACCAGAGGAGGTGAGACGTAGCTCGGCTTGGTTAACGAGTCGCCGGTAATGAGGCCAAACTGGGATTCCGGGAAACATCCTGTCCCGATGGTCAATAAAAGAGGCTGCTGCGTACTTCAATCGGCCCAGAGTCGGCGCCCAGAGATCCAAGAAATCTCGCTCGCTCACATATTTCTTTTCGCAGTAATACGCGGCAACATCTAGATTTGCCAGGGCTCGATTGGCGAGTTCGTAGTCCTGCTGGCTGAGGTCATCGACTGCACCCTGCCGACGATAGAGATCGAACAGCACCCTTCTCCCTCTCTGCAGTTCCGGTGAAATCAGCGTCTCGTGCAGCCTCAAGAAGACATCTCTCCTGTCTGTCCGTGTCGTGTAACGAACGGCGGCACCACTCACGAGCAGAGCGACAATCGAGACGACGAGTCCCGTAATCTGCATTTCCGACTCCTGGATGACAGAGTGATCGCATCCCTTGAACCGTGCACAAGACGCAGCAGTATGTAGTCTGCCATCCCCATCCGTGCCCGCCAGATGCGTGCCACAGTCGTGCCACATCCTGGGGTCAACCACGGTCACCGGCGGTTCGCCGCAGTCGAGGTGCGTCGCCTGATCAGGACCGCACCTATGGCCGCAACGACCTGCGCACCTTCGCTTCTGACCACGACTGCCCTTACAAGGCGGATGTCGGCGGTTCGAAACCGTCCGCACCCACCAGCCCGAGGGCACAGCGAAGGCCCAGGTCGACCGGTGTGAACCCGGAAGCCTGGACTTTCAGACCTTGACGACCCCCAGCCGGGAGTTCGTCACGAAAAGGTCAGGCATCTAACTGCGTGACAAACGGCGGACGAGTACGGACGTCTGCGGACCGTCAGCGCAGTGTCTAAAACTGACGATCATCGTTGACACCTGGGTCTCCGATCACTACGGAGATCCGCATGTCGAAGTCCACCCAGACCGCCCCGCCGCTTGACCGTGAGGCCTAGCGGCGCTTGGCCGTCATACGCCACGTCGAAGAGGTCAGCGGGAACGTCGCGATGTCTGCCGGTATTTCGGGATCAGCCGGCAGGCGTACACCTGGTACCGCCACTACCAGGCCGAGGGCGTCGAGGGCCTGCGCACCCGTTCCAAGGCGCCCAAGACCTCTCCGAACGCGACCCATGTCGAGGTGGTCGGGAAGATCATCTACCTGCGGCAGACCTACCACTTCGGGCCCGAGAAGATCGCCATGTACCTCAAGCGGTACCACGACGTCACCATCAGCAAGTCGGGCGTCTGGCGCATCCTCAACCGTCTGGACATGGGACGCCTGCCGACCTCCCAGCGCTGCAAGCGGCATGACCGCAGATGGAAGCGGTACGAGAAGCAGCTGCCCGGCCACCGGGTGCAGATTGACGTGAAGTTCATCGAGCCGCTCGCCTCCGCACCCCAGGGCAGGCGCGGCGGCCCCAATAAGTACTACCAGTTCACCGCCGTCGACGACTGCACCCGACTGCGCGTCCTGCGCATCTACCCGATGCTGAACCAGGCCACCGCCATTCAGTTCCTCGACTACGTCACCCAACGCCTGCCGTTCAAGGTCGAGGTCATCCAGACCGACAACGGCGCCGAGTTCCAGTCCGCGTTCCACTGGCACGTCCTCTATAAGGGCATCGCGCACACTTGCATCAAGCCTCGAACGCCGCGGCTGAACGGAAAGGTCGAACACTCCCACCGCATCGACGCCGAGGAGTTCTACCGGCTTCTCGACGGCGTCATCATCGACGACGCTGAGTCTTCAACGACAAGCTGCGCGAGTGGGAGGACTACTACAACTACCATCGCCCCCACGGCGGTCTCGGCGGCCAGATGCCCTACGAACGCCTCAAGCAGAAGACCACGGCCCAGGCGTAATCGGTGATCGTCAGCGGCACACACCGACAACGGGTGACCGGTCATGAGTTGACGGCCGTCAGACGGTCTTGTGAGAAGCAGGGGCAGTTCGGCTGAGACTCTGACACCGTGGTGCGATGGGCTTTGGGGCGGGTGGCGAGGCAGCAGCACTGGTGGTCGGCGCGATCGTGTCGATGCTGTCGACGTTCTTCTCGAACTGGCGTGAGCGAGGGCTGAAGGACGAAACGCAGCAAGAGGCAGAGCGTCTAGAATCAGCGATCTTCGATCACATGTTCGATGATCGGCCTGGCGGCGAAGGAGCGGCTCCTGAAGATCCTTCTCAGCAGCGATTCGCCAAGCTGTTGGTGCAGTACTACGCACATGGCCTTGTGCAGGCGCGCCGCAGTTTCAGTGTGAGCCTGACGTACTCGGCCCTGGGCGGCTTGGTGTTGCTCACGGGCGTCGGCCTCGCGATCTTCAGAGCGGAGACCACTGGAGATGTGTACGCCTCAGTCACCGCGAGTGTGGCTGGTCTGCTGACAAGCTGTATCAGCATCCTTTTCCACCGGCGTGCCGACGCGGCGCTCAAGCATCTGGAGAAGCAAGGGGAGAAACTCCAGCAAGACATGAAGGCCGAGCGTGACGCGGGGCAAGCTGTCCGGTTGCTCGGTGAGGTCGACGACCCAGCCTTGAAGGCGCACCTTCAGGCCGCCCTGATCCTGAAGTTCTCCGCTGCGAAGCTCCCGGAGCTGAACGGCGTCCTGAAGCCGGCTGAAGCCCTTCCGGAGCCCAGCGTCAACGGAGCGGTTCCGCATCAGCCGTCGGAGTCCGCGAGTTCTTGACGGCCGTCAGGCGTCGAGCTGGACCAGCATGCGCTTGGCCTTCGCCCTCGTGGCCATCTCGGCCCTCGCGACGTCGAGATGACGGAACAGCTTCTGGCCTCGGTGATCGAGGCCCTCGACTTTCAGGTGGCCCTCGCGAGCGGCTTCTGGCCCCGCACCGAGGCAGGGTTTTGCCGCCGACGGTGGCTGTCGTCCGCTCGTGTTCGTCCTGACCGGCGGCCAGGCGGGCGACGCGCCCATCTTCATGGACGTCATGGCCGGCCTACGTGCAGCGCGCCGCCGCGGACGGCCCCGGACCAGGCCGGACGTAATCATGGCCTCCCATTAGGCGTATTCCTCCCGCGTGATCCGCAATCACCTGAGCAGGCGCGGCATCCGTGCGGTGGTCCCCGTGCCAGCAGATCAACGTGGTCATCGGCTGCGGCGGGGCAGCCGGGGCTGGAGACCGTCGGCGTTCGACCGCGGGACCTACAAGCAGCGCAACACGTCGAACGGTGCATCAACCGCCTGAAGCAGTGGCGTGGCATCGCCACGCGCTACGAGAAGACCGCGACCATCTACCTGGCCGGACTCCATATCGCTGGGATCTTCCTCTGGTCTGCCTGCTGACTCAGGGAAGCTGTGTGGTGTCAGCTGACGTGGATCGGTGCACCCATTGTCAGACGCTGCTGGCAGCATCCCCGCTGTGAACGCCACCTTTACCACCCCGCCGCGGCCGTTCGACGTGACCGCGCTCTTCCCTCAGCTGGCTCCGCTGGCGCGCACGGCGACCCGGCTGCACCCGCGGCCCGGGTCGCCGACCGTCCACGACAGCTCCGTCGGCGGGCCGCTCCTGTGGCCCGCCGACGAGCCGTGGCCGTACTGCGACGAGCCGCACGACAGCCGCGCGGCCCCGGTGGTCCACTCCCCGGACGACGTCCGGCTCCTCCGTCACGATCGCGCAGCAGCGGCCGAGCGGCGGCGCCTCGACCCCGAGGCACCCCAGTGGACTCCCGGGGAACGGGCGACCTGGGAGCGGCTCGCGGACCGCCCGTGGTTCAACGGCCCGATCCCCCTCCTCCCCGTCGCCCAGCTCTACGCTCGCGACGTCTCCTTCCCGCGCCCGCCCGACGCGGACCTCCTCCAGGTCCTGTGGTGCCCCTTCGACCACGAGATGGCCCACCCCCGCACAGCTCTCTTCTGGCGCTCCTCGGCCACCGTCACCGAAGTTCTCGATGCACCGCCCGAGCCGCCCATCGTCCAGCGGGAGGGCTACCTCCCGGAGCCGTGCCTGTTCTCACCGGAGCAGGTCACCGAGTACCCCAACCCCTCGGAGCTGGACAGGGAACTTCAGGATCAGCTGGACGACATGAGCCGCTGGGAGACGATCGACCCCGCGCGGTACAACACGTACGCGGACGACCCGGGCGAGCTTTACCTGAACAACCTCTCCACCGCCCCCGGCTGGAAGACCGGCGGCTGGACCCGCTGGAGCCTCACCGACCCCAAGCCCCGCCCCTGCCCCGAGTGCGGCACCGAGCAGGTCCCGCTCCTCACCATCGCCTCCTGGGAATGGGACGGCGGCAGCGGGACTTGGATCGCCGAGGAGGAACCGACGAGCCCGGCCCCGCCTCTTCTGGGCGCCAGGGCCGGCAACTTCACCTTGATCGACATCGTCGGCGGCTACAACCTCCAACTCCACGTCTGCCCGACATCCCCGGACCATCCGCACATCGAACTGCTCCCGTGAGCCATCGCGAAAGTCCTCCGCGCCACCGTGTACAACGATCGGCACTCCAGCCAGCAGCCTTGTACAACATGATCCCAACGATGGGCCCCAATCACGGACAGGAACGGGCTGCCGCTGTTCCTGGGCGTCTCCGGCGCGAACATGCACGACGGCCAGGGCCTGGAGCCGCTCGTGCGCGGCATCCCGCCCGTCCGGTCCCGCCGTGGACCCCGGCGCCGTCGGCCTACGAAGCTGCACGCCGACAAAGGTTACGACTACGACCACTTGCGTCGATGGCTCCGCGGGTGCGGCATCCGCCACCGAATCGCTTGCAAGGGGCACGAGTCCTCCCAGCGGCTGGGCCGCCACCGCTGGGTGGTCGAGAGAACCGTGTCCTGGCTGGCCGCCTGCCGACGTCTGCACCGCCGCTATGAATGCAAAGCCGAGCACTTCCTCGCGTTCGTTGCCATCGCCAAAGCCCTCATCGGGTATCGCCGTGTCAGCAGATGAGCCTGGTCGACCGCGCAGATGCTGACCAGGCCCGCGTTGTCAGCGGCAGCCCATAAGGTGCGCTCACCATCTCGAAGGAGGAACTGCCGTGGGATTCTCGGGTCACCTGGTCTATGCGCGCAGCAACCGCCCCCTGCTGGAAGCTCCCGTTTTCGACAGCCTCGACGAAGAACTCAAGGCAACCGTGCACACATGGGAGTCACGGTCGGGCGGCTGGCAGACGCTCCGAGTCGATTCCGGGACATGGGACGACGCGGACCTGCCCGCCCTGGTTGAGTGGAGCGGGGCACCGGCCTGCGTCGCCGACGTCTCCGACGGTTCCCTCGCTCTCGTGACCGGGCTGGACACCACCGGACAGCGCTGGCAGGCATGGCTCAACCTGGACACTGCCGCCCGGCTTCTGGCCGAGGAGCCCGAAGACCTCGAAGATCAACTCCTGTGGCTGGACACGCCAGAGTTCCACGAAGCCGTCAGACACAAGCGCGCCGAGCTCGACGTCGAGATACCCACCGACGCCGAGGGCGCCGTTGCCTGGGCCGCAGCCGCTGGCATCCCCGTCACCCCGGAGACAGCCAGGATTGAAGAACTGCTGCGCTCACACGAGACCTTCGTAGAAGACCTCTTCAGCATGTTGCTCGACCAGCTGGGATTTCCCCAGGCCACTCAGACCTCACCCGAAGCATAGGAATCGACGTCTTGATGGCCGGGGTTGCGGTGGTTGCAGTCGGGTCCGGTCTGGGTGATGAGGCACTGGATGTGGCGGGGCCGGTACTGCATCCGTTTCAGCCGTGTCTTCACCATGAGGTCATCTCATGAGGGTGCGGTTCCTGTGAAGGGAATCCGGTTCAGGCTGTGAGGGCGTATTCCTGCTGCTTGCCCGATACCGGCGGCGCCCCCTCGGGCTTGCAGCACATGGGAGTCCCATCCAGCCGCCATGACCGCCAACCCGGCGGACCTGCGGCACTGGATGATCAATTCCAAGGGGTGCCTGCGGAGGGTGTGGGGGTAGGCGGTCAGGCGTCTGGGTCGACTTCGGGGTGCGTGAACCGCACGGGCTTGCGCAGCGACCGGGCGTAGGCGATTTCGGCTCGGGTGCTGTCCCCGATGTAGTCGCCGACTACGAGCACCTCATCAGCGAGCCGGATCTTCGCTCGGTGCAGATCGTCGAGTCGGACCTTCAACGCCTCGGCCTCGACAGGATCGGACCAAAGTTCGTGCGGCGACTTCATGTCGCAACCCGGCTTGACGACAATCTTTCCGGCTTTGGTCTCCCGCAGATCGGCCTCGGTCATCTCGGTCATGAAACGGGTGGAGCCGCAGATCACGACGATACGCGGGAGGCTCAGCTGCTTCTTCGCGTCGGCGAGTTTCTCCTCGGGGGTGAGCGCTTGCGGGTAGGACACTGGTTCCTCCTGGTGGTGTGGTCCAAGGGGTGCCTGCGGAGACGAGAACGAGGGTGTCCAAGATCGTCTTATGGCGAACGACGTGGACACCCTCGCGACAGCACTCTAGTCGGCCCGCTCCTCGGGTGTTTCCTGGCGGGGCGTCCGCAGCTGCTGTCCCGACTCTTTCGACATAACCTTCACTTTCCGCTCGGCTTCAGGATCACGCCAGAACCGGCGGAGCATGTGTCGACCTGCGCGCTACTTGCACCGCTTCTCTGAATATTTCCCGGGCCCGCATGTCGGCTGTCGTGCGACGGTCTTTCCTGCTTCCGGGCTCATTGCTCCAAGGAGAGGGAAATGCCGACGGGCCGCTGCCGGGGTGCAGCGGGCCGTTCACGGGCGCCGTACAAACCGCCGCCCAAATGCCCCGTCTCACGTCGCACATCCAGTTCAGGAGCTTCCGCCGAGCCTGCTGGCGTGGGTGACGCGCCCGTGTTGGCGGCGTGGGTGGATGTCGGGCTCGCGGCGGAGCGCGACGAGAGCCGCGTCGTCGTTAAGGCGTCCGCGGGTGTGGGCGAGCAGGTCGCGCTGGATGTGGTGCAACAGCGATTCTGGGCTGGCCTGGCTCCACTGGGCGGCCCGAGTCTCAAAGGGGTAGAAGTCGCCATCGGCGTCGCGGGCTTCGATGACACCGTCGGTGTAGAGAAGGAGCGTGTCGCCGGGCTCGAAGGAGAGCACATCGATCTTGTATTCCTCCGGCACCATCTCACCGATCCCCAGCGGTGGCGCGGGGTGCAGGCTGGGCACGATGAGGGCACTGTTAGGGCTGAGAACCAGGGGCGGGGGGTGCCCGCAGCTGACGATGCGAGTGACGGGGTCGTCGTCGGGGAGTTCCAGCAGCAAGGTGGTGGCGAAGCGTTCGCCGGTTTCCTCCGCCGGCTCGAAGTCGGCCAGGTAGCGGGTGACGCTCTGTTCCAGGGAAGCGGCCAGATCAGGCAGGGAGGTGTGCCGGTGGGCGGCTTCGCGGAAGGCTCCGAGCAGGAGGGCGGCCTCGCCGATGGCGGACAGCCCCTTGCCCCGCACATCGCCGATCATGATGCGCACACCTCCGATGATGCGGGTGGCCGCGTAGAGGTCACCGCCGATCTGCGCCTCGTCCTCGGCGGCCAGGTACAGGCAGGCGATCCGCAGGGCACCGATCCGCTCCGGCAGCGGCCACAGCAGGACGTGCTGCGCGGCCTCTGCGACCGACCGCACCTGGGACAGCTGGCGTCGGTGCCGCTCACGCACCACGCAGAAGAACACGATCATGGCTGACAGCACTGCCAGGGCGAGGATCTGCACGAGCACGTTACGCGAGGCCAGCACCCCAAAGTGCCAGCCGATGTACGCCTGCGCCGCCACCGCCAGGAACCCGATCAGCCCGGTCAGCCGTGGGCCGGCGAACGCGGCGGTGATCGCGGGGGCGATGACCAGCAACGGGCCGAGATGGATGTCGGCCGGGACCAATTGGTCCACCACGGTGATCACCACGATGAGCACGATCGGGATCACCAGCAGCGCATGACTCGACTGCCACAGCCGCCGCACACCAGCCAAGCCATGCCCAGCCTCCACATCCTCCAGATTGCCACCGTCCAAGGCAGCTGACGAACGAGGACTGGGATACGAGCAGCGGCGGAAACGACATGCCTCTGATGCATCTACACGTTTGTTCCGCTCAATCTTGGTGCCCCGAACTCCCTGGTCAGAGGCTCCAGCCCCTTCTGCGTGACGGCCATCGCCACGATTCAGCGAGGGCCGGGCCCGGTCGGGTCAACAGCACCAGTCTGCCGCGAGGGCGGCAGCGTCGACTGCTTGGCCGGCTCGACGGCTGGCGGGGCCTGCGACACAGCTGCCTGTAGGGGGATGATCGGCACCGTGGGCACTGGTCAGCGTCCGGCAGACCCAGGAACTCCCGCACGGCCCCGTTGTCGCCCGTCGCGTCGGCAAGCCGGGAGGCCTGGTCGAAGGCACGCTTCTGAATTCGCTCGATCTCCTCGGCTACGTCGTCGATCGGATACCCGGCTTCCTGCAGCATGCGGACTGCGGTCTCCAGGGAGAAGACACCTGCCGCGTAGCCCGCGGTCACGTCGCTGAGGACGGTGGTCCGGTCGGTGGGGGTGTGCGCACCCCACACCAGATGTGCGGGCAGTGACTCGCCGGCGGGCCACTCCTGCCCTGCCTGGTCCAGGCGCTGCACCACGCGCAGCAGCAGTTGGTACTTGTGGTCTCGGGCCAGGCGCATCGCGCTGACGAGGCAGTCGAGAGGGCCGAGGGCGAGCTGCAGCGCGTACCCGGACGGCACCTTGGCCACGTCGAGGGTGCCGAGCCCGGCCGTGGTCAGGCGGGTGTTGGAGGCGAGCCGGTCAAGCAGGTGATCGATGCGCTGACGGAGCTCGGCGAGCTGCGCCGAGGTGTCCAGGGTGTCCACAGCTCAGCTTCCTGGCCACCGAGGACGGGCAGCCGTTCATCGCCGCCTGGAACGTCCCGTAGCGGCGGTGCTGCTGCCTCACGCCTGCTGCCAGAGGCGTCGGAAGCACATGAGCGCCGCGGCGATCCCGGCGAAGGCCAAGAGCTGTCCCGTAACCGCGGGTCATGCGTCGCCAAGCCCCGTGCTGGCTTGCGAGCGCCAGGGTCGTCACTGGGTATCGATGCGCAGATCCCGTACGTACCAGTCGAGATGTGTCCCGTCCGCGCCGTGTGTGTGCTTGTCGGGGGTAAAGCCCGCCCGACGGGCGACTGCGGAAGACGCGGCGTTCCCCGGCTCTACCCGGATCACAGCCTGCTTCGCTCCTTCACTCGCCGCATATCGGGAGACCAAGAGGACCGCGCGGGTGGCCAGGCCGCGCCCTCTCCATGACGGGTAGAGGCCGTAGGCGACATTCACCTGGCCGGGAGACAAGCCCTCTGCTGTGAAGCGCAGGTCGATCGTCCCCGCGAGCGCCTCGTCGATGCCTACCCGGATGCCGAAAGCGCGGAGTGGGCCGGCCGTGTCCCACTGTTCCAGGCAGTGCCGTATGTAGGCTTCGACGCCCTCGCGTGTGCCGGGACCGCCGCTGAGCCAGCGCACCAGCTGCTCATCCTCCCCCGCGAGGTGTGCCTCCGCATCGTCCAGGCGTAGCGGGGACAGACTGATGATCCCGTCGGACAGCTTCACTTCATGCATCCGGCGATTCTTGACGCCTGAGCTGCGTTGCGCCATCGGATTCTGCGGGACATCGCGCAGGGCCCCACCACAAGAGAGCGGCGCGGGCCGCGGCCAGGACGGCCGGGGCGGCGTCCTGGCCGATGCCCGCGGGGGCGAGCTTGGGCGCGACGGTCGGACGCAGGAGGTTCAGCCGGGCCTCGATCTGGTCGATCATGCGGGCCATGGCCTGGTCATGGCGCTCGGTGCGGACCGTGCGCAGCGCGGCGGCCAGGATCGCGGCGTACTCGTCGAGGGGGCGGGCGTCGGCGACGCACGCGATGCGCGTGGCCACGCCGGTCAGCTCCGGCGGAAGCCGGTCGGGAGCGGCGGTGACGTCGGTGATGCCGGCCCGCCCGCCGGGCCGTGGGACGCGTGCCAACTCGGCCGCGGCCTGCGGCTCGCCGGGGAAGGTGCACAGGGCGCCTCGCCTGATCGATCGCCAGATGTCATCCCCGCACTCCTCCCAGGCTGCGCTCCTTCGCAAGCGCTGTCATGTCATGAGCAGCCGTGCCCGCTGACGCGAGGCTCGCGACCAGTCCAATGAGAGGTGGCGTGCCCGTCGTCCGACTGCTTCCGCCACTGTTCTGCGGCGCTGCTTGCCGTCCGGGAGCCGCCGGTGTGCACTCACGTGGCTGCCGTGGTGGTCGAGACGTCCGGCTGTTGGACGAGCGTGGTAGGCAGGGCGACGTACGCCGTGACGCCCGAACCCTCCGTGGGACGCAGCTCGACGTGGGCGCCGAGGCGGGTCGCGAGCGCGCCGACAACGTGATGGCCGAGGAACCGGGTGGGCGAAGCGAGCAGGGAGGCGCCCTTGCCGGACAGCAGGGCGTTGGCCTCGGCCATCCGCTGCGCGGTCATCCCGATTCCCCGGTCGACCACGGCGAGGCAGTACTCGCCGCCGTCCCGCCAGCCGTACACCGCGACGGGCTGCTGGGGCGGGCTGAACATGAGCGCGTTCTCCACCAGTTCGGCGAGCAGGTGTGAGAGTTCGGCGACGCAGTGGCCACGGATGCGGCAGTGCTCGATGTCGGTGGCGGCGACCCGCTGGTACTGCTCGACCTCGGAGACGGCCGACTGCACCACCTCGGTGACGGTGACCGTGCGGGGCCAGCGGCGAGCCGGAGGCTCCTCTCCTGCAAGGACAAGCAGGGACTCGGCGTTGCGGCGCATGCGAGTCGCCAGATGGTCGAGCTCGAACAGCTCGGCCAGGGCGTCCGGGTCCAGCTCCTGGCTCTCCAGAGTGGTGATCAGGCCGAGCTGGCGGTTGAGGAGCGCCTGGTTGCGGCGGCCGAGACTGGCCAGGGACTCGGTGCTGTTGCGGCGCAGTACGGCCTGCTCGGCGGCGAGGCCCACGGCGGTGCGCTCGACGTTGCGCAGAGCGGCGGCCAACAGGGTGATCTCCCGTGCGGTGCCGGGGACTTCGGCTGCCTCGGGCTCTGCGGGCAAGGGGGTGTCGGGGTCGGCCTCCTGGATGTACTTGACCACGTCCGGCAGCCTGGCGCCCGCGACAGCGTCCGCCTCGTCGGCCAGGGCGCCCAGGGGGCGGGTGATGGAGCGGGCCGCGAACAGAGCGAGTGCGGAGGCCACGGCGAGAATCAGCGCGCCCAGTGCCAGGAAGCCGATGAGTTCCCGTGTAGCCGCGCCGCCGACCTGGTCCGCTCGTGCCCGTACGTCGTCACCGACCTGTTTCTGCACGCCGTGCAGATCATCGACGAGCGTCGTCATGTCGGTCCACCAGCGGGCGGGGCCGACGTCGAGGGACGAGCCGTCGGCGCCCGCCTCGGCCTTGGCTTCGTACCCGGTGACCCGGTGGGCGGCAGCCGTCCCGAAGGCGTGGTCGAGGGATGACTTCTGTCCGGTGTCGGCAAGTTGGCGGAACTGACCGAGGGCAGCGACCCGCGCAGCCCGGATCTCGGTGAAGTCGAGGTACTCGCCGGAACGGAACCGCTGTACCGCGAACACGCCGTTCAGGGAACCGCGTTCGAGGGCCACGGCCTCCGTGGCACGCGCCAGGGCCTGCAGCGCCTGCACGCCTCGCGTGATACGGCGGTCGCCGTCGGGCACGCCGGCGCCTTCGGCGTCGATCACGGCGGTGACGGCCCCGGTGTAGAAGTGAAGTGTGGCCGTGCGGTCGGCCGTTCCCGTATCGACGGCTGTACGGGTTCCGGCGAGGTCGACGAGCGGGAGCTGGGCCCGGCGTAAGGCGGAGGCCGCGGCCTCGGGCAGATCGCCGCCCTCCTCCGAGAGCGCCGCCCTCAAGGACGTACGCGCGTTGTCGGTGCGCGCCCGCTGCCTGCGGACATCATCCCGGTATTGCTCGGCGCCGCTCAACAGGCCGTTGGTGAGGCCGCGTTCACGCTGGAGCTCACGGACGAGGTCCTGTTCCCGCAGCAGGAGGCCAACCTGGGACTCCGTGGCCCGCGCGGCGGACCAGTCGTGGGCGCGGTCGGCAACACCCAGCCCGGTCAGGGCGAGGAGCAGACAGGTGGGTACGGCAAGGACGAGTGCCATTCGGCCGCGGATGGAGCCCCAGCCGGGAATGCGGACGGGTCGGTCAGGTCGGCGAATTCGGTTCCCCCTCATGCCCCGCGAGGCTAGAGGTGGCCCGGCAGGCGCCTGGTTTCCCGTTCGTAAGGCATCGATTCACAGGTGCTCACGCCACGTACGCGGCAGCTGTGAGAGGGGTCACGGCGCTGGATCAGTGGCACGCGCCACCGCAATCGATCACGCTGCCCCGTGCCCACAGCGTGCCCGAGCTGAGCCCGCGAGTTCGATTCTCGTCACCCGCTCCATGCGAAACCCCGGATCAGAGGCCAGGGGGTTCCTTGTTGCCCAGCCGCAGGCCACCGTAGCCGGTCATGATCATGCTGTTATCCTCCCCTTACGCGCGTGGGGGATGCGGCCGGGGGGCCGGGGGATGCCAGGGCGTTGCCGTACGTCCCGCCATGCCTTCTTCTTGCCTTTCAGGAGGAACGGTGGCCCGACTCGGCCGACGCCGGCACAGACACAGATCGGCTCTTGGCTCACGCTCAGCACGCATCGGTGCGCCGACTACGCGTACCGCGGCCATTCTGGCGACAGCACTGACTCTCAGTCTCCCGCTCGCCGCTGCACCGTCCTCGGCGGCAGCCGCTCCGCAGTCGGCCACCGCGGCCGCAGAGGTCGTGCTGCCCGCCGCCCCGCGTGCCGTTCCCAGGGCCACGCAGATCCTCAACGCGGGGAACAGTGGCTTCCTCTGGGTCGAGGAGGGCGACGACCGCTACCTGTGGACGGACTACGCCACCGGTACCACGACCGCGCTGGAGCAGCGGCTGGACGTCCCGGTCCAGTACGACATCGACAGCGGCTCCTACCAGGAAGCCGCCTTCTTCCAGCCCGGCTACTACGGGCACGGTTCCGACACCGTCGCCCTCTACTCCAAGGACGACGACCAGGTCACGCTCCTCAAAGTCGCCTCCGGTGCCACCGCCGTCGTGCCGATACCCGACGAGTACCACAGCTATCAGGGCACCTTCGGCGACACCGTCCTCACCAGCACCGGCGGTGGAATGCCGGACGCGTACCAGTTGTGGCGCGTCCAGGACGGGGGCGGGGTCGCCGAAACGCCCGTGACCGGACTGCCGGAGGGCGCGGCCGACGTGGTGGTCCAGGACGGCGACGCGCGGTCCGTCATCGTCCGCTACGGCTCCAACCACTGGGGCATCGTCGACCTCGCCACCGGCGTGTTCAGCACGCTGCCCGACCGGGTCGACCCGGAGGACAGCTCGGAGGTGACCGGCTTCCGGCTGAGCGCCGACTCGGTGCTGCGGCTGCGCAGCGGGCGCGGCAAGGCGGACCTGTACGACCGCGACGACCTGTCCGCCACGCCCCGTACCCTCGACACGGCCTTTCTGAGCTACCAGGCCGCGTACGGGATCGTCGGCGACAAGCTGCTCGGCGTCGAGCCGATGTCCCCCGGCGACAACAAGTACCGGGGCCAGCCCCTTTGGGCCCTCGGCTCGAACGGCACGGACACCGACTCGTCCAAGGTGATGGACCCGGCCGCCGGCCAACTCGTCCAGGCGCCGGACGGCTCCGTCCTCGTGGCGGGCGCCGAGCGGTACGTCGAGCGGGGCGATCTCGACTGGGGCGTGTACCGGATCGCCCGGGCCGCCGACGGCTCGGTCACCCGCAGCCTCCTGACCGTCGTACAGCCGATGCCCGCGCAGATCCACGGGCTGTCGCTCGGCAACGGCATCCTCACCACGGCCGACAACAGCACGCTGTACGAGCCGGCCACGATCCTCGGCGCCTATCGCAGCACCTGGCTGACCACGGGCGGCACTCCGAGCGTGGCCAAATCCACCGTGGACGGGCTGGTCAGCGGGGCGGACGGCTCCTGCGACAGCACGTTCCCCCGCTGCATCCGGATGTTCGCCGACGGCACCGGCCACCATGGCCGCCGCTGGGCCACCGAGTCCGGCCTGACCATGCTGCGCACCAACGGCACCACCGGCTGGGGCCCGTCCCTCGACACGGGCGACGACAGCCCGGAACTCCGGGACCTCTCCGGGCAGTACGCCGTCGTCGACGGTGCCTCCTCCCACAAGCAGTACATCGGCGAGTTCGCCGAGGGCTCTGCAGGGAAGGTTCTGCACAAGCGCGACCGGGTCGCCGCGGCCGTCTGGGGAAACACCCTGTGGAGCGGTGCTGCCACGGGAGGCAAGGTCACGGCCACCAGGCTCCCGTCCGGCACCGCCGTGGAGTCCTTCACCACCCGCAACGGCTGCACGCCGTCCGACCTCCAGGCCGTGGGCCGCTGGGTGTACTGGACGTGTGAGGACGCCTGGGGCGACTTCCATGGCTCGGGCGTCTACGACCGTACGACCAAGCGCACCGCCACCGCCCCGCCGAGCAGGGTCCTCCTGGGTGACGGCTACCTCGTCCAGTACATCGGCGGCACCGACTCGGACAGCGGGCTCACCCTCATGGACCTGCACACCGGATTGCCGTCCAGCGGCTCCTACGCAGACCTGCCGAGCCGCAAGCTCGTCGACTGGACCGAACTGGGCCGGTACCGAGCCGGAGTCTCCGGGGTGGGCACCAGCTGGACCGTGGACCGTTTCGGCGGCGGTGTCGCCTACGCCGATGACGAGCAGCGCGTCCACCTCGTACCGACGGGTGTTCCGGCATCCGCGCTGTCGGCCATCGACTCCACCGTCAGGTCCGGGGCCGCGAGCTGGTCCGCCACCTGGTGGCTGTCGAAACCCGCCACCGCCTGGAAGGTCACCGTCCGCCACAAGACGTCCGGCGCCATCGTGCGTACCGTGTCCGGCTCGGCCGCGCGCGGTCTGCTGACAGCCGCCTGGGACGGCAAGGACTCCGTGGGCCGCCTCGTCACCAACGGCACCTACACCTGGACGCTCACCGCCCAGCCCGCCGACGGCCAGGGCGCCGCCCTCAGCCTCTCCGGCAACCTCGCGGTGACGGCCGGAGCGGCGGTACCGCGCGACTACGCGGGCAACGACGGCGTCGGCGACCTCCTCACCCTCAACTCGTCGGGCACCCTCACGATCCATCGCGGCACCGGCACGGGCACGCTGGGCAGCAAGGTCTCCGGCGCCGGCTGGCCGACCACCGCGAAGTTCGTGCCGTTCGGCGACCTCAGTGGCGACCGGTGCAACGACATCCTGGTCCGGCTGAGCAGCGGCGCCCTCCGCGCCTACCACCCCGCCTGTGGCAAGGCAGCGACGCCCTCGACGTCGTACACCTCGCTCGGTATCTCCGGCTGGGGCCAGTACGACGTGCTGACCTCGCCGGGTGACGTGAGTGGTGACGGCCGCCCGGACCTGATCGCCCGCAACGCTTCGACCGGCACGGTCTACCTGTACAAGGGCACCAGCACGGGCAATCTGTCGGCACGCGTGAAGCTGTACGACAACTGGAACACGTACAAGAAGATCGTCGGGGTCGGCGACCTGAACAGCGACGGCACCGGCGACCTCCTCGTCCAGGACAAGTCGAACAACCTCTACCGGTACGACGGCACCGGCAGCGGCACCTTCAAGGCCCGCGTGAAGGTGTTCTCGGACTGGGGCGCTTCCTACAACGCGGTCGTCGGAGTCGGCGACATCACCGGCGACGGCAAGGCAGACCTCGTCTCGCGCGACACCAGTGGCAACCTGTACCGCAACAGTGGTGACGGCAAGGGGTCGTTCGGCGGCCGTACGAAGATGACGACGGGATGGCAGGCATACAAGGCCGTCGTGTAAGAGGTCCTAGAGGGCGTCTGAAAAGCCTGTCAGCGGGCTGGTCTTGCGAGGCGGCGCACGAGGAGCATCGCCATGGTGAGGTAGATGGCGTTCTCCGAGCAGACGCGCAGGTACTCGTAGTCCTTCGACAGGCGGCGGCACCGTCCCAGCCAGGCGAACGTCCGCTCTATGACCCACCGGCGCGGGACCACCGCGAAGAGGGGCACTTCCGGAGGCGGTGTGCCTGCCTTCGCCCAGGTCGAGCGGAACCCTCCGTCGCGGCGCTGCACCACCTCCACCGTGATGCCGGTGACTTCCCGTGCCCAGTCGTGGAAGTCGGCGCCGCGGTAGCCCCGGTCCGCCCACACGTGCCGAAGGCGCGGGAAGGCATCGGCAGCCCGAGCGAACAGGACTGCAGCTCCGTCGCGATCCCCGACGCTCGCCGGGCTCACGCAGGTGACCAGGACTGTGCCGCGGGTGTCGACGAGCAGGTGGCGCTTGATCCCGCTGACCTTCTTGCCGCCGTCGTACCCGTGCAGGCCGCCGCGCTCACTGGCCCTAACGCTTTGACTGTCCACGATGGCCGCGCTGGGAGTGAGATCTCGACCGAGCTGCACCCGCTCGCGTTCGCGCAGCGCCGTCAGCATCCGCTCCCACACGCCTTCTTGCTGCCACCGTCTCCAGTAGTGGTAGACGGTCTGCCACGGGGGCAGGTCGTGCGGCAGCAGTCTCCAGGCACAGCCGGCCCGCAGCCAGTACGCCAACGCGTTGATGATCTCCCGCCCTGCGTGCTTCGCCGGTCGCCCACCAGGCTTGACCGCCGGAACCAGCGGGCGGAGGATCTCCCACTCCGGATCGGAAAGATCCGTCAGGTATCGGGTACGCAGCCCGCACACTCCAGCCCCCGAAAGTGCGTCACCACCCCGCTATCAGGCGACTTGCCCGCTGACAGGCTTTTCAGACGCCCTCTAACGGCCAGTCACCGTGCTTATTAGGCCTACAGCAACAAAGTCATCCGCGCATACCTACGACGTCGCGGCATCCGGCACACCATCCCGGAGAAAGCCGACAGCCAGGCCGCCCGCCTGCGCAAAGGCCCACGCGGCGGACGGCCACCCAGCTTCGACGAAGAGCGGTACAAGAAACGCAACACCATCGAACGAGCGATCAACAGGCTCAAGCAACACCGGGCCGTGGCCACCCGCTACGACAAGCGCGGCTACGTCTACCCCGGCACAGCCACCGCAGCAGCACTCGCCATCTGGCTCCGAACATGCCCGGCCGGACAAGTCCTAGGCGACTGCGTTGCCGAACACGGCAGTGACCAGCCCGGCGTCTCGGGTGTAGACCCGCATGCGCTGCACGTTCCCGTCGGCGAGCGTGAGGTCGAATGCGGCGGTGCCCATGAAGATGTGCTTGGCCGCGGGGGCGATCGTGGTGGTGGCGAGCGGAATCGTCAACGCGTCCTTGCCGACCTTGGCCTTCCACGCGGCGTCCGCGGAGTTCGAGAGGCGCAACTCGCCCCACTGTGCCTTGATCCTGCTGTCCGGCGTGACGAACAGTGCACGTACGCGGAGTTCGACGCCCTGGTGGAAGTCGGCCACGTCCTTCGCCGGGCTGATGGGGGCCTTACGGGCAGCGGCCACCCAGCGGAAGAGCGGCGCTGTACTGCCAAAGGATGATCTTGAAGAGATTGTCACGAGCCGCATAGTCGCACCCCGCACACCTGCTCGACAAGCGACGTCAGCCGCAGGCCAAGCCCATCCCGGCCGCCGTCGTGCCGGTGGTCACACCTGTCGTGCGGCGCCTTCGATCTGCGCGTCGCCGAGCGCGGTGCGGCGATACGGCACCGCGCGGCCGGCGCGTGCCCGGGCCAGGAGCCCGGACGCCCGCAGCACGGCAAGGTGGTCGCCGACAGCGCCGGGAGCCATGCCGAGGCTGCGGGAGAGCTGTGTGGTGCTCGCGGGCGTTGCCAGTTCCGTGAGCAGTCGCGCCCGCGAGCGTCCGAGCAGGGCGGCGAGCGTGGCCCGAACGTCGAGGGAGGGAGCGGTCCGCTCCCAGAGTGTCGCGGTGCCGCGCGCCGGATAGACGAGCGCCTTCGGCCAGGGCTCGCCGTGAGACTCGACGGGCACTTCGGCAGTGAGATCGCGCGGGAACAGTGGGAACGCGAAGGACCCGGGTGGCGTCGCACCATGGAAGCGGGCGATCGCCGTGACCGTGTGTTCGTTCGCGCTGAAGTCGTGTCAGCGCATGGGGTGTTTCCCGAAGCTGGACGAGATCCCGGATATGGTCGTCGACTTCGTCCGTCGCGCGGTCGACCTGCCGGAAGGCACGGTGCCGAGAGCGGCGAACCGTACGGCGGAACGACAGCGAACCGTCGTACGGCAGCGGACGGGTCTGTCGTACGACAAGGCGAAGGCCCGGAAGATCGCCGAGGCGGTGATGCGCAGTGAGGCGGTCTCGAAGAACCGCCCGGCGGACCTGATCAACATCGCACTGGAGAAGGTCGTCGAACCCGGGCTGGAGCTGCCGGGCTTCACCACGCTGGACGCGCTCGCGGCGAAGGTCCGCACCGAGGTGAACGCCTCGATCTATCGGGCCAGGTACGCGTGTCACTACAAGACAGTGGTTCGCTCGCCTGGGCAGGCTGGACTTCCTCGGCGGGAGGGGGCGGCCATGCGGTCCCGCCTCATCGATGGGAGCATTCATGCGCGGTCACCCTCTGCGCGCCATCAGCAAGATCTGCCTGATCGTCGCACTGCTTGGCCTGGCCCTTCCTATGACCACGGCCAGCGCCTCCGCCGCGATCCTCCACCGGCGCACCGAACTGCTGGCGCTGAGCGGCACCTTGTTTTCCGGCCCGGAGCGGGTCGACGTCACGGGCAGTATCCGAGTCACCGTCGTCACCCGGAGCGACCCGGGCGGCGGCGGGAGCGCCGACATCACCAGCCAACTCGTGAACACCACTGGCATCGGCCAGACCAGCGGCGGCCGCTACCGCTTCGTCGGCGCGGACCACAACACCGTCGCATACCCGCCGGACCCGATCACGCCCGTGGCCGTCTTCCCCACCTTCCTCAAGATCTACCCGCCGAACCCGGTCGTCCCGCCGAACCCGGTCGTTCCGCCGAACCCGGTCCGACCCGTCAGGATTCGCACGGCCATCGCCCAGGACGGGAGCATCGACAACATCACAGCCGAAGTCTTCGAAGTCGACGAGAACCCCAACACCTGAACGATACGAGTCAACATCTCACCCCAGGACCGGGCTACCGACGAAATGTGGCGGGTGAGGTGACGGAATGCCTGTCTGGTCTTCAGCGGGCCCCGGACCGCCGCCCGCTGGAACTCGGTTCCAGCGGGCGGCAGTATTTCCGGCATGGTGTCTCAGGAGGGAACTCGCAGCACGGCCACCCTGGAACCGGCATGGGCCACAGGCGAGCCGACCCCCGCAGTCCGCGGGGCCGGTTAGCGATCTTCGCCGCCGCCTCGCGACTGCGGTTGGCGGCATCGGCACGACTGTCACAGCCATCGGTGGTGCACAGATCGGTATGCGCAACCGCCGTTGAGTCCTGGGGCGCAGGACCCGCACACCGCGAGCGTGCGCCGGGCCCTCAAGGCGCCGGACGATACCGCCACGGCCCTCACCTGGCCCCGAAACCCGTCGTGACCGCATCACGGTGCTGCCACACTCGCGCCCATGAGCGACGACAGCGCCAAGAGCCTCGACGGAGCCATCAGCACCGACGTCAACGCCATCACCTACGAAGTGATGGACTGGGCGACGGAGGCACTGCCGGCGCACGTACCGGCGGACCACCTGAAGAAGCTGAAGCCGGCCGCGGGCGAGCATCTCGCGGCGATGCTGACGACCGCCTATCTCGGCATCGTTCCGGTCGCCGTAGACGTCCACGGCGGCGTGGATCTCGTCTACCGCGTGGCGGACTCGCACAGCGACGCACTGCCGTCGCAGCTCGGCCGCAACGTCGGCAATGCTCTGACGGTGAGGTTCGTCATGTGATTACTCACCGTTGACTGGTCGGGTCCGTATGCGGGTTGCGTGCGGCGAGGACCGTGAACAGGGTGGCGATAACAGCAAGGGCGCCGTATCCGAGCGCGATCTGTGGTAGTGAAAAGGCGTTCGAGAGCTGACCGAAGATGAGGCTGATCAAGGCGGCGCCGCTGTAGCAGAGGAGGTAGACCGCGCTGAAGATCGGCGCCCGGTCGGCCAGGGCGCTGCCGTGCAGCAGGCCGCGGGTGGCGGCGCTGACGGCGATGCCCTGACCGACGCCGGTGACGATGGTTGCAGCGATGAACAACGGCAGTGTGCCGATGGCGATGGCTGTAACGATGCCGATCCATCCGATCAGGACGATGATCATGCCGATGCGTTGGGCTGCCGCTGGTGTGAACCGGCCGCCGATGGGAGCGCCGAGAACGCTGGGGGCCATGTAGCAGGCAAACACCAGTCCGAGGATGAGCGGGCTGCGGGTATGGAGTTGATCTTCGACCAGTGCGGGCATGAAGGACTGGTAGAAAGCCCCGGTCGCATAGGCGGTCACGAACACCACGGCCGCGACAGGGAGCAGACGCCTGACCCGAGCCGGTACGCGGACCCGGGGCCGCAGTGATCGCCACGCGCCCGGCGTCGGCTTCGCGGTCTCCGGGCTGACGACGATGAGTGCGGCAGACAGTACGAGGAGACCGGCGCAAACCAGGTAGATGAGCTCGCGTGGCCAGGGGGCGAACTGGACCAGGGCGCCGGCGGCGATGGCGCCGAGGGTGAGGCCGAGCATGGGTCCCTGGCTGGACGCGACGGAGGCCAACCATGCCGGCCTGGTGGGCGCGGCGTCGACGATGTAGGAGGTGAGGCTGCTGCTGGCCAACCCCGTACCGACGCCCATCAGGAGCCGACCGGCCAGCAGAGTGCCGATGTCGTGCACGTTCAGCAGCAGCAGACAGCCCAGCAGGAGCAGGCCGAGGCTGGCGATCGCGGTGCGCCGTCGGCCCAGATGATTGGACAGCCGTCCCAGCACCAACAGTGCGGCGATAATGCCGACGGAGTAGGTGACGAAGGCCAGCGAGATGCCGGCGTTGGTGAACCCGTCCTCGGCCCGGTAGGTGTTGAACAGGGGGATCGGTGCGGCCGACGCGGCAAACGAGGCCACCAGGGAGACGATCCCAGACGAGAATGCCAGCCGGAGCGTTGTGCCCTGGCGAGGCCGGTTGATCACTGGTGACACATCTGCGTCGTCGAGAGGGGGCGCATTCAGTCGCGACATAACGGATCAACCTCCGGTAGCTGTGCGAGTAGTCGCCGAGCCCAGGTCAGGCCGAGCATTTTTGGGCTTGGCAACCCAGTTCTCAGAGGTAACACCGCCCAAGACTGGGCTGTCAAGCCCAGTCTGCGGTATCGTGCGCCGTATGGAGGCCACGACGGGAACACGGGTTCCTCGCAAGCTCACGGACAAGGGCCAGGCGACGCGTACCCGGATCCTGGAGCATGCGCAGCTCCGTCGCGGGGTCGGCCTCAGCGGGTCGCAGCTGAACCACTACTTCCCGACGAAGGAGAGTCCGGTCCTGGCCGTGATCGCCCGGCAGGCCGATCGCGTCCTCGCGTTCCATCGCGGTGAGCGATTCGCCTCCTTCGACGATCTCGACGCGTTTCGGGAGTGGGCGGATTTCTACGTCGGCTACGAGCGCGCCTACCAGGAAGGCTGCAGCCTCGGCTCCCTGGTCAGCGAGATCTGCCGATGCCGGGCAGGGACTGGATCACCTCGGCGAGTTCGTGCTCGCGAAACCGGCCCTCAATGAGTTTGCCCGTCTCGGAGATCTTCTCGTTGAGGCCCGTCACCTCCTTCGTGAAGGTGAGCACCATCTTCGCGATGGCCGTTTCACCCGCGACCGCGGTGTGCTGCCGCTCGGCGGCTTCCACGGCCTTCGTCGCCAGTGCTTCGGCTCCGCGGACCTTGCGGTTGCGCAGCCAGGTGATCAGCCGACGCTGACCGGTGCGCCGAATCGCAGCCGGGGTCTGGTAGCCCGTCAGGAGGATCAGCGATGCTGGTCAGCAGCGGTCTGAGCCTATTGATGGTGCGGGTGCGTTCGGCGCCAGGTCGACGCGGCGGTCGGTCAGCAGCCGCAGTTCCACGGTGGCGTCGTCGTCAGGGCGGATCGGCTGGAGGTCACGCCGCATCCTGGCCTGGTCGGCGATAACGCGGGCGTCCCGGGCGTCGGTCTTGCCCTGGCCGCGATAGCTGTCCGAGGCCCGGTTGACCGCGATGCCGGGGATATAGACCAGCTCCTGGCCGTGATTGACCAGCAGCGCGATCAGCAGGGCTGGCTCGCCGCCGGTCATGTCCAAGGCCCAGGTGACGGCACGGCCGTCGGCAAGGTCAAGTACGTCACCGAGGAGCTTCATCAGCAGCTCGGGCTCGTCGTTGGCCACCCGTCGCGACAGCAGCGTGTCGCCCTGGTTGTCGAGGACCAGGCAGTGGTGGTGGGTCTTGCCGCAGTCGTTCCCGGCCCATATACGGCTCACCGTGCTCCAGCTCGTCGTGCGTGCAGTGCGTACCACGGACGAGCTCGCCGGTATTGCTCTACACAGCGACCTATTCGCAGTTCCCAATCGGCGGCCGAGTCGTCGTGGGGAGTTGGGCGGCCAAGCACCAAAAGCCATGCGCTGCAGCCGGATGAGAGCCACACCCGACTCCCCTGGGCGCCACAACCCTACGAATGGCTGGGGCAGCCCCACGAAGAAGGTAGAGCCGGATGAGCCGTAGCCGGATCGGGCCGGCGCCGTGGTGGATAGCATTGGTGACCAGTTCGCTGATGATCAACTCCGTGGTGGGCACGAGCTGCTCCAGGTCCCCATTCGCTGAGTTGATGGGCGGCCAGGTGCCGGGCGGCGCTGACGACCGCCGGCTCGGTGGGCAGGTCCCAGGAGGCAATGTGGGCCGGCTTGAGTGTGTGGATCCGGGCGAGGAGCAAGGCGACGTCGTCAGATGTTGCCTGAGTCGGCACGGTTTCCATCACTGAGGAGCACAAGTCTTCCAAGGGCGGTGTCGAGGCGGTGCATGCCGACTTCGATGTCGTCGTCACGGGATTCGACCAGGCCGTCGGTGTAGAACGCGAGCAGGCTTCCTTCGGGCAGTTCCACTGGGGCTCCGGTGGGCAGGTCGGGGAAGGTGACCTGGCCTTGTGCGTCGACTATCGCGGGCGGGGGTGCCCGGCCCGTGCCATCGTGCACTGCCGGGTGGCCGGGTCGTAGACGGCGTACACACAGGTCGCGCCCGTAATCGCGGGGATCTGATCAGGGGCGTCGTCCGACCACATCACCGACGACGAGGGCCACCCGGGCACAAGGCAGCGGGATCACATCAAACCAGTCGCCTCCGACACCGGCGTCCGTGTCGGCCGGCAAGTAGCGCCCGGCCGCCTCGACGGCGACGCCGCCCCTCAAGCGGTGCGGGAGCAGGTTGCGCTGGAGGGCGAGGGCCGTGCTGCGTTCGCGAGTGTACTGGCGGGCGTTGTCCAAGGACAGCGCGGCCCGGGTGACCAGTTCCTCAGCCCGGGAGACGCGCCGTACCCGCCTCCCGGGACGTCGCCGCGGATGGGGCCGCGACCTTGCTGAACGACAAGCCGCACAACCGCGGAGATCTGCACGCACCACGACGGTCTCGCGCGCCCGCCTCATGAGTCGGATGCCCGACTGCCGCATGGGTCCGCCGTCGAGGAGACGACCCTTCTCGCGTTCGATGGGCCGTCTCAGACCGTCGTCGGCTAGCGAACCTGCAGTACGTCGACTTCGGGAGACCTCACGAAGGTCTGCACGTAGTCGATGGCTGCCTGCAACGCGTCCTTCAGCGGGGTGATGTCCCGAGCGACCTGAGCGAGGAGGCTGCCGCCCTGGAATGCGGAGAGAAGTAGATTGGCCAGCTGCGTCGGATCCGCGTCAGTGCTGATGCGGCCGAGTTGCTGCATGTGCCGGAGCCCCTCGCGGAAGATGTCCCGCCACTGATCGAACGCACTTGCGAGCTCATCGTGAACGTCAAGGTCAGTCTTGATGATCTCGCTCGCGAGGGAGCCGAGGCTGCAGCCTTCCTGGTAGGCGCGCTCGTAGCCGACGTAGAAATCCGCCCACTCCCGAAAAGCGTCGAGATCGTGGAAGGAGGCGAATCGCTCACTGCGATGGAATGCGAGGACGCGATCGGCCTGCCATGCGATGACCGCCAGGACGAGACTCTCCTTGGTCGGGAAGTAGTGGTTGAGCTGTGACCCACTGACGCCGGCCGCGCGACGGAGCTGCTCGTTGTTCGTCGCGTGGACACCCTTCGTGTAGATGAGTTCCGCGGCATGCTCCAGGATCCGGGTACGCGTCGCCTGGCCCTTGTCCGTGAGCTTGCGAGGCACCCGAGCTCGTGTCGTGGCTTCCATACGTCGCACGATACCGCAGGGTGGGCTTGACAGCCCAGTCTTGGGCGGTGTTAGCTCTGAGAAGTGGGCTGACAAGCCCAAAAAATGCCCGGCCTGACCTGGGCTCGGCGACTACTCGCACGCCTACCGAAGGTTGATTCGCTATGTCACGACTGAACGTTCCCTCTTCCGACGATGTCCCCGCGGGAGCGCAAGGCATCCTCGACAACATCGGCGGACAGCTCGGCTTCGTCCCGAACATGTTCAAGACCATCGCGTCGAACCCGACCGTTCTTGACGCCGTCGTGACGCTGCAGAGCACCATGAGTCGCGTTCTGGACGCGAAGACGCGGCACACCATCGCGCTCGCGGTCTCGGAGGCCAACGGTTGCGCTTACTGCCTGGCGATTCACACGTACGTATCGTCCGAACTCAGCGGAATGTCGAGCGACGACATCGACCTGGCTCGCGCCGGGAGCTCGGTCGACCCCAAGCGCGCCGCAGCCGCTCGCTTCGCTCAACGGGTGGTCGAGAGCCGCGGGCGAGTCAGCGACGCAGACCTCGCGGCTGTGCGCGGCGCCGGCTACACCGACCCGCAGATCTTGGCGATCGTCACGGTCGCAGTGCAGGCCCTGCTGACCAATTTTCTCAACAACGTCAACGAGACCGACATCGACATCCCCTCCGCCGGCTCGGTCGGCACGCCCGGTTGAGCGCCGAAACCCCAGACTGAAGATATGACGGCCGGCCTGTACCTACCGTCGGCCGGACCGACTGAAGGGATAACCATGAAGGCAAGCGGAGTGTCCTGACCCGATGCGGACGTCGTCCTCCTGGAGGTGCCTGAGCCGCCGGCTCCTGGTGCTGGTCAGCTTCAGCTGGAGGTGGAGGCGGCCGGTGTCGGTCCGTGGGATCGGTTGCTGAACGGTGCGGGCTGGGATGTGGGGCTGCGTCCGCCGGCGGCGCTGGGTGTAGAGGGCGTGGGCCGGGTTGTGGCTGTGGGTCCCGACGTCGAGGGCTTCGCTGTCGGCGACCGGGTGCTTGCGCATGAGGCCCCGTTGCCCGGTGGCAGCGGCTTCTGGGCTGAGCGGGTACTGATCACTGCGGCCAGTGCTGCGTTCTGCCCGGCGGGGCTGGATCCGGTGCAGGCGGGGGCGCTGCCGGTTGCCGGGCTCACGGCGTACCAGTCGCTGGAGGCGCTGGGGCTCAGCCAGGGGCAACGGCTTCTGATCACCAATGGTGGTGGGGCGACCGGTGTGCTGGCGTTGCAAATTGCTGCTGCTCGGGGGATCGAGGTGACGGTGACGGCGTCCGCTTCGGCTGCTGAGCGCCTGCGTGGTCTGGGTGCGTTGGAGGTCGTCGACTACCACGACTCGGATTGGGCGGGTCGGGTTCGTGGTGGGTTCGATGGTGCGCTGATCGCTGCTGGTGGTACGGCGCAGGCCGCGCTGTCGCTGGTGCGGGACGATGGGCGTCTGGTGTCGCTGACCTCGGACGCGCCAGAGGGAGAGCGTGGTATCACCAGCACGGACCTCTACGTCCGACCTGATGCCGCTCAGCTAGCCCATCTGGCGGAGGCGGTTGTGGAAGGGAAGCTGAAGCAGAACGTGGAAGCGCTCCCGTTGAGTGAGGGGCCGGCCGCTTTCGCCCGGGTGTCCGCCGGGCAGGCCGGCGGCAAGAAGATCGTGCTCACCTGAGCGCATCCACGACGCCAGTGTCGTCCGGCCCTGACACCGCGTCATGGCACCCGCCGGACCCGGTACGGCCCCGTGCGCGGCCGTACCCACCAGGCGCGGCGCACATCAGGCGGTCGGCCCGGGGGCGTCCAGCGCGATCGGGAAGCCCGCGCGACAGCGCAGAGCGAGAGCCGGGGCATCGGCCGGACCAGGCCATCGGCCTGTTGTGGCACTCGAAAAAGGCTGCGTCGTGACGGCCAGGAGGGCGGAGCACGCAGACGTGGCAGGAAGGGTTGACGAGCGATGGGAATGATCACTGAGGACATGCGGCAGATCGTCACCAGCGCCAAGCTGGCGTTCGTTGCGACGGTCTGCGAGGACGGCTCTCCGAACCTCTCCCCGAAGGGGTCCGTGCGCGTCTACGACGACGATCACCTGGTATTCATGAACATGGCCTCGCCCAATACGGTGGAGAACCTGCGGCACAATCCGCGGGTGGAGGTCAACGTGATCGACTTCCTGCTCCGGCGGGGGTACCGCTTCAAGGGAACAGCCGAGATCCGCGGGAAAGGTGACCCGGTGTACGACTGGTCCCGCCAGTGGGTGCTGAACACCCACGGCGATCCCATCTACCCGTGCCACCAGGCCGTACTGATCAGGGTGGACCGGGTGCTGCGGGTGGACTCTCCCGCGTACACGTTCGGGCACGCGAACGAGGATGACCTGAAGCATGAGTGGGCCGCCAACTACGGTGTGGCATACCTTTGATGCGACATCGGACCACAGGTCCCGCAGGGCCGGCCGCAGACCGTGGTCTGCGCCGACCGCTCCGAAGTACGAGCGTTCGCTGAAGGGCTCGGCGGTGGACGCGGTCAGGGTGCAGATCCGCAAGCTTTTGCGGGAGACGCCGACGATGCCGGCGACAGTGATTGTGGAGCGGATCGGCCGGCAGCGGGGGAGGACGATTCCTCAAGGAACGTGTTGTGTGTGAGCTCGGACCGGCGTGTTTGCCGGTGGTCCCGGTGCCCCGGACGACGTATCGGCCGGGCGAGCCGGCCCAGTGTGACCTGTGGTTCTCCGAGGCGAACATCCCGCTCGGCCATGGGTAGACGGGCCGGCCGCCGGTCTTGGTGATGGTGTCCGGCTACTCGTGGGTGATCGCCGCGAGCATGCTGCCCCCGCGGCGGACCGGGGACCATGATCCCGGCCCCGGTCCGGGAACGGCTGGCGATCGACACCGCGGAGTACAACAATTGCACCTACTGCCTCTCCGCCCACACCTGCATAGGGGCGCATGTCGCCGAGGTCGACGCCGAGGATCTGGAGCGTGCCCGCCACGCGGAGTCCGCCGGCCCGCACGCGGCCGCGCTGCCGGCCCTGTCCGACGCCCGCGGCCGCGGCCACATCGGCGAGACGCAGCTCAAGGCTGCCCGGGCCGCGGGCGTCACCGACGCCGAGATCGCCGAGGTCGTGGGCAATCCGGCGTTGAACATCCTCACGAACCACTTCAACGTCCTCGCCGATACCGACAACGAATGGCCGGTCGTCAGCCCGCACACCCACGGCTGACCGACGCGCCCCGGCCTGGCCGACGAGCCCCCCGGCATCCGCGACCAGGCCCGACCAGGCCCGAGGGGCGGCCTCAGCACCGCCTCGACCGTCGTCAGGCACTTCCAGGATTGCGAGGAAGAACATGAGCGAACCGCACGAAACCCCCACAGACGTGCCTTACGACGTGGTCGTGCTGGGCGCGGGCCCGGCCGGTGCGAACGTCGCCGACCGCGCCCGTGCCGCTGGCCTCTCCGTAGCGGTCGTGGAACGGGAACTGGTCGGCGGTGAATGCGCGTACTGGGCGTGCGTGCCCAGCAAGGCGCTGCTGCGGCCGGTCCTCGCGGTCGCCGACGCACGCCGCGTGGACGGCGCCCGGCAGGCCGTCACCGGCCGGATCGACACCGAGGGCGTCTTCGCCCGCCGCAACCGCTATGTCTCCGACTGGGACGACTCACGACAGGCTCTGTTCCTCAAGTCCATCGGAGCTGACCTCTTCCGTGGCCACGGCCGTCTCGACGGGCCCCGACGCGTCAGCGTCACCCGTGACGACGGCGCCCGACAGACTCTCGCGGCTCGGCACGCGGTGGCCATCGCCACCGGCAGCCGACCGGCGTTGCCCGACATCCCAGGCATCGCCGAGGCCCGTCCCTGGACGAACCGGCACGGCACCGACTCCAGCACCGTGCCCGCCCGCCTCGCCATCATCGGCGGCGGCGGAGTCGCCATCGAGATGGCCACTCTCTGGCAGGGCCTCGGCGCCCAGGTCACCCTGCTGGCCCGCCGCCGATTGATCCCCCGCATGGAACCCTTCGCCGGCGAACTGGTCGCCCAGGGACTGAGCGAGGCGGGCGCGGACGTGCGGATCGGCGTCCAGGTAACCGCCCTGCGCCGCCCGGACCCGCAGGGACCGGTCACCCTCACCCTCGACGACGGCGGCGAGCTTCAGGCCGACGAGGTCCTGGTCGCCACCGGCCGCACCCCGGCTACCGACGACATCGGCCTGGACACGGTCGGCCTGACCCCCGGCTCCTGGCTGGAGGTGGACACCACCTGCCTGGTACAGGGCGCCGACGGCGACTGGCTGTACGCCCTCGGCGACGTCAATCACCGTGCCCTGCTCACCCACCAGGGCAAATACCAAGCCCGGACCGCAGGCGACGCCATCGGCGCCCGCTGGACGACACGCCCTGGGGCGACCACGCCACCACTGCCGACCAGCACGCCGTACCCCAGGTCTTCTTCAGCGACCCCCAGGCGGCCGCCGTAGGCCTGAGCGCCGACCAGGCCGAGCGCGCCGGGTACCGCATCAAGACCGTCGACCTCGACTTCAACGCCGCCCAGGGCGCCAACCTCTACGCCGACGGCTACCAGGGCCACGCCCGGCTGGTCGTCGACCTCGACCGGGAAGTCCTCCTCGGAGTGACCTTCGTCGGCCCCGGCGTCAGCGAGCTCCTGCACTCGGCCACCATCGCAGTCGCCGGCGAGATCCCGCTCAAGCGGCTCAGGCACGCGATCGCCCCCTTCCCCACCGTCAGCGAGATCTGGCTCTTCCTCCTCGCCGCCTACCAGCGCGATCAGGAGACGCCGTAGACCACCGCCACCTGACACCCCCGCCTGCCCACTCCGGACCCTGGACGCGGCCGCACGCACGGCACTGACCCCACCCGGCAACCCGACCTGCTGATTCCCAATGAAGTTGTCAACTGGCGTCGAGGACAGGGTGTGAGCGTCTCAGCCGAGTGCTGCCGGGGGCGGCGGCGGGGTGGTCTCGAAGGTGCGACCGTCGCGTATCAGGGCCCGCAGGACGTTCACATGGCGTCGCGCAAGCGCGATGATTGCCTATCTGCGGCTCTTTCCCTCGTCGCTATTGCGTGTGGAGAAGGCTTGGGAGAGGGGGGCAGGAGCGGGCCGCGACCTGGCCGACAGCAGCCCCGGGTCCGCAGGCGCCGGCAGCGGCAGGCCGCCGCGACGACGGGAATCACGGTGGAGACGCGGGCCCGGTTCGGCTACACCGCGCCGGTCGGCAGCACCGACGACGGCCGGTTCCGCCGCCTGACCGTGCACCTCTCCGCCGAGTACGCCCGCCGCTTGTTCGACGCCCGCGACGCAGGCGCCAGCGACCAGCAGATGCGGCAGATCGTCGCCGACGGATTCAAAGAAGTGTATTTCCAGGACGGCGGCACCCGAGCCATGGGACTCTCAGATGTTGCCATTAGCGACATCGACTACATCGATTTCGGATTCTGAAGCTGAAGGAAAAGATGAGCAGCGGCAACCTGTGACTGAGCCAAAGCGCGATGGTTGTCACTGAACCCTTCTCATCCTGTGGTTCAAGGCTGATGAGGATGGGCTGGTGGAGGCGTGACGCGGCAGGGCTCCTGGTCGGTCGGTTGGTGATCTCACTCATCAACGCCCGGACACAGGAGCCCTGTTGGTCCCGTATCGGTCAGTCCGGAAAGCGTCAGACCCCTGACGATCCCGTGAACGATAGGCGCGGATGGCGTCTCAGGCCAGAAAGTGAAAAGGACTCGTAGCACGCCCTGGAGCGGGAGCATCGCAGCCTCACTCACACGTCACCACCAAGATCCACCGGGTGCTCCCCATGGAGTGCGGCCTTGGCACCGCGACTGGAGCTGATCAGAGCTGCTGTGGAAGCGGCAACGGTGACGGTGAGTATGGGCATCATGACCAGCCGGGCCGCGTCATCGGTATTCATGGCCAACGCCGCGCCGCAGGCGATGCCTGTCGTCGTCACGGCGAACGCCACCGCAACCCCGGACAGGGCAAGCAGTCGCAAGACCTTGGCAGATGGTCGGAACCGGGTGACGGCGACGGCCGGTGCCACCGCCATGGTGATGAGGAACGCTGCCGGCCCAAGCACCGCCAAGGCTCCGACCCAATAGGAGATCGGGTCGATGGAGGCGTATGCCAGGAGGAACGGCGCGATCAGCCACGTGGGTAGCGTCGGGGCAAGAGCCACCAGCGGGCGCCACGCGGCCCGGTTGCCGGTTCTGGAGGTTTCCGCGAGGAGGGCGAGGGCGCCAGCCAGCAGGATGAGCCCAGCGCCGTACATGGCGTACTGAGCAACGTCGAGCAGTCGGCGCACCAGGGCCGGAGCCAGCCCGGGTTCCTCGGACAGGATGAAGCCCAGCATCGGCAGGGCATACAGTGCGGCGCACCAGGTGACCCAGGTGGTGGCGACGCTTGCCTGCATGCGGCGCCGGCGCCGTTCGGCGGACTCTTCGGGCATCACCGGGTGAAGCCACGCCCGCATCGCGCCGACAAGAAGGTCCGCGACGATGCTCGGGCCGGCGCCGGTGTCCTCGACCAGTGCTTCAAGCTCGCAACCGTAGCGCTCCCGGAACGAGGGAGGGTATGACCGCAAGGCCACCCGGGCCGCCATGTTGATCACGCGTTTGCCACCCCCAGTCGGGTCAACCCGGTGCGTGCGAAGCGAGCCATCGCCCGGAGCCTGTCGTCGAGCACGGTCTGGCCTTCCGCGGTGATGCGGTAGGGCCGTCGGCGCTCGTCCTCGTCCAGCGGCGCGATCAGGCCGCTTTCCTCCAGCCGCGCGATGGCGGCATACAACGTGCCCGGCCCCAGCCTGATGGACGTCTGTTCCTCGACATCCTTGGTGATCGCGTAGCCGTGCTTGGGGCCGTCGGCCAGGCTGGCCAGGATCAGCAACGCGGGTTCCGCCCATCCGACACGGTCCCGTTGACGCGGCATCAGGCACCTCCTTCATTCCCTCCCGACTACTACGTTATACGATAGTGCGTCGTACGTAGTACCAGTCGAGTTCGGCAGGACCCCGGGCACGATGGCTCTCGCAGCGCCCCGCCCGCCGTGGAGGCCACGCTGACCAGCGGCAGATCCACCTGGCCCCCGGCGTGCCGCCTCAGTGAAACCCTTCTCGTCCTGAGGATCGGGGCTGATGGAGAAGGGCTGGTGGGGGTTCGTGACGTGGCAGGGCTCCTGGTCGTTCGGCAGGCGGTTTCACTCATCAACGCCCGGATAGAGGAGCCCTGTTGGTCCCGTATCGAGCCATGCTCGACGTCCCACATGAGGTCGTCGAGTACGTCTCCTGTCTCATCTACGCCCGAAGGCGCGAACTACGCTCGCGCTGGCGGCGGCTGAGCTTCTTCCAGCAAGCCGTCCTCGTGCTGGTGCACCTGCGCAAGAACGAGACACTGCAGCAGGTGGGAGTCGGGTTCGGCGTCTCCACCGCCACCGCCGGCCGGTATGTGACCGAGGCGGTCGACGTCCTGGCCGATCACGCTCCCACCCTGCTCGACGCGCTGCACCACCATGACCCGAACGAGTTCCTCATCCTGGACGGCACCAATGGAGTGGATCAGGAGGCTCTGAGCCCATTCCAACTTCGGGCGACAGCCGATCGGCGCTGTGTCACGGACATCTGGTAGACCCTGGCTATGACGTTCTTGGCGGTGGTCGAGGGTGATGTGGGCGGATGGCACATCGATCGGGATGCGCTGACAGACGCGATCCGTGCCCGGTGGTCTGGGGTCGAGATCGACTCGATGCACCGCAGCGAAGTGCGCAGCCTCATATGGCAGTTCAAGACCGAGAACGGCCCAGGTGAGGCGTATCTGTACGAGGACGGTGCCTGCCTGTACATGGACGTCTCGGAGGAGGACGCGATCTGGTTGGCGATCGTCTTTCGCAGGCTGACACCGGTGGACCTTGGCGTGGTGTTCTGCGATGAGGGTTACACCTTCGACGTTCGCCTGCGGGCGGGGACGACCGAGGCCGAATTGACGGACCTGGTGAATGCTGCGGGTTGACCTCAGCCCGAGGCGACGAGCTGGAGGACCAGCACGGCTTGGACGAGGCTCGTGATCCTGGTCGTCGAGCAGCGGAGTTGCGGAGGAGGCGCCAGGACTCGAGGGTGGCGACGGCCTGCTCGACCAGTGCGCGGATCTTTGCGTGGGACCGGTTGACAGCCTGCTGGCCGGCGGAGAGGCTGTCCCATCGGCCGCGGTAAGGGAGACGGACCGTGCCGCCTGCGCCCTGGTAGCCCTTGTCTGCCCAGCAGGTGATGCCGGCCTCGGCGAGTGCCTCGATGACGCCGTGCTTGCGCGCGGCACGGACGTCGTGGACGGCGCCGGCCAAGGCTGGTGAAGCCCATATCAGACGCCCCTGCGGATCGGCAATGACCTGCACGTTCATGCCGCGCTTCTTCGCTGCTTGTGTTTGCCCGAGTAGAAGGGGCGGTCGGCGGCGATTCGGTCGATGGGCAGGAGCGTCCCGTCCAGGATCACGTACGCCTTCGTGGCCGCCGCTCGTGCGGCTTCGGTGAGGGCGGGGGCGAGGGCGGCCAGGAGGTTGACGGCCTCAGTGATGTACCGGGAGGCGGTGGTGGTGCCGATCCCGAATCCGGCCGCAAGCTGGGCGTAGGGCTGGCCGTTGCGCAGGTGGGCGAGGGTGAGCAGGGCCTGTCGCCCTGCATTCAGGCGTCGCCATCGGGTTCCGAGAGCGCGGCGGTGTTCCCTCAGGCGGGCGGCGAGGAAGCGCAGGGCAGAGCTGGACACGTCGACGCCGGACGGGTAGACAAGCATGCGAAGCCTCTGGTGGAGACGGTTCTCTTGGTCGAAAACCCACCTACCAGGGGTTTCATCTACCTGTCACCCCAACTGCCTGGGCTGGCATGTGAGGTTGGAAAAGGCTCTCTGTACACGGACGCGTACCAGAAGCGTAAGGGCACCTGGGTCTGTGTCTCGGCTTGTGCGATCGCTCCGGGTGCCTGACCGACCACGCGCGCGAGACTGCTGTCCGCGACGCAAACCCCGCCTCCAGGCAGGAGACCATCCCGAAGAGCAAGTGGGACACGGCAACAAGCCGAGACCGGCCCGCGGCCACGCACCAGTACTTACCCCAGAAGAGAAGGGCCTCGCCGGGCTGTAGGAAGGCGGGCACGAGGGTTCTGGCGGTTCTGGCCGCACCTTCGCGGTTCGGGCGCAGGGACCGGTCAATGTTCTGCACGATCTCGACCTGGGAGCCGCGGGTGTCGGCGAAACACACCGCCTCAAGGCCGCGCTCGCCGGCGATGCTGGCGGCTCGCGGCGGCATCCCGAGGATTTCAACCCAGGGCGGGGTAGCCGCCGGCAGCGAGGTCGTCGATCAGGCTCGGGTGGGTGGGCTGCCAGCCGAACCGTTCCCGGGTCAGCGCACTCGACGATGGCATGTCGAGGGCGAACACGCGGCCGATGACGCCGAAGCGCTCAGACGCCACTGACTCGACCGGTACCGCGAGAACGCCGCCGATAGCCTCGGCCAGTGTCCTCATGGTGTCGCCCTCGTCGGCTACCGCGTGCAGGACCGTGCCCGGCGCGGCGTCCTCGAGTGCGATGCGGAACAGCCGGGCGGCATCAAGCCGGTTGACCGCTGGCCATCGCTGTGTGCCGTCACCGACGTACGCTGACACGCCGGTTTTCTGCGCGGCGGCGATGAGGACGGAGCAGAAGCCGTATTGCGACCCGCGTTGGTGCACGGAGCGCGGCAGCCGCACGACAGAGGAGCGGATGCCCTGGTCGGCCAGGGTCAGCACCATCTCGGAAGTGCGGCCGCGGCCACCGACCGGACCGTCGGTGGTGTCGGGGTCGTCCTCTGTGGAGGTGTGGCCTGGCATCATCGGCGTGAGGCCGGCATGCACGAACGGCTTGCCGCTGCCTGCGAGTGCGGCCGCGAGGGTGTGCACGGCGCGTGTTTCCTCGTCGATGCCCGCTTCCAGGTTGTTCCAGTCGTTGCTGAAGGCCAGGTTGATGACGCCGTCGGCCTGCGCGGCTCCGGCGCGGAGGCTGTCGAGGTCGGTGAGGTCGCCGCGCAGCGGCGTCCCGCCGGCGGCGGTGACGGCCGTAGCCGCGGTATCGGAGCGGACGAGGCCGAGGACCTCGTGACCGGCGGCGATGAGCTCGGGAACGGCAACTGAGCCGATGCTGCCGCTGGCGCCGGTGACGAACACGCGCATGGGGGCTCCATATGCGGGCTGCGACGCTGGTCGCAGGATGGGCGTGGCGGGGGTCAGGCGTGGCGGTTGTGGGTGTGTGGATCCATGGGTTGCTTGGCCTTGCGAAGCGCGCCGGCCACGAGACGGTAGGAGTCGGTGACGAGTTCCTTGACCAGCTTGGCGTCGATGGTGTCTCCGCCTTCCATGGTGATCCAGTGCCTTTTGTTCATGTGGTAGCCGGGGGTGATGTCTGCGTACTGCTTGCGCAGGGCTGTGGCGTCGTCCGGGACGGCTTTGAGGATCACGACGGGGCGTCCCGGCATGTCGGTCATGAGCATGAAGACCTTGCCGCCTACCTTGTGGAGCTCCCAGTCGGGGTCGAAACGATGCTCCTGGTCGGTGCCGGGCAGTTCCGCGGTGTGGTCGCGTGCGAGCTTCTGCAGTTCCTGTCCGTCCAAGGTGATCAACTCCTGGGTCGGTTCGAGTGCCTGGCGTGTGTCGTTTCGGGTCCTTGGCGCCGGTCGGTGGCCGGCACTGGACGGCCACCGACCGACGGGCAGGTCATGGTCTTGATCTCCGCCACGGCCGTCTACGGCAGGACGCGGATGATCGTCTTGCCGCGGCGTCGCGTGGTCGGGTTGAGGGCGCCGATGGCGTCGTCGAGGCTCGCGATGTCACCGATGTTGGTCCGCAGCCGTCCGTCGCGCACCCGCTGTACGATCTCACCGAGTTGGGCGCGATCGGCTTCGACGACGAAGTCGATGGCCAGGCCGTCAGCGGGACGTGCTTCGACCGGGCCGACGACGGACACCAGGGTTCCGCCGGGCTTGATCAGGGCGGCGGACTGCTTTTGCACGTCGCCGCCGATGACGTCGAAGACCAGGTCGACGCCGCCGATGTCTTTGAGCGTGTCGTTCTCGAGGCCGATGAACTCGTGCGCGCCGAAGTCGAGTGCCTTCTCGCGGTCTGCGGCGCGTCCGGTGCCGATGACGTAGGCGCCGGCTTCACGTGCGAGCTGGGTGACCATCGTCCCGACTGCCCCGGCTGCGCCATGGGCGAGGACGGTCTGGCCGGCCTGGAGGCGGCCGTGCTGGAACAGCCCCTGCCACGCAGTCAGGCCTGAGATCGGCAGGGACGCGCCTACCGTGAAGTCGACGTCGCCGGGCAGCGGTGCGAGGTTGCGTGCTTCGATCGCCACGTACTGGGCGAGGGTGCCGTCGCGGTGCCAGTCGGCGATGCCGAACACCCGCTGCCCGACCGAGAGCCCCGTCGTGCCGTAGCCGAGGGCGGTGACCACTCCGGCCAGCTCGTGGCCGGGGATCGACGGTGTCTTGTCACGGCCGGCGCGATCGGCCCAGGTCGACGGCCACTCCATCTCTGTGGGGACGAAGCCCGATGCATGGATCTGAACGATGACGTCGTTGATCGCCGCGAGCGGCTCGGGCCGCTCCGTCAGCGTCATCCCGGCCATTCCCGCGGCCTGGTCGGTGACCACAATGGCTTTCATCGAAAATGCCTCTTCCTCGTATGAGTGGTGGGTTTTGGTTTCCGAATGGGTCTTAGACGAAGGTGAACAGCTGGTCGGCGTCGAAACGGGAGATCGGGGTGGTGTACACCCTCTCCGGGTCCGGGTAGCCGAGGGCCAGCAGCACCGTCGTGCTGTGTCCGCCCTCGCGGATCTTGAAGGCCTTGTCGACACTGGTCGGGTCGAACCCCTCCAGCGGCGTGGCCTCGACGCCGAGCTCGGCGGCCGCCATCATGGTCAGACCCACCGCCATGTAGGTCTGCTTCTCCATCCAGTGGTTCAGGTCCTTGTAGCCGTAGGTGCGCAGGTTGAGGAAGTCCCGGGTCATGGATTCCCATAGCTCCTGCTTCGCCGGGTCGGGGAACCGGCCGTCGGCCCTCTCCTTGTCGAACACCGCCTCCAGGTGGGTGTCGGGCAGATCGGCCCGGGTGGTGAGGATGATGGTGTGCGACGCGTTCAGGATCTTCTCGGCGTTGTCCCGGAATCGCTCGCCCAGGTTGTTGGCGAGCCGCTCCTTGCCTTCGGGCGTGGCGAGAACGTAGAAGTGGTTCGGCTGGACGTTCACCGATGACGGCGTGGAGCGCAGGAACTTCAGCAGCTGCTGAAGGGTTTCCTCCGGAATGGTCTTGCTGGGGTCGAAGTACCTGGTGAGGTGCTTGTTCATGAGCTGGTCGAGGTTCATGTCGATCTGCCTTCTTCTTGTGATGAGCGGGTGAGAAGCGGTGGTTCGGGTCAGGGCTAGTTCGTGCCGCGGGCGAGCAGGTCGTTGATGCGCTCGAAGCTGATTCCTGTCGTCGCGGTGGTGAGGTCGCCGGCGACGAGAGCCTTGGTGGCCTGCTGGAGTGCCTCCATGGCGTGGGTGTAGAGCGCGGGACCCAGGCTGATGCGCTTGACCCCGGCCTGCTGCAGTTCAGCGACGGTCAGCACCTTGTCCGCCGGCGAGATGAGGACGTTGACCGGTGTCGGCGCAACGGCGGTGACGATCGCGACGAGTGCGTCGAGGTCGGGTGGGTAAGGGGCGTAGAGCACATCCGCGCCGGCCTCGGCGAAGGCCGTCAGACGCCGGATGGTGTCATCGAGATCGGGCCGGCCCTGGATGAAGTTGTCGGTGCGGCCGGTGACGACGATGCGCCCCTTGGCCGCCTCGACGGCGGCGCGTACGCGGTTGACTGCCTCGTCGAAGTCGCGGATCGGTTGATCGGGATCGCGTGAGGTGTCTTCGATCCCGATACCGGCCAGGCCGGAGGCGACGGCGGCTTCCACGGTCGCCGCGACGTCTGCAGGGGTGTCGCCGTAGCCGTCCTCGAAGTCTCCGTTGACGGGCAGCCCGGTGAGCCGGCCGAACAGCCGCGCATGCGCGAGGTGCTCGTCGAGGGTGACTTCGTGACGACCGTCGGCCCGGCCGAGCGTGGCGGCGAGTGCCGCCGACGACGTAGCGATCGCCTCGAAACCGGCATCGGCCAGCATCAGTGCCGAGAGGCCGTCCCAGGCGTTCGGCATGACGAGGCCGCCGTCGCGGGTGTGCAGTGCCATGAACGTCTCATAGAGCTCGGAGCCTGGCATGGCGAACCTTCCGGATGATCGTGCTGGTGTGCCGAGGGGTTTGCCGGCTGTGCGCGCGGCCTTGACGGGGGTCCCGGCGATCAGCCGGGCGTGCCGGCCGGGCTGACGGCGGGGATGTCGATGTCGGTCTGGTTGACGTTGTTGATGAAGTTGGTCAGCAGGACCTGCACCGCCACCGTGACGATCGCCAGGATCTGCGGGTCGGTGTACCCGGCGCCTCGCACAGCCGCGAGGTCGGCGTCGCTCACCTGGCCGCGACTGTCCACCACCTGCTGAGCGAAACGAGCGACCGCGGCGCGCTTGGGATCGACCGAGCTCCCGGCCCGGGCCAGGTCGATGTCGTCGCTCGACATGCCGCCGAGCTTGGACGACACGTAGGTGTGTACCGCCAGGCAGTAGTCGCAGCCGTTGGCCTGCGAGACGGCGAGCGCGATGGTGTGCCGCGTCTTCGCGTCCAGAACTCGGCTCAAGCTGCCCTGCAGCGTCATGACGACGTCGAGGACGGTCGGGTTCGACGCGAGAGTGGCGAACATGTTCGGGACGAAGCCGAACTGCGCACCGATGTTGTCGAGGATTCCCTTCGCGCCGTCGGGGACGTCATCGGGGGAGGGAGCGTTCAGTCGTGACATGGCGAATCAACTTCCATGAAGGTGTGAGGGGGTAAGCGCCGACCCAGGACGGTTCCTGCTGCTTCGGAGGTCCAGTCCCTGTTGTGGCTGCGCACCCCGGGCATTTTTTGGGCTGTCCGGCCCACTTCCGAGAGTGAACACCCCTCGTTCTGGGCTGTCAAGCCCAATCCGGGGTTATCGTTAAGGCATGACCACCACTACGGCAGCTCCGGCGCCTCACAAGCTCACGTCAATGGGGCAGGCCACGCGGGCCCGCATCCTGGAGCACGCCGCCGAACTGATCTACACAAACGGAGTCCACGCGACGAACAACGAGCAGCTCCGTCGCGCCGCCGGCGTCAGCGGATCGCAGCTCAACCACTACTTCCCGAGCAAGGAGAGTCTCGTCCTGGCCGTGATCGCCTGGCAGGCCGAACGCGTCCTCACCTTCCACCGCGACGAGCGATTCGCCGGCTTCGACACTCTCGACGCGCTCCGGGCGTGGGCGGATTTCTACGTCGGCTACGAGCGCGCCTACCAGGAGGGCTGCACCCTCGGCTCCCTGGCGAGCGAGATCATCAAGACGGACCTCGACGTCCACGACGAGCTCGCCAGTGCGTTCGACCAGTGGAGGGGGATCTTCCGCGAGGGAATCGAGCGCATGCAGCAACTCGGCCGCATCAGCGCTGAGGCAGATCCCACGCAACTGGCCAATCTCCTCCTCGCTGCCTTCCAGGGCGGCATGCTCCTCGCCCAGGTCGCGCGGGACATCGCTCCACTGAAAGACGCGTTGCAGGCAGCCATCGACCACCTGCAGACCTTCGCGACGTCTCCCGACGCTGGCGTAGGCCAAGCTCGGGGAGCGTGACGCACGGTGGGTCCCTGGCCGTATGCTTCAGCGCTCGGGCCTGGCCTATGACGGCCCCCGCCAACGTGGCCGTTGCCGCTGCCATGCCCACGAGCCCGCCAGCCTGCCAAACGCCCCACAGCCGACGCACCGGCTCTCCGCCCGCACACCGGTCAGCCACGCCTCGAACGAGAATCTGCCCCATGTCCCCTGAACCAGAGGCCTACACAGGCCAGACGCTGTGCAGCAGCGGATCGCCTTCCCCGCTGCGTGCCTTCTTGCGCACCGAGACCGCCGGTGCCGCCGTCCTGGTCGCCGCCGCGCTCGCCGCACTCCTCTGGGCCAACGCGGCACCCGCGGCATACACGTCGTTCTGGGACACCCGCCTGTCTGTCCGCTTCGGCACGTACGGGATCTCGCTCGGCCTGCGGGAGTGGGTCAACAGCGGCCTGATGACGTTCTTCTTCTTCGTCGTCGGTCTGGAGGCACGCCGGGAGTTCGACATGGGCGAACTGCGTGAGCGCAAGCGGCTCACGCTGCCGCTCGTCGCGGGGCTCAGCGGCATGATCGTGCCCATCGCCCTCTACCTTGCCGTCAACGCCGGACACGGCAGCGAGCAGGGCTGGGGTGCGGCGATGTCCACCGACACCGCGTTCGCCCTGGGCGTGCTGGCCGTCGCGGGCCGCGGCATGCCGCCCGGACTGCGGGTGTTCATTCTCCTGCTGAGCGTGGTCGACGACTTCCTCGCCCTCGGCGTCATCGCCTTCGCCTACAGCGACCGCATCGCCGCGCCCGCACTCGTCGTGGCCATCGGCACCCTCGCACTCGTCCTGCTCGGCCTGCGACTCGGCGTACGCCACGGCAGCGTGTACGCCCTTCTGGGCGTCGTCGCGTGGGTCGCCCTGCTCGAGTCGGGTGTGGATCCGGTGGTGATCGGTCTCGCCCTGGGGCTGCTCACCTACGCCTACCCTGCCTCGCGCGCCGACCTGGAACACGCGAGCGGCCTGTTCCGGCTGTTCCGCGAGCAGCCCACCCCGGAACTGGAGCGGTCCGTCCGCGTCGGCATCGCCTCGGCGATCTCTCCCAACGACCGCCTGCAACGCATCTACCACCCCTGGACCAGCTACGCGGTGGTCCCGCTGTTCGCCCTCGCCAATGCCGGCATCGAGATCAGCAGCGACCAACTGGCACGAGCCTTCACCTCGCCCGTCACCCTCGGGATCCTCATCGCCTACGTCCTGGGCAAGCCGCTGGGCATCGTCGGGGCCTGTGCGCTCACCACGCTCGCCTCCCGCGGGCGGCTGCGCCTCCCGGTCGGCTGGGGCGCGGCAACCGCCGGCGGCGCGCTGTGCGGGGTCGGGTTCACCGTTTCCCTGCTCATCGCGACCCTCGCCTTCCACGGTGCACGCCTCAACGAGGCCAAGCTCGGCATCCTCGCCACACTCGTCTGCTCCTTCCTGGCAGCCCGGCTCGTCACCGCGGCGATCGGCATTCTGCCGCCTGCGTTGCGCCTTAGGTCCGTGCTCGGGAAGGCGGAGACGATCGTCGACCTGGCCGTTCCCGTAGACCACCACGATCACATCCGAGGGCCTCACCACGCCGCGGTCACCGTCGTGGAGTACGGCGACTACGAATGCCCCTACTGCGGGCAGGCCGAGCCCGTGGTCCGCGAACTCCTCGCCGACTTCGGAGACCTGCGCTACGTATGGCGCCACCTCCCCCTGACCGACGTGCACATCCACGCCCAACTCGCAGCCGAAGCCGCCGAAGCAGCCGCACGCCAGGGCCGCTTCTGGGAGATGCACGACCTGCTGCTGAGCCATCAACAAGCCCTCCGCATCGAAGACCTGCACGCCCACGCGGCCGCTATCGGCCTGGACACCGAGCGCTTCGAGCGAGACATGCGCGCTCACACCGGCGCGGCCCGCATCGCCGAGCACGTCGAGTCAGCCGACCTCAGCAGCGTGGCCGGCACCCCCACCTTCTTCATCAACGGCCGCAGACACCACGGCGCCTATGACCTCACCAGCCTCACCGCCGCCGTCCGAGCAGCCCGCGAACGAGCCTCCGTCGCCACGTGACGGGGCCAATTCGCTCCTTGCCCCTTCCAGGGCGGCATGCTCCTCGCCCAGGCCGCGCGGGACATCGCTCCACTGAAAGACGCGGTGCAGACAGCCATCGACCACCTGCAGACCATCGCGACGTCTCCCCACGCCGGCGTCCACGGGGAGGGGCCGACGGGGCGAGTCGCGGTGGGCGCCCTTTGAGGGCAGGGCGAGATGCCTCGTTGTCCTGCGGAGCCGGGCCCGACCCGGTCGGCGCCGCCCCGGCGCCGCACTCGCATGTTCGATTTTCCGTTCGGGAGCGCTCCGGTACCACGGCACCGACCCGGCCCACCTGAGGGAGATGCTCAGGGCAGGGTCACACTATGAAGCGTTCCCCGGTGTACTCACGGCTTCCAGTAGCGCGGTGACAGTCTCGTTGTACGGGGTGGGGATGCCCAGTCGGGCACCGGCGCGCACCACCGCGCCGTTGCGGGCGTCGTACTCCATCTCACGACCTGCCAGGCGGTCCCACAGCATGCTGCTACCGGACTCGGGCGGCATCGCTCGCAATCGGGCGATGACCTGGTCGGCCAGATCCTCGGGAAGGCGTGCGCCCGACGCTGCGGCGACCTGCCGCGCCTCCTCCACCAGCGCGCGTCCCAACTGGGCGATGCGCGGACTGGCGAAGACCGGCATCCGTTGCATCGTCAGCGCGGTAACGGCACCGTTCGCCGCGTTCAGGCACAGTTTCGCCCAGGCAGCGGTGACAAAGTCGCCGGTTGACGTGACCTCTATGCCGCTGCCCTGGCACAGGGCCGCGAAGTCGGCTCCGTCATCGCCGCCCGGGACGGTGAGCCGTGGCCAGTCGAACAGCCGGACGTGGCCGCGGCGCTGCGACTCGGCCGAGATCTCCACCACGGCCGGAAGGACGCGGGCGGCGCCGACCAGCGGCGCCACGCGCTCACGGTGCTCCACGCCGTTCTGCAGCACCACGACCCGGGTGCCCGCACCGCACAGTCGTCTGAGCCACGGCCCCGCTGCGGCCGTCTGGTAGGCCTTGGTCGCCAGCACCACCCACTCCACCGCCGATACCTCGGTGGGGTCGGTGACCTCAGGAACAGACGCCTCCAGAGCCGACCCGTCGGGCCGTACGATGCGCAACCCGCCCAGCGGCGCACGCACGCAAGCGGTCACCTCCGCCCGGCCGGTCGCCATCAGCCCCGCGGCCACAACGCCGCCCACCGCCCCCACACCCACTACCGCAACCCGTGCCATGTCCACCGAGCCTATCCGTACCAAGATCGATTCGGAGAACGCCGCCGCACAAGGGGAGAGCCACAGTGGTGCGCACCGCGACGCGAACGTTCGCCTACCCGCTTTCGATCCGACGCAACTCCAGATGCACGATCCCCGACGTGGCTAGACGTGCCAGTGCGCGAGCTTGTGCAGCGCGGCCGCGGCATGGGTGAAGCCGTCGTCGCCGAGGAGATCGCGCATTTCCGCGTTGAACCGGTCGATTTCTGGTCCGGCGTTGCGCAGTGCCGCCGCGCCCGCGTGCGTCAGCTGCAGTACGACGGCACGGTGTTCCTGGGGGTGGGCACTCTTGGCCACGAGCCCGGCAGCGGTGAGCCGGCCGACCAGCGGCGTCACCGCGGACTGGCGCAGGCCGAGGTCACGGGCGGGAAGCTGCCGCGTTGTTGGTAGCTGCCCGGCACGCCGGAGAGCTCCGATCAGCACGACCGCCGGAGATGGCCGGCGCTTCGCCCTGATCATCTAGCCCACCGGCGTCTTGCGCCTGCTGGCCTGGCTTCCCGTCAGTACCCCGCGTCACGCGTTGTGCTGTGACACCGTCCGCCCGGTCGATGTGTACGGCAAGTACCGTCCTTGCGGCGCATGTCGGTTTTCGCGCGGCGCGTTCGGGCATGCCGGGAGGCGTGAAGCGGAGCCCTCGACGATTTGAGCTGAACCGCCACGTGCGGATTGCGAGCGAGCGCGCCGACGCGCTGCGGCGTCGGTGCGGGCGTGGCCGCGCGGCGTCACGGTGACCGTGGGCGCGGTGCTGCTCACCGGGCTTCTGATCGCGGCCGGCCTGCGCTTCATCGCAGAGGTGGCCGTGCCGGTGGCCGTGATCGTCGCGGTCGGCTGGGTCCTCACGTTATTCGCTCTGCTCACGGCGGCTGCGGTTCTGGCCTACCAGGCGTTTGGCTTCCTCGTCGCATTGGACAAATTCGGTCGGTCGGGTTGTGCGGCCTCGCGAACGACACCAGCGACAGCTTCATCCGGGTGTGGGCGGCCGAGACACTGGTCGATCTGGGCGACTCTCGCGGCACCGACCTCCTGTGCGCTCTCGCCCACGACACCAGCCTTGACAGCTCCTACCGAGTGGAGGCGGCCACGGCGCTCGCCGACCGAGGTGACCCCCGGGGAACCGGTCTGCTGGGGGAACTCGCCCACGACACCAGCCTGAATGCCGCCTGGCGCGGCCAGGCGAGACAGACGCTGGCAAGACTGAGCACCCCGGGGCTGGCTAACGATTGAACGTCTCCGCAAGCCGGTAGCGGCCGGCCTCGGCGGCGACTTTGCGCCCCCAGATCGCCGCCCACCCGACCACGGGCAAGGGCGTGGAACACCGCCCGCGGGGCATCGTGCAGGCCTTCCGCACTGGCAAGGACGCCCGTGCAGACGCCGGACCCAAGGGCCGCCCGAAAGGCAGCGGGGACATGGTGCCGCGCGACGAGATCTCCGCCCGGGTCGGCGACCTGCTCGACGAGGACCCGACGGTGACCCTCGCAACCGTCCAGGAGCGCGTCGGCCTGTCCTACGCCGCGGCCGCCCGTGCGCTGCCCTGGCTGCGCGGGGAGCGGATCGCCGACCTGCTGCAGGACGAACCGGACGTGACCCCTGAGGAGGCCGCCACCCGTCTCGGCTATCCGACCGCGGTACAGCGCACCGCCTTGGCAGCGCCGCCACCGAACTGCGCGCCCGGCAGGTCCAGCCCTACCTGCAGCGCGTTGCCGACGTCCTGGCCGGCGCGGGGCTGGCCGAGGCACAGGACGTCCGGGTGCAGCGCCTGGAGGGCGATGTGCTCGCCGCGGCAGTGGCCCTGAGCGGAGCCGGCGTGCCCACCCTCGTGTGGGACGAGCGCTACGGCTGGCGCATCGCCATCAGCAAGCGTCATCCGATCGGCAAGGAGATCGGCACCCCGCCAGAGGGAGACGGCATCCGCTACCTCAGCGAGCACCAGCAGCCCGACCCCCCGAGAGCGCAGAGCTTCCAGGCCGGACGTGGGCGTAAACGGCAGCGGTGACACCGATGCGGGCGTGCCTGAGGAGCTCCTTGATGACAATGAGCTCGACGCCTTGCTCAGGGAGCAGGGTGGCGGTCGAGTGTCGGAGGTCGTGGAAGCGGATGCGGCGGCGGCCGGCCTTGCGGAGGAGCGCGGTGATGGCACGGCTTTGGTTTGGTCGGGTCGATGGGTCCACCCTGCGCAGTGGTGAACAGGTGTTCGGCGGGCTGCCAAGAAGAGTCCGCGGTTTCATGCTCGCGCTGCTGGTGCTCGTGGTGGTGCTTCAGGGACTGGAGGCAACGGGCGGGGAGGGCGATGCGGCGTTCGGAGGCCCGCGTCGAGCACGCCTACTGCCGGACTCCCTAAAACACGCCAGCACTGGTACGTGCGAGGTCATGTACACCCTTGTTGGGCACAGGAGGTGGCCGCCTCATCATCGGTCTGTCGGGATTCTCTGAACCGATCGGCTGTTGGACAGGGTCGCGGGAGTGGGCCAGCGAGTTACCGGCCCTCAGCGCGCCTCGCCTGTGACTTTCATCGGTCGATGGCGGCAAGACACTGATAGTAGACATCCCGCACGACATGAACTGAGCAGGGCACCCCAGGGCTTCGCGCGCGGGTGTATGTCGGTCAGCGGGCGGCGAAGAGCGCGGTCACCACTGTGCCGACCAGCGGAGCCAGGACGCTGAACACTGCGGTCAGGACGCGGCCAGCGGTCGACCGTGCATCGAGCAAGGTGTCGAAGTCGGCGCGGGCCTCGACCCAGTCATGCGGCGGGCGTCCGTCCACGGGGACAGGGTGGAGGGCATCGCGCATCGCGGACACGCTGGATTGCCACGCGACGTACGCGGGCACGAACAGCAGCGCGCTCGTGGCGGTGAACACCCCGCCATAGGTGAGCAGGCGCAGCACGGGCAGCTGCCCAGCCGGCGTGCCGTTGGCGAGCATGGCGCTGCGTAGTGCGCCCAACGCGAGCATGCCTCCGGTAATTGCGGCGGCGAAGGCGGTCAGGAAGCGCTGCATCGCGGTGCGCAGCCACAGCAGTTCCTCCACCAGTGCTCCCGCCGTGCCCTGGGCCACGGCGGTCGTGGTCTCCCGTGTGAGGGCCGCGACTCGGGTGTGGACCAGGAGGAGCCCCGCGAAGCACGGCGTGATGAACGCCCAGGTGGCCGCGTTGATGGTGGTGTAGCGCGCGAAGCCCAGCCACAGGGGGTTGTGTTCGTCGAGCGCACGGGGGCCGAAGAACACCATCAGTATCCCGAGTGCTGGCCACATGGTCACGACCCTGACGGTGACGCTCCGCCCCATGGCGTTGGCGAGCCGAAGGAACGCGGGCAGGGCGGCGATGCCCAGCGCCGCAGCGGCGCCGGCTTCTGCCGCGTACACCCAGATCCACACGTCGAACTCGGGCAGGGCCGCGAACCGCCTGCTCGACGGCGTATGCCCCGAGCCGAGCTGCAGGAGCAGCAAGGTCGTTGCCGCCGTGGCGAGCGCGGCGACCAACGGCGCCCGGTCGTGGGCGAGTACGGCGATCATTCGGGTCGTCGCCCCACCGGACGTGGGCGCGGGTGTCGGGGCGGGAGTGGCGGACGGGGTGCTGCTCGCACTCGTGGACACGCTCACCTCAAGGCTGGTCGGGACCGGTGGGGTACGGCAGTTCCTCGCGGCGACGCCGACCACGCATCGTGCCATGACTTCGCCGGCCCCGTGGCCCCGAACAAACAACCTGGTACCCGCACACACCGCCGTCCCCGACCTGACCGGCCGCAGCACCGCCAGTCCTCGCTTCGCCCCGGCAGCCGCCTCGCGAACCGCGAAGTCGTGCTCGGCCTGAGAGCCCGTGCCACGCGCACGCGCGCGACCAGTCTCACCCAGGGGAGCAGTGGCGCCGCGGAGAAGCTCCGCCAGCTCGATCGGGGCGACGGGCAGCAAACGGCTGTGGACCTTGGGATTCCCACCACGCGTCGTGATCGATGAACCCATCAAGACGGGCGGCCCCATGGCCCTCAACCAAGTCCAAAGAGGCGCGCATCAAACACCCTTCAGAACACGATCAAGCGCCGCCCGACCTACAGGTCCCCAGTTCGGCTTGCCGCCGGGAAGACCCCGATCTCCGTTCTGCCCCATGAGCATGAGGAAGAGGCTCTTCATAGCGGCCAACCCGCGGGCGCGCCGGATCGCTTCCTCGTCTGCATGCGCGTACACGTCGAAGAACCGTGAAGCCGTGCCCGCGGGTAGCAGCACCCATGCGGCGGCGAGGTCCCACGCCGGGTCGCCGGCGAACATGTCGCCGAAGTCGACGATGCCCGAGAGCGTTCCGTCCGAGACGACGACGTTCGCGGGATGGAGGTCGCCGTGCACCCACACCGGCGGGCCCTCCCACGCGTGGGCCGCAACGGCGTCGTCCCAGACAGCCCGGACGTCGGCAGCGATGTCGTCGGGGGCAACGGCCTGCAAGAAATTCTCGAAGCCGTCCGTGCAGTTCCTGGGATGGGCGCCGCGGTCCGTAGCGATCGGCGCCTCGGCGGGCGCCTCCACATGGAGCGCCCGGAGGAAGCCCGCCAACGTGTCGGCCGCGTGGGCGCCGCGGCTGATCGAGCCGTGGTCCAGCGGTTCGCCGGGAACCCACGTCATCACGGTCCAGTGCTTGGGGAAGCGCGCGGACGGTTCGCCGAACCGCACCGGGGTCGGTACTGGGAGCGGCAGGCACGGGGCCAGCACGGGTAGCCACCGCCGCTCCTTGAGCTGGAGCTCCGGGGTGGGGTCCATGCGCTGCATGCGCACGGCCAACTCGTCCCCGAGGCGCCACATTTGGTTGCCCCAGCCGCCCGCCACCTCGCGGATGGCCAGCCCTGCAAGGTCTGGATGTTGCTCCTGCAGCAGGTCGCGGACCAGGTCTGCGGTGATCTCGATCTCGGAGTCGGTCATGCGAAGTCACAGTACCGAGGTGGCAGGGGGAGCGACTCTCGCTCTCCGGAACATCAAGCTGTGATTCCTCTGTCATCACCGATTCGGTTTCAGAGAGCTGCAGATCAGAGGTTTTGGGGCGGACTGGCCCAAAGTTCTGCTTGGCAAGGCCGACGGCATCGAGTCCACTGGTCCGAGGTCAACTCGAACACCCGGACTCGCCGACCGCCGTTGGGATTGACGGTCTCACGGACCGGATGCATCCCCAGTTTGGTCATGATCCGTTCGGAGGCGTCGTTGCCCACTTGAGTGATGCTGACGATCCGCTCCAGCCCTCGCTCTGCGAACCCGAACCGTACAGCGGCTGCAGCGGCCTCGGTGGCCAAGCCCTGCCCCCAGTGGGAACGTCCCAGCCGCCAGCCGACCTCAACCGCCGGCAGTACCTCCGGCAAGAAGTTGGGCACCGAAAGGCCGGTGAACCCGGCCAGCTCGCCAGTGGACCGGATCTCCACGGCGAACAGGCCGAAGCCCTGTGACTCCCACTCGCTCTCCCATGCCTGGATCCCGCTGCGAGTCTGCTGTTCGTCACGGACGCTGCCGTCACGGATCCACCGCATGACCTCGGGGTCGGCATTGATGGTAGCCATGGGCACAACGTCTTCCTCGCGCCAGCGACGCAGGATCAAACGGGGAGTCTCAAGCGTGATCATCCAATCATTCTGGATCACAAAATGGGCTCTCCGCCATCCTCACCAGGCACTTTCGATACAGGGCCTAGCTTGATCTTTAACCTGTGCGGCGAGGTCGTGGAGTGGTCGACTTCTTGTTCCAAAACGTGGTGGTGCCGGTCTTGCGGGGTGTGTGGACGTCCACGGCGGGCGGCCGCCGGGGGGTGACGACGCCGATGGCCTCTTCGGCGGCCCGCAAAGCCAGTTCGTGACTGCCGCTGCCGAGGTGATGAGCAGGGCAGCTCCTGCAGTCGCCGGTCCGGGCGTGTGCATGGGGGCTGCCGTTCAGGCCCCGAACGTGGGCGAAGGCGTGTTCGGGGAAGTCGGCCCGCACCGTGTGCCACGTGCCGCGTTGCTCTTCTTCGGTGAGGCCCGCGGCCACTTCCGGGTGCATCGGAGGGTACACCTGGCCATCGTGCTCGCGGAGCATGAAGACGTGGTCGACGTAGTCGACGGTATCCCCCTTCGGCTGCTCTGCATCCAGCCAGGCCAGGGCGTCACTGCGGCTCCCAGGCCCCCACAGGTACTCCGCGGGGAACTGCGTTGTCTCGAACCGGGCGTCGAACTCCGACCAGTACGGGTCCTCGTACCGGCTTCCGGGGCGGGAAACACTGCGGATCAGGATGTAGAGGTATCCGTCGGCATCCGTATCGTCGCGCAGGGCATCGGCCTGGGCCATGTGGACGCTTCCCTCGTCGTTCCAGGCCATGACGACGACGTCGCGTTCCACCGGGGCGGGGTACAGACGCCCACCAGGGGTCGGGTGTCCCCACAGCTGATTGATGAACTCTGCCAGGTCGTGCAGGGTCCGCGCCGTCTCCACGGGCGTCGTGCGGTGGTAACCGGTCGGGTGGGCCACAGCATCGCGCACCTTCGACATCGCATGCTCGATGCCGCGCGTGCGCTGACCACGCAGCAGACCCGCCGCTCGCGCCCAGGCCCGCAGCCCGGCCAGCATGCCGTTGAAGTCGATCAGCGTGCTGCCGACCTTCAACTGCCACTGTGGCGACGGCTGCTGCCGCGGTCTCCGCCGGCTTCTCCTGCCCACCTTCTTCACCGCGGCGAACACATCGTCGTAGGTGCGTACGTCCTCGATTACTGGAGACTCCAAACCGTTGGCGTCCTCGAACGTGACCGCGCCGGCGCACCACTGGACGAACCGCTCGCGCAGCGCCTGCTCCATCACCAGCAAGGCGCGGTCGTCGACCACGGTGAAGACGTCATAGTCGAGCAGGCCCAAACCGCCCTGCGCCTGGGCACCGCCGAGGCCGAGCAGGTCCCTGCGCCGCTTCACCCGCGGCGGGCCCAAGCACCCCACCTACCGCGCGATCGAGGAACTCGGGCGGGCGGTGCGTACGGCGTTCATCTGTGACTACCTCGCCGACGCCGACCTGCGCCGCGAGATCAACGACGGCCTGCAGGTCGTGGAGAACTGGAACTCCGCCAGCCATGACCTGTTCTACGGCAAGGACGGCGACCTGACCGGATCCGACAAGGAGTCCCAGGAGGTCTCCATGCTCGCCCTGCACCTGCTCCAGTCCGCGCTGGTGCACGTCAACACCCTGCTCGAAGCGGCTCACCGACGCCGACCGGCGGGCCCTGTCCCCGCTGTTCTGGACCCACGTGAACCCCTACGGTCGGTTCGAGCTGGACATGAACTCACATCTCGCCCTCGCCGCCACGGCGTCCCTGGTGCCAGGCCTCCGCACAGTGCGCGGGCGGAAGCCGCCCGATCGGCGGCGGACGGTGGGTCCGGGTCGGCATCCTGAAGACCCGCCCGCCCGGCGTCGCTCCCGGTCGGCTGGCTCGTTGACCGGGTGAGGCGCCGGGCCGGGGAGGGGCCCGAAGCCACCGTGCTCGCGGACGGCTCGATTCGGCTACGCGTCGCGCCTGTGCAGCAGCAGGCTGCCGACCAGCAGCGCGGCCGCGGCCCACGTGGCGAGCACGCCCAGGCCGGCCCATGGGCCGATGGGCAACTCGTGCAGATGGACGGTGGCTTGGATCGCGAGTCCGGCGGTCATGGGCGAGATCTGCTGGAGGTGGCGCTGCCACTCCGGGGCGTTGACCACCCGGGTGACTACCGGGAAGAGGTAGAGCAGCCCGAGCACGATCCCGATGGCGCTCGCCGCGTCCCGTACCGCCGTCGCCACGCCGAGGCCGATCAGGGCGATGAGGACCAGGTAGAGGACCGAGCCCACGGCCGCTCGCAGGGTCGGGCCGTCGGCCAGCGAGAGCGGGGCATAGTCGTGCGCCTCGGTGAATCCGTTGCCGGGCAGGATGTAGCGGCCGGCGAGGAGGGAGGCCAGGACGGCAGCCGTTCCGGAGGCGAGGACGACCGTGGTGAGGATCGTCGCCTTGGCGGTAAGGACGGTGATCCGGTTCGGCACTGCCATGAGCGTGGTGCGGATCATCCCGGTGCCGTACTCGCCGCTGACGGCCAGCACCGCGAGGACGGCGATGACCGCCTGCCCGACGGTGACGCCGGTCAGGGCGAGTTTGACGGCGTCCTGGCCGCACCCCGCGTCCGGGCACTTCACGGCCTTGGCGGTGCCGCAGCCGACGGCCACGGTCAGCGCGACGGCGAGCAGGAGCAACCTGCCCATGTCCCCTGCGGTGCGCAGCTTTGTCCACTCCGCGTGCAGGACGCGGCCGAAGTCTCCTCGCCACGTACCGTCAACCGTGCTCGTGAGTCGTGCACCGTTCAGGAGACTCATACGTCCCTCCCGCGCAGCCGCACCGCGGCCAGACCGAAGGCGAGCGCGGCGTATCCGCACAGCACGGCGAGGCCGGCCCAGGGCGCCAGCGGGTAGTAGCCGGTCGACGGCTCGTACACGCTGAGCACGTGCGCGTACTGCGGCAGGGTCTGCTGGATGGCGAAGCCCGCAGCCGGGGTCACCCGCAGCAGCCACTCCGAGACGCCCGGGGGCAGTACGCCGGAGGTGGCAAGCAGGAAGGGCAGTACGATCGACGCGATGACCAGGGCGACCGCCGTGCCGCTGCGCCGCAGCAGGGCACCGATGCCGAGAGCGAGCACGGCGGTGGCTGTGCAGAGCAGGCCGGTTCCGACCATGACGCGCACTTCGGTCGCCGACGTGACGGGGAAGACATGGAAGCCCCTGCCGCGCGCGCTGCGTTTTCCGATGGGAATGGTGATCGCGGCGGCGACCAGGCCGATGGCGAACGCGACGCCCCCGGCCACCAGCGCCTTGGCACCAAGTACCCGGCCGCGCAGGGGAGTTGCTGCCATGGTGGTACGCAGCAGACCGCGCCGGTACTCGCCGGTGATGAGCACCGTGCCCACGGCGATCACCACGATCAGCCCGGCGAAGGTGCCGACGAGGAAGTTCTCGACGGAGAAGCCGACGCCCATGACGGGCCCGCCGACGACCGGTGCGATGTCACCGGCCCCGGTCACGGTGAACTCGCCGCCGTCGGTCTGGGTGAAGCCGCCCTTCGTGGTGTTCGTGTAGCTGCCGGAGGTGCCCGCGTCGCCGCCCACCTGTGTGCCGCTCCACGCGCTCTGGGACCAGCCGCCGGTGAGGCCGGGGCGGCCGAAGGTGCCGGTGGCCACGGCGGGGCTGAAGCCCGTGCCCGCCGCGGTGTCCTGCTTCGCCTCCGGTGACGTGGCGAAGAGCCCGGCCTGCACGATGCGCGCAAGCCCCGGCAGCTTCGCATGGCCGACCTTGGTCCAGTGGGAGCCGTCGGTAGAGGCGTAACCGGTGAGGCTGTCGCCGGAGCGGACCAGGCGCAGCCAGCGCGGGGACTCCTGGGTGACCTTGCCGGAAGGGCCCGCCGTGTCGTGCGTGTAGTCGTACTGCATGCGCACGCCGTGGCCGCCGGTGGCGATGACCGCCGCGTACGGGGATCCCTGGGTGAGGCTTTCCTTCACGATGATCCCTGCCTTCGCCCAGGGCTGGGCGCCCTTGGCCGGCTTGCCGCCGGTCCCGGTGTCGGCCACACCGGTCAGGGACCGCAGTGCAACGGTGAGGGCGCCGTCGCCGGTGAGCGTCCTGTGGACGAAGTAGAAGCTGTCATTGACGGCCTCGCCACCGGGGCCCTTCGGGTACGAGGCGGAGTCGGCGCCGCGACCGCCGGGGGCGGGGGCGGCCGTGCCGAGCAGGCCGACCACGATCGTCACCAGGAGCGCCCCCGCCATGGCGAGGACCCAGCCGCGTACCGTACGGAACTTCGTCCACTCGGCGTGCAGCGTCCTGAGGAACCCGCCCCGCTCAGCGCGCCTCGTGGCCAGGGGGCGAGGGGTGAGGGTGGCAGTCATCGCGTAGCCTCCCACGCCGGGATGCCCCGGTACTCCACCGCGTCCCGGGTGAGCTCCATGTACGCCTCTTCGAGCGTCGCCCGGTGCCTGGACACCTGGGAGAACGGCACCCCGTTCCGGGCGAGCAGGGCCACGATCTCCTCGTCGGACAGGCCCGTGACGCCGAGGGTGCCGGGGCCGGTCGCGAGAACGGTGGCGCCCGCGCCTTGCAGGACCTGGGCGGCGCGCGGAGTCGCGGAGGTACGCAGGGTGACCCGGCCGCCGGACGCCTCGGCGAGCAGCTCGGAGACGCTGGTGTCCGCGACGACCCGGCCGCGGCCGATCACCACGAGATGGTCCGCGATGTCTTCGAGTTCGCTCATCAGGTGACTGGAAACCAGGACGGCGCGGCCCTGCCGGGCCAGCGACGACAGGAAGCCGCGCATCCACACGATGCCGTCGGGGTCGAGGCCGTTGAACGGCTCGTCCAGCATGACCACCGGCGGGTCACCGAGCAGCGCCGCCGCGATCCCCAGGCGCTGGCGCATGCCCAGCGAGAAGCCGCGGGCCTTGCGCCGGGCCGCCGTGCCCAGGCCGGCCTGTTCGATGACCTCGTCCACGCGCCGGGGCGGCACGCCCTGTGAGTGGGCCAGCCACAGCAGGTGGTTACGGGCGGTGCGGCTCGGCTGCAGCGCGGAGGCGTCGAGCAGTGCCCCCAGATGCCGAAGCGGGCGACGCAGGGTGCGGTACGGCACCCCGCCGACCAGGGCCTTTCCCTCCTCAGCCGCGTCAAGGCCCAGGATCACGCGGATGGTGGTGGACTTGCCCGCGCCGTTCGGGCCGACGAAGCCGGTCACCCGTCCCGGCCGCACGGTGAACGTCATCCCGTCCAGAGCCAGCTGTGGGCCGAAGCGTTTACGCAGACCGACGACCTCGATCATCGCCTTCGTACTCTCATCGCTCATGGGCCCCACCCTGTGACGGAGCGAGTTACAGGGGCCGAACGGCCACTGTCATCTCGCTGTTAGGCGCCTCGACTTAGCCTGACCTGGTACGTGTCCTGGTGCGGTGACGAGAGGGGAGCATGCGGATGAAATGGGGTCTGCCCCGACGGCTCGCGGGCCTGACCGCCCGGCTCGGCCTGCGCCGTGGCACTGCCCGCACCCGCTTCACCGCCTTGTACGTGGCTCTGTTCCTGCTGTCGGGAACGGCGCTGCTCGCCATCGCGGCCGTGGTGGCATCCGGCGGATCGCGCTCCAGCCAGACCGCCCCCGATGGCGGCACCGATCAGCCCGCTACCGCGGCACAGGCCCAGGGCCGCATCGACGAGCTGGAGCAGCAGCTGGCCCAGGCGCACGACACCCAGTCCCGGCAGATCCTGATCGGCTCCGCCATCGCCCTCGGCGTCATGGCGGTGATCTCGGTCGGCCTCGGCTGGTTCGTCGCCGGCCGGGTGCTGCGCCCGCTGCGCGTGATGACAGCGGCCACCCGCCGGATCACCGCCGACAGCCTGCACGAACGCTTGGCCATCGGCGGCCCCGGCGACGAGGTGAAGGACCTCGCCGACACCATCGACGACCTCCTCGGCCGCCTGGAGGGCTCCTTCGACGCCCAGCGACTCTTCGTCGCCAACGCCTCCCACGAGCTGCGCACCCCGCTCACCACGATGCGGGCCTCCCTGGACGTGGCCCTCGCCAAGCCGGGCCCGGTACCCGAGACCACGGCCACGCTGGCCGCCCGGATGCGCGCCGAACTCGACCAGGTCGACCGGCTGCTGGAGAGTTTCCTCGTCCTGGCTCGCACCCAGCACGGCGAGTTCACCGACTCGTCTCGCCTCGCCCTCGGCCAACTCGCGCTGACCGCCCTGACCGGACGGGCAAAGGACATCGCGGCCAAGGGCCTGACCGTGCGTGAAAACCGGATCGACGACTCCGCGTGGGTGTGGGGCAGCCAGACGCTGCTGCGCCGCGTCGCCGACAACGTGGTCGACAACGCGATCGCACACAACGACCCCGGGGGCTGGATCAGTGTCGCGGTACGGGCCGAAGGAGACGACGCAGGCGCAGTATCCCTCGTCGTCGAGTCCAGCGGACCGGTCCTCGACCAGCGGCGGGTGGCGGACCTCGTGCAACCCTTCCGCCGCCTTGGCGCCGACCGGACCGGCACCGGCCAGGGCAGCGGCCTCGGCCTCTCCATCGTCGCGGCCATCACCCAGGCCCACCACGGCACCCTGGACCTGCGCGCCCGCCCCGACGGCGGCCTGCGCGTCACCATCACCCTCCCCCGTACGGACGGCAGGGCGACGGTGGAAGCCTCCGACACAGAGACGGGCGTGGCGCGTTGAGAATCCTGGTGGTCGAGGACGCCCGCTCCCTCGCCGAAGTCATCGCCGAGGGACTGCGCGACCAGGGCATGGCCGTGGACGTGGCCCACGACGGGCTCGACGCCGCTGCCAAGCTGGACGTCAACGCGTACGACGTCGTCGTGCTCGACCGCGACCTGCCAGGCATCCACGGCGACACCCTCTGCCGGATGATCACGGAGCGGGACAGCCGCGTGATGGTCCTGATGCTGACCGCCGCCGACTCACCCGGCGACCGCGTCAGCGGCCTGACCCTGGGTGCCGACGACTACCTCGCCAAGCCCTTCCACTTTCCCGAACTCGTCCTGCGCATCCGCGCCCTGGCCCGCCGTCGCCCCGCAGCCCGGTCCCGCACCCTGAGCACGGCGGGCATCGAACTCGACCCGATGCGTCGCACCGCCAGCCGCGACGGCCACCAACTCGACCTCTCCGTCAAGGAATTCGCGGTACTCGAAGCCCTCCTGAACGCGAGCCCCGCCTTCCTCAGCACGGAGAACCTCCTCGAACAGGTCTGGGACGAACACGCCGACCCGTTCACCAACACCGTCACGGTGACCATCAGCCGCCTGCGCCGCAAACTCGGCGACCCCCCGGTCATCGCCACCACACCCGGCGTGGGCTATCGGATCATCGACCCAGCCGCCCAACCCGACTGAGCAGCGGGCCGGCGCTGGCGGCCCGCGAGCGGAGGCCGTGCTCGGTGCACCCGACTCCAGTCATCTGCGCAGCCGACTTCGGAGACTGACAACTCTCACAAACGTTCCTTTGCGCGAGCAAGATCAACAACAGGCCGCCGGGCCCCCATCGAACCCGGATTCGTTCGCAGAACCCGTTCTCAATCAAAAGCGGGACGGACCCCCTCCTGAGACTTGCGGTCTGCTGCACCTGGTCGGTGCCGAACTCGGCGAGGGCGCTCACCCGATCGGCGGTGGGCAGGGCGGTGACGGTCGTGGTCATGGCTCTGGAGCGTACGGTGCGGAACCCAGCGGATCAGCCGGACAGGTGAAGTGCCTGGACGTCGCGGGCGGGCCAGCTCATGCGCCCCTTCGATCCGAAAGGTACTGGCGGGTTACTTGTCACCTTGTTCGCCGCTCGTTAACGGCCCCCCTCGTTGTGGAAGTGGACGGGAAACATCACTACGCCGAGGGGGACGAGGCGTCCCCGCGGCTGTACGCGAAGATGGTCGCCGAAGACCGGGCGCTGCGGCTCAAAGGGTACGAGGTGTACAGATTCGGTGGGCGCGAGCTGGGCCTGAACAGTGCTCCAGTGATGCTTCGCCGGTTCTTCGCCGAACTGCTCGGGAGCAGCCATAGGGCATAGGCCCGTCAACCTCCTGGTGCGGGCTGGCCAGGTCTTCCCTTCACATTCGCCGCTGCTGCCTGCGCAGCCCTCACCCAGCCAGCTCCTGACCATCGCACTCCCCGCACCAGCCCCCGATGGCTTCGTCAGCAATCGCTGGCGCTCACGCCGGTCGGAGTGGTGGTGCCAGGGGCTCGTTGGCCTTTGTCCGGCTGTCGCAGTTGCCGACTCTGGCTACGCAAAGGCGGTTGGTCATTCGCTCAGTGATGGGCGGTTGAGCAAGCGTTATGGCCGAGGCGGTGCCGACGATCGCTGGTGCGCCCGCTCGGCCGCTCGGACACTCGCCTCCAGTGCTGCCATCAGGTCCAGCGCGGGGGCTGGCTCCGCCCCTTCTCCCTCGGCATGGCGCCTTTCGTCAAGCACTTCTTGCCGCTGGCGGGTCTGGGCCTGTACATCGTGCTGAGCGTTCCCTCCTCCGGCCTGGTCCCCGTCGAGCTACTGCCGAGGTTCTTCCAGGTCCTGCACGCCGTCATGCCCCTGGGCAACGCGGTCGACGGCCTGAGAGGGGTCCTGTACTTCGACAACGCGGATGTGCTCAAGCCGGTCCTCGTGCTGTGCGCGTGGATCGCGGCGGGTATGACCCTGCTGGCTCTCGACGCGTGGCGGCACCACCGCATGGCCGCCCGACAGGGAGCGGAGGACGAGCTGGAGGACGTTCCGGAACCGCCGGTGGAGGACCCCTCCATGGAGGCGCCAGTGCCCACCGCGCTTCCGGTCCACCCCCATCACTTCGGCGAGCTGTTGCCGATGCTGGAGGGCGTCGTCCGCGACGGCGAACAGCAGCCCGTCCGCCATGCCGCGGTGACCGTCATGGACACCAGTGGCCGGCAGCTGGTGCGCACCGCGACGAACGCGCGGGGCGAGTACGCGGTGACCGGTCTGCCCGAGGGATACATCAGCGTGGTGGTCTCGTACCCCGGCCGGAATCCACTTGTCCACCAGAAGCTGCTGCAGTCAGGCGTGGCCGTCCGGTCCGACTTCACCCTGCACGATCGGCGCAACGGAACAACTCGCACGGCGGCTCGACCCCTCGATCTCGAATCCGCGAGACACGGATCTTGAACAGCTGACTGACTGCCTGCCGCTCGGCATCGCGTGACCCTCGCCACCACGGTGCGGGATATGGGCGAGGCATTTCGCGATCCGAGCCTCGGATCTGCCGCAACGCGGAACGCGGAGGAATAGATTCCCTTCACCCCGACCAGCGTGTCCTGGCTCAACCTCGTCGAGCAGTGGTTCGCCGAGCGGACCAACCGCAAGCTCCGCCGCTCCGCCCATCGCAGCGTAGCCGCCCTGGAGAAGGACGTCCGTGCCCGGATCAGTGCATGGAACGCGGACCGGAGCCCTTCATGTGGACCACGACGAGATCCTCGACAGCCTCGATCAGGTCGTCGCCTTCTGGCCTGCTGCGGGCTGCACGGCGCACAGCACCTCGGTGCCGCCGGACAGGAGCCCGACGTGGACGGTGTCGTGGCGGCGAGCGACTGTCGTGGCCGGCGGTCGGCGGTGTCCGGGGTGCCCCGCAGGCGCAAGATCCAAGAACTGGACCGAGTCGGCTGTCGTCGGTGAGACCGAGGACGCGCAGGTGAACGGTGGTGCTGAGACGTGACGGACGCAACCAGGGATAGATGGTTTAGCATTCAACTTATCCAGGTACAGTCTGGTCCAGGGGAACGCGAAAGCACCGCACCCCGAAGCCCGGAGGCTTCCGCCGTCACAGACGTCATGTGGCGCGTGTCCGCGGATGCCCAGCGCTTTCTGCATTCGCGTAGTCAGTGCGTCTCCACATCCTCATTGTGGAATGATCAATCCTCAATTTTGGGAAGAAGCTATGTCTCACCTGCTCCACATCGACTCCAGCCCGCGCGGCACCGACTCTCTCACTCGGCAGATCGGCGCTCGTTACGTCGCAGCCTGGCGCCGGCAGAACCCCGGGGGAACCGTGGCCTACAGGGACGTGACCGAGGACGTGCCGGACTTCGTCTCCGCGGACTGGGTCACCGGCGTCTTCGCCCCGGCCGAGCACCACACCCCGCGGACCAAGGCCGCTGTCGACGCCTCGGCCGCCCTCATCACCGAGGTCGAGGACGCGGACGTGCTGGTGCTTGGGGTGCCCATGTACAACTTCAGCGTTCCCGCCACCTTCAAGGCATGGATCGACCAGATCTGCATGGCAGGTCGCACCTTCGCCTACGACGAGAACGGCCCGCGCGGTCTGCTCGCCGGCAAGAAGGCCGTCATCGTCCGCGCGTCCGGCAGCGACTTCACCAACCCTGCGTTCGCCGCCATGGACTTCCACGCTCCCTACCTGCGTGGCGTCCTCGGCTTCATCGGCATCACCGACGTGGAATTCATCTCGGTCAACGGACCGGCTCCCGAACAGGTCGAATCGGGGCTGATCGAGGCCGACCGGGCCATCGCCGCATCCCTCAAGGCCCTCTGAGAGGTCCGGACAAGGAAGCCCACCGCCGCGGCGGCCGACAACGCGCTATCCCCGCAGGGCGCATCCATCGGCCGCGCTGCAGTGAGCAACATGCCTCGCGGCCGGCGCCTCACCGGATGCTCTGCCATGCCCTGAGCGCTCAGGGTATGGCGGGCCGGACGCGTCGCGCTGTGGGATCCTGGGGGCCGTCGCGGTCCCGCTCCACCGGCGCAGGCGCGGGAGGGAGTAGCCGTGGTGAACACCATGCATGCCGTACGGGCCCACCGCCGTGGCGGTCCCGAGCAACTGGTGTATGAGCAGGCTCCCCGGCCCGAACCGGGACCCGGCGAGGTGCTCGTCGCTGTACGGGCCGCGTCCGTCACCGCGGCAGAGCTGGACTGGGACGCGACCTGGACGGACAGCTTCGACGGCACGGGTCGCAGTCGCACGCCCGTCCCTCCCATGAGTTCTCCGGCGTCGTCGCCGCCCTGGGTGGGGGAGTGACCGACTGGGCCGAGGGCGATGAGGTCTACGGGCTGATCCCTTTCACCCACGACGGTGCGGCAGCCGAATATGTCAGCCTGCCCGCAGACATCCTGGCAACCAAGCCGGACACTCTGAGCCACGACCAGGCGGCCGCAGTTCCTCTGGCGGCTCTCACCGCCTGGCAGGCCCTGGTGGACCACGCCCACGTGGAGGCGGGTCAGAGCGTGCTGGTCCACGGTGGCGCCGGCGGAGTGGGCTCCTTTGCCGTGCAGATCGCCGCCGCCCTCGGCGCGCAGGTGACCGCGACCGCCTCCGCGGCCGACCTGGACCTCGTCCGACAGTTGGGCGCCCGCCGGGCCATCGACTACGCGCACGATCGCGTCGAGGACCACGTCACCTGAGGACCACGTCACCAACGTCGACGTCGTCATCGACCTGGTGGGCGGCACAACCCAGTCCCGCTCCTGGACGGTGCTGCGCCCCGGCGGAGTCCTGGTCGGCATCGCGGCACCGCCCGACGGGCAGGAGGCCACCCGCCATGGGGCGCGCGCCGTGTTCTTCATCGTCGAACCTGACCGCACCGGGCTGGAGGCCGTCGCCTGGCTGATCGAGGACGGCAAGGCTCGCTCCCGTTGTGGATCGCATCCTGCCCCTGGCCGAGACCCGCGACGCGTACCGGCTCTTGCCCAGGAGCATCATCGTGGAAAAGTCGTGATCCATGTCGCAGGGTAATCAGAGGCATCGGGGCGTGCTTCTGGGCATGCACGGCGCCCACACATGGCACGCACCCGGCAAGCGATGTCCGCGCCCCCTGCCCCGAACGGCGCATCGAGCCGCTCACAGGCCCGGCACCAGCCACCAACGCTGAGGTCTCATGCTCCGAGCCGGGCAGCGGAGAACCCGGCGGGACCTCGGCCTGGCAATTCTTTCTTAGGCGATCCAGAACTATTACGGTGTTGGCCATGGCAAGGCCCCGGGAGTTCGACATAGACCAGGCCGTCGACCGCGCGATGGACCTGTTCTGGAGCCGCGGCTATGCCGCGACCTCCCTGCAGGACCTCACCGCCGTACTCGGCATCGGCAGCGGCAGCCTTTACGCCGCGTTCGGCTCGAAGGAGCAGCTCTACGCCCGGGCCCTCGAGCGGTACTGCTCACGCAACGCCGGCGCGCTGATCGCAGACCTGGAGTCGGCCACCGACGTCCGCTCCGCGCTGCGGGCAGCACTGACGGCCATGGCCGAGGCGGACCTGTGCGACCCCGAACGGGGCTGCTTCCTGGTCAATGCCGCCACCGAGCGCTCCGCCGATCCGGAAACCGTGGACAAGGTCGCCGCGACACTACGTCTGGTGGAGAGCACCATCGCCGGCGCGCTGGAACGGGCACAGGCGCGCGGGGAACTGCCCGCCGACAAGGACGCCGCGGGGCTGGCCCGGTTCCTGACCACCTTTATCCAGGGACTGCGTGTCATGGGCAAGGCGCGTGCCGACCGGGCGTTCCTCGAGAGTGCTGTCGCCAATGCACTGACCGCTCTGGACTGATCAGCCGGGGCGGCTACGTCCCGCTCGCCGACCGGCCGCCCCACTGGTGGTCACGGGCGCGAGCCGGGGCATCGGCCTGGCCATCGCCTGTGCCTTCGCGCAGGAAGGGCGAATGTCGTGGCCGGGGCCCGCACGCCCGGCACCGGACTTGCAGAACTCGCCGACTCTCACAGTCTGGTACCCGTCGCGGGTGACCTGGCGACCGTCGAAGGCGTCGACCGACTGATCGCGGCCGCTGCGGACCGCTTCGGCGGCATCGACGTCCTGGTGAACAACGTCGGCATCCTCCACCCCCGCCTGAACGGATTCCTGTCGGTCACCGACGAGGACTGACTCACCACGTTCAACGCCAACATCATGAGCGCTGTACGCGCATGCCGTGCAGCCCTGCCTTCGCTGGTGGCCGCCCACGGCGTGATCGTCACGATCAGTTCGGTCAACGCCTTCCTGCCCGACCCCGGCATCATCGACTACACTGCGTCCAAAGCGGCCCTGACCAACTTCTCCAAGGCCCGGTCCAAGGAAGTCGGCCCTCAGGGCGTACGCGTCAACACGGTCGCCCCCGGCCCGGTGTCCACGGACATGTGGGTGGGCAGCGGCGGGCTGGCGGAGCAGGTCGTTGCTGCCAGGGGGCGTGGACCACGACACGGCCGTCGACCAGATCATCGCGGGCGCCGGCGGATTCGACACCGGCCGCTTCACCCGCCCCGAAGAGGTCGCCGACCTCGTCCTGATGCTCGCCAGCGACCGCGCCGGCAACATCACGGGCGCCGACTTCACCATCGACGGCGGCCTGATCAAGACCCTCTGACAGCCACCTGACGCCCATCACACGGGCCAACCTCACCCTGGAGCACTACCGCTGGCGAAGCTCAATCGGCGGCAGGCTCCTCGTAGGGAATGCGACTCAAATGGACAACCTCACCCAGAGTGCCCCATTCATCGCCGCCGAGTTTAGTGAGCGGCCGCAGCAGCTCGCTATTGGGGCGGTCATCGACGAGGTATTCCTCGTGTGCCGCGGCGCGGACCACCCGTCCGAAGACCAGAGTGGAGTTGCCCATGCGAAGGGTGGTGTGTGAACGGCACTCCAGAACCACATGGGAGGAGGCCACTCTGGGCGGCCGTACACATGCGCTGGCTTCGCGCTCGACGCCCGCAGTGTCGAATTCGCTAACGGACCGAGGAAAGTCGATGGCGGTGGCGTTGATCAGCTCCAGCAGAGGTTCGGACGAAAAGTTGACGACAAACTCCCCCGTGTCCTCGACATTGCGCAAGGAGTCCTTGCGGCCGATCGACGTGAACTGCACGATCGGGGGATCGGTGCTGGCGATGCTGAAAAAAGAGTGGGGTGCGAGGTTCTCCGTGCTTCCATCGGCAGTGATCGTCGAGACCCGGGCGATCGGACGTGGAACGACGACCGACGTCAGGAACCTGTAGAAGGCCGTCCTGCTCATCGCCTCAGGGTCGAATTCGACACGCATACGCCCAGTATCGACCCGACGCGCTCTGAACGTTGGCTGCGAGCGCGTGTCGCACCGCGATGACGCGGACACGCGCTTTCCGCGTCGAGCCGGTGCAGGGAGTCGACCACAACGTACAGGTGCGCGCTCCACCGGCCCGATCCAGGCCAATCGGCGATCGCGTACGGCTTCATCGACTCCTCAAGCCTGCATCGCTCAAGACCTCACTCCGGCTCTCGCAACCCCACATAAAGGGGGGGCAGCTGATGTGAGAAATGACCGCCTTGGGGCTAAGTACGGATCGGAGGGGCCAACTACCGATCGCCGTCACACCCTCGCCAACATACGCCTTCCCGGACTGGTCACTGACCGCCTATGCACAAGGGTGCGACAAGCGGAAACGATCGCAAGTGGGTTCAGCCGGCGGCCGGCGCTGGTTTCCTCGGCCAGCTGGGGGTGGCGCCTTTCCGGGCCAGGAGCCTGCTCATGAGAGTGATGGCAGCCCAGGTGATCAGAGTCTCGGAATGTTGCATGAGACGCTCGTAGTCCCGCGCGTGACGGCGGGCGTGCATCATCCACGCAAGGCTGCGTTCGACGACCCAACGTCGGGGCAGCACGACGAAGCCGGAGGCGTCCTTGGGGCGGCTGACGGGCTTGATCGTCAGGTTGAGGTGCTGTTTCGCCCAGTCGACGAGCTTGCCGGCGTAAGCCGAGTCGGCCCACACGATCGTGTTCTCGGGGTGCATCAGGCGGAGGCGGAACAGGATCTCCTTCGCCGCAGCTGAGTCGTTCAGGTCGGCGGGGGTGACTATCACCATGAGGGGCAGTCCGCGCGTGTCCACGACCATGTGGCGCTTGCGTCCGTTGATCTTCTTGCCCGCGTCGTAGCCGCGGGTGGCCTTGGAGACGGTCTCGGCGGCCTTCACGCTCTGGGAGTCGATCACGGTGGCGACCGCCCGGAGGCCTTTGCCCATGCCCCGGCGGATCCGGCCGGCGAGCTGGTCGCGGATCTGCCCGACATCCCCGGCCGCCGCCCAGCGGGCCATGAACCCCCAAACTGTGCGCCAAGGCGGGAAATCCGCAGGAAAAGCCCGCCACTTGCACCCTGTATCCACCACATAACGTATGGCGTCGACGATCTCGCGGCGCGGATGTTTCTCCGGCCTGCCGCCAGTGGACGTCTCGCAGGCCGGGGTGGGCAACAGCGGTTCGATCAGCGCCCATTCGGCGTTCGTGGTGTCCGAGGGGTAGCGGCGAGAGCGCATGGCGGGGGCCTTCGGGCTGTGCGGTGGGGCTGCCCACAGGGCGGTCCCACCGCAGGTCAGGAGCTGTGGATGAGGTCGAGGGTGGACTCGATGGAGTCGAGCTGGGCGACGATGTGCTTGACCCATTTGTCGCCCGGGTGGGCGGCGGCGTGCGGGGCGACCGTGCCGGTGATGAACTGGCGGAACTCGGTCAGCTTCTCCCTGATCACCGCCCGTTCGTATGCCTCCAGCACGTCCCGTTCCGCTCCGAGCTGGTAACCGCCCGCCCGGTTCCAGGTCAGCGGGGGCCATCCCTTCTCCGCGGCCTGGTCCTTCAGCGCGGCGATCCCGGAGCGGACCTGGCTGGGGTCAGATCGCTGGCGCGTACCAGCTGGGGGAATTCAAGGCCGGCGGGTCTGGCCTCGAACAGCACGAACCGGAGAGTGTCCGCGTGACGTCTGGCTGCATCGCCCCGTCGCCGTGAGGGACAGGGCACGCGTGGCTGTGCTTCGCGGACGAGTCGGGGCAAGTGCTGCGACCGCCGAAGGCACGGACCTGGTCCCTGCGTGGTCACACGCCCGTGGTCACGGTCCGCGCCGCCGGCTCGGGGCGTGTCTCCCTGGCCGGTCTGGTCTGCCGCAAGGCCCGTCAGCGGACCCGGCTGATCTTCCGCATGCTGGTGCACCACGGCCGCACGGGCGAGAAAAGGGGCTTTCGGGAGAAGGACTTCGCCGCCTTGCTGGATGCGGCTCATCAGCAGCTCGGCGGGCCGGTGGTGCTGGTGTGGGACAACTACACCCACCACGTCGACGCCGCGATGCGCGAGCTGATCGCGGCCCGCAGCTGGCTGACCGTGTTCCGGTTCCCCTCCCCTCCTACACACCGGACCTCAATCCGGCCGAGGGCGTGTGGGCGCACCTGAAGAACAGCCTGGGCAACCTGGCCCCGTGCGGCATCGACGAGCTTGCCGCGCTGTCCCGCACCCGCCTGAAGCGGATGCAGTACCAGCCCGGCCTGCTCGACGGGTTCATCGCCGAGACCGGACTGGTGTCGGCCCCGCCATAACGTCACCCCGAACCGAAGACCTCAGTAGCGACGTTCCCACGTGGCCGTACTGCAAGCCGAGCGCGATGCGGCCGCCGGGGCGCCGGTAGATGAACCAGGCTACCGTCCGGCGCAGACGGCGCAGGGTGATCGGCCCAATGCGGATCCGGTGGAATTAGCTCGTGGTGGTGGCCGAGCCGGGTGGCCGTCTCGTTCGCCCAGTCGATGAACGCGGCGATGCGCCTGATGAACACGTTCGGCTTCAGCCCCTCCGCGGCGACCTCGACCTGGGAGGGCTCGCGGGTGCGTACGGTCAGGGACCGGGGGAACAGCAGGCGGTCGTCGCGGAGTTCCTCCAGCACCTTCACGGCACGGTCGACGAGTTCGATGACCGTCCAGGGTTCGGGGCGGATTTCGCCGCCGGGAAGGACGTTGCCGTCCTTGTCGGTGACGCCTTTGAAGTGGCGGCCGGTGATGCGGTAACTGACGGCGCCGTCCTTGCGCTCCTGGCGGCTGCGGCAGCCGCGTTCCAGATGGAGGACTTCCTCGGGACGCATCCCCGAGACGTAGCCGATGGTCAGGATCGCGGCCGTCATCAGGTGGCCGGCGAGCCGCTGAGCTTCGGTGAAGTCGATGGCCTTCGCCCACGCCTGGCCGTCGATCCGGCTGGACACCTCTACGGGCAGCGCCGCCCCGTCCGCCACGGCCAGACCGCCCAAGCCCGGCGGCAGCTCCAACAGGCCCGTCTCGACCTGGTGAGTGGTGACGCCCGACTGCCCAGCGAGGAACGAAATATTGATCAACGGGCGATCGTCCGTGCCGCCGGGGCGTTGCGTGAAGTGCCTTCCATGACTTCCGATGTAGGCGGGCAGCGCGCCGCCGCTCGACTTCAGCTGTCCCAGGTGGGCGCGCACGAGCTTGAGCCCGTCCCTGGGCGCGGCGTGCGCGGTGCGGATGTTCGTCTTAAGCCGGCGCCAGGTCCAGTGCGCGTCGATGATGTCCGGCGCGAGGTCGAGGACGACCCCCAGCGCCCAAACCAGGAGCGGCGACATGGTGGCCGGGTGGATGACGACCTCCCGGTTCTCGCCGCGCTGGCGGCGGAAGTCCTCGCCGAGGAAGTCGATGAGGGCCGCGCCCGGGTCTTCCCACGGCGGCATCACCAACCGGTCCTCGGGCAGCAGGTAGGGCGCGTAGGCCCACATCCGGGTCAGGGCGAACAGCCGCCGCTCGTCGTTCACCCCACCGGGCATCGCCATAGCCGTGCAACTCCCCGGCACGCCAGCGTTCCAGCAGCACCAGGTTGTCGCTGATCCGCCGCTCGGCGCGGCCCACGGTGTGCGCAGCGGCGCTGCGCACCCGCTTCATCTCCGCACTCGACAGGCTCGTCTTGGGCCTAGATGATCAATTCCAAGGGGTCAGTGATCGTATGGCGTGAGCAAGCAGAGGTTGGCTTGTCCGGTACGGTCGTTGTGCACCATCACCGACGCAGACGCCGAGGCGGGCCAGGAAAAGTGCCTCCTGCCTCACACTGGAAGCCAATCCGGCCACCACGGTGGCACGTTGTCGGGCGCACAGAAGCTGACCGGATAACCGTCAGGCGCGTGCCAGATCGCCATTAGGGGCCACAGTAGGGCGGCGGCTGCGGCAACGGTCATGAGTAGAGGAAGCAGCAACTGGCGACGGCCGGTGACCTTGCGCATGAGCCCCCACAGCAACGTGGAGGCCATGGCCATAGAGGTCGATGCCATGACGAGGTCCCCGAGATTGGCTGAGGCGTTGATACCGATGTCGCAGTCATGCCAGGCGTTGCTCAGCAGCACGGAGGCCGCATAGCCGGATCCCAGGAAGGTGACCCAACCAACGGCCCAGGCTCCGGCGCTGTACGGCGCCCTCTCGCTGTCGTTCACAGACTTCCTCACCACTGGATGATCAATTTCAAGGGGTGTCGGTGGAAACGAGAACGAGGACGTCCAAGATCGTTGTGTGACGAACAACCTGGACACCCTCGCGACAGCACTCTATGCGACGACCGACGATCTGCTGAAGGAGCGGCCGGACTTGGCGCCGTGGCGGCCAGCTGTGGGGATCGCGCCCCAGATCACGGACGCCGAGCTGGTCACCCTCGCGATGATGCAGGCCATGCTCGGCTTCACCTCCGAGGCCAGGTGGCTTCGGCATGCCCGGGCCCACCTGCGCACCTCTTCCCGTACCTGCCGCAGCAACCCGGCTACAACAAGCGGCTGCGCAAAGCCGCCGAGCTGCTGCTCCGGGTCACCCGGATCCTGGCCACCAGCACCTCGGTGTGGAGCGACAGCGTGTGGATCGTGGACTCCACGCCCGTGGAATGCGGACGCTCACGGGAGACCGTGAAACGCTCCGACCTGGCCGGATGGGCCCAGTACAGCTACTGCGCCAGCCACAGCCGCTTCTTCTGGGGCCTGCGCCTGCACCTGATATGCACTCTCCAGGGTCTGCCCGTCGGCTTCGCTCTGACCGGGGCCAAGGCCGATGAACGCGAGACCCTGCTGGACCTGCTTGCGGTCGAACCGCACTTGGTCGCCGCCCGCCCCAGCCAGACACTGATCGGCGACAAGAACTACTTCGGCCGCGACTTCGAACGCGAACTTACCCAGCAGGGCATCCAGTTGCTATGGCCGACCCGCCAGGGGCGAACGGCAACGGCCCGGCGCATCCCTGTTCAAGCCGTTGCGACAAGCGTTAGAACCCAAGCGTCGGCAGTGGCTCACAATTCAGCCGTCGCCGACACTCGCCGGCAGAAGACGGTTCTTGGTCCGGAACGCTGCGTGGGGACGAGCCATTCCAGGTCGACCATCCGCGGGATTCAGTCATGGTGTGGGCAGACGGCAACGCCTCGGAGAGCCCTTCCGTTCGACGCGTACCAGCTGGTCGCCCCAGTCGACATCGACGCCGCGGACCCCGAGAAGCTCGGAGGCGCGGACGGCGTTGCTGATCCCGAGGGCGAGGATCGCCCGGTCCCGGTTGGAGCGCAGAGCCGCGAACAGCTCGTTCCATCGCTCGTCCGGCATCTGCCGGGGCCGGCGCCGTGGAACCTTGGGGTTGTAGCGCAGCCGCCCCTCGCCGCCGTACGGATCCAGCGGATTGTGATGGGCGTGCGGGCGCCGCCTCACGCTCCGGGCCAGCGGAACCGGGTTGACCAGCGGACCGCTGCCCGACTCGATCCAGAACTCGTAGAAGCTGCGGATCACGGCGTTGCTGTGCCTGATCGTGCGCGGCTTGTAGAGGTCGTCAAGGTACGGCTTCTTCGTGATCGTGTTGGTCGTCCCCGCGATTGCCGCCGACTGTGTACGCGCCGACGTCCGCGGCTTCGTCGCGATGCGCAGCCACAGCACGAAGTCGCGGACCTCCGCCGAGGTTGCGCGGTCCCACTCGACCTGGACCACACGAAGCCATCGCCACCAGCGCAGCGGGTCGAAGGCGTAGCTGCGGACGCTGCCAGGCCGGTTGTCACGAGCGACGAAGTCAACCAAAAACCTCCGGATCGGCTCCACCGCCCTTCCATCTCCATCGAAGACCAGCCAAGGCGCCGCCCCCATACCCTCGGCCACCCGCCCCCAGCGAGGCAGGGTGATCAGCTGGATGTCACGAGATGCTGCGTCCAACTCCGTTGCGCTTCTTCATCGTTCGGATGCGCAACGTCTACCGACTAGGCCATGCAGGGGATGCACTCGCACTCGGCGTGTTGTCCGCTAGTCCGGTCAACGACCGGTGCCGGCCTCCCGTTCTCTCGCCCATTGCGAGCTGTTGCTCCAGCGGACCGCGTAGCCGCGGTTCAAGCGGCTGGTCAACGCGCAGGGGCAGCACTAGGCCCTGGCTCCGAGGGGGGAGCAGGGCTGTCGGTCAGTGCGGGCTCTCGTGTGAGGTGAACACTTCCAGCAGTTCCCGGACGGGCACGTCTGCCTCTGCTGGATGACGGAGGGTGCCGTCCAGGCAGAGGATGTAGCCGTGCGCCGTCCTTCGCGATCGCGGCGCATGTAGCCGGCCTGTTCGAGGTCGGTGACGATGCTCAGCGCCGTGCGTTCGGTGATGCGGCAGACCGCGGCGATGTCGCGGAGCCGGGTGGCAGGGTCGCGTGCGATGGCGACCAGTACGCGGGCGTGGTTGGTGAGGAAGTGCCACTGCCCAGCCTGCTCGCTCACGGCTCCGTCCCTTCAGCTCTGCAAACACCGTCAGAGCCATCCTTGCGAAAACCATTGGTGCCCGGCTTGCTCCGCTGATGGACTGACGTCCTACCGTGAGTCTGCCGCGTGACGGAGGTAGTGGTTGTGACAGGCTATGACGTGCTTGCCGAGGTGTACGAGTGGCTCATCTCGGATGCAAAGTTGCCTCCAGCCGAGTTCGCTGCGTCGTTCGATGACGTCCTCAATCTCCTGCCGTCGAACGCTCACGTCCTCGATTGTTCGTGCGGAACCGGACAGTTGGCGGTTGGCCTCGCCGGTCGTGGCATGCAGGTTGTCGCAACTGACGCCAGCGAGGCGATGGTTCGTCGGACTGGAGAGATGTCTGAGGAGTTCGGAGCATCCGTCCGGGCCGTACGGGCGAACTGGGACGAGTTGCCCGACCATTTCCAGGACAACACGTTCGACGTGGTGTTCTGCGTTGGCAACTCGCTTCACCATGCCGCGGGCGCGACAGGCAGGGGTGCTGCTCTGGAGTCGATGTCACGGCTTCTGCGCCCCGGCGGGCGCTTGGTACTCACATCCCGCACTTGGGAACTCGTGAGGGCCAGAGGTTCCCGGCTGGAGATCAATGACCGACTCGTCCGCCGGAACGGCCGTGATGCCGTCGTGGTCTACCGCTGGGAGATTGCGCCGCATTGGGAGGAGGAGCACCACATCGAAATTGCGATCGCGCAAGTTGATGCGACCGGGTTGGTTCTTGTCCGCTCGGAACTGCTGTCCTGCTGGCCCTACCGGTACGAGGAACTCGAAGTCGAGCTGCACCGGGTCGGACTCCAAACGGAACTGAGCACGTTCGATCTTGAGGCCGAGAACTACATGGTGGTCGCGAGCAAGGTATAGAGAACACCGGACCCTCAGTCCCTGGCCGGACCGCGCGGTTGCTCGGCGGATCACCGCGTCCGTCGTACTCGCCGACGACCCTGGCGGGGACGTCGCCGGTCACCAGTCCCTTTGACGTCCTAGGCATGCCGCGACCGCCTCGCGCATCAGGGGATGCTGGCAGGGAGGCTCCGGAGGGGGCTGCGACAACTCCGCCCCGAAGGGCGGCTCTGCGGCTCGTGCGACGCTCGAAGCCGCAAGCGCGAAACCTGTGCACGCTGCCACCGTGACGGCCAGCGCCTCGTTGCCCGGCGCCCCGAGGGCCCGATCTGCAATCGCTGCTACCGCGCGGACCCCGCCACGTTCGAGGAGTGCGCCGAATGCGGGCAGCTCCGACATCCGGTGGTGCGACGCGAGGACGGCCGAGGGCTGTGCATCAAGTGCTGGAAACGTCCCATCTACACCTGCGTGAGCTGCGGAAAGTCCGCAGCCGCCACCCTCGTTGACGACGGCGGCGCACTCTGCCACCTCTGTTACAACCGCCATCGCCGACCCCGACGGCTCTGCGGTCGGTGCGGACAGCTCAATCGCATCGCTTGCAACGCGCACGATGGGCAGCCGGATCTCTGCGACGGCTGTTACCCAGGGCCCCGACGCAACCTGTTCGATCTGCAGCCGGGTTCGCCCTTGCGCCAGCCGCGACGAACAGGGCCAGCCGATCTGCGCCACCTGCTACCAGCGTCACCGCACCGGCGAGCCGTGCGCCCGCTGCGGCCAGACGAAACCGAGCACCACCCGGTGGCCCATCGGGCCGGTCTGCCACGTCTGCTATACCGCCGTGCTCCGGTCACCGGCCGAGTGTCCTCGCTGCGACACGGTCCAGCCGCTGATCGCCCGGGACGACGCGGCGCCGAGGTCTGCGGACCATGTGTTGGCTTCGCCGCGGACTACAGCTGCAAGCAGTGCGGTCGGGCCGGCAATCCCCACAGCCGCGGCCGATGCGCTCACTGTGTCCTCGCCGAGCGGGTCAACGCCGTGCTGGCCGGGCCCGACGGCACGGTCACCCCACAGTTGGAACCGCTCGTGGCCGCCCTAGCGGACACCCCCTCGCCGTTCCCTGCCATCCAGTGGCTTAAGGAGAGCCCGAATATCAAGCTCCTCGCCCGGCTGGCGTCCGAAGGGCGCGAGCTCAGCCACGAGCTGCTGGACGAGCTCCCGCCCAGCCGGAACCAACGCTGTGTCCGTCAACTTCTCGTCTACACCGGCACCTTGGACGAGCGGAACGAGGACCTTGAACGCATTCCTGGCTGGCTGGAGAATGAACTCGCGGACAAGTCGGCCGCGCACGCCAACCTCGCCCGCCCGTTCCTGAACTGGTTCCTGCTTCGACGAGCACGCCAACGGGCGGCCCACCGCCCCCATCCCGCCTCCGCCGACCGCGATCTCCGGCGTCGAGCCAGCGTCGCCCTGCACTTCCTGGCCTGGTTGGACAAACGCGGCCTGGCCCTCGCCGACCTTGCCCAGGAGCATATCGACGACTGGATCGCCGGGGCCACCAGCCAGCGGCGCTACCTGATCCGCTACTTCCTGAAATGGACCACGAGCCGCCGGCTCACCCGCGAACTGACCGTCCCCTCCATCCGAAGCCAGGAGCCCCAGGACCTGCTCGACGACGACGATCGCTGGCGGCTCCTCCAACGCTGCCTGACCGACGATGCCCGGCCGACGGACGTCCGGGCCGGCGGCGCGATCACCCTGCTGTTCGGCCTGTCCACTGAACGTCTTTGCCACCTGACGCCTGAGCACCTCAAGTTCGGTGATAAGCACGCCCACCTGGTCCTGGGCCGCCACCCCGTCCTGCTGCCTCCACGGCTAGCCGAGCTCCTTCGGCAACTTGCCGAACAGCCCCATCTGCGGCCGCAGCTCTCGCGAGCCCACCCAGGTCCTCAGTGGCTCTTCCCGGGCATGGTCCCGGGCAAGCCGATCTCGACGCACGGCATGACCCAGAAACTCAACCGGCACGGCATCCCGGTTCGCACCGCGCGCAACGGGGCCCTTGCTGCCCTCGCTGCTGATCTCCCCAGCCCGATCCTTGCAGACGTGACCGGGATGCACCGCCACACCGCGCTCCGCTGGGTCGCCTACGCCAGACGCGACTGGGCCGAGTACCTCGCCGCCCGCCCCGAGGACCTCACCGGCCGCAGATCACAGCGATCATGAGATCGGCTTCGTGAGGCTTGCGGGCAGAGGCGTTGGCATCGTATCGGCGCTCGGGCAGGTATGAAGTGAATGCGCAGGTTAACGGGGAGTCAGGAGGCCGTCCACCAGGGCTCGGAGCCCCTCCAGGTAGGTGTCCTCGGCGGTCAGCGGCGCCCACTGGTCGGCGACCTGTGCCAAGCGGGGTAGCTCGCTCGGGTCGAGACCGGCGAAGGCTCGCTCCCGGTAGGTAGGACGGTCATCGTCTTTGCGCCGCCGGGCCGCTGTTGTCCGGACCACGATCTCTCCGGCGGTGTAGTACCAGATTGCGCGGTACCCGTGTACGGCTCGCTCGGGAGGCAGGCCACATTCGACCAGGCCATCGACGATCTGCTCGACAAACCACAGGGCGGATGTGGACATCAGGTCGTCGGCGGTCAGCACCTCCACGATCCAGGGGCAGGCGGCGAGCGCCTCGTGGATCGTGGCAGCGGCGACGACGATCCGCTCGCGCGGCTGGGCAGGCAGTTCGGGCCGGCGCAGCGTCCGCGAGGCGTAGTCGTCCAGCAGCAGGACGAGCAGTTCTTCCTTGTTGCGGACGTGGTGGTAGAGCGCCATCGGCGTACTGCCGATCTCTGTGGCCAGCCGCCGCATGGTCAGCCGGTCCACGCCTTCCGTATCCACGATCCGGCGGGCCGTCTCGACGACCTCCTCGCGGGAGATGCGGGGAGGTCGGCCGAGGATTTTGCGCGGTGCGGACGATTGCGGCATGCCCTCATCATCCCCCAGGTGTCGACAGCAGCGATCCTCTGAGGGTACTTTCCTTACATGTATAAAAACTCGCGAGGGCGCCCCGGAGTGGTGCTGGCGGCGGCGGCCGTCGCCCAGTTCGTCTTCGCCCTGGACATGTCGGTGGTCAACGTCGCACTGCCTGCGATCCGCACCGCGTTGGGGTTCGCGCCGCTCGACCTGTCGTGGGTCGTGCACGTCTACGCGCTCACATTCGGCGGACTCCTGTTACTGGGGGGCCGCGCATGCGACCTGTACGGTCACCGTCGGCTGTTCGTGCTGGGTTTGGCCGTCTTCGGGCTGTGCTCGCTGGCGGGCGGGCTGGCCCAAGCGCCCTGGCAACTGATCGCCGCCCGTGCCGGTCAAGGGCTGGGCGCTGCCGTAGCCGCCCCGGCCGCGCTGGGGATGCTCACCACCACCTTCCCTGAGGGCCCTCGGCGAGTCCGGGCGCTCGGGGTGTGGAGCGGGGTGAACGCCGCGGGGGGAGCGCTGGGCGTGCTGGCGGGTGGGCTGTTGACCGAGTACATAGGTTGGCGCTGGGTGATGCTGATCAATCTGCCCATCGTGGCGGTGGCTCTCGCGCTGGTTCTCGCAGGCGTGCCCGCCGAAGCACGCCCCGACCGGCGCGAGAGGCTGGACGTGCTCGGCGCCGTCCTGGCGACCGGCGGAGTCGGGCTGCTGGTGTTCGGTGTGGTCCGCACCGACGCCCAAGGGTGGGGCTCCCCGTCCACGTTGGCGATGCTCGTCGCCGCGGCCGCGCTCCTGATCGCCTTCGTCTTCGCCGAATCCGGGGCTCCCGCACCGCTATTGCGCCTCGGCCTGCTGCGCAGCCGCTGGGTCGCCGGCGCCAACGTACTGGTATTCCTGGCCGCGGCTGGGCAGTTCGCGGCGTTCTACTTCGTGTCTCTGTACATGCAGCAGGTCCTGGGCATGGGTGCCGCAGCGACTGGCACCGCGTTCCTGCCCTTCTCCGCGGGCCTGGTCGCGGGCACCCTCGTCACGACCCACGTCACCACGGCACGCACCCCCCCGAGCTGCCCTAGTACCCGGCGCTCTGCTGGCCGCCGCGGGCCTGGCCTGGTTCGCCTTTATTAGTCCCGACGGCGGCTTTCTCACCGACGTGCTCGGCCCATCCCTGATGACCAGCATCGGCACCGGACTTGTCCTGGCCCCGGTCGCCGCCGCCGCGACCACCGGCGTCGCCGCGCGCGAGGCCGGCATGGCCTCCGGCCTCTTCAACAGCTCCCGCCAACTCGGCGGCTGCATCGGCCTGGCCGCCCTGGCCACCATCGCCGCACACCACACCGGCACGGCCACCGACCCCGCCGCGCTCAACGACGGCTACGCCCTGGGCCTGGCCGTCGCCGCCTCCCTCTTCGTGCTCGCGGCCATCGTGGCGATCGGCGTTCTGCCCCGCCGCCGAGCCGAAGCACCTGACCCGCGACCCGCCGCCCCCGCAGAGAACCGACTGGAAGGAACGCCGTCATGACGACGACACCCATCTCATCCATCGACCTGTTCGCCTCGGCACTGCACATCCACCCCGACGGCGACGTCCGAGTCGCCGAACGGCGGATGACGAGCAGCGACTCCGGCGCCTGGCAGATCGCGACGTTCCACGTGGAGACCGACGCCGACGTCCACGCTGACCACTGGGAGATGCACCCGGAGGCCGAGGAGGCGGTGTGCTGTCTGACCGGCGGCGTCCGCCTCTACTTCCGTCCCGCCAGGCCCGGCGGCGGCAAGGACATGGTGCAGTTGCAGGCAGGCACCGCCGTGATCATCCCCCGCGGCCGCTGGCACCGGCTGGAACTGGACGCCCCCAGCGACCTGATGTCGATCACCCTTCGCCACGGCACCCGCCTCGAAAAGCGCACCGACACTCGCTGACTGCAGAGGGCCCGGCCGACCCTGCTGTCGGGCCCCCTGCGGCGACTGTTCGGGAGAACGGCGGTCGCCACGAGATGGCTGGTCGTTGATTCGCCTCCCCTGGGTCCGTCCGACCCGGGGTAGGACCACGGGCGTGATCCTCAATGTCATCAGTCGGGGCGAGCGATCTTGGGGAATAGTGCACGGTCGGAATAACCCCCTCCCGCCAGTAGTGCTGGGCCTTCAGACCGGGTGCTGCCCGGAGGTCGCCTCCGGCCGGCACCTCATCTACGGGCGCGAGTTCAAAAACGCCTTCGACGAGGACGGCAACCACCACTCCGCCGGGCGCCTGCGCGAGGTGCCCTGGGTGGCGATCCCTCCAGTGGCGCGGGCGATCCGCGTGCTGGAGAAGATCGCCCCGGCCGAAGGGCTGGTCTTCGACGCCTCCACGCACACCTTCGTGAACACCCCCACGCCCAGCACGACCTCCCTGCGCTATTCGGGGCTGCGCACGCGCATCGAGGCCTTCGTCGCATGGGCCTCCCGCTGGCCCTGCGCCTGGGACGGGAAGGCGAGGTCATTCCCGACGATCCGCACGGCGCGATCGGTCTGGCCCGGTTTCGCCGCACCCTGGCCTGGCACATCGCACGCCGTCCGGGCGGCCTGGTGGCGCTGGCCATCCAGTACGGGCACATGCGCACCGCGGTCAGCGGCGGGTACGCCGCCCGCGGCCGCGACGGGATCCACCAGCTGCTGGGACATCGAAACCGCCCGGGCCGCCGCCGACACCCTCACCACCATCCATGACGACCTCGCCCGCCGGGTGGGCATCTCCGGTCCGGCCGCGCGCCGCGCGATCCACGCCGCGGCGTAGGCGCCGGCCTTCGCCGGGTCGATCCGCACCCACCGCCAGGCCCGCGACAAAGGCCGGATGACATGGCACTGAGCCATCAGCAGCGCGACCAGATCGAGCGGCGCATCCGCGCGGCTGTCGACCGGCTGCTGGCGGGGCAGATCCCGCCCGGCGGCGCCTGCGACGTCAAGACGCTCGCCCGCGAGGCGGGCGTCTCCCGCGCCTCTCTCTATCGGACCTGGGGCCACCTCAAGGACGAGTTCGAAAATCGGCCGGGCAGCCGCCTGGGCAGCGGGCCGGCAGCCCGACCCGCGCGCGGCCCGCATCGCCCGGCTGCGTGATCTCAACCAGCGGCTCACCGGAAAGCTCGCCCGCACCCACACCGAGCGCAGCTCAGGGAGCGTCACCGGCATCTGCTGTCGGTCCTGGCCGCCAAGGACGACGAGCTCCAGCGGCTCCGCCGCGAGAAGAGTACATTCAGCCGCGAACTCCCGACCCTGGCAACCGACATGGGTCAGGGGACGACGCCAGGAGCGTCATCCCCTTGCCCCGCCGCTGAGCTCCTATGTCCTTCAGCGACAGATCCAGTAGCTGTCGCGGGCCGAGTGCATGCGTCGCTCGCCAGTAGGGCTGGTCACCACGACGTTGCCCTCCTCATAGGAGAGCCGGTCGCCCGCTGCGACGAACACCGGCCCGTCCAGTTCGACCTGGAAGTCGGAGTGCAGCAGAAACTCGCTGATCAGCAGCATTCGCGGCACCGGGGTGATCCCGTCGGCATTCACTCGCATGAGCCGAGCATTCCGGACGGACCGGTGCCGCCGCGACAGGTTTTGAGGTTCAGGCAGGCACTGATGCCACCTAGATACCCTCGCTCTCGTCTCCGCAGGCACCCCTTGGACCACACCACTAGGAGGAACCAGCGTCATACCCGCAACGGCTCACCCCCGAGGAGAAGCTCGCCGACGCGAAGAAGCAGCTGAGCCTCCCGCATATCGTCGTGATCTGCGGCTCCACCCGCTTCATGACCGAGATGAACGAGGCCGATCTGCGGGAGACCAAAGCCGGAAAGATTGTCGTAAAACCGGGCATTGACATGAAGTCGCCGCACGAACAGTGAAGTCTTCCTGGTACGCGCTGACCGCCACCTACCGCCCCGACCAGCTGGGCGGCCTGCCCCTGGAGCACTTCCACCAGGCCCTGATCGCCGAAGGCGCGACCGAGTTCGACATACCCAATTCCACCAGGCCCCTGAACCAGCTGCCGCTCCACCAGCACCCCTCCCACCTGTTCCCCGGCTACCCGAACACCCGTCCCCGCTACCGAGCCGGTGACTTCCCCGTGGCCGAGCACGCCCACACGCACACGATCAAGCTTCCTGTCTGGCACCGTGAGCAGGATCTGAAGCTGGCCGAGCAGTACGTCCGCGCGGCCAGGAAGGTCAGCGAACACCACAAGGAGCTGCTGTGACCGTTACCTCCGACCTCGCTCTGTCTTTGGCCAAGGAGGCCGAAGCCAACGGCATCACCAGCTTCGTGGCCGCCGCCGTGGTCACCGACGCCGACCGCGTCCTCCTGGTCCGGCGCAACGCGGACGACTACATGGGCGGCCTGTGGGAGATCCCTTCGGGGAAGGTCGAGCCGGGCGAGACCATTGTCGACGCGGCCCGCCGCGAGACACGGGAGGAGACCGGCCTGACCGTCTGCTCCGTGGACCGCTACCTCGGGCACTTCGACTACGAGAACAGCCGAGGCACGACAACCCGTCAGTTCAACTTCGCCGTCACCGTCGCCGAAACCGGGCCGGTCATCCTGACCGAGCACGACATGCACCAGTGGGCGGCCCTCGCCGGCGACCTGCCGGGCGTCACCGACGGCGTACGCAAGATCCTGGCCAGCGTATAGAACAACCGAATGATGTCGCCCGACACCACAGCCGCCTGAGCCCGACGCGAAGGACTGGTGTTCCTTCCCTCGAGGGAAAGAACACCAGTCCTTCCGCCCTCACCTCGAATAGCCGGACGCCCTTGTCCCGCCCACTCATCGATGTCGATGTCCACTCCGCGAGCGTAAATCCAACTGCGTCAGCCGGACCGGGTTCCAGAAGAAACGGCCCCGGTCCCGCACCCGTTCGCCCGGACCCTGTCAGGGGCACGGTTCTCCTCCGCGGGCAGCCCCTGGCAGGACATCCGGGATGCCGGCCAATAGCCAGCCCCTTCGAGCAGCGCTCCCGCCTCGCCCAGGCCGCTGCCCAGGGCGACGGGCAGCCACACTGATTTCGTTGGCCTTTGCGAGATCTCCCCTGTACACCACGTGGTATGGGGATATGGACCGACGCCTTCATCGCGCCCGCCGAGCCGGCTCTGTTGTCCCGGGAAGACTTCGGGCAGCTCGTGGTCGACCTGGCGCGGGAGCGCGTGGTGTGCACGCCCTGGGCGCTGCTGGCGGGTGAGCTCTGTGTCAACGCGAGTCTGAACTGGGAGAGCGTCAGCGGGCAGGCCCGCTGGGACAACCCTGACGTCGGCACCGTCCTGTGCTCCGACGAACGCCCCGAAGGCCTGCGGGACAACGATCCGCCGCCGTGGGGCGACTCGCACGAGCGTGCCCGTCTCCTCGCCCGCGGTGACGCCGTTCTCGACGTGCTGCCGGCCCTGCTGCAGGCGCCGTACGGGGAGGTGGACGTCGCGGTCGTCTTTCACCACCTCGACTTCACCAACCGTGCGATCGTCGATCACTTCCAGTTCGAGGACACACGGACGATGCTCGTCGCCTACTCCCTGGCCCGCCCGCAGAACCGCCCGCTGTCCACAAACGACGGCTGGGCCCCCGGCCGGCCCGTGCACCCTGTGCGCACCTGCCTGGTGCACACCTTCAAATTCGCGATCGAGGACGGCCCGCTTCCGCCCCTCGCGTCCATCGCCGCCCGGCACTTCGGCCCAGACCTGGTCAACGGTGAGACCTGGGGCTGAGCAGCGACTCGAGCCACCTTGCAGCGCTGCCCTGGTTCGACGCCGATCCAGCAGGGCCGGTGAAGTGCCCTGCCTGCGGCCCTGGTCGGCTGGACGGCTCACCCCCGCCCAGGCGGGGGTGAGTCGATGGACGTGTTCCCGGTCAAGGCCACCGGTGTGTCCTCCCTGCGCGGGCGGCGGTGAGCGAGCCGTGCCGTTGCATGTCAGCTAGCGCTTGGCCATGCTCTATGGGCATGACGGCGATGGGGGTCGTCCGCAATCCCGGAGAACATACGCCAGACAGAGCGCGAGCTGACCTCGATCGCTGCACCGGCCGCGCAGTTCGCCCTGGACCGCCGTGCCTTCGTGATCTCCGGGCTCGCGAGTGGATTCAGAGTCGTGTCAGTTCTTGGGCTCCTGACTGTGCTGTAATTTGCGTTCGGCTACCCCCAACCCGGGGCGAGCGGTCTCGCGGCCACTCTGGCGATCTTCACCGGATGGGGAATCCTTGCAGGGCTCGCGACCGGCCTGAGCCGGACAGCGTGGGGGCACTTCGTCATCGCCCGCACTTACCTCGTGGCACGCGGCCAGGTTCCGAAGGACCTCATGGAGGTCCTGCAGGACGCACACGAACACCGCGGTGTCCTCCTGCGGGTCGGCTCGGTGTACCAATTCCGGCACATCGAGCTGCAACGCCACCTCGCCCGCCAGTACTGGGAAGGCCGCATCCGTTCCGGCCCGCCCGGCTAGCACACCGCCCACCCCGGTGGACTGCCACGCCATGACCGGAGCGTCGGCCGCCTGTCGTCAAACGATCGTCAGTCTCGGGCACCGGCTTTGGTCAGCCGGCTCGTTCGGTGAGCGCGATGGCCTGTTGCAGTGTCTGCCGTGCCCGAGCCAGTTCGTCCGCGCGTTGATCAAGACGGGCGAGCTGGGTGCGCAGGGTGTCCACCACTCCCGGGCATGGCCGCAGTGAACCATCGGCGAGTGCGCAGGGCAGCACCTGCCGGATCACGTGGGTTGGTAGTCCCGCAGCCAACAGGGCGCGGACTTGCGCGACTGTCTGCTCGGCATCGTCGTCGTAGTCGCGGTAGCCGTTGACCTGACGCCTCGGCGTCAGCAGCCCGACGCGTTCGTAGTAGCGAAGCCGGCGCTCGCTCGTCCCGGTCCGCCTCGCCAACTGTCCGATCAGCATCCGTGCCCTTGTCTCTCCGGTGAACTTGACCTTCCCACGGTGTCAATGTTCAACACTGGGCGCGCGGTTGTACTTCCCCCGAATCGCTGCCCTGACCAGGAGAAGCCAGTGATCATCGATGCGCACAGCCATGTCCACGACCCCCTGCACACCCACGTCGGCCTGCTGGATGAAGCAGGAGTGGATCGCGCTGTCCTGTTCGCCACCCGGCCACATCCGGAACGGGCCGGCGACCTGGCCTCGTTGCGACGCGAGATGAACGCACTGGCCGGTGCGGTCGCCGGCCGCGCCGACGGCCGCGACGGCTACCAGATTGCGTGGCAGGAACTCGACGCCGCTGTCGCAACGCATCCTGACCGGTTCATCGGCTTCCGTTCCCTCAGGCTCGACCTGCCCGCGGAGCAGATCGCCGCGGATGTCGAACGAGACGTGGTCGGCCGGGGCTTTTGCGGCATCGGTGAGCTGACCCCGCCCCCCGGCCAGGCCGGCCGGATAGAGCCGGTCCTGCGCGCGGCCGCCGATCACGGCCGGCTCCCGGTGGTCGTGCACGGAGCCGCACCGACCACCGAGGGCGACCTGACCGCCCTGGCCCACCTCGCGCGCCGCTATCCGACCGTTCCCCTGGTGATCAGCCAACTCGGCGGCCAGCACTGGCTGACCGCGATCGAGGTGGTACGGGACGCCCCGAACATGTTCCTGGAGCTTTCGACGGCCGACATCATCTTCGCAGTCCGACTGGCGATCAACGAAGTACCCGACCGCACGCTCTTTGGCTCGGACGCCCCCTACGGCGACCCGGTGCTCTCCCGCATGACCGTCGAACGCGTCACCCGCCCAGGAACACTGCGCGACCGCGTCCTCGGCGACACCCTCGCCGAGCTGCTTGGACTCTGAACAGCACGCACGGCTCGCTGATCGAGTCCACCGTGATGCTCTGCGACCGGAGCACGCCAAGTGGATCAGAGCCGAATCAGCAGTTGGCCCATACCGCCGACGGCGCACTGCCGGCCCGGGATCGTGGACTACCTGCCCGCCTTATTACTTCTCGCTTGGTTGTCTGGGATCTTTCTCAGTTGACTGTCACTCGGTAAGCCTTGCTGAAATGCGTTGTTAAGGGCTGCGGTGTGACATGAGATGAGAGATGGTTTTGACAAAGGGTGCAAAGACGCAAGACATCTGAGTGCAACTTCCTTAGGAGAGATGCTCCTGCCAAGCACGGCTGGTGCCGTAGCCGCTCTCCTTGTGGACGGAATGCCTTGACTCGCCTCGGAGGTCAGGTAAGCATCCACGGTTCGTCTCCGCGTGTGCGGGGCGCTCTGGGCGCGTACAACGGCGAGCGTGTGCGGGGTCGGTTCAACTCCACGTGCGCGGAGCGTTCTTGGGGGTGAACTCGTATAGTTCGGGGTCGGCCGGTTCAACTCCGCGTGCGCGGAGCGCTCGAGATCGCCTCCCAGGCCCTCAGCGAGGTCTACGGTTCAACTCCGCGTGCGCGGAGCGCTCTCCATGCCCGCCCACACCAGATGGACCACCGCCGGTTCAACTCCGCGTGCGCGGAGCGCTCCCTTGCTCACCTGCAGCTATGTGGCGACTTTGCACACTCTTGACTTCGGCATCGTGCTGTCTGCCCGAGTGATCCAGCGTGGATGCGGTGGTCAGTCGGGCGCCGCCTGGACCCTCTCCTCGCGGCCGGGCGGTGACACATCTGGCAACGAAGGTTCACTCGGGCGAGCGGTGATCGGCGGGGAGCGGACTGTTGGTGGTCGGTGCTGGGGTAGGGGAGGAGCCGTTCAGTTATTCGGCTGCTGGCAGGAGGTTCGGCTCGGGCATGGGAGTTGTGGAGGAGAGTCGTTTCGGGGGGCTGGACCTGGGTTTGTGGGGTAAGTACTGCAAGCGGCATGGGGTGATCTATCCGGTGCTGTTTCACATGCTGGATGTGGCGGCGGTGGCCGGGGAGTTGTGGGATCGGCTGCTGGTGGTGTCACAGCGTGCGCTTATCGCGTCCGGTCTCGGACTGACGGAAGCCGAGGCGCGGTGTGTGGTGATGTTCATCGCTGGCTTGCACGATGTCGGGAAAGTAAGCCGGTTTCAGGCGTGTGAGCCCGTGCCGTGGGCGCGGGTGGGGGATGGGCTGCGTGCTGACACCAACCGCTGGCGGTTGATGCGGCACGAGCGTGCCTCCATGCATGTGTTGGTGGGTCTTCTCGCGGAACTGGGCTACGGTCTGCGAGGCGATGCCGGTCCGGCTGTGCGGATGGCGCAGATCGCGGGCGGCCATCACGGGCGTTTCCTTCAGGTCGATGTGCATGGCGCGGCCAGCCGGGGGCGGGTGCAGGTGGAGCTGGGAGGCCGGCTGTGGCAGCAGGAGCGGCGCCGGTATGTGGCCCAGCTGCAGTATCTGACCGGCGCGCACGCGGTGCCGGACCGTGTCTCCGCGCCGGCGGCGGTGCTGATGACGGGGTTGGTGATGGTCGCGGACCGGCTGGCCAGCCAGCAGCGCGTGTGGCTGCCCAGAGCGTTGATGCCGGCCTACGGAGCGGCTGAACATTTCGCCTGGGCACGCTGGATGGCTGAAGGCGTGGTGGCGCAGTCGCGGCTGGCAAGGGTGGAGCTGCCGCCACGGCCTTTCACCGCAGCCCACGTGGGACTGCGCTGGCCCAACGCCCTGCAGGTATCGGTCCTTGAGGATCTGGCACAGGCAGCAGGCGCCAGAGGAACCGGAATCATGGTGATTGCTGACGGGACCGGGGCGGGCAAGACAGTCACCGCGTACGAGGCGTCCCGGATCTTCAACTCTGCTTGTGGCACACGCGGTATCAGCTACTTGCAGCCCACCACGGCCACGGCCGACGCCACGTACGCCAGCCTGGCTGCCTACATTGCGGCTCACCGCCCCACCCCGGCGGCGCTGACGCTGGTGCACAACCACAGCTGGTGCAACGCCGCCTACTCCGACGAGATGCTTGCCCCAGGCGATGCGTCGACCTGTACCAGCGACGATCCCCACTGGGACGAAGACGTCGGTGACGGGGAGGAGCTGTATTCCGGCTCTGGGGACGGCCAGGGGGAGCGGCGGTGGCTACCGGACGGGTGGGTGCGTGGCTGGGACAGGGCCCTGCTGGCTCAGTTCACGGTGGCCACCGTCGACCAGGCGCTGATGACGGTACTGCCCGTGCGTCACAATGCCCTGCGCATGCTGGCCTTTTCCGGCCGGTGCGTCGTCGTCGACGAGGTACACGCGCTCAGCCCCTACAGCCGCCGCATCCTGAAGCGGCTGCTGCACTGGCGCGGGGCGCTGGGCACCCCCGTGATCCTCTTGTCGGCGACCCTGCCCGGACAGGTGGCGCGGGAGCTGCTGCACGCCTATCTGACCGGCTGCGGTCACCCGCGTCATGAGCTGCTGTCGCGTGACTTCACTGTGCCCTATCCGGGATGGCTGTATGCCGAAGCCGCCACCGCCCGTACCACCGTCATCGACGACACACGGCGGCAGGAACATGTGGCGGCGCAGCAGCGCGCCCTTCGTGTGCGTCTGAGGCCGGTGTACGACCGGCGCCTGGGCAGGCAGCCTCGTCGGGTCAAAGCGGGGGAGCGGCTGGCGCGCATCGCCGCAGCGATCAGTCCGGTGGCCCAGCACGGTGGATGCGGCGTCGTCGTGTGCGCCACCGTCGCCGACGCCCAGGACACCTACCGATACCTGAAACGGGCACTGAGCTGGCCCGATGGGACCGATGAGCTGAGGTTGCTGCACGCCCGCTTTCCGGGTCACCACCTGGAAAAGGCTCTGGACCGCACCCGCGAGCAGCTCGGCCCCACCGGGCCGCGCCCTGACAGGCTGGTCGTGGTGACCACCAGTCTGCTGGAGCTGAGCTTGAACATCGACGCCGATGTGATGGTCAGCGATCTGGCCTCACTGGCCCGCCTGATCCAACGTGCGGGCCGGCTGTGGCGCTTCGAGCACGCCTGGCAGCAGGACCGGCCGCCGGGTGTGCAGCAGAGACCGGCATGGATTCGCGCCCGTGGCGCGCACCTGACCGTGCTCGATCCCGTGGATGCCGGCCGCTGCACCGAGCTGCCCGATGCCTGGCACGGTACCGACAGCCCCTACCTGCAGCACGCCACCGCCCACCTGCTGAAGCAGCCCGACCACCGCTGCCTGAACCTGCCCGGGCAGGCCCATCAACTCATCGAACTCATCCACCAGTCCGGGCGACCCGCGACATGGTCACCGCACCTGGCCGCCCTGTACGAGCAGCAGCAGGCGGCCGACCGGACAGAGGAACACGCCAGCACCGTCCACCTTGTCCCGCCGCACGACCGCATCGCCTCACTTGCCGATCTGCACCGCCAGCAGCTGACCGCCGCCACGGCCGCGACCCGCCCCAACGACCGTCCCCGCCGCGTGCTGGCCGTCCATCACCACCCTGACAGGTCCCCCACGCTCGACCGAGCCGGCCACATCCTGCTGCCGCAAGGGCCTCGGCTGCGGCCTTCCGAGATCCGCACCGTCCTGCAGCACACCGTGCCCGTGCCCACCACCTGGGTCGCCGACCGCAACGTCCGGCACCAGGCACCCGATGCCTGGCAGCAGCACCCGCTCCTGGCCGACCTCGTCCTTCTCCCACAGGAGGCACAGCAGCCACAGGCCCTACAACTGGGCCGCCACCAACTCCAGATGGACGACGAACTCGGCCTGATCCACGACGAACTGCCCACCACCGCGTCATGAAGATCCGGTAGGCCCAGCGGCACTCAAGAACGGCGACACATCACCTTCAGCATCTCTGCTCGCTCTGCGACGCCGTCTCTCCCGCCCCGCACAAGCCGCCCAAGGCCCCAACACCTCCCAGCGCGCGGGAGAACACCGAACCCCCTGCTCGCGCCTGAAACATCCGCATGCTTCCCGCCACGCGCCCCAGTCCCGTGATGACACAAGGGTGAGATGCCCCATGCCGTCCCCCAGCTACCGCATCGACCTGCGGCCCTGCATCCCGGTGCGCTGCAGGTCGCGCACCGAATACGTAGGCCTGCGAGCCCTGTTCGCGAACGCGCACCACATCGATGACCTGGCGCTGCCCCTGCCGCCCGCCCATTCCGGGCTCCTGCGGATCCTGGCGGCGATCACCGCACGGATCACCGCTCTGGACGACCCGGCCATGCCGATCGACGACTGGCTGGAGCACCGACAGCGCTGCCTGGAACGGCCAGACGGATTCCCGGCCAAGACCGTGCACGACTACTTCGACGCCTACGACTTCGACCTGTTCGGTGTGCGCCCCTGGCTGCAGGACCCGGCCCTGGCCGATCAGTGCCCCCAAAGCAGCGGCATCAACGCCCTCGTGTTCGGCCGGCCATCAGGCAACAACCTGGCCTGGTTCAGCACCCACACCGACACCAACCCCCAACCCCTGCCCGCCCGCGAAGCTCTCTGGCACCTGGTGGCCTACCACTACTACGGGCCCGCAGGCCGGTGCGCGACCCGGAATGTCGATTCCCTGAAAAGCGGCCGGGGCCAAGCAGGCCCACTGCGCTCCACCGTCTCCTTCCACCCCCACGGCCGCACGCTCCACGAGACCCTTCTACTACACCAAAGCCCCTACCGAGGCGACGGCCAACTCCCCGGCGCCGACGCCTGCCCCTGGGAGGAGCCCGCAGCGCCCGACCCGCTGCGGCCGCCGCCGGAGGTGACCTGGCCCGCCCGCCTGCTCACCGGCCGCTCTATGCACGCAGCCCTGCTGATCCCCGACCCCAGCGGGCACTATGCCACCGACGCCTACCTGACGTGGGCCACCCAGCACCCCAGGCTCAAGGCCACCGACCCCTACCTCATCTACGATCCCGATCCGGACGCGCCCGCAGAGCCCCGCACCCCGCGCCGCGCAGACGCCGACCGCGCCCTGTGGCGGGACCTCGACGCGATGCTGCTCGCAGGCGACGAGAGCCAGCCCGGCCGCCGGCCCGAAGCCTTCACCACCCTCAACAGCCTGCCCGAACCGGCCCGCAGCCAACTACGGGTACGCGTGTGCGGCTTCGACCAGGAAGGCCGCGTCAACAACCGGATCTGGTACACCGCACTGACCCCGCCGATCTGGCCGTGGGCCCAGGAACACGACCCGGACAAGGCCTCCCGGATCGCCGAATGCCGGCAGGCCGCCGAGAGCATGGCTGGCGTGCTCTACGAGGCCGTCGGACGCGCCTGGCACGAGACCAACCGCCTCGGCTCCAGCACCGCCGCCTGGCGCAAGGCCGCCCGGCGCAGTCCCTGGCCACGACAGGCGCTGGCCGCCTACTGGCCGCGCGCGGAGGACGCCTTCTGGCAGCTGATCGACGACGACCGCCACGCTAGAGGCGTCTTCGCCGCGGAAGCCATCAACGCCCTGCTCCAGGCCACCGCCTCGGCCCTGAACCACTTCACCCAGGCCGGCCCCGCCCTGGCCCGCGCCCTGCAAGCCCTGCGAGCAGCAGGCGCCGCCCCCGACGACACCACCACACCGGCACCGGGAGCTGTGCATGCCCAGCCGTGACGAATACCGCCTGCACTACGACACCTTCGTCACCCACATCCGAGACCTGTGCAGCACCCCCCGCATCCGCCGCCTGCTGGAAAACGGCCGCGGCAAACCCGTCACCGACTGCCCCGACATGGACAAGTACCTGATCAAACCGTCCCACGGGTTCGGTGCACGGCGCGCCCACTACACCATCGCCTCCCTCATCGCCCAGGAACGCCCAGCCCCCGACTGGACACCCCCCACCGCGTCCACCGCCCCTTCCCCGCCCAAGGACACCGAACCCAGAACCCCGAGCACCCACTGGCACACGCGCCCCAACCTCGGCCGCACCCTGGCCGGGACGGCACACACTCACCCCCACACGGGCGGCGGCCTGGAACGTGACCTGCAGGTACTGACCCGCCTGTCCACCGACCAGCTGCACCGCCGCCTGCCGCACGTCGTCGGACGCCTGCTCAAACTCGGCGCCCGGTGCGACTTCGCCGTACTGCTGGAAGACCTCGCCCACTGGGACTGGGCCCGCCCCGAGGTCTCCGGCCGCTGGCGCAACGGCTTCTACCTGACAGCTCCCGAGACCCTCCCGGAGGACTGATGCCCGACCGCTTCATCGACCTGCACATCACCGAGCACCGCCCACCGTCCTGTCTGAACCGAGGCGAATACAACGAACCCAAAACCTTCACCATCGGCAACGCCCCGCGCGCCACGGTCAGTTCACAAAACCAACGACGCAACTGGCGAAAGGAGTTGGAAGGCGAACTCGACGAACCGACCGCTCGTACCCGTCTGCTCCCGCCGCGCGTTGCACAGGCGCTGCGCGAGGCCGACTGGCCCGCCGACCTCGCGCACTTCGCCGCCGGCCAGGTCGCCCGCTCTGCCACCGGCAAGGGCCTGGAGACCAACCCGAAGGAAGACCACCGCACCCAGGCCATGCTCCTGGTCGCCGCCAGCTCCATCGTCGACGACCTCGCCGCGATCTGCTCCCGCAACCGCCCGGCGCTCGAAAAGGGCCTGGCCGAGCTCCTGGCAGCGAAAGACGACCCAACGGGCAAAAAGCACGGAGCCAAGAAGCCGCCGCCACCTCTTCTGCCGGTAAAAGAGGTGGCCGAATGCCTCACCCGCCGTACCGCAACCATCGGTCTCTTCGGCCGTATGCTCGCCGGCCTCAACGACGCCGACGTCACCAGCGCGGTGCAGACCGCACCGGCGTTCACCACCCACAGCAGCGACCTGCAGCCGGACTTCTTCACCGCCTGCGAGGACTGGCCCGCCCCGGGAGACCGAGGCAGCGCCCACCTGGACACCACGTTCCTGACCACCGGCGTCTTCTACCGATTCACCACCGTCAACCTCACCGACCTGACCCGCAACCTCAACGACGACCACCACGAAGCCCAGCGCCTGCTCGGCCTGTTCATCCGCGCATTCATCCTCACCGTGCCGCAGGCCAAGAAGACCTCCACAGCACCGCACACCGTGCCCGACCTGGTCGCCTACGCCGTGCGCGAGCGCCGCCCCGTCAGCTACGCCGGCGCCTTCGAACAACCCGTCAAGGCCGCTGCCCACGGCGGATACCTTCTGCCCTCCTACCAGACCCTCGACGCCCACGCCGGCATCCTCAACCGGCTGATCGGCACCACGCACCTGCTCGGCCACGGCTACGCCACCGCCCAGCCCAGCGACGCCGCCCACCTCGGCACCCGCCACGACAGCTTCGACACCCTCATCGACGCCGCCCTCACCCACACCGCCCAGCCGCAGGCAGCAGCATGAACGGAATGCTGCTGCGCATCGCCGGCCCTCTGGCCTCCTTCGGCACCAGCGCCGCCTTCCACGACCGCGACACCGCCGCACACCCCACCCGCTCAGCGCTGATCGGCATGTTCGCCGCCTGCGCCGGCCGCCCCCGCACCACCGCACTGGCCCCCTTCACCGACCTGCCCGACCGGCCCAGCTACCACGACCTGACCTTCACCATCCGCACCGACCGGCCAGGCACCCGCCACACCGACTTCCACACCGTCGGCGGCGGCCACCCCCGCGAAGAACAACTACACACCAGCAGCGGCACCCGCCGCCCCCCCGACCAGTCCACCCTCGTCTCCCGCCGCCACTACCTCACCGACCCCGTCTTCACCATCGCCGTCACCGGCCCAGCTCCGCTTCTCGAACGCATCGCCCACCACCTCGAGCACCCCCGCTACGCCCCCTACCTCGGACGCCGCAACTGCATCCCCACCGAACCCCTCGTCCTGGCCACCCGCGTAAGCGACCCGGTCGACGAACTCCTGACCCGCGTCCCCCTCAGCCTCGCCCACCCACCACCCCCGCACGCCACCACCGTCACCGTCGACTTCATCTGGGAACACCCACCCCCCGCACCCGCGGCCCGCGAACACCAACTCACCGACATCCCCGAGGACTTCACCCGCGACCAGCGCAGCCACCGCCTACGCAGCCTGTGGCACACCCGACATCCACTGCCCGCCTCCCTCTACGCAGGCCCCCAGACCCTGGAAAAACTCGCCGCCTACATGCACCCGGAGCAGGAGCAGGCATGACTCCCACCGCAACCCTCACCCGCATCCACCTCAACCTCGCCGAACGGACCGTGCGCCGCGACCTCGCCGACCGCAACCAGCTCCACAAGACACTGATGCGCCTGACTCCCGGCACCCCCAGCCCGCACCCACGCCGCGACGCCGGCCTCCTCTTCCGCCTGGACCCCGACGCCCACCAGCCCACCCTGCTCATCCAGTCCACACAGCCACCACGCCTTCACCGGCTGCCCACCCGCTACGGCACCGCTGAAACCCGCGACCTCACCCCCATGTTCAACGCGCTCCAGCCGGGCCTGCGCCTGCGCTACCGCATCACCGCAGCCCCTGTCCGCTGCGTGCCCGGCCCGGCCTACGGCCAACGCCCCGACGGCACCCTGCTGCGCCGGCGCGGCACACCCACCCCCCTGCACGGCGAGGAGGCCCTGGCCTGGTGGCAGCGCCGCGCCACCGGCGCCGGCCTCGACCTGGAAGACGCCAGCCTCACCCCCTGCACCTTCGAATGCCCCCCACGCTCCGCCCACCCCGACGC
>NZ_JBEYUW010000011.1:0-31701 GCF_040643735.1 Streptomyces sp. NPDC047085
CCCCCTTTTCCAGCCCTGCCTTGCCCTTCCTTTCGCCTGCCCTGGAACGCCCGTGCCCGCCCCCCGCTCCATGCCCTGGCCCCTCGTCGCACCAGGGGGCGGGACCGCGGGCATGCCAAAAGGGCTCCTGGCCTGCGCCGGGGTGTTTCAGGGGGTACCCCGGCGCGGGAGGGATAAACGAGGCGATCCGCTCGCGGGCGACGTACACTGGTCGGTCCACTGCAGGCCGGTTCCCTGTCCGGGAACCGGCCTGGTCGTCCCTCAAGGAGGTGCGCCCGGATGACCAGCACGGTCCCCGCGCTCGGAACCCGTACGGCCGAAGGCTCTGCCCTGCAGGCGGTGCTCCTCGACATGGACGGCACTCTGGTGGACACCGAGGGCTTCTGGTGGGACGTCGAGGTCGAGGTCTTCGCGGGCCTCGGCCACACCCTCGACGAGTCCTGGCGGCACGTCGTGGTCGGCGGACCCATGACCCGCAGCGCCGGCTTCCTCATCGAGGCCACCGGCGCCGCCATCACCCTCGCCGAACTCTCCGTCCTGCTCAACGAAGGCTTCGAGGAGCGCATCGGCCACGGGCTGCCGCTGATGCCGGGCGCCGCCGACCTGCTCACCGAACTCCACGCGCAGGCCGTCCCGACCGCCCTGGTCTCCGCCTCCCACCGGCGCATCATCGACCGCGTGCTGACCGTACTCGGCCCGCACCACTTCTCCCTGTCCGTCGCCGGCGACGAGGTCTCGCGCACCAAGCCCTACCCGGACCCGTATCTGCTCGCCGCCGCCGGACTCGGCGTGGATCCGGCCCGCTGTGCCGTCGTCGAGGACACCGCGACCGGCGTCGCCGCCGCCGAGGCGGCCGGCTGCATGGTGGTCGCCGTCCCGTCCGTCGCCCCCATCGCCCCGGCCGAGCGGCGCCATGTGGTCGACTCCCTGGAGAAGGTCGACCTGGCATTTCTGCGCGGACTCATGACGGACATGCGTTAACCGTTCACCCAGCGTGAAAGACCCCCTGGGATCCATGGCCAAAATTCCAGGGAAACGGGGCCCGGGCGGAATTCCGTGCCGTTCATCTGGCTGAATTCCGGTGCCCGCCAGGACAGTTGCACTTGTGACGTTCGCCACTCCCGTCCGTCTCGACAACGGTGACTCTGTGTGCTCACCACCCCGGTTCGAGACCGATCGGCGCGCCCTTGTGTCCCGATTGATGGATCACTGCACTAATCCTGCCGCTGTCGGGTTTTCGGTGCGTCCACGCCCGGTTTCACTGCGTGATGGGGACTCAACTCACGCGGCTGCGAACGCCCCTGCGGGCGCCGACTAATCTCGTCGCGAGAACATCGCAGCAACCCCCCGTGAACCCGCCGCGCCACCCCTGCATGCCGGGCACTCGGGATTCGAACAGCCTGGAGAAAGTCCCCCATGAACCGCAAGACACTGGTGCTGCCGGCAGTGGCCGGCCTCCTCACGCCGGTTCTCGCCGCGTGCGGTGGATCCGACAGCGGGAGCAAGGGCGGCGACGCCATCGTCGTCGGCACCACGGACCGGTTCACGGCCACGAGCGACGCCCCGGCGCCCCTCGACCCCGCCTACGCCTACGACGTCGGCCCCTGGAACATCCTGCGCCAGACGCAGCAGACTCTCATGGCCCAGCCCAAGGGCGACGGCACCCCGGTGCCCGAAGCCGCCGAGGACTGCCACTTCACCGACAGCGGCAGCGAACGCTACTCCTGCACGCTGCGCGACGGCCTCACCTTCGCCAACGGCGACGAGATCACGGCCGCCGACGTCAAGTACTCCATCGAGCGCGCGCTGCGCATCAACGCCGACACCGGTGTCGCCGGCCTGCTCAACACCATCGACACCGTCGAGACCCAGGGCGACCGGAACGTCATCTTCCATCTGAAGACCGCCGACGCCACCTTCCCGTACAAGCTGTCCACCCCGGTCGCGAGCATCGTCGACCCCAAGGACTACCCCAAGGACAAGCTGCGCGAGGGCTTCGACGTCTCCGGCTCCGGCCCCTACACCTTCCAGGCCGACGTCAAGGACAACGCGATCGTCAGCGCCACGTTCACCAAGAACCCCTCCTACAAGGGCAACGTCGAGGTGAACAACAACAAGGTCGTGATGCGCTCCTACGACACCGCGGAAGCCATGGGCGACGCGATCGACAAGGGTGACATCGACGTCATGACCCGCACCATGTCGCCCGCGCTGATCCAGAAGCTCGACGCCGGCTCCGACAAGAACGCCGACCTGGTCGACATGCCCGGCATGGAGATCCGCTACCTGGCCTTCAACACCGGCGCGCCCACCGTCAAGAGCAAGGCCGTCCGCCAGGCCATCGCCCAGATCATCGACCGCGGCGAACTCGTCTCCAAGGTCTACGGCACCCAGGCCGAGCCGCTGTACTCGCTCGTCCCGGCCAGCATCACCGGCCACTCCAACTCGTTCTTCAACAAGTACGGCGACCCCAGCACCGCCAAGGCCAAGGCGCTGCTCACCAAGGCCGGCATCACCACCCCGGTGCAGCTGACCCTGCACTACACCACCGACCACTACGGCTCGGCCACCAAGCAGGAGTTCGAGATCCTGCAGAAGCAGCTCAACAACAGCGGCCTGTTCGACATCACCATCAAGGGCCACCCCTGGGCCCAGTTCCGCCCCGCCGAACTCAAGGGCCAGTTCGACGCCTTCGGCATGGGCTGGTTCCCCGACTTCCCCGACGCGGACAACTTCCTCGCCCCGTTCCTCGACAAGGACAACGTCCTCAAGTCCCCGTACACGAACGCCGCGATCCAGCGCTCGCTGATCCCCCAGTCCCGGCGCGAGGCGGACCGGGCCAACGCCGCCAACAGCCTGACGGAGATTCAGGACACCGTCGCCGAGGACGTCCCCGTCCTGCCCCTGTGGCAGGGCAAGCAGTACGTCGCCGCACGCGACGACATCACGGGCGTCTCCTACGCCCTCAACTCCACCTCGATGCTTCAGCTGTGGGAGCTCGGCCGCGGTGTGAGCGGCTGACGGCTCTCTTGGACCCGGGGCCAGGGACGGCGGCCCCGGGGTGACGAACCGACGACAAGGCACATGCAGTGAACATGCGCAACCAGTGGCCGGTCCTGCCCCTCGTGGCGGGACTGGCCTCCGGCCTGTTGACCGGCTGCGGATCCGAGAACGGTGACTCCGGGGGAACCGGCTCCTCGGTGGTGATGGGGATGTCCGACGACGTCCTCGCCACCGACCCGGCATCCGGCTACGACCCCGGCTCCTGGCTCCTGTTCAACAACGTCTTCCAATCGCTGCTCAGCTTCCCCCGCGGCGGCACCCAGCCCGAGCCCGAACTCGCCAAACAGTGCGCCTTCGACGACGACCGCGCCACGGTCTACAAGTGCGAGCTCAAGCCCGACCTGAAGTTCAGCAACGGCGACGACCTCACCTCCGAAGACGTGAAGTTCTCCTTCGACCGCCTGCTGAAGATCAACGACGCGAGCGGCCCGGCGATCATGTTCCCGTCGCTCGACAAGGTCGAGACCCCCGACGCCAAGACCGTCGTCTTCCGGCTCAAGGTCCCCGACGCCACCTTCCCCAGCAAGATCGCCTCCGGCGCCGGCTCCATCGTCGACCACCAGCAGTACGACGCCGGCTCCCTGCGCACCGACAACAAGGCCGTCGGCTCCGGCCCCTACACGCTGGACTCCTTCGACAAGGACAAGGCCGTCTTCTCGGTCAACTCCCACTACAAGGGCACCGCCAAGGTCAAGAACTCCGGCGTCACCCTCAAGTTCTTCCACGGCGACCGCACCGCCCTGAAGAACGCCCTCACCAACGGCGACATCGACATCGCCTACCGAGGCCTCACCGCCACCGACATCGCCGGCATCGACAAGCAGGACGGCAGCAAGGGCGTCGACGTCATCGAGGGCAGCAGCGCAGAGGTCCAGCACCTCGTCTTCAACATGAAGGATCCGGTCGCCGGAAAGCTCGGCGTCCGCAAGGCCATGGCCTACCTCATCGACCGCGATGCCCTCATCCACGACGTCTACCAGGGCACCGCCACCCCGCTCTACTCGATCATCCCGGCCGGCATCGCGGGCCACAACACCGCCTTCTTCGACACCTACGGCGCCCGCCCCTCCAAGGCCAAGGCCGCCGAGGCACTGCGCGCCGACGGCATCACCGGCAAGGTCAAGCTCACCCTGTGGTCCACGCCGTCCCGCTACGGCCCCGCCACCGACGCCGAACTCAAGGCCATCGCCGGACAGCTCAACGCCAGCGGCCTGTTCGACGCCGACGTCCAGTCCGTCGCCTTCGACCAGTACGAGAAGGACATCGCGGCCGGCAAGTACGGCGTCTACGTCAAGGGCTGGGTGCCCGACTACCCCGACGCCGACAACTTCACCGCGCCCTTCTTCGGCAAGGGCAACGTCCTCGACAACAACTACGACAACAGCCGGATCACCGGCTCCCTCATCCCCAGCACGGCCGCCGAGAGCGACCGCGCCGCCACCGACAAGGACTTCGGGAAGCTCCAGGACATCGTCGCCGACGAGCTGCCCGTCCTGCCCGTCTGGCAGGCCAAGCAGTACGCCGTCGTCCGTGACGGCGTCTACGGCCTCGAGTACTGCCTGGACGCCTCGACGGTGTTCCGGTTCTGGGAACTGAGCAAGAGCTGAGCCGCCAGCCGAGCGGCACTTGAGCAGAGGGCGGTGTTTCCCCCACCTCCGGGGGAGGAAGCACCGCCCTCTGCTTCGTACGACGCCTACTGCGCTCCGGGACGCACCAGCCCGCTCTCGTACGCGTACACCGCCGCCTGCACCCGGTCCCGCAAGCCCAGCTTGGTCAGCACATGCCCCACATGCGTCTTGACCGTGGTCTCGCTGACGAACAGATCCGCGGCGATCTCGGCGTTGGACAGACCCCGCGCCACCAGCTTCAGCACCTCGACCTCACGGTCGGTGAGCGTGTGCAGCGTGTCCGGCACCGGCTCCTCACCCGAGGGCAGATGCGTGGCGTACTTGTCCAGCAGACGGCGCGTGATGCTCGGCGCCAGCATCGCCTCACCGGCCGCCACCACCCGGATCGCCTGCACCAGTTCGTTCGCGGGCGCGTCCTTCAGCAGAAAACCGCTGGCCCCCGCACGCAGCGCCTCCACCACGTACTCGTCCAGATCGAACGTGGTCAGCACCAGCACCTTCGCCGGACCGTCCCGCCCGGGCCCGGTGATCTGCCGGGTCGCCTCCACCCCGTCCATCCGGGGCATACGGATGTCCATCAGCACGACGTCCGGCTGCAGGGCACGGACCTGATCAAGGGCCTGCAGACCGTCACCGGCCTCGCCGACGACCGCGAGATCCTGTTCCGCCTCCAGAATCATCCGGAAGCCGGTACGCAGCAGCGGCTGGTCGTCGACCAGTAGGACACGGATGGCCACGGTGACACTCCTTCGCTCGTCCCGCCCCATTCTGCCCTGACCATCAGCCACCCCGGACTCAGGCCATCTGCCCCCGGCCGTCTTCCCCTAGCCCGCTCTCACCGGCAACGGATACGGCGGGGGAGTGCCCCCGAACTCCGGACAGTGCGCCTGGTGATCGCACCAGCCGCACAATTTCGTCGGCCGCGGCCGCCAGACACCGGTCTCCGTCGCCTCCCGGATCGCCTCCCACAGCGCGAGCAGCTTGCGCTCCACCCGCTCCAGGTCGGCGAGAACGGGGTCGTACGTCAGCACGTCCCCACTGCCGAGATACACCAGCTGCAACCGCCGGGGGATCACGTTCTTCAGACGCCACACCACAAGCGCGTAGAACTTCATCTGGAACAGCGCGCCCTCGGCGTACTCCGCGCGCGGCGCCTTGCCCGTCTTGTAGTCGACGATGCGCACCTCACCGGTCGGCGCCACATCCACCCGGTCGATGATCCCGCGCAGCCGCAGCCCCGAGTCCAGCTCCGCCTCGACGAACAGCTCCCGCTCGGCCGGCTCCAGCCGCGTCGGATCCTCCAGCGTGAACCAGCGCTCCACGAGCCGCTCCGCCTCACCGAGCCAGCGGGCCAGCCGCTCGCCCTCCGCGTCGTCGGCGAACAACTCGGTGATCTCCGGCCGGCTCTCCCGCAGCCGGTCCCACTGCCCCGGGATCAACGCCTTGGCCCGCGGCGCGGTCCGCTCCGCGGCGGGCGCGTCGAACAACCGCTCCAGCACCGCGTGCACCAGCGTGCCCCGGGTCGCCGCCTCACTCGGCTTCTCCGGCAGCCGGTCGATCACCCGGAACCGGTACAGCAGCGGACACTGCATGAAGTCACTGGCCCGCGACGGAGACAGCGAAGTGGGCGCGATCACGACGCGCTCGGCACCCGACCCGCCCGACCCCGCGTCGCCGGCCTCGCCCGACGTCGTGCCGCCGGCTCCGGCCTCCTCGCCCGCCGCCCCGGCGCCGCCCCGCAGGGCACCCGTGTCCTCGCTGCTGCTGTCCATGACCACAGACCATACGGCCCACCACTGACAGTGACCCAGCCGCGGGCCGCGTCGACCGTGCGTCCGCCGGGCAAACACAAGGGGTGCCGGGGCAGAACGTGTCACCACGGCCGCATACCATCGACCCGAGACCCTTCCGCCCCACAGGCGCGGAAGACGCTTCGAACGAGGGGACACCGTGAACGTGAGCGGCGGGAGCGGGCAGCCGCGGTCCGGCAACGACCAGCCGACCGACCACCCCGCGGGTCCGACGACCCCCACGACCAACCCCGCCGACCACCCCGACACCGCCCCGCCCCCCGACCCCCAGCCCGCGACGACGCCCCCGACAACGGACGCCGCCACGCATCCGGCATCCCCGGAGCCGACCCCGGACGCCTCCACCGACGCCCCCAACCCGGAGCCGGAGCCGGAGCCGACTTCCGACGACGAGAGCCCGGCGACAAGCCCGAAGCCGACTTCCGACGACGAGAGCCCGGCGACAAGCCCGAAGCCGACCTCCGAAGACGAGAGCACGGCGACAAGCCCGGAGCCGGCACCCGACGAGGGCACGGCGGCGACGAGCCCCGCCCCGACGACCGGAGCCGACGCAGGCCCCACGCTCCCGGCCCCGAAGGCCGACGGGGACACCCCAGCGACGAACCCAGCACCCGCATCCGCCGAGGACGCCCCGCCCGCGAAGCCGCAGCCGGCGAACGACCGCGACGCGCAGGCCGCCCACCCCGAGCCGGACGCCGAGCGCGACGGCCAGGGCGTGAGCCCGCAGCCGACGGCCGGCGAGCAGCAGGGCACGGGCACCGGAGCCGAGCAGCAGGGCGGGAGCGGCGCGGCGGAAGGCGCCGGAGGCACCGAGCACCGGACGTTGGCCCACTCCGGGATCGCCAAGCAGGAGCCGCCGCAGCCGCGGCCCAAGGAGCCCGGCGGGGGCATCCTCATGGGCCGGCCCTTCGGCGTGCCCGTGTATGTGGCGCCGAGCTGGTTCCTCGTCGCCGTGCTGATCACCTGGGTCTTCGGCGGCCAGCTCGACCGCGTCCTGCCCGAGCTGGGCGCCGCCCGCTACCTGGTGTCCCTGTTCTTCGCGGTCGCCTTCTACGCCTCCGTCCTGGTCCACGAGCTGGCCCACACGGTCGCCGCGATCCGCTTCAAACTCCCCGTCCGCCGCATCCAGCTCCAGTTCTTCGGCGGCGTCTCCGAGATCGAGAAGGAGGCGGAGACCCCGGGCCGGGAGTTCGTCCTGGCCTTCGTCGGCCCCCTGCTCTCCCTCGTCCTCGCCGGCGTGTTCTACCTGGCCCTGAAACCGGTCGCACCCGACAGCGTCCCCGGTGTCCTGCTGGCCGGACTGATGATCTCCAACCTCATCGTCGCCATCTTCAACCTCCTGCCCGGCCTGCCCCTCGACGGCGGCCGCATGCTCCGCGCCGTCGTCTGGAAGATCACCGGCAAACCCATGAGCGGCACCGTCGCCGCCGCCTGGGTCGGCCGCGCCCTCGCCCTCTCCGTCCTCGTCGGACTTCCCCTGCTCAACCAGTCCGACGCCCTCGGCGGCGGCGGAGACCTCAACGGCATGGACACCGTCACCGACGCCCTGCTCGCCGCCATCCTCGCCGCCATCATCTGGACCGGCGCCGGCAACAGCCTGCGCATGGCCCGCCTGCGCGAACACCTCCCCGAACTGCGCGCCCGCACCCTGACCCGGCGAGCCGTACCCGTCCAGACCGACACCCCGCTCTCCGAGGCCCTGCGCCGCGCCAACGCCGCCGGCGCCCGCGCCCTCGTCGTCGTCGACGCCGAAGGCAACCCCCTCTCCCTCGTCCGCGAGGCCGCCATCGTCGGCGTACCCGAACACCGCCGCCCCTGGGTCGCCGTCAGCGGCCTCGCCCAGGACCTCACCGACGGCATGCGCGTCTCCGCCGAGCTGGCCGGAGAGGAACTCCTCGACACCCTGCGCGCCACCCCCGCCACCGAATACCTCGTCGTCGAGCAGACCGGAGAGATCTACGGCGTCCTGTCCGCCGCCGACGTCGAGCGCGCCTTCGTCAAGGCCATGGCCCGCCCCTCCTGACGGCCGCCCGCGTGGTCGGCGGCCCCCACAAACCCCGGTAGGCTGGTCACATGTCCGAACCGACCGGTGCCGCCCGCAGGCGCGGGCCCTTCAAGGTCGGGGACCAGGTACAGCTGACCGACCCCAAGGGCCGCCACTACACGTTCACGCTCGAAGCCGGGAAGAACTTCCACACCCACAAGGGCTCCTTCCCGCACGACGAACTGATCGGCGCTCCCGAGGGCAGCGTTGTCCGCACCACCGGCAACGTCGCCTACCTCGCGCTGCGCCCCCTGCTCCCCGACTACGTCCTGTCCATGCCCCGCGGGGCAGCCGTCGTCTACCCCAAGGACGCGGGGCAGATCCTCGCCTTCGCCGACATCTTCCCCGGCGCCCGCGTCGTGGAGGCCGGCGTCGGCTCCGGCTCGCTCAGCAGCTTCCTGCTGCGCGCCATCGGCGACCAGGGCATGCTGCACTCCTACGAGCGCCGCGAGGACTTCGCCGAGATCGCCCAGCAGAACGTGGAGCGCTACTTCGGCGGCCCCCACCCCGCCTGGCAGCTCACCGTCGGCGACCTCCAGGACAACCTCTCCGACACCGACGTCGACCGCGTCATCCTCGACATGCTCGCCCCCTGGGAGTGCCTGGAGGCCGTCTCCAAGGCCCTCGTCCCCGGCGGCATCCTGTGCTGCTACGTGGCCACCACCACCCAGCTCGCCCGGACCGTCGAGTCCATCCGGGAGATCGGCTGCTTCAACGAGCCGACCGCCTGGGAGACGATGATCCGCAACTGGCACATCGAGGGCCTCGCCGTCCGCCCCGACCACCGGATGATCGGCCACACCGGCTTCCTGCTCACCGCCCGCCGCCTCGCCGACGGCGTCGAGCCGCCCATGCGCCGCCGCCGCCCCGCCAAGGGCGCCTACGGCGAGGACTACGCCGGACCCAACGCCGACGGCGGCACCGGCCGCTGACGGCCCCGCACCCGGCACAACGCAAGGGCGCCGTGCCCGAGTTCCCGGACCGAACCCGGAACTCGGTCACGGCGCCCACCCGTTGACCCGGCACCGGGATCCGTACGACCCCCCGCGCGCGGGCTCCCCGCCCGCCCGAATTCCGGACCGACCCCGCCGTTCCCCCGCACTGTGACGTGTGGCACCATGCAGGCCACCCCCTCACCGGCACAGCCCACAGGAGACACTCCTCGTGCAGGAATCCGCCGTTCCGGAGCTCGCCCACACGCACACCCGGCCCATCCACTGGGTCGGCACCGCCACCGCAGTAGCCGGCGTGATCGCCCTGTCCTCCCTCGTCCAGCCCGGATCGGCCACGGCCGCCCAGCCGCCCACCGGCACCCGGGCCCAGTCCGCCCCTGCCGACATCGCGCCCCCCGGCACGACCGGCGTGACCTTCCCGCTCCAGTGCGGGCCGGTGAAGGCGGTGGTGGCGAAGCAGGCCAGCGGCGACCTCGACGGCGACGGCAGACCGGAAACCGTCGCCGTGGTGCACTGCGACTCCGCCATGGGCACCCCGCCGGACGCCGCCTACGTCCTCACCCGGGGCACCGACGGAAACGGGACCCGCGTGGTCGCCACGCTCGTCGACCCCAAGGACCGGCTCACCGTCACCGACCTCACCCTGCGCGCACGGGCCGTCGGCGCCACCCTGCTCGGCTACTCCTCCGACGACGTGCCCAGTTGCTGCCCCGACGTGCGGACCGCGGCCAAGTGGCAGTGGAACGGCACCGCGTTCGTCCGCTCCACCCCCGCCGCCGCCCACAGCGTGTGACCGGCCGGACCCGGTTCGACGAGACCCACGCGCGCGTGCCACCGGACCACGACCGAAGCGCACGCGCGCGGGAGTCACTCCACAGCGCACGCGCGCGCGGGAGTCACTCCGCGTCCGGCCCGTAGACCTCGACCCTGTCCGAAACCCGGCGCACATGGATGCACTCCCCGGGACACTCCCTGACCGAGTCCACGACATCCGTGAGCAGCGTCAGCGGCACCGCCGTCGTCGCCCCCACCTCCTGCAGCAGCTCGTCGTCCGCGCCCTTCACATAGGCCAGCCCGTCGATGTCCAGCTCGAACACCTCAGGGGCGTACTGGGCGCAGATCCCGTCGCCGGTACACAGGTCCTGGTCGATCCAGACCTCCAGCGCCTCGCCGCCCGGGGCCTCCTGCTGCACGGTCATCTCTCCTGCCGTCGGTTCGCCGGGCGGCGACCGGGGCACGCAGGCCAGCCGGGTCCGCTCCAGCGGCTGTTGAACATCCCGACCCTACCTCCGCCCGCTTTCGCGCCGACCGCGACGGGGTGCGGTGTTTCCTCCCACGCCCCCTCGGGTAGACGCGCACGACCGGGAGAGACAGCCCCGGGGCGCCGGAGCGATCACTTCAGGCCACCCCGGACGTGACACCGCCCACCCCAACCGTCGCTCTGCGTGATGATCGTACGAGCGCCCTCAGTCATGCCCGCGAACCGGCCGACCGGCCTGGAACGGACAACTCCAGCCAGTCCCGAAGGGTTTTGACCATCCCCGGCCAGGAACAAGTCGCTTCCGAATCACGTTGAGTGGGTATCCCCTCCGTGCGAGGGGGGACGCACCGGGTGACCGACGACACACCTTGACAGTCTTTGTGATCTAGGGGTTTCAATCGACACCCACCCAGGTAGGGTCTGGAAGCGTCCAGCTCCCCTTGGAGGAGGTGAGGACCGTGGCAGCCCACGACGACGACATGAACCGCGGCATCCGCCCGGGACGAGGGTCCGACGACCCGGCCGGGCAGATCGCCTACCTTGAGCAGGAGATCGCCGTCCTGCGACGCAAGCTCGCCGACTCTCCGCGACACACGAGGATTCTCGAAGAGCGGATCGTCGAGCTGCAGACCAACCTGGCCGGCGTCTCCGCGCAGAACGAACGACTGGCCAACACGCTCCGCGAGGCCCGCGACCAGATCGTGGCCCTCAAAGAAGAAGTCGACCGGCTCGCCCAGCCACCGGCCGGCTTCGGAGTCTTCCTGCAAGCCAACGAAGACGGCACCGCCGACATCTTCACCGGCGGCCGCAAACTCCGCGTCAACGTCAGCCCGAGCGTCGAACTCGAAGACCTCAGGCGCGGCCAGGAAGTCATGCTCAACGAAGCGCTCAACGTGGTCGAAGCCATGGAATACGAGCGCGTCGGCGACATCGTCACCCTCAAGGAAATCCTCGAGGACGGCGAACGCGCCCTCGTACTGGGCCACACCGACGAAGAACGAGTGGTACGGCTCGCCGAGCCCCTGCTGGACGTCACCATCCGCGCCGGCGACGCCCTGCTCCTCGAACCCCGCTCCGGCTACGTCTACGAAGTCGTGCCCAAGAGCGAAGTCGAAGAACTCGTCCTCGAAGAAGTCCCCGACATCGGCTACGAAGCCATCGGCGGACTCGGCAACCAGATCGAGGCCATCCGCGACGCCGTCGAGCTCCCCTACCTCTACCCCGACCTCTTCAAGGAGCACGAGCTGCGCCCGCCCAAGGGCGTCCTGCTCTACGGCCCCCCCGGCTGCGGCAAGACACTCATCGCCAAGGCCGTCGCCAACTCGCTCGCCAAGAAGGTCGCCGAGGTCACCGGACAAGCCGCCGGCAAGAGCTTCTTCCTCAACATCAAGGGACCCGAGCTCCTCAACAAGTACGTCGGCGAGACCGAGCGGCAGATCCGCCTCGTCTTCCAGCGCGCACGTGAGAAGGCCAGCGAAGGCACCCCCGTGATCGTCTTCTTCGACGAGATGGAATCCCTCTTCCGCACCCGCGGCTCCGGCGTCAGCTCGGACGTCGAGAACACCATCGTCCCGCAGCTCCTCGCCGAGATCGACGGCGTCGAGGGCCTGGAGAACGTCGTCGTCATCGGCGCCTCCAACCGAGAGGACATGATCGACCCCGCCATCCTGCGCCCCGGCCGACTCGACGTGAAGATCAAGATCGAGCGTCCCGACGCCGAGGCAGCCAAGGACATCTTCGGCAAGTACCTCACCGAACGCCTCCCCCTGCACGCCGACGACCTCGGCGAACACGGCGGCGACAAGACCACCACCGTCCAGAGCATGATCCAGACGGCGGTCGAGCAGATGTACGCCGAATCCGAGGAAAACCGCTTCCTGGAAGTCACCTACGCCAACGGCGACAAGGAAGTCCTCTACTTCAAGGACTTCAACTCCGGCGCCATGATCGAAAACATCGTGGGCCGCGCCAAGAAAATGGCCATCAAGGACTTCCTCGAAAAGAACCAGAAGGGCCTCCGCGTCTCCCACCTCCTCCAAGCCTGCGTGGACGAGTTCAAGGAGAACGAAGACCTCCCCAACACCACCAACCCCGACGACTGGGCCCGAATCTCCGGCAAGAAGGGCGAACGGATCGTCTACATCCGCACCCTCATCACCGGAAAGCAGGGCGCCGACACCGGACGCTCCATCGACACAGTGGCCAATACTGGTCAGTACCTGTAACGACAGGGCGGCTGCGGGTGCCCTCGACGGGCACCCGCAGCCTCCTGCTTTTCAGGCCACGACCAAGCAGGCAATGACGCAAATGATCTCCCCACCAGCGCAAAGGCGTTCTAGGCTCTTTCCTACCGCCGAGTCGCGCAGTGCGGGGACGGGCACCGCACACGCACCGGAGCGCCAGCGGTACGTGAGCGGCGCCCACGACCGAGGGTGCCGCCGGGCAAGGAGGGCCGCATGACCGTACGGCGAGTAATGGGCATCGAGACGGAGTACGGGATCTCCGTCCCCGGCCACCCCAACGCCAATGCCATGCTCACCTCATCCCAGATCGTCAACGCCTACGCAGCGGCGATGCACCGGGCCCGCCGGGCCCGCTGGGACTTCGAGGAAGAAAACCCACTGCGCGACGCCCGCGGCTTCGACCTCGCCCGCGAGGCCGCCGACGCCAGCCAGCTCACCGACGAGGACATCGGCCTCGCCAACGTCATCCTCACCAACGGCGCACGCCTCTACGTCGACCACGCCCACCCCGAATACAGCGCCCCCGAAGTCACCAACCCCCGCGACGCCGTCCTCTGGGACAAGGCCGGCGAACGCATCATGGCCGAAGCCGCCGAACGAGCCGCACAGCTCCCCGGCGCCCAGCCCATCCACCTCTACAAGAACAACACCGACAACAAGGGCGCCAGCTACGGCACACACGAGAACTACCTGATGAAGCGGGAAACCCCCTTCTCGGACATCGTGCGCCACCTCACCCCCTTCTTCGTCTCCCGCCAGGTCTTCGCCGGCGCCGGCCGCGTCGGCATCGGCCAGGACGGCCACGAACACGGCTTCCAGCTCAGCCAGCGCGCCGACTACTTCGAAGTCGAGGTCGGCCTGGAGACGACACTCAAGCGCCCCATCATCAACACCCGGGACGAACCCCACGCCGACGCCGAAAAATACCGCCGACTCCACGTGATCATCGGCGACGCCAACCTCTCCGAGATCTCCACCTACCTCAAGCTCGGCACCACCGCACTCGTCCTGTCCATGATCGAAGACGGCTTCATCGCCGTCGACCTCGCCGTCGACCAGCCCGTACGCACCCTCCACCAGGTCTCCCACGACCCCTCACTGAAGCGACTGGTCACCCTGCGCAGCGGCAGGACCCTCACAGCCGTACAACTCCAGATGGAGTACTACGAGCTCTCCCGCAAATACGTCGAAGAACGCTACGGAGCCGACGCCGACGACCAGACCAAGGACGTCCTCACCCGCTGGGAAGACACCCTCAACCGGCTCGAGAACGACCCCATGAGCCTCGCAGGGGAACTGGACTGGGTCGCCAAGCGAGAACTGATGGAGGGCTACCGCCGCCGCGACGGCCTCGACTGGGACGCCGCACGGCTCCACCTCGTCGACCTCCAGTACGCCGACGTACGCGCCGAGAAAGGCCTCTACAACCGCCTCGCCGCCCGCGGACGCATGAAGCGACTCCTGGACGAGTCCGAGGTCGACAGGGCCCGCACCAAGCCCCCGGAGGACACCCGCGCCTACTTCCGCGGCCGCTGCCTCGAGCAGTACGCCGACGACGTCGCCGCGGCCTCCTGGGACTCCGTCATCTTCGACCTCCCCGGCCGCGACTCCCTCCAGCGCGTTCCAACCCTCGAACCACTACGCGGAACGCGAAATCACGTCAAGGAACTGCTGGACCGCTGCCGAACGGCAGAAGACCTGGTCAGGGTCCTGTCCGGAAACTGAGCACCACCAGCAGGCATGCGCACCACCCCGGGCGGACAGGGTGGAAATCCCACCGCCCGGGAATCATCGAGGTGGTCCCCGTACGTTGTCGAAACTGCGGGGCCGATGTCGGACCCGGCTTGTAGGGTCTGATCATCACCGATCGGCAGCAATGCCGACCCGTCGACCATGTCGGGCGAACTGAGCGGGGTGAGGGTTATGGCAACCAAGGACACCGGCGGCGGCCAGCAGAAGGCCACACGTTCCACCGAAGAGGTCGAGGAGCAGGCGCAGGACGCGCAGGCCTCCGAGGACCTCAAGGAGCGACACGAGAAGCTGAGCGACGACGTGGACTCGGTTCTGGACGAGATCGACGATGTCCTCGAGGAGAATGCAGAGGACTTCGTTCGAAGTTTCGTTCAGAAGGGCGGCGAGTAGCCTTCGAATCGAAGGCATCGGGGGTGCTCGGGTTGGCGAATGAAGGACAGGCGAAGCGCTGCTCGCGGTGCAAGGAGCACAAGCCGCGAGCAGCGTTCGCGAAGAACAAGTCGATGCGTGACGGCTTGCAGGCCTACTGCCGGGAGTGCGCGTCCGCATATCACCAACAGAGGCAGTTGACCAAGGGGCTCAACGTGCGCCCCCGAGTGGAGGTGCCCGAAGGGCACAAGTACTGCCGCACCTGTGGCGAGATCAAGCCTCACAGTGAATGGACGCGGAATCGCAGCGCCTCAGACGGTTTAGGGACCCTGTGCAAGGCGTGCAAGGCGGTGAAGGGGCGGGCGCAGCACCTGAAGCGCAACTACGGCCTGACCGAAGCCGAGCGCGACGCGATGGTGGCCTCCCAGCGGGGGCTTTGTTCGATCTGCCTGGACGCCCCGGCTGTGCATGTGGATCACTGCCACAGGACGGGTAGGGTCCGTGGCGTACTGTGCTTCAACTGCAATTCGGCGATCGGCAAGCTGAGGGACGACCCCGATGTCGCTCGCCGGGCCGCTACCTATCTGGAAGGAAACTCGTGGAAGCCAACACTCGTGGCACCGGGCGTCTACCAGCTGCCTTCCTGACGCCTGGGTCCGCTTCGTTCATGGACTTTCTCTCCGAGCACCAGCCGGAGCTGTTGCCCGGCAATCGGCAGCTGCCGCCCACGAAGGGTGTGATCGAGGCGCCGCACGGCACCACGATCGTCGCGGTGACGTTCCCCGGGGGTGTGGTGCTCGCGGGTGACCGCCGGGCGACCATGGGCAATGTGATCGCGCAGCGGGACATCGAGAAGGTGTTCCCGGCGGACGAGTACTCGGCGGTGGGTATCGCCGGCACGGCCGGTCTGGCCGTGGAGATGGTGAAGCTCTTCCAGCTGGAGCTGGAGCACTTCGAGAAGGTCGAGGGTGCGCAGCTGTCGCTGGAGGGCAAGGCGAACCGGTTGTCGACGATGATCCGGTCCAACCTCGGCATGGCGATGCAGGGTCTTGCCGTGGTGCCGTTGTTCGCGGGGTACGACGTGGACCGGGAGAAGGGGCGCATCTTCTCCTACGACGTCACGGGTGGTCGTTCGGAGGAGCACAACTTCGCGGCGACGGGTTCGGGCTCGCTGTTCGCGCGGGGTGCGATGAAGAAGCTGTTCCGTGACGATCTGACCGAGGAGCAGGCCACGACGTTGGTGGTGCAGGCTCTGTACGACGCGGCTGACGACGACTCGGCGACCGGTGGTCCCGATGTCGCCCGCCGGATCTACCCGATCATCACCGTGATCACTGAGGACGGCTTCCGCCGGCTGACCGAGGACGAGGCGTCGGAGCTCTCCCGTGGGGTGCTGCAGCGGCGTCTGGAGGAGCCGGACGGCCCGAAGGCCGCCCTGCTCTGAGTGCGGGTCCGGTTCTTATCAAGGTGATCCAGTGACCATGACAGAAAGGGACGGATAACCGGTGTCGACGCCGTTCTATGTCTCACCTCAGCAGGCCATGGCCGACCGGGCGGAGTACGCCCGTAAGGGCATCGCTCGTGGCCGCAGCCTGGTTGTGCTGCAGTATGCCGACGGCATCGTGTTCGTCGGTGAGAACCCGTCCCGTGCGCTGCACAAGTTCAGCGAGATCTATGACCGGATCGGTTTCGCGGCCGCCGGTAAGTACAACGAGTACGAGAACCTGCGTATCGGTGGTGTGCGGTACGCCGACCTGCGGGGTTACACCTATGACCGTGACGATGTCACGGCGCGTGGTCTGGCCAACGTGTACGCGCAGACGCTGGGCACGATCTTTTCTTCGGCGGCGGAGAAGCCGTACGAGGTGGAGCTGGTGGTGGCCGAGGTCGGTGAGACGCCGGAGGGTGACCAGATCTACCGGCTGCCGCATGACGGTTCCATCGTGGACGAGCACGGTTCGGTCGCGGTGGGTGGCAATGCCGAGCAGATCAGCAGTTTCCTGGATCAGCGGCATCGTGACGGTATGAGTCTGGCCGAGGCGCTCAAGCTGGCGGTGCAGGCGCTGTCCCGTGACACCAATGGCAGTGAGCGGGAGATTCCCGCGGAGCGCCTGGAGGTCGCGGTGCTGGATCGTACGCGGCCGCAGAAGCGTAAGTTCAAGCGGATCGTGGGTCGTCAGCTTTCCCGTCTGCTGGAGGCGGAGGGTGCGGCGACGGAGGCGGAGAGTTCCGACGACGAGGGCTCCGACGAGGAGTGATTCGTTCCTGCTCTCCTTCCCGCTCTGTGGTGCCCCGGCCGGTTTTCCGGCCGGGGCACCTGTGGTTTCCGGGCCTCTATGGACGCCCTGGTGGTGCCGTGGAGGCCCGTACGACGAGTTCGACGGGGATGTCTCCGTTCTCTGGTTCGCGGCCTTCCAGGACGGCCAGGAGGGCTTGCATGCCGCGTTCTCCGAAGAGCTCGGCGTCCAGACGGACGGTGGTCAGTTCGGGGTCGATGGCGGTGGCGAGGGCGAGGTCGTCGAGGCCGGTGACGGAGACGTCGTCGGGAATTCTGAGTCCGAGGCGGCGCAGGGCCTTGTAGGCGCCGGCGGCGAGTTTGTCGTCGTCGCAGACGATGGCGGTGGGGCGGGGGCCGGGGGTGGTGAGGGCGGTCTCGGTGGCGGTGCGGGCGCCTTCGATGGAGATGGGGGCTCGGGCGGTGCGGATTTCGGTGCCGGGGACGGCGGCGATGTGTGCGGCGAGTTCGCGTGCGCGTACCTCGAAGGTCCAGGAGGGGACGTCGGCGGCGAGGTGGAGGATGTGGCGGTGGCCGAGGCCGAGGAGGTGTTCGGTGACCTGGCGGACGCCGTCGGCGATGTCGAGGTTGACGGTGGCGGCGCCGAGGCTGCCTTCTGGGTCGCTGTCGAGCATGACGAGGGGGAGTTGGTCGCCGCGGATGGCGGTGAGGGCGTCGGCGGCCATGGAGGAGGCGATGACGCCGTCGAGGGCGGCTTGTGCGGAGGCGAAGGGGTCGCGGGCGGGGCCGATACCTTCGGGGGAGGGGTAGAGGACGACTCCGAAGCCGTGCTGGGCGGCGATGCGTGCGGCGCCGGTGTAGACGCCGGCGAAGAATTCGGTCGTCAGGGCGGGGACGACGAGGAGGACGGTGCGGGTGCGGCCGAGGCGGAGGTTGCGGGCGGCGAGGTTGGGCCGGTAGCCGAGGTCGCGTGCGGCTTCTCGTACGCGTTCGGCGGTCGTTTCGGAGACGCGGCCGCGCCATTTGTCGCCCAGGACGAGTGAGACGGCCGCTTGGGAGACTCCGGCTGCCTGGGCGACGTCACGGCTGGTCGGGCGCGTGCTGCTGCGTGCCACCGTGGGTGCGCTCCTTCGTCTGGACGTGTGAACAGCGCACATGGTACGTATGGGAGAGGACGTTATACGTAACACTTGTGGGCTTCGGGGCTTCCGGGGCGGTTGGTGAGGGGCAGGACATGGCCACGGGATACCTGGAGATCCTCAGGGCGAGACACGCGCTGCGGCTGCTCACCGGAACCCTGGTGGGCCGTCTGCCCAACGCTACGGCGGCGATCGCTCTGGTGCTGTTCGTCCGGGCGCAGGGGGGCACGTACGGCCTGGCGGGTGCGCTGGCGGCCGTGTACGGGGTGGCCAACGCGGTGGGCCAGCCGGTGCTGGGCCGGCTTGTGGACCTGCACGGTCAGCCGCGCGTTCAGCTTCCGGCCGCGGTCCTTTCGGCCCTCGCGATGTCGGCCTTCGCCTTCTCCGGCATCGACCCGCTGCCGCTCGCGTATGTCGCTGTCGCGGGTGCGGGTCTGTTCACGCCGCCGCTGGAGGGCGGTCTGCGGGCGCTGTGGCCGTCGGTGCTGCGTCGTGAGGAGCAGGTGCACACGGCGTACGCGATGGATGCGGTGGCGCAGGAGGTGATGTACACGGTCGGCCCGTTGCTGGTGACGCTGTGCGTGTCGTTGTGGTCGGAGCGTGCGGCGCTGCTGGTGCTGAACGCCGTGGGTGTCCTGGGTGCGCTCTCCGTGGTGGTCTCGGCGCCCTCGAGCGCGTGGCGTTCGGCTCCGCGTGAGGCGCACTGGCTGGGCGCTCTGCGTTCGCCGGGTCTGCTGGTGGTGCTGGCCGCCTTTTTGTTCGTCGGGATCGCGATGGGTTCGATCACGGTGGCCGCGATCCCGTACGCGGATGATCACGGGGGTGACGCGGTGTACGGCTGGCTGATGGCCGCGTTGGGCCTCGGGGCGCTGTTCGGTGGCACGGTGTACGGGGCGCGGCGGTGGAGCGGGACGCCGGAGCGGCGACTGCGGGTGCTGGTGGCGCTTCTGGCGGTGTGTTATCTGCCGTTGATGCTGATGCCGGGTGCGGTGGCGATGGTGGTGCTGACGGTGGTGGCGGGGGTGTTTCTGGCTCCGTGTATCGCGTGTGCGTTCATCATCGTGGACCGGCATGCGCCGAGCGGTACGGTCACCGAGGCTTTCTCGTGGCTTGTGACGACGTTCACGGTGGGTGCGTCGGTGGGGACGGGCCTGGCGGGGCCGGTGGTGGAGGCCGGTGGGGCGCTGTGGGGGTTCGCGGTGCCGGGGGTGGCGGGGGGCGTGTCGTTGCTGGTTCTGCTGGCGACGGGGCGGGTCCTCGCAGCTCCCGTGCGGGGCGGGGTTGTTGCGGCTTCATCGGAAAATGATCCAAATCGTGCTGCCGAACCCCGTTTCAGGTCAGGGGATCGGGCGTAATGTTCACTCATGGACCGCCGCATTTTCGGGCTGGAGAACGAGTACGGTGTCACGTGCACGTTCAGGGGACAGCGCCGTCTGTCTCCTGACGAGGTGGCGCGGTACCTCTTCCGCCGTGTCGTGTCATGGGGCCGCAGCAGCAATGTCTTTCTGCGAAACGGTGCCCGGCTGTATCTCGACGTGGGCTCACATCCGGAATACGCGACACCCGAATGTGACAATGTGATCGAACTGGTCACTCACGACAAGGCCGGCGAGCGCATTCTCGAAGGACTCCTGGTGGACGCGGAACGACGCCTGCACGAGGAGGGAATCGCGGGCGACGTCTACCTCTTCAAGAACAACACGGACTCGGCGGGCAACTCCTACGGTTGCCACGAGAACTATCTGGTGGCGCGGCACGGGGAGTTCTCCCGGCTCGCGGACATCCTCATCCCGTTCCTGGTGACGAGGCAGCTGCTGTGCGGTGCGGGCAAGGTGCTGCAGACTCCGCGTGGCGCCGTGTACTGCGTGAGTCAGCGTGCGGAGCACATCTGGGAGGGTGTGTCGTCGGCGACGACGCGTTCCCGGCCCATCATCAACACCCGGGACGAGCCGCACGCGGACGCCGAGCGTTATCGCCGGCTGCATGTCATCGTGGGTGACTCGAACATGTCCGAGACGACGATGCTGCTGAAGGTCGGCGCCACGGATCTGGTGCTGCGCATGATCGAGGCGGGCACGGTGATGCGTGATCTCACGCTGGAGAACCCGATCCGGGCGATCCGTGAGGTGAGTCATGACATCACGGGCCGGCGCAAGGTGCGGCTGGCCAGTGGCCGGGAGGCGTCGGCGCTGGAGGTGCAGCGCGAGTACTTCGACAAGGCCGTGGACTTCTGCGACCGTCGGGGTATTCGTACGGGTACGGTCGCGCAGGTGCTGGAGCTGTGGGGTCGTACGCTGGACGCGATCGAGACCGAGGAACTCGACCGTATCGGCACCGAGATCGACTGGGTGATGAAGTACAAGCTCATCGAGCGGTACCGGGCGAAGAACAACATGACGATGTCGCATCCGCGGGTCGCTCAGATAGACCTCGCCTACCACGACATCCACCGCCGTCGTGGCCTGTACTACCTGTTGGAGCGCAAGGGGCAAGCCGCGCGGATCTGCAACGACTTGAAGATCTTCGAGGGCAAGTCGGTTCCTCCGCAGACCACTCGGGCCCGGCTGCGCGGTGACTTCATCCGGCGGGCGCAGGAGCAGCGGCGGGACTTCACGGTGGACTGGGTGCATCTCAAGCTCAACGACCAGGCGCAGCGGACGGTGTTGTGCAAGGACCCGTTCCGTTCGGTGGACGACCGGGTGGAGAAGCTGATCGCCGGAATGTGACGCGCCGGGGTGTGTCAAGCGTTTGGGCGGGTCGTCGCCGGAACGCCACACGGGCGCCGTACGTTTCCCGTACGGCGCCCTTCTCGCGTCGTAGAGTTGCGCGCACGCCAATCCGCAAGATCGACCGATTACGAGGCATCTCCGTGCGCCGACGTTCACTCCTTCTCGCCGCCGTTCCCGCCGGACTGGTCACGCTCGCCGCGTGCGGTGACGACAAGTCCTCCTCCGACAAGGCCAGCGCGTCACCGTCGGCGTCGGCGTCCGCGGTGCCTCCGCCGAAGATCGTGGAGGGTCCGCTGCCGGCGATCACGGCGGGCACGAAGTTCGGTGAGAAGCCGACGGTCGCCAAGGGGACGGGTGATCCGTCGAAGGACCTGGCGGTCAAGACGGTCATCGCGGGCGGTGGCCGGACGGTCGCGGAGAACGACTTCATCCAGGCGAACTACCTGGGCCAGATCTGGAGCACCGCGAAGGTGTTCGACAACTCCTACGACCGGCACCGTCCGCTGGTGATGCAGCTCGCGCAGGGCAGCATCATCGATGGCTGGCGGTATGCGCTGGTGGGCAAGAAGACGGGCAGCCGGGTGCAGATCGCGGTGCCGCCGACCTGGGGTTACGGCAAGTCGGGCAATCCGCAGGCGGGTATCAAGGGCACGGACACGCTGGTGTTCGTCATCGATCTGATCGACTCGTTCAACTCGAAGAGTTCAGTGAAGGGGACGGCGGTCCCGCAGACGGACGACGCGCTGCCGAAGGTCGGCACGAACACCGACGGCAGCGTGCCCTCGGTGAAGATCCCGAAGACGGATCCGCCGAAGCAGCTGGTGTCGAACTACGTCCTGGAGGGCGACGGCGACGAGGTCAAGGCGGAGCAGACGGTGCTGTGCCAGTTCCAGGGCCTGGTGTGGGCCAGCGGCAAGACGTTCCAGCGGACGTATGGTTCGGGCCGGCTGAGCCAGTTCGCGGTGGAGCAGATGCAGCAGGTCGTGAAGGGGCTGGCGCAGGGGGTGACCGGCAAGAAGGTGGGCAGCCGGGTCCTCATCGTCGTTCCGCCGGACCTGGGTTACGGCGACACCCCGCCGAGCGGCGGTGTCATCGAGAAGGGGTCGACGCTGGTGTTCACGGTGGACATCCTGGCGGCGATGTAGCGTTCGGCCGCGGCGGGTGTGGGCCAGGGCGGGCGGGGGACCGGCGGGGATGAAAGACTGTCCGTGTTTCGTGTCGTACACAAGCAGGAGCTTTTGACGTGAGCATCGACAAGCCCGAGATCGACTTCCCGGGCGGCGAGCCCCCGGCGGACCTCGAGATCAAGGACATCTGGGAGGGCGACGGGGAGGTCGCCGCGGCCGGCGACTTCGTCAAGGTCCACTACGTCGGCGTCGCGTTCTCCACCGGTGAGGAGTTCGACGCCTCCTGGAACCGCGGCACCCCGCTGGACTTCCAGCTCGGTGTCGGCCAGGTCATCCAGGGCTGGGACAAGGGTGTGCAGGGCATGAAGGTCGGCGGCCGCCGCCAGCTGGTCATCCCGGCGCACCTCGCCTACGGCGACCGTGGCGCCGGCGGCCGGATCGCCCCGGGCGAGACGCTGATCTTCGTCTGCGACCTGATGGGCGTTGCCAAGCGCTGACCGAACCTGGTCGAGGTGGGGCCCGTGCCGTGTGCGCGGGCCCTTCTTCTTTGGTCTTCGCTGTCCGTAACGGGGCACCTTCTTTGCTTCGGCTTTTGCCGCGACACTTCGGAGCGGTACGGTCGTCGGTCGGAAGCACTTAAGGAAGCGAAGGGCGTCGATGGCCATTGCCAAGGCCGAGCGGCTGATGAACCTCGCGCTGTGTCTGCTCGGCACACGGCGGCCGCTCAGCAAGCGCGAGCTGCGCGGGTCGATCGAGGCCTATCTCGAAGCGGGCAGTGACGACTCCTTCAACCGGATGTTCGAGCGGGACAAGGACGATCTGCGCGAGCTGGGCCTGGTGATCGCGACCGTCGAGAACCTCGACGGCGAGGTCGGCTATCTGGCCCGCCGTGACAGCAACCGGCTGCCCCCGATCACCCTGGACGCCGAGGAGGCCGCCGCCCTGGGGCTGGCCGCGAAGGTGTGGCAGCAGGCCCGCCTGGCCGGCGCGGCCAGCGGCGCCCTGCAGAAGCTGCGCGCCGCGGGTCTGCCGGAAGACGTCGACCCGTACGAGGCGCACGGTGCGCTGGAGCCGCGCATCCCGGTGCACGAGGCGGCGTTCGAGCCGCTGATGCTGGCCCTGCGCGACCGGCGTCCGGTCGTCTTCGACTACCGCAAGGCCTCCGCCGCTCACCCCGAGCCGCGGCATGTGGAGCCGTGGGCGCTGGAGTGCTGGCGCGGGCACTGGTATCTGGCCGGCTGGGACCGTGACCGGGGCGCCGAGCGTGTCTTCAGGCTGTCCCGGATCACCGGCAGGGTTCGTGCGCGCGGTACGGGGTTCACCGCTGCCGTGCCCGATGTCGTCACCGTGCGCGAGACCGTCGCCGGCTGGGCCGGGGAGATAGCCGACCGGTCGGCGCTGATCCGGCTGCGTTCCGGTGCCGGTTACCCCCTTCGGGCGAAGGCCACCGAGGTCCGGGAACTCGGGAACGGCTGGGACGAGTTGGAGATTCCGTACGGGCACGGCCTGGACGCCTGGCTGGTGGAGTTCGGCCCGGACGTGGTCGTGGTGGAGCCGGCCGAGCTGCGCGCGGACGTGGTGGACCGGCTGCGTGCCGTGGCCAAGGGCTGAGGGGGAGCGGAGCTAAACCATGGCAGGAAAACCGGTCAGGTCCGTCAACGCCATCGACCAGACCCGGCGGATGCTCTCGCTGGTGACCTATCTGCGGGAGCGGCCCGGCGCCCGGATCGCTGACGTCGCGCGCGCCTTCGGGATCACCGAGGACGAGCTGGTCGCCGACCTGGACCTGCTGCCGATGTGCGGCACCAGTTTCCGCGGCGGCGATCTGCTGGACATCGACACCGACGGCGAGCGCATCTGGTGGCACAACCCGGCCGCGCTCGGCGAGGAGGCGGCCGAGCCGCTGCGGCTGGCCGCCGACGAGGCGACCGCCCTGCTGGTGGCCGCCCGCGCGGTGGCGACCCTGCCGGGCCTGCGGGAGAGCGACCGGCAGGCGCTGCTGCGGGCCACGGCCAAGGTGGAGGCGGCGGCCGGTGAGGCGGCCGGGGCCAGCTCCCGGCTGTCGGTGACGTTCGAGTCCGAGGGCGGGGTCTTCGCGGACGTCGACCGGGCGATCTCCGAGCGGCGCCGGTTGTGGATCCGCTACTACTCGCCTGCCCGTGACGAGGTCACCGAGCGGGAGATCGACCCGATCCGCCTGGTCAGCGTCGGGCACACGTATGTGGAGGCCTGGTGCCGGCGCTCCGAGGCGCGGCGCACCTTCCGGCTGGACCGGGTCGCCGAGATCCGGATCCTGGACGAGCCGTCCGCGCCGCCCGAGATAGAGCTGCGTGACCTGTCCGAGGCCCTGGTGCAGCCGGCCGCGGAGGACCCGGAGGTGGTGATCGAGGTCGCCCCGGGCGGCCGCTGGGTCGCCGAGTACTACCCGCACGACAGCGCCGATGAGCTTCCCGACGGCGGGCTGCGTATCACCTTGCGCACCCCCGACCCGGCGTCGCTGCGCAGGCTGGCGCTGCGGCTGGGCCGTGACGGCCGGATCGTCTCGCCGCCGGAGCTGGCCGACAGCGCCCGGCAGGCGGCCCGCGAGGCGCTGGCGGCCTACGACGGCCCGCCGGCGGAGGCGCACGGGGTGCAGGACGGGCCGTACGAGAGGCAGGGGTGAGCCGCAGGGGCGCGCCGGTGCCGAGGGGGCAGGGGGGTCCCGGCGTGCGAGCGGGTTCGGGCGTGGGTGAGCGCGGCGGCCCGAAGGGGTGAGCACGGCCGGCCTCCCGACACCGGCTGTGGCGCCCCGAAGGCGATCGACCAGAAGAAGAGGAGCGTGACCTTTGAGCGAGTCTCCGGTGTCCGGTGCGAGGGACGCGAGTCAGATGTCGGTGGCGGCCGCCTTCGCCGGGATGAGGAGAGTCGTCCCGGTGGTGTTCAAGGCGGGCTGCCCGGACTGCCGGGGCCGTTTCGAACTCGCCGCGAGCGCCCTGCGCCTGGCCATCGGCGCGAGCAGCCGCACGACGTTCTACTCCTTCACCTGCCCCGACTGCGGAGCCTCGGTGCGCAAGCCCGCCGGCGAGCGGATCGTCGAGCTGCTGACCGGCGGCGGGGTGCGCACCCTGCGGCTGCACTCGACGGTGTAGGACGGTCTAGGCTCGGCGTCATGTTCTGGCCGATGTTCGCGGTAGCTGTGGGTTTTCTGGGTCTCGCCGTCCTGGGGGTGCTGGCCGTCCGGGTGTTCCTTCAGGCGCGGCGCCTGGGGCTGCAGGTCGCGGACTCCGCGCGCCGGATCAACAGGGCGGCAGAGGAGCTGGAGCGGGCGGCGGTGAGCGCGGCCCGCGCCGTGGACACGCTGTGACCCGTGCGGTGGTGCCGAGGAGTGCCATGATGCAAGCGGTTTGCGTCACTTCGCCCTGTCATGCTGCCCACCGGGCCAGGTACGCTGCTGATCGCGGTGCGAAGAGCGAGGCGCGTACCGCTGACCGGGAGTACGCCAGGGGATTGCCCGTCGTTTACCCCTGAGCGTTACGATCGCTGCCAGCACGACCACTCGGACACTTGTCCGACAGGTCGGACAGCACCCCACCCAGCCGCCTCGGTGAGAAGGTAAACACTCATGATCGGAAGGCTCGGACCTACCGAGATCATTCTCATCCTCGTCGTCGTCTTCCTGCTCTTCGGCGCGAAGAAGCTTCCGGACATGGCCCGCTCCCTGGGTAAGTCCGCGCGCATCCTCAAGAGCGAGGCCAAGGCGATGAAGGAGGAGAACAACACCTCCGCCCCGGCCGGCCCGCCCAACACCAGCGAGCAGCCTCCCGCCCAGCGCACCATCCAGGCCGCCCCCGGTGACGTGAGCAGCTCGCGCCCGGTCAACGAGCCGACGGACACCACCCAGCGCTGACCCGCGGCCGGATTCCCGGTCTGCCGCACGAGATGAGGACGTGGGTTGCTCAAGTCTGCCCGCAAGAAAGAGAAGGACCCCGAGGGGCGGATGCCCCTGGTGGAGCACCTTCGTGAGCTGCGCAACCGGCTCGCGAAGGGCATGCTGGCGATCACGGTCGTCTCCGTGGTGGTCGCCTTCTACAGCCAGGACCTGATGTCCTTCCTCATGCATCCGGTCCCGCGCTGCACCAAGGGGCTCGGTGAGTCCACCGGCGGCCACTGCGCCGTCATCGCGTACACCGACCTGCTGTCGCCCTTCACCACCACGGTGAAGGTCTGCTTCATGGCGGGCGTGATCATCTCCAGCCCGATCTGGCTCTACCAGCTGTGGGCGTTCGTCGCGCCCGGCCTGCACCGGCACGAGCGCAAGTACACGTACTGGTTCGTGTCCGCGGCCGTGCCGCTCTTCCTGGCCGGCGCGTGGCTGGCCTACACGATCCTGCCGATCAGCATGCGGGTGCTGCTCGGGATCACGCCCGAGGGCTCGGCCAACATCCTGCCGATGGACAAGATCCTGGACTTCATCGTCCGGATGATCCTCATCTTCGGCGGTGCCTTCGAGCTGCCGCTGCTGCTGGTCATGCTGAACGTCGTCGGCATCGTCTCCGGGCGCCGCATGATCGGCTGGTGGCGCGGTGTCGTCATGGGCGTCTTCGTCTTCGGTGCCGTGGCGACCCCCACCACCGACCCCTTCGGCATGATCGCGCTCGCGGGCCCCATCGTGGTGCTGTACTTCATCGCCGTCGGCATCGCCCTGCTCAACGACCGCCGCCGCGGGCGTGCCAACCCCGACGCGGAGCTGGACGACGACGAGGCCTCCTCCCTCGACCTGACGCCCCAGTCCATCGGCGACGTGGAGCCCGTCCCGGCCGCTCCGGCCCTGCCCGAGCAGGTCGGCGGAGGCGTCGACGGGACGCCGTCGGCCCGGTACAACGGCTACGACGACATCACCTGAGCGGCCGGTCACGGCCCACGGGCAACGGCATGGGCAAGGGGCCGGACGGGATCTCCCGTCCGGCCCCTCTCGCATGCGCGCCCGGTCGCACAGCGGGCGGAACGGATAATGATCGTCCTGTTGTCAGCGCGGCCCGGTACGCTCGAAAGACGATGACAGAGGACCTCTCACCGGCCGAGCGGTACGCGGCAGCCCGCCTGCGGGCAGCCGAGCAGGCCACCGCGCTCGCGTCCTTCCGCGAGATGTACGACTTCGGGCTCGACGACTTCCAGGTCGAGGCCTGTCAGGCACTCGAGGACGGAAAGGGCGTGCTGGTCGCCGCGCCCACCGGCTCCGGCAAGACGATCGTGGGCGAGTTCGCCGTCCACCTCGCCCTCAGGCAGGGCAAGAAGTGCTTCTACACGACCCCCATCAAGGCGCTGTCGAACCAGAAGTACTCCGACCTGTGCCGCCGCTACGGGGACGGCATGGTCGGCCTGCTCACCGGCGACAACAGCATCAACTCCGACGCCCCCGTGATCGTGATGACCACCGAGGTCCTGCGGAACATGCTCTACGCCGGCTCCCAGACCCTCCTCGGCCTCGGCTACGTGGTCATGGACGAGGTGCACTACCTCTCCGACCGCTTCCGCGGCGCCGTCTGGGAGGAAGTGATCATCCACCTGCCCGAGTCGGTGACCCTGGTGTCACTGTCGGCGACCGTGTCCAACGCCGAGGAGTTCGGTGACTGGCTGGACACCGTCCGCGGCGACACCGAGGTGATCGTCTCCGAGCACCGGCCCGTGCCCCTGTTCCAGCACGTGCTCGCCGGACGCCGGACCTACGACCTGTTCGAGGAGGGCGAGGGCCACAAGAAGGCCGTCAACCCCGACCTCGTCCGCCTCGCCCGCATGGAGGCCAGCCGGCCCTCCTACCAGGACCGCCGGCGCGGCCGGGCCATGCGCGAGGCCGACCGCGAGCGGGAGCGCAGACAGCGCTCGCGCGTGTGGACACCGGGACGGCCCGAGGTCATCGAGCGGCTCGACTCCGAGGGCCTGCTGCCCGCGATCACCTTCATCTTCAGCCGCGCCGGCTGCGAGGCCGCCGTCCAGCAGTGCCTGTACGCGGGCCTCAGGCTCAACGACGAGGACGAGCGGGAACAGGTCCGCGCCCTCGTCGAGGAACGCACCGCCACCATTCCCTCCGAGGACCTGCACGTCCTCGGCTACTACGAGTGGCTGGAGGGCCTCGAGCGCGGCATCGCCGCCCACCACGCCGGCATGCTGCCGACCTTCAAGGAGGTCGTCGAGGAGCTGTTCGTCCGGGGCCTGGTCAAGGCCGTGTTCGCCACCGAGACCCTCGCGCTCGGCATCAACATGCCCGCCCGCTCCGTGGTCCTGGAAAAGCTCGTCAAGTGGAACGGCGAGCAGCACGCCGACATCACCCCCGGCGAGTACACGCAGCTCACCGGGCGCGCCGGGCGGCGCGGCATCGACGTCGAGGGACACGCGGTCGTGCTGTGGCAGCGGGGCATGAGCCCCGAGCACCTGGCCGGTCTCGCGGGCACCCGCACCTATCCGCTGCGCTCCAGCTTCAAACCGTCGTACAACATGGCGGTCAACCTGGTCGAGCAGTTCGGCCGGCACCGCTCCCGCGAGCTGCTGGAGACCTCCTTCGCGCAGTTCCAGGCCGACAAGTCCGTCGTCGGCATCTCCCGGCAGGTGCAGCGTAACGAGGAGGGCCTGGAGGGCTACAAGGCCTCCATGACCTGCCACCTCGGCGACTTCGAGGAGTACGCGCGGCTGCGGCGGGAGCTGAAGGACCGCGAGACCGAACTGGCCCGGCAGGGCGCCGCCCAGCGGCACGCGGAGGCCGCCGTCGCCCTGGAGAAGCTCAAGCCGGGCGACGTCATCCACGTGCCGACGGGCAAGTACGCGGGCCTGGCCCTGGTGCTGGATCCGGGCCTGCCCGCGGGCCGCTCCAACGGCCACCGGGGCTTCGAGCATCACGACGGCCCGCGCCCGCTCGTGCTGACCGCCGAGCGGCAGGTCAAGCGGCTGGCGTCCATGGACTTCCCGGTGCCGGTCGAGGCGCTGGACCGGATGCGGATCCCGAAGTCCTTCAACCCGCGCTCCCCGCAGTCCCGCCGGGACCTCGCCTCCGCGCTGCGCACCAAGGCCGGACACATCCCGCCGGAGCGGGCCCGCAAGAAGCGCTCGCAGGCCGCCGACGACCGCGAGATCGCCCGGCTGCGCACCGCGATCCGCGCGCATCCCTGCCATGGGTGCAACGACCGTGAGGACCACGCCCGCTGGGCCGAGCGGTACCACCGGCTGATGCGCGACACCTCGCAGCTGGAGCGGCGCATCGAGGGCCGCACGAACACCATCGCGCGGACCTTCGACCGGATCGTGGCCCTGCTCACCGAGCTGGACTACCTGCGCGGCGACGAGGTCACCGAGCACGGCAAGCGGCTCGCCCGGCTCTACGGCGAACTCGACCTGCTCGCCAGCGAATGCCTGCGCGCAGGCGTCTGGGAGGGCCTCGCCCCGGCCGAACTCGCTGCGTGCGTCTCCGCGTTGGTGTACGAGGCCCGCATCGGCGACGACGCGATGGCGCCCAAGCTGCCCTCGGGCAAGGCGAAGGCGGCCCTCAGCGAGATGGTGCGGATCTGGGGCCGGCTGGACGCCCTGGAGGAGGACTTCCGGATCAACCAGACCGAGGGCGTCGGCCAGCGGGAACCGGATCTCGGGTTCGCCTGGGCCGCCTACATGTGGGCCTCCGGGAAGGGGCTCGACGAGGTGCTGCGCGAGGCGGAGATGCCGGCCGGTGACTTCGTGCGGTGGTGCAAGCAGGTCATCGACGTGCTCGGGCAGATCTCGGCGGCGTCTCCCGCGGAGGGCTCGACCGTCGCGAAGGCGGCGCGCAAGGCCGTCGATCAGTTGCTGCGCGGCGTGGTCGCCTACTCGTCGGTGGGGTAGGGGGCGAAGGGCGGGCGCGGTTGCGCGATCCGGGCCAGGCGTTCGTCCGTGAACGCCGGTCCGATCAGCATGACGCCGAAGGGCAGGCCGTTCACCTCGCCCGCCGGCACCGCGACCGCCGCCAGGTCGAAGAGGTTCGTGGAGTTGGTGAACCGGCCCAGGCGGGCGTTGGCGCCCAGAGGGTCGGCGGCGACCTCGGCCAGGGTGGGGTGGCCCGGCGTGGTGGGAAGGAGCAGGGCGTCCGCGTCGGCCAGCTCGGCGAGCGCGCGGGCGCGCAGGCCGGCCAGGCGGTCCTGGTCGGCGAAGAGCCGGTGGGCGGGAATGTCGCGGGCGCGGCTGATGATCCCGGCGACCGTGGGATCCAGACCCTCGCCGCCCTCGCCGAGCACCTTGTCGACAAAGCTGCCCACGGCCGTGTACCGCTCGGCCACGAACGCGCCCTCGTAGAGCATCGAGGCGGCCTCGGTGAACGGGCTCAAGTCGATCTCCCGCACCCGCGCGCCCGCACCGGCCAGCCGCGCCACCGCAGCCTCGTACGCCCCCGCCCAGCCCTCGTCCAGCTCGCCGAGCTGGTCGAGCGGTGCCACCGCGATGCGCCAGGGGCCGGGGGCCCGCTGCGGCAGGGGCGGCGGCGTGCGGGCGGGCGGTGACGCCATGACGGCCAGTGCCTGCTCGGCCTCCGGGAGGGTACGTGCGAACACCGTCACGCAGTCGATCGAGGCGCAGGCCGGGACCACGCCCACCGTCGGGACCAGGCCCCGGGTGGGCTTGAGGCCGACGATGCCGTTGAAGGCGGCCGGGACCCGGCCCGAGCCCGCCGTGTCCGTACCCAGGGCGAAGTCGACGACACCGAGCGCCACCGCGACCGCCGAGCCCGAGCTGGAGCCGCCGGCGACCCGTTCCGGATCGTGGACGCTGTGCACGGCGCCGTAGGGGGAGCGGGTGCCGACCAGGCCGGTGGCGAACTGGTCGAGGTTGGTCGTGCCGAGGACGAGCGCACCGGCCGCACGCAGTCGGGCGACCACCGGCGCGTCCGACGCGGGATCGTAGGCGTACGCGGGACAGCCCGCCGTCGTGGGCAGTCCGCGTACGTCGATGTTGCCCTTGACGGCGAACAGCCGGCCGGCGAGCGGGAGGCGCTCCCCGGCGGCCACCCGCGTGTCGAGCGCCCGCGCCTCCGCCTCGACCTCCTCGCGCCGGCGCAGGTCGATCCAGATCTCGGGGCGGCCGACGGCCTCGATCCGGGCGTACGCGGCGCGGACCCGGGACAGCGTGCTGGACATGCGTGCTCCTCGGCTTTCAGTGTGCGCGCTCTTCGACCCCCGGCCCGCGAAGGGCCCTCAGAGCGCGTCGGGCTTTCAGGGCGCCTCGGGCCCGACAGAGCGCGTCCGGCCTTCACCGCGCATCGGGCCTTACAGAGTGCGTCGGGTCCTCAGAGCGGGGTCGGGCTCTCAGGGTGGGTCGGGCTTTCAGGGTGGGTCGGGCTCTACAGGGCGCGTCAGGA